>NZ_BDBF01000005.1 GCF_001612845.1 Nocardia elegans NBRC 108235 | reverse complement strand
CCGGCCCGCCCTGCACCGCGGTGGCGGTCACGGACGGACCGTCGTGGTCACCGCGCGGCCAGACCGCGACGGCGAGCGCCACCACAGCTATCAGAACGACGAACGCCCATCGCCACGCCGCAGGAACCGACTTCACCGGCCCACCAATTCGAGCAGATGCTCGGCCTCGGGTCCCTTCACCAGTGCGGCGGCCGTCGCGGGGTCGGTCGGGCCGATTCCGAAGGAGGGGCAATCCTTGGCCAGCAGGCAGGCGCCGCACGCCGGTTTACGGGAATGGCAGACGCGGCGGCCGTGGAAGATCACCCGATGCGAGAGCATCGTCCATTCCTTGCGCTCGATCAGTTCGCCGACGGCGTGTTCGATCTTGACCGGGTCGTCCTCGGTGGTCCATTTCCACCGCTGCACCAGCCGCGAGAAATGGGTGTCGACAGTGATTCCCGGCACATCGAAGGCGTTGCCGAGGATGACGTTGGCGGTCTTGCGCCCGATGCCCGGCAGCTTCACCAATTCGGCCAGCGTGTGCGGCAGGACGCCGTCATGGTGTTCCAGCAGCGCCTGTCCCAGCCCGATCAGCGAACTCGTCTTGTTGCGATAGAAGCCGGTGGGCCGGATATATTCCTCGAGTTCCGTGCGATCGGCCTCGGCATAGGCCTTGGCGTCGCGATACCGGGCGAACAATGCCGGAGTCGTCTGATTCACCCGGACGTCGGTGCATTGCGCGGAAAGGATTGTGGCCACGGCCAATTCGAGCGGGGTGGTGAAATCCAGTTCGCAGTGCGCGTCGGGAAATGCCAACGCCAGCGTGCGATTCATCCGCCGGGCGCGACGTACCAGACCCAGCCGGGTTTCGTCGGCGAATCGGGCGGCTGGTTTCGAGTTCGCGCGCGCGGATTTCTGCGGAAGTTTTTTTCGAGCCGGAGAACTCGATTCGGTCGTTGTGACCGACGCCGCATCGGTGGCCGTCGCGGCCGTCTCGTGCCCGTTCACGGCGGTGGATCTGGGTTCACGCACTCGTCCACCATACGGAACCGCACCGACGCGAGCGCGATCGCGAACTCCTCCCGTGTTCCATCTGAGACCTTCTCCGTGTTTACTCACCCGTATGCAAGGACTCGCTGTGGTGCTCTTCCCGGTGGTGTTGATGCTTTTCGCACTGTTCATGGAACGTGTCGAAAACCGCCTGCGCAAGCTGCTCGAACCGGGTGAAGAGGTCCAGCAATATCTGGACAGGGCCAGCAATGCCGAGGTCAACGAGCTGGCCAAGTTGGGCGTGCCCGCACACGCCGGCTCCGGCGGCCGCCGCCGTAATCGCGACGAATTGGACGTCGCCCAAGCCAGTTAGACCGATTCCGCCGTCCGGCGATACCGCCGCGCCCGACCCGCGAATACTCGAGCCCGGGAACTTTCCGCGACGCCGCGCCCGTTCACAAACCGCACGTTACGTGGTGTCTGTCACTACGCTGCGTGGATGGCAAGTAGACTGCACTGTCGGCCGAACGCTTCGGTCCAGCACTGTGGCGAGCGACGCCGAGCCAGGCGGCAGCCTGCGTACCACGTAGGGACCCGCTGACGCCGCAGTAAGCACCGTCAATTCCCATAAGGAGCACATTCGTGGACGAGGCCCTCGCCAGAGCAGGCATCTTCCAAGGCGTCGAGCCCACCGCGGTGGCTGCTCTCGCCAAACAGCTTCAGCCGGTGGATTTTCCACGTGGCCATGTCATTTTCAATGAGGGCGAGCCCGGCGATCGGCTGTACATCATCACGTCGGGCAAGGTGAAGATCGGCCGCCGTTCCCCGGACGGGCGCGAGAATCTGCTGACCATCATGGGCCCGTCGGATATGTTCGGCGAGCTGTCGATCTTCGACCCGGGCCCGCGTACCTCCACGGCCACCACCGTGACCGAGGTGCGTGCGGTGACCATGGATCGCGATGCGCTCAAGGCCTGGATCGACCAGCGACCGGAGATCGCCGAACAGTTGCTGCGGGTGCTCGCCCGCCGCCTCCGGCGTACCAACAACAACCTGGCCGACCTGATCTTCACCGATGTCCCGGGTCGAGTCGCCAAGGCGCTGTTGCAGCTCGCGCAGCGGTTCGGCACCCAGGAGGCCGGCGCCCTGCGGGTCACCCACGACCTCACTCAGGAAGAGATCGCTCAGCTGGTCGGCGCCTCGCGCGAGACGGTGAACAAGGCCCTGGCCGATTTCGCCCACCGCGGGTGGCTGCGGCTCGAGGGCAAGAGCGTGCTGATCTCCGATTCGGAGCGGCTGGCTCGCCGGGCGCGGTAGGGATCTCCCACCGCGCTCCGGCGCATCCGGATCAGTTCCGGCCGCGCAGATAGGCGAGCTGGGCCTTGACCGAGCTGCGCGCGGCCGGCCACAGCCGTTTGTCCACATCGGCGTACACCTTCGCCACGACCTGCAGCGGTGTCGCGTTCTCACCGAGTTCGCGTAACGCCGCCCGCACCTGGTTCAGGCGCTGATGCCGATGTTCGATGTAGTAGCCGATCACCGGTTCGGCCTGCGGATGATCGGGGCCGTGCGCCGGGAGCAGCGCACGGCCGGGGGCGTGCCGGGCGAGCAGTTCGAGGGAGTCGAGATAGTCGCCGAGCGCGTCGTCGCGCGATTCCAGCACCGTCGTCCCGCTGCCGAGCACGGTATCGCCGGTGATCAGCGCGTCGTCGAGTAGCAGACTGACCGAATCTTGGGTATGTCCCGGGGTGCCCAGCACCGTCAGGCGCAGCCCGGCCGCCTCGACGACCTCACCGTCGGTGAGCGGCGCCGAGGAGCCGGACAGATATTTCGGATCCATCGCGCGTACCGGCGTTCCGGTCAGTTTCACCAGCCGGTCGATGCCGCCGGTGTGGTCGTGATGGTGATGCGTGATCAACGTCAGCGCGATATTTCCGTCGGTGGCGCGGGCGATCGCCTCGCTGTGCGCCTTGTCCTTGGGCCCCGGATCGATCACCACACAGTCGGATCGATCCGGTGCCCGCAGAATCCAGGTGTTCGTCCCCTCGAGCGTCATCTGGTTCGGATTGTCGGCCAACAACACCGAAGCGGTACCGGTGACCGGCCGCAGTTGTCCGTACGCGGGATGAGTGAGGGTCATCTACCTTGCCTACCGCACTTCGGCGATCAGCTCCACCTCGACCGGAGTGTTCTTGGGCAACTCGAACACCCCGACCGCGGAGCGGGCGTGCACTCCCGCCGCGCCGAACACCTCGCCCAGCAGCTCGGATGCGCCGTTGATCACCAGCGGCTGATCGGTGAAACCCGGTGCCGAGGCGACGAATCCCACCACCTTCACGATCCGCACGACCGCGTCCAGACCGACCAGATCGTCAACCGCCGCCAGCGCGTTCAACGCGCACAGGCCCGCGGCCCGCGCGGCGTCCTCGACGCTCACGTCGGCGCCGACCTTGCCCGTCGCCGACAGCGCGCCGTCGACGAACGGCAGCTGGCCGGCGGTGTAGACCAGCGAACCGCTGCGCACCGCCGGAATGTAGGCGCCCGCCGGAGCCGCGACCGGCGGCAGCGCGAGACCCAGTCGCTCGAGGTTGGCGCGCCAGTCCGTGCCGGCCGTCACTGCTTGGGCCGCTTCAGATAGGCCACGTGCTGTTCACCGGTCGGCCCCGGCAGCACCGTGACCAGCTCCCAGCCGTCGGCGCCCCACTGATCCAGAATCTGTTTGGTCGCATGCGTCAACAGCGGCACCGTCGCGTATTCCCAGACCGTCACATCGCTCATGTCGCAGAAGCGTACTGGGTGAACCGACGGTGAACGGTGCGGCCGAAAGACTCGTCGGGGACCGATCAGCACATTTCCGGCTCGTACGGAAGTGCGCTGTGGCCTACGAGACAGTAGGGCGATCCTCTGGTCGCTGTTTCGTAACGGGTTATAGGCTCGCGAACGTGGGAGTACCGACAGCAGTACCCGTTTCGCAAGAGCCGGGACTGAAATTAGGGTGGCCGGACCGAGCCGACAAAGCGCGGCTGCATTACGTGTCCGGCAAGGGCGGGACCGGAAAATCCACGGTCGCAGGCGCTTTGGCGCTCGCATTGGCCGCAGGCGGGCGCCGGGTACTGCTGGTCGAGGTGGAGGGCCGCCAATCGATTGCCCAATTGTTCGATCTGCCGCCACTGCCGCCCACCGAAACGAAGATCGCCACCGCCGACGGTGGCGGTGAGGTGATGGCCCTGGCCCTCGATATCGAACACGCCTTCCTCGAATATCTCGACATGTTCTACAACCTCGGCTTCGCGGGCCGGGCGATGCGCCGGATGGGCGCCATCGAATTCGTCACGACGATCGCACCGGGTCTGCGCGATGTGATACTGACCGGCAAGATCAAGGAATGCGCGGTCCGCACGGACAAATCCGGTCGGCGCGTCTACGACGAGATCGTCGTAGACGCCCCGCCGACCGGTCGCATCGCCGGATTCCTCGATGTCACCAAGGCCATGGCGGAGGTCGCCAAGGGCGGGCCGATCGCCGGGCAGGCCGAGGGCGTGGCGGCGCTGCTGCATTCCGAGCAGACCGTCGTCCACCTGGTGACCCTGCTCGAGGCCCTGCCGGTGCAGGAGACCTCGGACGCGATCGCCGAGCTGACCGAATCGGATTTCCGGATCGGCACGGTCATCGTCAATCGCGCCACCGAGGGCTTTCTCCCCGCGCCGGTGCGCGCCCGCGTCGCGACCGGTGACGTCGATCTGGACGCCGTCCGGGCCGGACTGGCCGAGGCCGGAATCACGGTGGACGACAACGACTTCCAGGGGCTGATCCGGGAAGCCGTGGAACATTCGGCAACCCTGCAGGCCCAGGACGACAGCTCCGCCGAACTGGCGAAGGTGGATATCAGCCGCCTGTATCTGCCGGCGTTGCTCGACGGTATGGACCTGGGCGGACTGTACGAACTGGCCGAACATCTGAGCGCGCAGGGAGTCCGCTGATGAGCCACCCGAGCCCGCTGATCCCGCCGGCGACTCCGCTGCTGGATGTCGAGGCCATCATCGCCGACCCGACCGCCCGGGTGGTGGTGTGCTGCGGCTCCGGCGGGGTCGGCAAGACCACCACCGCCGCGGCGATCGCCCTGCGCGCGGCCGAACAGGGCCGCAAGGTCGTGGTGCTGACCATCGACCCGGCGCGGCGGCTGGCCCAGTCGCTGGGCGTCACAGACCTCGGCAACGCACCCCAGCGCGTGCAACTGCCCGAGACGGCCAAGGGCGAGCTGTACGCGATGATGCTCAACATGCGCCGCACCTTCGACGACATGGTGCTCGAGCACACCAGCCCGGACAAGGCCGAGCAGATCTTCGCCAACCCCTTCTATCAAACCGTCGCCTCCTCCTTCGGCGGAACGCAGGAGTACATGGCGATGGAGAAGCTGGGCCAGCTGGTCGCCAAGCGCGAGTGGGATCTGGTCGTCGTCGACACGCCGCCCTCACGCAACGCCCTGGACTTCCTCGACGCGCCCAAGCGGCTCGGCAACTTCCTCAACGGCCGGATGATCCGCGTCATCATGGCGCCCGGCCGCGGCGTGGGCCGCTTCGTCACCGGCGCGATGAGCCTCGCCGTGCGCGGGGTGTCCACGGTCGTGGGCGGGCAGATGCTCAAGGACGCCTCGCTGTTCATGCAGTCGCTGGAGTCGATGTTCGGCGGCTTCCAGGACCGCGCCGAGCGCACCTACGCCATGCTCTCGCGACCCGGCACCCATTTCGTGGTGGTCGCCGCAGCCGAACCGGACGCGCTGCGCGAGGCGTCGTTCTTCGTGGATCGGCTCTCCACCGACGGAATGCCGCTGGCCGGGCTGGTGCTCAACCGCACCCATCCGGTGCTGTGCACCCTCTCGTCGGCTCAGGCGACCGCCGCCGCGGACCGGCTGAGCCCCGGCGCCGGCAGCGATGCCGACGGCACCGCGAAGGAGACCGTGGCCGCCGACGCCGCCATCGATCCCGCGACGCTGACCGCCGACATCCTGCGCATCCACGCCCACCGCGCGGTCACCGCCAAGCGCGAACAGCATCTGCTGCACCGCTTCACCGGCGCCCATCCGCGGGTGCCGATCGTGACGGTGACCGCCCTGCCGTTCGAAGTGTCCGATCTGGACGCGTTGCGCGCGGTCGGCGACCAACTCGCCGGACCCGACGCGGCCTGAATTCTCCGGTGGCGCTGACGTGCGGCCCCGATTCCGCACGTCAGCGGCCGAAAAACGGTCCGAGCCCGCACGCGCGGACTCGGACCGTACCGGTACTCGACTACATCGCGACCTTCTGCTGACGCTGGGCACGGAAGAAGTCCGCCCACGAGGTCACCTCGGGATGCTGCTTGAGCAGCGCACGCCGCTGCCGCTCGGTCATCCCACCCCACACACCGAATTCCACTCGATTGTCGAGGGCGTCGGCACCGCACTCCATGAGCACCGGGCAATGCCGACAGATGGTGGCCGCCTTGCGCTGGGCGGCACCACGCACGAACAACTGGTCGGGATCCACTTCCTTGCATCGGGCCTGGGACACCCAGGCGATTCTCGCTTCGGCCTGCTCCACGTCCAATCGAGCGATGGGGGTAGTCATGTGCATTTGGTGTGCCCCTTTGCAGTCCGAACACCGGGTCAACGGCGCTCCGGAATCGCGTGCAGCCCACAGCAACCCAACCCCGCTGCGCTCCGCACCACATTCCACTTTGAGTGTTAGCTCTATCACACTGGGTTCTCAATCTAGGTAAAGGTATGGGGCGAGCGCAAGACCGTGCCCGTATTTTCTGGTACGCCCGTCCCTGCGGAGGCCTCGCGACCAGCTGTCATGGCGCGCCGCCGACCGCGCACCGCGCATGTGACGGCGGGCCAATTAGGCTGGGGCGCGTGCCGATCTCACAAACGCTCGCGAGGCTCGCCGGCGCCTGCGTCCTAGCGGCCGTACTCGTCGCCGGATTGCTGTTCCCGCTCGCCGGCGGCTTCGGGTACATGTCGAACCGCGCAGCCGATGCCGTGGACAACGTTTCCGCGGAATTGGTGGCGGGCACCGCGCCGGCGGTGTCGACGATGGTCGATGCGACCGGAGCCCCCATCGCGTGGCTGTACGAACAGAGACGTTTCGAGGTCCCCAGCGACAAGATCGCCAACGATATGAAGTTGGCGATCGTCTCCATCGAGGACAAACGCTTCGCCGAACACGGCGGCGTCGACTGGCAGGGCACGCTGCGCGCATTCCTGACCAACACCTCGAGCGGCGAGGTACAGCAGGGCGCCTCGACCATCGACCAGCAGTACGTGAAGAACTTCCAGCTGCTGGTGGTCGCGAAAACCGATGCCGAACGCCGTGCCGCCATCGAGACCACGCCGGCCCGTAAACTGCGCGAAATCCGAATGGCTCTGACCTTGGAGAAAGAACTCACCAAGGACGAGATCCTGACCCGCTATCTGAATCTGGTGCCGTTCGGCAACGGTTCCTACGGCATTCAGGACGCCGCGCAGACCTATTTCGGCGTCGACGCCAAGGATTTGAAGGTCGCGCAGGCCGCCATGCTCGCCGGTATGGTCCAGTCCAGCTCCAAACTCAACCCGTACACCAACCCCAGGGGCGTGCTGGAGCGGCGTAATACCGTGTTGGACACGCTGATTCAGAACATTCCGAGCCGGGCCGACGAATTCCGTGCCGCCAAGGAACAGCCGCTGGGCGTGCTGCCGGAGCCCAAGGGGCTGCCGCGCGGATGCATCGCCGCAGGTGACCGTGGTTATTTCTGCGATTACGCGCTGCAATATCTCGCCAATGCGGGAATCAGCAAGGATCAGATGGACAAGGGCGGATATCTGATTCGCACCACCTTGGATCCGGCGGTGCAGAATTCGGTCAAGGCCGCCGTCACGGCGAACACCGATCCGAATCTGGAGAATATCGCCGAGGTCATGAGCATCATCGCTCCCGGCCAGGACTCCCACCACATCCTGGCGATGACCTCGAGCCGCACCTACGGTCTGGATCAGGGTGCGCATCAAACCGTCCAACCCCAGCCGTATTCGATGGTCGGTGACGGTGCCGGATCGATTTTCAAGATCTTCACCACGGCCGCCGCGATGGAGAAGGGCCTGGGCACCAGCGCTCAGTTGGATGTGCCCTCGTTCTTCGCCGCGAAGGGTATGGGTAACGGTGGCGCCGCGGGCTGTCCGCCCGCCACCTATTGCGTGAAGAACGCCGGTAATTACAAATCGCCGGAGTCGGTGACCGAGGCGTTGGCGCAGTCGCCGAACACCGCGTTCGTCAAGCTCATCCAGGATGTCGGCGTGACGCCCACGGTCGATATGGCGGTCCGGCTCGGGATGCGCTCCTACGCCGAGGCGGGCACCTCCGGCCACGGTAATCAGAGCCTGGCGGACATGATCAAACAGCAGAATCTCGGCTCGTTCACCCTGGGCCCGGTCGCGATCAATCCGCTGGAATTGTCCAATGTCGCCGCGACGCTGGCCTCCGGCGGAAAGTGGTGCCCGCCCTCGCCGATCGCGGAGGTGATCGACCGCGACGGTAAGCAGGTTCCGCTCACCCAGCAGGCCTGTGAACAGGTCGTCGAGCCCGGGTTGGCGAATACGCTGGCCAATGCGCTGAGCCAGGACGCCGTGGGCGGTACCGCGGCCGGTTCAGCCCGTACGGTGGGCTGGAACGCCCCCGTATCGGCCAAGACGGGAACCACCGAAACCCACCGGTCCTCGGCCTTCCTCGGCTTCACCAATTCGATGGCCGGCGCCGCCTACATCTACGGCGACTCCCCGACGCCCGGCGAGATCTGCTCGTTCCCGCTGCGCACCTGCGGCGACGGTAACCTCTACGGCGGTAACGAACCGGCTCGCAGCTGGTTCGGCGGTATCAAACCGATACTCGACAAATTCCCGCCGCCCGCACTGCCGCCGCTGGACGACAAATATGTACGCGGCTCGAACAACGCGCAGATCCCGGATGTGAACGGCATGTCGGAGTCCGAGGCGCGCTCGGTGCTCATCGGCGCGGGTTTCCAGGTGTCGACGGTCACCACGCCCGGATCGGCCGCGAAGGGGACGGTCACCGCTACGACGCCGAACGGCTCGGCCATTCCCGGATCGGTGATCACGGTGCTCGTCAGCGACGGCACGCAGCGGGAGATCCCGAAGCCCGGACCGCCGCCGGCGCCGCCGGTGCTCCCGGGTCTGCCGCAGATACCGCGGCTGCCACCGATTCCGATTCCGATCCCCCGGTAGCGATACGCGAGAGGCCGGCGAATGTGCGACACATTCGCCGGCCTCCTGCGTTGTCCGGCGAGCCTACAGCCGGGCCTTGACCGCGGCCGAGATCCGCGAACCGTCCGCCCGGCCCGCGGCCAGCGCCGTCGCGACCTTCATGACCTGGCCCATCTGCTTCATGCCCGGGCGCTCACCCAACTGCTCGGCCACATCGGCGATGGCGGTATCGGCGATATCGGCGACCTCGGCCTCGGTGAGCGGGGTCGGCAGATATTCGTCGATGATCTCCTGCTCGGCGCGCTCGTTGGCGGCCAGTTCGCCGCGGCCGTTCTGTTCGTAGACGACGGCCGCCTCGTTGCGCTTCTTGGCCTCCTTGCCGAGGACCGCGATCACCTCGGCATCGGAGAGCTCCTTCGCCTCGGCACCGGCGACCTCGGCGTTCTGCACGGCTGCCAGCAGCATGCGCAGCGTGCTGAGGCGCAACGTGTCCTTGGCCTTCATCGCCGCGGTCAGATCGGCGCGCAACTTCGATTTGAGTTCCGACATGCGCCACACGCTAGCCGTTGTCCGCGGACCCTCCCACCGCATTTCCGCGTGTCGAGCCGGGTGGACGGGTACGACAGCGCCCGCCAAACCGGATGCCTGTGCGGAATCACACTCGGTATTCGTCACAGTGGTCGCCTATTCTGGGCTGATGCCCGTATTCTCGTCCCCCGCACTTCGACGAGCAGCGCTGGGCTCCGGAGCTAAGGTCGCCGCCGCGGCCGCCGGTACCGCAGTGGCCGGAATCGGCTATGCCTCGCTGATCGAACGCAATGCCTTCGTCCTTCGTGAGGCCACGATGCCGGTGCTGCAGCCGGGCTCGTCCAGCCTGCGTGTGCTGCACATCAGCGACCTGCACATGACGCCCGGTCAGAAGCTCAAACAGGCCTGGGTTCGCGAACTGGCCGCCTTGGAACCGGACCTGGTCGTCAACACCGGCGACAACCTCGCGCACCCGAAGGCGGTGCCCGCGGTGGTGCAGTCGCTGACGGCGTTGCTCTCCCGTCCGGGCATCTTCGTCTTCGGCAGTAACGACTATTTCGCGCCCGTTCCGAAGAATCCGCTCAAGTACTTCGACAAGAATCACAAGCGAGTGCACGGGGATCCGCTGCCCTGGCAGGATCTGCGCGCGGCGTTCACCGAACGCGGCTGGCTGGATCTGACCCATGTGCGGCGCGATCTCGAGGTCGCCGGAATCAAGATCTCCACGGCCGGCGTCGACGATCCGCACCTGTCCCGTGACCGGTACGACACCGTCGCCGGCTCGCCGAACCCCCTGGCCGATCTGAGCATCGGACTCACCCATTCGCCCGAGCCCCGGGTGCTCGACCGGTTCGCCGGTGACGGGTACGACCTGGTGCTGGCCGGCCACACCCACGGCGGACAGCTGTGCCTGCCGGGATTCGGCGCACTGGTCACCAACTGCGGCATCGATCGGTCCCGGGTGAAAGGCCCGTCACGCTGGGGTGCGCACACGCGACTGCACGTGTCCGCGGGCCTGGGTACCTCGCCGTGGGCGCCGTACCGCTTCTGCTGCCGCCCCGAGGCGACCTTGCTCACGCTGGTGGCCGCACCGCCGAAAGGCCCCATCGCCGACAGTGGCCATGGCGTCTCGGAATCGGAGGCCGTGGCGCGCTAGGGTGGCGTGCCGAGGCACGACATCAGGCAGGGGTACACGGTGAACAGTGGGTTCGAGCGGAACGACGACCCGACCGCGCGACGAGAACCCACTCCCGACTCGAACGAGACCCCGCCGACACTGGCGATCCGGCGGGTGCCGGGTGCGAATTTCCCTGTGTCGCAAGGGTCCCCGTGGGCTAGGCCGCAGTCGATTCCCACCGTTCCGGGCGGCGCCGGCGATCCCGGACGCTCCGGTTCTCCGGCCGAACCCGCGAAGCCCGCGGCGCCGGACGCGGACCGGTCGCCCGGATCGCTGTTCGGCGGGAACGACGCTGCCGGAGGGCAATCCGCTGCGGCCCATCCCTGGTCGCCGCAGGGCGGCGCGAGCGCAGACACCTCCCGTGGTTCGAATGCGGTCCCTGGTCCGCACGCGCCGTCCGGCTTCGCTCCGTCGCCGCACGGTTTCGGCAACCCGAGCGGACCCGACGCGGCCACCACCGCCTTCGGCGTGCAACCCGGCATGCCGCAGTGGCCGGGCAGCTCGATGCCGGGCACGAATACTCCCTCCCAGCAACAGTTCTCGGCACCGCACGGCAACGGTCGCCCCGAGCCGGATTGGCAATTGGGAGTCGGATCACATCCCGCACCGCAGCAGGCGTCCTGGGGACCGCCGACGGGGCAGCATCCGCACACCGCGCTGCTGCAGGTACCGGCCGAGCAGCCGCCTCGGCGGCGGAAAGCTCTGCTGCTCAGTGGAATCGGGGTGCTGGTCGTCGTGGCGATCGGTGCGACCGTGGCGGTGGTCGCTAGCCGGCATTCCGACTCGCCGGCCGCCACGGGTTCCGGCAAGCCGTCCATGGTCAGTGCGCTCAGTAGCGAAAACGAGCCTCCCCCACCACCTTCGCGACCGCAGCAGACGGCGCCGAAGCCGCAGCCCGGCGCCGCGCCGCCGCCGATGGTTCCCGGTTACCAGGTCGTCCAGATCCTCGATCGCGGTGCGGCCTACGACGCGCCTCCGGAGTGGAAGGTCGATCCGGTCGGCACCGCCGCCTGGGGTTCGGGATCGAATCCGCTGGAAATCGCCGGCCTGGCACAGGACGGCAAGAACTACTGCCCGAACTACACCCGGACCAACGCCTTCCTCACCATGTCTCCCCAGACGGACCCGGCCGCGGCCGCCGCCGATATCGGGGCCCGGATGGCCAAGTTCGGCTGGTCGAACGCCACCGTCGCCGCCCCGGCCCCCGCCGAGCCGATGGTCTCGCTGGACGGGCAGCTGCACGGCGCCTTCGTGGAGACCACCGGCAGCGCGCCCCCGCCGGCCCCCGGCTGCGCCACGACCTTCGCGGTCTACACGTTCGCCTTCCCCAGCGAAAACGGAAACTTCGTCATGACCGTCGCCGCCGACACCGGCGTCGACAAGTCCGTGGACAAGGAAACCGCCAAGCGCATCCTCTCCACCATCCGCCCCCTCCCTGCCCGCTGACCAGCGGATTTAATGATCCGCTCCCCCCTGCTGTAAGCTACGACAGGCTCAACTCACGGGGTGTGGCGCAGCTTGGTAGCGCGCTTCGTTCGGGACGAAGAGGTCGCAGGTTCAAATCCTGTCACCCCGACTCGTGTGTGGAGACACGTAGAGGCCCCTGACCAGTACGGCTGGTCAGGGGCCTTGCTCATTCCGAACTATTCGATTTGCTGTCCGTCGGTCCCCGTCCGCAGTTCGTCCGCAGCTGCTTCGACTGCGGACCGTGCTGCTTCGTCCAAACGCTCGGCGACAACCTCAAGGTCATCCGGGAACAGATCGGCGTAGGTATCGAGGGTCATGGCTGCGGACTTGTGTCCGAGCATCAACTGCACAGCCTTCGGATTGGCGCCTGCGCTGATCGCCAGCGAGGCAGCAGTATGCCGAAGGTCGCGAGGCGTCACCTTCGGGAAACTCGCACCCGGTGGCAGGTTCCGGGCTCCTGCTGTCCGCTTCCGTTCGGCCTCTTGGATCCGCTTCACAGCCGGATTGAAGACGCGCTTGCGATATGTGGATACCCGGAGCACCTGGCCCTCGACCGAAGTGAACACCAGGTCGTCTCGCCCCTTACCCCGCATGAGGCCGGCGAGTTCCTCGGCGAGAAATTTCGGGAACGGTACCGATCGACGCTCGTAGGTTTTCGCCGTCGACCACACCAGCTTGCCCTTCACCTCGGCGACAGCCTCGATGACATTGACGCGACGCCGGAGCATGTCGAAATTGGAAACCTTCAGCGCGGCCATCTCGCCCCACCGGAGTCCCGTGTAGGCCAAAAATCTTATGACTGTGGGCTTCTCGGTGATGTTTCGAGCAAGCAGTTCGACCTGCACGTGAGTGAGGTAGCCGCGCTGTTTGTGCTGTCGCCTCGGTAGTTTCACCCCGGTACACGGGTTCCGGAGTATCTGCCGGTCCTCGACGGCGGTCTCAAGAATCATGCGGAGGATGCCGACCGCGTTTTCGATGGTCGGCACGCCCGCGCCGTCGGCAACCATCTGGGCGACCCACGCGCGCACATCGCTGGTTCGCACGTTGCGGATCTCGATGTTGCCCCACCGCGGTTCGACATGCGGGCGCCAGGTGTCGCGCCGTGTGGCGTCGGTGGTGGCCTTTAGATGCCCCTGGGTGTCGAGCCAACGCCTGCCTGCCGCGCCGATTGTCTCCCGCCCGGCCGACGGCGCGATGTGAGTGCCGGTGACCAACGAGCTGACGACGCCGTCCAACCACGCCTGTGCGTCGGGCTTACGCTCGAAGCTCTGCGAATGCTCCTGGCCCTCGTCGTCCACGTACCGGGCGCGCCACCTTTTCCGGCAACCGTAGTTGGCCGATCGCACACGCTGGCGCGACTTCTCCCCGTCGGCGTTCTCGACTGTGATTGTCTTGTACCACCGGTCCTCGACCCCGGCCCGGCGGTTGCGCCGGATCACCATCAGTCCTCTCCTCCAGTGCTGGTGGTGGCCTCCTGTGTCGCAATCCATTCCATGACAACAGATTCGCGCCACACGCGACGGCCACCGAGTTTGAAACTCTTCGGCCCCTGTCCGTTGTAGGCCCACCATCGCCACGTAGACGCTGCGATCCCCGTCATCAGCTCACAGTCCTTCGCCTGCAAGAACCGATCAATCTCCATAGCGCGGTGCTCCTTCCTCTAGCGGCAATCTCTGGTTTGCGAGCGGGGCCGATTGGACCGGCACCGGCGAAGTTTCGGTCTTGATCCGTTCCGTCGACGGCTTGCGGTGTGCACCGCGCTGCGCATCGACTGTGCGCAGCACTCGGCGACCAACGCACCTGGTCGCGGTGCGCTCGCGACAACTGCGCACCGCCGTGCGCACCGGCCCGCACCGATCGGTGCGCTGCACACCGTTCACGACGCCAGCCCCGGCAGGTCGATGTTGCGGTTACTGATCACTGTGTCGAGATCCAGCGTTCGAATTGGTGTGCGGCGCGGCATAACCTGGCCTGTCTCGATGAGGTGCGTAATCGTTCGATCCAGTGCGTTGCCGACGCGATCGTTTGCGTACAGATACAACAGCGAGTCGCCGGCGGGCAGAGCCCTCACCGCAGCGAGCACCGTAGATGCCAGACGCGCCGAGTTCTTTTTCAAGGTCAACTCGACCTCAACCGACCACCAACGGTCACCCTGGCGGTATCGGCCGTCGTGCACGTGCGGGAGCGACCTGCCGCCCCGGCTGTGTGCGCTCGCGGGCAAGTGCGCACCATCGGTGCGCAGGGCAACACGGCCGGTGCGCAGGCCCGCGCCGCCGATACTCATGCCTGCGGTCTGCCAGGCGCCGCGCCACAGCTGCCGCTCTGGTACCCAATTCTCGGCATCAAGTCCGCACAAAGCGGCACGCGTGCGAGCAACCTGCACCTTGTGCGCAATGTTGCTCCGGGTAGCTGTCCACGGGCGATGCGGCTTCCGCCCGAGGAACCGTTCAACTTTCGACGGGCGCAACCACATCACCGTGTACGACTCACCTGGCTGCCCACCAGGGCGGATGTTTTCGCAATTGATCATCTGGAAGTCGTCCCGCCACTCGATGAGCAATTCGTAGGCGCGAGCCCGACCGATCCCGAGTGCCAGCCGGACGGCGGTGAGGTCTGCGCACCACTGCTGCGCGAGAAAGCGCATCATCTGGTCGTCGCGGTCAGTCCATTCGCGAAGCTTATTGCGACGCTGAGTCATACGGACCGTCCTCCTCCTCGTCGTCGTCTTCGTCGAAACGGATGTCGTGAGAGAACTCGACGCACACGAACTCCTCGCTACTGTCGACGGCTTGGCCGGGCACCCATTCGGACGGAGTTTTGGCGTGAGCGATCATGTGGGACAGGATTGGGCAGAACCGGGTGTTGAACGCCCAGTCCTCGTGCTCGCACCGCCAACACCAGTTCCCGGCCCAGATGTCGAACTTCAGCGGGTTCGAAAATGGTTGCGGCTCATGCATTCCGGCCGCGATCTCCGCTGGACTACGCATCACAGACTCACCTCCCACCCCGATGCCGGTTCCACCTCGACCCAGCTCATCAGCGCGCGAGTCGGTGCCGGCCGATCGTTCTCCCACCGTGGTCGGGTGATCGGCGCTCCGGGTCGATACTCGGGCGCGATCTGCACCACCTGGCCGGGCCGCTGCCCGGACGTCTCCGCGGCGCCAAGACGCCGCAGTTGCGCGCGGTTGTCGAGTGCTCGCCGTAGCTCCTGTTCCGGAATTCCCTGCCGGACAAGGTCCTCCACGATCAGACTCGCGGCCTCGGCGCGGGTCCGTGTAAGCGGCTGGCCGCCGATGCCAGTCATCTGATCGGGTGTGGAATCTCCGAAGTCTCTCGACGGGCTCATCGGGCCAGTTCCCACCCTGCGGGCCGCTCTATCCCGGCCGCAGCCGGGAACACCGGGCGAGCCATCTCGCGCACGACGTGCGGTGTCTGCGTCGGGCGGGTCGAAACCATCTGCGGTCGCGGCAGCTTCGTGACGCCAGTGCGCTCGGTGGCGTCCTGCATCGCGTCCAGGTCCACGATCCCGGGGCGAGTCGGTGCCGGGCCCCAGTCTCGGCCTCGGCCATCCGGGCGAGTCGGGATCAGTCCGGACGCGGCGGCAACAGCCTCGTTGGATGGCTCCAGCCAGCCGCTTTCCCACTGCTGGACATCACGCCATTCCTTGCCGTTGGCCGGTCCGGCGTCCATCGCCTCGTACAGCTGGCGCGCGAACGGCTGCCGCTTGAGCCCGCTGGCCTCCCGCGCCCGCACCATCACGTTGCGTTTGAACTCACGATCGGCGCGGTCGATCGCCTCGGCCTGCTCGTCGATCGACACCGGGCCGACAGGCAGATCGGCGCGTCCGGCCCGGTCCCGCTCCGGGTGCGAGCGCCAGCGTTGGTTCTGGCCTTCCTGGGTCGGGAGCAACACCGCTGCGGCGGTGATGACGTCGTCGGGCACCACCGTCTGTCCCTGTTCCCACTGGTGCAGGGCGCGTGATTCCTGTCCGGCCTCGACGAACGGCTCGGCGCCCATCACCTCGTACAGCTTGTGCACGAACTCGCGCGGCGGCAGGCCGCTGGACTCGTGCGCCCGCACCATCACGTTCTGTTTGAACTCACGATCGACCCGGTCAAGGGCCTGAGCGCGCCGATCCCCCGACGCGCGAGCCTGCTCAGCAGGCAACGAATCATCTACACTGGACATGCTTCAGGGACCTTTCGTCCTGGAAGTGGGAAATTGCTGAAGCAGCTGGACACTGCTTTGGACTCGACTCCCCGGTAGTTGGCGCTGCCGGGGAGTTTTAATATGCGAGCCGTCTTGGTTTATACCTCTAAACCATCGCGATCGCGTTGGTCGCGATGGATTTAGCGGTATAAACCCAATGCTAGCGCTGCCGTCTGTGACGGTCAATACCCCCTAAACTGGAAATGTGACTCAAGGTGATGACGAGTTCGACGCAGTGCGCCGCGACCCCGACCCGCTCCGTCGGGGCCGGCGGGCGACCGAACTCATCACGCTCTACCAGCAGCGAGCTGCTGAGCTGGCGCGCCTGCGCCGAGTCTCGATCGATGAAGCCCACAGAACCCTCGGGCTGAACTACAAGGACATCGCTGATCGGCTTGGCATCTCGAAAGGTCGCATCACCCAGATTCGGAGCACCGCGCCCGAAGCTGAGCGAGCGTTCTTCGGTGTCGGGCCAGTGTCTGTCGGTATCCCTCGCAGGTACGGCCTCGAAGAAGGGCGAGAGCGAGCGTTCTTTGATGCGGTCGATCTCACCAGCCAGACCGCGATTCAGAACCTGATGGAGAAGCTCTCCTTGGCATCCTCTCCACTCGCTATCGAGCCTGACCGCGCCGATGTCCCTGCTGGCGACTCCGTAATTATTTGCGGCCCGAAGTCTGCGCCGGTGGCGCGCACACTGCTGGACGCTGATCCCGTGCTGGACTTCGAACAGGCCGACGGACATTGGTGGATCACCGACCAGCGTTCGGCGACGAAGTTCGACTCTCCATACCGGCGCCCCGTTCCGTCGAATTCCGACGTCGGCTACTTCGCTCGACATCTCACCGACACGCGCGTCGTCGTCCACATCGCAGGAATCACAAGCGTCGGCTCACTGGGCGTGGTGCACTGGCTGCAAGCGAACCTGTCGAACCTGTTCAGAGACTTCGAAAACACGTCAATCAGCGGCGCCGTGGCGTGCGACTTCGACGATGACTACACGATCACCGGTAGCAAACTCATTGCCGGGCCGTACCCATGGTGAACATGCAAGTCCACTTCGCTCAGCTGCCAGCCAGTTCGGACGCTGATCGCATCGTCATCACTTCGAACAGCGTGGTCGTGCTCGACGGAGCCACGTCTTTCGCAGGAAGCGACGTGCCCGCCGGTCGCTATGCCCAGCAGCTGGGCGCGAGTATCACCGCCAACGAGCGACCGGAAGCCTCCGCGGTCGAGATCCTCGAAAACGCAATCGGAGACACGGCAATCTCTTTGGGCATGGATGCGTGGAACGAGTCTGGGCCATCGTCCACCGTTGCGTGGCTCAGGATGCGAGAGGATTTGGGACGGCTCGATGCCCTCGCGCTGGGCGATTCCCTCATCGTCATCGGACGTGCCGACGGCTCGCCGGCTGAAATTCTCTGCGACGATCGGCTCGAACAGCTCGGACTCTCAATGTCTGAGCAGTACAGATCTCGCCTTCGTGCTGGCGGCGGATACGATGAAGCGCACCGGTCATTGCTGATGAAATTACAAGAGGCACAACGGAATTACCGAAACGTTCCGGGAGGATATTGGATCGCCTCGGCCGATCCGACAGCCGCGCGTCAAGCCCTAACGAAGTCTCTCGCAGTCACCGAGGTTGCATGGGTCATCCTCGCCACCGACGGCGCTGCCGACTTGATAGCAGCCCTCGACGTTCCATGGCACGAGATCGCGCCGCTCGGCTCTGCTGAGCTAGCAGACCTCCTCGCCCGGTGCCAGAGATGGGAAGCCGAGATCGATCCGAGCGGAGCGAAGCTGCCTCGCGCCAAGCGTCACGACGACAAGACGATTGCCGTCGCGCGATTCATGGATTGACATATCAACGGAAGACGGGCATCTCACCGGAACAGCCAACCAACTTCCCGGTGCCGGTCGTTCCTGTGCCGGGTCTCCCAACCGCAGCCTGTCCAGATATCGCAACCATCCACCCTCCCGTGCCGGTCTTCCTTCGTCCAGTCACATCAGTCGTACACAATCCGTCCCCAAAACCGTCCCCCACCAGCCAGAATGCCAACTGTCGCTCTGCCTCTGCGGAAGGTCACTAAATGCGCCCGCAGGGTGTGTTTAGTGACCTTCCGCAGAGGCAGAGCGACACCACACGAAAACCACTGGTAGAGGAGGGTTTTGGGGGCGCACGGTCCGGCCGGATCTCAGTCCACCAAGATCATTTGAGTTCAGGCGATGGAGGCAGAGTGGACTGTACGATCCGCGCACTGGTTTGAGCGGTGTCCGCCCGGCACTTGAGGTCGAGCATGGGTCTCGCACTCAACGCGCCACATGCGATGGCGTGCGCCACGAAGCGCTCTTGAACTGCTCGACTACCGCATCTGCCCGATGAATCAGACCAGCCCATCCTCGCAACCGTTGGTGATACTGCTCCGGGTCTTCGGCGGACGAGACGCTGCGCACTCGATCACGCAGCTGTGGGGTCATGCCACGCAGATAAGTCTCCGTCAGTGCAGCTTTGAAGTTCGACCAGATCTCGCGTTCCCGATCGCGATACATCGCGAACTGCGGGGCGAACTGCTCGGTGAACCGCCTAGCCTCGTCGCTGACAGCGCAACCTCGCACCTCGGCACGGAAAATGTCCAAATCTGACTCGAAAACCTGATCTTCCGGGATTCCGCTGGTATCGGGTCGAAGCACCTGCGCGGCATCCAGATCAGCGTTGGCGCGGGCAACCGCCCGCCGGCCCGCTTCGGTGGCGGGCAATCCCGCCGTCGTCGACGACAGCGGGATTGTCCGCACCTGCAGGATCACCTGCGGGTCGATGGCAAGCGAGATCGACCCCGGCGCCTCGCGGGCGTTGACGTAGCGGACCGCTCGCGCGCCGAGATCAGCCAGCGCCGACATTCGGACATCTCCGACGATGTCACCCAATTCGCTGTGGACAGCTTGTGCGAGGTCTGCATTCCTGAGGCGTATCTGCACTTGGTGGAGCCAATACGGGCAGGCTGACGAATCCTGACGGTGGATGCGCCGCAGCATGTTCTCGATTGCGGCGGCGTATGTTCCCAGATGAAGAGCCAGTGAGGCCTTCGCCTCGATCACGCTCTCGCGCTCATCTTCCGGATACTCCCACTGTCTCAGTTGCGCGGCCAGATCCTCGCGGTAAGTCGGAGACGGCCAATTCTGTTGTGGGCTTGAGTGATACCAGAAGTGTTCGATGACACGACCATTCTGAACATCGATATCCTCCAGGTCTCGAAGTGCCGGATGCGCTTCGGAAATATCGATGGTCCTGCCACAGTCACACAGTGGGTAGGGCTCTTCATCCTGGCATTGCTGTTCATACGCGGCGGCCGACACCTCGACGCGTTGTCCACACTCGCAGTCGAACCAATAGCTGTAATCGAAGTCGAAGCTGGCAGGATGCTCAGCCAGTACGCTGGAAGCCACCAGCGAAGTGTACGAGCGTCAACAACTGCCCTGGACGTCCTTCCGGTGTCAGTGTCCACCGGAAGTTCCCCGTAACCAGGTGTGGAAGCGTCATGCTAGATAGGTCTCGAACCAACTCGTGAGAAGCTCGTCGTTCGCGCAGCCGAGATACCTGCAAGCAGCCTGTGCAGCGAGATACACGAGCGAGCTCGCCCCGGTGACGAGTGACCTCAATTCCTCAGCATCGGCGCGATATCCGACGACGAGGTGGGTACCGACGTTCGTAGTTGCCGACTGCGCCGACAGCGCCATCGGATTGGGGTGCGAAAACAGGCTGAACGTGTCATACAAACCGGCAACCTTGTCCGCACCATGCACAGACAACGCCCTAACCTGTTGTCCCAACCCCGGAAAGGTCTCGCCCGCGATCACCCACGGAGGCATAGTCGCTGGGTCGTTCCATTCGAGTTCCATACCGGGGAACCGCTGCAGGACCTGCTGACGCATGGCGTCACGCAACTTCTTGAACTCTCTCACTCGAGCGTTCGGCAGTTTTCGTGCGTCCGCCAGCCAGCGGGCCCGTTGGGCCGCCGCTAGGCGGGCCATCCATCGACGCGCCATGCGGGCCTCTGGCGCCAGGTCGGGTTCGAGAAGCCACCCGGCGTGGGCGACGTGCTCAGCGATCGCACGAGCAATCGGCCACGGCGTCAAAGCTACGGTGCGGGTGTCCACCAATGCCTTTAGGGCACGCATGTGCTGTGCTGCGGCGTCGATCATCTGGACAGCGTCGATGCCGGCACCGGTGCCTTCGGGCTTCGTCAGATCGGGGAAGCGTGCCGCGAGCTCGGCATCATCGTGTGCGGCGCGAGATCCGGGCCGAGCACCCACGGCAAACTGCACGTTCGTCAGTGTCCACGCGGTGTACAGCTCGTGGAGCTGGCAGCTCCACGAGCTGTACAGGGCAGAGTGGTCGCTGTCGGAAGCCATCGGGATAGGCTAGCCTGGGTGAGATGGCATGTGGCCGTTTGTCCTTGACGAAACCCGCCGGGCGTGGAGTTTGTGACCCGCTCCGGATGCCTGAAGGCCCATCCGTCCAGGCTGCCTGGTGAAGGTGGAAAACTACGGTATGAAGTCAACCGCTTCGGATCGCCTGCACATCGTGACATTCCCGGCAGAGGCGCTTGAGTATCAGTTGGTGGAGCACGGTCGTGACTCGCTTACTTTCGCGGACAGTCTTGATGCGGAGAGCCCAGGCCTCGGCCGTGTAGCTGTTGTCGTTACGTATGGTGAGCATGAATATGCCGTCACGCATCTCGGATGGGTGAAGTCTGTCGGGCGACGGCAAAACATGGACAGGACGTTGGAGCTGAGTGCGGTACGTGAGCTGTCCTCCCCAATCTTGCTCTCGGACATTGAATCTGAGCTCGGCTCCGCATGGAACGCTGTTTCGCAGGCGGTAACCCGCAGTTATCGGGGCGGCTCGCTCAGCGCCGCTAATTCAAACAAGCTTCGTTCGGTGATTCGGTCCCGAATTCAAGAGGGTGAGTGGCCAGGGTCCGGCGGGGTTCCGGAGTGGATGGCTTCGCGAGTTACTGGAACGATCCGACAAGACCACACAAACGCTGTCGGCACTGCGCTGATGTTCAGCGGCATAGACGTTGAAGAACTACGCTCCGCACCACCTCTCGGCGAGAGCCCGTTGGCTGAACTCCTGGTCGACCCGTCAGAGGCGAGCCTCATTGACAACGACCTGCGCAACTTTCCCGGGATGGTAGGTGTGGCGCAGAGAGAACACATCGTTCGCTTCACTGACCGCCGACACACGCTCGACGTCATGAATGTGAATGCCACAGGCGTAGAGGCCGCTACGGGCGTCGATCTGATCTACTACAACCACGACTACGATTGCTTTGTGCTTGTGCAGTACAAGCGGATGGAGAAAAGGGAAGGGAAGCGCGTCTCAGGCGTAGATGCGAGGCTCCCGGATCAACTCATACGAATGGTTAGCCTCGACGCGTTGAGCAGTACGAGCTCAAGCACGGTCAGTCCAGCTGCGTTCAGGCTGGGAGCGAGTGCAACATTCACAAAGTTCGCGTATCCGGTTGTCTCCCCGGGCAAAGCAAGCGATCTGACTGCAGGCATGTATGTGCCTTCCGCGTTGCTGAAGCGCCTGTACGACGACAACGCTCTTCGTGGGCCGCGAGGCGGTGCAGCCATCACACACGACAATCTTCGACGCTGGCTCGGCAATACCCAGTTCGCGGAGTTGGTCAAAGAAGGTTGGGTCGGAAGTAGTGGCGTCTCACTCGCGGACATTCGGGCTTTCATCAACTCAAGCGTGACTGCGGGTCGCATCGCTGTGGTTGCTGCCCACAGGTCCGAAGTCAATCAACCCGGCTAGGACACCTCTTCGAATAGGTTCGCCCCCAACGATCAGGGAACGACGAACACGGCTCGCTGGGCGAGGCAGCTAGTCTTCACTGGCAGCGCACGCCACTGGTGGCGACAATCCAGACTCACTCGCACCCTTACCTGCTCGGCCTCCCGACCGTCTCTCGCTAAGGCGACCGTGGTGGTTGGCTGCCTTCCGGTCCGCAGTTCGTCCGCAACAGAATCGGATTGGCTCAATCGCTACCAACGCCACCATCGAAACTGCTGCCTGTTCAAACAGCGGATCCAACGATTTCGGCACTCGCCAGAATCAGACAAAACAGCCTGACCTGTCGTTCGGGACGAAGAGGTCGCAGGTTCAAATCCTGTCACCCCGACTCGTGTGTGGAGACACGGCAGAGGCCCTGACCAATCCACTGGTCAGGGCCTCTTGCTTTGCCGGGTGCGGATCGCGGTGCCGGGTTCGGGTAACTTCACCGTCCACAGCCGATCCTCTGGGCGAGCTCCCTTCCCATTTCCGGGACCACCGGAAAACCTTGTGCTACAACTTTGTTCGTGGCGGCACTCATCGGCTTGGTGGTGATCCTGGGGATCATCATTCTCATCGCGGGAGCGGTTCTGTTGATCGTCAGTCTGGCGAAAGCGCCGGGGCGGCGGCGGGGAGGTTCCGCCCCGGAGGCGTCGCAGCACCAGGACCTGCCGATGTGGACTCCCCCGCAGCACCAGGACGTCCCGATGTGGACTCCGCCGCAGCACCAGGATGTCCCGTTGTGGAGCCCGCCGCAGCAGCATTCCGCGCAGCAGCCGCCGGATCGGACGCCGTACTGGTCGCCAGGTCCTCGATAGCACGGTGACGGGCTGGCTCGCGTCACTCCAGATTCGCCAGCATCTCGCGCTGATGCCGATAGCCGACGGTTTCGTAGCCGACCACGGTGATGAACGGGGAGATCATCACCACCAGTAGGCATACGGCGATCGAGGCGCCCAGCGCGGCCAGGATCACCGCGACGGCCAGGACCACGACCGTGAGGGTGAGCAGCAGGATGTGGAACGGGTCCGGAGTCGACAGCAGCAGGGTGTGCAGCAGATAGACCATCAGCAGGTACACGCCCACCGGGAGAGCCAGGGCCAGGACCACCGCGACCGGGCCGATGTGGGAGTGGTGCTCAAGCGACAGGCCCGCGACGTGCAGGCCCGCGCCGGCGCCGGCGATACCCATGTAGAGCGGGATGTGGCCGTAACCGAACAGGTAGCCGCGGTTGCGGCGGTGCACGAGGATCTCGCCGAACGGGGTGGTGAAGTACACCCACCACATGCCGAAGGTCAGGCCCACGCCGGCGACCACGATCGCGATCGCATCGGCACTCCACTGCCCGCCGTCGCTGCCGCCGAGCAGCCCGCCCGAGGAGGCGACCGTGCCGACCACGCCCTCACCGAGCGCGATGATGGCGAACAGGCTGTAGCGTTCGGCCACGTGATGCGGATGCCACGGGGTACCACTCGCGCGGCCCTGCGTCAGCACCGGTACGAGCAGTTCCAGCACGCCGAGCAGTACACATCCCACCCCGGCCACGAGCAGCGGCATGTGCACGAATGCGATGATCACCCAGCCGATTTGGGCGATGATCGTCCACCGGATGCTCCCGTAGCCGACGTGCCGGAAGGACGGCGACTCCCGTCCGGCGCGCCACCACTGCAACACCATCGCGATCCGCATCACGATGTAGCCGACGACCATCACCCGCACGTCGAGGTGGTCGCCCACATCGACCGAATGGAACATCGCGGGCAGGCCGAGGGCGAAGACCACCACACCGATCATCACCACCATGGTGAGCACGCGGTACAGCCAGTCGTCGGTGTCGAACGCCGAGGCGAACCAGCTGAAATTGATCCAGGCGTTGACGATCGCGAACATCGCCAGCACGAAGGCGAGCACCGCCTTGCCCGCATGCCCGTCGGCCACCATCTCGGCGAAGTACGACGCCGCGGTGCCGACCGCGACCACGAAGGTCAGATCGAACAGCAGCTCCAAGGGCGAGGACACGCGCCCCGGTTCGTCGGGGTCGCGGCCGGTCATCCGGATGAGGCGGTGCGCCGGGCCGCGGGCGCCGCCGGTGGATACGGAGTCGCTCATGGGCACCGATGATGCCGTACCGACGGGTCGGCTCGCCGCTGCCGGCCCGTCGCCGTGGCAGGACGCGTGCGCGCGCTACTTCCCGGAAGCGTCCGACGGCTGCAGCAGCGAGTTGAACTTGTTCGTGTAGAACTTGCTCGGGTCCAGCTTGTGATCGATGGCCCCGGTGTCCTCGAGCCAGCTCTGCCAGCGGGTGAAGTCCTCGTCCGACACCTTGCCGTAGCGCGCCGGAACCCCCACGGACAGCCAGTATTTCAGCGTCGACGTGTCCTCTCCCGCACGGTGGCGGGCGTTGATGATATCGGTGAATTTCGCGATCACCTGGTCCCGCGGCGTGCTGCGCTCCCATTCGATCGCCTTCGCGACGCCGGTGGTGAAGGTGCGGACCACATCGGGGTTCTTCGCGATGAAGTCATTGCGGAAGACGTAAGGCCCGCCGTTGATCGGGCCGCCGTATTCGTCGAGTTCGGTGAAAATCGGGCGCACTCCGCCGTTGGCCACCGCGCGCTGCTGGAACTGGCCGTTCAATGCCGCGGCGTCGATCTGTCCCTGACGCAGCGCCTGTTCGATATTCGGCGGCGGCAGCGCCACCAATTGCACCGATTTGATCTGGTCGACGCTCAGTCCGGCCTTCTTCAACGCATCGTGGATATCGGCCTCGTTCTGGCCACCGAGCGTATTCACGCCGACCTTCTTGCCGACCAGATCCGCGGCCGAACGAATCGGGCTGTTGTCGAGCGTGTAATAGCCCTGGAAGGACTTCTCGTCCGATCCGTAGTAGTTGACCACCGCGGTGATGGGCGCCCCGGCGCCGGCCAGCTTGGCGACCGCACCGGCGAAGGCCCCGCCGAAGTCGACCTGCCCGGTCGCGGCGGTCTGGATTTCCTGCGGCCCGCTGATGGTGTTGCCGACGTAGTCGAGTTTGATCTTGCCGTCGAAGAATCCGAGGTTCTCCGCGAGCTCCGGAAGCGTGACCTGATCGGTCCAGCCCAGATACCGAAGCGAGGTCACCCCGTTCTCGGTGTGGGCGGATCCTCCGCTGCCGCAGGCGGTGAGTAGCACAGCGGCAGCCGTACCGGCTGCGAAGACGGATAATGCGGTGCGGATACGTCCGGACATCAGGTAATTCCTCTCGACACTGCGCACGACGGCACGGTGGTGCGCGTCGGCTCGGCCGAGCCTAGGTGTTGTGAATTACCGAGCCTCCCCTTTGAATCACGACGATTCGGTTGCCGGAAATACGCGTCGATCACCTCGAGTACACCCCTGCGGAACAATTGAATTCCGTCCGAGTCGAACCCTTTCGGACACCGGTGCGAATGCGGTAGATCTGGCGATGACCCCGAGGATAAGGATGTGCGATGACCGAGCGCGTACTCCCGGTACTCGATCTGGCGAGCGCGGATTCCGATCCGCAGCGGTTTCGTGTCGAATTACGCGCGGCCACACACGAATTCGGGTTCTTCTACCTCACCGGTCACGGTGTCGCGCCCGAGCGCGGCGCCGAACTGCTCGCCTTGGCCCGGCGGTTCTTCGCACTGCCGGAGGCGGCCAAACAGGAGATCAGCCAATTACGCAGTCCGCAGTTCCGCGGCTATTCGCGGCTCGGCGGCGAGCTGACCAACGGCCTGGTCGACTGGCGCGAGCAGATCGATATCGGGCCGGAGGCCGAGGCGATCGCCGGGGCGGAGGGGTACTGGCGACTGCAGGGGCCCAACCTCTGGCCGACGGCGCTTCCGGAACTTCGTCCCGCACTGCGTGATTGGGACGAATCTCTCGCGCGAGTCGGGCGTGCCCTGCTACGGCACTGGGCCGCGGCCCTGGGCGCGTCGGAGGCATTCTTCGATCCGGCCTTCGCGGACCGGCCGGCCACGCTGATCAAGGTGGTGCGTTACCCCGGTAACCCGGACAATCCCCAGGGCGTGGGCGCGCACAAGGATTCCGGCGTGCTCACCCTGCTGCTGGTGGAACCGGATTCGCACGGCCTGCAGGTGGAGCTGTCGTCCGGCGAATGGGTGGACGCGCCGCCGCTGCCGGGCGCCTTCATCGTGAATATCGGCGAGCTGCTCGAGGTGGCCAGTGGCGGCTATCTGCGTGCCACCCGCCACCGCGTGCTCGCCCCGGAGCCGGGTACCGACCGCATCTCCATTCCGTACTTCCTGAATCCGGCGCTGGATGCCCGGATACCGCTGCTGCCGCTGCCACCGGAATTGGCCGCGGCCGCACGCGGGGTCACCACCGACCCGGACAATCCGATCTTCGACACCTACGGCCGCAACGCCTGGAAATCGCGCATCCGGGCCCATCCGGACGTGGCCGAACGGCATCACGGCATCACCCCGAGCGCGCCGGCGCGGGCGTACTGAGCCACCGCTTGCGGCCGACTCCGCCCACGATGCAGCGGCGCACATCCGACAGCGGTGTGAGTCGCGGGCCGTCCGGCCACCAGTCGTCGCACAGCACGAGCCCCGGTTCGACCATCTTGCGGGCGAGTTCGCTCGGACCGGATTCCTCCGGATCGTAGAAATGCGCGATCGCCACATACGAACCGGACGGCAGTGCGTCGATATACGACTTCGAAGTTGTCCTTGCCGTTACCGGCACCATACTCGGGTACGCGGCAGAAGACTGCGACATGAAGGCTCCCCTGACATTGCTGAAACGGCATGCTGAAACGCTGACCCTGCGGAACTGGTATCCACACACAGTCGTCGCACGACAGACTGTGTTACGCCGAGCCTCCTCTAATTCCCGGGCACGGGGGCATACCCGACATTTCATCGATCGGGAACCCTGTCGCCGCCCTCGTTGCGACCTGCGCAGACCGTGGCCGCACGGATGCGGTCCGTTGGTATAGTCCGCAGAGTTCTCGCGATGGGAACGGGAAACCGGTGCCAATCCGGTGCGGTCGCGCCACTGTGTTCAGCCCATGCTGTCAGCCAGACCCCTTTCGTCGCTGTGCACGGACGGGGACGCGGGTTCCCCAGAAGGGTTGTGGCACATGTCCACTCGTCGTCGCCTGCTTCGCGATGTGCTGCGGGACTGGTCCCGGCGTGACTGGCTGGAAGCGGCGGTGCTGCTCGGTGTGGTCGCGTTGATGCATCTGATCGGATTCGGCCTGCTGTTCGGCGCGATCGCCCCGCACGGTTATCGCATCGGCACGGAGGTCTTCGGCATCGGACTGGGCATCACGGCCTACACCTTCGGGCTGCGCCACGCCTTCGACGCCGACCACATCGCCGCCATCGACAACACCACGCGCAAGCTGATGAGCGACGGCAAACGCCCCAAATCGGTCGGATTCTGGTTCGCGATGGGGCATTCCACGATCGTGTTCGTCCTCGCCGCGCTGGTGGTGGCGGGTGCGCACGTGGTGGGCACCCTGGTCGACGAGGACTCGTCGACCCGCAAAACGCTGGGCACCATCTCGACCGTGGCCTCCGGATCGTTCCTGTATCTGATCGGTTTGCTCAATGTGGTTGCGCTGATCGGTATCTGGCGGGTGTTCCGCCGTCTGCGCCACAGCGGCGAATACGATCGCGCGGAACTGGAGGCGGCGCTCGATTCGCGCGGATTCCTGGCACGCCTGCTGGCGCCGGTGATGCGGATGGTGGGGCGGCCGGTGCACGTCTATCCGGTCGGCGTGCTGTTCGGCCTGGGTTTCGACACCGCGACCGAGGTGGCGCTGCTCGCGCTGGCCGGGTCCGGCGCGGCGGCGGGACTGCCCTGGTACGCGATCGTGGTGCTGCCGTTGCTGTTCGCGGCGGGGATGAGCGTGATGGACACGATCGACGGCCTGTTCATGAACGTCGCCTACGACTGGGCGTTCTCCGATCCGGTGCGCAAGATCTTCTACAACCTGGCCATCACCGGCCTGTCGATCGCGGTGGCCCTGTTCATCGGCTCGATCGAGCTGATCAAGGTGCTGCACGACGACACCGGCTTCGGCGGCCCGGTCGGAGAGTGGATCGCCGGTATCGACCTCAACAACGCGGGATTCGCGATCGTCGGATTATTCGTCCTCGCCTGGGTAGTCGCGATCGCCTACTGGCGGCTGGCGAAGGTGGACGAGCGCTGGGCGACCGCGCCGACCGAAGAATCGGCCTAGCCACAGCACATTCGACCGCACCTCTCGAGCCGCGCATCGCCGGCCGGCGTGCGACATTCTTGCGACGGCGATCACACCTGTGCCATAGTTCGCTGCATATGTGAGACGGAGCAGTCTCGCATTAGCAAAGGAGCCGAGTGTGACCGAATCCTGGACGCGCCGCATCCGCCGGACGACCTGTGCCCTCGCCGCTGCGGCGGCATTGACCGCTCTGGCCGCAGTGGTGGCTCATCCGCCGCACGCCGGCGCCGAACCCGCGCCGGTCGCACCCGCGGCCCCGGTTCCGCTACCGCCCGAGCTGGACCCGGGCTTCTACCACCCGGCCCCGGAGATCGTCGCGGCGAAGCAGCCCGGCGAGATCATCGCCGCGCGGCAGGTGCGGGTGGCCAACCTCGGGCTGATCCCGGTCAACGTCGACGCGTGGCAGATCTCGTACCGATCGAACGACAGTCGCGACCAACCGATCCCGGCGGTTGCGACGGTTCTGAAACCACGCGGTTCGGCACCGGACAAACTGGTCTCGATGCAGATCGCCGAGGATTCCCTCGCCGGCTACTGCGCGCCCTCCTACGCGATCCAGCATTTCTCGGCCGGTCCGTTCCTGGGCCAGATCGTGGCCCCGGCCGAATTCGTGATCGCCCAGGGCGCTTTGCAGCAGGGCTGGGCGGTGGTGATTCCCGATCACGAGGGGCCGAACAACGCCTATGCCGCGGGCCCGCTCGCCGGCCGGATCACCCTCGACGGCGTTCGCGCGGCCCGAGATTTCGAGCCGATGCGGTTGAGCCCGCAGACCAGGATCGGCCTCTACGGCTACTCCGGCGGTGCGATCGCGACCGGTCACGCGGCCGAACTGAAGAGCACCTACGCACCGGAGCTGAATATCGTCGGCGCGGCCGAGGGCGGGGTTCCGGCCGATCTCGGCATGACGCTGAAGGTGGCCAACGGACAGGCGACCTCGGGGCTGGTACTGGCCGCAGTGATGGGTCTGACCCGCGAATACCCCGAATTCGCGCGTTTCGTCGACGAGCATATGGACCCATTGGGCAAGGGGCTGACCACGATTCAGAGCGAATTGTGCGTGCAGTACGTCAGCTCGCTGCTGCCGTTTCTGAATCTCGAAGGAATGTTGCGGGTTCCTGGCGATCCGCTCCAGCAGCCCGCGGTCGCCGACGTACTGGACGAAACCCGCATGGGCAAGTCGGTGCCGGATATGCCGATGTACATCTGGCAGGGCAACCCGGACGAGATCATCCCGGTCGGCCAGGTGAACAACCTCGTCGACACCTACTGCCGAAACCCCTCCGCCACAGTGCAATACACCCGTGAACACTTCGCCGAACATGTCGCCACCGAGATCTCCGGCGGCGGCCCGGCGATGCTGTGGTTGCGCGACCGTCTCGACGGCGTACCCGCGCAGCCGGGCTGTCACACCGCAGATGCGGGCTGGTTGTTGCTGGACCCCAACGGTTTCCAGATGCTGGCCTCGACCTTCGGCGAAACCTTCGCCTCGTTCTTCGGTAAGCCGATCGGCGTGAAGTAGGCCGCGCGCAGAGCTGCCGGCACAGCGTGGTGCCGGGTGATGGGAAGGGCCCGTTCGTCAGGGGGACGAACGGGCCCTTTCCGTGGAGATCGACGGCATCGACCCGTCAGCGGATGCGCAGCCGGCGGCTCAGACGCAACGTGATGAGCGTGCTCTTGAGCTGCTTTTCGAACGGCATACCCGCCCGGGCTGAGAGCACCTGCTTCTTCTGCACGCCGACGTTGACCGTATCGGTGTACTTGAGCAGGCCCGCGTCGCCGTGCCGGGTGCCCACGCCGGACTGTTTGACGCCGCCCGAGGGCGTCATCTTCGCCGAATAGGTCGCGACGAAGCCGTCGTTGACGTTGACGTTGCCCGCCTCGAGCCGGTCGGCGAGCTTCTCCGCACGAGCGAGATCCGAACTCCAGATGCTGGCGTTGAGACCGTAGGTGGTGGCATTGGCCTGCCGGACGGCCTCGTTCTCGTCGGTGTAGCGGTAGATGGTGACGACCGGGCCGAAGGTCTCGACGGTCGCGTGCTCCATCTCGGGGGTCACACCGGTCAGCACGGTCGGCTCGTAGAAGGCCGGGCCGATGTCCGGGCGGGCCTTGCCGCCGGTCAGTACGGTCGCGCCCTTCGCGACGGCGTCGTCGACGTGCGAGGCCACCCTCCGCATGTGATCGACCGACACCAGCGAGCCGAATTCCGGGTCGGCGGTGTAGGAGGCACCCGCCTTCGACCCCAATTCCTCTGCCGCGGCGACGAATCGGCGCACGAACTCGTCGTGGATGCGATCGTGCACGTAGATGCGCTCGATATGCATACACGCCTGGCCGGAGTTGCCGTACACCGCGAAGATCGCACCCGGAATGACCTCGTCGAGGTCGGCGTCCTCGAGCACGATCATCGGATTCTTGCCGCCGAGTTCGAGGCTGCAGCTGATGAGGTTGCGGCCCGCGCGCTCGCCGATGGTGCGACCGGTCGCGGTGGAACCGGTGAACATCACGAAATCGCTGTGGTCGATCAAGGTGGGGCCGACGTCGGGTCCGGTACCGCAGACGACCTGGATCAGATCGCGCGGCAGCCCCGCCTTGCGCAGCAGTTCGACGCCGTAGAGCGTGCACAGCGCGGTCTTGTTGTCCGGTTTGATCACCACGCCGTTGCCGGCGATGAGGGCCGGAATCGAATCGGAGATCGAGATCGCGAAGGGGAAGTTCCACGGCGCGATCACCGCGACGACGCCCTTGGGCCGATGCTGTTCGGTGGAGGTGGAGATGATGGGCATCGCGCCGCCACGCCGGATCGGTTTCAGGATCCGCTCGGCATGTTTGAGGTAGTGGCTGATCACCATCACCGGATCGCACGATTCCTCGATGGCCATCCGGCGGGTCTTGCCGCAACCGATCTGAATCAGGTCCGCGATGGTGTCGAGTTCGGAGAGAATCAGCTCATGGGCCTTCTCGAAGACCTGCAGCCGGCGCTTGACCGGCCAGTTCGCCCATTCTCGCTGCGCCGCCCGAGCCTTGTCGGCCGCCGCGGCGACGTCCTCGGGCGAGGACTGCGGCAGCTCACCGACGACCGCGCCGGTGTACACCTCGATCATGTCGTAGGGTTCGCGCTTCTCCCCCGCGGCGCCCGCGGTGATCAGCCCGGTGAGGCGGTCGATCAGCGCCTTCGTGATCCGCGGCGGCAACGTGCTCGCGCCGCCGCGCGAGGTCGCGTCCGCACCGCTGTGCGTGGTTGTCTCCATCAGCGATCTCCATAACTTGCCGCCCGTGACGGCGGTCACCATCATTCAAACTAGAACACGTTATTGTTCTGTACAACGTTGCGGGGTAACTTCGTCCGCAAAACGCGAGTAATACCATGAGGAAAGTGGGTCGGCGATGACGACGGCAGCAACTGAAACAGGTAGCAACACGGAACCCCATGCGCTGCTGGAGCGACGCGGCGCCACCCTGATCGTCACCATGAACCGGCCGGCCGTCCGCAATGCGCTGTCGGCCGAGATGCTCGACCTGATGGTGCAGGCGTGGGACACCGTCGACAACGACCCGGAGATCCGCTCCTGCATCCTCACCGGCGCGGGCGGCGCGTTCTGCGCGGGCGCCGACCTCAAGGCGATGACCAAACAGGATCCGGCCAAGAATATGAGCGCCGGCGGCGCCTTCGACCCGACCAACATTCCGGGTCTGCTCAAGGGCCGCCGCCTGACCAAGCCGCTGATCGCCGCCGTCGAGGGCGCGGCCATCGCCGGCGGAACCGAGATTCTGCAGGGCACCGACATCCGCGTCGCCGGCGAGAGCGCGAAATTCGGTGTGTCCGAGGCGCGTTGGAGCCTGTTCCCGATGGGCGGCTCGGCCGTGCGACTGCCCCGGCAGATCCCCTACACCGTCGCCGCCGACATCCTGCTCACCGGCCGCCACATCACCGCGGCCGAGGCCAAGGAGTACGGCCTGATCGGCCACGTGGTGCCGGACGGGACCGCGCTGGACAAGGCGCTCGAGCTCGCCGAGAAGATCAACGCCAACGGCCCGCTGGCGGTGCAGGCGATCCTGAAGACCATGCGCGACACCGAGGGCATGCACGAGAACGAGGCCTTCAAGATCGACTCGCAGCTCGGCCTCACCGTCTTCCGCAGTGAGGACGCCAAGGAGGGCCCGCGCGCCTTCGCCGAACGCCGTAAGCCCGAGTTCAAGGGCCGCTGACGCCGCCGCACCCGGCTGTCCGCCGGGTGCACCGTCACAATTCCGGCTTCACCATCCGAGTGACCTGCTTGCGCAGGAAGTTCGGGGCGAAACGCCGTGCCAGCCACAGCGGCTTGGCCGGACCGGGGAAGATGAACAGTGGCGCCTTCGGGTCGGCTACCGCCCGCTCGGCGGCATCGAGCACCCGGTCCGGGGTGATGCCCTTCTGACCGGCTACCACTGCCTCGTTGGCGGCCCGAATGCCGTCCAGCAGCGGGGTTTCCACGATCGGCGGGCAGATCGAGATCACCCGCACCCCGGTCCCGTTCAACTCCTGGGCCAGTGCTTCGTGGTAGCAGACGACAGCGAATTTGGAGGCCGAGTAGGCGGCCAGGCCCGGCGAGGGCAGCCAGCCCGCCACCGAGGCGAACAGCACCAGCGTGCCGCGGCCCGCTTGCTTCATCTCCGGCACGATGGCCTGGCAGATATTGATCGTCCCGCCGTAGTTGATGTCCATCACCCGGCGCATCTCCGAAACATCGTGGGTCAGAGCCGAACCCACCCGGCACAGCGCCGCCGCGTGCACCACGTGCTCGATCGGCCCGAGGTCCGAGCGGACCTTGTCGACCACCGCGCGCACCGCCTGCTCGTCGGCGACATCACAGGTGTAGGTGCTCATATTCGGGGATCGGCGCGCGGTTTCGGCCAGGCCGGTCTCGTTGATATCGAGTGCGGCCACCCGATAGCCGCCCGCCGCCAGTCGCTGGGCCGCCATGCGTCCCATGCCGCTGGCGGCACCGGTCACCAGTGCTGTCTTGCTCATCGAACCTCCACCGCGTCTTCGAAAGTCATGCGCAGCAGTCCGATCCGGCTGCTGAACAGGGCACGCTTGGGCAGGCCCAGCGCTCGCATCCGGTCCGCCACGGGGTGATCGCCCAGCTCGATCCTGGTGCCGCCCAAACCCATTCGCACCTGCGACGGATTCATCACCCACGGGGTGCGGCGCAGGACGCCGTCCATATGGGTGTAGGCGGCGATCGACGCACCACCCATTCCGCCCGGCGACGGCACGCCACCGGCGACCTCCATCGCCACCACCAGACGGTCGTCGATGCGCACCTCGCAGCGCTTGCCGCGACGCACCGGCGTGATCCGGATATCGGCGATCTCCTTGGGAAAGCCCCAGATCTCGCGGCCGGCGGCGCAGGTGAAGGTCTGGTTCACCGGCAGCCAGGGAATGTAGACGCCGAGGTCCTTGTCCCGGCCGCGCACCATGAGGGTGAGGCCGAATTCGTGATAGGGACCGAGGTCGCCGTCCACGTAGCGCACGAAGACCAGCGAGCACACCCCGCGTCCGGCGACCGTGAGTGGTTCGAGTCCGGTCGGCGCCACGATCTCCCGGGCCGCCGCCGCGTCGACGAGAAATGTCGCCGCACAGGCGTCGGCGTCGCGGATCTCGACCGGCATCCTGACTTTTTCACCGAGTACGGAATGCACCGCTGTCATCCTCCAAGTAGAACACGTTCCAGTCTGATTCGGCAGGCCCTCTCGACCGGGAAATCCCATTCACCGAGATCGCCCGGACACGACGGCGCCGAACGCCGCGGGCGCGACGTCCGGCGCGGAACCCGAGGGGTTCAGGAGCCGACGGTGTGGGCCGGCGGATGGGATTCGGCATGGGCTTTCGCCCACCGGTAGTCCGGTTTCCCACTGGGGGTGCGTCCGACCGCGTCGACCACCCAAATGCTGCGCGGCAGTTTGTATCCGGCGAGATGCTTGCGGACGTGTGCCTCGAGGTCGGCGAAATCCAGCGGATCGGCGCTTGCCACCGACACCACCGCCGCGACCTGATGGCCCCAGCGCTCGTGCGGAACTCCGATGACCACCACGTCGTAGACGCCCTCGTGGGCCTTCACGACAGCCTCTACCTCTTCGACGAACACCTTCTCGCCGCCGGTGTTGATCACCATGTTGCCGCGGCCGATCAGGGTGATGGTGCCGTCGGCCTCCACCCGCGCGCGGTCGTCGGTGATGACCATGCGGACGCCGTCGACGGTCTTGAACAGCTTGTCGGACTTGGCCTGATCCTTGTAGTAGCCGAGTGGCACCGACCCCTTCTTGGCCATCCAGCCCTCTTCGCCCGGCGCCACCTCCCGGCCCTCCTCGTCCACCACGACCGCACCGCGCCCGGTCTGCACGCGCGGCCCGCGGGACGGGTCGTCGTCCTTCTGCGCCACGCCGATGCCGCCGAATCCGGTTTCGGAGGAGCCGATCGAATCGGTGATCACCGCATGCGGGAACAACTCCAGCATCTCGTTCTTCACCGGTTGCGACAGCAGCGCCGCACCGGAGGCGAGGGCGACCATCGAGGAGGCGTCCACCGGCGACCGCCGAAAGGACTCGAGCAGCGGCCGTGCCATGGCATCGCCGGTGATGACGACGATATTCGCCCGCTGCCCGGCCACCACCTGCCAAACCCGGTCGGCGTCGAAGCGCGGTTCGTAGACGACGGTGTTGCCCGACCACAGTGCGGTGAACGTGGGCATCAGCGCCGCGGCGTGGATCAGCGGCGGCAGGATCAGCCAGCGCAGCGGGTCGTTCTGCGAGCCGACCCGGGACTGTTCGAACTCGTCGGCCACCGGCACGTTGGTGTAGAAGTCGATGCCGCCGCCGAGCACCCGCCACATGTCCTCCTGGCGCCACATCACGCCCTTGGGCATGCCGGTGGTGCCGCCGGTGTACATCATGAACAGGTCGTCGGCGCTGCGCTCACCGAAATCGCGTGCGGCCGAGCTGCTTTCGAATGCCTCCGCGTACGGCGTGGATTCGCTGGGCAGCCCGTCGCCGCCCTGATCGTCGTCGACGACGAAGGCGTGGCGCAGCGTGGTCACCTGCGGACGCACCTGATCCACGACCTGCGCGTAGCACCGGTGGTGTACCACCGCCTCGAGGTCGGCGTTGTCGTAGACGTAGCGCAGTTCGTCCGCGCCGTAGCGGTAGTTGATATTGATCGGCACCGCCCGGATCTTGAAGGCGGCGATCAGGATTTCCATCGTCTCGATGCTGTTGTGCATCTGGAAGCCGATGTGGCTGCCCTCCCCCAGGCCCACCGCGGCGAAGTGATGGGCGAGCTGGTTGGCGCGACGTTCCAGCTCCTGATAGGTGACCTGGCGCTCGCCCTGAATCAGCGCCACCCGATCCGGCATGGCGTCCACGGCGTGCTCGAACAGGTCGGCGAAATTGTTCGGCATATCTGAGATCTCTCGTCGGTAGCGGCGGTTCGGGACTGAGGGCGGTCAGACGACCGTCAGCGGCAGCGACTGCCGGGGCGCGAAGTGGAACTCCGCCCCGGTGCTGAACCGAGTGATCGCCACCTCCGGCGATTCTCGGAAAGGCGTTGTGGCAGCGGTGATCTCGACCACGAGTTCGCGCTCGTCGCCCTCGCGGGCGTGCACGTCGAATAGCGGATTCACCCCGCGCACCATGGCCGCCAGCGGCTCCAGATGTTCGGCGTCGACGGCGGCCGGCCAGCCGCCGTCGCGCACACCGGGACTGTCGCGCGCGATGCGCAGGATCGCGGAATCGTGATAGGCGTCGATCCGCATGTCGACGTAGGGCAGCGGATTCCACGCCGGATGCAGCCGCAGCACCTGGGCCAGATCCTCGAAGCCGGTACCGAGGCCCAGTACCGCGCGCAGGCGTTCGGAGGTGAGCCCGGCGATCCCGGTGAACTGTTTGCGCGCGATCGTGGCGGTGGTCTCCGCGTCCGCGCGCTCGCCGACCGCGATCAGGAATCCGAGGTTCAGCAGATGCTGCTGCAGGCACACCTCGTCGGCCATCCGGACCAGCGCCGAATGCGAGAAGTCCGCGAAGTCGATATCGCTCAGCAGTGGCCCGCGGTAGTCGGACCGGCCCGGACCCCCGGCTTCGATCGGCGCCAATTCGAGGTCGACAGCGGCGAATTCGGCCATGCGCGCCGCATTGCGCGGGACCGCGGGCGGTTCGTTGGCCGGGTCGATGCGAACCGTCCACGCGCACACCGGCACTCGATCGGCCGGCTGCCGGGGCGGCCGGTGGATCGGGCGCACCTGCGCATGCGGATTGGTGGCCAGCGCGGTCGCGTCGAAGGTGGGGTCCTCGATGGTGTGGCACATGGCCACCACGTAGTCCTCACCCATCGGCTCGACGTCGGCGAGCGCACCGCAGTGGTCGAGCCAGAACTCGCCGTTGTGGTCATCGTCGACCCGGAACCGGAAGTCCATGAACTGCGGCGGCGCGCCGATATCCAGTTGCAGCCCTTTGAATATCGTGACGACGCCGTCGCCGGGGATATCGAGGGCCGCGCGCATCCGGCGGGTGTAGATCGGGCTGGCCAGCTGCCATTCCTCGATCGCCACCTCCGCCATCCCGTCACGCCCGAAGGCGCCGATCGAATGCGCCATCCCGGAGCGATCGATGAGATGCCCGCACAGCAGCAGTTCGGGCACCAGCGCGGCCAGTTGCTTCCGGCTGAGTGTGGCGAAGCGACTCGCGGGCATCGCGCTCACCACAGCGGGACCGGCGACTCGCCGATCTTGTACCAGCCCGGCAGCGGTCCCGCGCCCGAGCGCTCGATCCGCTTCTGCATCCCCTCCGACAGCGCGTTCGCGGTGATCATCTCCACGAACAGCGCCGAGACGTTGCCGAAGTCGAAAAAGTCACGCTGCCAGGACCATTGGAAGTTGCCGCCGTAGCGGAACCAGCTGCCGCCGATGCCCTCCGGGCTGTAGTGGCGGCCGTCGGGGCGGGTGTTCTCGTTGACCTGCTTCCACAAGCCGATCACGTTGCCGCTGCGCTCGTCGACGACGAATTCCTGGTATGGGTAGGTCCAGCCCTCGAGGCCGTCCATCTCCTGTCCCAGCGCCAGTTCTCGAATCTCGTCGCGGCCCACCGCCATGAATTCCTGGGTCGGTCCGTAGTTCCAGCCGTAGGTGGCGTCCTCGGTGTACATGTCGGCCAGCGGCCGCCAGTCCCCCGCCGCCTCGCAGCGCTCGTTCTCGACCACCCAGCGGCGGACCATCTCGTCGAGTTCGTCCCGGGAAAAACCGGACATCGCAGCTTCCTTCACATTCTGTGTCGAAGGCCGGCGCCGATATCCGGCACGGCCTGATCCGGGCGGTCACCGGGCTGCGGCGACCGCGAACGTCGTGGTCCGTCAGCCCGTTTTCGAGAACGAGTTCAGGCCGGGATATCCCTCGCGGACAGGCGCGAAAGACACATCGCTGGACATGTGTCTGGACGGTACCACCGCAATCGGGGACCGACAATGGATCGACCATTTTTGCTACGAAGAGGCGGACGCTCGACCAGGGTGCCGGCAACCGTCCACGCCGTGGTCGGCGCTGGTTCCGCCGCCTTGACACAACCGCGGAATTGAAACAAGTTCTTGCGCCAAGATCAGAGTCGAACCTATAGTTCCGTACACGTGTCCAGACAGCATCGAAAGGTACCCATGAGCGGGTCCACGAACGACAGCACCAGCGCTGCGGGCTTCATCGGCCTCGGCAACATGGGTGCGCCGATGGCCGAGCGGCTGCTGAAGCGCCCCGGCGGCCTCGTCGTCTGCGACACCCGGGCCGAGGCCGTGCAGCCGTTCGTCGACGGCGGCGCCGAGCCGGCGAAGACGGCGGCCGAGGTCGCCGAGCGCGCCGGGGTGATCTCGGTGGTCGTCCTCAACGACGCGCAGGTCCGATCCGTGGTCACCGGTCCGGACGGCCTGCTGAGCACCGCGCGCCCCGGCACGGTGATCGCCGTGCATTCGACCATCAGCGACCGGACCGCCGTAGAACTCGCCGGCATCTGCGCCGAACACGAGGTGGACTTCGTCGACGCCCCGGTCAGCGGCGGCGGCGCGGGGGCCAAGAAGGGGTCGCTCGCGGTCATGGTGGGCGGCAGCGACGCCGCCTTCGAGAAGGTGAGCGAACCGTTCGGCTACTGGGCCGAACTGGTGGTGCACGCGGGCGAGGTCGGCGCCGGCACCCGGATGAAACTGGCCCGCAACCTGCTGCATTTCGTCTCGTTCACGGCCACCGCGGAGGCACAGCGACTGGCCGAGGCGGCCGGGCTGAACATCGTCGACCTGGGCAAGGTGGTCCGGCATTCGGATGCCATCACCGGCGGGGCGGGCGCGATCATGCTGCGCGATACCACCGCACCGGTCGCGGTGGACGACTTCTGGCATTCGATCTTCACGCATACCCGCGATCTGGGTGAGAAGGATCTGTCGCTGGCACTGGCCCTGGGCGAGCGACTCGGCGTCGAGTTGCCCTTCGCCCGAATGGCTTTGAGCGGACTCGGCGACGGGCTCGGCGTCGGCCCCGGCGATATCTCCCGGGCCGCGCGGACAGCCACCGACACTTCCGAGGAGAGCAATGAGCGCTGAAACCGACGGCCTCACCCCCGAACAGCGTCGCGCGCGCGGGGTGGCCAAGATGGGCGAGGTCTACGGCTGGGAGATGTCCGACGGACCCGGCGCGCATTTCGCCGTGACGGCGGACCATCTGTTCGCCGACATCTGGAGCCGCCCGGAACTGTCCGTGCGTGATCGTCGCCTGCTGCTGCTCGGCGCGCTCACCGCACAGGGCCACCTCGACGTCACCGAGATCCAGGTCAGCGCGGCCCTGCGCAACGGTGAACTGACCGAGGAGCAGTTGCGCGAGATCGCGATCTTCCTGTGCCACTACACCGGCTGGGCCGCCGGGACGAAACTCGACAGCGTCGTCGGCAAAGTCGTGGCCGCCGAGAAAAAGGCCAACGAGAAAAAGGCCGCCGCCCGAGCCGCCGAATCCGCCGAGAAGTGAGGAACGAACCCACCATGTCCGACACCCTGGGTGTACGCCCCCAGCCCGCCGCCGACATCACCGACTGGGACTACGAGGCCGATGTGGTGATCGCCGGATACGGCATCGCCGGCGTCGCCGCCGCGATCGAGGCCGCCCGGGCCGGCGCGGACGTGCTGGTGCTCGAGCGCACCGGCGGCTGGGGCGGTGCGGCCTCCCTGTCGGGCGGATTCATCTATCTGGGTGGCGGCACTCCGCTGCAGAAGGCGCTCGGTTTCGAGGACACCCCGGAGAACATGGAGAAGTTCATGCTGGCCGCCCTCGGGCCCGGCGTGGACGAGGCCAAGATCCACGACTACTGCCAGGGCAGCGTCGAACACTTCAACTGGCTTGTCGCCCAAGGTGTTCCGTTCAAAGAGGAATTCTGGGGCGAGCCGGGCTGGGAACCCCCGCACGACGAGGGCCTGATGTACTCCGGCGGTGAGAACGCCGCGCCGTTCAAGGACATCGCCACCCCGGCGCCGCGCGGCCACCTGCCGCAGATGCAGAACAAGCGCATCGGCGAGCAGGGCGGCGGCTACATGCTGATGAAGCCGCTCACCGACACCGCCGAATCCCTCGGTGTGCGAGCCGAATACGACATCCGGATTCAGCGGCTCGTGGTCGCGGCCGACAATCGCGTCGTGGGCGTGGTGGCCAAGCGCTACGGCAAGGAGATCACCGTCCGCGCTCGCCGCGGCGTGGTGCTGGCCACCGGCAGCTTCGCCTACGAGCAGCGGATGATCGAGGGCTACGCCCCGCGACTCATCGGCCGGCCCGCCGCCGCGATCGAGGAACACGACGGCATCGGCATCCGGGTCGCCCAGGCGCTCGGCGCCGAATTGGCGCATATGGACGCCACCGAGGTCGCCTTCTTCGGCGATCCGCAGATGATGGTCCGCGGCATTCTGGTCAACGGCCGGGGGCAGCGCTACATCGCCGAGGACACCTATCCGGGCCGGATCGGCCAGGCCACGCTGATCCAGCAGGACAACCAGGCCTACCTGATCATCGACGAGGCCGCGCTCGAGGAAGCGCTGAAGACCGAGACCAGCAGCCCCTTCTTCCGCCAGCCCCCCACCTGGGCGGCGGAGACGGTCGAGGAACTCGAAAGCGATATGGGCCTGCCCGCGGGCTCGCTGCAGGCCACCGTCGAGGTCTACAACCGGCACGCCGAATCCGGCTCCGATCCGCTGCTGGGCAAGAAGCCGGAGTGGGTGAAGCCGATCGGCACACCGGTGGCCGGGTTCGATATGCGCAACTTCACCGCCGGATTCACCCTGGGCGGTCTGCGCACCGATCTGGATTCCCGGGTCATCCACGTCACGGGCGAGCCGATCCCCGGCCTGTACGCCGCGGGCCGCTGCACCTCCGGTGTCTGCGCGGGCGGCTATGCCAGCGGCACCTCCCTCGGCGACGGCAGCTTCTACGGTCGCCGCGCGGGCCGCGCCGCCGCCAACGACGGTCCGGCCTCGAGCTGATGCCCGACCGAACCGAAAGGAACATCATGCGTTTCGGCATCGTCCTGTTCACCAGCGACCGCGGCATCCGGCCGGCGGTCGCGGCCGCGGCCGCCGAGGAGCGCGGCTTCGAGTCGTTCTTCGTGCCCGAGCACACCCACATCCCGATCAAACGGGAGGCGGCGCATCCACTGACCGGCGACGAGAGCCTGCCCGACGACCGGTACATGCGCACCCTGGACCCGTGGGTGGCGCTGGCCACCGCGGCGGCGGTCACCGAACGCATCGAATTGTCCACGGCGGTGGCACTTCCCACCGAACACGATCCCATCACGCTGGCCAAGACCATCGCGACCCTGGACCATCTGTCCGGCGGCCGGGTCAGCGTCGGCGCCGGATTCGGCTGGAACACCGACGAACTCGCCGACCACGGCGTGCCCGGCAACAAGCGCCGCACGGTGCTGCGCGAGTACCTCGAGGCCATGCGAGCGCTGTGGACCGAGGAAGAGGCGAGCTACGACGGCGATTTCGTGAAGTTCGGCCCCAGCTGGGCGTGGCCGAAGCCGGTGCAGGCGAAGGTGCCGGTGCTGATCGGCACCGCGGGCACCGAACAGGGCTTCCGCTGGATCGCGCGCTCGGCCGACGGCTGGATCACCACCCCGTACGAGACCCACACGCTGCTGGAACGCCTGCAACTGCTGACCAAGGTGTGGCAGGAGGCCGGCCGCGAGGACACCCCGCGAGTGGTCGCCCTCGACGGCAAACCCGACACGCAACGGCTGGCCGAATGGAGCGCCGCCGGGGTGACCGACGTACTGTACGGACTGCCGGACAAGTCCGAAGCCGAGGTGCTGGCCTATCTCGACCGCCTGGCCGGCAAGCTCGCGCCCCTGCGCGCGAGCGCCTGAACCACCACCGCGACCTGGCGCCTGAACAGGAAGTGAGCCGAAGACGTGCGTATCGCCCTGCTGTCCTACCGCAGCAAGACCCACTGTGGCGGGCAGGGGGTGTATGTCCGGAAGTTGAGCCACGGCCTGGCCGAACTCGGCCATGAGGTCGAGGTGTTCTCCGGACAGCCCTACCCGGAACTGCTCGATCCCCGGGTAAAGCTGACCGAGGTGCCGAGCCTGGATCTCTACCGCGATTCCGATCCGTTCCGCACGCCGCGGCCCGGGGAGATCCGCGACCGCATCGACCTGCTGGAACTGGGCACGATGTGGACCGCCGGATTCCCCGAGCCGCGCACGTTCAGCCTGCGCGCGGCACGGCTGTTGCGTTCGCGCGCAGCGGATTTCGATGTCGTGCACGACAACCAGTGCCTGGGTTCCGGACTGCTCGACATCGCCCGCCGGGTGCCGCTGGTGGCCACCATCCACCATCCGATCACCCGCGACCGGGCCGTCGATCTGGCGGCCGCGCCGTGGCGGCGCAAGGCGTTCGTCCACCGCTGGTACGGGTTCCTCGGCATGCAGCAGCGCGTCGCCCGGCTTATTCCGGATCTGATCACCGTCTCCTCGACCTCAGCGGCCGACATCGCCGACGACTTCGGCGTCGACGCCTCCCAGTTGCGGGTGGTCCCGCTCGGCGTCGACACCGAACTGTTCCGGCCGCGCGAGCGTCGCGTACCGGGCCGGATCGTGGCTGTGGCCAGCGCCGACAAACCGCTCAAGGGCATCTCTCACCTGCTGCAGGCGCTCGCGCGGCTGCGGCTCACCCACGACGTCGAATTGCAACTGGTGGCCAAGCTGGAACCGAACGGCCCCACCGAGAAGCTGATCGCCGAACTGGGCATCTCCGATATCGTCACGGTGTCGAGCGGACTGTCCGACGAGGCACTGGCCGAACTGCTGGCCTCGGCGCAGATCTCCTGCATTCCGTCCATGTACGAGGGTTTCTCGCTGCCCGCCGTGGAGGCGCTGGCCAGCGGCACCGCCCTGGTCGCCAGCCGGGCCGGCGCACTGCCGGAGGTGGCGGCCGACTGTGCCGAACTGGTGAAGCCCGGCAATGTGGACGAACTGACCGGCGTCCTCGGGAAATTGCTCGACAATCCGCGTCGCATCGACGACCTCGGCGCCGCCGGGCGCCATCGCGCACTCACCGTCTTCAGCTGGGAGGCCGTGGCAGCCCAAACCGTTTCGGTGTACGAACGCGCCATCGCCCGCCGCCAGGGCACCGACCTGACCGCCGATACACAGGAGGCGAACGTATGCTGACCGTCGATTTCGACCGCTTGGGAATCGGTCCGGGCCTGCGGGTCATCGATGTGGGATGCGGACAGGGTCGCCATTCCTTCGAGGCGTATCGGCGCGGCGCCGATATCGTCGCCTTCGATCAGAACGCCGACGATCTCGCCGATGTGAAGGTCATGTTCGGCGCGCTGGCCGAGGCCGGCGAGGCCCCCGACTACGCGCAGGCCGAGACGGTCCAGGGCGACGCGCTGGCCATGCCCTTCGAGGACGGCGAATTCGACGTGGTCATCGCCTCCGAGATCCTCGAGCACATTCCGGCCGACGACGGCGCGATCGCGGAACTGGTGCGCATTCTGAAACCCGGTGGGGCCCTGGCTATCACGGTGCCGCGCTGGCTGCCCGAGCGGATCTGCTGGCTGCTCTCGGACGAATACCACGCCAACGAGGGCGGCCACGTGCGCATCTACCGCGCCGACGAACTGCGCGGCAAGGTCGCCGCACGCGGCATGCGCTTCATCCACAGCGAACACGCGCACGCGCTGCATGCCCCGTACTGGTGGCTGAAGTGCCTGGTCGGCGTGGACAAGCCCGATGCCCGGCCGGTGCAGCTGTATCACCGGATGCTGGTGTGGGACATGATGAAACGGCCGTGGCTGACCCGTGTCGCCGAATCGGCCCTGGACCCGGTGATCGGCAAGAGCGTCGCCTTGTACTTCACCAAGCCGGCGGTGTCCGGTGCGCGCCGCTGAGCTGCCCTCGATTCCCGGCGTTCTCACCGCCCGGCAGTGCCTGGCCACCGCGGAATCCATTGCCGCACAACAGCACAGCGACGGCGCCATCCCGTGGTTCCGGGGTGGGCACACCGATCCCTGGGACCATGTCGAGTCGGCGATGGCGCTGACGGTGGCGGGTCTGTACGACGCCGCGCGCGCCGCCTACGCCTGGTCGGCGGACACCCAGCGCACGGACGGCTCCTGGCCGTCGCAATTTCGCGGCGACGTCGTCGAGACCGCCGATACCGACACCAATTTCTGCGCCTACATCGCCACCGGTGTCTGGCACTACTACCGCTGCACCGGTGATCGGCGCTTCGCGGACGCGATGTGGCCGACCGTGCGCGCGGCGATCGACTACGTCATCTCGTTGCAGCAAGGACGCAACGGCGAGATCTATTGGCTGCAGACCGAACAGGGCATCCTGCCCGAGGCTTTGCTGACCGGCTGCTCGAGCATGTTCCACAGCATCGGCTGTGGGCTGGCGATCGCGGAACTGCTCGGCCTCGCCCAGCCGGAATGGGAGGTCGCGGCCCTGCGCCTCGGCCACGCACTGCGGCATCATCCGGAAGCCTTCGCCGAGAAGGACCGGTATTCGATGGATTGGTACTACCCGGTGCTGGGCGGGGCGCTGCGCGGAGAGGCGGGACATGCCCGGATCGCCTCGCGCTGGAGCGATTTCGTCGTCGGCGAGATCGGCATTCGCTGCGTCTCCGACCGGCCGTGGGTGACCGGCGCCGAAACCTGCGAACTGGCACTGGCGCTGGACACCCTCGGCGATTCCGATCGCGCGCTGCGCCTGCTGGCGAGTATCCAGCACCTGCGCGAGGACGACGGATCCTATTGGACCGGACTGGTTTTCGCCGACGGCAAGCGCTGGCCGGAGGAGCGCACCACCTGGACCGGTGCGGCGGCGGTGCTGGCCGCCGACGCGCTGACCCGCACCACCGGCGGCAACGGGATCTTCCGCGACCTGGTGCCCGGGGCGGATATCGCGACCGGCCTCACCTGCGACTGCGTGCGTTCACCCAGCTGAGCCGGCCGCGACCTCATCGCTTCCGCTTCGGCCGTTTCAGCCCTTGCCGCCGCACCCCGTGCCGCGCTCGAGCAACCGCAGCGATCCGATGGCCGCGACTTCGCGGAAATTGCCGCTGTCCAACGCCTTTCGGTAGATGTGGTACGGGGCCTGCCCGCCGTCGGCCGGATCCGGGAAGACGTCGTGGATGGCCAGCACACCACCGGCCGCCACCCAGTGCGCCCAGCCGTCGTAATCGCGCTGGGCCGCGGCCTCGGTATGCCCGCCGTCGATGAACAGCAGCCGGATCGGGCTGCGCCAGTGCTTCGCCACGGTCGCCGAGGGGCCCACGACGCCGACCACGGTATCGGTCAATTCCGCGCGCACCATGGTGCGGCGGAATGTGGTGACGGTGTCGAAGCGGCCGGTTTCGGGATCGACCAGCGAGGTGTCGTGATATTCCCAGCCGGGCTGATGTTCCTCGGACCCGTGATGATGGTCGATGGTGTAGACGGTGGCGCCGGTTTCGCGGGCCGCCGCACCGAGATAGATCGCCGACTTACCGCAGTAGGTGCCGATTTCCACGATTATCCCGTCGCCCGCGTAGCGCCGGGCGGCCTCGTAGAGCGCGCGTCCCTCCTCGACCGGCATGAAGCCGATCGCCTGCTCGGCCAGCTCGAACAATCGGCGAGTATCCGCGGAAATTTCGGATTCCGCGGGAATTATCGAATCGGCACGAGTCATCAGAACAACACCTTTCGGAAATCATCTCTCGATACTTTGCGAGCGGATGCGATATTTTGTGATTTGCGACTGTATCCGCTTCGGCAACGGGTATGCGAGTTGCTTTCGAAGCTTCACTACAGTAGCATCCAGACACGTGTCCGATCCCATTTCCACCGAGCCTACACCGGTGAATATGGAGGCAACTCGCCGCCGCCTCACCGAGAAGCAGGCCGATACCGTCGACCGGCTGACCAAGGCCGCGCTGGAAGTTCTGTCGCGCGAGGGCTTCGCCGGTCTCACCGTGCGCATGGTGGCCGCGGCCGCCGGAGTGGGTACGGCCACCGCCTACACCTATTTCTCTTCCAAGGAACACCTGGTCGCCGAAGTCTTCTGGCGGCGGCTGGCCGCCGATGCGCCGCCCGAGCCGGAGGCGGGCGCCGACCGGACCACCCGGGTCGTCGCCGTCCTGCGCCAGATCGCGATGCTGGTCGCCGACGAACCCGCGCTGGCGGGCGCGGTGACCAGCGCGCTGCTGGGCACCGATCCCGACGTCGCGCATCTGCGCCTGCGCATCGGGACCGAGATCCGGCGGCGCCTGCTGGACGCGCTGGGCCCGGACGCCGATCCCGATGTGGTGGAGACGCTCGAATTGCTTTATGCCGGCGCCCTGGTTCGCGCCGGCGTGGGTTACGCCTCGTATGCCGAAATCGCGGACCGGCTGGAAAAATCGGCCCTACAGGTGCTGCGGGACTGAATACGCGATTTCCGGCGGCGTCCGGAAATTACGGCAATACCGCTTCGATCGCCGCGACCACACTCGGATCCTGCGGTTCGGTGCGTGGACGGAAACGACCGACGACCTTACCGTCACGATCGATCAGGAACTTTTCGAAATTCCATTGAATATCGCCGGCATCGCCTTCGGCATCGGCGTTCTGTACGAGTTCGCGATACAGCGGATGCCGGTCGTCACCGTTGACGTCGACCTTGGCCAGCAGCGGGAAATCCACCCCGTAGGTGGTCGAGCAGAACTGCTGGATCTCCTCGGCGGTGCCCGGTTCCTGTCCCATGAACTGGTTGCACGGCACGCCGACGACGCTGAATCCGCGTGAGCCGTAGGCCTGCTGCAGCGCCACCAGTCCGGTGTACTGCGGTGTCAGACCACATTTCGAGGCGACGTTGACCACTAGCAGCGCCTTGTCACCGGCGAGTTCGGCGAGGGTCGCGGGTTCACCGGCGAGCGTCTGTACGGGAATTTCACGAATATCGGTCACAGTCGAAATGATAGGTGGAATCTCGGCCGCCGCGAGGGCGACTTCCGCCGCCGGACCCGTCCCCCGGCGGGCCGACGGGAGTTGGCAAACCCTCGTCGCCACCTCTCCGCGTCGACGAAGAACTGCAACCTGTTCTATGATGTGACGTGAACAACATCCCTGGTCATAGCCAGGAAGTCGCTCCCGGACCGCGTCCCGGAGATCATTTTTTCCCCAACGCGCGTCTTCACCATTATTAGAACTTGTTCTACAGTGAGCTGAGGCACGCTCCCGCGCCGAGCGGAGCCGCGATCAGCCGCTACCACTTCGAAGATGAGGTAACCGAACATGACCGACACCAGCGCAGCCGATTACATCGTCATCGGCGCGGGCAGCTCCGGTGCCACTGTCGCGAGTCGGCTCGCCGAGCAGGGCGCCAGCGTCATCCTGCTCGAGGCCGGCCGCAAGGACAACACCAAGTTGGTCACGGTCCCGGGCATGATCACGACGGTCCACACGGTTCCGCAGCTCAAGCACCAGGTCACCTGGTCGCAGTACTCGATTCCGCAGAAGCATGCCGCCGAGCGCCGGGTACCGATGACGCGCGGCAAGGTGCTGGGCGGTTCGAGTTCGGTCAACGGCATGCTCTTCGTGCGCGGCAACAAGGCCAACTTCGACTCCTGGGCCGCCGAGGGCTGCGAGGGCTGGAGCTACGAGGACGTGCTGCCTGCCTACAAGCGCCTGGAGAACTGGGAGGGCGGCGCCAGCGAGCTGCGCGGTTCCGGCGGTCCCATCGAGGTGACGCGGCAGAAGGAACTGACCCCGATCGCCCAGGAGTGGATGGAGGCCGCGGCCGAAACCTTCGGCGTCCCGGTCATCGAGGACTACAACGGTGAGTCCCAAGAGGGCATCAGCATCTTCCAGCAGAGCGTGCGAGACGGCCTGCGCTACAGCTCCTCTCGCGGCTTCATCACCAACCGCCCCAACCCGAATCTGAAGGTCGTCACCAAGGCGCACGTGGCGCGCGTGGTGATCGAGAAGGGCCGCGCCACCGGCGTCGAGGTCATCGAGAAGAAGGGCCGCCGGATCATCCGCGCCGAGAAGGAGGTCGTGGTCTCCGGTGGCGTGATGGGTTCCGCGCACATCCTGATGCTGTCCGGCGTCGGCCCCGCCGGGCACCTGCGCGACCTCGGCATCGAGGTCAACGCGGATCTGCCGGTCGGCCAGAACCTGCACGACCACCTGTTCGTGCCGATGACCTTCATCTCGAAGAAGGCGCTGCACCGCGGCATTCCGTCGCATTTCGCCGCCGGTTTCCTCAAGGAACTGCGCAGCCCCGGCAGCTCCTGGTTCGGGCGCACGGTCTTCGAATCCGTGGGCTTCGTGCGGACCTCGTTCGCCAAGGACATCCCGGATATGCAGATCCACACCCTGCCGTGGAGCTACCCGACGCCCAACCAGGACGAGGACAAGCTGCACATGGTGGACAAGCGGGAGGCGCTGACCATCTTCCCGACCCTGATCTACCCGAAGAGCCGCGGCGAACTGCGTCTGGCCTCCACCGACCCGCTGGCCTCGCCGCTGATCGACCCGGGCTACCTCTCGGACCCGGCCGATATGGACTTCCTGGTCGAGGCCATCGGCATGATCCGCGAAGCCGCGGCGAACAAGGCGATCGCCGGCGACATCACCGAGGAGTTCTCCCCCGGCCCCGCGTTCACCGACGAGACCGCGCTGCGCCGAGAGCTGCCGATGCGGATCCACTCGGTCTACCACCCGGTCGGCACCTGCCGGATGGGCGTGGACGAGCGCGCGGTCGTCGACCCGCAGCTGCGGGTGCGCGGCATCGAGGGCCTGCGGGTCGCCGACGCCTCGATCATGCCGAGCATCACCGGCGGCAACACCAACGCGCCGTGCTACATGATCGGTGAGAAGGCGGCCGAATTCATCACCGCCTCGGCGTAATTCGCCTCGTTCTGTCGGCCTCGTCGCGATCCGAAATCGCGACGAGGCCGTCGTCTCGGCGGGGCGTCAGATTTCGCCGAGATCGATGTCGACGGTGAACGGTACCGCCGCCTTGATGACGCCCGTGTACATCTCGCCGGTCCGATATGCCCTCGTCGCGGGATCGAGGATGTAGGTGTAGATCAGCGGGACCCCGGTCGCGGCCTGCTCGACTCGCCAATAGAAGGCGATACCCGCCTTGGCGTATTGGTCGACCTTCACGATCCGATCGGTTGTCTCGGATCCGGGCGAGACGACCTCCGCGACCAGCAGCACGTGTTCCGGGCGGGTGGGGGTGACGTCGATCGTGTCCGCTCGGTACACCACGACATCCGGGCGGCGGTTGGTGAGCGGGACATCCTGCAGACGGACATCGAAGTCGGTATCGGCGTTCCATTCCGGTCCCGACGCGGCATCCAGCGCGTTCGCCAGAACCCGTGCCAACCGGTTGTGCCGCTTGGACGCGCTGGGGCTCACAACGACCATCCCGTCCACGATCTCGATGCCCGCACACTGCTCCTCGGACCAGGATTCGTATTCCGCTGCCGTGATCTGCTGGTGCATCCACGCCGGTGTGACGGTCTCGACAGTCATGACACCGCTCCTCCCAGGCATCTCCGGGCCTGTTCACGCTGGATTCGGCAGACAAATGCCGATACCACAAGGCCAAGTTGCAGGATACCGAAAGCTACTACGCGCAGGTAGCAGGCGTTGCTGCAGCGATAGAGAACGTCCCCGCCGATCGCTCGTCACTGCGTCGACCATGCCAGCGTCAGCGCGGCGCGAAGGGCCAGAGCTTGGCGGTGTCGGTTGTGGTAGGGGTTGGCGGGCGGCGGGGTATCAGGTCGTTCAGGCAGGGGAAGCGGGCGGCGGGGGTGGCGCGTAGGGCTTGTGCGATTGCGGCGTACCAGTGTGGGTCGCCTTGGATCGCCGGTGCCGAGGGTGTTCGTGGAATGCGTTGCGGCAGAGAAGGTGTCATACGTCGCTCCTTGTCGGGAGGGGACCCAGCAGGCACCTCAGGCCCGCTCGCGCCACTCGGTGGGGAGTGTGGATGGTGGCGTCGAAACATCCTGCGAGCGGGACGGTTTCATCGTTTCGCCGGTGCGGCAGGCGGGGCATCGGTCGGTGGTCGCGGCTTCGGGGTCGTGGCCGAGGGTTGTGAGGATGTTGCGGCAGCTGCTGAGCATGTCGCAGGTCTGCGGGGTGCAGTCGGCGTGGCGTTCGGCGTGGATCTCGCGATGCATCCGTTCGGGGGAGATCGGGTTGGCGAGCGGGCCGTGGAAGACCGGATTGGTCATGCTCAGATCCCGAAGTGCGGGCGGTCGGCGGGGTGCATGGCGCCCGTCGCGACGAGCCAGAGTTTGGCCTGTAACTTCCTGGCGCACACCGTGATCGGGCAGTCGAGATGGTCCTGCATGATGCGGTGAGCGAGCGTGGTGGTCATGGTCGGCAGGGCGCTGTGGATGATCGGTCGCAAACCGTGCACGGGAGAACACCTCCGGACATCGTCGGGGCACCAGCGGACATACGACTGGTGGTACTCCCGATGGCCGGGGCCATTTTCGGCCATTACCTTGCGGCGTCGGTGCTACGCGGTAATGTCTCGTCGGTATCATCACGGGTGTAGTCGCATCCGGGGGCAACGGTTGTGCGACTTGCCGATTCGAGTTTCCCGGCCATCGGGGTGGCTCAAGAAGACCACCGAATGAGCCGGCGGGACAATAGCGCCATGCATATGCAACGAAGGTTCTGCGACGGCCCAGAGCGGTTCGCACGGGGGTAGCCGATTTCTTTCCTCGTGCAAACGGCGACCGCTCACGATGCAAACGAGGAATCCGTGACGAACATCGGTGAGGACAGCTCGACCACTCTGCCCCGGCGGCAATTGGGGAGGTATCTCAAGGAGGCCCGCCTCGGCGTCGGCCTGCGGCTGGAAGACGTTGCGCCGCTGATGCAATGGTCGGCGAGCAAACTGTCTCGGCTCGAGGCCGGGAAATCCCCCAGCATCCGCGTGCTCGATGTGGAGGCGCTGTGCCGCATTTACGACATCGACGATCCCGAGGTGTGTGCGGGGCTCATCGGCCTGGCGAAGCAGAGCACCGAGAAAAGTTGGTGGCAGGCATTCGATGATGTGATCACCGGAAACTTCGATTTGTACGTCGGATTGGAGTCGTCGTCGGAGAAACTGTCGATCTTCCAACCCCATATCGTCGCAGGACTCCTACAAATACCGGCCTACGCTCGGGCAATTGAACTGGGCTACTACTCCGACATCAACGAGCAGGAGCTGGAACGGCGAATCCAGCTACGCGTCAAGCGTCAGATGTTGCTGACTCGGAAGGTCAAACCGGTCATGGTCGATTTCGTCATCCATGAATCGGTACTGCACACCGTCGTGGGCAGCGGAAAGATCATGGCGGCACAATGCCATCACCTAGCAAATCTTCCGGCTAACGTCACGGTGAGAGTGCTGCCCTACGAGACGGGATTTCCCGCAGGTCTCCCGACAGGTCCGTTTGCCATCCTCGACTTCGGCACCGACTCGAAGGGACGCGAACTGTCTCCGACAGTCGTGTACATCGAATCCTTTGCAGGCGATCTATATCTCGAGCGCGAAAAGGACGTCGCCAGGTATCGTCAGGCGTACAGCGTCATTCGGGATGCGGCGCACGACGTTGCAGACAGCAAGCGCCGACTGCGGCAGATAGCAAGGGAGCACGAACGGTGAACCTGGACCTAGCCGGCGCCAAGTGGTTCAAATCCAGCCGCAGTGGGGGCGGCAAAGAGTGCGTGGAGACCGCGTTCCTCGACAACGGCCTGGTAGGCGTCCGCGACTCCAAGAACCCCACCGGCCCCGCCCTCGTCTTCACCCCTGCCGAATGGGACGCCTTCACCACGGCTCTCCGCAACGGCACCCTGGACCACGCCTGAACGACTGGTCGGGCGTGACTGAAACTTGCACGCCCTTGCGATGGCGACTTTTCTACCGGAGATCCGCCGCCTGCCGGCAGCGCGCTCCTACTCACCCCGATCCACGCGGCTGACCATATCTGGTGCTGGTCGTGCCGGCGGCGACGCCGCCGGCACCAAGCCCGGCTATCGCACTACCGGAGTGAGGTCACCCGCTCGCCCGAACGTCGTCGCTCTCGGCGCGAGTCACGCGCAGCTCTACGACATTCTCGTCGGTGGGTGTGGTCCATCGCCGGAACCCGGATTTCTCCAGCACCCGCACCGACGCGGGATTCGATAGTTCCACCTTCGCGAACACCGTGTGCACTTCTGGTGCGGTGAACGCTAATTCGGTCAATGCCTGGGCGGCCTCGGTCGCATAGCCGTGACCACGCCGGGACGGCACGATGCCGTAACCGATTTCGACCCCACCACTGCTCGGGGGCCAGAACAAGCCGATGGACCCGACGATCAAGCCGCTGCCGCGTTCGACAACCAGCCGATGACCATATTCTGCCAACCAGGCCGGATGATCCGGCATCAGACCGGCGACAACCCGATCCCCTTCGGCCGGGAAGTCAACGGCCCAGTGTGGCAGGCGCCCACCCGCGATGACGGCGTCGATCTCGGCGCGGGTCCAGCGACGCAGAACAAGACGTTCGGTGACCACCTCGGCCACCGGGAAAATAGAAGACACGAAACAAGCTCCAGATCGTGGGAACGATCCGGTCATGCGTCAATGCACGAACCGGACGAGGACATGCCGAACACGGCCCGTGACGGCCATATTCATCAACTCCCTCGGTCCGGCGACAACGCGCGTCCTGCGCGGAGCCGACCGTAACAAGACCAACATCGCCGGCACAATTCAGCGAACAACGGCCGATCGACGACATCGCCGCCTGAGCGGCGTCAGCTCGACCCGAGCCCGGAGCGTGTGGATGCGCGGCTCGGCGACGTTCGCGTGGAACACTCGCGCTGTGAGCGAGTCGTTCGGGCGGCGAGTGGGTTTCGTCGCGAATATCGGGCCGGGGTGGTTCGCCTCGGTGATGGCGACCGGCATCGTCTCGCGGGCCGTCGGCTCGGCGGGGTGGGCATGGGGCGGCACTGCGCTGCTGATCATCGGCCTGATCGCCTATGCCGTGCTCGTGGTGGCGACCCTGCTGCGCATCGCGTTCTTCCGCGACCGCGTGATCGGCGATGCGGTGAATCCCGCGACCGGCTTCACCTATCTCGCCTTCGTCGCCGGCACCGCGGTGTTGTCGGCGGGGCTCTCGCGACACGCCCGGGTGGGTGCGGCGCTGGCCTTGTTGCTGGTGGCTACGGTCGCGTGGGCGGTACTCGTCTATGCGATTCCGGCGTTGCTGATGGTGCGTCACGGCGCGCCCACCGCGGTGACCGGAGCCAACGGCACCTGGTTCCTGTGGGTGGTCGGCACGCAATCGCTCGCGGTGGCCGCCACCGCGCTGCCGCAGCCGTGGAGTCAGCGTTTCGCGGTGCCCGCGCTGCTGTGCTGGTCGGTGGGCGTGGTGCTCTACGGCATCGTGGCGACGGTGGTGCTGGGCACCCTGTTCGGCACGTCGCTGACCGCGCAGCTGCTGGCGCCGACCTATTGGATCTTCATGGGCGCCACCGCGATCAGCGTGCTGACCGGCACCCAGATCATGGATCAGAGTTCGGTGGCGTTGATCGCGACGGTACGACCCATGCTCGAGGGTTCGACGCTGGTGCTGTGGGCCTTCGGCAGTTGGCTGGTGCCGCTGCTGCTGGCGGCCGGCATCTGGCGGCATCTGGTCCGTCACTTCGGGCTCAGCTACGAGCCGGGCCTGTGGAGCATCGTGTTTCCCGTGGGCATGTACGGCGTGGGAACCGCCGAACTGGGCAAGGCCACCGGCGAACAATGGATGGTCGCCTTCGGACACGGTGAGGCGTGGGTGGCGCTGGCGGTGTGGGCGGCCACCGCGGCCGATCTGGTCGTCACGCTGATCCGCCGCCGGCGTAGCCGGGAATCCGTAGGCTGAGCTCGCGATCTTCTACCGCACGGTAGCCTGGTTCGCGAAGTACGATCCGGCGGGAGGAGCCGGAGCAATGGAACGGGAGATTCACGGTGACCTCGCGGGAGGATTTCCTGCGCCGCGTGCGCGATGCCCTCGAGGCGCTACCCAATGACGAACGTATGGTGCCGGTGCCGCGCAACTATCAGCGCAACGCCCCGGTGCCCTCGGCCGAGGACCAGGCCGAGATCGTCGAACTGTTCATCGATCGCCTCAAACATCATGGCGCCCAGGTCCATCGGGTCGGCGCGGAGGAGATTCCGGGGGCGATCGACTCGGCCCTGCGCGCCCACGGCGCCCGCTCGGCGCTGGCGCCCGACGGGCTGCCCGAACATTGGCTGCGGCGCTGGGAACTGACGGGGGAACACCGTGTCCTCGACGATCAACCGCACCTGTCGATTCTCGATCGCGAACGTACCGATGCCGTGGTCACCGGGTGCGCCGGCGCGGTGGCCGACGCCGGCACCCTGATTCTCGACGGCGGACCGGGCCAGTGCCGCCGCGATGCCGCCGTCCTCGCCGACTGTCACATCTGCGTGGTCCGCGTCGAGCAGATCGACTACTCACTGCCGCAGGTCCTGGACAAACTGGACCCGCGCCGATCCATCACCTGGTTCGGCGGGCCGACCGCCATGACCGATCCGGAGGCCGATTCCGGCAAGGTCGGCGGCGTCATCGAGGAGACCGAGCGACGTCTGGTCGTAGTCATCGTCGGTTGATCGACGGTTCTATTCCCTTCCCACACAGCTTCCCTGCCCCCACAAGCGCTCGTTAAGGGCGCGGCAAGCGCACCCCGGCATTGTCGTCCTCGACACCGGGAGTGCTCCTGCCGCGAGAGGGGGCGGCAGGATCACCCACCGGCTGCAACCGAGCCGATCCGCTCGGCCTGTCGACGAGGGGTGACAGACCGAGCGGATCGGCTGTGTGTGCGGTGCCGACCTCGGCGACGTCCGCCGGTCTCGATTCGGCAGCGGCGCCGGTGTCCGACTCGAGGAATGATGGGGGTATGGAAACAGCGGTCGTCTTCGTCCTGGCTTGCCTGCTGTACTGGTGGGGCTTGATCTGACCGATCGGTGCCCCACCGGGCAGCACCTCGCCGGGCCGACCACCGGCGAGCGGGTACCTCAGCGGCCGGTGGGCAGGTTCGCCCCGCCGGTCACGTCGAGCACCACACCGCTGACGAAGCCGTTGGTGGCGATCATGTGCACGGCCCGGGCCGGCTCCTCAGGGTCGCCTACGCGCCCGACGGGTGTGGTGGCGGCGAGGCCGTCGAAGAGGGTGCGGCGGCGTTCCTCCGGTACCCGATCCCACCATTCGGTGTCGATGACGCCGGGGGCCACCGCGTTGACCCGCAGCGGGGCGAGTTCGACCGCCAGCGGCGGCACCATGGCGTTCAGCGCCCCGTTGATCGCGGCCAGTCCGGCGGTGCCGGGGAAGGCCGCATGCGCCGACGCGGCGGTGATCAGGGTGATCGATCCGCTTGAAACCATATGCGGCAGAGCTGCTTTGACGATTCTCACCTGCGGCCAGAACTTGCCGTCGAACCCCTCCGCCAAGTGGTCGAGATCGAGTTCGGCGAACGGACCGCTGCCCGCCGAACCGCTGACCGCGATGACGAGGTGGTCGATGCTGCCGGACTGCGCGAAGAATGCCGCGATCTGCTCGCCATCGGTCGCGTCCATCCGGTAGCCGCTGGTCTTGCCACCCAGCCGAGCCACCGCCGCGTCGAGTTTGTCCTGGCTGCGGCCGGTGACGACGACCTCGGCGCCCTCGTTCGCGAACAGTGCGGCGGTGGCCGCACCGATTCCGGAACTACCACCCATGACGACGACGCGCGGGATGCCGGTGCTGGAAGCGCTCATTGCTACTGTTCCTGTCCTGTACAGTTTGTCGAGACTGACAGTCTCGACAACGAGCGTAGCGGGTGCGGTATTCCCGCCGCATCGCCACCTGGGAGGTAGACCATGGGACCACCGCGGCAACCGGATTCGCCCCCACCCGAACGCGCGCACACCGGCCGGCGCCGGAACGAGGCCACCCATCGCGCGATTCTGGACGCCGCCCTCGCCCAGCTCGCCACCTCCGACGGCGGCTCGGTCACGGTCGATTCCATCGCGGCCGCGGCCGGGGTCGGCAAACAGACGATCTACCGCTGGTGGCCGTCGAAGGGTGCCGTGCTGCTCGAAGCCCTGCTCGAACGCGCTCGTCAGGAGGTGCCGACCCCGGACACCGGCTCGGTGCGCACCGACCTGCTGGCCGTCGCGGATTCGACTTTCACCGGCGCCCAGGGGGATTCGACCGCCCCGGCGCTGCGCGCGCTGGTGCGCGAGGCCGCCCGCGACCCCCACCTCGCCGAATTACTACAGGAGTTCACCGCCGCCCGCCGCGCCGCCGCGCGCGACGTTCTCGAGCGGGCGATCACGCGTGGCGAACTACCCGGCGATACGGATGCGGACCTCCTGGTGGATCTGCTCTACGGCCTGTTCTGGTACCGCTTCCTGCTCGGCCATGCCCCACTCGACCACACCACGGCGGCACGGCTCGTCGATATCCTGCTCCCGCCCGCGGTTAACAGGTCCCACACACCCGGAGATGAGTCAGCGGATCCGATTACGAACCAGGGCCCCACCTGGTGCCGGTAGCGGTCGGCGCCGCGCGGCGCCGATAGAACAGCGGGCGGGCCCGCACCGAAATCCGATGCGAGCCCGCGGATGTCGTCACGGTCAGCTGTTGCCGTTCAGACCGGCGCGCACACCTTCCTCGATGCGCTTGCCGATCTCCGGATCGACGTTCTTCCAGTAGTCGAACACCCGGCTCAGCACCGGTTCGCGCACGCCGCCGAGCACATGCCCGACCACATTGTCCACCAGGCGCTCTCGCTGTTCGTCGTTGTAGACCTCACGCACCAACGTGCCCGGCTGCGCCCAGTCGCTGTCCTCGGCGTGCTGAACGTAGCCGGCCCGCACCTGCTCGGGCTCGAAACTCCACGCCGCCTCCTCCGGGGCCGCGGCCGCGTCGGCATGTGGGCCACCGAACGAATTCGGCGCGTACACAGGGACTTCCGGCGCGTTGAAGTCGTAGCGCATGGCACCCTCCTTGGAATAGGAGTTCACCTCGGCCGCACGCGCACGGTTCGGCGGCAGCTGATGGTAGTTGGTGCCGATGCGGTAGCGATGAGCGTCGGCATAGGCGAAGACCCGGCCCAGCAGCATCTTGTCCGGCGAATAACCGATACCCGGCACGATCGCCGACGGCTCGAAGGCGGCCTGTTCGATCTCGACGAAGTAGTTACTCGGGTTGCGGTTCAGCGTCCAGGTACCGACCTCGATCAGCGGGTAGTCCTTGTGCGACCACACCTTGGTCAGATCGAACGGGTTGAAGCGGTAGTTCGCCGCCTCACCCACCGGCATGATCTGCACATACAGTGTCCAGCTGGGGAATTCACCGCGTTCGATGGCCTCCCACAGATCCTGGCGGTGATAGTCGGGATCGGTGCCGGCCAGCCGATCGGCCTCGGCCTGGGTGAAAAATTCGATGCCCTGATCGGTCTTGAAGTGGTACTTCACCCAGAACCGTTCGCCCTCGGCGTTGATCCACTGGTAGGTGTGCGAGCCGTAGCCGTTCATATGCCGGTAGGTCTTGGGAATACCGCGGTCGCCCATCAGCCAGGTCACCTGATGCGCCGATTCCGGGCGCAGGGTCCAGAAGTCCCACTGCATGTTGTGATCGCGAAGGCCGTTGCCCGGCAACCGCTTCTGCGAACGGATGAAGTCGGGGAACTTGATCGGATCCTTGATGAAGAACACCGGCGTGTTGTTGCCGACCAGATCGTAGTTGCCGTCGGGGGTGTAGAACTTGACCGCGAAGCCGCGCGGATCGCGCCAGGTGTCGGGGCTGCCCTGCTCGCCGGCGACGGTGGAGAACCGCACCAGCGATTCGGTCCGCGCCCCCGGCTGGAACAGCTTCGCCTTGGTGTAGCGGCTGACGTCGTTGGTGACGACGAGCTCACCGAAGGCCCCCGCGCCCTTGGCGTGCACGATCCGCTCCGGCACCCGCTCCCGGTTGAACTGGGCGAGCTTCTCGATCAGATAATGGTCGTGCAGGAGAATCGGGCCCTCGGTCCCGGCGGTCAGCGATTCGTTGTCGCTGGGGACCGGAGTGCCGGTGTTGGTAGTGGTCGGCCCACTGATCGGCTTTGGCATCGCAGCCTCCTGTTTCAGCTGTCGCCCGGTATGTCCGGGCTATCGGGATGGCGCGTCGTCACCGCGACGGCATTGCGGGCAGAGTCCCCAGAACACGACCTCGGCTTCGTCGATCGTGAACCCGTGCGCGTCCGACGGGTCGAGGCAGGGGGCACGGCCCACGGCACAGTCCACGTCCACGACCGTGCCGCAGTTCCTGCACACCAGATGGTGATGGTTGTCGGCGATGCGGGTCTCGTACCGGGCCGGCGAACCGGCCGGTTCGATCCGGCGCAGCAAGCCGGCGCCGACACAGGCGTGCAGTACGTCGTACACGGCCTGTGTCGACACCGAACCCAGCCGCTGCCGGACCGCGGCGGCCACCCTGTCGGCATCCGAATGCGGATGGGCGGCAACCGCTTCCAGCACCGCCACCCGCGGGCGGGTGACCCGCAGACCGGCCGCGCGCAATCGCTCGCGCGGATCGAAACCACCGGGGTGCATGAACCCAGTCTGCCCGTTTTCTGGAATAAGTCAAGAAAAGACCGGAAGGGATGTTTTGCGGGAGTGCTGCGCACGACGCCGCCGGGCTTACCCTCGGCGGCGTCTTTCCGCACGGCCGTGAATCCGGCGTTCGGCCGAAAACCGCGACGCCGATTCCGATTTGGTTGCAGCGGTTGCGTGTTGGACACCGTGACCGGATGCCCGTCGTTAACCTCGACTCATGGGACGCCTCTACGGCTGCGTAATCGGGGTTCTCGTCGTCGTACTGATCGGTGGCGCCTGCGCCACTGTGGCCCCGGCACGAGCGGAAGATTCACAGACCTGCACGGTCTCGTCCGAACGCGGATTCGAGCGGGCCACACCGGAATCGGCGGGCCTGGACGCGGCGCGGCTGGCTTCCGCCCTGCGGTTCGCCGACGAACGGAACCGGCTGAACGTCAAGATCTTTCGGCACAACTGCCTGATCGGATCGGGCGCGCACAACGACGCCACCGATACGACGCCGTGGAATATCTGGAGCGTCACCAAGAGCGTGGTCTCGCTGATCGCCGGAATCGCCTGGGATCAGGGCAAACTCGACATCGACGCGCCGATCGACCGCTATCTGCCGCCCGGACTCGGCGACGCCGCCCACCGCGCGATCACCGTCGAGGATTTGCTGACCGAGCGCTCGGGTCTGCGCGTCGGAGTCATCAACGAGGGCATCTCCGGGGTCGTGCCGATCGATCCGAACAGTGCCGTGCAGGCGCTCGGGGTCCCGCTCGACAATCCGCCCGGCACCCGGTTCTCCTACAGTCAGCGCAACGTCGATCTGCTGTCGTACGTGGTCGAGCTGGCCGTCGGCGAACCACTGCAGCAGTTCGCGCAGCGGGAATTGTTCTCTCCCTTGGGTATCCAGCGTAGCGACTACTACTGGGCCCGCGACCGTTCCGGTCACACCTACGGCTATGCGCACCTGATGATCCCGCCGGACGATCTCGCCAAGATCGCCCAGCTGGTCGCCGCCCACGGCGACTGGGACGGGGTGCAGGTGGTCTCGGCCGATTATCTGCACCGCGCCCAGCAGACGGGCTCGGGCCGCGAATGTTACGGCTATCTGTTCTGGGCCCGCCCCGGATGCATCGAGATACCGTCGTTCCTGCCCCCGGATGTGTTCGCGATGTCCGGGCTCGGGCTGCAGGACGTCTTCTTCATCCCGAGCCTGGATCTCACCGTGGTGTGGACCGGCGTCTTCGGCAACCACAGCAGCGGCGGGCCGACCGGCATCCTGCAGAACCTGACCGAGCTGACCTGGGAATTTTTCCGCAGGCTGCTGGGCGCCTTCCAGCAACCGCCGATTCCGGACCCCGGCCCCTATGTCGAACCACCGGTCACCCTGGATCCCCGCGCGTTCTTCGACCCGGACATCACGCCGGCGATATTCGGAGTCGGGCCCGACGCCTATCCCGGCTGTTCGGTGCTGTCCTGTCTGAACACCCCACTGGCACCGCCGTTCTCGGATGCCCCGCCGGGGTGCGCTCTGCTGGTCTGCCTCGGGCCCGATCCCCGCACACCGGGCATCCGCTGACGTAGCGGCATCGGTGCGCGGAGTCCGGCGGGCGACCGGCCGCGGTCAGCCGGCGATCCGCGCGATCCGCGCGGTATCCATGTAATCCCGGAACAGGGTCACTTCCCCGTCCCGCACGTGCACCACGTTCACCGAGGTGCGAACTCGCGCTCGCGGCGCGCCCGGCAGCGTCATATCCACCTCGTTCTCCACGAAAAGCACTCCGTCCGAGGTGGATTCGTAGACCGTGGGATAGACCCCGTGTACCTCGACACCCGACCGGCCCGACCAGCGTTGCGCGAGGTGTTCGCGGATCGCCTCCCGCCCCTCGAGCCGCTCCGGCATCCCCGGAATCGGGAACGGAATCTCGAATACCGCATCGGGGGCGAGCGCCGCGACGAAGGCGTCGGCATCACGCGCCGGCAATGTCGCGAACAGGTCCTCGACCACCTGGCGGGCACTGCGCACCGAACTGGAAACCATGACAAACTCCCTCTGCTAGAAGCGGAACATACGCCCCGTTTATAATCCGGAACGCACGCCCCGTTTGTCAACGGTAACCGGGTAGACTCGCGCTGTGGCGGAGAAACAGTTAGTGGACCCGGCGGCCGAACCGCGCCGCGCCCTGCGCGCCGACGCCCGCCGCAACCGGGAGCGCGTACTCGCCGCCGCCAGGGAAGCCTTTGCCGCCGAAGGTATTTCGGTCCCGCTGGACGAGATCGCGCGGCGCGCCGGAGTGGGACCCGGCACCGTCTATCGCCACTTCCCCACCAAGGAAGCCCTGTTCCACGCCGCCATCGTCGACAACATCGAGCGAATGGTCGAGTACGCGCGCGGACTCGAAGCCGCCGACGATCCGGGGGCCGCCTTCTTCGACCTGCTGGACCACATGGTCGCCGAGGGTGGGGTCAAGCGCGATCTCGCAGATGCGCTGGGCGGTCACCAGTCGATCGAAATCACCGGTCCCACAAAGGAATTCCAGGGCGCGATCGCCCGGCTGCTGCGGCGCGCCCAGGATTGCGGCGCGATCCGCGACGATATCGACTTCGACGATCTGATGCGGGTGCTGAAGGGCGCCTTCGCGAGCACGCACACCGCTACCGGCGAGCAGCGAGCCCGCGCTTTCGCCGTCGTCTTCGACGGACTCCGGGCCCGCAGCGAACCGGCCGGCTGAGCCTGGGCACGGGACCGGCTGAGCGCCCCGCAAGGAAAACGGGCCGCCCGCAATCGGACGGCCCGTTCGAAAATGCAGTGTCAGCGCTGCGCGAGCAGAACTTCCGCGATCTGAATGGTGTTGAGCGCGGCGCCCTTTCGCAGGTTGTCACCCGAGACGAACAGCGCCAGGCCACGCCCCTCCGGCACGCCCGGGTCCTGGCGGATCCGCCCCACCAGCGACTCGTCCTTACCGGCCGCTTCCAGCGGCGTCGGAACGTCGACCAGCTTCACACCGGCCGCGTCGGCGAGCAGTTGCTTCGCCCGCTCCACCGAGAGCGGCCGCGCGAATTCGGCATTGATCGACAACGAATGCCCGGTGAAGACCGGCACGCGCACACAGGTACCGCTGACCAGCAGATCGGGCAGACCGAGAATCTTGCGACTCTCGTTGCGCAGCTTCTGGTCCTCGTCGGTTTCACCGGAACCGTCGTCGACGAGCGAACCCGCCAGCGGCAGTACGTTGAACGCGATCGGCGCGACGTATTTGTTCGGCGCGGGGAACTGCAGGGCGTTGCCGTCGTGGGTCAGCTTCTCGGCGTCCCCGATCACCGCGCGAGCCTGCGTGGCCAGTTCCTCCACACCGGCCAGCCCACTCCCGGAGACGGCCTGGTAGCTGGAGACGATCAGTCGCTGGAGTCCGGCCTCGTCGTGCAGGGGCTTGAGCACCGGCATGGCGGCCATCGTGGTGCAGTTCGGATTGGCGATGATGCCCTTGACCAGATTGCGGGTCTGTTCGGGATTCACCTCGCTGACCACCAGCGGCACCTCGGGGTCCTTGCGCCACGCCGAGGAGTTGTCGATAACGGTGACGCCCGCGGCCGCGAACCGCGGCGCCTGCACCCGGGACATGGTGGCGCCGGCGGAGAACAGGGCGATGTCCAGTCCGGACGGATCCGCGGTCTCGGTGTCCTCGACCACGACCTCGCCGCCGCGCCAGGGCAGCTTCTTCCCGGCCGAGCGCGCCGAGGCGAAGAATCGCACCTCGTCGGCGGGAAAGTCGCGCTCCTCCAGCAGTTTTCGCATGACGGCGCCGACCTGCCCGGTCGCGCCGACCACACCTACGCGTACACCCATGATTTATCGCCCCGATCCCGCGTGCACGACCGCGACCTCGTCGCCGCCCAGATCGAACGCCTTGTGCAGCACCTGCACGGCGCCGTCCAGCTCGGTGTCCTTGACCAGCACGGAGATGCGGATCTCGGAGGTGGAGATGAGGTCGATGTTGATACCGGCCTTGGCCAGCGCCTCACAGAAGGTGGCGGTGACGCCGGGGTGGCTCTTCATGCCCGCGCCGACGAGGGAGACCTTGCCGATGTGGTCGTCGTAGAGAACCTGGCTGAAGCCCAGTTCGCTCTGGCGCTTGGTCAGGAACTCCACCGCGCGCGGCCCGTCGGCCTTGGGCAGGGTGAAGGTGATGTCGGTCTTACCCGTCTCGACCTTGGAGATGTTCTGCAACACCATGTCGATGTTGATCTCGGCGTCGGCGATGGCCCGGAACACCTTGGCCGCATAGCCCGGCTCGTCCGGCAGGGCCACCACGGTCACCTTGGCCTCGCTGCGATCGTGCGCGACGCCGGTGAGAATTGCGTCCTCCAAGGGGATGTCCTCCATCGATCCGTAGATATAGGTGCCCTTGCGGTCGGTATAGGACGACCGCACATGCACCGGAACGTTGTAGCGGCGGGCGTATTCGACGCAGCGCAGCATCAGCACCTTCGCGCCGGTGGCGGCCAGCTCGAGCATCTCCTCGAAGCTCACCTGCTCCAGCTTCTGCGCGTCCGGCACGATCCGCGGATCGGCGGTGAACACGCCGTCGACGTCGGTGTAGATCTCGCAGACGTCGGCCTCGAGCGCGGCGGCCAGGGCGACCGCGGTGGTGTCGGAGCCGCCGCGGCCCAGCGTGGTGATGTCGCGGCTGTCCTGCGAGACGCCCTGGAAGCCCGCGACCAGCACGATCAAGCCCTCGTCGAGCGCATCGCGGACCCGGGAGGGGGTCACGTCGATGATGCGGGCGTTGCCGTGGGTGCCGGTGGTGATGACTCCCGCCTGGGAACCGGTGAACGACCGGGCCTCGGCGCCGAGCGAGTGAATCGCCATGGCCACCAACGCATTCGAGATGCGCTCACCGGAGGTCAACAGCATGTCGAGTTCGCGGGCCGGCGGCGCGGGCGCCACCTGCTGGGCCAGGTCGAGCAGTTCGTCGGTGGTGTCACCCATTGCCGAGCACACGACGACCACGTCGTGTCCCTGCTTCTTCGTCTCGACGATCCGCTCAGCGACGCGCCGGATCCGCTCGGCAGACTCGAGCGAAGATCCTCCGTACTTCTGAACGACGAGAGCCACAGTGGGGTCCTCCAAGATCGACTAGCTGCTGTTACAGCCAATAAGACTACCGATCGGAGTCCGCTCGGTGGCGGGCTACCTCCGAGCGGCCACCGGGATCGGGCGGCCCGGCCCACCGAATTCGCCACGCCGACCAGCGGCGATCCCGTTCCGGAGCGGCGGTACGGTGCGCGGTCGCGGCGGCAGAGCCCGTGCGGCGCATCGGAATCGGCGCGCACAGCCCCGTTCATCAGCGGTTTTCCGGGTCCGCCGGCGCCCGGCGCCCGGTCCCGGCACAACAGCCGGCGTACCGGTGTGAGTAATCACACCGACCGGTTTAGCACCCGGTCGGCGAACCCCTTCGCGCGAGTTACCGATGCACGTCGCGGCGAAAGCGCACGATGGGCCTATGAAGAGCATCGAAATCGAGCTGCACACCGGCGATCGGGAGGTCGTGCACGACCTGACGCCACAGTGCGCCACGTTTCTGCGCGAGGCCGGCGGCGGCGACGGATTGCTGCACGTCTTCGTCCCGCACGCCACCGCCGGCGTGGCCCTGATCGAGCTCGGCGCGGGCAGCGACGACGATCTGCTGCGCGCTCTGCGCGACCTGCTGCCCGCCGATGATCGCTGGCGCCATGCCCACGGCTCGCGCGGGCACGGCCGCTCGCACGTCATGCCCGCGCTGATCGCCCCCTACGCCACCGTGCCGGTGCTGGGCGGCGAGCTGACCCTGGGCACCTGGCAGTCGATCGCCTTCGTGGACCTCAACGTCGACAACCCGATTCGCCGGGTGCGCCTGTCCTTCCTGCGCGACGCCGGTTGATCGCGGCCGCGTGCCGGCCGGGCACGTCAGCCGCGCTCGAACCAGGTGATCTGCGCGCCGTTGCCGAATTCGCGGCGTTGCACCGGCGTGAACGCGGTCGGCCGGAAGGTACCGGTGAACGCGCTGATGCCGGCGCCCGCGACCACCGGATAACTCTTGATGATCAACTCGTCGATCTCGTCGATGAGCGCGCCGGCCAGTTGTCCCCCGCCGCACAGCCAGATGTCCTTGCCGTCCTGCTGCTTCAGGCGACGCACCAGGGCTACCGGATCGCTCGGAACCAGCTCGACCTCCGGATCGTCGACGCGATCGAGCGTGGCCGAGACGACGTACTGCTTCAGATGGGGATAGGGGCTGGCGATGCCGGCCGACAGCGCGGGTTCGTAGGTGCCGCGCCCCATGAGGATCGTGTCCCATTCCTTGTTGGGTTCGTCCACGGCCATTCCGAAGTGCGGGCGGATGTGCGCGGGAACCGACTCCGGATAGCGTCCGTTGACGAATTCCGCCATGTCCTCGGCCACGGGGTAGAAGTCGTACTCCCCACCCGGCCCGGCGATGTAGCCGTCGAGCGAGACGCCGACGAAGTAGAGGAGCTTTCGCATACCGATACCGCCTTGCCTGTTGCACTTTAACTGTAGTGGTTGAAACGTAGTACTACAGGCAGAGTGGTGTCAAGCAGGATTAAGAAGTTGTCGCGCGCCGATTCGGACGGATCGCCAGAATTCCCGATTCGGACGGCTGGGAACTATGACATTGACTTGTGAGCAGTATCACATCGAACGATAATGGCGGTCATGCAGGCGCATGTAGGTGATCACATCCTCGTCCACAGCAATGCTGTGGGAATGCCCGAACGCACCGGCGAAATCATCGAGGCGCGCGGCACCGACGGCACCCCGCCGTACGTCGTCCGGTTCGAGGACGGGCACGAAAGTCTGGTCTTTCCCGGGCCGGACTGGGAGGTCCTTCACCACCGGTAGCTGTGCGGACGAGGATCGTCAAGCCCCCTTTCCCACCCGGGGGCAGCCCCTTTTCGGGCAAGTGACCATCCGCCCGGCAATCGTCCGGCCATCCGCGACACACACCGACGTCGAGCGCGCTGCCGACGCGCCCCGGCAGCGCGACCGCAAACCCGGCACGCCCGACCGAACCGAATCAGACTGGTCGGTCTCTGTAACTCCGGGAACAGACCACACGGTTGACGACCGCGTGTGACGGCGGAGACAATCGGCCGAAGCAGTGGAGGGCAAGACATGCGCACGAAGACCGATCACCGATTCATCATCGATGTCGAACCCGATCAGGTTCAGGAAGCATTGCTGGCCGTCGAGCGGATCCCCGAATGGTCGCCCGCGCACCGTGACGTGCGCGTCGCGACCCGCGACGAGTTCGACCGTCCCCGCCGCGTCTACGCCACGGTGACGACCCTCAACAACTCCGACCGTCAGGTCCTCGAATACGCCTGCACCCCGGAACGCATCTCCTGGGAAGTGGTGGAGAGCGCCGCCGGTGGCGGTGGCAAGGGCTGGTTCGACATCGAGGAGACCGACGAGGGCACCGAGGTCTGGTACCACTCCGAGATCCATCTGCCCATCCCCGTCCCCGGTCTGCTACTCAAGCGCACGCTGTCGCGGGCCAACGACGAGGCCGTGCACAACCTCATCGAGTACATCGAGAAATTTCCCTTCGGCGAGAACTACGAGGTCGGCTGACCGAGAGGTTCGCCGTCGCGGGCGCTGACGTCGGCTTCCTGCCACGATGTGCGAATGACCGGTGTCAGACGCACACGCATTCAAGCGGTCACCGAGGACGCCTCGGTAACCCAGCTGGAACTCTTCTTCGACCTCGTCCTGGTCTTCGCCTTCACCCAGGTGACCGATCTGGCCGCGCACGACGTCACCGCCCTCAACATGCTGCGGGCCGTGCTGGTGCTGGCGGTGATGTGGTGGGTGTGGATCGCCTACGCCTGGCTGGGCAATGTGGTGAAGGCCGACGAAGGGGTGGCCCGGGTGGCGATGTTCGCGGCCATGGGCGCGGGACTCATCGTGGCCGAGGTGATTCCCGAGGCGTTCCACGACATGCCGGGCGGCTGGTACGGACCGCTCGTGTTCGCCATCGGTTACCTCGTGATCCGGCTGGTCCATCTGGCGATGTTCTGGCTGGCCAGTACCGAGGACCGGCAGTTGCGCGGGCAGGTGGGCCGCTGGGCCGGCGGCTCGATCACCATCGGCACCGCGTTGCTGATCGTGGCGGCCGTCGAACACGGCACCGTGCAGATCGTGCTGTGGATCGCGGCCATCGCCGGCGATATGGTCTGGACCTTCTTCGCCGGCAACGACTGGCGCGTGAATTCGGCCTCGCATTTCGCCGAGCGACACGGCCTGATCGTGATCGTCGCGCTGGGCGAATCGATCGTCTCCATCGGCGTCGGCGTGGCCGGACTGCCGATCTCGTGGCCGATCACCGTGGGATCGCTGCTGGCACTGGCTGTTTCGGGCCTGCTGTGGTGGGCCTACTTCGACGTCGCGGCGACCGTCGTAGAACGCGCGATGACCGAGGCCTCGGGCCCGCGCCGGATCCAGATCGCGCGCAATTGCTACACCTTCTGGCATTTCCCGATGGTGGCCGGCATCGTCGCCATGTCGCTCGGATTGAAGAAGACGCTCAACTATCTCGGTGGGGCGGCCGGGCATACGCTGCACGATCGACTGCAGGGCATTCCACTGTTCGCGCTCTACGGCGGCGTCGTGCTGTACCTGCTGGCGCTGGTGGGTTTCCGGCACTACGCGACTCGGGTGGTGCTGTGGCCGCGCCTGGTCACCGCGGCCGTGCTGGTCGCCCTGGTGCCGTTGGCCGGACAGCTGCCGGCGATGGCCGCACTCGGACTGCTGTGCGCGGTGCTGACGGTGCTGATCGTCTGGGAGACAGTGCGTTACGCGCAACCGCGCGATGCGGTCCGGCACGCCCACTGAACCGGGTGCCGACTACCGCGATCCGATATCCGGCGAAACACGCTGCTGCAGTTTGTGATCCACCGTTTCCGGCACGTACCCGCCGTCGCGCACCGCGTCCCGCATCTGATTGATGTTCTCGCGCAGCACATCTCCGACCAGTTCGTCGGTGCGCGGGTCGGCCAGCACCTGGAAGACAATCCGGAAGCTGGCGTCGGCGATGCCGCGGATGATCTCCTCGTGGAAGGGCAGGTAGCGCACCCGCCCGACCGCCGGATCGTTCTTGATCAGTTCCAAGATCATGGCGTCGAGTTCGTCGCGGTTCTCCTCCAGCGCCGCGGCGATATTGCGGGTGTACCGGCCGCGGCGCAGCACATCGGCCACCTCCTCCAGCACGGCCATGGTGACCGGGCGCCGGACCGCGTCGACGATCACGGCGATCGAGCGGTTCACGACCGCGGCGGTGACCCGGTCACCGAAGGCCCGGTCGGCGACGCGCGCCAGCCGGACCAGGATCACGACGATGCGCAGCAATCGGAATCCCCGGAAGAACGGGCTGGTCACCGGGATCATGCCCAGGACCTCGTACCAGTAGACGAACGGGTAGGTCCACGACCAGTCCGCCCGCCGCCAGCGCCACAGGAATTCGAGGGCGAACACCGCGCAGATCGACGAGTCGACCACCACGATCACGTGATACGTGTGCTGCGGCACGGTGAAGAAGGTGATCCAGGTGACCAGAACCACCGAGACCACGGCGAGAGCCAGCATCAGCAGATCGGTCCACAGCGCCGGCGGCTTGCGCGGATACTGCTCGGGCAACGGTCCAGCCGGGTACTGCGCCACAACGGTCCCTTCCACATCGAACGGGTACCCGCCGAGAGTAGCGGCCCCGACGGCGCCGGGAAGCCGCCACGAGTGCCCGTGCGGCGCGAATCAGTGCCCGGCGCGGATGATCGCCTCGACGTTGCGTTCGGCCAGTGCGGTGATGGTCAGCGACGGATTGGCCGCGCCGGTGCTGCCCGGAATCGCCGCACCGTCGACCACGTACAGGCCCGGGTAGCCGTTCACCCGGCCGTAGTTGTCGGTGGCCCGGCCCAGCACCGCACCGCCGAGGGGATGTGCGGTGAACGGGGCGTTGGCGTCGTAGCCGAGCGCCTGGTAGTCGAACAGAGCCCCCGACCGTTCGGCGATGCGCTGGTCGACCGCGCGGCAGGCGGCCACGATCCGATCCTGGGCCGCACGCGGCCAGCTCAGCGCGGCGGCGTTGCGCGCGGCGTCGTAGGTGATGCGAGCCCGGGTCGGATCGATCACCAGACCGAGCGAGGCCAATGCGCCGGTCTCCACCGGAATTCCGGGGATGTACCAGTTCTCCAGTGTCAGCGGCATACCGGATTCGTCGAAGATCCGGCTGGCGCTCGGCACGCCCTGGCCCAGGCCCGAGAGCCGGCTCTCACCGCGGGCCAGCGCGACGTCGCCGTTGGTGCCCCAGCCGTCGCCGACATGCTCGTCGAGGTTGGGCAGTGTGCCGGTGGCGCGGGCGCGGACCAGCAGCTCGGTGGTGCCGATGGACCCGGCGCCGAGGAACAGCTTGTCGCAGGTGAGAGTCCGGGTGCCCAGCACCGTGCCGGTCGGGTCGAGCTTGGTGACCTGCAGGACGTAGCGGTCACCGTCGCGGCCGATGCTGTCCACCCGATGCCCCGCGAACACCGAGGAGCGGCCGGTGGCATGCGCGTACTTCAGGTAGTTCTGGTTGAGGTCGAATTTCGCGCCGTTCGAATTACCGAGGTTGCTGCGGGCCGCGGTGGCCGACGCGCGCGTGGCACCGGCCAGTTCGGCACGCACCGTATCCCATTTGAAGATGGACTCGTTGGGCTGCGGCTCGTATCCGGCCGCGCGCACCTGCTCGTCCCACATCCGGGAATGGGTGAACGGAGAAGAATTGTAGATGTCGGCGGGCATCACCGACAGGTTGAGCATCTGCCGCACACGCGGATAGTAGGTGCGCTCCAACTCGGTGTAATCGACTGTGCCACCGAAGATCTCGTCGAAATGTCGGCGCTGCGGGGCGATCATGCACCCGGAGAAGACCACCGACCCGCCGCCCACGGCCGCCGCGCGCCACACATCGATGCCGTCGAATTCGGTGATATCCAGGACGCCGCCGAAATCGGCGAAATGCATGGCGACCTTGGTGACGCCGGTGAAGCTGGTGCGATGCCAGAAGCCGCGGCCGTCGGGCAGATCGTCACCGGTGAAGATCTCCCGCCACGGATCGTTCGGCCAGCGCGACCCGCGCTCCAGCACGGTGTTGGCGATACCCGCCTCGGCCAGCCGCAACGCCGCGACCGCGGCGCCGAATCCGGATCCGATCACGATGGCTTCGGTATGCGCCGGAGGATCCGGCTGCGGGACGAAGATCTCGGAAACCCAGTTGCGGAACATCCCGTTCCACGCCGGATCGGCGGTGGCTGTTCCGGTCTCGCGCAACGCGCCCGTGGCACCCAGCAAAACCGCAGCACCGGCCGCCTGTAAAAAGGCACGTCTCCGCACCGGCCACCTCCCTCATCACGCATGGCCGCGCGCGAGATTACCGCCGAACTTCCTATCTCTCAACAGGATCGGCGCCGACGACCGCGCTGTTACATGCGCGATCGCTATATCACGTAGTAGGGGGCCTCAGGCGCGCAGACGTTCGCGCCGCAGCCGATCGACCTCGGGAAGGTCGAGCGGTTCCAGTTCGCGCCCGCCGAGGGCCCGCGTGAGCAGGTGGTCGGCCAGTTCGGGGTTGCGGGCCAATGCCGGGCCGTGCATGTAGGTGCCGATCACCGAGCCCTGCACCACTCCCTCGAGGCCGTCGCCCACACCGTTGCCGACGCCCTTGGTGACCCGGCCCAGTCCGGTCGCGTCCGCGCCGAGAGACGTTCCGCCCCGGTGGTTTTCGAATCCGGTGAGCGGCTGGGTCAGGCCGGCGAGCAACGGTGTGGTGGCGACCTCGCCGATGGACCGGACCCGCTGCGGAGCGGTGGTCACGTCGAACAGGCCGACACCGTCCACGCGCTCGCCCGCGGAGGTTTCGTACCAGTTGCCCAGCACCTGGATCGCGGCGCAGATGGCAAGTACCGGAACACCTTTCGCGGCCGCGCGCTGCAGGCCGGGATAGCGCTGCAGATGCCGGGTCGCCAACCGCTGCGCGGAGTCCTCCGCGCCGCCGAGGGTGTAGATGTCCAGCGTCTCCGGCACCGGGTCGTTCAGCGTGATCTCCACGATCTCCGCGCCGATGCCCCGCATGCGCAGCCGCTGCCGCAACACCAGCGCGTTGCCGCCGTCACCGTAGGTCCCCATCACATCGGGCAGCACCAGCCCGATCCGTACCGTCGATTCAGCCATCAGTGCTGTCTCCTCTCGGGCATTCGCGGCTCCCTCCGTGGTTACGCAGGCTGCCGCCTCCGCTCGCGTCGCTCATGCCCGGGTGTCCAGATCGCGATTCAAATCCCGGAAGGCGGTGTAGTTGGCGAGCACCTCGACCCGTCCGGGCGGACAGGATGCGATGGCACGCAACGGATTCGGCACGGTGGTGTGCTCGACGCCGGCGTAGGTCAGCCGCACGCCCAGGTCGGTGGCGCGCTCGCCCGCCGCGACCACCTGGGTGCCCTCGAAGTGCTCGAAGCGCACATCCCACAGCCAGGACAGATCCTCGCCGTCGGGCACCTGGCCGTTGACCGCGATCACCAGACCCGTCGCCTCGGGGTCGATCATGGACAGCGCCTCCTGCCAGCCGGCCGGATTCTTGGCCAGCAGCAGGCGGGCGGAGTGCTCGCCGACCTGCACGGTGCGGTAGCGGCCGGCGATCTCGCGAACGGTTCCGGCGGCCTGCGCCGCGGTGTCGGCATGTCCGCCCAGCGCGACCGCCGCGGCCACCGCCTGCGCGGCGTTGCCGCGATTGGCGCGGCCCGGAAGGGCAAGGTGCAAAGGCAATTTCAGTCCGTCGGGCCCGCACAGATACTCCGCGTCGACCCACCACTGCGGTTCCGGCCGCCGGAAGTCGGCACCGGTGCTGCGCCAATCGGTGCCCTCCCAGACGATCGGCTCGCCGCTGCGCGGACAGCTGGTGGCGTCGACCGCCCAGCCACTGCCCGCCGACACCCAGACCACATTGGGGTGGTCGTAGGCGATCGAGGTGATCAGCACGTCGTCACAGTTGGCGATCAGCACGGTATCGGGATGGCGGGCCATGCCCTCGCGCAGTTTGCGCTCGATCATGTTGATCTCACCGACCCGGTCGAGCTGATCGCGGCTCAGATTCAGCAGCACCACCGCGGCCGGGTTCAGCGCATCGGCCACGTGCGGCAGATGCAGTTCGTCGACCTCGATGGCGGCCAGCGGCGCGGTGCGGTCGACGCTGAGCGCGGCGACGATTCCGGCATCCATATTGGCCCCGTCGGCCTGGGTGACGACGCGGCCCAGTTCGGCCAGCGCGGCCGCGGTCATCCGGGTCGTCGTCGACTTGCCGTTGGTGCCGGTGACCAGCACCGTCCGCCGGTTGCGGCCCAGCTGGGTCATGATGTCGGGGGCGATCTGCAGGGCGATCAGCCCGCCGATCATCGACCCCTTACCGCGTCCGGCCTTCTGCGAGGCCCACGACGCCGCTGCCGCCGCCCGCAGCGCCAGCCGTCCGCGCACCGAGATGTCTGCCACCACGCGAGTGTATTGGTGGCGAGACACCCGCGCGCGAGCGGCCGATGTGATCTGCGACCGACAGGCAGGAGCCGGTCAGTAGAGCATGCGCCGGTAATTCTCCGGCGAGTAGTAGTCCCGCAGTTCCGCCAGCGATTCGGTGGTGTTGCGCTGGACTTCCTTCACCAGCACCGCATGGCTGGGCAGCGGGTCCTCCGGCCAGCGTTCGGGCCGCCACAGCTCGCTGCGCAGCAGCGCCTTGGCGCAGTGGTAGAAGATCTGCTCGATCGCCACCTCGACGGCGAGGATCGGCCGGTGGCCCTTGACCACCATCTCGTCGAAGTAGGGCGCGTCGCGCAGCAGCCGTGCCCGGCCGTTGACCCGCAGCGTCTCGTTGCGTCCGGGAATCAGGAAGAGCACGCCGACGTGCGGGTTGGACAGGATGTTGAAGTATCCGTCGCCCCGGCGATTGCCCGGCCGCTCGGGAATGGCCAGGGTGCGGTCGTCGATCACGTGCACGAATCCGGCCGGATCGCCCTTGGGCGACGCATCGCAACAACCCTCGGCGTCGCTGCTGGCGAGGACGGCGAACGGCGCGGTCGCGATCCACTCCCGATCACGCGGATGCAGGCGCGTCCGTTCCTTCGTCGCGGCGCGCGGCGCCGGCTCACCGAGCAGTTCCCGAAGTTCGGCGGCGCTGGTGATCTCGCTCATCACCCCATTGAACGCGCGAGATCCGCCGCCCGCCACCTACATCGGGACGTCGAACATGTTCGGCTGGCCCGCGGCGTAGCGCGCGCGGTCGGCCTGGCGCAGCGGCTCCAGCTGCGGCGCCCGATACAGCTCGAACAGGCGGCAGCGGGCGGCATTCGAACCGGCGACGTCCAGCAGCGCGTTCACCGCGGTACGCGCCGCCTCGCAGGCGCCTTCCATCGTCGCGAGGTCGATGTTCGTGCGGACGTAATCGCCTGCGAGGAAAAGGTTTTCCAGGGCTCCGTGCGCATTCGGGCGCGCCGCCCACGAACCGGCGGTGTTGATCAGCAGCGGGTCGGCGTTGGCATTGCGGTTCTGCGCGGCATCCCAGCTCACGCCGGTATCCAGGAACCACGACACCAGGTCCGAATCCTGCAGTGCGGCGGGGCCTTCCAGATGCTTCTGCAACTGCGCCCAGACCTCGCGGGCGATTTCGTCGTGAGTGCATTCGATCGCCGGCTTGCCGTACAGGATGCCGGGTGTATTCCAGTCCGAGATATCGACCGACAGGCAGTCCCGAGCCGAACCGTCACCCGATTCGGAAAGCTTTGTGCGCGACCAGAACTGGCTCTGCGCGATGGAGGTGAGCGACCACGGCGAGTCGACGTAGGCGGTATGGCCACGGGCGATCTGGGTGGGGCGGCGCAGATAGAACTGCATTCCGCTCATCCAGTTCACGACCAGGCCGTCCATGGCCGCCAATTCCGGCTGCACGGCCAGAATGTCCGGCGTCCACAGTCCACGGGCGACCTCGACCGGTACCGCGAGCACGAAGTAGTCCGCGTCGACCGCCCGATCACCGCCGCTGCCGCCGACCACCCGGGCGCCCGAGATGCGCCGATCGCGCACGTCGAGCCCGCGCAGTTCGGCGGTTTCGAACCGCACCCCCAGGGCGCGCAGATGGGCCACCCACGGGTCGATCCAGGCCTCGTTGGTCGGCCCGTTCAGCAGCCGGTCCAGCGGTCCGTCGTTACCGGTCTCCAGCGGATTACCGAGGAACTGCTCCCCCATGGAACCGATGGTCCGGGTACTGGCGTGATCATCTTTCGCCGCGACCAGCAGTGTGGTGAGGGTGCGCGACATCAGCATGCGGAATTCCTGCGAGCGGCCGCGAGCGCCCACGAAATCGCGCCAGGCGAGTTTCTCCCACTCGCCGAAACGGCGATCGTCGCAACTGGTGTTGAAAACCAGCAACCGATTGGCGAAATACGCCGCATCGGTCATCGGCATCCTCATCGAGGTGGAGATCACCGAGGCGACGGTCTGGCGGAAATCGTCCGGAGTGGCCCACGGCTTTCCGGCGCGGCCCATCGGCAGGATCGTGTCGTCGGCGCCGGCGCGGGAGAAACGAGCCTCGGCGGCCGGGACCAGATTGTCCCAGACACCGTTGGCATTGCCCGCGAACGGAATTCGCCGCATGGTGTCGGGAATGTGGTGATAGAAACCGGGGAAGAATCGGAAACCGTGTTCGCCCGGCAGATCGGGCCGGCCGTCGCGGCCACTGCCCGCCACCGGAATGCTGCGCGCCTTACCGCCCAGCGCCCGGCGTTCGTACACCGTGACGTCGAATCCGCGTTCGGCCAGTTCGTGCGCCGCGGTCAGTCCGGCGACGCCACCGCCGAAAATCGCGACCCGCCGACCGGGATCGGCATTCGCACGAATCGGGCGCACCATGGCGCCCGCGGTTATCACACCCGCGCCGGCCACCCCGCGAAGTACCGTCCTTCGCGAGACGGCCCCGTATTTTTCTGCCATCTATCGGGACCTCCACACCGCGGGTAACTGTATGCGGTACGGGCGGGCCCCGTATCGATTGGGGTAACAATTCGCGCCGGGCACCAATTCGGTGGGAAGAATCCCCGGAATCGGTACCCGGTGCGAATCAGTAGCCGTGCGGACCCGGATAGTGGCCCTGCGGACCCGGGTACTGAGTCTGCGGCCCCGGGAAGGGCGGCTGCGGGACGTGATATCCGAAATCGTCGGCGACCATGGCCGCCAATTCCAGCAGCGCCCGCCGGGTGGGCTTGCTGACCAGTTCCAGATCGATCTCCGCGCCCTCGGCGAGATGATCGTCGAACGGCACCACCTGCACCGCGCGGGTGCGGTCGAGGAACAGTTTGCGCAGCTGATCCAGGTCCACGGTCGAGGCGCCGCGGCGGGAGGCATTGACCACCACCACGGTCCGCTCCACCAGCTTGCTGTAACCGTGGTGCTCGAGCCAGTCCAGCGTCGCCGAGGCACTGCGCGCGCCGTCGATGGCCGGGGAGGTGACCAGGATCAGCGAGCTCGCCATATCCAGTACGCCGGCCATCGCCGAATGCATCAGGCCGGTACCGCAGTCGGTGAGAATGATGTTGTAGAACTGCTGCAGAATGCCGATCGCGCGCCGGTAGTCGGCCTCGCTGAAGGCCTCCGAGACGGCCGGATCCTGTTCGCTGGCAAGCACTTCCAGTCGGCTCGGCGCCTGGGAAGTATGCGCCCGCACATCGGAGTAGCGGCTGATGTGCTGGTCCTCGAGCAGGTTGCGGACCGTCGAGCGGGTCTGGCGCGGCACCCGGTGGGCCAGGGTCCCGAGGTCGGGATTGGCGTCGATGGCGATCACCCGGTCACCGCGCAGCGAGGCGAAGGTCGAACCCAAACCGACTGTGGTCGTGGTCTTTCCGACGCCGCCCTTGAGCGACAGGATCGCGATCCGGTAGTCGCCGCGCACCGGCTGATTCACCCGATCCACCAGTTCGCGGTAGATCAGATCGGCCGACGATTCGCCCGGATTGATGGCGCCACCGGTCACCTTGTGCACGGCGCGGCGCCAGCCGCTGCGCGGTGACCGCCGCGCCCGCTTGAGCAGGTTCAGGTCATTGACCGAATTTCCCGGCTGCACGGGCTGGGTCATGTGCTGCGGCTGGAACGTCGATTGCGGCTGCTGCTGATATCCCTGCGGCGGTTGCTGTTGCGGTCCGGGACCGCCCTGCCAGCCGCCCTGCTGCTGCGGCGGTTGCTGCTGCGGCGGCATGTGCTGCGGCGGTGGAGCCGAGGGCAGCGGCGGTGGCGCCCAGCTGAAGATCTGGCCGCCGGCATCGGCGTCCGCGCCCTGCTGCTCGGGAACGGGCGGCGGTCCCTGCCGATCGTCGAAGACCCGGCGGACCATGCCGTCGGCGCCGATCTCCTGGCGGATCTCGCCGTACGGCGTTTCCTGCCGGACCTCGCCGTACCCGGCTCCCGGCTCACCGGCGCCGGGCCGGAAGCCGCCCTGCTCACCGGGATTGCCCTGCGCGGCGAAACCGCCCGGGTCGCCCGGATTGCCGTGCGGCGCGAATCCGCCTGGCTCACCGGGGTTTCCGGACGGCGGGAAACCACCCTGCTCGCCCGGAAATCCGCCCGGGGCGAAGCCGCCCGGTTCGCCGGGGTGACCCGGAGGCGCGAAACCACCCTGCTCACCGGGGAACGCGGCCGGTGCGAAGCCCGGTTCGCCGGGGTGACCCGGAGGCGCGAAACCGCCCTGTTCTCCGGGGAATCCGTTGGGCGCGAAACCCTCCGGGCCGGGCCCGCCCGCCCACGGCGGCGGGAATCCGTCCGGATCTCCCGGCGGGGCGAACGGACCGGAATGGTCGTTCATCGGGAAGCCCGGCGGGGCGAAACCCTGATTCGGCGGATACGGATTCGCTCCCGGCGGTGCGAACGGCCCCGGTGCGAATCCCCCCTGCTCGGGCGGAGCGAAGCCGTCGGGCCCGAACTGCGGGCCGGGCGCAAACGTGGTCTGTTCGATACCGTCGGGCATCGGCGGAATGATCCCGGAGGCCGCGTGTTCGAATTCCGCGGATTCCTCGGCGGGTGCGCCGGTCGGTTCGGATTCGGACGTCACGCTCGCCGTCCCGTCGGATGCCGTTGTGTCCGCGTCGGATTCGTCCTGCGACGGCAGCGAGGTCGGATTGTCCTGTTCGGCAGCTGAATCGCCCATCCCCTGCCCCTGCAACCAAGGCGGTGAAGTGGAGTTGTCGTTAGTCGTCACGTTTCCCCCATCTGCTCGACAGAGTTCGAGCAGAGAGCTCGCGGCCAATGCGCCACAACGCTAGCACGCTGGCCGAATACGAGTCCCCCGGCGAACAGGGGCCGCACCCCGTACCGGACGGGTTGCCCCAGAACACCGCCCACCGCCTTCCCGGCGGTGGGCGGTCCCGGCTGTCGAGCAGGGTGTACGGATCAGCGCGCGCGCAGTGCGCGGTTCACCGCGGAGACGACCGCGCGCAGCGAGGCGGTGGTGATGGAGGTCGCGATGCCCACACCCCAGGTCACCTTGTCCCCGATCGCGCATTCGACATAGGCGGCGGCCTGCGCGTCGTCACCGGAGGACATCGCGTGCTCGGAGTAGTCGAGCACCCGCACGTCGTAGCCGATGGTCCCCAGCGCGTCGACGAACGAGGCCAGCGGGCCGTTGCCGGAACCGACGATCTCCTGTTCGGCCCCGTCCACCTTCACCACCGCGGTAATGGTGTCGGTGCCGGAATCGGTTTCGGCGGCGGTCATCTTCTGCCGGATGCGCTCCAGCGGCAGCACCGGGTTCAGGTACTCCTCGGCGAAGACGTCCCACATCTCCTTCGGCGTGACCTCGCCGCCCTCGCCGTCGGTGATCTTCTGAATCGCCTGCGAGAACTCGATCTGCAGCCGCCGCGGCAACACCAGTCCGTGGTCGGTCTTCATGATGTAGGCGACGCCACCCTTGCCGGACTGCGAGTTCACCCGGATCACGGCCTCGTAGGTGCGGCCCACATCCTTGGGGTCGATCGGCAGGTACGGAACCTCCCAGACGATGTCGTCGACATCGGAATCGGAGGCGTCTGCCGTGTCCTTCATGGCGTCCAGGCCCTTGTTGATGGCGTCCTGGTGGCTGCCGGAGAAGGCGGTGTAGACCAGATCGCCGCCGTAGGGGTGGCGCTCGTGCACGGGCAACTGGTTGCAGTATTCGACCGTGCGGCGGATCTCGTCGATATCGGAGAAGTCGATCTGCGGATCCACACCGCGGGAGAACAGGTTCATCCCCAGGGTGACCAAGCAGACGTTCCCGGTCCGCTCACCGTTGCCGAACAGGCAGCCCTCGATGCGGTCGGCGCCGGCCTGATAGCCCAGTTCGGCGGCCGCGACCGCGGTGCCGCGGTCGTTGTGCGGGTGCAGCGACAGCACGATCGAATCGCGGCGGGCCAGGTTGCGGCTCATCCACTCGATGGAATCGGCGTACACGTTCGGCGTCGCCATCTCGACCGTCGCCGGCAGGTTGATGATCAGCGGCTTCTCCGGAGTCGGCGCGATGATCTCGGACACCGCGTCACACACCTCGCGGGCGTAATCCAGTTCGGTGCCGGTGTAGGACTCCGGGCTGTACTCGTAGCGCCAGTTGGTGTCCGGGTAGCGCTGCTCGATCTCCAGGCACAGCTTCGCGGCGTCGGTCGCGATCTTCTTCACCGCGTCGCGGTCGGCGCGGAACACCACGCGACGCTGCAGGATCGAGGTGGAGTTGTAGAAATGGACGATCACATTGGCGGCGCCCTGGCAGGCCTCGAAGGTGCGTTCGATCAGCTCGGGACGACACTGGGTCAGCACCTGGATGCTGACGTCGTCCGGGATCGCGCCGTCCTCGATGATCTCGCGGACGAAATCGAAGTCGGTCTGGCTGGCCGACGGGAAGCCGACCTCGATCTCCTTGTAGCCCATCCGCACCAGCAGGTCGAACATGCGGCGCTTGCGGGCGGGGCTCATCGGATCGATCAGGGCCTGATTGCCGTCGCGCAGGTCGACCGCGCACCAGCCGGGCGCCCGGTCGACGACCCGGTTCGGCCAGGTGCGGTCGAAAGGAATCGGCGCAGCGTCGAATGCCGGGCTGCCGCCCGGGACCTCCTCGGCGAAGGGCCGGTACCGGAAGGTCGGCATCGAGGAGTTCTTCTGCTTGTTCCACGCGGGCTGATCGGCGGGCGCGGGTTTGGACGGCGCGGTGATGGTGCGCGTGCCGGATACGAAGGCGTCAGCGGGTGACATGGCGTTTCTCCGAGGTGTGGGTGGGTGTCCCAAGTATTGGGGTCGACCGGCACAGCTGAAACCCCGCGACGGGAGCCGGTCCGATTCAGACCCCGTCGCGGCGGCCGAGGAGGAGTGCCCGCTGCATGATGTCGGCCAGTTTACAGGTCGGGCCGCGGCGTGGAAAAGGAGCCTCGCCACACCGCCACGTAGCCTGGCCGGATGAGTTACGACCACGTGCTGCTCCCCGCGGGCATCGCCACCTCGCCCGATGCGGTGGAGACCTACCTGGCCGCGCAGCAGGGACGGCCGCAGACCGAGACCGTGGCGGCGATCGCGGCCGAGGTGAACCGGCGCAACGACGCCCTGCCGGAGGAAGAGGCGTTCCTCAGTGTCGCCACCGGCGGCGAGGGCACCGGCGGCGCGCTGTACGTCGCCGCCCGCTACGACGCCATCGGCCACGTGCGTAACCTCCTGTTCGAGCTCGCGACCCCGTGTGACTACGCGCTCTACGATCCGCAACTGAACTGGCTGATCGATCCGACCGATCGCATCGACGTCACCGTCACCCACGGCGGTGCGGGTGAGTTCCCCTATCTGACCGAGCGCCTCGCGCATCAGTGGATCACCGAGCTCGGGGAACCGAATCCGTATCTGATCGTCGAGCGCGCCGACCACGTCTACATCCAGACCTATCGCGACGAGCCCGGCCTGTACACGCTGGAATACCGTGACGGCGGCCCCGATCGGCATTTCGCGGTCCGGTTGGAGGACGGCGACCAGGTGGCCGCACTCGTCTGGGACTGGACGACCGGAGACCGGAGCCGTCTCGATGCGATCGGCTGGGAGGCGGTGACGTTCTGATCGGCGACGTTCCGATCGGAGCTCGCCCCGAGCTCAGAGCGTTCGCCGTCCCGACAGCGCGCGGCCCAGGGTCAGTTCGTCGGCGAATTCCAGGTCGCCCCCCATCGGCAGGCCGGAGGCGAGCCGGGTGACCGACAGGCCCGGGAAATCCCGCAGCATGCGCACCAGATAGGTGGCCGTCGCCTCGCCCTCGGTATTGGGATCGGTGGCGATGATCACCTCGGTGACATCGACACCGTCCTCCTGATTTCCGATGCGCGCCAACAGTTCTCGAATGCGCAGCTGGTCCGGTCCGACCCCCGAGAGCGGGTCGAGCGCACCGCCGAGCACGTGGTAGCGGCCGCGGAATTCGCGGGTGCGCTCGATCGCCTGGACGTCCTTGGGTTCCTCGACGACGCAGATCATGGTCCGGTCCCGGCGCGGGTCGGCGCAGATGCGGCACAGTTCGCCGTCGGAGACGGTGCCGCAGACCGCGCAGAACCGCACACCGTCGCGCACCTTCTGCAGTGCCGACTGCAGCCGGTCGATCTCCGGCGGCTCGACCGACAGCAGATGGAAGGCGATGCGCTGCGCGCTCTTGGGACCGACTCCGGGCAGTTTGCCCAGCTCGTCGATCAGATCCTGGACCGGACCCTCATACACGGATATGTCCTATCGGGCCGCTCAGAACGGCAGGCCGGGCATGGAACCGCCGCCCATGCCACCGGCGAGCGGGCCCAATTTCTCGGCGGCCAGCTGCTGCGCGTTGGCCATCGCGTTGTTGACCGCGCCGACGATCAGATCCTGTAGCGTCTCCACGTCCTCGGGGTCGACCACCTTCGGATCGATCTGCAGCGACTGCACCTCGCCGCTGGCCTTGATCGTCACCTTCACCAGACCGCCGCCGGCCTCACCCGCCACATCGGTCGCGGCGATTTCGGCCTGCGCGGCCATCACCGCCTGCTGCATCTGCTGCGCCTGTGCGAGCAGTGCCTGCATATCGAGCTGTCCACCAGGCTCCACGGTGATGTCCTCTCTGCGGGATGCGGATGTGCACCAGCGTAGTCACGTTCGGATCCAGCCCGGTACCGGCCCGGCCGGGCACCTTTACCATCGGAACCGGGCCGGGAGTCGGCACACGGGTCGGGCCAATCCGGTGGAGGCCGGTCATGTATCGGGACCAAGATCAACATATGTATTCCGCACTCGCGCACACCACATCCGCACATCCGCCGCGCCGCGCCCGGCGGAGTTCGGCACTGACGATCGTCGTCGCGCTCGCCGTGCTGGGCGTCGGCTCCGCCGTCCTGGCGCCGGCCGCCTCGGCGGATACCGATTACGGCGGTGGCTGCGTTCTCTACACCGACAATCCGGCGGCGACGGTCGACGCGCTGCACAACCACTGTTCGGCCGAACAGCAGGATCAGATCTTCCGGGACGCGCCCCGCGGCGATGTGCCGACCGGGGTGACCAACGGCTGGGTGACCCGCCCGCCGGTGATGGAGGCGGTGGCGCCGCCGTTCTGGATCGGCAAGAACTTCTACACCGGACCCGACGGCGGGACCCTGACCAACCGGATCACCGCGGCCGGGGTCGAAGGTTTCCCCGCCGACGTCTATTCCGGGCCCGCGCGGTTGGACGGCCAACCGGCCTGGCTTCTGGACTACACACCCTCGATCACGCCCCAGATCCTCGACGAGATTCGCCAGGTGACCCCCGGCGTCTGGTTCGGTTACTCCTGGTGGCGAGGGTTTTTCCAGACCACGCTGCTGCTGACCTTCGCCCTCACCGAGCAGTAGGGCTTGACTCTCCCATTGCTGGAGGGTGTTCGCTTGTCCGCATGGCCGCGACAGTCTCCATAGGCGAGTTCTCCCGCCTCACCTATCTCAGCGTGAAAACGCTGCGGTACTACCACGAGATCGAGTTGCTCGAGCCGGTATCGGTCGATCCCGGCTCGGGGTATCGGCGGTATTCGACCGCGCAGGTGGAACAGGCACATCTGATTCGGCGCCTGCGCGACCTGGATATGCCCATGCCGCAGATCCGCGCGGTCCTCGCGGCCCCGGATCGAGCCACCCGCGATGCCGCGCTGGCCACGCATCTGGAGCGGATGGAGGCGGAGTTGCTGCGCACTCGTGATGTGGTGGCGTCGCTGCGGGCGCTGCTGTCCCCCGGTGCGCCGATCGACGTGCAGTACCGCCTGGTTCCGGAGTTCGCCGCGGTGACGATTCGCGCACTGGTGGCGCGGGAGGAGATCGGCGAATGGTGCGGGACGGTCTTCCCCCGGTTGTACGAACTGCTCGCCGTGGCCGGTATAGCCCCGGCCGGCCCGAGCGGGGCGACGTACTCGGCGGACTTCTTCGAGAACGAGATCGGCGAGGTGGTGGCGTTCGCGCCGCTGGCAGCGGATCCGGGCGCCGCCTTCGAGCAGCGCCGCGAGGTCGCGGTGCGGCGATTTCCGCAGCGCCGCTTCGCGATTGCGGTGCACGCCGGACCGTTCACCGACTTCGACCGCACCTACGGCGCGCTGGGTTCGCATGTGGCCGAACACGATACCGCGCTGGCGGAGCCGATCCGCGAAATCTACGTGGTCGGCCCGCAGGACTGCGCGGACCCGGCCGCGCAGCGTACCGAGGTCTGCTGGCCGATCACACCGGCGTGATCGGGCCGACGCAGCGCGTTCCCCCGCATATTCACGAATTACCCACGAAGAGAGGATATTTCATGTCGATCAGTCTGGCCGCCGTCACATTCGACTGCCGTGACGCCGCCGCCTTGGCGAACTTCTACGCACAGTTGCTGGAGCGTCCGGTGGACGCGGACGCCAACGAGTATTTCGCCTCGATCGGCCGCGGTGACGACCGCGGCCCGGGGCTGATGTTCATCCAGGTCCCCGACAAGACCCCGGGGAAGAACGTGGTCCACCTGGATCTGAGCGCACCGGACTGGCGCGCTCAGATCGAGCGGGCGGTCTCGCTGGGCGCGAAACACATCGGCGACTTCGACGAATACGGCGTGCAGTGGGTCACCCTCGCCGACCCCGAGGGCAACCTGTTCGATATCGCCCACCAGCACTGACCCGGGCGACCGAACAAAGCGGTCACCCGGGTCGGTGCACACCCGCCGGAGCGAAGCGGAGGCAAAAAAACTCAGCTCAACTCGCGCTTCAGGTTTTCCAGAACCTCGGCCTGGATCTTCTTCAGGCCGAGCGGGGCGAAGATGCCCTCGAAGAAGCCGGCCACCCCGCCCGCACCCTTCCAGCTGGTGCGGACCGTCACCAGCGAACCCTCACCCGAGGGAGTGACGGTCCAGGTGGTGACCATCGTGGAATTCGAATCCCGTTCGGTCACCATCGAATCGGAGACCGAGACGACCGCGTGGACGTTGCGGGAGCGCTTCTGCGTCGCCTGCAGCGTCCATTCGGCGACGGTTCCGGCGCCCTTTCCGCCTTCGAGCACCTTGTAGTCGTGGTAGTGCGAAGACAGGATGCGGGGCCGCACATCCTGATAGTCCGCGATCGCTTCCAGCGCACGCTGCGGTTCCGCAGCGACGACGGTCGAGCTGGATGCACTGACCTGTCCCACAATGAGCTCCTAGTCGATCCGGGGTCGTTCGGGTTTATTCGGGCCGTTCTGCGGGGCTATGCTACGCCGCGTCCGGCGCAGTTCCGGACCGGCAGACGCGGTTTCGCTCTGCCCGCAGCTACGCCCGGGGGGATGAGGTTGTCGAACGCCGCGATCGGCGCGCGCCGTGTCAAGAATGTGCTCAAGTGGATCGGCGCGATGGTCGTCGGCGTCGTCATGATCGTCGGCGCCGTCACGATGCTGAACAGCCACGGCAAGGTCGACTGCGGGGGTGAAACCATGCGGTCGGGGGACCAGTGCGTCCAGGTCGACAAGCACGGTCACCGCACCACCCGCTCGATGGACGAACAGGCATCGGACAACACCCGCACCGGGTGGCTGCTGCTCGGCTTCGGCGTGTTGATGATCGTCGGCGGTGGCGCGTTCCTGGTCGGAGAGCTGCGCCGCTCGGGCGGCTCGGGTGCGAAGACCGGTATGCAGGTGGTCGCGAATCCGGCCGCCTACCCACCCGCAAGTCCCGCCTATCCGGCGACGCACGCCAACCCGCCCGGCGCGCCCGCATATCCGGGCGTGGCGAACGGAGGCCATCCGCCCGCGAATCCCGCGGCCGGCCACCTCGCTCCCGGCTATCCGTCCGGTGCGGGCGGGTACCCCGCGCCCGGTTACGCGCCCGCCGGAACCGGCTACCCGCCACCGTCGCCGGGCTATCCAGCCCACCCGGGACCGTCGGGTCACGCGCAGTATCCCTCTGCCGCACCACATTTCGCGCCGAGCGGGCCGGCACCGAGCTACCCGCCGGGGCCGCCCGGTTATCCGCCGACTGCCCCGGACGGGGCCCGTCCCGGCTATCCGACGCGCTGAGTTCCTTCCGGCGCATGTCGCCCATCCGTCGCGTCGCGCTCTGCCCACCGCACCGAGCTCTATCCGCGGCATCACACTGCCCGGCATCCCGCACCGCCCGGAACTCCCGGCGGCGCGACAGCGATCGGGCATCGACGCCTCGCACGGTCTGCGACTGTCGACGCTCGGATACGGCGCGCCGGACCATCGATCGCAGGTTTTCGGCGGCAGCCCTCGACCCGGAACCGGAACGCCCGTTCCGGGATCGGCGAGAAATTTCGCCTGGTTCGTCACAAGCCCGCAGGCAGCGTACGGCGGTACGATTCCGCCCGGAAATATGTCCGCGAGCTGGGCGGATGACCCAGGAGTGGAAACCGGGCCCGTGATCGAACGCAATGCAACATATGCGTGAAGAATCGCGCCCATAGGTACCCTCGCGGTGGCCGGGGGAAACCGGGAGCGATAGCGTCAGGGAGTGGCAGTGAGTCTGTTGGGGAAGGCCGGCCGCGCGCCGGCCGCACGCGAATCAGGTTTTGCCGCGCACCGAGAAGGTGTCGAGCGTCTGCTCGCCAGCTATCGTGCGATTCCTTCGGATGCCAACGTGCGGTTGGCGAAAAAGACGTCGAACTTGTTTCGCGCCCGGGCGAAGAACCCCGCACCCGGACTGGATGTTTCGGGTCTGAACCGGGTGATCGCTGTCGACCCCCAGGCGAAGACCGCCGATGTGGCCGGCATGACCACCTATGAGGATCTGGTCGCCGCCACCCTGCCGTACGGCCTGGCGCCCTTCGTGGTTCCGCAGTTGAAGACGATCACGCTGGGTGGCGCGGTCACCGGCCTGGGAATCGAATCGACGTCCTTCCGCAATGGTCTGCCACACGAATCCGTACTCGAGATCGATGTGCTGACCGGTGCGGGCGAGATCATCACCGCCACCCCGGACGGCGAATACGCCGACCTTTTCCGCGGGTTCCCGAATTCCTATGGCACGCTGGGTTATTCGACGCGCCTGAAGATCGAGCTGGAATCGGTGCAGCCGTATGTGGCACTGCGCCACGTCCGTTTCCACGATCTGCGCGAACTCGAAGCCGTGATGGCGCGGATCGTCACCGACCGGAGCTACGACGGCGAGCGGGTCGACTATCTCGACGGCGCGGTATTCACCGCCGAGGAAAGCTATCTCGTCCTGGGCCGCCAGACCGACGAACCCGGCCCGGTCAGCGACTACACCGGGATGGATATCTACTACCAGTCCCTGCGGCACGACAGCGCCGAGCCCAAACGCGACCGGCTGACCATCCACGACTATCTGTGGCGCTGGGACACCGACTGGTTCTGGTGCTCACGGGCATTCGGCACCCAGAATCCGAAGATCCGCCGGTTCTGGCCGAAGCGGTACCGCCGTTCGAGCTTCTATTGGAAGCTGATCGCGCTCGATCACAAATACGATATCGGCGACAGGCTCCAGGCGCGCAAGGGAAATCCGCCGCAGGAGCGCGTGGTGCAGGATATCGAGGTGCCGATCGAGCGCACCGCCGAATTCCTGCACTGGTTCCTGCGCGAAATTCCGATCGAACCGCTGTGGCTGTGCCCGCTCCGGCTGCGCGACAGTGCGGAAGTGCCGGGAAAACCCGCGGACCCGTCGCGTCCGTGGCCCCTGTATCCGCTGGAACCGGATCGCACCTACGTCAATGTCGGTTTCTGGTCGGCGGTGCCGAAGCAGCCCGGGCAGATCGAGGGTGCGGCCAATCGCGCGATCGAGGACGAGGTCGCCCGCCTGGACGGCCACAAGTCCCTCTACTCGGATTCCTACTACGCAGAAGACGATTTCGCGCGCCTCTACGGAGGCGATCACTACGCGAATCTGAAGAAACGATACGACCCCGATCATCGTTTGCTGGATTTGTATTCGAAGGCGGTGCAACGCAAGTGACGACATTCAAGGATTCCCAGCTGCCCCCGTTCTCGGAGCTGGGAACGAAACTCAGCATTGCCGAAATCTTCGAGACGCTCGTCGACGGCGGCGTCCCGATCCGGTTCTCCGCCTACGACGGCAGCAGCACCGGACCCGACGATTCGAAGTTCAGCCTCGAGATCACGACCCCGCGCGGTATCAACTACATCGCTACCGCACCGGGCGATCTCGGCATGGCGCGGGCCTACATCTCCGGCGATATGGCGGTCGACGGCGTCCACCCGGGCGACCCGTACGACATCCTGAAGGCGATGACCGACCTGAAGTTCCGGCGCCCGTCGGCGCTGGCACTGGTCACCATCGCGCGCTCGCTGGGCTGGGATGCCCTGAAGCCGATCGCGCCGCCGCCGCAGGAGACGCTGCCGCGCTGGCGGCGCATCGCGCTCGAGGGCCTGCGGCATTCGAAGAACCGCGACGCCGAGGTGATCCACCATCACTACGACGTGTCGAACCGGTTCTACGAGATGGTCCTCGGCCCCTCGATGACCTACACCTGCGCCTGCTACGCCGATGAGAACCAGACTCTCGAAGAGGCCCAGGAGAACAAGTACCGCCTGGTCTTCGAGAAGCTGCGGTTGAAGGAGGGCGATCGACTCCTCGATATCGGCTGCGGCTGGGGTGGCATGGTCCGCTACGCGGCCCGGCGCGGCGTCAAGGTCATCGGCGCCACCCTGTCCAAGGAACAGGCCGAGTGGGCGCAGGCCAAGATCGCCGAGGAGGGTCTGCAGGACCTGGCCGAGGTCCGCCACAGCGATTACCGCGATATCAGCGAAACCGGTTTCGACGCGCTGTCGTCGATCGGCCTCACCGAGCACATCGGGGTGCAGAACTACCCGAGCTATTTCGGCTTCATCAAGAGCAAGCTGCGCGACGGCGGCCTGTTCCTGAACCACTGCATCACCCGCCCCGACAACACCCGCACGACGAAGGCCGGCGACTTCATCGACCGCTACGTCTTCCCGGACGGCGAGTTGATCGGTTCGGGCCGCATCATCACCGATATCCAGAACATCGGGCTCGAGGTGGTGCACGAGGAGAATCTGCGCCCGCACTACGCGCTGACCCTGCACGAATGGTGCAAGAACCTGGTCGCGAACTGGGACGAGTGCGTCGCGGAGGTCGGTGAGGGCACCGCCAAGGTGTGGGGCCTGTACATGGCGGGCTCCCAGCTGGGCTTCGAGCGCAACGTGGTGCAGCTGCACCAGGTGCTCGGGATGAAGCTCGGCGACAAGCAGACCTGGGACGTGCCGCTGCGCCCCTGGTGGAACGCCTGATCCGGCACGAAATATGTTGCCGGCGGGCCGGATTCGTGGTGACGAATCCGGCCCGCCGGCGTTCTCAGCGCAGCAGTGCGTTCAGGAACGGCCGCGGAATATCGAACGATCCGGTGCCCTCACCGGCGAGCAGCATGTCGTCACGCAGTGAATGCAGCAGATAGCTCAATTCCGGGCCGGCGTCGAGAAGTGGTCTGGTCCAGCCCAATCGGGCACAGCGGTCCAGCGCCGGCAGCAGTGAGGTGATCGCCTCACCGTTCCAGCCGGCGACCGACAGGCATTCGACCAGCAGTAGCGCGGCATCCAATTCCGCACGGGGACGGTTCTGTTCGACCATCCGGCCGTAGAGCGCGCGCGCCCGTTTCACCGCCGATTCGAGGCCCTCGGCCGCCACGTTCGCCCCATCCAGACCGCGATAGTGCCGGGCCAGCAGCACGCGCACGGCCGCGACCTCCTCGGCCTCCGCGGTGAGGGCGACCGTACCGGCGGACTGGCGCAGCACCGGGGCGGGCGGCTCCGGCCCCGCGGGCGGCTCGACGAGGCCCAATCGCAGCCGTTCCGCCCGGATATGGGCGGCCATGCGCGGAAGTTTGCGTTCGGCCGCCATCCGCGCCCCCTCGTCGAGCCGGGCTCGCGCGGTTTCGGTATCGCCGAGCACCGCTTTGACCCGCGCACCGACCACGAACGTGGTGATCATGAAATCCACCGCACCGATCCGCGCCGGCAACTGGTGGCTCTGCTCGAGCAGCCGATCCGCAGCCTCCAGATCACCGCGCCGATACCTCAGCTCCCCCAGTAACGCCGCCGCCACCCGCACGGCATGCGAACGCGGCCCCGAGCGCTCCCGGCCGATCTGCCAGGCCTTCTCGAAACACCGTGTAGCGGTGTCGATATCGAGCTTCTCGTAGGCCACCGCGCCGGTATTGAGCAGACCCAGCACCACCCCTAGCGGATCCTTGGACCTGCTGTGATAGGGCGCGGCCCAGTCCTGGATGGCCAGCGCGCCGTCGAAATCGAAGTCGCACAGCCGCACGAACGACACCAGATTCGCGGCGGTGGACACCGTCCACGGCGGCAGCTCGTCGGGCTCCTCCAGACACGGCAGCACCTTCTCGAGCACACCGTCGGTGCGGTCGCGGGCCACCAGGTCGGCGGCCGACAGCACCGCGGCCTCACAGCGCTGCCGGGTGGCATCGGCATCGGAGGGCGAACTGCGGGCGAGCATATTCGACAGCCGTCCCAGCGCTGTGCGGGCCGCTCCGGACTGTTGCAGATTGATATTGGCGCGCGCCAGTGTCATCAGCAGCTTCGACCGCGAAGTCACCTGCTGCACAGGCAGTTTCGACACCGTGCCGAGCAGGGTCGCCAGGCGCGAGGTGTCGATCAGGTCCATGCCGCCGTTCTCGACCAGATCCACCGCCATCTTCAGATCGGTGGCGGCCAGGGCGTGATCGACCGACTTGCGTAATTGCTGATGTTCGGCGTACCAGCGAGATGCCTTGCGGTGCAACGATTTCAATTTGCCGGGATGAACCCGGTCGAGCCGGGCACGCAACTGCTCGGCGAACAGCGGCTGGATCCGGAACCAGCCCGGGTCGTGTTCGACGCGGGTGACGAACAGCTCGCGCTGTTGCGCCTGTTCCAGCAGTTGCTCGGCATCTGGTTCACCGCTGAGGGCCGCGGCCAGCCCACCGTTGAGCTTCTCCGCGACCGAGATCGACATCAGGAATTCGAGCATGCGCGGCTCGAGCCCCGCCAGCACGTTCTCGGCCAGATACTCCCGGATGGCGTGGTTTCCGCCGGACAGATGGGCGATCAGCTGCGCCGGATCCACGGGCGCGCCCGTGGTGGCCCCGCGCAGCGACAAGCTGACCAGCTGGATCGCCGCCGGCCACCCGTCGGTGGCGGCGTGGATCTGTTCGACCTGTTCGTCGGTGAGCGGAAACTTGTTGCGCTCCAGCAAGATCTGCCGGGTCTCGGCGAGAGTCAGCCGCAGTTCGTGGCTGCCGATCTCGACCAGCTCGTCGCACACCCGCATCCGGCTCAGCGGCAGGCCTGACTGCTCGCGGGTGGTGATCACGAAGCGCAGATGGTGACATCCGTTCTCCAGCAACGCATCCATCACCCGGTGCGCACCCTCGTCGGTGACCCGATCCCAGTTCTCCACCACCACCACGACGACCTGCCCGCCGCTGTGGATCTCGTCGATCAGGGTGGAGATCGCATAGGGCACCGCCTCCGCGGGGCGCTCCTCGAGCACCTCCGCCAGCCCGGAACCGATATCCGGCGCCACTCGCCGGATGGCCTGGATCAGATGGGCCAGCAGCCACACCTCGTTGTCGTCGTCGTGGTCGATCCCGATCCACGCCACCGCGATGCCGTCGGCGGTGAGTTCGGAACGCCACTGGGCGGCGATCGTACTTTTTCCGAAGCCCGCCGGTCCATGGATCACGGCGAGCCGGCGGCGGCCACCGGTGCGCAGGATATCGAGCAGCCGCGGCCGGGGAATCGGCTCGCGGGCCGGGGTCGGCGGCCGGAATTTCGTTGCGGCCGTGGGCGGTAGCGTCGCGGGCGGAGCGAGGGCGGGTGACCCCGGAGCGCGCAGCGCGGGCAGGCCCAGGACCGCGCGGCTGCGGCGCGAGGTGATCGGGTGGGGCGGCGCCTCGGTGGCGGCGGTGCGGCCGTCGGTCGTTTCGCCGTCGAGCAGAGCCATCTCGTCGGCCGATTCGCCGTGCGCGATCTGCACCGCGCGCATCTCCTGCCCGAACTCCAGGGCGGAGGCCGGGCGATCGGCCGGATCCTGGGCCATGGCCTGTTCGATCACGCCCGCCACATCGGGTGGAATGTCCTGTTCGCGCAGATCGGGGACCGGCTGGGTCGTGATCCGCAGGAATTGGGCGACCACGCGCTCACCGGAGCGTCGTTCGAAGGCGGCGTGCCCGGTCAGCAGCGCGAACAGGGTTGCGCCCAAACCGTACACATCCGACCTAACGGTCGGTTCCTCACCCTTGAGCACCTCGGGTGCGGTGAAGGCCGGTGATCCCGTGATCATGCTGGTCGAGGTCTGGAAACCACCCGGAATGCGCGCGATGCCGAAATCTGTGAGCTGTGGTTCGCCGTAGCGGCTCAGCAGCACGTTCGCCGGTTTCACATCGCGATGCAGGACGTGCACGCGATGTGCGCTCTCGATCGCACCCGCGAGTTTCACACCGACCCGCAGCGAATCCGACCAGCTCAGCGGGCCGTGATCGCGGATCAGCTGTTCCAGCGAGCCGTGCGCGGCGAACGGCATGACGATGAACGGCAGGCCGCTGGGCGTGACGTCGACCTGCAGGACGTCGACGATATTCGGATGGCCCGACAGCCGGCCCATGGCGTGTTCCTCGCGCAGGAACCGCTCCCGGCTCTCCTCGTCGATCTCCGAGGACAGCACCTTGACCGCCACCACGCGATCCAGCGCCCGCTGCGCACAGCGATAGACCACCCCGAAACCGCCGCGCCCGATCTCCTGAGCATCGAACAGCCCCATCGCCTCGAGTTCGTCGGCGATGCGAATCGGTTGGTAGCGCTGGGTATTCGCCCCCGCGGCTGCCTCCGAGTCCGCCGCGGGATCGTCGTCGCTGCGGACCTTGCCCGTCTGTGGATTCATCTGGCCACCTCGAACGTTCCGCCCTCATTCCAACGTAGCGCGGTCCGTGCGCATCCGGGCACAGTTCCGCCCGCTTCGATTCGCGACCGTTTCCATCGGCAGCGGACACGCGAGTGAGGGCGACGAGACAGCAAACGGCCCGGATCACGCGGGAACGTGATCCGGGCCGTCGCAGGGCATCTCGGCGTGGCGAGAACCTTACTTGCGCAGCGAGTCCGGCACCTGGAAGCGCTCACCGAACTTCGCGGCCAACTCGTCGGCACGGGCGATGAAGCCCTCCGTGCCACCGGGGTAGCCGACGATGAACTGGTGCACACCACCGGTCCAGGCCGGGTAGCCGATACCGAAGATCGAGCCGATGTTCGCGTCGGCGGTGCTGGTCAGCACGCCCTCGTCGAAGCACTTCTGGGTCTCGATGGCCTCGATGAACAGCATGCGGTCCTTCAGATCCTGCAGCGTGACGCCCTCGGGCAGCTCACGCTTGGAGTTGAAGGCGTCGCGCAGGCCCTCCCACAGACCGGCGGTCTTGCCGTCGGCGTAGTTGTAGAAGCCCGCACCGTGCAGCTTGCCCTTGCGATCGAACTTGTCGATCATGGTCTCGACCACGCGGCCCGAGGCCAGCGAAGCGGCGGAGATCGCGATGCCGTCCTTCTCGGCGGCCTCCTTGGTCTCCTTGAAGATCTTCTGCATGGTCTCGAAGTTGAGCTCGTCGCTCAGCTTCAGGGGCGCGGCCGGGTAGCCCGCCTGCAGACCGGCCTGCTCGATGGTCTGCGGGTCGATGTTCTCCTCGAGCATCATGATGGCCTCGTTGATGAACGTGCCGATGACGCGAGAGGTGAAGAAGCCGCGGCTGTCGTTGACCACGATCGGGGTCTTGCGGATCGCGAGGGTGTAGTCGTACACCCGGGCCAGCGCCTCGTCGGAGGTCTTCTCGCCACGGATGATCTCCACCAGCGGCATCTTGTCGACCGGGGAGAAGAAGTGGATGCCGATGAAGTCCTCGGCCCGCTTCACGCCGTCGGCCAGCAGGGTGATCGGCAGGGTGGAGGTGTTGGAGCCCAGCAGCGCGTCCGCGTCGACGACGTCCTCGATCTCCTGGAAGACCTTGGCCTTCAGGTCGGGGTTCTCGAACACAGCCTCGATCACGAAGTCCACACCGGCCAGATCCTTGGGATCGGCGGTCGGGTGGATGCGATCCAGCAGCGCCTTGGACTTCTCCTCGGTGGTCTTGCCACGCGAGAGCGCCTTCTCCTCGAGCTTCACCGAGTACTGCTTGCCGCGGTCGGCGTTCTCCTGGGAGACGTCCTTCAGCACGACCTCGAAGCCGGCCTTGGCCGAGACGTAGGCGATGCCCGCGCCCATCATGCCGGCGCCGAGCACGCCGATCTTCTTGATCTCACGCTTGGGCACGTCCTTCGGACGCGAACCACCGTTGTTGATGGCCTGCAGGTCGAAGAAGAACGCCTGGATCATGTTCTTCGCGACCGGGCCGGTCAGCAGCGAAACGAAGTAGCGCGACTCGATCAGCGACGCGTTGTCGAAGTCGACCTGCGCGCCCTCGACCGCGGCGGCCATGATGGCCCGCGGCGCCGGCATGTTCTGGCCCTTGAGCTGCTTGCGCAGGTTGGCCGGGAAGGCCGGCAGGTTGGCGGCCAGCGCCGGGCTCGACGGCGAGCCGCCGGGGATCTTGAAGCCCTTGCGGTCCCACGGCTGGGTGGCGGCCTCGGCGTTGTCCTTGTTGGCCTTGATCCACGCCTTGGCGGCCGGGACGAGCTCCTCGACGCTGCCGACGACCTCGTTGATCAGGCCCTTGGCCTTGGCCTTCTGCGCGGTGAACTTGTTGCCCTGCAGCAGCACGCTCATCAGGCCGTCGGCGATGCCGAGCATGCGGGTGATGCGGGTGACACCGCCACCGGCCGGGAGCAGACCGAGCGAGACCTCGGGCAGACCGATCTGCACGCCCTTGACGTCGGCGGCGATGCGGTAGTGCGTGGCCAGCGCGATCTCCAGGCCACCGCCGAGCGCGGCGCCGTTGATGGCGGCCACGACCGGCTTGCCCAGGGTCTCGAGGCGACGCAGGTCGGCCTTGATGCTGGTGAGTTCTTCCATGATGTCCGGAGCGTTCTCCGGGGTGGTCTTCATCATGTTCTTGAGGTCACCGCCGGCGAAGAAGGTCTTCTTCGCGGAGGTGATGACGACACCGCTGATGTCGTCGACCTCGACGACCAGGCGGTCCACCGTGGCGTGCATCGAGCTCTTGTAGAGCTCGTTCATCGTGTTGGCGCCCTGGTTCGGGTCGTCCATGGTCAGCACGACGATGCCGTCGGCGTCCTTTTCCCAGCCGATCATGTTCTCTGTCATAGTTTTTCGTTCTCCTGGAGAATTAGATGGACCGGCGTCAGACGCGCTCGATGATGGTGGCCACACCCATGCCGCCGCCGATGCACAGGGTCACCAGGGCGTAGCGGGCGTTGCGGCGCTCCAGCTCGTCGACCATGGTGCCGGTGATCATCGCGCCGGTGGCGCCCAGCGGGTGGCCCATCGCGATGGCGCCGCCGTTGACGTTCAGCTTCTCGTCCGGGATCTTCAGATCCTTCTGGAACTTCAGCGCGACCGAGGCGAAGGCCTCGTTGATCTCGAACAGGTCGATGTCCTCGACCGACAGACCGGCCTTGGCCAGCGCCTTGTGCGCCGCGGGGGTCGGGCCGGTGAGCATGATGGTGGCGTCGGCGCCGCTGGTGGCGGTGGCGACGATGCGGGCGCGCGGGGTCAGACCCGAAGCGGCGCCGGCCTCCTCGGTGCCGACCAGCACCAGCGCGGCGCCGTCGACGATGCCCGAGCTGTTACCGCCGTGGTGCACGTGGTCGATCTGCTCGATGTAGTGGAACTTCTGCAGCGCGACGGCGTCGAAGCCACCCATTTCGCCGATGCCCGCGAAGGACGGCTTCAGCTTGGCGAGATCCTCGACGGTGGTGCCGGGACGCATGTGCTCGTCCTGGTCGAGCACGGTCAGGCCGTTGATGTCCTTGACCGGCACGACGGACTTGGCGAAGTAGCCGCCGGACCACGCCTGCGCGGCGAGCTCCTGCGAGCGCACGGCGAACTTGTCGACGTCCTCGCGGGTGAAGCCCTCGATGGTGGCGATCAGGTCGGCGCCGATGCCCTGGGGCGCGATGTAGAGGTCGTAGCTGGTGGCCGGGTCGGCGAACAGCGCACCGCCGTCGGAGCCCATCGGGACGCGCGACATCGACTCGACACCACCGGCGAGGACCAGGTCCTCGAAGCCGGAGCGCACCTTCTGCGCGGCCATGTTCACGGCCTCGAGGCCGGAGGCGCAGAAGCGGTTGATCTGCACACCGCCGACGGTGTCGGGCAGGCCCGCGGTCAGCACGGTGGTGCGGGCGATGTCGGCACCCTGGTCACCGATCGGCGACACGACACCCAGGATGATGTCCGAGATGCGATCCTCGTCGAGGTTCGGGAAGCGGTTGCGCAGCTCCTGGACCAGACCGGTCGTCAGATCGATCGGCTTGACCGAGTGCAGCGAGCCCTTCTTGTTGCGGCCGCGCGGGGTGCGGATGGCCTCGAAAATGTAGGCCTCTGTGGTCATATCGGAGTGTTTCCTTCCTTAAAGGTGCCGACCGGCCATCCGACCGACCGTGTTCGATCCCGGCGAGCCCGCAGGCACACCACACCGGCGAACCGGGAGGTCACGCACGGTTCCCTCCACAAGTCCGCCGAGCGCATAACGCTGTACAAACGCCGACATGCATCGACCTACGAGGCCCCGGGGCGCCCGTATGCCTGGGCATACCATAGAACCTCGTAGCACCGATGCTGACGACCACCCGTTCATAGTACAGCGGGATGCGAACTCCGGTTAACTTAACGTATTCCGGCAGGTGGCTGTCAACCACCCAGATGTGTGGCACCCAACTCAGTTCGCAGCAACTCCAAGGCCACCTCATCGGGGTCGCGGCGCTGTTCCGGGGGGACCGGTCGCGCCGATTCCGCGAGCATCTCCTGCTCTTCTTCCGGCGTCAACGCAGGTGGGACACCGTCGTAACCTACCGGTGAGTAGTCCGACGGCCCGGGATCGTCCGGAACGTCCGGCGCCTCGGGCGGCGGAATATCGTCGTCCGGCGCCGCTCGGTCGGCGGCGCCGGCACTGCGCGGCGGGCGGAATTCCCGCCGCTGGCCCTGGCCCTGACTGTCGCGCCGATCGGCCGCGGCGCCCCTGGTATCGGTCTGACCGCCCCGCGCATCGCCGTCCGCCGACTGCGCCTGGTTCTGGCTGGGCCGGACGAATCGCGGAGGTTGCGGCTGCCCGGGGTTGCCCCCGCCCGCACCCCGGCCGGCCGGCGGTTCCGCGCCGCCGCGGGCAGAACGCTCCGAGGCCGCACCACCGGCACGCGCGCCACCGGAGTCACCCGACCCGACTTCCCACCGCACGCCGTACTGCCGACCGATCACCGCGTGCACCGCGGCCCGGACGGCGTCGATGTTCTGCGGGATCGACAAACGCTGCGCGAGCGGAGCATGCGGATGCGCGAACACGATCGTGTCGTCCTCGACGCGGACGGCCCCGACCGCACCCGAGAGCAGCGCCGGCAAGGCCGCACTCGACTCTCGCGCCTTGGCCCGGATATCGGCCCAGGCGGTCTCGATCTCCCGCAGAACGTCCCCACCCGTATCGGCGGGCGAGGCCACCGGTTCCGTGGTCGCATCATCTGCGGCGCGGCCCACCGCCGCGCCCGACGCATCCCGCGCCCCAGGGCCGGCGGCCGCAGCGGGTTCGGCGGCGGAAGCTCGGGCAGCACCGGCATCATCGCCGGAAGCGGGGGCGGACTCGGACTCGGCAGGGCCGGAAGCCGGACCCGTGCCGGCATCCGGACCGTTCGAACCCGCGGCGCTCGTCGGCCGACCGGCTGGGTCCGAGTCGCGATCGGACTCGAAGGACCTATCGGTGGTCGCGGCCGAGCCCGCGGGACCTCCTCCCTCCGGTCCGTCCACGATCGAGCCGGAAGCGGCGGCGTCCAGCCCCTCGTGAGCGCCCTCATCGGGTACGGGCGACACCGAGCTTCGGCGGGCAGTGGAGGTGGCGCCCCCAGGCTCGGGATGCGGCATGTCGAGCGATTCCGGCTGGGCGACGGCATCAGCGGCGGACGGCCGGACGACGGCGACCGATTCGGCTGCGACAGCGCCCCGATCGGGAGCGGACTCCACCGCCCCGTCATGTCGCTCGGTATCGGCCACCGACTGTGCGCCGGAGGAGGATCCGGCGTCCGGTCCCGACTCGACGCCCCGATCGGCACTGTCCGCAGTGAGGTCGGAAGCGGTTGTCGCCGTGGCCTTTTCGTTCCCATCCATACCTGTCGACGCCGGGCGACCGGTTTCACGGTCGGCCGGTCCGGCAGCGGCGGTCGCTGTGGAGCCGGGCGCGGAGACCTGCTCACCGGTCGCCGGAACATCGGCGGCACCGGATGCGGACCGATCATCCGAGGACGGGCCACCGACCGGGGCCGCATCGTGCGAATCGGCCGAAAGTCCTTGGGGCCGTTGCTCTTGCGACTCCTGCTGGGATTGCGGCGGCGCCGATGATTGCGGACCGGTCGGCGATTGCGCCCGCTGCGCCGGATGCGGCGCACTCTTCTTCTCCCGCATCGCGGCCAGCGCTTCGGCGCCACGGCGGCGTGGCTCCCCGGACGGCCGGCCCGCGCCACCGGAGGACTCCGGCGCGGCGGCGGGAGCAGCGGACGACTGTGGCGCGGCGGCCGGGACACCGCCGGATTCCATCCGCCGCTCCAGCCGTTCCAGTCGCTGCAACGCCGCCGATTCGGCCTCCGAGACCGAGGGCAGCAGCATGCGGGCGCACACCACCTCCAGCAGGAGCCGGGGCGCGGTGGCGCCGCGCATCTCACCGAGGCCCTCGTGCAGCAGCTCCGCGTAGCGGGCCAGGGTGGCCGGGCCGATCCGGTCGGCCTGGTCCGCCATCCGGTCGATCACATCGCCGGGGCCGGTGACCAGATTGCGTTCGGCGGCATCGGGAACCGCGCGCAGCAGGATCAGGTCGCGGATGCGTTCGAGCAGGTCGGTGGCGAAGCGGCGGGGATCGTGACCGGCCTCCACCACTCGGTCGACGGTGGCGAACAGGGCCGCGCCGTCGTCGACGGCCAGCGCGTCGACGGCCTCGTCGATCAGCGCGATATCGGTGACGCCGAGCAGCGCCAGCGCACGGGGATAGGTGACACCTTCGGGGCCGGCGCCGGCCAGCAACTGGTCGAGCACACTGAGGCTGTCGCGTGGCGAACCACCGCCGGCCCGAATCACCAGTGGGTAGACCGATTCCTCGACCTGCACCTGTTCCTGCTCGCAGATCTTGCCGAGCAGCCCGCGCATGGTGGCCGGCGGCAGCAGCCGGAACGGGTAGTGGTGGGTGCGCGAGCGAATGGTCGGCAGCACCTTGTCCGGCTCGGTGGTGGCGAAGATGAAGATCAGGTGGGCCGGTGGCTCCTCGACGATCTTCAGCAGCGCGTTGAATCCGGCCGTGGTGACCATATGCGCCTCGTCCACGATGAAGACGCGGTAGCGCGATTCCGCGGGCGCGTAGAACGCACGATCGCGTAGCTCACGGGTGTCGTCCACGCCGCCGTGGCTGGCGGCGTCGAGTTCGATCACGTCGAGATTGCCGGGCCCGCCCGGAGCCAGCGCGACGCACGACGGGCACACCCCGCACGGTCGCGAGGTCGGACCCTCGACGCAGTTCAGCGAGCGCGCCAGAATGCGCGCCGAGGACGTCTTGCCACAACCTCGCGGGCCGGAGAACAGGTAGGCATGACTGATCCGTCCGGTGTCGAGCGCGGTACTCAGCGGATCGGTGACGTGCTCCTGCCCCACTACCTCGGCGAAGGATGCCGGTCGATACTTCCGGTACAGAGCCACGGCCCGAGGGTACCGGCGGACACCGACAGGGAACCATTCGCGCACCCGGTATCCACCCCACCCGCCGAAGCGTTGGGCGGCATGAATAAACTATGATCTACATCACAAGCATTCTCTTCGTCCGATCTCACCGCGGACAACCGACCTGGTCAACCATCGGTTCGCGCCCGGAAATCGGAAACGGTGTAAATGTTCTGTCGATTTCGTCTGCGGGCCGTCGAGTAACGAAAACTTTCGGACACGCGCCCCGTTTGCGACCGAAATTATGGACGTAACGATTCCGTCACCCGATTAGCGCCCGATCCACTCCGCTGACTACCGTTGATTTCGGCAACTTCGGTAGCCAAACCTTCATCAGGTTGGTGTCCCCGGTCGGTCCCTCATCCCGACCGGGGCACAACAACATCCGGCCCGTTTCGGAGGTAATGACGGGTAATGACGACCGTGCCGTCGTGTGACGACATCGCCGCCGCCTGGCTCTCACATACCGATTTCGCCGGCGACCGGACCGCCACCGATCTGCTCAGCCGCGCCATCAGCCCCCGCGAGTTCGCTCGCAACCGCGATTCCCTTCCGGTTTCCGCCGCGGCCGATCCGGCCACCGCGGGCGCCATTCTGGAATTGCTGGGCCGCGGCCAGGTTCCCACCTTGCCGGCCATTCACACCCTGATCGCGCAGAATCGGATACGCGCCGAGGCCGAACGCATCGAACGGCTGGGCCGGCGCGCGCAGCGCAGTATCGACGAATTCGGCCGCACCCTCGCCGAGCTGACCCAGAACTATTGGCGCACCCACGCAACAGGCCCGACCCGCCGCGATATTCTCGCCGCCGAACCGGTGATGACGCTGATCCGCGAACGCGTCGGAGATATCGCCCCGAATGCGGTCAAACATTTGTGGCTCATCGAACGGGCGCAGCGCGCGGGGTGGATCGCCTTCGACGCCACGCCGCGTTCGCTGTGCGCGGCCCGGCGCTTCCACTCGGCGAAATACGGCAACCGCGTGTCGATGCGCCCGGTCAACACCATCGGCACCCTCGTGGCCGAGTTCCTGGACACCTACCGCACCACCCACGGCCGCCCGCCGCGCTGGTCGGTTCTCGCGCACGAGCTGCGCGACGACCGCGGCCGCCGGGTGTTCAACGACACCGCCGACGCCCGCACCCAGCAGCAGTGGCTCGTCACCGCGCAATGGGTCGCGCTCGAGGACGATCTGCCGGTCCCCGGGGACCGCGGCCGGCGCGCGCTGGCCCGGCGGGCTCGCAAGCACGGGAATTGAATCCGAACGGAAGTACCAGACTCGCTCATCGGCCCGACACCGGGGGTTCGGTAGTTTCTTGCCACGCGAACGCGTGTGGAAAAGGAGTTGTCCGTGCCCCCGACCATCGACCCCGCCGCCACGGCGTGGCTGTTGACCAGCACCGCGCTGGTCCTGCTCATGACCCCCGGCCTGGCGATCTTCTACGGCGGCATGGTGCGCACGACCGGCGTGCTGAACATGCTGATGATGAGCTTCATCTCCATCCCGCTGGTGACCGTGGTGTGGCTGCTGTTCGGTTACACCCTGGCCTTCGGTGACGACGCCGGCGGTGGATTCATCGGCGGGCTGGAACATTTCGCGATGACCGGCATCACCCCGGGCACCGTGCGCAGCGGCGTTCCGGAACTGCTGTACGCGACCTTCGAACTGACCTTCGCGATCCTCACCGTCGCGCTCGTCAGCGGCGCCATCGCCGATCGCGCCAAGTTCTCCGCGTGGATGGTGTTCGTACCGGTGTGGGCGCTGGTGGTGTTCGCTCCGATCGCGCACTGGGTATGGGGCCCGGACGGCTGGCTGGCCTCCTTCGGCGTTCTCGATTTCGCCGGTGGTCTGGTGGTCGAAATCGCTTCCGGCGCTTCGGCTCTCGCCTTGGCGCTGGTATTGGGACCGCGGATCGGGTTCAAGGTGGACGCGATGCGCCCGCACAATCTGCCGTTCGTGTTGCTGGGCGCCGGACTGCTGTGGTTCGGCTGGTTCGGCTTCAACGCCGGATCCGCGTTCAAGGCAGACGGACTGGCCGCCGCGGTCTTCCTGAACACCTTGGTCGCGGGCTGTCTGGGCATGCTCGGCTGGTTGATCGTGGAGCAGATCCGCGACGGCCGCCCGACCACCTTCGGCGCGGCCTCCGGCGCGGTGGCCGGTCTGGTCGCGATCACGCCCTCGTGCGGTTCGGTCAATGCCCTCGGCGCGGTGATCGTGGGCTTGGCGGCCGGTGTGGTCTGCTCCTTCGCGGTCGGCTGGAAATTCAAGGCGGGCTACGACGATTCGCTCGATGTGGTGGGCGTGCACTTCACCGGTGGCGTGGTCGGCACCCTGTTGATCGGTGTGCTGGCGAACCGGGTGATGACCGGCGGATCGCGCGGGTTGTTCTACGGCGGCGGACTCGCCCAGCTCGGAAAGCAGGCGGTCGGCGTCGTGGTGGTCGCGCTGTGGGCCTTCGGCGTCTCCTATCTGATCGGCAAGGTGATCGATCGCGTGATGGGCTTCCGGATCAGCAAGGAGGACGAGGTCGGCGGCATCGACTTCGCCCTGCACGCCGAGACCGCCTATGTCGAGGGCGTGCACGGCCACGCGCCGCGCGGGCTGTTCGGTCATCATCCGCACGGCGGCGGTGAGCGACCGGCCGGTGACGGGGATCGCTGACACCGATCTCGGCTCTTCTCTTGCGCCCGGCTAGGGTAACGGCGTTACGCTAACACCGTTACCCAACGCCGGCCGCCCGAGGAGCACTCATGCTGACCCGCATCGCACGGCTCGCCACCCGGTACCCGAAACGGGTGCTCTTCGCCGCTCTCGCCCTGGCGCTGCTCTGCGGCGGCTTCGGCGCCACGGTCACCGCCCACCTGCAAGCCGGCGGATTCACCTCCGACAAGGCCGAATCCACCCGCGCGGCACAACTGGTGGCCGACGAGTTCAACGGCGCGCAGCCCAATCTGGTGCTGCTGGTGCACGCCGACGAGGGCGTGGAGTCGGCCGCGGCCCGCTCGGCCGGCGCCGACATCGTCGCCCGGCTCGGCAGTCGCTCCGACACCGTCGGCGTCCGCTCGTATTGGACCAGCCCGCCACAGCTGGCCGCCGCACTGCGCAGCACCGACGGTAAGAGCGCGTTGGTCATGGCCTATCTCACCGGTGGCGACGACAAGGCCCAGCGCACCGCCGGTGAGATAGCGAGCTCCCTGCCCGTCTCCACGCCGGGTGTCACCGTGCAGGCGGGCGGAATCGCCGCTGTCTACCACGATGTCAACAACCAGGTCACCAAGGATCTGGCGATGGCCGAGGGCATCGCGGTCCCGCTCACCGCGATCGTGCTGATCCTGGTGTTCGGCAGCGTGATCGCGGCCTCGCTGCCGTTGGCGGTCGGGATCTTCGCGATTCTGTGCACGCTCGCGATCCTGCGCAGCTTCACCCTCTTCACCGATGTGTCGATCTACGCGCTGAACATGACCACCGCGCTGGGACTGGCCCTGGCGATCGATTACAGCCTGTTCATCGTCAGCCGATACCGCGAGGAATTGGCCGCGGGGTCGAGCCACGAGGCCGCCGCGGTGCGCGCGGTGCAGACGGCGGGACGCACGGTGTTGTTCTCCGCGCTGACGGTCGCGCTCGCGCTGGCGGTGCTCAGCGTCTTCGACATGTACTTCCTGAAGTCGTTCGCCTATGCCGGGGTCGCGGTGGTGGCGGCCGCGGCGATCGCCTCGATCGTGATTCTGCCCGCGGCGCTGGTGTTGCTCGGGGACCGGATCAATTCCTGGAATCTGCGGGTGGCGATGCGGAAACTGTTCGGCCGCGCCGAGCCCGCACCGCGACCGGAGCACGAGTCCGGCTGGTATCGCACGGTCACCCGGGTGATGCGGCGGGCGTTGCCGGTCTCCATCGCGATCATCGCGGTGCTGCTCGCGGTCGGCGCCCCGTTCCTCGGGGTGGGATTCGGCTATCCCGACGACCGGGTGCTGCCCGTCGGATCGACCAGCCGCGCGGTCGGCGACGAGTTGCGGGCGGAATTCCCCGCCGTGAACTCCGGAACCGGGACGACGATCGTGCTGCCGGGTGCGCCGAGTGAACCCCAGGCGATCAGCGGCTACGCCACGGCGCTGTCGAAGGTCGACGGCGTGAACGCGGTGCTGTCGAGTAGTGGTGTCTACGTGTCCGGCGCCCGGATGGGCGGCGCCGCGCCGGGGATGGCCGGCGACTCGGGCCAATATCTCACCGTCACATCGACATTCGATCCGTACTCCCCACAGGCGAAGGATCAACTGCAGGCGTTGCGCGATGTGCCCGCGCCCTCGCCGGCGCTGTTCGGCGGTGCCGCGGCGATGAACGTGGACTCCCTGCACGCATTGGGAGAACGGCTGCCGCTGGCGATTGCGCTGATCGCACTGGCGACCTTCGTGGTCCTGTTCCTGTTCACCGGCAGCGTGGTGCTCCCGCTGAAGGCCGTGGTGATCAACTCGCTGTCGCTGACCGCGATGTTCGGCATGATGGTGTGGATCTTCCAGGAGGGGCACTTCTCCGGACTGCTCGGCTTCACGCCCACCGGCTTCCTGGTGCCCACCATGCCGATCCTGATGTTCTGCCTGGCCTTCGGGATGTCGATGGACTACGAGGTGTTCCTGCTCTCCCGCATCCGCGAGGCCTGGCTGGCCTCCGACCGCACCGCCGCCGACAACGACCGTTCGGTGGCCATCGGTGTCGCCCGGACCGGTCGCATCGTCACCGCGGCCGCCCTGCTGATGGCGATCGTGCTGGGCGCCATGATCACCGCGAAGGTGTCGTTCATGCAGATGTTCGGTCTCGGTCTCACGATCACCGTGCTGGCCGACGCCACCGTCATCCGCATGCTGCTGGTTCCGGCGCTGATGCGGCTGATGGGCCGCGCAAACTGGTGGGCCCCCGGCCCCTTGGCACGCTGGCACGAGCGGTTCGGTCTCACCGAACATCCCACGCCCCCGACGCCGGAGCGCGCCGCGGAACCGGAACCGGCGGGGCGGCCGTGACACGTTCGAGCCGTCCTCGTTCCGCCCGCGGCTCCGGTACCGAGCTGCGCGCCGAAATCCTCGCCGCGACACGAGAGTTGCTGGCTCGCACCGGCAATGCCGATTCGGTGTCGATCCGTGAGGTCGGCAAGCTGGTGGGCGTCACCGCACCGTCGATCTACCGCCACTTCGCCGACAAGGACGACCTCATCGACGCCGCGGTGGCGGAGGTGTTCGAAGATCTCGACGCGGCCATCGGCGCCGCGAGCGACCCGACCGTCTCGCCCATGTCCCGGATGCGTCAGCAGGGCCTGGCCTATGTGCGCTTCGCCTTGCAGCACCCCGGTCAATACCGAGTCGCCACCGCCGCCTCGCCCGGCGAAGGTCCCTCCGCGGTGGACGTGGTGCTGGGTAGTGGTGCGTTCCAACGGTTTTCGCAGACGGTGCAGGAGGCGATGGACTCCGGCGTGATCGCGCCCGGCGACCCGATGCCGCTGGTGCTCGAACTCTGGGCCGCCGCCCACGGCATCGCGTCGCTGCTCATCGCCAAACCCCATCTGCCGTGGGGCGATGCCGAAGCCGTCGCCGACCGGGTCATGGCGGCGGCCTGCCTCGGGCATGCGGTACTGGACGTCATCGGCGGGGAAACGCCGGATCCCGACGAGGGTGCGCGGTGGTTGGCGCAGTTGCGGGAGGAGGAGTAGGCCGACCGCTCACGCCGACCGGATTCGGCCGCCGGTCACGACACCGAATCCGACGGCGAGTTCCAGGTGTTGCACATCCAGGTGCGGTTGTTGTCGTGTCCCTGGTCGTACCACGCCCCGTAGTGGTCGGGCGTACCGTGATCGCGCATATCGCCCGCTCGGTCGCCGCGACGATAGTTGGTCTGACGAATCCTCCCGACCTGATCGGTGGTGAGCGAGCCGACGAATTGCGATGAGCCCACCCACATTCCGCCGAAGCACTGTGCTTCCAGCTCCAGGCGGCGCGACAACTCCAATCCCACCGCGGACCGCACCCCCGCGTCGTAGCGATCCTTGTTCTCCTTGTCGGAGATGCCGGAGATCCCTTGTACGTGATGTCCGTACTCGTGTGCGAACACCGAGGCGTAGATCTCGGCCTGGTCGCCGAATTGATCGACCTGCAGGTGATCGAGCGGCATATAGATCGTGTTGTCGGTCGAGCAGTAGAACGCCGCGTAATTGCCGCCCGAACTGGTGCAGGGCGAGACGGCGTCCACACCGCGCGCGGGCACGCTGACCGTCGGACTCGAGAACGGCAGGTTCGCCGCCTGCAGGACCGGCTGCCACATCCGGTCCAGGCAGTCCTTCTCCGCGTTGAAGAAGGCGGTGGCGGCCGCGACACTCGAACCCCAACGCGGATAACCGCATTCGATATTGATCAGGCCGGAGTCGTGATCGCCGAACAACGGATTGCTCGTGGTGGCGACAACCGGTTGCGGTCCGGCCGGTTTCGTCGACGTCGGCGCGGCACGCGTGGTTCGCGTCGCGGCCCGGGTGGTGGTGGAGCGAGCCGAGGTGGGGTAGGTGGTGACCTCGGAGCTCGACGTGGACGGGTCGCTCGTGCTCGTGGCCCACGTCGGCGTCGTATACGTGAAACTCGGCGCCGACGTCGAATACGACGACGCCGACGAATTGTCACGACCTCCCATGGTCGCGAACGCGACCAAGCCGCCGACCACCACGAAGACGAACAGCACGGCGAAGACCGCACCGACCGCACCGCCACCGGACCTCGGCGGTGGATAGGGACGGCCGTAATAGCCGGGCGGCGGCAACGGCGGACCGCCGTACGGACCGACCGGATACGCACCCGGTGGCGGCAGCGGCGCACCGTACGGTGGTCGCGGACCGGGCGGCGGGTACCCCGGCGGCGGGCCGTATCCGGGTGGTGGTCCGTACCCGGGCGGCGGGCCGTAAGGCGGGCGCCCGTGCGGCGGAACACCGTGCGGCGGTGGGTATCTCGGCGGTTGCGGCATGGCGGATCAGCTCACCTGTCCGGACGGCGCGATGAAGGTGTTGCAGGGCGCGGTCGCGTTCTTGTCGAATCCGGTGCTCCACCAGTCGCCGGCGTGTTCCGCGGTGCCGTGGCTGCGCATATCGCCGGCGCTGTCACCCCGGCCGTAGGCATCCTTGCGCGCGGACTGCGCCTGCACCGGCGTCAGCGACTTCCCGCCTGCCGAGGACGCGAAGTACATGCCGTCGAAACAGTTGGCCTGCAATTCGATTCGCCGGGAGAGGTCGAGCCCCTCGTCGCTGTAGAGGCCGGTCTGGCGGCGTTGTTTGTTGGCCGCGCCGAGAATCCCGGACAGCGCCTGGATGTGGTGACCGTATTCGTGGGCGAAGACCGAGAGGTAGATCTCCCAGTGATCGTGGAACATATCCGTCTGCAGCTGACTGATCGGCATGTAGATGGTCTGATCCGCACCGCAGTAGAAGGCCGCGAAATTGCTGCTCGATCCACTGCACGGCGTGGTGATGCCCGAAGTGTTCGCGGTGACAACGAGTTTCGGCGGGGTGAAAGTCAACTTCGCCTGGTCCAGCACCGGCTTCCAGGCGTCGGCCAGACAGGCTGCGGCACTGTCGAAGAATGCGCGCGCGGCGTCGACCTGCGTGCTCCACGGGGTGTACGGGCAGCGCGCCGGGTTCAGCGGCGAACCGGGATCGGCCAGGAGCGGATTGGCGCCGGTCTCGGGGACGCCCGCGGAATCCTTTCCGGGCGGCGGGTTGTAGCTGTAGTTGCCGTGTTCTCCCGTATGCGAGGCCGCGTCGAATCCGGTCCGCACGGCGAAGCGGATGAGGCCCGAGGTGACGATCAGCAGCACCACGACGACGACCGCGCCGAAGCCCCCGCCACCTCGCTTGCGCGGCGGAGCGGAGCGCGGACCGGCCGGACCGTACGGCCGCGGCGGTGGCACGGGTGGACGATGTCCGGACGGCGCGGATGGTCGATAACCTTGTCCCGCACCGTATCCGGGATGTCCGCCATAACCCGGAGCGGCGGGGTACGGCGGAGGCCCGGTGGGCGGTGCGTAACCTGTGTAGCCGGGCGGCGGATATCCGGGCGGTGCCGCGTGGCCGTACCCCGGCGGCGGTCCCGGACGCTGCCGGCCGCCGGGACCATGGGGTGGAACCGGCCGTCCACCCGGCGGATTCGGGCCGTGCCCGTAGGGTGGTCGACTCACTCCCCCACTCCCCCTTGTCCGTTCCTCATCCGGCGACAGCCACCGCTCTCCGGCGACAGCCGCCGACGCAGAATAGCAAGCCGCCGGATTCGCGACGCCTGCTCGCACAATGGCCCACCGCTAAGCTACTGCCCCATGCTGATCTTTCGGGGGGGCGCGTTCGGCGCTCTGTTGTTGATAGCGGCCGGGCTGTTCGCCGCAGCACCGGCCGCGCGGGCACAGGAGCCCGCGGGTGTGTCGATCATCGCGGATGTCAAACTCAGCGAGGCCGGTCTGCTCGAGGTGGCGGAAACCGTGAAGGTACCGCCGGGTGGTCAGTTCCACATGGCGTTGCCGTTGCGGGTGGGCCGCGACGACGGGAGTGAACGCCGTTTCGGTGTGACCGACATCTCCAGTACCGGACCGGGTTCGGCGAAGGTAGCGGGCGAGGTGTTCAGCGTGGACGCGCCGCCGGGGGAATCGTCGTTCAAGTACACCGTGCACGGCACGGTCAGCGATGCGCCGGGTACGCAACTGTTCCATTGGACCGGGGCCCTCAACACCGATGTCGCCTCGTTCGACGGTTCGGTGATCAGCCCGAGTTATCGGATGGGGATCGCCGACTGCACGGTCGGCTCGGTGGGTAGCACCCGCAAATGCAACGACGCCCGCGTCGAACCGGACGGCGTGCTCACCATGCACGAGGAGAATCTGCACAAGGGCGACATTCTCGATGTGACCCTGCAGGTACCGCCCGGCACGGTGAAGGCCAACGCCGATATTCGCGGCGGCCGCGGGACGGGCGCCTTCGCCGTCACCGCACCGGTGCTGATCGCCTTCGGTGTCCTGCTGGCAGCGCTGGCCGCCTTCGGCGCTTATCTGGCCTGGGCTCGCCGCCAGGACGCCGCGGCCCTGACCGCCACCGGATCTCTGGATCCGGTGCAGCGCAACGGAAACCACAGCGAATTCGTCTCTCCCGACGGCATCCTGCCCGGTGAGGCGGGACTGTTGCTCGACGGCTCCGCCGATGCCGCCGATATCGCCGCCACCGTGGTGGATCTGGCGGTGCGGCGCTATCTGTGGATCGCGCCGGTGAGCGATTCGGACTGGCGCATCACCCGGGTGAATCCTGTCGACGATCAACTGCGCAGCTACGAAAAGCACGTCTATACGACCCTGCTGCCCGAGGGCGCCGACTCGGTTCTGTTGTCGGAACTGCGGGCGCCGGGTCGCGTCGCCGCCGAGCCCGTACGCTCCGCGCTGCGCCGCGACGCGCTCGAACGAGGCACGCTGATCGATCACGATCGGCGCGGACTCGCCTTCTGGATCGGCGTCGCGCTGCTGGTGATCGGGGTGGGGGCCACCGTCGGCCTGGCCGTCGCCGGCGGATATGCGCTGGTCGGCGTGGCCATCGCGCTCGGCGGCGCGGCCATGCTGCTACTCGGCCGGTATCTGCCGGCGCGGACCGCCGCGGGCCGCGCGCTCGCCGCACAGGTGAAAGCTCTGCAGAACGGTCTGGACGCGCAGCGGCCCGATCAGATCCCGCCGGCCGATCGCGAACTGCTGTTCTCGCGGGCGCTACCGTTCACGATCATCGGTGGCCGGGCCGACAACTGGATCCGCACCTTCCGCGATGTGGATCCCGGGGCCGATCGTCAGGCCGGGCTCTACTGGTTCGGCGGCTTCGATCGCGACCGGAATCTGCACCGGTTCGCCGGGCATTTCCCGTATTTCATCACCGCACTGGAGGGGCTTTTCACGACGGCGGGTCGCTGACCCGCCGGATGACCTCGTAGGCCGCCCGAGGGGTGGTGCGGCCTTCGGCTACGGCGGGCAGCAACCCGACCAGCCCCCACGACAGGAACGTGGTCTCGGGCTCCGCACTGCCCTGGTCGGCCAGGATCTCGGCGAACATCTGCTGGGTGCCGCGCACGACGACCATGGTGCTCTTCGGGCCGAGCAGCGCCCGATAGACCTCGCGATGCCCCTCGGCCAGTTCGATGATGGTTCGTATCGGGTCACCGGAGCGGCGGGCGAGCGCCGCACGCAGGAATTCGGTTCCACTGACCACGAGCAGGTCGTCCTTGCTGCGGAAGTGGGCGTAGAACGTCGAACGGCCGACATCGGCGCGGTCGAGGATGTCCTGCACGGTGATCCGATCGTAGGGGCGTTCGATCATGAGCTCGATCAGGGCGCGATGCAGCGTGCTGCGGGTACGCCGGACGCGGCGGTCGTTATCGGACACTGTGCCTCCGGATGTGCGGAAACGAACGGTTTCGGTGCATTTGCTTCTGGTGGGAGCAGCCGCTTCACCAGATCATGAACACATGTTCCGAATCGAACAAGACCCCCAGGGCATTTTGATCACCAACCCGCGCGGCTACAGCGCGTTCACCACCGTCTTCTTCGGCGGCAGACGCCGACGACACGCGGCCACCCTCGCCGCCGCCAGCGGCGCGAAACCCGGCGGACGCGCCCTCGATATCGCCAGCGGCCCGGGCACATTGGTGTTCGCGCTGGCCGACCGGGTCGGACCCCACGGTGAAGTCGTCGGTATCGATGCCGCCCGCGAGATGGTCGAGTACGCCACCGCCCGGTCCGGCAACCGGACGAACTGCCGCTTCGAGTACGGCGTGGCCCAGTCGCTGCCGCTGCCGGACGCTTCGTTCGACGTCGTCACCTGCACGTTCGGGATGCATCACATTCCCGAGGCGGATCGTGGGAACGCCCTGTCGCAGATGTGGCGGGTACTACGGCCGGGTGGACGGGTTCTCCTGGCCGATATGGCGCCCGTGGGTGTGCACGGGCGGCTGACGAAACTGCTCAGCAGGCATATGGATCCCACCGAAATCGATATCCGGCGGTATCGGAATCCCCTGGAGCAAGCGGGATTTCAGGACTTGGAGTATCGGACGGTGCAACCGTCGACAGGTGTGCTGACCGGCGTGAAGCCCGCATAGGGCCACTGCCACGGCCGGGACGGTGGACCCGCCCCGGCCGCCGAGTCTTCGCCCGTGGACTCGGCCGCCGCTCGTCTGCTCGGCGTCAGCGCCGGGTCCCCAGCGCGAGCGCCCGGTCCTCAG
>NZ_BDBF01000004.1 GCF_001612845.1 Nocardia elegans NBRC 108235 | reverse complement strand
CCGGTCCTCAGCGCGAGCGCCCGGGTCCTCAGCGCGAGCGCGTGGCCCGGCGCAGCGCCGACAGCGGATCGGCGTAGCAGACGCTGAGTGAGGTGACGGCCGCGGCATGCTCCTGAACCCGCCCGCCGAATCGGCTGATCCGCAGATCCGCCGGGGCGAGAGTGGTGGCGCGACCGAAGGCCTGCACGACTCGTTCGAGTCCCGGCCGGTAACCGGTGAAGGCCTGTCCACCCAGCACCACCCGATCGGGATTGAACATGTCGCGCACCAGAGCCGCAGTGTTGCCGAGGATTTCGGCCCGCTCGAACAGCATGTCGCGAGCCGGGGCGGAACCCTGTTCGGCGGCACGGTACAGCTCGGCGATCACCGGTTTCCGCGGCGCCTCCCGCTTCGGCACGATGCCGGCGCGGACGGCGCGAGCCAGCACGGCCGCCTCGCCGACCGTGGCCTCCAAGCAGCCCCGCCGGCCGCACGAGCAATCGATGTCGGATCCGGTCGGCAGATGCGCGATCGAACCCGGGCCGTTCGCCGGGGTATAGACGCGATCGTGCAGCGTGACCGCGACACCGACTGTCTCCCGGCCGTAGATGTAGAGGCTGCTGCCGGGCCGGTCCTGGGCGCCGGAACGATCCGGCGCACCGGTGGTGAGCAGCAGTTCGGCCGCGGCCATCGCCTCCACGTGGGCGGCGACCGAAACCGGCAGGTCCAGCACGGTGGCGAAGAGCGGGCCGACCGGCGCCGACTGCCAATCCAGGCGGGGATGATCCACGACGCCGGCGACGGGATCGACCCGTCCGGCCAGCGCCACACCGACCCACAACGGCCGCCGCCGCGGTAATCGGTCCAGGAAGGCCTTGGCGCTGCGCGCGATGATGGTGATGGCCGCCTCCTGCGCGGCCTGCGGGGTGGCGATCTCCAACCCGCCGAGGATGCGGCCGGACAGATCGGCGGCCACGATCCGGGTGAGATTCGCACCGATATGGATGCCCAGCGTGGCGAAGCGGTCGGTATCGACCTCGAACGGCACGCGCGGGCGTCCGACCGCACCGGATGCGGTGAGGTCGGCGCGCTCTCGCAGCAGTCCGGACGAAAGTAGCGCCGACACTTGACGATTCACGGTCGCGATGCTCAAACCAGTTGTCTGAGCGGCGTTGTCGCGGAAGATGGGTCCGCGGGTGGCGGCACGCAGGACAGCGGCCGCCGGGTTGTCGGTGATCCGCAATTCCGGCGGCACCACCGGCCGCGGCACACTGCGTACCGGCCGCGGACGAGAAGGGGAAGACTGTCGTTCGAGGATGGGGCTCGTCATGGGGCGAAGTCCTTGTCGAAAGTCTCGTGAAGAGACGACTACATCGGCAACAAGGCAGCGAGAAGGGCCCGAAAAGGGTCGACAGACGGACGACTGGAGCGGTCTCAGCTGCGCGGCCGGGAACAACACAGTTCCCGCTGCCGCGGCAGCCGCACACCGAGCGCCACGGTCACATAGGTGACCCGTGCGCGGTTCGAACGGCTGGTGGACATGTGTAAAACGGTAACACCCCGATTCCGCGCCGCGCCAGCGAACGGTCACGGCACATATTGCGCTCACACTGATTCGAATGCGGGCCCGCATCGCCGCAGGTGGCGCATTACCTTCGATCGCCCGGATTTCAGCAGGTCCGCCGCTCGGGCGGGCGGCGGATAACCGCACGCCCGGCAGGCGCCGCCGGCGCGGCCGGGCACTCCCGCCCGGGCCCCGCCGTTACGCTCGGAAACCGCAGGTCACAAGCGTGAGGAGGTGGAGATGACAGCCGATCCGGTACCCCTGCGTCAGCAGCACGGGTCCGCTGCCGACCACCCGGCATCCGGGGCGGAGACGACGACGGCCGCCGCCGGCGCCCGCACCATCCGCAAGGCGGATCGGGCCCGGCAGGTGGCCGATGTGCTGCGCCAGCAGATCCACACCGGCCAGTGCTCCGACCCGCTGCCCACCGAATCCGAACTCGCCGCGGAATTCGCCGTCTCCCGCAACGCGGTGCGCGAGGCACTGGCACTGCTGCGCGACGAGGGCCTCATCGGCCGGGTCCCGCGAGTGGGAACCTATGTGGCGCAACGCAAATACGATCACGGACTGGACAGCCTGCGCGGCCTGAAGGAAACGCTGCGCGGGCACGGCGAGGTGCGCAACGAGGTGCGCGCGGCGGTGCGCCTCACGCCACCGCCCGCGGTTGCCAACCGGCTCGGCCTGGAACCCGGCGAATCCGCGGTCTACCTGGAGCGGCTGCGCTACCTGGGTGATCTGCCCCTCAGCCTGGACCACACATATCTGGCCCCGGACATCGGCGAAAAGGTACTCGACTGCGATCTGCGGTCGGAGGACATCTTCGGACTCATCGAACAGATCAGCGGCCAGTCGCTCGGTTCGGCCGATCTGGCGGTGGAGGCCATCACCGCCGACATCCACAGCGCCGCCACCCTGCAGGCTCCCGAGGGCAGCGCACTGCTGCTGCTGGAACGTCTCACCTATCTCGCCGACGGGCGACCGGTGGATCTCGAGTACATACGCATGCGTGGCGATCGGATCACTCTGCGCGACAGCCTGATTCGCACCACGGAAAGCAACGATTGGAGGCTGAGCCGCCATGGCGTCGGTCAATCAGCGGGCTGATGTCCCGGTAACCATCGACGAATCGCTGTGCATCGAGGGGTGCACGCTGTGTGTGGAGATCTGCCCGCTCGATTCGCTGGCGATCAATCCGGACAACGGCAAGGCGTTCATGCACGTCGACGAGTGCTGGTACTGCGGGCCGTGCGCGGCGCGCTGTCCCACCGGCGCCGTCACCGTCAATATGCCGTATCTGCTGCGCTGAATCGCGCAGCGGAATCTTTCAGTGGCCGCCCTCGGCCCGATTTCGAGGAAAAACCATGAAGTACCGTCGTGCCCGCATACTGGCCGCCGCCGCCCTGATCGCCACCCTGGCCGCCGGATGCTCGCTCGAGCAGACCGGATCCGGGGACACCGTCCGGGTGGTCGTCGGCTATCAGTCCAAGACCATCAATACCGTCACCGCCGGAACGCTGCTGCGCGCCAGGGGTTTCCTGGAGAAGCGCCTGAACGACCTGACCGCGAAGGGCGGGCCGAAATATCAGGTCGAATGGCAGGACTACGACACCGGCGCGCCGATCACCGCGCAGATGATCGCGGAGAAGATCGATATCGGTTCGATGGGCGATTACCCCCTGCTGATCAACGGTTCCCGAACCTCCGCCAGTGAGCGTTCGGCCACCGAGTTGGTCTCGATCACCGGTTACCAGCCACGGGGTTCCCTGAATATGGTTGTCACCGCGCCGAATTCGACGGCGACGTCGCTGTCGGATCTGGCGGGCAAGAAGGTGTCCGCGAGCGTCGGCTCCGCCGGTGACGGCACTCTGCGCCAGGCCCTGAGCCGCGCGAACATCGACCCCGCGCACGGTGTGGACGTGCTCAACCAGCAGCCGCAGATCGGCGCGTCCGCATTGGAATCCGGTCAGGTGCAGGCGCTTTCGCAATTCGTGGCTTGGCCCGGCCTGCTCGTTTTCCAGGACAAGGCCAAGCTGCTCTACGATGGCGCCGAGTTGAACGTGCCGACATTCCACGGTGTGGTGGCACGTCGTGATTATTCGAAATCCCATCCCGAGGTGCTCGATGCATTCCTGCAGGCGCAACTTGACGCCACCGATTTCCTGCACGCGAAACCGCTCGAAGCCGCGCAGCTGGTCGCTGACAACTCCGGACTGCCGGCGGAGGTCGTCTACCTCTACAACGGACCCGGGGGAACCTCGTTCGACACGCCCCTGAAGCCGCAGCTCGTCCAGGCGTTCAAGGGGGATGTTCCGTATCTGAAGTCGATCGGCGACTTCGCCGATTTCGATATCGACACATTCGTCGACGATGCCCCGTTGCGGAAGGCCTTCGCCGAACGCGGTGCGAATTACGATGCGGCCGTGGCGAACTTCGCCAATCCCGCGCCGATCACGGGCACCGATCCGAGCACCGGTAAATCGGTCTCCGATGCGGCCCTCGCCGGCGAGATCTGGTTCGACGGCCAGGCTGCCGCACAGCCCGCGGGCAACCCCATCGACCTGCTGCGCGCGGTGAAAGCCGCACGGGCGCAGGGGAAGAAGATCCGCGCCGCCTACGTGCCGGATGCGGAACTCGGCACTCGCTGGTTCGCGGACAAGGCGCAGTGGGTGCGCGAGGGCGATACCTACCTGCCCTTCATCACCCCCGGCGCGGTGCAGCGGTATCAGGCCCGCCACCCCGGTGCGGTCGCGGTGAGTTACGACCAGGCCATCGGTGAGGTGCGGTCGTGAGCGCCACCACCATCCCGGTCGACGCCAGCGCTGCGGACATCACCACGGCACGGGAAACCACTGCGCCCGCGGCGGCCGCCGGACACCACGGCACCGCAGGGTTGTGGGGCTCGCGGCTGGTTCGGGTGGCCTCCATCGTCGTCGCGCTGATCGCCTGGCAAGTGCTGACCGCCAACCATATTCGGCTGTGGGTCCGCTTCGATACGCTGCCGACGGTCACCCAGATCCTGCACCGGCTGCGGGTGCAGGTGCAGACCGACACCTTCTGGCTGGACCTCGGCCAATCATTGATCCGCATTCTCAGCGGCTTCGGGCTGGCCGCGGTGATCGGTGTCGCGACCGGGGTGGCGCCGGGGCGTTCACGCTGGTTCGCCGACATCTTCGGACCGCTGACCGAGTTGGCCCGCCCGATTCCGGCGGTCGCGATCGTGCCGGTGGCCATCCTGCTGTTTCCCACCGACGAGGCCGGCATCGTGTTCATCACCTTCCTCGCCGCCTACTTCCCGATCATGGTAAGCACCCGGCACGCGGTGCGGGCACTGCCGACCATCTGGGAGGAATCGGTGCGCACGCTGGGCGGTAACCGCTGGGACGTCCTGGTGCGGGTGGTGTTGCCGGGCAGCCTGCCGGGCGTGTTCAGCGGGCTGTCGGTCGGGATCGGCGTGGCGTGGATCTGTGTGGTTTCGGCCGAAATGATCTCCGGGCGCCTCGGCGTCGGCTACCGCACCTGGCAGGCATACACGATCGTCGACTATCCCGGTGTGTTCGTCGGCATCATCACCATCGGCGTGCTGGGCTTCGCCACCTCGGCGGCCATCGAATTGCTGGGACGGCGCGCCACCCGCTGGCTGCCACGTGCCGGAGAGGTGACGAAATGAGCTCGACCGCAATGGGCTTGCGACTCGATCAGGTGGACCTTCGCTACGGTGGCGCACCTGTGCTGGACGGGCTGACACTCGATATCCGCGCGGGCGAGATCCTCGTCCTGACCGGACCGTCCGGCTGCGGGAAGTCCACGGTGCTGCGCGCCCTGGCCGGCCTGCTGCCGCCCCGCTCCGGACACGCGCTCGCGGACGGCGACAAGATCACCGGGCCCTCCCGCGATCGGGCGATGGTGTTTCAGGACAATGCGCTGCTGCCCTGGCGCACTGTGCGTTCCAATATCGAACTGGCGTTGAAGCTGCGCGGGGAGCCGCGGGCTACCCGTCGAGCGCAGGCCGAGCGCTGGATCGAGGAGGTCGGGCTCACCGGTTTCGGCGACTATCTGCCCAAGAGCCTGTCGGGCGGTATGCGCCAGCGCGTACAACTCGCGCGCGGGCTGGCCGGGGCGCCGCGCGCGGTACTGATGGACGAGCCGTTCGGTGCTCTGGACACTCCGACGCGAATCACCATGCAACGACTTCTGATTCAAACCTGGCAGACCCATCCCACCACGGTCGTCTTCGTCACCCACGACGTGGACGAGGCGCTGACTATCGGGGACCGGGTCGCGGTGCTCGGCGGCACCGACCGGGCCCTGCATTCGCTGATCGCGGTGCCGAACCCGCGCGGCAAGGACGTCGATCGCAGTGCCGAGCGTGCCGAAATCCTTGCCGCTCTCGATCGTTCGCCGCGGTCGGCCGCTGCCTGAGCCGCCCCGACTATTCACCTCCCTGGAGTGCGCTGATGAAGATTCCCGAGCTGTCCGACACCGTGCGCCTGGACTGCGATGTGCTGGTGATCGGCGGCGGAACCGCCGGCACCATGGCCGCGCTCACCGCCGCGGAGAACGGCGCGAACGTGCTGCTGCTGGAGAAGGCGCACGTGCGTCACTCCGGCGCGCTGGCCATGGGCATGGACGGCGTGAACAACGCCGTCATCCCGGGTAAGGCGGAGCCGGAGAACTACGTCGCCGAGATCACCCGCGCGAACGACGGAATCGTCGACCAGCGCACGGTGTATCAGACCGCGACCCGCGGTTTCGCCATGGTGCAGCGGCTGGAACGCTACGGCGTGAAGTTCGAGAAGGACGCCTACGGCGAGTACGCCGTGCGCCGCGTGCACCGCTCGGGCTCCTATGTGCTGCCGATGCCGGAGGGCAAGGACGTCAAGAAGGCGCTCTACCGCGTCCTGCGGCAACGCAAGATGCGGGAACGGATCCGGATCGAGAACCGGCTCATGCCGGTGCGGGTCCTCACCGACGGCGGTCGCGCGGTCGGTGCGGCCGCGCTCAACACCCGGACCGGGGAGTTCGTGGCGGTCGGCGCGAAGGCGGTGATCCTGGCGACCGGACCGTGCGGCCGGCTCGGGCTGCCGGCGTCGGGTTATCTGTACGGCACCTACGAGAATCCGACCAACGCCGGCGACGGGTACGCGATGGCGTATCACGCCGGCGCGGAGTTGTCGGGTATCGAATGCTTCCAGATCAATCCGCTGATCAAGGACTACAACGGGCCGGCCTGCGCCTATGTCGCGAACCCGTTCGGCGGATATCAGGTGAACGCCGCCGGTGAGCGTTTCGTCGACTCGGACTACTGGTCCGGGCAGATGATGGCGGAGGTGAAGCGGGAGATCGAGTCCGCGCGCGGGCCCATCTATCTGAAGGTCTCGCACCTGCCCGAGGAGACGCTCGACGCGCTCGAGGGCATCCTGCACACCACCGAGCGGCCCACCCGGGGCACCTTCCACGCCAACCGCGGCCACGACTACCGCACCCACGACATCGAGATGCACATCTCCGAAATCGGTTTGTGCAGTGGGCATTCCGCCTCCGGAGTGTGGGTGGACGAACACGCGCGCACCACGGCCCCGGGGTTGTACGCGGCGGGCGATCTCGCGTGCGTACCGCACAACTACATGATCGGCGCGTTCGTCTACGGGGATCTGGCGGGCGAGCACGCGTCGTCGACGCTTACGGAAGTGCCTGCGCCGCAGACTCTTCCGGACGATCAGCTGGCCGCGGCGCACGAGCTGATCTACCGTCCGCTGCGCCATCCCGACGGCCCGCCGCAGCAGCAGGTCGAATACAAGTTGCGTCGTTTCGTCAACGACTACGTCGCACCGCCGAAGACGCAGACCAAACTGTCGCTGGCGGTGGAGACCTTCGAGCGGATGCGGCAGGAGATCGCCGAGATGGGCGCGGACACCCCGCACCAGCTGATGCGGTGCGCCGAGGTCGATTTCATCCGCGACTGCGCCGAGATGGCGGCCCGGTCCTCGCTGACCCGCACCGAATCGCGGTGGGGTCTGTACCACGACCGCGCCGACCTGCCCGAACGCAACGACGAGGAGTGGCGCTACCACCTGAACCTGCGCAAGGGCGCCGACGGCGAGATGGAATTCCTGAAGCGCCCGGTCGCCCCGTATTTCGTGCCGGTGCCGGAATGGGAGGATCTGCCGCGCGCCGAGCTCGAGCCGGTCGCGGTGGCGCAGCCGGAACTGATCGCCGGCCCACCCCGGACCGGAGCATCGGCGACCGGCGCCGCACCCCGTCCCGGAATCACGATCCCCGTCCCCGCCGACGACTCCGCCGCACCCCGGATCGCGCTCCTGCTCGGGCTGGACGGCCCGGCCGTCGCCGAGCTGCGTGACTATCTGGACGACAGCGACCCCCGGGTGCGAGCCACCGCGCTCTCGGTGCTGACCGAGGGCACTCCGGACGGATTCGCCGATGCCCTGATCGCCGCGCTCGGCGACCACGACGCCGGCGTTCGCGCCGCGGCCGTCTCCGGCCTGCGCGAGCTGATCGAAATCCTGCCGCCAGCAGAGCAATTGACCGCACACGCCGAATCGCCCGACCCGCTGGTGCGAGCCGCGGTGGTGGATCTGCTGCGCGCCCAGCGCCGCGGCTCGGCGGACCTGTTCGGCAAGGCCGTGGTGGACAGCGACCACCGCGTGCGCATCGAAGGTGTGCGCGCCCTGGTCTCCCTCGACGACTGGTCGGCCCTCACCGCCGCCGCATTCGACGAGAACCGGGAGGTCCGGGTGGCCGTCGCCCGCGGCCTGGCCGAGGTCGGCGCCGGCGGCGCCGACACGATCCGCGCGCTGGTCGGCGACCGCGATCCCCTGGTCCGCGCCGCCGCCCTCGCCGCCCTGGCGCGACTCGGCGATTCGTCCGATGCGGCGATTCTGACCGCGGCGCTGGAGGATTCGGCATGGCAGGTCCGCGAAGGCGGCGCCCGCGGCTGGGCCGGACTGGGCCCGCACGCCGCGTCCGAGGCGCTGGAATCCGCCCTGACCGACCCTCATCCGGACGTCCGCAAAGCCGCCGTCCTGACCCTCTCGCATTGGCCCGACCACGCGGCCGTCCGAACCGCCCTCCGGGTGGTACTCGCGGATACCGACGCCGACGTCCGCGCCTACGCCCGCCGCACCCTGGAGGCGGCGTGAGGCGGAGGGCAGCGATTCGTCGCGCCGCGCGGGGACTCGGCCTGCCTTCACAGTTCCCTCAGAAAGCCGGTCTACGCTCTGCGCAATTATCGGTCGACTCAGCTGAAGGAAACTGATGGCCAGGATTGCCAGGAACCTTCGCCACACCGCCACGCTGATCGCAGCATCGGTCGGGGTAGGCGCCGCATCCATCCCGTTCACGGCGCACGCGGCTCCGCTACCGAGCTTCCCGGTAGGCGCACCCGAATACACCGTGGATGTGAACACCCCGGCCGCGGCGCCCGGCTACATCTACTACAGCAACGGTGTCAGTGCGGCGGCGCTGGTTCCGGGGGCGGGTAAGGCGCTGTCGGCCGTTCCGGCTACCGCTCCGGCGAATATCGTGGTGGACAAGGCCGGGCATGAGGTCTGGCGCTACGCGCCTCCCACCGGACAGGACGTCTCGAACTTCCGCACCCAGACGTACCAGGGCAAACGGGTGCTGACGTGGTGGCAGGGCGGCACCGTCGGCGGGCACGGCTCGGGTGCCGACTACATCGCCGACGAACACGGCAACGTCATCGAAACCCTCGATGCCGGTGGCGCTCCCAGCGATGTGCACGAATTCCGCCTGACTCCCGACGGCCGAGCGCTGATCACGTCGTACCAGGAGGTGGACGCCGATCTGTCCGCGATCGGCGGCCCGAAGAACGGCAAGATGTACGACACCGTCGCCACGGTGGTCGACGTGGCGAGCAAGCGAGTTCTGTTGCGCTGGAGCGCCGCCGAGCACGTCCCGCTCACCGACACCACCACTCCCGGCAAACTTCCCGGCAGCGACACCTACGACCCGTACCACATGAATTCGATCGCGCTGGATCCCGACGGCGATCTGGTGATCTCGATGCGCGATACCTCCACCGTCTACGACGTCGACGTCCACACCGGTGCGATCAAGTGGCAACTCGGCGGCAGGCATTCGACTTTCGATCTCGGCCCCGGCGTCGAATTCGCGTTCCAGCACGATGCGGAATTCGCCGACCCGAATACTCTGCGCCTGTTCAACAACAACTCCAGCGGCTTCGAGACACTGGGTGTGTCGAGTGTGCAGTGGATCCACCTGGACCTCGACAATCACCGAGCCACATTGGTGCGCAACCAAACCCACCCCGACGGCCTGACCGCCTTCGCGATGGGCGACGCCCAGCCGCTCCCCAACGGCAACACCCTGGTGGGCTGGGGTATGGCACCGCATATTTCGGAATTCACCCCGACCGGCGACATGGTCTACGACGCCCGGTTGCCGCTGGGCACCTACCGAGCCTTCCCCGGCGACTGGGCACCGACCCCGAACTGAGGACGACATCGCCCCTCTCTGCCTAGAATTTCGCATTCCGATCAACCAGAACTAGCTGGTGGTGCCTCCCGGCGACGTGGTGGTGGTGCCGCCCGCCTGGGCGCTCCCGGATGCCAGCGCCTGTAGTAGCGACGGCAGCAGCGCCGCGCTACCGGTACCGGTCGACGGTTCGGTAGGCGTCGTATCGGCGACGGCGACAGCGGCGGGCGTGACCGCGGGTGCGGCAGCCTGGGCTGCGCCCACTCCGGCACCGATTAGCGCGGCAGCGGCAAAGGCAGAGAAGGCAATCGGATGATGCTCACAAAAATTACCCCTCGCTCGCTGTTGTGATGATATGTTTCGATCGCCGCGAGCAAACAAGCCGTTACATCCGCGTCCGAGGAGACTTCATGAGGCAAACCGCATCGAGCTTACGCGTCTTGGGGAATGTGCGGAATGACGGCCGTTGCGACGTCGGTCAGCACCTGGCATGAGTCATTCTTGGACGTTGTGGTGGAAAGTTTCACACCACCGCTTCGAAGGCCGATCAGCATCGAGCAGTAAGTACCGCCCTGCTCCCCTGCCGTCGCCACATCTCGCCCGTCGATCCGGAACGCTCTGAATTGCCGGCCCGGCCGAAAGTTGGCCTCGTAATAACTCATCGTCATATTGGTTACCTGAATATGGACGTCGGGCCCGCGGTCCGGATCCGCATCCTCCCGCGTTCGGAATTCACAACCCTTGTACTGCTCGCCGGCACCGCCAACTCTAGCCGGTATCGGTCGCCCCTCCGGCTGCAACTTCACTGACTCGAGCACGTCACCAGGGATACTGATACACGGATCGAATGCACTGGACAACGTGGTCGGCAATGCCGTACTGGATTGAGAGTTCCCAGCTCCGGTGCCGCACCCGCCGAGCATCAGAGATGCAGCCGATCCGATAACACATACCGATATGCTTAGAGCTTTCCTGCGCGAAGAGTATAGTTTCACAATTCTCCTACTTGGCGGCGCCAGGATTGTCCGGCGCTTGCGCGCCGCCCTTCGCCAAATCGTCCAAGGAGTTGTTGTCATGCACCTGGTCAGCTGAAACGGTGTCGTTGTACTCGAGGTTGTAAGCTTTTATGTACTCATCCACAGAATGCTGGTCCAGCTTTCCGCCATCAGCATTGGTAAAGGTGTTCAGCCTGTCCCTGAATTCTTGTTGGCCATCCTTCTCCACCTGTAGAACCGACGGATACTGGACAGTTTGCGGAGTCGGCTTCGGATTCACACCCTCCATCAATGCCTTATACGCTGGGTCCTCGGCAAAATCCTTGACCGTGCCTACCACTTTTCCACCGGGCACCGGAATCATATCGACGACCTTCTTCACATTGTCGCCGATCTCCTGCTTGTCGTCATGCGATTTCTGCGCCTGGTCGTTCTCGTCGGCGACGTGGCTGTGATCTTGGTAGATCAGCGCGTTTCGCTGTGCGTCGTCGACGATTCCGTCGAGGCTGGCCATTTTCTGGATCGCGTCCTGGGCGCTCACGTCTCCGGCCGTACCACCATGGGTGATCGAGTACAACGTGGCGTTGTCATAGGTTTGGCGGGCCAAATCTATGGTCTCGCGCCCCTCTCGAGTCTGGCTGGCGAGGAATGCCATGCGCTGGGCATCGCGAACCTCCATCGGCGCCGCGGGCTTCGGCGCATGCGGGTCGGAGCCGACCTGCGAGAACGCGTCGATGTTCGAAGCGTCCACGCGCGCAAGAGCATTCGCTAGTTCCGGGTTCTTGTTGAAGTTCTCCACCGTCTGCTGGAACAGCTGTTTTCCGTCTTTGTCGGTGATGAGCTTGTCGCCGTCGTGTGGCGCGAAGACGCTGGGGAGGGCGCTCATCGTCTTGCGGGCCAGATCGCCCTCGGGGCCCTGTTCGTGGGCGTGGTCGGCGGTCCAGCCGTAGAGGTTGGACGCCATTTTTCCTTGGTCGCCCCAGTCGTGGCCGAAGACAACGCTGTTGAACTTCTGCGGGTCGTAATCGCCGTGGGCGAGGTACTTGTCGCCCTGGGCACCGAAGGACAGGTCGTCCGGGATCTTGGCGCCGGTGGTGGCATCGAGTCCGGTCATCAACTGGTAGTCGGCAACGTGGTTGCGAACTCCGGTTCCCAAGAACTGGGAGGCCGCTTTCCGGAGCGCATCCTTGTCGCTGTCCTGGAATCCGGGCGGCATGACGCCGCCCATATTCTTGTCGACATTGTCGACGTAGTTGGCCAAACTGGCGCCCTGGCGCGCGGCTTCCATGCTGAATGTGGTGCCGCCCACCATGTTCGGATCGGATTTGGAGAGCAGATTCGCGAGCCGGGCTTTGTCCATCATGGCCTGACGGTTCGCGCCCGGACTCGGCGTTCCCTCACTGTTGCGTTCTTCCGCGCGGCCGGAGAGCACCTGGCGGATGTCGGACGGCAGGTTGGTGTATGCGCCAGGTGAGGTGAGCTTGCCGTCCGGGCCCGTACCGGTACCCAGATGTTCGTTGGTGATCGCCATCATGCCGTCCGCCAGGGCGCGCTGCTGAGCCGCCGCGACCGTGCTGGCCGGGTGGTCGGGGGTGGCGGTGGCCTGTTCCTGCAGATGGTCGTTCAGCGCCAGCAGGCCGTCCTTACCGGCCGCGTTGAAGAAGTGGCGGTAATAGTCCTGCACCTCGGCGGGGAGCGTCGGCACATCTTTGCCTTCGGACAGGGCCTGGATTTGGTCGGGCGTCAGCACGTAAGTCGGCAGATGGGCGGCAACCTCGTCCAATTTGGCCTGGTCGCCATTCCTGGCCGCGTCGGCAGCTTCTCTACCGTCCTCGTCACCGAGCCGCCCGCCCTGGGTGCCGGCGTCGTTCACGTCGAGATCCGAACCGAACAGGTCACCGGCAGAACGCACCAACTCCGCGGCCTCGGCAATTTTCGTACAGGCGCCGGCGACCGCATCGGAGAACGGGTGGAACGCCGCGTTGATGGCGTCCTGATGCGTGGTGATGACGTCCGCGGCGACGCCGTCCTTCTCACAGACCACCCAGTTGTCCGCAACTCGCAGACCGGCCGCTGTCGCGTCGGCAACCTTGTTCATCAGCACCGTGCGGTGCGAATCGATGTCGGCGGCGCCCGTCTTGATCGCCGTGCAGAGGTCGTCGACATAGGCCCACACTTTGCGCGCCTGGTCGTGATCCTCGCCGATACGGTCATACGCCGCGTTGTAGGCCGCACCTTGCCATGAATTTCCGGCGTCGGTGAAGAACTTCTTCGTATTGTCGATGTTGACCTGGAAGGTGTCGTTGTTCGCGGTGCTGATCGCGGTGGCGAAGTCGGTGAGAGCGGCCGTGTTCCACTTCTCGACGTTCGGCCGCAGCAGCGATGTCGTGCCCGGCGCGACCATCACTGACCTCCCGCGTGGTGGACGTCGAACTTACGCATATCGTCGGCGAAGCTCTCATCGGTTTCCAGATACCACTGGGAGGCGGTCATGATCTTCCCGGCCACCTGCGTGAACTTGCCGGCAACCCGCTGATAGGCGCCGTCGACGAACTGTCCCGCCTGGGTGCACACACCGTCGAGCCCGCTGCCCGGCAGTGCGGCAGCGAGACCGGCTGCCGCCGTTCCGATATCGACCTTCGCGATGTTCGTGGCCGCCAGAGTCACCGTGCCCGCCAACTTCTGCAACTCATCGATATCGGCCTGCAACAGCGCCATTCGATTACCCCCCACCTGATCGAGTTCTCGAGAGCACACTAGCCGATCCGTCCGGAGTCGAGACCGGTCCCACCATCCCGTAACGCGCAAGACAACCGGCGGCTACCGCGGCCGGATGGTTCCACCGACCCGTGCACGCGGCCGAGCGCAGCCGCGGTACGTCACACCGACGTGCGCCGGCGCGACAACCACCTAGGGTGTCTAGCGCTCCGCCCGGAAAACTCTATTGTGAACAATAGTGTTCGTAAATAAGGGGAGACCACGATGAAAGATCTGACCGGCCGGAAGTGCCTGATCACCGGCGCGGCCAGCGGGATCGGCCGGGCGACCGCGGTCGCCGCCGCCGCGGCGCGGATGCGGCTGGTGCTGACCGATATCGATGCCGAGGGGCTGGCCGAGACGGCGGCGCGGATCCGCGCCGGCGGGGGTGAGGTGCTGGAGGCGCAGGTGCTCGACGTCTCCGATTACGAGGCGGTGACCTCGTGGGCGAAGCGGGTGCACGACGAGTACGGCAGCCTCGACGTGGTCATGAATATCGCCGGCATCGCCACCTGGGGCACGGTCGAGAATCTCGAGCACCGCCACTGGAAGTCGATGGTCGATGTGAACCTGATGGGCCCGATCCACATCATCGAGAACTTCGTGCCGCCGATGGTGGCGGCGGGGCGCGGCGGACATCTGGTCAACGTCTCCTCGGCCGCGGGGCTGCTCGCGCTGCCGTGGCATGCGGCCTACAGCGCCGCGAAGTTCGGGCTGCGCGGAGTGTCGGAGGTGCTGCGATTCGACTTGGAGCGCCACGACATCGGCGTGAGCCTGGTGGTGCCCGGCGCGGTGCGCACGCCGCTGGTGGGCACCGTGCAGATCGTCGGCGTGGATCGCGACGATCCGCGGGTGCGGCGGATGGTGAAACTGTTCGAGGGGCATGCGGTGACGCCGGAGAAGGTCGCCGACCGGATCATCGCCGGCGTCCGGCACAACCGCTTCCTGGTGCACACCTCGCCCGATATCCGCGTCGGCTACTGGTTCGCCCGCAAGTTCGCGTGGCCGTACGAACTGGTGACGCGAATTGCCAACCGCGAGTTCAGCAAACTGCTGCCGGCCCCGGCGCGCGGCACTCAGTAGTGCGTCACGCAGACCACGAAACGCCTTTCGTTGTAGACGAATCCGCGATCACCGTCGGAGCAGCTGTTGACGTCGGTGGTGCCGTTCTTGATTTCCACCACGCGCACCCGGCCCGGGGCGGCGGTGGCACAGTCGACGGGAGTGGGGCTGCCGTCGGCGATACTCATGCAAGCGCCGGTGACCCAGTTGAAGTCGAGGCAGAGAGTGTCGGTGGCACCGCCGGGCAGCGTCTCGGCCACCGAGCGGTCGGCATCGGCCGGGCAGTGCGCGCCCGCGACGGCCTTCGCGGTGACCTTGTAGCGCGAATCCGTACCGGCGCAGGCGGTTTTCTGCACCGGCGCGCCGGCGTCGGGCGTGGCGACCACCGCGGCCACACAATCGCCGACGGCCACCGTCTCGCCCGGATGCTTCTGATCGGCACCCTTGTTCAGCACCAGCGGCTCGTCCGACGCCGAGGAGGTGACACCGGTGGCGGTCGGCTGGGCGGGCGCCTCGGCGGCCACGGGCGCGACCGTGGTGGTGGGTGATACCGCTGCCGCGGCACGCGTTTCGTCCGAATGATGCCGGCCGGCGGTGAACGACAGCGCGGCGGCGATCAGACATGCCGCCGACAGCGCGGCGGCAATCACGAAGCCCGTCAGGGTGACACCGGCTTGAACACGTCGGCGCGACACGTACTCGTCCTCCAGAGCGGTAACGCTTCGAACCACCCCGAACGATGATCGAAGAACACTTGCGAATTTGCAGACCTCGCAAATGCATACACCATCCGGGCGTTCACGTCGAGGCGGCGGCGGGGCCCGACGCATCGAAAATAAAAAGGTTTCTTTTTCACTAAATTACTTGATCACGATCGCGCAACAATGCCGCCGTTCGGGTTCCGGAATTACCAAGTCTGGCAATTAGCGTTCGACGCGTTATTGTCAGCTTTCGTCCGGACCGTTCGGCCGGAAGTCTCGTGAGAAGGAATCCTGAATGAAGTTCGGCACGTTCGCCGCAACCTCGATCCTGGCGGTGGCCACGGTCGGGATCACCGCGGGAACCGTGAACGCCAGTCCCCCGGCCGCACCACCGGCCGCCGCCAAAGAGATCACCACCTCCGGAACCGACCGCGGAGTCACCTATCACGCTGTACTCAGCGACTTTTCGCGGGTCCTGACCGCTGTCGTCGAGCACGGGCGATTCGAGGTCGACAAGGACGCGACCGCAGTGGCCCTGAAGTCCGACAACGGCGCCGACCTCGTCACGGTGCCGCTGACGTACCGGATGGCCGGCAGCACGGTCCATGTCGCGCAACACATCAGCGACGACGGGCACAAGGTCGTGCTCGAGCCCAAGGCCACCGCCACCGAGATCGGCGAGATGCAGCCGATCAATTCGATGGCGCGGCTGACCAACGAAATCAATCAGAACGTTGTCGGCCTGGTGGCCGGTGGCGTGCTCGGCGGCCTGATCGGCGCCGTCCTCGGGATGGGCTTCTTCAGCATCATCACCGGGCCGATCGGCATGGTGGTCGGCGCCATCGCGGGCGGATACGCGATGGGCGGCCAGCCTTTCCTGGACGCCGTCAACGCGGTCGTGAGCGGACAGCCCTGATCCGGGCCGGTGTCGCGGGGCGGACCGCGCCGCGCCGCGACACCGGTTTCGGACATCACGGGCGTTCTGCTTGCACCCCCGGCGAATTCGTGGCTCAATCCGAAGGATGGCCGGGGAACCGTATAGATGGGTCGCGACAGCCGAGACCGACATGGTCGAACTGCGCGATCCGGTTTCCGGCCGCGCGGTCGAGATCGTGCGGCCCTCGGACGAGGACCTGCCCGCTCCACTGCTGCGCGAGGTCGAGACGCTGGTCTTCGACTGGGCCAATCTGCTCACCCAGTACGAGGCGTGGTCGGATCTGCACACGCTGTACCGCCGCGAGCCGGACACCGTTCTCTGGGCCCTGAGTTGGCTGCTGGCGCTCTGGGCGGTCGTCGGTGAGACCCGGACCGGCAAACCGGCCGATGCGATCATCCGCGACCTGGATTACCGCGGGGGCTGGCGGGATCTGCGCAACGCCGAGGACGAGCGGGTCTGGACCGGATTGACGCAACGGGTGCGGCTGGGCGGCATCGCCGCGCTCACCGAGGATCCGCGGGCGGTGCGGGCCTATCACGACGCCTGCGTCGAACCGGCCGACATCGGCCCGATTCTGCTGCGGCACACGCTGATTCATCTGGACGCGCTGAGCCAGGATATGGACCGTGCCGGCATGCGAGCGCGCGGGCTCGCCTCCGCGGTGCTCGATCACACCGCTCCCGATCCCGGACCGCGGCGGCGGCTCTGTTTCCGGCCCTCGCGGCCGGGACCGGACGGGTTACGCGACCTCGGCTGAGGCCGGATCGGCGCCGGGATGCAGGCGGCGGAATCGGCTGCCGTGAAAGACCAGCGGTTCGTGCTGTGAGCGCGTCGCCAGGCGGGTGATCTGCACCAGGACGACCTGATGGTCGCCGGCCGACACCTGCGTGTGCACCGTGCCCTCCAGCCAGGCCGCCGCGCCGCCGACGAAGAGGGAACCGCCCTCTCCCCGCTGCACTTCGACATCGCCGAACCGGTCGCCGTTGCGGCTGCTCATTCGCTGCGCCGCCTCGTCCTGGTGGGCGCTGAGCAGACTCAGACCCAATCGCTGGGCGCCGACCAGTTTGGGCCAGGTGGTCGAGCTGTTCTGCACGCAGAAGGACACCAGCGGCGGATCCAGGGATACGGGCACGAAGGTGCTCACCACCAAACCGGCCGGAACACCGTCGAATTCCGCGCAGACCGCGACCACACCGCTCGGAAAATGCGCGAAGGCGCGACGCAAACCCGCACTGTCGGAGGGTATTTCGCTCAGATCAGACATGATTACCCACTTCTCGACTCACTCGCGGACGTCTGTTCAGATGACGCCGTGCAACGGGGGTGCGGTGCCGTTGAGCACCGCACGCCCGATGTGCTGGTACTTCCACCGCACCGGATCGTGCAGCGTATGCGTGCGGGCGTTGCGCCAGAACCGGTCCAAACCCAGATCGGCTGCGGCACTGCGGGTTCCGCTCACCTCGAACAGTGCGGCCGATACCTCGTTCGCGGCGCGGTCGGAGGTGATCTTGGCGGTAGCGACCGCGATCGACGCCTCCGCCGCGAGCGCGGTGGCCGTATCGGTGTCGAGTTCGCCGCTGTTCGTCTGTGCGACAACATGATCCACGGCTCGCCCGGCCACCTCGAAGGTCGCCTCGGCGGCGGCCACGGTGACCGCCAACTCGCCGATGCGCTGGATCACCAGCGGATCCTCACTCGCCCGATCGACCCCGGCCTCGAACCACGGGCGGCTCTCGGTGCGCACGAACTCCGCGGCCGCGTCCAGCGCGCCACGGGCGATGCCCACGTCGATCGCGACGTGCAGCAACTGCGCGAAGGCTCCGTAGCCGGTGGGGGCACGCACCGCCGCCGCCCGTGGGATCAGTTGGTCACCCGTGACCCGCACCGCCTCGAGTGTCACGGTCCCGCTACCCGTCGTGCGCTGGCCGATGCCGTTCCAGTCGTCGACGATCGTCACACCCGTGGTATCGGCGGGCAGGAAGGCGATGTATTCGCCGGGGTCCAGGCCGCTGCGCCCGTCGGGATCGTCCAGACGGGTCAGTACGGCCAGCAGATCCGCGAAAAGCGAACCCGTACAATAGAATTTGGTTCCGTCGATTCTCAACCCGCCTTCGGCGGGACGCAGTGTGGTGCCGATTTCGGCGATGGTCGCGCTGCTGCGCTCGGATTGCGCGTTCGCTATCCGCGCGCCGGCGAGCACCCGGCCGAAATAGCGTTCCCGCTGAGCCCGAGTTCCCGCCAGTCGCAACAGATTCAGATAGACGAAATGGCTGTGCGGAATCTGCGCGATATTCGGGTCCGCCGCCGCCAGCAGCCGGAACACCTCCGCCACCTGGGCGGGCGCCAGATCCGCACCACCGAATTCGGCCGGCACGGTGACGGCCAGCAGCCCACTGGCCGAGAGCTGGTCCAGTTCCCGATGCGGCAACTCGCGGGCACTGTCGCGCCGGGCCGCATCGACCGCGAATTGCGCGGCCAGACGTACCGCCGTCTCGTGAGCCTGGGCGGCGGAGATGATCCGCGCGGCGGCGACGGCAGTCATCGACTCGCCGCCAATTCGGGTTCGCGCTGGGCCTCCAACTCCCGGACCAGCGGCAGCACCTTGGCGCCGAAGTACTCGATCTCCTCCTGGAAGTGCAGGAAGCCCGCGAGGATGAGGTCGACCCCCAGGTCGCGGTAGGCGACGATCCGCTCGGCGATCTGCTCGGGAGTGCCGATCAGCTGGGTGCGGAAGCCGTCGTTGTACTGGACCAGATCTTCGTAGGTGGAATCCGCCCACATGCCCTTGCCGTCGCGCGTGGAAGCGCCGGCCTGCTGCACCGCGTCGCGGAAACCCTCCACGGCGGGCCGGTTGGCCTTCTCGATGATCTCGCGCAGGGTGTCGCGGGCCTCGGCCTCGGTGTCGCGCGCGATGATGAACCCGTTCAGGCCGAACTTGACCTCACGGTTGTGCTCGCGCGCGACCGCACGGACGTCCTCGATCTGTTCGGTGACGCCGTCGAAATCCTTGCCGTTGGAGAAGTACCAGTCGGCATAGCGGCCGCCGTTGCGCCGCGCGGCGGTCGAGTTACCGCCCTGGAAGAGCTCGGGATTCGGCCGCTCCGCCGTGTTGAGCGGCTTGGGCTTCAGTGTCAGGTCTCGAATCCGGTAGAAGTCGCCGGCGTAGTTCACCTCGTCCTCGGTCCACAGCTTGCGGATGACCTCGAGGAATTCGGCGCTGCGCCGGTACCGCTCGTCGTGCTCGAGCCACGGCTCCCCGAGCGCGGTGAACTCCCCGCCGAACCAACCGGATACGACATTGATCGCGAAGCGTCCGCCGGACAGATGGTCGGCGGTGACCCCGAATTTCGCCAGTACCGCCGGATGCCACAGCCCCGGGTGCACGGCCGCGATCACCTTCAGCCGCTCGGTTGCGCCCAGCAGCGCGAGGCTGAACGACGTCGACTCGTGCTGGTATTCCGCGCCGTAGGAGGCTGTGTAGCGCACCTGCGAGAGGGCGTAGTCGAAGCCGTTGTTCTCGGCCGTGCGCGCCAGCTTCTTGTTGTATTCGAAATCCCAGCCGGTGCGCTGATCGATCGTGCTGGTCACCAGCCCGCCGCTGACGTTGGGCACCCAGTAGGCGAACCGGGTCTGCTCGGCGATCTTCTCGGTGGTCATCGACACTCCTGTGATGGGGACATCCGCACCCGGTCGCGCCGACGGCCGGGCTGTTCGGTGCGCGAACCGTGGTCGGTACAACCGTGGTCAGTGCGCCGAGTGCGGCAACCGTGCACCCGACGCACCTCCACTTCAACACCGCCGAACCGCCCGGACGAGGGTTTGAATCCTCAGGATCGGATCAGCCGCTGTGCTCCGATCAACGGCCCGCCGTTACGCCGGAGCGACCGCCGAGCCGTACCGCGAGCGTTCGAACCGGCCCGCCGGCTGGAGTCGCGCCACCAACTCGTCGGCGCCCTCACCGGTGATCTGCTCGAGCAGCGCGTCGGCATCGGCGAGCGAGTTGATCTGCAGCAGGGGTTGTGGCTTGTGCAGCGTGCTCACCAGCACCGAGGCGACGCGCTGGTCGACGGCCGCGGCGGCGAAGAACCGGTTGCCGATCTCGGCCAGCTCCGGATCGCCGAGGAACAGGCGGGTCACCTTGGCGGCGGCATCGGAGCGGGCCAGCAGGAACGCGGTGTACTGCTCCTCGATCCACTCGGCGTCGAAGGGGCCCTCGTGCGCGGAGGCGGCCGCGACGAGCCGCTGCGCCTGAATGAGTCCGCTCTGCGCGCCCTGGCCGGCGATCGGGTCGTAGGCGACCGCGGTGTCCCCGAGCGCTGCCACGACGTGCCCGCCCGCCGTGCGGCCGACACCGTGCCGAACCACCGGCCGCACCGCGCCCTTCAGCCAGGAGTGCGGGTCCTCGGCGATTACCTTGGTGGCCAGCACCTCCGGCAGATCCCAGTCGATGTAGTCGCGGTAGAGCTCGGTCACGATGCGGTGCGCCGACTCGGCGGAATCCGCGGCGGCGAACCGGCTCTCCCATTCACTGCCCGGCCGCGCCCAGCCGAGGAAGGCCCAGCTCGGCCCGGCGTCCTTGTGCAGATACGGACCCCACCACGCCTCGCCCTGCTCGGCGAAGATGGAGAATCCGCTGTGCTGGCCGCCGGAGGTGCTGCGGTGCGCGAAAACCTCGGGGTCGTACCCCAATCCGGTCACGGTGACGGTGAGCAGACTGCGCTGCGGCGCGTCGTAGACGGTCCGTTCGGTGTCGATCGGGAACAGCTCCGCCAAACCCGCCTTACCGGTCGCGACCAGTACCAGATCGTTCGCGGCGGCGATGGCGTCCAGGCGCTCGGGGGTCACCTTCTCGACCACGAAGCGACCACCGGCCTCGACGAACGCTGTCAGTCGCTCGTCGACCTTGAGCCGGGTGTCGACCGCGATGCCGACGAACCCGTCGAAATCACCGTCGAATCCGATCAATTCGGGCCGTTCCGGCCCGGGACCCGCGATGCGCACGCTGAGTCCGGTGTGCTGCGGGGCCCGATTCACATAGGTGTCGAGTCCGAGGGCGGTTTCGGCGGCCTGGGCCTCACCGAAGATGAGCGCGGTTCCGGTGGCGGGGATGTCGTCACGCAGCCCGCGTTGGTCGCGATCGCTGTGGATCGTGACGTCGAACCCGGCTTGCTGCAGTCCGAGAGCGGCGGTGACACCGGCGATGCCGGCGCCGACGATGGCGGCGGTGCGTTTCGAATTCTGGTTCGTCATAGACGAAATACTGCGCTTGCCAGCGGCTTTCGTTGACAGTTGCAATCACCGGGAATCGATGTACCCGCACCGCCGATCGGTCACGTCGCCGTGATGCCCGCCTGCGGTCGCACCTGTTCGTCCGGCAGCGCCGTCGAACCCGGCCCGCCGAGCCGATAGCGGGCGCCGCGATGGTCGGCCGGCAACCGGTCGCCCGCGCCGAACAGCGCGTTGCGCAGCGTGCCCGGGACATACTCCCGCGGATAGGCGCCGCGCTCAGTGAGCACCGGAATCACATGCCGCACAATATCTTCGAATGTTCCCGGGGTAATCGCGTAGGCCAGGTTGTAGCCGTCGATATCGGTCTCGTCGACCCATTCCTGGAGCCGGTCCGCCACCGACGTACCCGATCCGACGAATACGGGCCCCATTCCGCCGATGCCGGCCCAGGCCGCGATATCCCGCACGGTCCATTCCCGGCCGTCGTCGTCGAATTCCTGGAACGCGGCCACGGCGGACAGGATCGCATTGCTGTTCACCTCGCCGATCGGGTCGTCGAGGTCGTACCGGGACAGGTCGATACCCATCCAGCCGGACATGAACACCAGGCCGCCCTCGACGCTGGCATACGAGCGGTATTCGTCGTATTTGCGTTGCGCCGCTTCGTCGGTGGCGTCGGTGATGATGGTGGCGAGCGCGTAGACTCGGGCGGCGTAGCGGTCGCGACCGGCCGCCTCCAGCGCATCGCGGATCCGGGTAACCGTCTGTGCCAGAACCCGTTTCGACGGCGCGGCGACGAAAATCGCCTCGGCGTTCTCGGCGGCGAAGGCCACGCCGCGGGGTGAGGCGCCCGCCTGGTAGATCACCGGGGTCCGCTGCGGCGAGGGCTCCGACAGGTGGATACCCGGCACCGTGAAGTGCTTTCCGGCGTGCCCGATGTGATGCACCTTCGCCGGATCGACGTAGATGCCCTGCGCCCGGTCGCGCACGACCGCGTCGTCCTCCCAGGAACCTTCCCAGAGCTTGTACAGCACCTCGAGATATTCGTCGGCGTGGTTGTAGCGTTCGTCGTGGTCGAGGTGCTCGGACTCACCCATATTGGCGGCGGCCGACGGTAGATATCCGGTGACCACGTTCCAGCCCAACCGGCCGTTGGTCAGATGGTCCAGGGTCGACAGCCGCCGGGCGAACGGGAAGGGATGCTCGAACCCGGTGCCGGTCGTGATGCCGAACCCCAGATGTTCGGTCACCGCCGCCATCGCCGAGACCAGCAGCAGCGGATCGGCGACCGGTACCTGCGCGCCCTGCCGCAACGCGGCGATGTCGTTGCCGCCGTATACGTCGTAGATACCCAGCACGTCGGCGATGAAGATGCCGTCGAAACGGCCGCGTTCCAGCAGTTTCGCCAATTCGGTCCAGTAGCTCAACTCCTTGTAGCGATGCGACTGGTCCTCGGGGTGGCGCCACAGCCCCGGGGACTGGTGCGCCACACAGTTCATATCGAAGGCGTTGAAACGGATGCGCCGGGTCATCGCCGCACCTGGCCCTCGCGGCTACCCGCGCTCCACGCGTACGGGAGTTCGGATCCGTTGAGCAGGTGGTCGCCGATGGCTCGCGCCTTCTGAACCGCGGGATTGTGCACCGAGATGGTGCGGGCGTTGCGCCAATGCCGGTCCAGCCGCAGATCTTCGGAGGTGATCGAGGCGCCACCGACCTCGAACAGCTGAGTGGTGGCGGTCAGGACGGTGTCGATCACACCGAGTTGCGCCTGGGCCGAGGCCAATTCGACCGCGTCCAGCGCGGCCTCGTCCTGTGCTCCGGCGGCCAGCACGCCGTCCAGCAGGTCGGCCACGGCCAGCACACTGGCTCGCGCTCCGAACGCCGCGGCCGACAACTTCCCGATCACGTGCTGTACCAGCGGGTCGTGGCGGGGTAGATCGGCGACCGAATGGCTGTAGCTGCGGGTGCGGTCGGCGACCCAGGCCCGAACGTCGGATTCCGCCCGCTGGGCGATACCGGCCAGCACCGCCAACTGCACCAACTGCAGATACGAGGTGGCGTAGGTACGGCCGGGCGCTCCGTAACCCGGGCCGAGCACTCGCTCTTCGGGGATCCGCACATCGTTGAATTCCGTTGTGCCGCTGGCGGTCAGCCGCTGCCCGAAGCCGTCCCAGTCGTCGCTCTGCCGCACACCGTCGGCATTCGCGTCGACCAGCACCGACACCCGTTCCCCGTCACGGTCTGCCGCGACCAGAATATGGTCGGCGTACAGCGAACCGGTGCTGTAGTACTTGGTGCCGTTCAGCAGCCAGTCGTTGTCGGTGCCACGAGTCAGCCGGGTGCGGTAGCGGTCTACCGCGCCGACGCCCGGTTCGGTGATGGCGTTACCGACCAGCACACCGGAGCCGGCCGCGCGCAGCCAGTGCTCGCGCGCGGGACCGGGCTCGGCCAGCAGCTGATCCTCGACGAACGAGAAGTGCACCCGAAGTGCCTGCGGCAGATTGGATTCCGCGGCGGCGAGGTCGATCAGCAGCCGGAACAGCTGTCGCACGCTGACGCCGAAGCCGCCGTATTCGGCCGGCACCCGGAGCGCCCCGAATCCGGCTTGCCGCAGCCAGTCGACCTCCTCGTAGGCCAGGCGGCGATCGATCTCGCGCGCCACCGCCCCGGCGGCGATGCGGTCGAATACGGGGCCGAAGATGTCGTCGAGGTCGCGATCGGAGATCTGCTGCGGTGCTGTGGAGGCCATACCCGACGATGACCCGGCAGCGCGATTCGCTCACCCATTACACGCAGCGGGAACATAACTATCCGTCACATGCTCAGGAGGGTCGCATCCGCAGTTCGTCGTGGAGGATCCGCGCGGCCGTAGCCATCGCGGCCTCCGCGCCGGGCTGCACCACGGCGGGTACCCGCGATCGGGTCAGCACGGCTACGGCCAGGGTTTGCCCGTCGGCGTGTTCGGCTACGCCCGCCTCGTGCCGCAGATTCAGCAGCGTGCCGGTCTTCGACGACCAGCGGGTGGCGTCGGAGCTGAAATCGGGGGCGAGGCGTTGACGTAACAGGTTGCCCGACAGGAACTCTCGCACTCTCGCGGCGGCGTCGCGGTGGGCCCGCACCGGCCGCCACATTTCGGCGAGCAGATCGACGAACGCTCGCGCGGTGCCGGTGTTCGCATGGCTGATGTCGAGTTGCGTGACCGGATGCCCGCGGCCGGCCGTGGCGGCCTCGATGGCCAGGGCATGGGCGAGGTGGCCGTCGGCCGGGGCGAACTGCTCGGCCGGGGTCCGCACCAGATCGTCGGCCAGATGCCGCACCGCGATGCCCTCGTGGCCCAGGCGGCGCAATTCGGCGGTCACCGCGGCGGGCGGAGTCAGCTCGAACAGCGCGTCGGTGGCCCCGCCGTCGCTGATCGCGATGCTCAGATACATCAGATCCTCGACCGCGACCGTGGCCGGATGGCGAAATCTGCTCAACCCGGTCGGGCCGGCCACCGTGCTGCGGCCGGGCAGCACCCGGATCGGAGCCGCCGGATCGATCTCGCCGCGCATCACCCGTTCCATCGTCGCCAGTACGAGCGGCACCTTCACCAGCGAAGCGATCGGCAATTCCAGTTCGGCGTCGAGGCCCAGCTCGTCGCCGGTGTCGAGATCGCGCACCAGAATCGAGCCGTCCAGTCCGGCGTCGTGCAGTTCCGTGCGCGCGCGGCGCAGTGCGGTCGAAACGCCCATGTTCAGCTCTGCTCGTCGCGTGCGACGTCGTTGTCCGGCACGCCGAGACAGCGGCCGATCGGTTCGGCGCCCAGGGCGCGCACGCGTTCCGCGTCCTCGCGCGATCCGGCCGCGATGTCGTAGCCCCGGGCGAGCTCCACCTCCCCGATCGGCCGCCAGTGCAGGCCCAGTTCGGCGGCCTGGGCTGGCGAGCACAACAGCAGATCGGTGCCGTCGAGCACCTCGGCGACCGCGGTGACCAGCGACGGCGCGACCTCCACCTGGGCCGGGCGCAAGCCGAGCGAATCGCGCAGCCGGGTGATCCGATCGCGGATGTGCGGCACATCGTCCTCCGGCTGTATCCAGACGCCGCGCCGACGTTGCTGCCCCGAAAGGCGCAGTACGCGAAGGGTTTCCAGAAAGATCGGCGCGCTGTGCGGGCCGGTGATGTCGGCCAGGCCCAACGGTACGCGCCAGACGCCGCGATCGGCGGGGACAGCCAGGATCGCCGCACGCACCTCGTGGGTGCGGGTGAGTTCCGCGCGCCGCGCCGGATCGGCCGGCTCCGGTTCGAGCCGAAGTTGCGCAGCGCGGCATTCGGCGATCAGCGCGGCCAGCGGCACCGGCCCGCAGGTGGCGGGCAGCGCCAACCGGAACGGGCGTTGCCGGGCCCGCTCGGCATGTTCCGCCAGAGCCTCGGCGGCCTCGACCAGCCGCCGCGCCGACGGCAACATATCGCGGCCGAACGAGGTCAATGTGGCCGTGCGCGAGGTTCGTTCGAGCAATCGCGCGCCGAAGTGCCGTTCCAGCGCCGCGATCCGGCGACTCGCGACCGACTGCGGGATCTGCGCGGCGGCCGCACCCGCGGTGAAGCTACCGAGCCCGCTCACCGCGACGAACGCCTTGCAGGCGGCGACCATGTCCACGATCGCGCAGTCTATGCCGAAACAGCATGGATACCGCCACAGGTGTCTTGGACAGCATGCGCGAGGGCTGCCACTCTTGCTGCGAGCGCTCACAGCCATCCATCCACAAGGAACGCATATGATGCCCCCTCGCTTCACCCGCTCGGCCGTGCTGGTCGCGGCCGCTGCCACGCTCATCCCGCTGAGCGCCTGCGGTGCCGATCGAAGCGCCGCGCCCGTATCGAGCGCGCCCCTATCGACCGCGGCGCCCACATCGACGGTTCCGCTCGCCGCCGAATCGCTGGCCGAATTCCACGATCTGGAGGCTCGCCTGCACGGCCGGCTCGGCGTCTACGCGCTCGACACCGGCACCGGACGGGTCGTGGAATACCGCTCGGACGAGCGGTTTCCGTATTGCTCGACGTTCAAGGCGCTGGCCGCGGGAGCGCTGCTGAGCACCCTCCCACCCGCCGAACTCGACCGTCGCATCACCTACACCCGGGCCGATCTGGTGCCCAATTCCCCGGTCACCGAACAACATGTCGACCAGGGCCTGACCGTGCGCGAGATCATGGACGCCGCGGTGCGGTTCAGCGACAACACCGCCGGCAATCTGATGTTCGCCGAACTCGGCGGCCCACAGGGGTTGCAGCAGCGGCTGCGCACCATCGGCGATACCACCACGCGGATGGACCGCACCGAGACCACGCTGAACGAGGCCCTGCCCGGCGACGAGCGCGACACCAGTACGCCGCGCGCGCTGGCCGCCGATCTGCGGCACTACGTGCTCGACCCGGCGGTCGCCGCCGATGATCGCGACGTGCTCACCGGACTGCTGCGGGCCAACACCACCGGCGGTGCGCTGATCCGGGCCGGGGTGCCGGCGGGCTGGCAGGTCGGCGACAAGACCGGCGCGGGCGACTACGGAACGCGCAACGATATCGCCGTGGCGTGGCCGCCGGGACGTGCGCCGATCGTGCTGACGATCCTGTCCACCCGCGACCGGCCGGACGCCGAATACGACAATGCGGCGATCACCCGTGCCGCCACGATCGCGATCGCCACCTTGGACGGCACCCCTGTTCCACGCTGATTGTGCCGAATTACCCTGTACTACAAGGTTGTTCGCAAGAACCGGGTACCCCGGGTCGGTGCCGATCGACCCGGGGTACCCGGCGGGATACCGCTCTGCCCTACTTGGCCGGAGCCGGAGCAGGGTTGAACGGCGCATTGACGGTGGTGAAGTACTGGGCGACCGCCAGAATCGCCACCGGTGCGGTGACCAGCAACTGGCCCGCCAGCGTGCCCAGCGCACCGACCGCGATGATGCCGCCGAAGCAGCCGATCACGGCCGCGGGCAGGAAGGCGCCGAACAGTCCGACGATCGCGGCCGCGGCGACGGTCGCACCCGCGATACCGCCGAGCAAGCAGCCCACGGCTCCGCCGGTGATGCCACCGACCAGCGTGCCGATCGTGGCCCCCGCGGTGATGGTGCTGGTCAGGCGGGTCCACGCCGCTACTTCCCGGTCATAGGGCGTCTTCCACGGCGCCTGGTCCTCGAACGGGAGCGCGACCGGCTTGTAGACCGCGTGCTGCAGATCGAACTGCGGCGTCAGGGTGGCGGTGCGACCTGCGATATCGGCCGCGATCGGGAATTCGAAATCGTCGACCCGGAACGTCAATTCGGTTCCGGCGAGAGTGGCCCCACTGGCGGCCTTGATCTTGAAGACACCATTTTCCACGCCCAGCGAACCGGCATCGGTGGATATGATCGTCGACTTCTCGTTCGTCGATGCCCGATAATTGACGACACCCTCGTCGGGTGTGTCGGGCGCGGCATTCACGGTGCCGGCCGTCACGCCGACGGCGGCGGCCACCGTGGCCGCGACCACGGCAAAGTTCCTCATCTTCACTGCTTTTCCTCATCACTCATTGCATTCGGCCGGATCGGCTTTATCCAGTTTGTGGTGAATGCGAAAAAGCGACGAGGTTAATAACCAGGTCGATTCGAATAGCGCCAAAGGGAAAATAAATCGAATCTCACAAATTAAAAAAGAACCCCCGCACTCGAAAGTGCGGGGGTCCTTCAATTCGACCACTGAATAATTACCGGCTCAGGGGTGGGGCCGGCAACCGCTTCATTTGGCCGGGGCCTTGAACGGCTCGTTGATGGTGGAGAAGTACTGGATCACGGCGGCGATGGCGACCGGAGCGGTCACGAAGATCTGGCCGGCGAGCACGCCCAGGAAGCCGACGGCGGCGGCACCGGCGACACAGCCGCCGAGCGGGCCGAGGCCGAACAGGGTGGCCAGCGCGCCGGTGGCGACGACACCGAGGGCAGCGCCCGCGATGCAGCCGATGACCGCACCGCCGATACCACCGGCCGCGGTGCCGATGGCAGCGCCGGTAGCGATGGTGTCCTTGAGACGAGTGAAGGCGGCGACCTCGCGCTCATACGGGGTCTTCCACGGCGCGCTGTCCTCGAACGGGAGCGCGACCGGCTTGTAGACCGCATGCTGCAGATCGAACTGCGGAGTCAGCGTCGCGGTACGACCGGAGATGTCGGCGGCGATCGGGAACTCGAAATCGTCGACCCGGAACGTCAATTGCGTTCCGGCCACGGTGGTCCCATCGGCGGCCTTGATCTTGAATACGCCGTCCTCGACATCCATCGACCCGGCATCGGTCGAAATGACGGCCGCGTTCTCGGTGGACCTCGCCTGGTAGTTCACCACACCGTCGTCGGCGGCCGGAGCGGCCTGAACCGTCCCCGCCAGCGCACCCAACGTCGTCGCGACCAGCGCCGTGAGCACGGCGAATTTCCTCATCTTCACTGCTTGATTCCTCGACTTTCCGACTGCCGGCACGCGGCAGCACAGGTTGCCGTGTCCGGCACAGACACACGGCATCGGTGGAGTTTGCGGGCGTTCGATGCGGATGGGCCAGATTAAGAACCAGCCCGATTACAACCGGTGACACACATCCGGCCGTCGGCCATCATGTCCGAAATGAGCCTTTCGTTCCACTGGTTTCTTCCCACCTATGGCGATTCCCGCAATCTGGTCGCGGGCGGTCACGGCACCTCGATGTCGGGCGACCGTCCGGCGTCGCTGCGTTATCTGAATCAGATCGCGGGTGCCGCGGAGGAGAACGGCTTCGAGGCGGTGCTGACGCCGACGGGGGCATGGTGTGAGGACGCCTGGCTGACGACGGCGATGCTGGTGGAGACCACCGAAACCCTCAAATTCCTGGTCGCGTTCCGCCCCGGGGTGGTGAGTCCCACGCTCGCCGCGCAAATGGCCGGAACCTTCCAGCGGCATTCGCGGGGACGTCTGCTCCTCAACGTCGTGACCGGCGGCGAACCGCACGAACAGCAGGCCTACGGCGACTTCCTGGACAAGGAACAGCGGTACGAGCGCACCGGCGAATTCCTGCACATCGTGCGGGAGCTGTGGGCGTCCGAGGCTCCGGTGACGTTCGAGGGCAAGCACCTGCGGGTGCGCAACGCGCAACTGAACAATCGGCCCGATCCGATTCCGCCGGTGTTCTTCGGTGGCTCCTCGACCGCCGCCGGACCGGTGGCCGCCAGCTATGCCGACACCTATCTCACCTGGGGCGAGCCGCTGTTCGCGGTGAGCAAGAAGCTGGAGTGGATCCGCCGCCTCGCGGTCGATCAGGGGCGGATTCTCGACTACGGCCTGCGCATCCACGTCATCTCCCGCGACACCTCCGAACAGGCCTGGGCCGAGGCGGACCGGTTGCTGTCGGCGGTCGATCCGGCGGATATCGAACGGGTGCAGGCGAATCTGGCACAGAGCGAATCCGAGGGCCAGCGGCGCATGCTGGAACTGCACGGCGGCAACACCGATCGGCTCGAGATCGCGCCCAACCTGTGGGCGGGTGTCGGACTGGTGCGCGGCGGCGCGGGAACGGCACTGGTCGGCTCGCACGAAGAGGTGGCCGAGCGGCTGATCGAATACTCCCGCCTCGGCATCACGCAGTTCATTCTCTCCGGTTATCCGCATGTGGAGGAGGCGTACTGGTTCGGTGAGGGAGTCCTGCCGATCCTGCAGCGTCGCGGACTGTGGCAGCCGCCCGCCCATCGCGAAAACCGCGTCACCACAACGCCGTTCGCCACCGCGGCGGCGAGCAGCAGCTGACCGGCCGCGCAGTCCGGCGTACGCACCGCCGCGGTGCGGACAGCACCGGTTCGGACCGCCCGCCCATATTCGCTAACTCACAGCTACACTCGGCTTCGAGCGATCAGGACCCAGTAAATGACCTAACCGATGTCTCGGAGAGGGTGTCGATCATGGCCGTTTATGACGTAAGCAACCGTGCGGCAATAGTCAGCGGCGGCGGTTCCGGGATCGGACGTGCGGTCGCGCACGAACTCGCGCGCAGCGGCGCCGCGGTCCTGGTGTTCGATCTCGACGAGGACAACGCGAATACGGTGGTCGAGGAAATTCGCGGGGCGGGCGGACAGGCGGCCGCCTTCGCCGGCGACGCCTCCGATCCGGAGACCGTCCAGCGCAGCGTCGCGGCGGCCGCTGAACTCGGACCGCTGCGGATCGCGGTCAACAATGCCGGCATCAGCGGGGAGAGCGCGCTGATCGGCGACTATTCGCTGGAGGGCTGGCGCAAGGTCTTGTCGGTGAACCTCGACGGCGTGTTCTACGCACTGCGCGAACAGCTTCCGGCGGTCGCGGCCGCCGGCGGCGGCGCCATCGTGAATATGGCGTCGATCCTCGGCAGCGTGGGATTCGCAAATTCCTCGGCGTACGTCACGGCCAAACACGGCCTGCTCGGCCTCACCCAGAACGCGGCCCTGGAATACGCGGCCCAGGGCGTGCGGGTCACCGCCGTGGGACCCGGCTTCATCCACACTCCGCTGCTCGGCGCCAACCTCGACGAGGAAACACAGGCCTTCCTGGCCCAGAAACACGCTCTGGGCAGGCTCGGTACACCCGAGGAGGTCGCGGGGCTGGTCGCATTCCTGGCCAGCGATGCGGCCACGTTCATCACCGGGAGCTACCACCTGGTCGACGGCGGCTACACCGCGCAGTAGCCGGATCGCCGCAGGCCCGCGCTATTTCGCCTTGGCTTCCTTCGTGGCGGCCTTCATCTGCTTCTTGAAGGCCCGCACCTCGAGCAGTGATTCGTTGTCGACGATATCGGCGGCGGAGCGGCGCGAATTCGGCTCCGAGTAGGCGCCGGCCGCCTTCTCCCACCCGGCCGGGCGCACACCGAGTTGTTTGCCCAGCAACGCCAGGAAAATGCGTGCCTTCTGGTCCCCGTAGCCGGGCAGCTCCTTCAGCCGGCGCAGCACTTCCTTGCCGTCGGGATCGTCGCGGGTCCAGATCTCGGAGGTGGTGCCGTCGTAGTGTTCGACGACGTATCGGGCCAGTTCCTGGGTGCGCCGGGCCATCGACCGGCCGTAGCGGTGAATGGCGGGCGGGGTCGCGCCCAATTCCTCGAATTCCTCCGGATCGGCCTCGGCGATCCGGTGGATATCGAAACCGTTCATGCGGTCGGCGATCTTCTTCGGACCGCGGAAAGCGTGTTCGAGGGGAAACTGCTGATCCAGCAGCATCCCGGTCAAGAGGGCGAAGTCGTCCTCCGACAACAGCTTGTCCGCCTCCGGTTCCTGCGCGAGGCACACTTTGCGGCTCACCATGTATCGATCATGGCAGACGGCCGGATATCCGCCTACCGACCGACGTGACCGGACTCACATGCCTACCCACCCGTAGCTTTTCTGCGCGCGTAGGGTGAATCTTCATGCCCGACACTTTGGCAACACCCACGGTGGAAGATATGGCGCCCACACACAGCTCCTCGGCAGACAATTCCTCGGCCTCGGGGCTGAGGCCGGACCGTTTCGATCGCGCGGGCCGGGACCAACTCATCGACGTCAACGATCTGCAGGCTGCACTTCCCGGAATTCGCGGACTACGCCGCTGGGCGCACGACGCCCTGGCCGTCGCTCCGGGCGAAAGTGCGGTCGACATCGGCTCCGGCACCGGCTCGGAGGTGCTGGTCTTCGCCGACGCGGTCGGCCCGACCGGTGACGCGGTCGGCGTCGAACCCGATCCGAATCTGCTGGCCGGGGCGGAACGCCGTGCCGCCCAGCACAATTCGCCGGCTCGCTTCGTACCCGGCGATGCCTACGGACTGCCGTTCGGCGGCGACACCTTCGATGTCGCGCTGTGCGAGCGGGTCTTTCAGCATTTGACCGCCCCGGCGCGCGCCGCGCGGGAGATCGCCCGGGTATTGAAACCGGGCGGCCGCGTCGTCGTCATGGACAGCGACTGGGGCACCGCCATCGTGCACCCCGGCGACCGGCGGGTCGTGCACGAGGTGATCGAAACCCTCATCACCAACACCACCAACCCGTTCTCGGGACGGCGGCTGCCGGGCCTGCTCGCCGGGGCCGGACTGGTCGTCGACGATATCGGCTCGCATGCGCTGGTCCAGGACGCGAGCGCCGGCGCGGGTGCGCTGGTGGCCCGCATCGCCGAGATGGCGGAGGCACGAGGGGCGATCACCGAGGCGCAGCGGCGGGAGTTGCTGGCGGAACTGGAAGCCGGCGCGCGCACGGGTGACATCCACCTCTCGGTGACGATGTTCGCGGTACTGGCGCACAAGCCGCAGTAACCGGTTCCGACCGGACAACCGCGAGGCGAAGACCGGTTCGCGGTCCCCGAACAGGGGCCCGCGAACCGGTCTTTCGAATCCGTGGCGGGTCGCGCCGACCCTACTTCTCCAGCAGCTTCTCGGTCGCCGCGAGCAGGACGCAGGTCGCCAGACCGTCCATCGCCTTCTCCAGGTCAGCGAGCGACGGGAAACTGGGGGCGATGCGAATGTTCTTGTCCTCCGGGTCTTTTCCGTAGGGGAACGCCGAACCGGCGGGCGTCAGGGCGATGCCGGCCTCCTTGGCCAGGGCCACCACGCGCGCGGCCGTGCCCTCGACCACATCCAGGCTGATGAAGTAGCCGCCCTTGGGCTCGGTCCAGGAGGCGACCTTCGAGGCGCCCAGGCGATCCTCCAGAATGCGCAGCACCAGTTTGAATTTCGGCTCCAGCACCGCACGGTGGGCCTGCATATGCCGGCGCACACCCTCGGCATCACCGAAGAAGCGCAGGTGACGCAGCTGGTTCACCTTGTCCGGGCCGATGCTCTTCTTGGCGGCATACTTCAGGTACCAAGTGAGGTTCTCGGTGGACGAGCCGAAGAAACTGACTCCGGAACCGGCGAAGGTGATCTTCGAGGTGGAGGCGAACACGAAGGGCCGGTTGGGGTTTCCGGCCGCGGCGGCCATTCCGAGCACGTCGAACACCGGGGCGGCGGTATCGGTCAGCGGGTGCACCGCGTAGGCGTTGTCCCAGAACAGACGGAAGTCCGGCGCCGCGGTGGGCATCGAAACGAGTTCGCGCACAACCTCTTCGGAGAAGTTCACGCCGGTCGGGTTGGAATAGTTGGGGACCGCCCACAGACCCTTGATCAGCGGGTCGGCGGCGACCAGTTCCGCGATGGCGTGCACGTCCGGGCCGTCGTGGTTGATGGCGATCGGAATCATTTCCACGCCCAGCGATTCGGTGATCCCGAAGTGGCGATCGTATCCCGGGCTCGGGCACAGGAATTTGATCGGCTCGTCGGCCCAGCGGCGCTGCGAGTCGGCCGTACCGTGCAGCATCGCGAACACGATCATGTCGTGCATCAGCTCCAGGCTGGCGTTGTTGCCGGCGAGCAGGTTCTCGACCGGAATGCCCAGCAGTTCACCGAAGATCGCGCGCAGCTCCGGCAGTCCGTGCAGGCCGCCGTAGTTGCGGCAGTCGGTGCCGGTGCCGTCGCGGTAGTCGTCGGCGCCCGGCAGGGCGAGCAGGCCGGTGGAGAGGTCGAGTTGCTCCGGCGAGGGCTTACCCCTCGTCAGATCCAGCGTGAGCTTCTCGGTCTGGAGCTTCGCGTAGTTCGCGGTCTGCGTCTCGTGTTCGGATACGAGTTCCGCATGGCTCATCAAACCGATCTGCGTTTGCCGGGGCATCCTGAGCAGCCTTTCAAGCAGCGAGGTAACAGGTTGACGGATCGTGCGCTTCTGGCGCCGACCCAGCCGACCACGTTACTCGCCGGATGCGCCCCGTGGCAGATAAGAATATTTCCCCCGGGAAAGAAAGGGGACCCCGCGCACCCGGCAGAGCCCGTTGACCCTTGCTGCCTTCCGGCCCTGGGGGAGTTCACAGGATGCGCGCCGCGCGGGATCCGTCGGCCAGTGTAGTCACAACTGTCCACTCGAGTGGAATCCGGGCGGAGTCGATACGATCACCTGCGACATTTTTCGAGGGGGCTTCCGCGCCAGGACCGGAGGAAAGACGTGACAGGCAGTAATCCACCGCACGGTGGGCCCGAGTATCCGGGGCAAGGCAATCCGCCCAACGAAACCGTGCACTGGTGGTCGACGCCGGCGGCTCCGGAGCAGCCGCTCACCGGTACCGATCCGACCGTCATGGGTGGGCGTCCCGGGCCGGTGACCGGCACGGATCCGACCGTTCTGGGGGCGGGTTTCGACGCCTATCACGGCGGCGCCCCACAGCAGCCCTACGCACCGCAGCCACCACCGTCCGTGCCGAGTTATCCACAGCAGCAGTTCCCGCCGCCTTATGCGCAACAGCCGGCCTATCCACAGCCGCCCAAGAAGAACAACACACCGTGGATCGTCGGCGGTGTGGTCGGCCTGGTCGTGGTGATCGGCATCGTGATCGGCGTGATCGCGCTCACCGGCGGTGGCGGGGGCGGAAGTAAGGGACCGCTCGGCGACAAAAAGGGTGTCGACGGCAACTATTCGATGGCCAATGTCAGCGACGCCTGCTCGCTGATCGATGCCACGGTGCTGCGCAAGTGGGCGCCCACACCCAAGGACGCGCCCGAGCACACCGAACGCGCACCCGACTCCAGCTTCGGTGGTGGCAACCTGACCTGCCGCGCCCGGTACGACGGCGCCGGCAAGTACGGCACCGACGGTTCCGATATCGACCTCGAGGCCGACTTCCAGAGCAAGTACAGCGATCCGCAGTTCAACAGCTGGAAGAACTACGACACCAAGACCACCGGCAGCGGCCGTACCTCCGGCGATATCGCGGGCATCGGCAGCCAGGCCTACTACGCCGCCTACCAGCAGAACTACTCGAGCTTCGTGACCCTCGACTACACCTGCGCGGCCCTGGACTCCAACGTCTCGGTGAAGGTGGAACTGCGGATCCAGGCCGAGGGCAGCATCGACAGCGCCGACGTCGGCACCACCTGCAAGGACCAATTGAAGAAGGCCCTCGCCGGCCTGCACAAATAGCCCGGTTTGCCGTTCCGGGGGGTCCACCCGGTATATTGCTCTGCGGAGGATTCGCCTAGTGGCCTATGGCGCTCGCCTGGAACGCGGGTTGGGTTAACGCCCTCAGGGGTTCAAATCCCCTATCCTCCGCCGCGAAACGCCCGCTACCCCAGTGGTAGCGGGCGTTTCTGTTCGTCCGTCGTACTTCTCGTCAGCGGCCGTCCGGGCGGGGACGCAGGACGACCACGGGGATTTCGCGTTCGGTCCACGCTTGATAGGTGTCGAAGTCGGCATAGGCGTCGACGAGCAACGGCCACAGGCGGGCCCGTTCCTGCGGGTCTGCGGTGACGGCGTGAACCGGACGGCGGTCCCGCCCGATCTGGATGTGCGTGTCGGGCTCGGCGCGCAGATTGAGATACCACTGCGGATGTCTGGGAAGGCCGCCCTGCGAGGCGACGATGACCGTGTTCGGACCGTCGGTGATGTAGAGCAGCGGCGTCGTGTAGACCACACCCGACTTCCGGCCGCGATGTTCGAGCAGCAGGGTCGGCACCGGTTTGCGGAAGCCGGCCCCGATGCGCCACTTACCGCCGACGCGGCCGCCGGTGCGCCGATAGGTCCACACCTGCGCACGGCCCACGATCTTGAAGATCTTGGGCAGCAGCGGGGAATCGAGTTGTTTCGGACGGGGCGGCGTCGTGGCTGGCATGGTCTTCCTTCTCTCCGGTACTTCCGGTCGACCATACAGTTGGTTACATATGTATGGTCAAGAGACCGAGTGCTGCCCTCTCGGCAGGATCGGTACCGTCGACGCTTCGAGGAAGGGATTGGGCATTCGGTGCGCACGCATGGCTGGGCGGGGGCGACGCCCGCGGATGACGAGGAAGCCGTCGCGCGGATTCTCGCCGCCGCCCGCACCGCGATCGACCGGTCCGGCAGCGATTTCAGCATCGCCGAGGTCGCCCGGGACCTCGGCGTCACCCGTCAGACCGTGTACCGCTACTTTCCCAGTGCCGAGAGCCTGCTGACCGCGACCGCCGTCGCGCAGACCGGGCAGTTCCTCGACGTTCTGGCCGAACATCTGAGCGGGATCCGCGACCCCGCCACGGCGGTCGTCGAGGGCATCGCTTACACCCTCGAGCGGCTGCCGCACGAGCGGTACCTCAACCTACTGCTCACTTCGGGGCGGGCCGGGGCCTTCTCCGCCGGCGTAACCTCCGACACCGCACTGGCATTCGGACGATCGATCCTGCAACGCTTCGCCGTCGACTGGACCGCGGCCGGATTGTCCGGCGCCGATCTGGACGAACTCGTCGAACATATGCTTCGCATCGTGCAATCGTTCGTCGTCGATCCGGGCCGTCCGCCTCGGCGTGGCCCGGAACTGCGCCGCTACCTCACGGCGTGGGTCGCGCCGGCCATCGCCGCGAGATCACCGCTGCAGTGACGCGTATCACTTGCAGGAGGTGTCACACGGCGGATCCGGCGAGCGTCTCGTGTGTGCCGGAGTCGAGACAGCACGGACAGGAGCCCCCATGAGCGAGCGCATCGACGGCGCCACCGAAGCGTTCGTCACCCATCGCAATCTGCTGTTCACGGTTGCCTACGAGATGCTCGGTTCGGCCGCCGACGCCGAGGACGTCCTGCAGGAGACCTGGTTGCGCTGGGTGGACGTGGACCTCGACGACGTCCGTGATCAGCGCGCCTACCTGGTCCGGATCGTCACCCGCCAGGCGCTGACCCGGCTCCGCACACTCGGCCGCCGCAAGGAGTCCTACGTCGGTCCGTGGCTGCCGGAACCGCTGCTGACCGCGCCCGATGTGGCCGAGGACGTCGAACTGGCCGACAGCGTATCGATGGCGATGCTCCTGGTGCTGGAAACGCTCGCACCGACGGAACGAGCGGTATTCGTGCTGCGCGAGGTGTTCGACCTGAGCTACGACGAGATCGCCGCGGCCGTCGACAAGACGCCCGCCGCGGTACGCCAGATCGCCCATCGCGCACGGGCTCACGTCGCCGCGCGCCGACCCCGCGGCGTGGTGTCCGCCGACGAATCCCGCCGCGCCGTCGAAGCCTTCCAGCAAGCCATCGAAACCGGCGACCTGCAGCATCTGGTCGACATGCTGGCTCCCGACGTGGTGCTGCTCGGCGACGGCGGCGGTGTGGTCCAGGCGGTCCTGCGGCCGATCGCGGGCGCCGACCGGGTCGCCCGCGCCCTGCGTACCGGTCTGCCCCGACTGCGCACCGAGGCAACGGTCGAAGCGGTCCAGATCAACGGCTGCCCCGCACTGATCGTCCGGATCGACGGACGAATCGACGACGTGGTGGCAATGCGCCTGGACGACGGCCTGATCACCGGCCTCTACGTGGTCCGCAACCCGGAGAAACTCTCCCGCGTCGAACGGCAGACCACCGTCAGCCGCTGAACGACGAGGCCCACAACCACTGCGCCACAACAATATTCGATGCCGCTGTAGGCGTGCCGGATAGTCTGGGCCGGTGAATTCGCTGGAGCAACCCGCCTCGATCCTCGCCCTGGCCGATCTGGCCACACCGATGGCCGTCCGCGTGGCCGCGACGCTGCGGCTGGTGGACCATGCGGGCGGCACGGGCGCGACCGCCGACGAACTGGCGGCTCGCACCGGCACCTCCGCTCCCGCGCTCCGTCGACTGCTCGACCATCTGGTCACCGTCGGCGTCTTCGACGACGAAGCGACGTCCGGCCGCTACCGGCCCACCAGCCTCGGCAACCAGATGAGCGCGGACTCCCCCGACCCGTTCGCGCTGCTGCTGCTCGATATCGGCAGCGCGGGCGGGCGCGCCGAACTGGCCTTCGTGGAACTGCTGAGCACGATCACTTCCGGCCTGCCCGCCTATCCGCGCAGGTACGGACGTGATTTCTGGGCCGATCTGGAAGCCGAGCCCGCGCTGCGCACGTCCTTCGACGCCCAGATGAATTGCCGCTTCGGGGTTTACGCGGACCAGATCGCGGCGCGGTTCGACTGGAGTCGCTTCCCCGACTTTCTCGACGTCGGCGGGGGCGACGGCACCCTACTGACGGCGATCCTCCGCGCGCATCCCGGCGTGCGCGGACGAGTGCTGGACCTGGCGCCCACGGCCGCCGCTGCCACCGAGCGATTCACGGCGTCCGGACTGAGGCACCGAGCGTCCGCCGTTGCGGGCAGCTTCTTCGATCCGCTCCCCACCGGGGCCGATGCCTACCTTCTGTCCGACATCCTGCACGACTGGGACGACGAACTCGCCGCAGCCATCCTCGCCGAATGCGCCCGCGCCGCAGGGGCTTACGGGGCGGTTGTGGTGATCGAGCCGATTCGGGGGCGGGGGGCCGATACGGCGATCGACCTGTTCATGTCGATGTGCTTCGGCGGGCGGGAGCGGACGGTGACCGAGTTGGGGGCGCTGGGTGAGACATGCGGTCTGATGCTGCGTGCCGTGAGACCGGTGGCGGACGGGCGGACCGCACTGGAGTTCCGGAGTCGATGACACTGCGACGCGGCCGGCGAATCCGCGAGCTATTTGTCGGCGCTTCGGTTTATGATCGAACACATGTTCGAACATTGGCCGGAGAAGGGGGAGTTCGCGCTGCATCGGGTGGTGGTTCCGCCGATGCCGGTGCTGGTGGACGTGGCTGCCGCTATCCCCACGTATCCACGGATGGCCGATCACGAAGCGGTGGCGGGGCAGGTGCGGGCGGGCGGGCTCGAGATCACCGGGCGAATTCCGGGGCGATTGCACGTCTGGGCGCGGGCGGCGGACGGAACGTGGCTGGGGCTGGTGGAATTCGAGTTGCGCACCGGGAACGGACGCAGTCGCCTGCCGGTGACCCAGTGGTGTCCGGCACATGCGTTGATCATGCGCGGCGGATGCGGGCCGCCCGATTAGCGGCCCGCCACATCGCTACGCGGAGCGGCGATTTCCGGCCGCCGCGGGCTCGGCGACCGGGACCAGACCGGTGAGTGCCGCGGGCAGCGGGGCTCGGTGCAGAACTCCGAGGCGCTGGGTGGCGCGGGTGAGGGCCACGTAGAGTTCGGCCGCGCCACGCGGCCCGTCGGCGAGGATGTGCTCCGGTTCGACGACGAGTACGGCATCGAACTCGAGGCCCTTCGTTTCCGATGCCGGAACCGTGCCGGGCACGCCGGGCGGACCGATCACGACGGCGGTGCCCTCGCGACCCTCCTCGTCACGAACGAAATCCGCGATGGCGGAGGCCAATTCGCTCTCGTCGACCCGGCGCGACCACGGCGGTACGCCACACGCACGCACCGACTCGGGTGGCCGCACATCCGGCGCGAATTCGGCGAGCACCGCCGCCGCGACCGCCATGATCTCGGCCGGCGTACGGTAGTTCACCGTCAGGGAGCGATAGCGCCACCGGCCGGGAACATAGGGCTCGAGCATGGCGTCCCACGAAGTCGCGCCGGCGGTCGAACGACGCTGGGCGAGGTCGCCGACCACGGTGAAGGAGCGGCCCGGACACCGCCGCATCAGCACCCGCCAATCCATCTCGGAGAGCTCCTGCGCCTCGTCGACCACGATATGGCGATAGGTCCAATCCCGGTCGGCGGCGGCGCGTTCGGCCAGATCACGGGTATCGCGATCGGCGAATCGGTCGGCGAGGTCCTCGGCGTAGAGCAGGTCGGTGGCGAAGAGGTGGTCCTCGTCGTCCATCGAATCCTCGCGGCCCGTCATGAGCTCCAAAACGCCTGCGGCATATCGGGCTTCGGCCGCACGTTCGCGTTCCGCGGTGTGCTCCGCCGGCTTCTCCCGGCCCAGCAGATCGACCAGTTCGTCGAGCAGCGGTACGTCCGACACCGTCCACGCCGCGCCGTCGGCACGCCGGAGGGCCGGGTCGGCGCCTGCCGCTCGCAACCGCTCGGGCGACGAATACAGCTCGGCGAGCAGCGTTTCCGGGGTGAGCACGGGCCAGAGCTGGTCGAGCGCGGCAGCGAACTGCTCACTCTCGGCGAGTTCGGCGACGAGGTCGGCCCGCAGGTTCTCCCACGCCTCCCGGTCGTCGCGGGTGATCCAGCCCTTGCCGATCCGCGCAATCGCGCGCTCGGTGATCACGTAGGTGACGATCTCGCGGAACACCGCACGCGCCTCGTTGTGCGGCAGACCGCTCGTGCGCGCCTCCTCGCGCGCCCATTCCGCGGTCGCCGCATCGATACGCGCGGTGACATCGGTCAATTCGATGGTCAGCGGTTCCGCCGGCAAGCACTGCCGGTCCGCGACCGCGGCGGCGAGCACATCCAGCATGCGCAGCGAACCCTTGATGCGCACCGCATCCGGAGTGTCCTCGGTGGTCACGTGCAGGCCCGGCACCAGATCGCCCGTGGTGGTGAAGACGACGTTGGTTTCGCCGAGCGACGGCAGCACCCGGTCGATATGACGCAGAAAGGCCGGATTGGGTCCGACCACGAGAACGCCGTGGCGCTCCATCTGCTCGCGCTGGGTGTAGAGCAGATAGGCGACACGATGCAGCGCCACCACCGTCTTGCCGGTACCGGGTCCGCCCTCGATCACCAGCACGCCGGGATGATCGAGCCGGATGATCTCGTCCTGTTCGGCCTGGATGGTGGCCACGATGTCGCGCATGCCCTCGCCACGAGGCGCGTCGACGGCCGCGAGCAGCGCCGCATCCCCGCGTTCCCCGGCGCCCGGACGGCCGAAGATCTCGTCGGTGTAGTCGACGACGCGGCGGCCGCGGGAATGGAACTGCCGGCGCCGCCGCATCCGCTCCGGGCTGGCGGCGGTGGCGGTGTAGAAGGCCCGTGCCGCCGGAGCCCGCCAGTCCAGCAGCAACGGCTCGAAGTCGTTGCTCCGGTCGAACAGCCCGATCCGGCCGATATAGGACCGCTCGCCGGAATCGCTGTCCAATCGGCCGAAACACAGGCCGTTGTCGGCCACGTCCAAGCGCTTCACCTCACGCGCCAGCGTGCGCACCTCCACATCGCGGTCCACCAGCGCACCGCCGTTGCCGCGCAACGCCGCGCTGTAGCGGCCCTTCGCCTCGCCGCGCTCGCCGTCGAGGCGTGCGTAGAGCCCGGACACGTAGTCCTGTTCAGCCCGCAACTCGTCCTGATACCCCGGTTCCGACATGTGTCCCTCATTCCCTGGCTCGACATGGTTCATGTGGACACCCGTGTCCGTCTCGGCCGCTGCGCTTCTCCTCCCGTTTTCGCAGGTACACGGCCTCGGCGGGCCATTGTGCGGCACGACCGGGGCCTTGCCGCAAGCCCCCCACTCCGCTATATATTGAATATGGAAAGAGGTGCACCAACCTCTTCCGCGATCAGTCGGCGGTCAGCCGCGCACCGACCTCACGGACCGCGCCACGCAAGCGGCGGGCGTAATCGTCCACATCCACCACCTGGGGATCGGCGTGGACCGACAGGGTCACCGTCGTTCCGAGTCCGTGCAGGCCGTGGGTCAGATGCATCACCGCGCCGAGGGCGGGGAAACCGGCGGTGAAGCGGACCGCGCCGCCGGCGATCGACAGATCCGCCTCGCCGCGGTGGACGCTGGAGACCACGGTGTGGCCCGAGATTCGGTCGGGAACCAGATCCAAGGGATAGCCGGCGATATCGCGACGGAGAACCGGGGCCGGGATCGCGTCGGTGACGCGGTCACGCGCGCACTGCAGCGGATGGGTGGCGCGGATCCGTCGTTCGGCCAGCGCCCCGGCGATGCGGCGCGCCCGCAGCCGCAGGTCCGGTTCCGCGACGCACAGATCGACACCGAGGTCGCGATAGTTGTTGTGCGGGACAGCTTTTCGATCGGTCACCACAGGCAGGGCCATCGAGACCTGCGCACCCAACGGGTCGGCGGATTCGCCGTGGGCGGCGAGATATCGACTCATCGCGACGGAGATCGCGGTCAGCGCGACGACCGTGACCGTATAGCCGGGAACGTGCAGGCTCTCCCCCGCGATCACGCGGACGGCCCGATGCTCCGGCGCCGGCGGGCGGTTCAGCCGGGTCGGCGCGAAATTCGTTGCCGCGGGGGGAATCTCACCCGCCTCGGCGAGGCTGTTCAATTCCTTGTCCGCATGTGCCGCGACGAATCCGCGCCGCACCGTGCGGGCCACGCCGGGCAGGAATGAAAGAAGCGCTAGGGCTTCGACCGCAAGAGTTTCCACAGATGACGCGAACCGGGCTCGCGCCCGGCGGCCGTGATGCCGATCGACCATCGCGCCGGTGGACGATCCGACGCGATCCGAACCGTCACCCGGTTCGGCGACCCTGCGAGCTGCCGCGTCCAAGCCTCGCAACAACTCGCGCGCGATATGCGCGGCCCGTTTTCCGTCCGCCAGCGCATGCGAAAGCTGCAGCACCACAACGAGTGCGGGCCCCGATCCGCCCGGCGCGTCCGGGACGCCGCGATACAGATGGATCCGCCAGGTGTATCGCCGCGCCGGTACCGAGTGCGCCAGAATCTCCCCCAGCGAGGCTTCCACAGTCGTCCACAGCGGCTCCTCGGACGTGTGGACGACGACCTGCGCCTCGTCGAAATCCGCAGGCTCCCAGGCCGGATAAGCGAAACGGTGCTCCCGGATACGGACGTTCAACTCCGGGATTTCGGCGCTGCGCGCGATCACCGCCGCCCGCAGCGCGTCGGCGGACCATCCGGCGTCGTCGAAGCAGTAGAGCAGGAACAGGTCGTTGCAGGCCCGGCGCGACAGCCAGAACCTGGTGGCATCCTGCGGGGTCAGTAGATCCACCCGCCGACGATATCCACAACCGTCCACATATCCCGCACCGACCGAGATCCATCGACACGGTATTTCGGTGGCGGGGAAGATCAACCGGCTGGGCCCGCGATCGGCCGCACCGACCGGCACAACAAGGCCCCGAGTCGCATCGACTCGGGGCCCATCACCTGATCGCCCGGGGTCAGGCGGGACGTAACTTCCCGTCGGTCACGCCCGAGACGAACGCATCCCACTCGCCGGGTGTGAAAGCCAGAATCGGCCCGCTGCCGCAGTCTTTGGTATCGCGAACCCCGACATTGCCGTCACTCAGAAAAGCGACCTCGACACAGTTTCCGTCGGGGCCGCTGTATTTACTCTTGCGCCACACCGCACCGGCCGAATCAACCTTCACCTCAACCTCTCCTTTACCACCGTAGATAACGCGACAATCATGCTTCCCTCGTCGCCGGACCCGGGTTTCTCGAGACTCGACGGCTCCACGATGCGCCTGGTCATAGCGCACGAACTACTCGATGAACGGAATGGGCCACGAGGTACACACCGCCATGGTGCGCGCTCGCGTTGACCCCGGGAGAGCACCCTAGCAGCACCCACAATCCATGTCCCGCGTCTTTTCACTTTCAACCACTCGAATTGCGATAAATAATTCCCGTTCACTAATAGCGGGGGAATTGCCAAATGACAGGAGAATGATCCGCTAAACAAAACCGGGCCGCGAAATTCGCTCGGGCACGGCTGCACTACGCCCCGGATAAACCGTGCGGTTGCTCGGTATGGATCATGGAGGAGTGGTGGAACGAGATCGCGACGATGCCGGACACGCCCGAAATGCCCGTCCTCGAGACCGGTTCGGGCGACCACTACCGCCCGGTAGCGTCGGCGTCGCCCGGATTCCGGATGATCTCGACCTCCCACCGGACGAAACCCTGGACTATGCCCAGCGCCTCCTGAACGAGGGACTGGCCTTCAACGCACACGAGGTGCTGGAGGCCGCATGGAAGAACGGACCGTTCGCGGAAAGGATGCTGTGGCAGGGGCTGGCGCAGTACGCCGTCGGCATCACCCACATCCAGCGCGGCAATCCGAAGGGTGCTCGCACCCTGCTCGAGCGGGCGATCGGCCGGTTGTCGGCCGCGCCGTCCCCGCCGTACGGCATCGATTCGACCGGGCTCGTCGCACATGCCGAGGGTCTGCTGGCGGATCTGGATGCCGGCCGCGACATTCCGGAGGACGCGCTGTGCCCCCGGCTGCGCGGATGATCCCGCATACCGCCGGGGCGGGTCGCTTCGCCCCCAGCCCCTCCGGTGACCTGCACCTGGGCAATCTCCGCACCGCCCTGCTGGCGTGGTTGTTCGCCCGCAGCACCGCACGCAATTTCCGGCTGCGGATCGAGGACCTGGACCGGGTGCGGCCGGGTGCGGAGCGGCGTCAGCTGGAGGATTTGGCCGCGATCGGGCTGGACTGGGACGGCGAGGTGGTCCGGCAATCGGATCGCACCCCGCAGTATGCGGCGGCGATCGAGCGGCTCGGCGTGGCCGGCATGACCTACGAGTGTTACTGCACGCGAAGGGAGATTCAGAAGGCCGTCTCCGCACCGCACGGCCCGATGGGCGCCTATCCGGGGACCTGCCGCGACCTGAGCGAGGCGCAGCGGGCGGCCAAGCGCGCCGAGGGTCGCCCCGCCGCACTGCGCCTGCGCTCGCAGACCACGGAATTCGAGATCGTCGACGAAATCCACGGCCGGTATCGCGGGCTGGTCGACGATTTCGTGCTGCGTCGCGGCGACGGAACGGCGGCCTACAACCTCGCGGTTGTGGTGGACGATGCGGCCCAGGGCTTCGACCAGGTCGTTCGCGGTGACGATCTGCTGCCCTCGACACCGCGGCAGGCCTACCTGGCCACGGTCCTCGGACTCGCCGTACCCTCCTACGCGCACGTCCCGCTGGTGCTCAACACCGAGGGCGCGCGGCTGGCCAAGCGCGACGGTGCCGTAACCCTGCGCGACAGAACCGCTCTCGGTGAGACGCCGCGTCAGGTTTTCACCTTGCTCGCGGCCTCGCTCGGCCTGCGGGGTGAGACACCGCGCGCGCTACTGGATCAGTTCACTCCGGCGACGGTGCCGCGCGAACCGTGGATTCTGGACCCCGAACATCCGGATCCGCTGCGCCACAGCTGATCCGGCTACAGTGCGTCCGGCGATCCGGACGCACTGCTGCTCCCGACCGGCTCCTACCAGTTCGCCGCCGCGATGTTGACGATCACCCACACGATGGTGAGCACGATGCCGACGGCGCCGACCCAGATCCCGCCGAGCGCCATACCGCGGCCCTGGCCGCCGCGCTCCTTGATCTGGTTCAGCGCGATCACACCCAGGATGATCCCGACGATCGATCCGATACAGGTGCACAGCCCCAGGATCGACGCGATCAGCGAACCGATCGCCAGGCCGTTGGTGCCCTGTTGCGGCGCCGCGTAGCCGTAGGGCTGATACGGCGTCGCGGCCGGATAGCCGTAACCGGGCTGACCGTAGGGCTGCTGCTGCGGATAGCTCGGATAGGACTGCTGCTGTTGCGGCGGCGGGGTCGGCTGCTGGTACGGAGACGACTGCTGATGCGGGGCCGAGGAGTATCCCGCCTGCGGATTGGGCGGCGGGGTGGGCTGCTGCGGCGGGGTCGGCGGAACCGACTGGTGGCCGCCCGAATCGGACGAGACACCTTCGCCGCCGTACTGTTTCCACCATTCGTCGGAATCGCCGGGATTCGTCATCGGTCCAGCCTATTCCACCGGGCCGGGTTGCCGGTATCGTGCACAGGTCGTGAGTGAGACACAAGAAACGACACCGACCGGGGAGTCTGGACGCCCCGCGGTCGAACACGCAGCATTCGCGCAGGCCGCGGGGGGTCCCTTCACGTTGATCGTGACCTTGTTCACGGCGACGCTGATGATTTCCAACATCTGCGCGACCAAGGGCGTGCAGTTCTTCACCGGCCACGAGGTGTCCCTCGGACCCATCGAAATCCTGCCGATCACCACCGACGGAGCATTTTTCCTGTTCCCCCTCGCCTATGTGATCGGCGACGTGCTGAGCGAGGTGTACGGCTTCAAGGCCGCCCGCCGCACCATCTACTACGGCTTCGGCATGCTGATTCTGATGGTGGTCTGCTTCTGGATCGCGATCGGTCTACCGGCGGCCGGGTTCTACGACAATCAGGACGCGTTCCGCACCGTCGCCGGGACCACGCCGCAACTCGTCGCGGCCGGGCTCGCCGGTTATGTGGTGGGCCAGTTCCTGAACTCGATGACGCTGGTGCTGATCAAGGAGCGCACCAAGGAGAAGCATCTGTGGGCGCGGCTGCTGGGCTCGACCGTCGCCGGTGAATTCGGTGACACGCTGGTGTTCTGCTCGATCGCGGCGACGGCCATCGGGATCAACACGTGGGGCGCGTTCATCAACTACGTGATCGTCGGCTTCGTGTGGAAGACGCTGTGCGAGGTGCTGATCATGCCGATCAGCTACCGCTGCATCGCCTATCTGAAGAAGCACGAACCCAGCTACGCACCGCTGGACAAGCCGGCGCTCTACAGCTGACGCGGAACCGGGCGCGAGGCGGGGCCGTTTCGTTCAGTCGAAGCGGATCCGGCCCTGCCACCGTCCCAGGAACTCCGCCTTGAAGTCGTCGTAGTAGCCGCCCTCGATGCTCGCGCGGATATCGTCCACGAGCCGAATCGTGAAGCGCTCGTTGTGAATCGTGCACAGCGTCGCGGCGAGCATCTCCTTCGCCTTGAACAGGTGATGGATGTAGGCACGGGTGTAGTGAGCGCAGGTGTAGCAGTCGCAGGTGTCGTCGATCGGGGTGAAATCGCGGCGGAACCGGCTGGTGTTGATGTTGAATCTGCCGGCCGCCACATAGATCGCGGCATTGCGCGCGACGCGGGACGGATTGACGCAGTCGAAGGTGTCGGCGCCGTTCTCGATCGCCACGAAGAAGTCCTCGGGTTCGCTGATACCCAGCAGATGCCGCGGTTTCTCCGCCGGCAGTTCGTCGCAGCACCAGCCCACGATGGTGCCGAGATTGGCCTTCTCCAGCGCGCCGCCGATGCCGTAACCGTCGAAACCCGTTCCGCCGCTTCCCAGCATCGCGTCCAGATCGCGGCAGGCCTTGCGGCGCAGGTCTTCGTACTGCGCACCCTGGATCACCGCGAACAGCGCCTGATACGGCCGGTGCGCGCGTTCGGCGGTGAGCCGCTCGTGTTCGTCGATGCAGCGCTGCGCCCACTCGTGCGTGCGGCGCAGCGATTTCTCCTGATAGCCACGGGTGTTGAACAGCGTGGTCAGTTCGTCGAAGGCGAACATGATGTCGGCGCCGAGGCGGTGCTGGATCCCCATCGACACCTCGGGGGTGAACCGATGGCTCGATCCGTCCAGATGGGAGCGGAAGGTGACGCCGTCGTCGTCGACCACGGCCAGCCGCTCCTTACCCTTCGCGATCACCTCGTCGCTCTGCACGCCGACGGCCTCCATGGCCAGCACCTTCTTGAAGCCGACGCCGAGCGACATCACCTGGAAGCCGCCGCTGTCGGTGAAGGTGGGGCCCGGCCAGTTCATGAACCGGCTCAGGCCGCCCGCCTCGTCGACGATGTCGGATCCCGGCTGCAGATACAGGTGGTAGGCGTTGGCGAGCAGGGCCTGCGCGCCGATCTCGGCCATCGCCTCCGGGAGTACCGCCTTGACCGTGGCCTTGGTGCCGACCGGGATGAACGCCGGAGTGGCGATCTGCCCGTGGGGCGTGGTGATCACACCGGTGCGGCCGTGCCGCCCTGGCAGCGACGTACCGACGGTGAAGGAGAACTGGTCGGGATCGGACACGCCGCTATCCTGCCAGGCCGGTGACCACGGCCCTTACACCACGTCCAGCGTCTCCTCGTCGACCAGATCCTGATCGACCGCCGCGCCGGTGAACTGCGCGTTGTAGAGGCGGAAGTAGGCGCCGCGGACGGCCAGCAGCCGCTCGTGGGTGCCCTGCTCGACGATGTGGCCACCCTCCATCACCACGATCAGATCGGCATCGCGGATCGTCGAAAGACGGTGCGCGATAACGAAACTGGTGCGGTCACGGCGCAGCGCGGCCATCGCCTGCTGCACCAGCAACTCGGTGCGGGTATCGACCGAACTGGTGGCCTCGTCGAGGATCAGGATGGTCGGCTTGGCCAGGAAGGCGCGGGCGATGGTGATCAGCTGCTTCTCACCGGCGCTGACTCCGGAGCCCTCCTCGTCGATCACCGTGTCGTAACCCAGCGGCAGCGAATGGACGAAGCGGTCCACGTAGGCGGCGCGGGCGGCCGCGAGGATCTCCTCTTCGCTCGCCTCCGGGTTGCCGTAGGCGATGTTCTCCCGGATCGTGCCGCCGAACAACCAGGTGTCCTGCAGCACCATGCCGATCCGCGAGCGCAGCCGGTCGCGGCCGATGCCGGTGATGTCGACCCCGTCGATGGTGATCGCGCCGGAATCCAGCTCGTAGAACCGCTCGAGCAGATTGACCAGCGTCGTCTTACCGGCACCCGTCGGGCCCACGATGGCGACCACGTGGCCGGGCTCGGCGACCAGCGAGAGATCGTCGATCACCGGCTTGTCGGGCTCGTAGCGGAACGACACCGCGTCGAATTCGACCCGGCCGCGATCGATCGGGCGCGGATCCTCCTCGCGCGGATCAGGAACCTGCTCGTCGGCATCGAGGATTTCGAAGATCCGCTCGGCCGACGCGACGCCCGACTGCAGCAGATTGATCATCGAACCGATCTGGGTGAGCGGCTGGCTGAACTGGCGCGAGTACTGGATGAAGGCCTGCACCTCACCCAGCGACAGGCTGCCCGAGGCCACGCGCAGACCACCGACCACGGCGATCAGCACGTAATTCAGGTTTCCGATGAACATCATCACCGGCATGATCAGCCCGGAGATGAACTGCGCCTTGAAGCTGGCCTGATAGAGCTTGTCGTTGCGCTTGTCGAATTCCTCGCCGACCTCGCGGATGCGGCCGAACGCCGTGACCACCTCGTGGCCGGTGAAGGCCTCCTCGACCTGCGCGTTGACCAGGCCGGTGTACTTCCACTGATCGACGAAATGCGGTTTCGACCGCTTCGCGATCTGGGCCGTGACGACCACGGCGGCCGGGACCGTGAGCAGCGCGATCACCGCCAGCAGCGGCGAGATCCAGAACATCATGATCAGGATGCCGATCACCGACAGCACCGACATGACCAGCTGGCTCATGGTCTGCTGCAGGCTCTGCGCCACATTGTCGACGTCGTTGGTCACGCGGGAGAGCACATCGCCGCGGGCGTTGGTGTCGAAATAGCTCAGCGGCAGCCGGTGGATCTTGTCCTCTACTTCGCTGCGCAGCCGCTGCACCGCGCGGTTGATCACCGTGGCCAGCAGATACGCCTGCAACCAGTTGAACAGCGCGGCCAGCACGTAGAGCACCAGAACCAGGGTCAGCACCTGACCCACCGCGCCGAAGTCGACGCCGTGGCCGGGGTTGATGTTCATCGAGGACATCATGTCCGCGAGCCGGTCCTGGCCCTGCGCACGCAGGGACGCCACCGCCTGATCCTTGGTCAGCCCCGCCGGCAACTGCTTGCTGACGACGCCGTCGAAGATGAGGTTGGTCGCCTTACCGAGGATCTGCGGCCCCAGGGTGTTCATGACGACCGAGGCGACGGCCAGCACCAGGATGGCCACGACGGCCGTCCGGTCCGGAGCCAGGCGGCGCAACAACCGCTTCAACGTCGGGCCGAACGATCTCGCTTTCTGCCCGGGAGCACCCGGCATCGGCGCCCCGGGCCTCATCGCGCCGCCTCCTGTGTCTTGCGGCTCATCGCGCCGCCTCTTCCGGACTGAACTGCGATTCCACGATCTCCCGGTACTCCTCGCATTCGCGCAACAGCTGTTCGTGGGTGCCGAGGCCGACCATGGCACCGTCCTCGAGGACGACGATCTGGTCGGCGTCGCGGATGGTCGACACGCGCTGGGCCACGGTGATCACCGCGGATTCGCGCGTCTCCGGCCGCAGCGCGTCGCGCACCCGGGCGTCGGTAGCGACGTCGAGTGCGGAGAAGCAGTCGTCGAACAGATAGATCTTGGGCTTCTTCACCAGGGCGCGCGCGATGGCGAGCCGCTGCCGCTGGCCGCCCGAGACGGTGGTGCCACCCTGGGCGACCGGGGTCCGCAACCCTTCGGGCATGGCCCGCACGAAATCGGCGGCCTGCGCGATTTCCAGTGCGTGCCACAGCTGTTCGTCGGTCGCCTCGGGATCGCCGTAACGCAGGTTCTCCGCGATGGTCCCGGAAAACAGATAGGCCTTCTGCGGCACCAGCCCGATCTGCGAGCGCAGCAGATCCATATCCACCTGCCGCACATCGGTGCCGCCGACCCGCACCACGCCGGAGGTGACGTCGATCAGCCGCGGAATCAGATTGATCAGCGTGGTTTTACCGGATCCCGTGGAACCGACGATCGCGGTGGTCTGCCCGGGCGAGACCCGGAAGCTGATATCGCGCAGCACCGGTTCCGCGGCGCCCGGAAACGCGAATTCGGCGCCGGCCAGCTCGACCGTTCCCGGATCGGCGACGAAGGTCTGCGGCTGTGCCGGCGGCAGCACCGAGGAGTCGGTTTCCAGGACCTCGGCGATGCGTTCGGCCGAGACCGCCGCACGCGGGGCGATCATCGCCAGGAAGGAGGCCATCATGACCGCCATCAGGATCTGCATGATGTAGGACAGCAGCGCGGTCAGCGAACCGATCTGCATACTGCCGGAGTCGATGGCATGCCCGCCGAACCAGATCACCGCGACCGTGGTCACGTTGCTGATCAGCATCACGGCCGGGAACATCAGCGCGGCCAACCGGCCCACGAACAGCGAGGCCGAGGTCAGCTCGTCGTTGGCCACGCCGAAGCGCTGCGATTCGTAGCGCTCGCGCACGAACGCCCGCACCACGCGGATACCTGTGATCTGCTCGCGCAGCACTCGGTTCACCGAGTCGATGCGCTCCTGCACGCGCCGGAATCCGGGCACCATCCGGGAGATGATCAGCGCCATCGTCAGGCCGAGCACCGGCACCGCGACCAGCAGGATCCAGGATAGTCCGAGGTCCTGGCGCAGCGCCATCACGATGCCGCCGATGCACATGATCGGCGCCATCACCAGGATGGTCACGCTCATCACGACCAGCAGCTGCACCTGCTGCACATCATTGGTGTTGCGGGTGATCAGCGACGGCGCGCCGAAGATGCCCACCTCACGGGCGGAGAAGGTGCCCACCCGGTGCAGCAGCGCCGCGCGCATTTCCCGCCCCGCACCCATCGCGGCCTGTGCGCCCAGATAGACCGAACTCGCCGAGGCGATGATCTGCACGCCCGACACCAGCAGCATCCACAGACCGGTGGTCCAGATGTAGCCGATATCACCCTTGGTGACGCCGTTGTCGATGATGTCGGCGTTCAGGCTGGGCAGATAGAGCATCGCGATGACGGAGATGAGCTGCAACACAACAACCCCCACCAACTGGGTGCGGTAGGGGGCGAGAAAGGCGCGCAGCAACCTGATCAACATGATGGGTGCAGGCTACCGTCATTCCGGGGCGGTGGCGGCAAGATTTTTCGCTCGGCGAAAGCCGGCCCGCACACTCGCGAAACCGGCTCGACCGGCACAGTCCTCATCTCCGGGCTAGGCGTCGACGCCGGGCGGGACGGGCGCGGGCCGCCGCGTCCAGGCACCGGGATCGGACACCAGGTTCGCGATGAAATCCGGCAGTTCGTCGGTGGCGATATCCGCGATCGAGACCTGTTCCAGCACCGCGCGGATATTGACCCGCAGCGCGATCCACACCCGCTGCAGTGGTTCGGCAACCCCCGAATACACCACGTCCTCGGGACGCTGCCCGCGCACCGAGGCGAGCGGCCCCTCGACCGCGCGGATCACGTCGGCGATGCTGATCTCACCGGCCGCACGGGCCAGCCGGTACCCGCCGTCGGGGCCGCGCCGGCTGACCACCAGATCGGCCCGGCGCAGTTGCGCCGCAATGGATTCCAGAATCTTCGGGGAAATGTCCTGTGCCGTGGCGATCGTCTCCGCCTTCACCGAATTCGGTTGCGCGCGAGCGATTTCCAACAGGATGCGGACCGCGTAGTCGATCCTCGCCGAGATGTGCACTAGCGCTGTCCACCCGGTCCGTTCAGCACACCGAGAGCGGCCTCGATCAAAACCCGCTCGATCACCTCGTCACCCGCATCGGGCACGAGCTCGTTCGACCACAGCGCCGTGCCCAGCACCTCCAGGGCGGCACTGGCACGCAATTGCGCCTCGTGCGAGGGGTCGGGTCCGGCCAGCCAGACACACAGTCGCCGGTGCATATCGAACATGTCCGGATGCCGATCTCCGATCGCGTTGAGGATGGCCACGGTGTCGCGCACGCACATCGCGCCCGCGGTGCGATGTCGTAACAGGGTCCGGAGCTGGCGATTCAGCACCGCCCGAGCGCCCGCCGGGCTGTACGGCACACCGTCGAGTTCGTCGACCACGAGCTTCATGTCGTCGAAGATCGGTTCGATGATCGCGAGCAGCAGATCGAGCTTCGACGCGTAGTGATAGTAGAGCGACGCCTTTGTGATTCCCACCGCATCCGCGACCTCGCGCAGGCTCGTCTGCTCGAAACCCTTGTTCGAAAAAAGCCGGATCGCCGCCTCACGAATCGCGTCTTTGGTGCTCTGACCTGCGACAACGATTCCTGAGGTACTTCGGGCGCTCATGCGATGATCCTCTCATCAACCGATCGAAGCGGAGGGCACGCCCCGAAAATCGAGGTTGTTCCTCCGCTTAGCGATTGGGTAGTCTACCTACCGCACGGTAGGCAGAAAGCGTCGATGGAGGCGGATCGCAGTGCGGCGTCCGCAGTAGTGCTGTCTACGGGGCCTGAACTCAGCACCGCAAATCAGCTATCGCTAGGAGATACCGCGTGTCCGTGTACCTCTATCGGTGGGGGAAGTTCGCCTTCCGCCGAAAATGGATCGTGCTACCGGTCTGGTTGCTGATCTTCGTGATCGTGGGCGCCGTCGGCGTCGGGCTGAAGAAGCAGAGCCAGGACGACTTCAACATGCCCGATCTGCCCTCGCAGAAGGCCACCGACATCCTGGACAGGGAATTTCCTGGACAATCGGCAGCCTTCAAATTCGACGCGGTGACCGGCACTTATGTCGCCGCGGCAACCCACGGCAAGCTCACCGATCCGGACAATCACAAGGCGCTCAGCGCGCTTGTCGAGAAGATCAACAACCTCGACATCGTCGACAAGTCCAAGATCAATGCGCAGGACCCCGACCCGCAACGTCGGGGCGTGCTGACCGATCCGGTCGCCGCGACGACGGCGATCGGCTGCACCTCCGGTGATCGCACCGACCCGAACTTCGTCGCGAAATGTGGTCTGGCGCCGCTGAACGTGCTCGGCAAGAACAACAATGCCGATACCGTCGCCTACTTCAGCGTGCCGTTCAAGATAAAGTCGTTCTCCGATATCACCAAGGCCGATCGGGACCAGGCCTACAAGGTCGCCGATGAAGCGCGCGCGGCCGGACTGGATGTGGAAATCAGCGGCACCATCGCCACCGAGCAGGCGCCGCCGGGTGGACAGTCGGAAATGATCGGTTACGCCGTCGCCTTCATCGTGATGATGATCGCCTTCGGCGCGCTGATCGCGGCGTTCGTGCCGATTCTGACCGGCATCGTGGGTGTCGGCATGGCGTCCTCGCTGATCATGGCCGGCACCTCGATCGCCAACATCCCGAACTTCACCACCGTGCTGGCGGCGATGATCGGTATCGCGCTGTCGATCGACTACGCGCTGTTCATCGTCTCGCGCTACAAACATGAACTCGCCGTGCAGGATTCGCCGGAAGAGGCTGCGGGCGTCGCCATCGGCACCGCCGGTTCCGCGGTGGTCTTCGCCGGTATGACGGTCATCATCGCGCTGTGTGGCCTCAGCATCGTCGGCGTCAGCTTCCTCACCTGGATGGGTCTGGGTGGCGCGCTGGCCGCGCTGTTCGCGATCCTGGTCGCGCTGACCCTGCTGCCCGCGATGATGGGCGCCTTCGGCCGCTTCCTGTTCAAGCCGAAGCTGCCGCTGGTCGCGCGCACCGATACCGAGGACGACAACGCCGTCACCAACGGCAAGCGTTTCGCCCAACTGATCGCCAAGGCGCCGTGGGTGACCCTCGGCGCGAGCGTGATCGTGCTCGGCCTGCTCGCCGCACCCGCGGTGAATCTGAGCCTCGGCCTCCCCGGCGAGGACAGCCAGCCCAAGACCACCACGGTTCGTAAGGCCTACGACCTGCGTACCGAAGGGTTCGGCGAGGGCAGCAACGGCACCCTGCTGGTGGTCGCGGATCTGACCAAGGTCAAGCCGGAGCAGCGTCAGGAGGCCGTCATGGCCCTGCACGACAAGCTGGCCGGCTACCAGGGCATGGACTTCGTGACCATGCCGTCGACGAACAAGCTCACGCCGCAGAAGACTCCGGACTATGTGAACAGCACCGGCGCCCAGTTGACCGCGGTGCCCGATCACGGCCCGAACAACTCCGAAACCCAGGACCTGGTGAAACATGCCCGGGACGCGGAGTCGGACCTGCAAGCGAAATATGGCATGGAGTACGGCATCACCGGCTCGACCGCGATCTACGCCGATGTGTCCAACGCCCTGCTCGGCAAGATCGTCCCGTACATGACGATCGTGGCGATCGCGGCGTTCATCCTGCTGGCGCTCGTGTTCCGCTCGGTTCTGGTGCCGCTGACCGCCGCATTGGGATTCCTGTTGTCGATGGCGGCCACCTTCGGCGCCACGGTGCTGATCTTCCAGCAGGACAAACTCGGCCTGATCGGCGATCAGCATCCGATAGTGAGCTTCCTGCCGATCATGTTGATCGGCTTGGTATTCGGTCTCGCGATGGACTACCAGGTGTTCCTGGTGACGCGGATGCGAGAGGAATACGTGCATGGCAAATCCCCGAAGGAGGCCATGGTATCCGGTTATCACCACGGTGCTCGCGTGGTCACCTCCGCGGCCATCATCATGATCTCGGTCTTCGGCGGATTCATGTTGGAGTCCGATGTGACCGCCAAGTCGATGGGCTTCGCGCTGGCGGCCGGCGTGCTGTTCGACGCCTTCCTGGTCCGGATGGTGCTGATCCCGTCGCTGCTGGTGCTGCTGGGCGAATGGGCCTGGTGGATGCCGAAGTGGCTGGACCGGATCCTGCCCGATATCGATGTCGAGGGCACCAAGCTGCGCGAGCTGCAGCAGCGTGACCGCGACACCGCGGCGGCGGAGAAGGAGCCGGTCCCGGTCGGCTGATCCGCGAACCACGGCACGAGCCCTCATCCGAACAGGGATGGGGGCTCGTGCCGTATCCGGTCCGGGGGATCTCGGACCGCACAGATCTTGATCTTGCAGCAACGACACAGCAGACTCGAACCTAATGCTCTCCAGCTCGGCCACTCGGCGGACCGACGGTACCGGCGAGTGTGTCGGCAACCGCACAGCTCGATCAGCGACCGGCCCCGGTTCGCAGTCAGCGCCAATCGAGGCCCGCGACCACTAGGAGCGCCTCGTGTCCGTGTATCTGTATCGGTGGGGAAGGTTCGCCTTTCGGCACAAGTGGATCGTGCTCCCGGTCTGGCTGATCCTGTTCCTGATCATCGGCAGTCTCGGCACGCAGTTGAAGAAGCCGATGAACGACGACTTCACGATCCCGAATCTGCCGTCGGAACGCGCCACCGAGATCATGGACAAACACTTCCCGGGGATGTCGCAGGCGTTCAGTTTCGAGGCGGTCACCGGCACCTATGTCTTCGGGGCGGCACCGGGGCAGAAACTCACCGACGCATCCCAGCGCGCGGCCGTCGGTGGTGTGGTTTCGAAGCTGAACGATCTGAACATCGTCGATCACAAGACCCCGCTGGTGGATCCGATCACCGCCACCGAACAGATGGGCTGCTTCGCGACCGATCGCAGTTCGCCGGAATTCGTCTCGCGCTGCAGTGCCGCGCCGGTCAACGTGTTGAACAAGGAGAACCCCGATACCGTTGCGGTGCTGACCGTTCCGTTCACGATCCAGAAGTTCACCGATATCACCGCCGCCGATCGCGCGGCCGCCTACGCGGTCGGTGACGAGGCGCGGGCCGCCGGACTTCAGGTGGAGATGAGCGGGTCGCTGGCGATGGAACAACAACAGCCCAGTGGTCGGGCCGAGATGATCGGCATGGCCGTGGCGCTGGTGGTGATGGTGGTGGCCTTCGGCGCGATCGTGGCCGCCTTCGTGCCGATCATCACCGCGATCGTCGGACTCGGACTGGCGACGTCGGTGATCTTCCTCGGCACATCGTTCATGTCGGTACCGAGCTTCACCACCTTCCTGGCCTCGATGATCGGCATCGCGCTCTCGATCGACTACGCGCTGTTCATCGTCTCGCGCTACAAACACGAACGCGCGGTGCAGAATTCGCCGGAGATCGCCGCGGGCACGGCCCTGGGGACGGCCGGTTCGGCGGTCGTGTTCGCGGGCGCGACGGTGATTATCGCGCTCGTCGCCCTGGCCATCGTCAACATCCGCTTCCTGACCTTCATGGGGCTGGGCGGGGCGATCGCGGCGGCGTTCGCGGTGCTCACCGCCATCACCCTGATGCCGGCACTGCTCGGCGCCTTCGGCAAGTATCTGTTCGAGCCGAAGCTGCCGGTGATCGCGCAACACGATCCCGAGGACGATTCGGTGGTCACCAACGGTATGCGGGTGGCGCGGGTGATCGGGCAGATGCCGTGGCTGACGCTGATCGCGAGCATCATCGTGCTGGGTCTGCTGGCCGCGCCCGCGCTGAGCTTGAATCTGGGCCTGCCCGGTGAGGACAGCCAGCCCAGGACCACCACCATTCGCAAGGCCTACGACCTGCGCACCGAGGGATTCGGTGCCGGCAGTAACGGCAAGCTGCAAGTCGTCGCCGATCTGTCGCAGGTGCCCGCCGATCAGCGGCAGGCGGCGCTGACCGCGCTACACGACGAACTGGCCGCGTATCCGGGTATGGACTATGTGACCCGACCGCAGCTGAGCAGGGACGGCGGCGGCGCGTTGATGACCGCGGTACCCGCCACCGGGCCCAACGATCAGGCCACCAAGGATCTGGTGCGCAACGCGCGCAATGCCGAAGCCGCACTGCACGACAGATACGGCATCGACTACGGAATCACCGGCACCACAGCCATTTACGCCGATGTCGACCATGCGCTGCTCAGCAAGATCCTGCCCTATCTGGCCATCGTGGCGGGTGCGGCATTCCTGTTGCTGATCGCGGTGTTCCGTTCGCTGCTGGTGCCTTTCACCGCCGCACTGGGATTCCTGCTCTCCATGGCGGCGACGTTCGGCGCCACCGTGCTGATCTTCCAGAAGGGCGCCCTCGGCCTCATTTCCGAACCCCGGCCGATCGTGAGCTTCCTGCCGATCATGTTGATCGGCTTGGTCTTCGGCCTCGCCATGGACTACCAGGTCTTCCTCGTCACCCGCATGCGCGAGGAATACGTGCACGGGAAACCACCCACCGAGGCGATGATCTCCGGCTACCACCACGGCGCACGCGTGGTGACCTCGGCCGCCGTCATCATGATCTCGGTCTTCGGTTCGTTCCTGCTGGAATCGGATGCGACCGCCAAATCGATGGGTTTCGCGCTCGCCGCGGGCGTCCTGTTCGACGCCTTCCTGGTGCGGATGGTCCTGATCCCGTCGCTGCTGGTGCTGATGGGTAAGGCGGCCTGGTGGATTCCGGGATGGCTCAGCCGGATCGTGCCGGATATCGACGTGGAGGGTGCGCGGTTGCACGAGCTCCACGTCGACAATCCGGACGAGCCCAGGAGTCCGGTGAAGGTCGGCTGAGCCGACGCTGGCACCGGATGGTTCAGCCCAGCTGGGCGGCGACCTCGCCGGCGACCAATTCCACGTGGTCGAGGTCGGACAGATCCAAGACCTGCAGGTAGAGGCGGGTGATGCCGGTGGTCTCGCGGTAGCGGCCGATCTTGTCGACCACCTCGGCCGGGGTGCCTGCCAGGCCGTTGGTGCGCAGTTCGTCCACCTCGCGGCCGATCGCCGCGGCGCGGCGGGCGATCTCGGCCTCGTCGCGGCCCACGCACAGCACCTGGGCGGCCGAGCGGACGATCTCACCGGGATCGCGGCCGATGTCGCGCGCGGCCGCGGCAACCCGATCGAATTGCGCCGCAGCCGTTTCCGCATCCGTGAACGGCAGATTGAACTCGTGGGCGTACCGCGCGGCCAGGGCCGGTGTGCGCTTCTTGCCCGCGCCACCGATGATCACGGGCGGGCCGGGCTGCTGCACCGGCTTCGGCAGTGCCGGACTGCCCTGCAGCACATAGTGTTTGCCCGTGAAATCGAAGGTCTCGCCCACCGGGGTCTGCCACAGGCCGGTGATGACGGCCAGTTGCTCGGCGTAGCGGTCGAAGCGCTCGCCGAGCTCTGGCAGATCGATGCCGTAGGCGCGATGCTCATCGGCGAACCACCCCGAACCGAGTCCGAGTTCGACCCGGCCGCCCGACATCTGGTCGACCTGCGCGACCGAGATCGCCAGCACCGACGGATGCCGGAATGTCGCGGCGGTGACCAATGTGCCCAGGCGGATCCGGGAGGTCTCGCGCGCGAGCCCGGCCAGCGTGATCCACGCGTCGGTGGGCCCGGGCAGGCCGGAGACCCCGCCCATCTTCAGATAGTGATCCGACCGGAAGAATGCGTCGAACCCCGTCTCCTCGGTCACCTTCGCAACCCGGAGCAGATCGTCGTAGGTAGCCCCTTGCTGGGGCTCGGTGAAGATTCGTAGTTCCACGAGCACCAACGTACCGGGCCGCGACATGCCGATTCACCGGCACGCCCGGGCTCCGGAGCCTGCCCACGCTCGGCCTCCAGCCACGAGACCGCCGGCTGCGCCACCCGTCGGAACCTTCCGAACCGCCCGGCGAGAGGACCGGACACGTCGTGGCACGGCCCTCTCGCGTGGCGGTCGGCCGCGCATGTCAGCCGGTGACGCCCAGGTCCGGCAACTGCGCGGCGGCGGTGACGGCCTCGGACAGCAGATCGGCGGCGGCCTCCAGTTGCGCCGGTTCGTGTTCGGAGGTCAGGAAGAAGCGCAGTCGTTCCTGACCCGCCGGTACCGCCGGAGAGGAGATCGCGCCCGCGTAGACGCCGTTCTGCAGCAGTGTGGTGGCGACGTAGCCGGCGCGCAGTTCACCGGGGACGATGACCGGGCAGATCGGGGTGCCTTCGGAGATGCCGAGGTCGATGCCGCGCTCGCCGAGCAGGGTGCGGAAGTGCTCGGCGTTGGACCACAGCCGGCGCAGTCGCTGCGGTTCCGCCTCGAGGACGTCGAGTGCGGCCAGCGCGGCGCCGATGGTCGAGGGCGCCGGGCCGCCGGTCAGCATGGCCACACCCGGTGCGGCGGCCTTCATCGCGGCGATCAGGTCCGCGTCGGCGGCGATGAAACCGCCGCAGCTGCCCAACGCCTTCGACAGGGTGCCCATCCAGATGTCGACATCGTCGCCTGCCATGCCGTAGTGCTCGCGGATGCCGTGGCCGCGTTCGCCGAAGACGCCGAGCGAATGCGCCTCGTCGACCATGACCGCGCAGTCGAATTCCCTTGCGATGGAGGCTATTTCGCTCACCCGGCCGACCGTGCCGTCCATGCTGTAATGCCCTTCGACCACGACCAGCGCCCGATCGAAGTTCCCGCGCGACATGCGCAACACCGAACGCAGCGACTCCGGATCGTTGTGGCGGAAGTTGAGCCGCCGCGCTCCCGACCACTGCACCCCGGAGACCACGCTGCCGTGGATGAGCGAATCGCAGATCGCGACGTCGTCTGCGCCCAGCAGGAAGCCGATCACCCCGGCATTGGTGAGATAACCACTGGTGGTGACCATCGCGTCGCCGACGTCGTACATCGCCGCCAGGCGCTGTTCGAGTTCGGCGTAGATCGGGATCTCCCCGGCGACGATGCGGCTGGCCGAGGCGGACGCGCCGTAGGTGTCCAGCGCGTCCTTGGCGGCCTGCACCACCTTCGGATGGTTGCCCAGGCCGAGATAGTTGTAGGCGCTGAAATTCACCAGATCCCGGCCCTGCCACCGGATGACGGTGTCGTTCGGGCTCTCCCGCACGAGGAACATCGGATTCGGCGTGCCGCTGTGCTCGTGCACTGCCGCGATCGCCGCGCGTTTCTGCACCATCGCCGCGACCTCGGGGTGGTCGGCGAATTGGCGTCCGGGACCCCGGCGCGGGCGGGCCGGTTTACTGTGGCCGCCGGTGAACGCACCGCGCGAGCTACCGGACGTCGCAGCGGTGGGTGCGGCCGCCGGGGAGGCACCAGATGCCGTTCCGGACAACAACTTCCGCGCCAGATCCCGCGCCGACTCACTCATCCCGCATCCTTTCCCGGCGCAGCAGGCAGCTGCGGCCTTCTCATCCCGCCGCCCCCTGCACGATCGCCTCGGCCACCCGCGCACCCGCCTGTTCGAGGCTGAACGAGCGGCCCATCTTCATCGACATCAGTTCCACGCCCAGCGATTTCGTCACCAGGGCGCCGAATTCGACCGCCATCAACGAGTCCAATCCGAGTTCGGGCACCGGAACCGTCAGGTCGATCGAATCCGCCGAAACGCCCATGACCTGCGCGAGTTGCTCGGCCAGCATGAAGGCGACCACCTCGTTGCGCTTACCCTCGTCGAGTTCGGCGAGCTGAACGCGCAGCCGCGCGGCGGCCGAATCATCCTGTGCCGCAGCGGCGATCAGCTCCTTGGTGCGTCCGGTCTGGGCGAAGAACGGCGCGGTGGCGTTCACCTTGGCCCAGTCGACCGGAATGATCGAGACCTGCGTGACGCCCAATCGCAGCGCCTGCTCCAGATATTCGGTCCCCTCGTCCATGGTGATCGAATCGAAGCCGGTGTTGCGCAGATACCGCGCGATGTGTTCGTCGTCGGCCATACCGCCGCCGGACATATGCCCCCAGCCGACGACCAGGGCGGTACCGCCCGCGCGGACCACCGTATCCCCGATGGCCTGGAGCGCGATATTGGCCGCGGTATAGGCGTATTGGCCGACACCGCCGAACATCGCACTGCCGGAGGACCACAGCGCGAACTGGTCCAGTCGCGCCCCGGCCGCCTGGATGCCGGCGACGAGTGCGCGCGCACCGTCGGCCTTCGCGCGGAACACCTTGGCCAGACTCTCGGCATCCATGACGGTGATGCGCTTGTCGTCGATGGCGCCGGCTGTGTGGAACACCCCGCGCAGCGGATGTTCGGGCCGGTGGGCGCGAGCGACGACCGCCGCGACGGCATCGGCATCGGTGATGTCGACCCGCTCGACGGTGACCTCGATGCCCTGCGCCTCCCAGGCGGCGAGCTGCGCGACGGCGGCCTCGGTGGTGGCACCGCCGCGGCCGAGCAGGGTCAGCCGGCGGGCGCCGTGGCCCACCAGCCACCGTCCGGTGGCCAGGCCGAAGGCGCCGAAACCACCGGTGATCAGGTATTGCGCCGCCGGGTCGATCTCGATGTCCGGCAGCTGCGGGCGGACCAGCGGTGCTTCCTCGGTCAGATCCAGCGCGACCCGGCCGATCCGGGTCGAGCGGGCCACCTCCTCGAAGGCCTGGGCCACCTCCGCCGTGCCGTACTTCTGGAACGGCAGCGGCCGATAGGTGCCGTCGTCGAAGCTGGCGTTGACCTTGCGGCCCAGCTCCATCACCTCGGTGTGCCGCAACCGCAGCATCCGGTCCAGATCGAAGGAAAAGTAGGAGACATTCTTGTCGAACGCCGACAGATCCAGCATGCCGCCGGTGTAGATGTCGGCCTTGCCGATCTCCACGATGCGGCCGAATTCGGCGATCACCGCGAAGTTCTGGCGCAGGATCTCACCGGGCGCCGAGCTGATGATCACGTCCACACCGCGTCCGCCGGTAAGGGCGAGTACCTCGTCGACGAAGTTCAGCGACCGCGAGCCGACCACGTGATCGGCGCCCTCGGCCAGGACATAGGCGCGTCGCTGTTCGCTGCTCGCGGTGCCGATCACGGTGGCGCCGTGCAACTTCGCGATCTGTACCGCCGCGCTGCCGACACCGCCCGCCGCACCGTGCACCAGCACGGTCTCACCGGCACGGATCCGTGCCAGTTCGAGCAACGAGTACTCGGCGGTGGTGAACGCGGTAACGCTGCTGCACCGGCCGGCATCGGTGTCGGGATGCACGTGGGTGAGCGAATCGGTCGACGTGGTGTGATAGCGCGCGACCATGCCCTTGGAGGTCAGGCTCACCGCGTCGCCGACCGCGTAGTCGGTGACGCCGGGGCCGACCCGGACCACCTCGCCGCCACCTTCCATACCCGGCACCAAGCCGAAGAAGGTCTTCGACAGTTCGCGTTCGCCGAGGACGCCGATCACCTTCAGCGCGTCCTTGTAGTTGAGGCCCACCGCACGCATCCGGACCTCGACCTCACCCGGGCCGGGTTCGCGCCGATCGCAGCGCCGCCAGCCCAGCCGCGCGAAGGTGCGCGAACGAGGTAGTTCCAGTTCGAAATTGGCCTCGGGATCGGTGAGCGGTTCGGCGGTGTCGAGGGCGTCGAGCCGCTCCGGCAGCGTCCGGGTCACGACCGTGGTCCAGCGCAGGCCGTTGCGCAGGACAGCCTCGTCGACCAGGTCGTACTGGAAGCCGCCGGGGATCGCCAGTTCGGCGGACAGGTCCGCGACCGTTGTGTCGGCATCGATATCCACCAGTCGCCACCGCAGCCGGGACTGCTCGTTGAGCAGCACCCGACGTGCACCGGCGATGGCCGCCTGGCTGGGGTCCGGTGCCGTCACATCCGCGGGGTGGGCATACGCGTGGGCGCTGACCACGGTCACGTATATCGATCCGTCGCCGGTAAGCGGAATTTCGATCTCGTGCTCGGTGACCCGTTCCTCGAGGTAACCGTCCAGCGTCACCGCGATCCGGCGCAGCGTCCACAGCGCCGCCACATCACCGTCGGGCGAATGTCCGGGGACCACGCATACGTGCAGCCGTTGCACACCCTCGGTGCCGAAGATGTCGCGAAGCCGTTGTGCCAGTTCCGGTTCCAGCTCGGCGTCGCTGGGATCGAGGCGGAGGACTTCCGATCCGGCACCGCCCGCGACGGCATCGCGCACCCGCTCGATCCGCGAGTCGATGTTCTCGCCGTAGCCGAGGACCAGGGTGTACAGGCCGTCGTTGCCGGGAAGCGCGGATGTGTCGACCGGATCGCGCAGCTCCCACCGTTCCTCGTAGAACATGTCGGTCATGCGCTGCAGCGGGCCGCGGCCGGGGGTCAGGGAACCGAATTCCATCCCCCTGATCTGCATGACCACGGTGCGCTCGGCATCGAGCAGATCGATATCGGCCAGCGGCCGGTCGCCCTCGGTGAACCGGGCCACGGCCGTGACCTCCTCCGGCAGGGGCGCGAGGCGGCGGACGGTGCGCACGCCGACCGGCACCATCGCGCCCTCCTGGGCACCACCGCGGCCGGCGAGCAGGGCGGCCACACTCTGCAGCGCCGCATCGACGATCGCGGGATGCGCGAGATACCTCTCGCCCTGGCCGATGGCGCCGTCGAGTCGCGCGACCACGGTGTCCGGCGAGATGCGGATCGAAGTGGCGCGCTGGAAGGCCGGCCCGTATTCCAGTCCGCGCGCGGCCAATCCGGCGTAGAACTCGGCGGGCTCGACCGCGAGCATCTGCTCGGTATCGGGCACGTCCGCGGTGATCGGCGCGTAGCTGCCTTCGACCAGGCGGCCCATCGCGTGAACGGTCCAGATGGTCCCGGCCGCACCCCGGGAGCGGATGGTGAAGCGCCCGGTCGAATCCTCCACGTGGAGTTCGACGATCGGCGCCTCGCCCTCCTCGACGACCAGGGGCGCGACGAACCGCACGCCCTCCACGGCGACCTGATCCGATTCTGTGCGGACCGCGGCGGCGCTCAGCGCGGCATCCAGATATCCCGCGCCCGGCAGGATCCGGGTGCCGCCCACGACGTGATCGGCCAGCCAGGGCAGCGCGGCGAGCGACAGTTCCACCCGCCAGGCGTTGGAGTCGTCGGGATTCTGATCACCGAGCATCGGATGCGCGTCGGGCGTGCCGTGCCGCAGCAGCCGGAATTCGGGCAGTTCGTTGCGCAGCCGGGTGCGCTGCCACGGATAGCGCGGCAGATCGATATGCGGCGTCGGGTCCGGCACGCCCGCGAACAGCGCGTCGATGTCGAGAACTCCGGCCGCGTACAGACCCGACAGGGTCTGGCGCAGGCTGTCCGCGTCCTGCTGTTTGCGGTGCAGGGTGGCCACCGTCGTACCGGTTTCGCCTGCGCCGATGAGGATTTCGCGAATGTTGGCGCCGAGTACCGGATGCGGACCGACCTCGACGAACACCCGGTTGCCGGCCCGGACCAGCGCGGTGACGGCATCGGCGAACCGCACCGGTTGCCGGACGTTGGCACACCAGTACTCGGCATTCCAGTCGGCCGCGGTGACCTGTTCGCCGGTGACCGTGGAGTACAGCGGGATACGCGGTTCGGCGACGGTGAGCCCGGCCAGCACCGCGCGCAGTTCATCCAGGATCGGGTCCATCAGATGACTGTGGTACGGCACCTCGACCTGCAGCCGGCGTGCGAAAATGCCGTCGGCGATGAGCTTTTCGGCGATCTCGTCGAGACGGTCGACCGCACCGGCCAGCGTGACGGCCGAGGGTGAGTTGATCGCCGCGATATCGACCGAACTGTCGGCGGCGATGACCTCGCGAGCGGCCTCGGCCGGCAATCCGATCGCCAGCATGCCACCCGTCCCGGCCGTCGTGGCCTGCAACCGGGCGCGGTGATAGCTGACCAGCAGCGCGTCGTGGAGCGACAACATTCCGGTCACATAGGCGGCCGATACCTCGCCGACGCTGTGGCCGACGACGACGGCGGGTTCGATTCCGTACTCCCGCAACGCCGCGTACAGCGCGACCTGCACCAGGAAGTTCGCCGGTTGCGCGATGGCGGTCGAGGTGACCCGCGACTCCTCCTCGGGCCGCAGCAACTCCTCGACGACGGACCAGCCGGCGATGTCGGTGAACACGGCATCGATGCGGCGCGCCTCGTCGGCGAACGGGCCTTCGGAACTGAGCAGCTCGCGTGCCATGCCCCACCACTGCGGACCCATACCGGTGAAGACGTACACCGGCTCGGCGGTGCGCTTGGCGACGGTGCGACCGACCCGGCCCTCCCCGCTCGCCAGATCCACCAGGCCGCGGACCAGTTCGGTGTCGTCGCCGAAAGTGATCGCGGCGCGATGGTTGTGGTGGTGGCGGCGCCGCCACGCGGCTTCTGCCAGCCGGCCGGGATCGGCGCCCTCGGCGATCAGTTCGGCGACGCCGCGAGCCAATTGCCGAACCGCGGTCTCGCTCCGCGCGGAGAGCGGCAGGACGCCGAAATGCTGTGGCGCCCGGTCGTTTTCGGACCCGCCCCGGTACTCCTGCAGAATCGCGTGCGCATTGGTGCCGCCGTATCCGAAACCGTTGACGGCCACCGTCATCCGCTCGACCTCGGGGCCGACCGGTTCGGCCTCGGTCTGCAGGCGGATTCCCAGTTCCTCGAACGGGATATCGGGATTCGGGGTGTCCAGCCAGCCCTGCGGCGCGATGGTGCGATGCGTGATGGCCAGCGCCGATTTGATGACACTCGCGATACCCGACGCGGCCTCGGTGTGCCCCAGCGTCGCCTTCACCGAGCCGACACCGACCGGACCGGGCCGCCCGGTGGCAGTGCCGTAGGCCCGGCCGATGGCTCGCAGTTCCAGCGGGTCGCCCACCGGCGTTCCGGTGCCGTGCGCCTCGACGTAGGTGACCTCGTGCGCCGGAACTCCGGAACGCTCGATCACGGTCTTGGCCAGTGCTTCCTGGGAATCCGCGTTCGGGACGGTGATGGCCGTGGTGCGGCCGTCCTGATTCGATCCGGTGGCCTTGACGACCGCGTAGATGCGGTCGCCGTCGCGTTCGGCATCGGCCAGCTTCTTCAGCACCACGATGCCGGCGCCCTCACCGCGGCCGTAACCGTCGGCGGCGGCGTCGAACGGTTTGCTGCGGCCGTCGGCGGCGAGGAATCCGCCCTTGCACATGGAGACGAACGGCTCCGGCTGCGCCATCACGGTCACACCGCCGGCGAGGGCGTATTCGCAGTCCCCGCTCTCGATGGCCTGGCAGGCCAGATGCAGCGCGACCAGCGACGAGGAACAGGCGGTGTCGACGGTAACCGCCGGACCGGTGAGGTTGAGCGCGTAGGCGATCCGGTTGGAGAGCATCGTGTACGACGCGCCGGCGGCGGTGTGCATGTCGACATGCGGCAGCGCCGGTCCGCCGACCGATACCGCCAGCTGATCGAGGGTGAAGGCGCCGATGTAGACGCCGAGCCCCGAGCCCGCGCTGCGTCCCGCGACGCCCGCGTCGTCGAGCGCCTCCCACACCACTTCCAGGACGAGTCGCTGCTGCGGGTCCATGGCGGCGGCCTCGCGCGGGGAGATGCCGAAGAAGTCGGGATCGAACTCCCACGGATCGCCGGTCATGAAGGCGGCGCGCTTGGTGTACATACGGCCCGGGGTGCGGCGGTCGGCGTCGTAATAGCGCCGCCAGTCCCAGCGGTCGGCGGGGATCTCGGTGACCCCGTCCCGTTTGTTGATCACGAAGTCCCAGAAAGACTCCGGCGAATCGATGCCGCCGGCATACCGGCATCCGATTCCGACGATGGCAATGTCAGACACAGCGACTCCTCGGCCGACTCGGAAATACTTCTCGCTCCCCCGGAGCGGTTCGGGCGATCGGCTTGGTCCGCGTTCGCCGGAAACCGGCGACCCCTCCGCGGCGGCCTTCGCCCCGCCGATCAGAGCGGACGCGGTCGGCGAATGATGATGTTCAATTCCGGCCCCGTCCGGCCCAGCCGGACGGACCCGGTGCGTTCGTTACCCAGGGCCTCGTAGTACCCGACGTTCTCGTCCTTGCAGATTCCGCACAGGAGTACGCCCTGCCGGTCGGCCTTGTCGGTGAACGACGCGTACAACGCCCGGCCGATGCCGCGGCGCTGCATTTCCGGATCGGTGCCGAGGTAAACGTGGAAGAAGTGGGGTTCGGGCGGCGCCGCCCGATCCATGGTGCGATCGACCTCGGTTCCCCGTCCCACGGCGGTGCCCATTCCCGCGAGAAACAGCGGGCCGGCGAGGAATTCGCGCAGCCCGCCGGGCCGGTAACCGTCCGGGTACCAGAGCAGGACGCCGACGATCCGGCCGTCCAGCTCCGCGACCTCGGCGCCGCCGGCCGGCAGGAAGCGATGCGTGATCATCGTCCGCAACATGCGCGGCGACCGACGGTGCCGGACAGCTTCGTCCGGAAAGACGTATTCCTCGATCGGATCGTCGTGGGCGAAGGCCGCGGCCAGTACCCGCACCATTCCGGTGATGTCGTCGCGCGTCGCGGTCCGCACGACCGGACTCTCCGGTTTGTTCAAAGCTGTTGTCCCTCACATGATCTGCGCACTGCCCGACTACGTCGGCGGGACGTCCGGCAAGCAACTGGACGCTAGATTACCTCAGCCCGCCACACTTCCTACTAGTCGGTAATGTGCAGTAGAACACGTGGGTACGACACGACGCTATGACTATCCACAGTCCTCGACACCGGGCTATCGCCGGGCAGCTGATGTGAAACACGTCCTTCCGCAAGGAAATACACGGCGGGGTCGACAGTTCACACCGCGCACGGTGACCGATCCCCGCACGAACCTCGGTCGCACAGCGATATACCGGCAAACCATCGCGGCGACCGCCCGCGCGGCCGCACTCGCCTCGCGATTTACCGGTGGCGGTAAATCGGGACATCCGGCCCCGCGGCAATCTGGACAATCGGGAGGACGGCGAGTTCGCCGTCACCGCTACGAATCTGGGCCTCGACCGCGATCGCCGCGTGGAGGTCGAAAGGAACCGGAAACTTGAATACACGGATTCTGGCCGCCGGCATCGTTTCGGGCGCGGTGTGCGCCGCGGTCGCCGCCATCGCTCCCTCGGCATCCGCCCAGCCGTTTCCCGCCGGGGTGGCGTGCTCGGAGACGACATGCACCAACGACACGGACGACACCTACCTGATCGAGGCATGGCAGCACTGCCGGGTCGTCGGCGGGACCGCGGAGACCGAAACCCCGTTCAACATGGTCGTGCGAGCGCACGAGAAGGTGCCGGTGAAAGGTGTGGAGTGCCCGCCGCTGGTGATCGAGCGGCCCGACACCATCGGCGGTACGGGCACCACGGTGCTGCGGACCGAGCCGACCCGGATCAGCTTCTTCAAGGCCGTCCACCACGATCCGGACGCGCCGAAGGTTCGCACCGGTTCGGCCGGGTGATTGCGGCACGGTGATGACAAAGAAGCCCCCACCCGAAAATCCGGGTGGGGGCTGTGGCGGTGGCGGAGGGATTTGAACCCTCGGTGGGGGGTTACCCCACACACGCTTTCGAGGCGTGCTCCTTAGGCCGCTCGGACACGCCACCGCAGGTGACTTTACCGGACGGGCGGAGCGAATCCGAAATCGGGTGGTCAGGGGCGCTGAGTGCGGAAGAAGGCGTCCAGCACGGCCGCGCATTCGGCCTCGAGTACACCCCCGCGAACTTCGGGACGATGGTTGAGGCGACGGTCACGCACCACATCCCACAGCGAGCCGACCGCACCGGTCTTGGGTTCCCACGCGCCGAAGACCACGCGGCGGACCCGGGCCAAGACCAGGGCCCCGGCACACATCGTGCAGGGTTCCAACGTCACGGCCAGCGTTGTGCCCTCCAGCCGCCAACCGTCACCGTGGACCTGTGCCGCGCGGCGCAGCGCCAGGATCTCGGCATGCGCGGTCGGGTCCCCGAGCGCCTCTCGCGCATTGCCGGCACGAGCCAGCTCCCGACCGTCCGCGTCGAAGACGACCGCGCCGACCGGGACGTCTCGCGGATCGGTCTCCGCCGCCGCGGCGAGGGCGGCCCGGACGAGGTCCTCGTCTGCGCGCGGTGACGCCGGGCTCAACGGTGCAGCTTGTCCAGGACCGCGGAGAACTCGTCGGCGAAGCCCAGCCGCTGTGCGACCATGCCCAGCTGCTCGTCCGGATAGAGATCGGTTTCGGCGAGGATGACGCTGAGCACGGGCTCGGGCAGGCCGAGGTCCGCCAGCACGCCCAGATCGCCTTCCTCCCACGGATCGATCTCGTCCAGTTCGTCCGGATCGATATCGGGGACTTCGACATTCAGCGCGTCGAGCACCTCGACGGCGATGTCGTAATCGATCGCGGCGGTGGCGTCCGAGATCAGCAACCGGCTACCGGTCGGCCCCGGCCGCAGGACGATGAAGAATTCGTCGTCGACGTCCAGCAGTCCGAACACCGCACCGGTACTGCGCAGCGCGCGCAGTTCGTTCTCGGCCGCGGACAGACTCGACAGTGCCGCGGCACTGAGCGGGCTGCAGCGCCACGTGCTGTCTTCGCGGACGACCGCCACGGCGAACCCTTCCACATCGTCGTAATCGTCCGACGCGGCCCTGTTCGTGCTCGAGCGCTGTGCCATGGCCGCAACGGTAGTCGGCTTCGGCGGAAATGTTGAAGTCGTATGCGAATCTGATCCGATGACGGGCGATCGGAATTCCTCGGTGTGCGTACTGGGTACGGGTTTGATCGGTGGTTCGCTGCTGCGCGCGGCGACCGCGGCCGGCTACCGGGCCTGGGGTTACAACCGGTCGGCCCCGGGTGCGCAGGCCGCCCGGGCCGACGGATTCGACGTCGAATCCGACATCGCGGCGGTGCTGTCCCGGGCCGCCGCCGACGATGCGCTGATCGTGCTGGCGGTGCCGATGCCGGCCATCGATACGGTTCTCGCGGATGTGAAGACGTTCGCGCCCGACTGCACGCTCACCGATGTGGTGAGCGTGAAGGAACCGGTGCGCGTCGAGGTGCACCGGCAGGAACTGGGCGCGTACTACGTCGGCGGGCATCCGATGGCGGGGACGGCCGAATCCGGCTGGGCCGCATCGTCTCCCGACCTGTTTCGCGACGCGGCCTGGGCGGTCGGCGTGGATCCGGGCACCCGCGCCGAGCCGTGGAACCGTGTCGCGCGGCTGGCGCTGGACTGCGGTGCGATCGTGGTGCCGGTCCTGGCGGACGAACACGACCGTGCGGTGGCACGGATCTCGCATCTGCCGCACGTGCTGGCCGAGGCGCTGGCGGTCGCGGGGGCCGCGGGCGGCGATCTGGCACTGGGCCTGGCCGCCGGATCGTTTCGCGACGGCACCCGGGTCGCGGCGACCGCACCCGATTTGGTACGCGCGATCTGCGAACCGAACGCGGCCGCGCTCACCGAGGCGATCGACGACGCGCTGCGCCTGCTCGCGGCCGCGCGCGACAGCCTGCGTGACGAGGGCACCCTCGGCGAACTGATCGACGCGGGCTACAGCGAACGCGACCGCTACGACACCCTGCGCCGCTGGGACATCACCGATATCCGCCCGGGCGATCAGGATTGGCTGGAACGGTTGCGCGATGCGGGACGGCAGGGCGGGGTGATCCGCTCGCTGGACTGAGCCCCGCGCGGCGTCAGACCCGCTCGGCCAGGCCCGGATAGTCGAGGACGAATCCGTCGTCGTCGACGGTGACGGTCGCGCTCGACACCGGCGAGAGCACGTGGATCCCGTCGGCGCCGCTGCTGTAGGTGAGGATCGCCTCCTGCACGAGCAGATCCGGAACCCGCACGTAGACCACCGGAACCTGCACGTCCTCGGTGGCATGCGCCAGCCCGAAACGGCGAATCGGCAGGGTGTTGAAGAACGGGCTCAGCACCACATCCACATCCAGCGCGCCACCGAACATGGACCGCACGTGGGTGCCGCCGGCATCGACGAGCCAGTAGTTCTCCTCGTCCCGGGCGATCGAGGCATGGCGTTCGCCCGAGGCGACCGTACTGCGCAGCGACAGCCGCTTGGTGCGTCCCACCTCGTCGGTGACGAGGTCGTAGGACGCGCTGAACGCGGGATGTTCACCGCAGCCGCCGGCGATGATGCGCCCGGACGCGCGGATCCGGTTGCCGGTGAGGACCACGCGCACCGATTCCATCCGTGATCCGTCGTGCGCGCGCCAGGTGAGCACCGCCGGCCAGCGGGGCGCTGCGGCCTCGCTCGCCTGGGCGGTCTCGGAATTGCCCTGGGCTGGCTTACTCACCCCTCTACCGTATGTGACAACCGGGCCTGCGGTGTGGTCGCGGCACGCGAGTTGTTCACCTGCGCTACACCAGCGATTCGCGCCACGCGGTGTGCAGAGCGGCGAAACGTCCGGTCGATGCGATCAGATCCGCGGGCGTCCCGTCCTCGACGATGCGCCCGGAATCCATCACCAGCACCCGGTCGGCGATGGCGACGGTCGACAGGCGATGCGCGATGATCACCGCGGTGCGCCCGCGCAGCACGGTCTCGAGCGCCCGCTGTACCTGCCGCTCACCCGGGATGTCCAGGCTCGAGGTGGCCTCGTCCAGCACGATCACCGCGGGATCGGCCAAAAAGACGCGCGCGAAGGCGACGAGCTGGCGCTGGCCGGCCGACAATCGCCCGCCGCGCTTGCGCACATCGGTGTCGAATCCGTCCGGCAGCGACATCACGAAGTCGTACAACCCGACCGCGCGGGCCGCCGCGAACACCTCGGCATCGGTGGCCTCGGGTCTGCCGAGCCGGATGTTGTCGGCGACCGAACCGGAGAACAGGTACGACTCCTGCGTCACCATCGCGACCGCGCGGCGCAGATCCGCGTCGGCGATCGTGCGCAGATCGATACCGTCCAGCGACACCGTGCCCGACGAGGGATCGTAGAACCGCGCGATCAGCTTGGCCAGGGTCGACTTGCCGGCACCGGTGGCACCGACCAGCGCGACGACCTGGCCGGCCGCGACGGTGAGCGAGAAGCGTGGCAGCACCGACCGCACCGGCCGATCCGCGGTGCCGGACACGTCGTCCCGGCTCGGGTAGCCGAAGACGACATCGCTCAGGCGCAGTTCACCTCGCGCACGCGCGAGTGGATGCGGGGCATCGGGTTCGGCCACGCTCGGCCGCTCCTCCAGCACGCCCGAGATCCGCTCCAGCGCGGCCGCCGCGGACTGATAGGAGTTGAACACCTGGGCCAATTCGTCCAACGGACCGTAGAACTGCCGCAGGTACAGCAGGAAGGCCGCGAGCACACCGATTTCGGTGTGGCCGTGAATCACTCGCCACGCACCGACGACCAGGATGACGACGTTGGTCACATTGCTGATCAACCGCACCAGGCCGATGTAGGCCGCCATCCCGTGCAGCGCACTGATATTGGCCGAGCGGTACTCGGCATCGGAGTCGACCAGAATGGCCTCGTTGCGCTCCTCGCGCCGAAAGGCCTGCACCGCACGGATTCCGCCCATGGTCTCGACGAAATGCACGACCACCTTCGCGATCGCGCCTCGGGTGCGGCGGTAGCCGGCGCGCTGACGCCGCTGTGCCCAGCGGGTCACGAAGACCAGCGGGACGAAACCGAGCAGCACCACCGCGGCGAGCGGAATATCCAGCCACAGCAGAATTCCCGCGATCGTCACCACCGACAGCACGGCGCTCAGCGCGTCGTTGAGCGCGCGCTCGAGCAGATCCTCGAGCGATTCCAGATCGCTGGTGAGCCGCGCGACGATCTTGCCGGAGGTGTAGTTCTCGTGGAAATCGATCGAGAGCCGCTGCACGTGCGTGAAGACCCGTAGCCGCAGATCGAACAGCACCTGCTGGCTCAACCTGCCGGAGACGCGGAGGAAGAGGAAGGTCGTCACGCCACCGAGCGCGGTGCAGCCGAGGATGCCGCCCACGGCCAGCGCCAGCGGCAACCAGTCGCCGTCGAGCGCGCGTGCGACACCGGTGTCGACTCCGTGTGCGACGAACAGCGGCGTCGCCACCAGGGCGGCATTGTCGATCACGATCAACACCAGCGCGGCGGCCGCCCACCGGCGGTAGGGGCGGATCAGCGACCACAGCAGGCGGCGCGACCGTGCCGCCAGGGCGAGGTTGACCGCCTCGGTCTGCTCCCCTTCCTCGGCGGCCACGCCCCGCCAGTCGGCCTCGGAATCGGCGTCGACGCGGAGGGCCACGGCGCCGGCAGCCTCGTCGTGGGCCGCGGCTTCCGGGCGGCCGCTGTTCGTGCCCGCCCGGTCAGTGTTCGTGCGCGAAGCTGCGTCCTCGTTCGGGTTCTCCGGCATCGAGATCACCTCCCATCAATTCCCGGTAGCGCGAACAGGTTTCGAGTAGTCGTTCATGAGGTCCGTCGGCGATGATGCGGCCCCCGTCGAGGACGGCGACCCGATCCGCCCAGGCCGCGGTCGACGGGCGGTGGGCCACCAGCAGCACGGTGGCACCGGCCAGCGCCTCTCGCAGTCGCTTCTGGACCTGTTCTTCGGTGCTCACATCCAGAGCGGAGAGCGGGTCGTCCAGAACCACGACGTGCCCGCCGGCATGTTTCTGCCGGTCCAGGACGGCTCGCGCCAGCGCCAGCCGCTGCCGTTGACCGCCGGAAAGGCTCAGGCCCTGTTCCCCGATCCGGGTGCGCAGACCCCACGGCAATTCGTCGACGAACTGCGCGGCGCAGGCCACGTTCAGTGCGGCGCGGATCCGGTCCTCGCCGGCGTCGGGGTAGCCGAGGGTGATGTTCTCGCGCACGCTGGCCGAGAACAGCACCGGATCCTCGAAGGCCACCGAGACCTGTGACCGCAGATCCGACAGTCGCAGCGAGCGCACGTCGATACCGTCGATGGTCACCGCACCGGCCGCGACGTCGAACAGTCGCGGCACCAGGCCCAGCAACGCCGACTTACCACTGCCGGTGGCGCCGACCACCGCGACGGTCTCCCCGGGACGCACGTGCAGCGAAATATCGTGCAGCAGATCACGTTCGGCGTCCGGGAAGCGGAAACGCACCCGCTCGAACCGCAATTCACCACGCAGCGGCTGCGGCGCGGGCACGGGATGCTCGGGATCGGTGATCTCGACGGGGGTGTCGATCACCTCCCAGAACCGTTGCGCCGCGGTGCGGGCGTGGTTCATCTCGGCCAGCAGGAAGCCGAAGCCCATGATCGGCCACTGCAGATAGGTGGTCAGGGTGATGCCGGCGACCAGGGCGCCGACCGTCATCGCCTGTTCGGTGAGCAGATATCCGCCGATGGCGAGTGCGGCCGCGATGCCCAACGCGGACAGCGTGTTCAGCGCGGTCCACAACCGCGCCGCCAACCGCACTTTGGCCAGCTCGAGGGTTTGCAGTTCGCGCGCCTCGGCCCGGAACCGGCGGCCGAACCACGGGCCGCGGCCGAACGCCTTGAGGACGCGAATGCCCTGTGCGGATTCCTCGACCGTGGTGGCGAGATGGCCGGACTGGTCCTGCGCGCGACGGGACGCGCGACCGTAGCCCTGTTCGAATTGCAGTGCGAGCAGGACGAGCGGAACCGCGATGAGCAGTTCGATCAACCCGATCTGCCAGCTCAAGACGAACAGCAGCGCCACACCCACGCCGAGCGTCGCACTCAGCGACAGCAGCGACGGCGCGACGAAGGCGAAAAAGCGCCGCAGGGTGGACATGTCGGTGATCGCCCGCGAGGTGAGCTGCCCGGACTCCATCCCGTCGTGCACGCCGACCGACAGCACCTGCAATCGCTGGAAAAGCTTGCCGCGCAACGACACCTCGAGCCGGCTCGCGGGCGCCGCGATGATCCACCGCCGCCACCACGAGGTGACCGTGCTGAGCACCGCCAGCCCTACCACCAGGCCGATCGGCACCCAGATGCCGCCGAAATCCCGCTGCGCGACCGGCCCGTCGACGATCCGCGCGGTGACGAACGGCAACGCGATATCGCACAGCATGCCGAGCCCCGACAGCACGGCGCTCCCGAACAGCGCCGCCCGATAGGGCCGGATCTCCGGCCACAGACGCCGCAATGAACCCGCACCCGTCACTCGGGTGGTGTAATTTTCGTCGACCGTTCCGGTTCTGTCGTCCTCCGAATCGGATACGGTCTCCGTCGTAGCGACGGACACAACAATCCCCCTTCGCCAGGTCGTCTTTCGCCGAATCGCTCACTACCGCACCGCCCCGGCCCCCGACCGAGCGCGCGTACGACCTTCCAGATTGCCAGCGCCGCCCCCGGCCGCCAACCGATTTTCGGCCGCTGGGCCGCCCGACCACTCCCAACCGCACAGCTGTGAACCGACATACTGGGCTCGCCCCTACTGCACCTTCGGCAACTGTGCACGTGACCCCGCCGGAGCGAAGCGGAGGCCGAAAATACAGCCAGTGCCTCACCGGATGGTCCGCCTCTCATTTCCCCACGCGCCCGTGCACATCCGAAGAACACCACCCACTGATTGCTGACGCCCTCGACCTGCTCGAGTAACCTCCACACCCGGGCCCTTCGCGACCGCGCCGGTGCCCGACGGGGATTCGGGCGAAAGGACCACCGGCTGTGAACAACACGCGGATGGTCGGGTTGTTCGCCGGAATCGGGGGTTTGGAGCTCGGGCTCAACGCACACGGTTGGCGTACCGAGCTGCTCTGCGAGATCGACCCGGGCGCACGCGCCGTCCTCTCCGCCCGCTTCCCCGATGTCGAGACCCACGCCGATGTCACCCGCCTGCGCGGACTGCCCGCCGGGACAGAGCTGGTCGCCGCCGGATTTCCCTGTCAGGACCTGTCGCAGGCGGGACGGACGGCCGGTATCACCGGCGAGCGCTCCGGTCTGGTCGACGAGGTGTTCCGGCTGGTCCGGCGCAAACGCGGCCCACGCTGGCTGCTGATCGAGAACGTCCCGTTCATGTTGCAGCTGGGGCGTGGACAGGCGATGCGGCACATCACGGCCGCGTTGGAGGAGCTGGGCTACACCTGGGCCTACCGGGTGGTCGACGCGCGCGCCTTCGGGCTGCCACAGCGGCGGCAGCGGGTGCTGATGCTGGCGTCGCGGTCGGAGGATCCGCGGCCGGTGCTGTTCGGAACCGATGCGGGGCCACGCACGATCGGCGATCCGGAGGTGGATCCGTGCGGCTTCTACTGGACCGAGGGGGTGCGCGGGCTGGGCTGGGCGGTGAATGCGGTGCCGACGCTGAAAGGCGGGTCCGGGCTCGGGATCGCCAGTCCGCCCGCGGTCCGGTTGCCGGCCGGTGAGATCGTCACTCCCGGAATCACCGATGCCGAACGGCTGCAAGGGTTTTCCCACGATTGGACCGCGCCCGCGCTCTCCGCCGCCGGGGTCCGCCCCGGACATCGGTGGAAACTGGTCGGCAATGCGGTGAGTGTGCGGATGGCGTCGTGGATCGGCTCCCGCTTGGCCGCGCCCTCCGACGGCGTGGTCGCGGAGTACACGCCGCTGACCGCGCATCGCTGGCCGACGGCGGCCTGGGGCCATGCGGGCACGGCCTATCGGGTCCCGGTCTCGACGTGGCCGGCGCACGAGCCGTACGAGGATCTGCGCTGGTTCCTCGACGACGCCCGCCTGCTGTCGGCCCGCGCGACCGCCGGTTTCCTGCGCCGCGCCGCCCGCGGCACGCTGCGCTTCCCGCCCGGTTTCCTCGCCGATGTGGAGAACCACCTGATCCGCATGGGAGGCCTGCCGCTGGAGGCGGCGTGAGGTGTCGAATAGGTCACCGAATCCGACCCCGGGAACACCGGCACGCCGGTGGACGCTGTAAGGGTTGTGCATGAGTTCCGGCCGTCCCGTCACCGACGCGGTGACCAGTGCCCGGATGGCTCGGCAGCGGCGGGCGGGTACCGCCCCGGAGACCGCGTTGCGCACCGAACTGCATCGGCGAGGTCTGCGCTACTTCGTGGACCGCGCCCCACTTCCGGGTTTGCGCCGCCGCGCCGACCTGGTTTTCCCGCGCCGCAAGGTGGCGGTGTACGTGGACGGGTGTTTCTGGCACTGCTGCCCCGAACACGCCACCTACCCGAAGAACAACGCCGAGTGGTGGGCCGAGAAATTGGCCGGCAACGTGGCCCGCGACCGCGATACCGATGCGCGGCTCGCCGCCGCGGGCTGGCTGGTGGTTCGGGTCTGGGAACACGAGGATTCGATGGCCGCCGCGGATCGGGTGCAGTCGGCTTTGTCGGATCGATAGACCATGATGGAAGTGCAGCCGACATTGCAGCGGAATTCGGCATATTCCGGACGTGGGCGATGACGTGAAACGAGGGCAATGACGCCGAGCGAGCCGCATGATCGTGCGGCGGACCAATCCGGTGCGGTCGCCGTACTGGAGCGAGACCACGCACCCGCGCGCGTGCGGTTCCGCCTGGTCCGCTTACTGATCGCGGCCGCTATCGCCGTCGCGGGGGTCTGCTATTCGTCGTGGGTCCTGGAATTCGTCCTGCCGATCCATCTGAATCCGATCAGGTCGTTCCTGAGCGAATTGGACGCCGAGGGCCGTCCCTTTCGCTGGGTGTTCGATCTGGGCGACACCATCGCCGGTTCGCTCACCTTGATTTCCGCGATTACGGCGATGTTCGTCTTCTCGCGGCGGCGTTTGTCGACCGTCGGCTGGGTGGCGCTGGGCTGTTTCGGCGCGTCCACGATCGCCGATGCGCAATGGCCGTTGCACACCTGCTCGGCGCCGTGCCCGCCGTCGGACAGCGGCATGTTTCCGCAATTGCACCAGATTCACGCGCTGACCAGCACGCTCGCGGTCACGTCGATATTCGTGGCGATGATCGCCTTCAGCGTCGCCGCCTTCCGCTATCGGCGCTGGCCGATTCTGCGGCATTCCGGATTGTGGATCCTCATCATCGGCTCGACCGCTACGGCCTGGATGCTGATCGCCGACAATCTGCCGGGCAATTACGCACTGGGCATCGCCCAGCGCATCCAGGTCGGATCCATGTCGCTGTGGCTGATCGCGCTCGCGGTGCAGATCTGGGTCGCGCAGCGCGTGATCAACGGCGACGGGCGGAAGCGCGCACGGGCTCGTCGTTCCGCAGCATGACCAGTGAGCGGGGCGCCGATTCCGCCACCGCGCCCGCGATCGCCATGGCCGCGAAGGTGGCCAGTATGACGCCCATTACCAGTACCTCGACAACTGTGTTCATATACCCACGGTGACAGCGGCGACTGGCATGCATTTGTGCGGAACATGGGTAAAACCTGAGAATGCCGGCTAGCCGACCGAGACGGTGACGGTGTGCGTCGTGGTGCGTGCCGGAAGCGCCCCGGTATCGACGCGCAGGATTTCGCCGGTGTCCTGGCGGCCGTCCGGCAAGATCTTCGGTTTCAGGCCGAAGGGCGGCTCGCTACCGGTGCTTCCCCCCAATCCGAAATCACTGTCGTCGGAGATATAGAGCGTGCGGCCGCCGTCGGTGGTGGCGACGCCCTCGATTTTGTCGTGGCCGAAGAATGCGCCGGCCGGATTCAGCCCCGCGACCAATCCGGCGAGATCCAGGTTCGACTTCTTCGCGACCGGGGTGATACCCGCCTTGCCGAGCGCGGCGATCCCCTCGGCGGTCGATACCTTGCCGACGTAGGTTTCCAGCGGTTTGTCGCCGACCAGCAGGCCGAGATTCGGGTCGTATCGGGTGCCGGGAACGGCGGCTCGCGGTCCGATATCGGTGGCGCCGTTCAGATCGATCGTCCACAGTTTCTTGTTCGCCTTCGGCGCGAGTTCGCCGTCGCGTTCGTCCACCAGAAAGGTGTGGTCGTCGAGTGCGGTGATTTCGGAGACGGCCAGTTTGCGCTTCGGATCCTCGAGCGGGTACACGAATTCGGCTGCGGCGCGGGTCTGCAAGTCGACCGTGACGATTCGGGTCATCGGCACCTCCCGCGCGGAATCCAATCCCGGTGTCTGCAAACCGCTTTGAATCACACCGACCAATCGGCGCCCGTCCGGCGTGACAGTCAGGCCTTCCATGCCTTGATTCGGCGTCCGCAGCGACAATTCGCGCGGCAACCCGGAACCGGGTGCGAGGCGGTCGATTTCGGTGCCGGACGCGTCGAAGTGCACGAGGAACGGACCGTATTCGTCGGAGACCCAGAAGGTGCCGTCGGGCAGCGCGACCAATCCTTCCGGGTCCAGGCCGTGGTCGATGGGCGGCAAGGGGTGGCCGTCGAGATCGCGCATGGTCTCCCCGGTCGACGCCGCGGTGTCGACGAGTCCGTTGAAGCCGACGCCCGCACGGTTCTTCAGGTCGATGGAGGATTCCAGCACCGCACGCGTTCCGGTCAACCGGAATTTTCCGATCTTCGGCACGAAACTCGGGATGGGAACGAGCTTTTCGTTCTTGCCGGGGCCATCGACGTTCGGGCCGCGGTCGGTGAGTCCGTAGAACTCGTCGGCCGACCCCGGCACCGGCGTCCACGCGGACCCGAATCCGCTGCCCTGCACCGTGGTTCCACCGAACTCGCCGAGCGGCGCGATATCGGTGGTGTAGAGGTGAACCGCATCGGAGGTGGTCACCGTGAATGTGTCCTCACCCTGGTATCCGGGCTCCGGCGTGTAGCGCAGGGAACCGTCGGCGGTGCGGTCCAGGCGGCCGTGGGCCGGGGTGCCGAAGGCGACCGCCGCACCGCCGCCGGTGCGGGCGGACAGATCGTCGAGCGACACGGTCAGCGGCCGGTCCCGGTCGGTGTGCCATTGCGGTTCGCCATCGCCGGACGAACAGGCGGCGGCCGCGCAGAGTACGACGCCGGCGAGGGCGAATCGGAGCATGTGACTGGTTCCCACCGGTGATACCTATCCTGCCGAGTCGACGATCAGCTGTCGGGCACCTGAACAGTTATCCGACGGCAATCGAGTTCGCCCAGCGCGCGTTCCCAGCGCTGGGTAGGGTCACCCAGGTGACCAGCGAAGCGCCGGAATCAGCCGTTCCCGTCGACCTGCTCGAAGCCGTGCATTCGGCGACCGAGTCGCTGGTCGGTGCGGTGGAAGCCTTGCACGACAGCGATATCGCCGAACCGTCACTGCTGCCGGGCTGGACGCGCGGCCACCTGCTGGCCCACCTCTCCCGCAATGCCGACGGCCTGGTGAACCTGCTGCTGTGGGCCCGCACCGGCATCGAAACCCCGCAGTACGCAAGCCAACTGCTGCGCGATTCCGATATCGAGGCCGGTGCGCCGCGCCCGCTCGCCGAGCAGCTGAGCGATCTGCGCGCCTCCGCCGATCGCTTCCTCGGCCTGGCTCGGGCCATGCCGCCGGAACGCTGGCAGTACCGGGTGCGGGCTCGCACGGGTAAGGAGCTGGCCGCCGCGGTGGTGCCGTGGTTGCGCCTGCGCGAGATCGAGATTCACCGCGTCGATCTGAACATCGGCTACCGGCCCGCGGACTGGCCGGCCGCCTTCGTGGCCCGGATGCTGCCGGAGGTGTCCGCCGGATTCGACCACGCGGCCTCCGCACATCGCCCCGCCGATGCCAAGCCGATGACCTCCGACCCGGATCAGCCACCGCCGCCGAGTTTCACCCTCGTCGCCACCGACACCGATTTCACCGCCAAGGTGGGCCCCGACCCTTCCGACACCATCTCCGGGCCGGCAGCGGAGCTGCTGGCGTGGTTGATCGGCCGCAGCGAGGGCGTGGGGCTCACCGGACATCTGCCGAATCTGCCCGCGTGGTTGTGAGGCGCCGGGTTCAGCGGTCCGTCCGTCCCGGCACCTCGAGCCGTTCGGCGAGGAAATCCAGGACGCGGTGCAGCGCGGCCTGAGTCGGTTCGCCCGGTTCGTCGATGAGATGTTCGGTGAGTACCGAATGCGCGCTCAGCACGCCCTCCGGATTGGCGGCGGCATCGTCGAGTTCGATGGCGATGAAGGCGTCGCCGAGTTCCCGGCGCAGGAATTCGAAACGTTGCGCGGGTGAGCGCCGGTCACCGCGGAATCGCAGCCCCATCACCGAAAGACCCTCGCCGCAACGCTGTTTGACGCGCTCCAGATCGTCGGGTGAGAGGTCGACCGAGCATTTCTGCCGGGTGGTGAACCCCAGCGGCAGGCCGGGCTGTGAGAGCACGGGTGCGACCAATCGGTCGTCCACAGCCATCCCCAGCGCGAAACCTCCGGTGAAACACATTCCGACGGCACCGACTCCCGGTCCGCCGCACCGCCGATGCTCATCGGCGGCCAGCGCCCGCAGCCACCGCACCACCGGGGACGTGCGGCCGGTCGCCAGCACCACGAACTCCCGGCTGACACAGATCGGCCCGAACTGGCCGGCGACATTCGCCAGCGCGGCAAGAGTGCCATGCGCGGCCGGATCCGGGTCCCGCCCCGGATTGCCGTACAGATGCGGCACCACCGCCGTACAGCCGATGCGCGCTACCCGCCGGGCGAAGTCGAAGACGTCCGGCGAGATGCCGGGAAATTCCGCCATGACGATCACCGCGGGCCCGCTGCCCTGCCGAAAGATCGTGCGGGACTTGCCCTCATGGGTGAAGGTCGCGTGTTCGAAATCGTGAAGATCGTCGTCTGCCATGGCCGGCCCTTTCTCGTTCGGGCCTTCACCCTCGGCCGACCACCCCCGCCGGGTCTTGAAAAAATGTTCCCCAGGCCCGGTATCGGTGCTGCCCGATCGGCGTGTGCGGTTCCCGTGCCAGCGTGTTCGGCGTGCGACCGGCGAAACTCGCGATCTCCCGGGACATATGGGCCTGATCGCTGTAACCGCAGGAGGCCGCGACATCGGCGGCCGGCCGGCCCGCCACCAGCCCCTCGACCGCATGCCGGAACCGAACCAGCATCGCGGCGCGTTTGGGCGTGAGTCCGATCTGCGATTCGAACCTCGTCCACAGCCGTTTGCGACTCCAGCCGCAGGATTCGGCCAGTTCGGCGACCCGGACCTGCCCGCGGTCCGCGACGATACGGTTCCACCCGGCCACGACTCCCGCATCCGGTGTGCGCTCGGGCCGGAAGTGTTGCGTCAGAAACGTTCTCGTGAGCGCGAACCGCTCCTCCCAATTCGCCGCCTCCGCGAGCTGCGCACGCAACCGCTCCGCCGAGGCGCCCCACACCTCGTCCAGACCCACGGCAGCACCCAACTCACCCGGCCCGACCCCGAGCACCGAATACGCCCGCAGCGGAGACATCCGCACCTCGACGCACGCCGCACGTTCGGCCCGAATCGCCATCAACCCCCCGGAGAAACCCGCCACCATCCCACCGCTCGCCCGACTCGCCTCCGTCGTCTCGACGACCAGCCCACCCCCGCCGAAGTCGACCGCCACGGTCACCGCCGGAATCACCGCCACCCGAAGCTCCAACCCGGCACCGGCACGATCGCGATACCCGAGCATCGCAAGCCCGTCCGCGGCCTCGCGCGGGCGCACGATCTCCCACGCGCGATCTCCCACCCGGCCAGGGTAGATCGGATCCGCAACGAGAGACGAAGAAGGCCCCGCCGTAATGCGACGGGGCCTTCCTTCTGCGCGCCCGGAGAGACTCGAACTCCCAACCTTCTGATCCGTAGTCAGATGCTCTATCCGTTGAGCTACGGGCGCAGGTCCTGTTCAGTTGTGTGCCCGGTTACCCGGGCGTGGCGGAGGCGAGAGGATTTGAACCTCCGGTCCCCGTGAAGGGACAACTCATTAGCAGTGAGTCCCATTCGGCCGCTCTGGCACGCCTCCTGGAGCCTTCTTTCGAGGGCGCCGGTCCTTTCGAACCGCCGAGAGGCAAGAGTACAGAGCAACCGGTCAGGACGCAAAACGGCTGGTCAACGCAGGTGGCTGTCGAACCAATCGAAGATTCTGGTCTGCGCGTCGATCAACTGCCGCTTTTCCTCCTCGGGAAGCTGCTCGAAGTCGGCCATATCGAAGCCGGGATGGTCCGGGCGGTGATGCAGACCCGGATAGCTCACGACCAGCGTGGCCACCGAAGCTCGCGCCGCAGCATCACGGAGGCGTTCGACGTGGGCGGCCGGGTTGACCGGATCGTCGTTGCCGTAGAGGCCGAGCCAGGGAGCCTGCAGCTGCGGTGCGGCGTCGACCAGTGCCACCGCCTCCGTGGTCAGCGGCTCCACGATGCCGGGTGCCGCGACGCTCACGGCGGCCCCGATGGGCCGGTTCGTGGCGACCAGCAGTGCGGCGGTGCCGGCGTTGTCGAAGCCGAGTACGCCCACGGTGTCGGGGAAGACTCCCCGGCCGACCAGCCAGTCGAAGCAAGCGTCGAAGTCGGCGAAGAGATCCGCACCGAACACCTGCTCGATCTCGGCGCCCCCCGCGACGGCGGTGGCGACCGCACCCGGCCCGTCGGACACCCGTGCGCCGACGGCGGCCAGATCGCGGTCGTTGACCGATCCGGCGCCTTCACCGCGCCCCTCCGGACAGGCGAAACGGTGGAACAGATTGGGCGCCACCATGATCCAGCCTTCACCGGCCAGCGATTTCATCATTTCCAGCAATACATCGGCAAACTGACGGGACTCGTGGAGTACGACGATGCCTCCGCGCGCGTAACCCTCCGGCTCGATCACCGTGATGGGCACCCGACCTCCGGCCGCCGGGCCCGGAGCGCCGTCGACCACCTGCCCGCTGTCGCGCAATGGTGCTTCATCTCGATAGATGCCCGACATGAAACCAGGGTAGTTCGCATCCGTTACATTCGGGAGAAGTTGCACGGAAGTACCCATTCCTCGGAAAATTTTCCGACATACCGCCCAGCCGGTTCGGACCGGCCGACGGACCGCCGGGGCCTCCCGGACAACCGCGGCGAGCCGCCGCGACGTGCGAGGAATTAAGGTGTTGGGGTGAGTGCTCGTATTCGTCCGGACCTGGAGTCCATTCCGGCCTACGCTCCGGGTCGCAGTCATCCGGGCGCCGTGAAACTGGCCAGCAACGAAACCACCCAGGGGCCGCTCCCGAGCGTGGCCAAGGTGATCGCCGAGGCGGCCGAACTCATCAACCGGTACCCGGACAACTCCTCCGGCGAACTTCGAGCAGCCCTCGCCGAGTTCCACGACGTCGCGGTCGAGAATGTCGCGATCGGCTGCGGCAGCGTCGCGCTGTGCCAGGAACTGGTCCAGATCACGTGCGCCTCCCCCGCCGACGAGGTGGTGTTCGCCTGGCGCTCCTTCGAGGCGTATCCGATCGTCACGCAGGTCGGCAATGCGACGGCCGTGCCGGTACCGCTGAACGACGAATTCGCGCACGATCTGGATGCGATGGCGGCGGCGATCACCGAGCGGACCCGGCTCGTCTTCGTGTGCAATCCGAACAACCCGACCGGAACGGCGTACGGCCGTGCCGAATTGACCCGCTTCCTCGACGCGGTTCCCGACGACGTACTGGTGGCGCTCGACGAGGCGTACTTCGAATATCTGCGCCTGCCCGCCGACGATCGGGCCGACGGCGTCCAGATCGGCCGAGGGCGCTCGAATATCGTTGTGCTGCGCACCTTTTCGAAGGCATACGGGCTGGCGGGGCTGCGGGTCGGCTACGCCGTCGGCGATCCGGAACTGATCACCGCGCTGATGAAGGTGCACATCCCGTTCAGCGTGAATCGGCTGGCACAGGCCGCGGCCATCGCCTGCCTGCAGGCGCGGCACGAACTGCTCGACCGCACCGATCATGTGGTGGCCGAGCGGGAACGTATGCGCGAGACGCTGCTGGCGGCCGGATACCGAGTACCGCCGAGCCAGGCCAACTTCGTCTGGCTGCCGCTGGGCGAGCACAGCGCGGAGTTCGGCGCGGCCAGCGCCGAAGCCGGAGTTCTGGTGCGGCCCTACGGTGCCGACGGGGTGCGGATCACCGCGGGCGATCCGCACGAGAACGATCGGTTCCTGAGTTTCGCCACCGCACCGGACACCGTCGCGCGCTTCGCCGGCTGAACCCGCGCGGCGGTCAGCGCACGCCGAGGGCTGCCGCCAGGGTGGGCCAAGCCCTCGGCAGCTCGTCTTTCCAGTACGGCCAGGAATGCGTCCCCACCGGGCGTAGATCGACGTCGGCCGGGATCTGCATGCGCTCCAGCCGATCCGCGAGCGCCATCGTGCAGGCGTTGGCGCCGGCCTCGAGCGGGCCACCGAATCCGATCGTCGAGACCGCTTCCGGATTGCCCGGAACGTCGTAGGGTCCCGGCACGCCGGAACCGGCGGACAGGAAGATCGCCTTACCGCGCAGGGTGTCGGCGTGCATCATCACGTCGTGGGCGAGCCAATCGGGATCGTCCTGTTTGCCGAACATGTTGTCCGGGTCGCCGCCGTAGGTGCGCACCACGGCCCGCGCCTGCGCCTGCCCGAAATCCGAACCCATCGCGTAGCAACCACTGTGGGCGGCGACAGCGAGATACGCCTGCGGGTTGCGTATCGCCAGCATCATCGCCGCCTCCGCCCCCATCGAGACGCCCTCCACGGCATCGCGGCCGTTGCCTTCGAAGGTCGCGTCGATCAACGGCGGCAGTTCCCGAGTGAGAAAGGTCTCCCATTTGTTGGTGCCGAGCACCGGATCCGGATGCTGCCAATCCGTGTAGTACCCCGCCGGGCCGCCGATCGTGAGGACCACGTTGACGTCCTTGTCGGCGAAGAACTGCACCGCGCCACCGCGCTCGGTCCAGTTGTTGTACTGGTTGCTCGCGCTGCGCCCGTCGAGCAGGTAGACGGTCGGGCGCGGATGGCTGCGATCGGCCGGTAGCAGCACCTGCACCTGCACCGTGCGTCCCATGGCCGGGGAGTCCACGAAAACCCGCAGCCAGCGATCGTTGATCGGTTCGATGTGGTCGATCGACGCGGTGGCCGGACGGGGATCGTCCAGCGCCGGAGGCGGCCCCTCGGCGGAACCCGAATCGGCCGGGGGCGCGGGCGCGGCGGCAATCGACGGCGCTCCCCAGATCGCCCCACTCATCAGGAGTGCGGCGATGGTAGCGCCGGACAGCCGACGCCGTATCCGGCGACGAACCATGGCCGTCATCCTGCCAGAGGTCGTGCGAGGCGTCGAAAACCCACGACGGCCCGATCTCCGGCGAGTCTTCCGACGCTCCGCACCGATTCGGCATCCCCGCACCCGCGCCAGTAGGCTGAGACACCGTTCCGGCGCGCCCGGAACGAGGTGGGTTGCCCGAGCGGCCTAAGGGAACGGTCTTGAAAACCGTCGTGGTTCACGCCACCGTGGGTTCAAATCCCACACCCACCGCAGGTGGAGGGTTGTTTTTCGGTTCGCGGGTCGCGTCCTGCACGGGTTCGGCCCGCAGTCGGCCCGCAGCGGCTTCGGCGCCCGCATCCATCCCAGCGGCAACGGTGTCCAGGTCGTCGGGGAACAGGTGGCCGTAGAGGTCGAGTGTCAGAGTCGCGGTCTTGTGCCCGAGCATGCGCTGCACGACCTTGATGTTGGCGCCGGCACTGATAGCCAGCGACGCCGCAGTGTGACGTAGTCCATGCGGAACGATCCCGTCGAGGCCAGTCGCCTTGACGGCCCGGTCGAACGCCCACCGGAATTCGCTGGACGTCAGATAGTCGCCTTTCCGGCCAGGGAACACCAACGAGTGGGGCGCGAGACCATCCACTACTGCGGCAAGTTCCCTCTCAAGGAACTTCGGGACCGGCACCTCGCGGGTGGTGTGGTTCTTCGTGTCGGTTTCGACCACACCTTCTCCGGTCACACCGGATGCCGATCGGGAGATGCGGATCCGTCGGCGCGACATGTCGATGTCGCTTGCCCGCAACGCGGTAGCTTCGCCGAAGCGAATGCCGGTGTAGGCAAGGGTGAATATCAACGGCTGGAAGCGGCCAGCGGCCAACGCGAGCCTCATGACTTCCAGGTGGGACAGGTATCGCCGCTCCGCCGACGGCATCGAGGGCAGCTCGACGTCCTCCGCGGGGTTCGTCGGCAATCGCTTTGCCTTGATCGCAAACCGCAGCACCCGGTCGAGTATTTGATACGACTGAATCACCCTCGACGCGGAAAGGCCCCTGCCTTCGAAGCGGCTGCTGCCGGCGGCCGACAACCAGACAACCCATTCTTGGATGTCCTCGAACTCGATATCCCGAAGCGCTACGGATCCCCACTGCGGCAGAACGACGGTGTCGAGCAGTGACCTGTACCCGGCGACCGTCTTCGGCTTCCGGCCCTTCTTCGTGGCGAACCACTTCTCTGCTACCACCCTGAAGAGGACACCGCTGCGATCAGGGTCGACCCAGGTTCCGGTGACCACTTTGGTCGTCACGTCGCCGTCGAGGAATCGCTGCGCCTCGACTTTGGTGCTGAACAGCCGTTCGCGCTCGACCCCGTTGGGATCGACGTAGCGGGCGCGCCAACGCTTGCCTTTGCCGTGCTGTTTGGACTTCGCCCGTTTGCGGGATTTCTCGCCGGTGGCGGGGTCCGTCTCGGTGACCCACTTGTACCAGCGGTCCTCCACTCCTGCCCGGGGATTGCGGCGTGCCGTCACTAAGCCGCACCTCCCCTGGCGCTGGTGGCCTCCTGCTCGGCGATCCACGCGAGGATCACGCTCTGGCGCCAGACGCGGCGCCGGCCGAGTTTGAAGCTGGTCGGGCCTGCGCCGATGTGCGCCCAGTAGCGCCATGTCGCAGCCGGAATGCCGGTCAGTTGTTCACAGTCCTTGGCCTGTAGATACTTCTCACTTTCCATATTCGGCGGCTCCTTCCGGGAGGTGGTCACGCGCGGCGTTGATGGTGCGCGTGACCGCGGTGCGGCTCAGTTCGACGTGGTCGGCGATCCGGGCATGCGGCCATTTGCGCTCGAAGCGCAGCCGCAGGATCGTCGCGACCTTCTCCGGATCGCGGCGGCCGGCGGGATCGGCGCTGCAGATCTCTTCGGCAATGTCGGCCCACCGGTCCCGCGCACCGGCTGGTGCGTTGGCGGCTGCCGGGGTCGCTTCGATCTGCCGGATCTGGTGCGCAGTCGGTAACGCGACCGGCATGCCTCCGTTCTCGTGGCGCTCGTCTGAGGCCGGGGTGACACGTTCTGCACAAGCGCTACGCCCCACGCTTTCTGGGCTGCGCACCGCCCGCGCAGCGTCGGTGCGCAGGTTCGGAGCGTGGTGTTCGCGGATGATCATGTGTGCGAGGGCCGCGCCCATACCCAGGACTCCGACCGGCAGGCAGGCCACCAGAACGGTTACCGGCCACGGCGCCACGGCGACGCCGGCGGCGCGCATGAGGTGGTATGCCACCTGTCCGACGGCGCCGAGTACCAGGCTTCCGAATGCCGAATACTTGGCGTAGCTGCGGGTTCGGTCCGATCGGATCCGTCCCGACAGCCAGACATACAGCGCGTAGGAGGCGTACGCCTCCATGCCGATCGGCAGAGTGATCGCGGTATTGAGCGTGAACTGGTCCCAGATTCCCGGCAGCGGTCGGACCGGACCGAACCCGGTGAGCTGTCCAAGTCCGACCCAACCGGACCAGATCGCGACGAACGCCGGCAGCGCCAGCAATAGCACCGGCCACGCTCGCGGCACACTGCGCACCGGCTTCGTCTCGGCTGGTGCGTTGTGGTGCGTAGGGCTGTCGCTGCGCACCGACACCTGTTCGGCGTGGCTGGTGTCGTGCGCACTGGCGGTCACCCGGCCCGGGATGTAGAGAGTGTGGGAGCCGATTTCCAGCGGCGCGAATTGCGGCTCTGAGGAGATATCGAGCGTCACTGTATGCCCCCGTTCCGCTGGAGCGGCCCGTCCGCACCGTGGCGCAGGTAGTCCTCCTGGATGAGCATGATCTGGATGATCGAATCCAGATAGCGCCATTCGATTCGCGTGATCTCGCTGTCGGGGCGGATGCCGCGGTGCGTGCTGCAGAAGAATTCGACGAACTCGGCCGGCGTCCAGTCGCAGAACCCCTCAGCGGCGACTTCAGCTGCGGTGATGGCGTCGAGCGGTTCCTGGTGCACCGAGACGATTTCGACGTCGGTGATGCGGTCGAGCGGCTCGCCGGGTTTGCGGCCTTGTACCTTGCGGCACAGCGTGACTCGGTCACCCGGGCACAGCATCTTCCAGCCGGCTCGGCGGGTGACGGTCTTGGTGCGGTTGCGGACCTGGGTCTCTGTGAGTGCGACGGACATCAGTCGGGGCATGAGGTCTCCTCCTCGGTGGTGGTGTGGGGGCGGGCTTCGAGGTATGCGCTGACCGTGGTTCCGTTGCGCTGGGGGAAGATTCGCCAGTCGGTGACGATGTCCACGACGGGGTCCAGGGCGGTGATCATTGCTTTGACGTGGTCTCGCTCGCCGGTCACTCGGATTTTTGTCGTGTCGCTCATACCCGGCTCCGTACCGCCGCGGGGGCGCCGAGGTTGATGCACTCGGCCATGTGGGTGATGAGGATTTCCATGTCGTTGTCGTCCAGATCGCGGATCACGACATCGAGTGCGGATTGTCCGCCAGTCGTCAGTGCGGTGACTGCGGTGTTGACCAACTGAAGCACACGGATCGGTTCGTTCATCAGCACTCCCCCTCTCCAACGGGCGGCTCGTAGACGGCGGTGTAGAGCTTCGGGGCGGAGAAGTTCGGGGCAGGCGGTTCACCGAGTCCCTCGTACCGGAGCCGCACCTTGCCGCCGACGGCGGTGCGGGTGGCGCCGGCGTCCATGCATGCGCCGATGAGGGCATCGGCGATGCCGGTGCGGACCCAGACCTTCCGCAGGCCCTGCCCATAGGGTTTGGTGGTGCCGTCGGTCTGCACGATCAGGATCGGAACCATGCGCTCGTTGCCGTCAGCGTCGAGTTTCGGTGCGCGAGTGCGGTAATCGAGGTCGGGCTCTTCCTCGATGGCGACGATGACGCCTTCGATCTGCGCGCCGGGTTCGCTGGTGCGGTTGAACGCGGCACGGGTACGCGGGGTGAACGCCTTGCTCATCGTGGTGTCGCCCGCGGGGCGGGCCGGCTTCGTCTTGGTTGCGGTGCCGGTCATGGTGGTGGTCCTACTCGCGTTCGTGGGGGTGGATTGCTGTGTGCCGCTGGGCCGCGCCCGATTCGGGCGCGGTGTCTCGGCGGCTGGCTGGCGGTGCTCGGTGAGCGGGAGCCCGTACGCGGCGGCCAATTCGTTGGCCTTGGCGTAGAACAGGACGGCTTCGGGGGTGCCGTTGACGCTGTCGGCGTGGGCGCGCAGCTTGGTGACCTTGTCGCGGGCTTGATCGGGTGTCACTGCCGTGCCCCTCGTTCCTGTGGGCGGCTGGCGGGCTCGGTGACCGGCACCGGGTGGGTGGATCGGGTGCCGGCTCCGGTGGCCGGGCGGCTGTTTCGGCTCGGGGTGGTTTGATCGAGATCGGTCATCGGTCGAGTCCGTTGAGGACGGGCTTGGTGATGACGGGGCCGTGGAAGATCGGCTGCGCCGGTCGCGGCATCGCCGCTGCGGGACCGTTCGCGGTCCGCGCCTGCTGCCGATCCAGGTCGTGTTCGGCGAATTTGTTTGTCAGTTCGGCGTTTTCGGTGCGGAGCCGCTCGTTCTCGGCCCGGGTCTGGCTGAGTTCGGCGCGGAGTCGCTCGATCTCGTTGATCTGGGTGTGCTCATGGTCGATCTGCCATCCGGTGACCTCGTCGATAACCGTGTCGCGTGGGCCGACGGCGTGGTAGGTCGGGGACTCAGCACCGACTTCGCTGATGTTGACGACCAGATCGGCGTTTTTGGGCCAGCCGTGGGAGTCGTCGGCGAGACGATCGAGCGCCCAGTCGTGTCCTTCGGGGAGGCTGGTGAACTCGGCTCGTTGGGCCATCTCCGGGTGAGTGCGCACGATCTCCGCGCTGCCCACCACTACCTCGTAAGAGCGAGCTCGCTCACTCTCTGGGCGGTTCCGAGGTCCTGTCTCGGCGTCCCGTTCCACAACTTCGGACGCCGGTTCCGGCCGCGCGGGCGCGGGCTGCTGTCCGAACTGCTCTTGCTCTCGTTCGACCGTCGGCACCCAAGCGCGCTGGAACGACGGCTGATACGCCTGCCGCTGTTCGGCCAGTGCGGCGTAGGCGGCGCGTTCGCGGTGCAGCTGTTCCCACTGCTGCAGCTGGCGCTGTTCGGCCGGGCCGGCGATACCGGTACGCAGCCGGGTCAATCCGTCGCGTGCTCGCGCACGCAGGGTGTCCAGACCCCAGGTCGGCCGGAAGATGGGCCGGACCGGGTCGCGCGGGTAGGCGTGGACGGTGGCCAGCGAGGTGACGGCCTGACCGCGTTCGGTGGCCGTGAGGTGCTGGGAGCCGTAGATACGATTCTCGATTCGCTGCCGGGTGGCGTCGAGGTCGCGCTGGCGATCGAACCAGGTGTCGGGGGTGTCCCACGCGCGGATTTGCTGTTCGTTGAGCAGTCTCCACCGGTATTCGACCAGGCTGGCGGTCAGGCGTCGACGCTCTTGGGAGTGGGCGAATTTGGTTTGGTGGGCGTCTGCCTTGACCAGTGCGTTGATCTCGCGCCGCACACTGCGGGGCACGCGCGTCGCGGTCGGGTTCATGGTTCGCCAGGAGCTCAGAACGTGGTTGACCCGGCGGGCCAGCCCGGACATTTCGTTGACGATCTGGTCGGTTTCGGATGTGTTGTGAGGCATATGGTTTGGTCCTCTTCTAGTCGGTGGTTGGATCGCGGTGTCGGTTACCAACGGGCGCGCTTGGCGCGGGCGAGCTGGCGAAGGTTGGGGCGGCCGTGGGTGGTCCACACGCTGTGGCCGGTCCAGCCGACGCCGTAGATGAACCAGGCGATGCCGACTGCGGCGCCGGCGGCGAAGAACGCGATCACGGTGATCGCGGCGACCGCCACACCGGTGGCCGCGGGGCGCCACCAGAACGCGATGACTGCGCGCCATCGCAGCGCGGCGGCGACCCACGGATCGTCGAGGTTCTCGATGTCAGCGGCCGGCAGAGCCCCAGTGTCGGTGGCATCGAGGTCGGGGACCGCGGCAAGGTGGCGTGCGCGTCGCTCGGGCGTGTTCTTGGGCATGGCGTCGGGGAACATCGCGTACAGCTGTCCGACGCTGGGGGTTTCAACGTCGAGGCGGTCGTCTGCGGCGGGTTTGGGTGCCTCGATCGCCTTCTCGGGGATGGGTGGGATGTCGTCGGGTTCGATGGGTTCGGGCAGCATGGTGGGGTCCTCCTTTGCCTGCTGGTCCTGGGATTTGTCTGGCTGGTCGTCGTGGTCGCCGAAGTCCTTGGCGGGGCTCACGCGGGCGCTCCACGCCCGTGGAGCAACGCACCGCCGGCACGTCGCCACCGGCCCTGCTTGGTTGTGGCGTGCTTGGTGCTCGGCTGCATTGGGCGCAGCGGGATCGTGTCGGGATCCAGCGGTGTGATTCGTCCCCATGTCGCGGTGCCGCGGTTGACGTAGACGCAGTCACCGGGTTCGAGGCGCCGCAGCAGGTTCGGGTCGATGAGCAAGGCGTCCTGCATGCGGACCTGGCCCTCGTCGCCGTGGCGGTCTCTTAACGTGTGCCGCGACGGTTCCAGCGCCCGGCGGGTGCCGTAGAGGGTGACGACGTCGTCGGGGCCTTCCATGCCGAAGCACAGCAGCCCACCGGACCATGCCTTCATGAGCTGTTTGGCGTCGCGGTCGGTGCCGGCCAGCGATTCGAACGAGTGCGCGCCGACGATGCAAGCCACGCCCTGCGAGCGCAGTGCCTCGCAGGCATCGGTGAGGCTGGCGCCTTCCGACACCCGGGAGAATTCGTCGATGGTGAAGGTGATCTCGCAGCCGTGCGGGGTCGCGGCGACCTGTTCGACCAGCTTGATCACGGCTTTGGCCTGCGATACCGCGACACTCTTCTGCGCGGTGCCCGGAACGGTGATGAACCAGTAGTCCTTGTCGAGCAGATCGAACGGACCGTCGAACACTCCGTCCAACTCACGAAACAGGTTGTCGAAACGTGCGGTCTCGGCCGGCAGTACCGGCTGTTTGCCGTCGTTCGCGGCGATGATCGCGTTCAGCTCCGGCCGGTGCGCCGGTTTGTCCGGGAACACGAAATGTCCGTCGCCGTTGAATTCGCCTCCCCACGCATGCCACAGCCACGCCGGGTCGAACCGCGACATGAACTCCTTCGAGTTGGTCGGCGGGTTCTCGCTCGGGCCCTTCCCGGCGTCGGGATCGGGGGCGTCGATGATCAAGTGCACCAGCGAGATACGGAGTTCTTCGTAGAACTTCTGCGCTGAATCGCTGGCCTTCGCAGTAGGGGCAAGGTCCTCGATGACATGCCGCAACGGGCCCGCCTTCAGCGCCCAGATGTTGAGTTTGTCGGCCGGGACCATCGCGATCCGCGACGGGTGCACGCCGCCGGCGAGCAGGGCCGCCTTCAGGTCCGCGTAGGTGACCAGGTCTTCGATGCCGCCCTTGCAGGACAGGAAGATGCTCACCGCGCGTTTGGGCTTGATACCCAACGCCTTCCGCGTGGCCGTCGGCAGCGCCGCGGCGGCCAGATAGCGCTCGTGGCTGGCGAAATGCGACGCCACCGACAGCCGGCACTCCCCGGTGGTCTTGCCCGAACCAGGGCCACCCAGGATGCCGACGTGCTTGCGGACCGCGCTGTACGGGATCGTCAGCAACGTGTCCGTCGTCGAGCTCAACTGTCCGGCAACGGACTTACGGTGCTGGCTCACCACGGCGGCCTGTCGTCCGAGCACGATGCTGCGCCGTCCTCGGCCGCGGCCGGTGACCGTGGTCAGCGGTGTGGCCCGGCCTGCCAGTGCCCGGGCGGCGTTGAACTTGGCGTCGATCTCTCGGCGCTGCGCGCGCTCGGTGGCGGGAATGTCTTTCTTGCCGACGGTGTGCAGCTGGTTGCGGTTGCGTGCCCACCACCACGTCGCCGCAGCCAACGCGACCGGGATACCGGTCACGCTCATCTCCAGCATCGCGGGCAGCCAGTCGGCTTCCACCGCCAGCGCGGTGCCGTGGGCGAACAGTTCCAGCGGCGCCCACGGCGACGTGCCCACCAGCGCGGTGGTCGCGGGCAGGATCAACGAGGCAGCCGCATAGTTGCGCAGCCGCGCCGGCTCCCACCCCATCCGGCGCGCCTGAAGGATCGCGGCAGCGGTCATCGCGCCGGTGACACCGACGCCGGCCCCGGCATCGGCGAGAAACGCGCCCAGGTGTTGCACCCATTCGGTATTCGGGTGCAGCGAGGGGTCGTGGGTGTTCATGAAGTGCAGCCAGCCCGGCTCTTTCGCCTGCTCCCCGTGCTGGGTCGTCGTCACCTCGAACACCGGATGCTGCGGCGTCGGCGCCGATGCGCTGCCGCAGTCCTGCGGGGTAATCAGCGGGCGACAATCGCCCACCGGTGCGGGCGTGATCTGCTGCGGTGCGGGCGCGTTGGCTGCGTCGCAGTCGTGGGGTGTGATGAGCGGTAGGCACTCGGTCGGTGCGGGGATTCTGTCGTGGGTGGTCATGCGGTGCCCTCCTGTCTTGCTGCGGGCAGGTCGATAGAGCGGTGCGCGATGACGTCGGCCAGCGACCGCAATCGGATGTCGGGACGGGCCGGGATTCGGCCGGCTTGGATGAGGTCTTCGATCACGCTGATCAGGGCTCGGCTGATCTGTTCGGTGCCGTAGACGTAGAGCAGACCGGCGTCGATGGCGGTGGCCTGCTTGTAGGCGTCGACCACGGTGGCGGCCAGCCGCTTCTTCGTGGGGCGCTTCAGCGTCAGCTCGACCTCCACAGCCAGCCAGCGCCCGCGGTGCAGATAGCGGCCGTCGTGCACATGCGGGCGCCCGAATCCCGGCCTACGCGGCACGAGCCCGCCGCGGTCGACAACCATCAACCCGCCCGGACGCTGCCCAGCCGCGATCGCGGCGTCCCGCAACAGCTTCCGTTCCGGCACCCACAGCGATTCGTCCAGTCCGCACAGGGCGGCCCGTACACGGGAGACGGCGAGTTTGTGAGTGATGTTGGTACCGGTCGGATTCCACGGCGAGACCGCGTGTTCGAGGCGCTCTGCGGCCACCGCCGGCCACGGCCAGATCACCGTGACGTCCCGGTCGGCGTTATCCGGCCGGATCGACACCGACCGCAGGACACCGAAGCCATCCCGCCACCGCTCGATCAGGGTGTATGTGCGGGAACGCTCGGTGCCGCACGCCAGCTGCACGGCGGTGAAGTCGAGACACCACTGCTGACATGCGAAGCGCGTGACCTTCTCGTCGCGATCGGTCCACTGCAATCGCGGGTTCGGCTTTGGTCGTGTCATCGGTCCAACCCCCAATCGAGTTCGGGCCGGTCCGGTGTGCCGGCAGGTGCGAGGTGAGCGGATGCGAACTGCCGATCGCGCACGACGGTGCGTTTGGTGACGTGCAGGTGCTCAGCGATTTGCGACGCCGATCGACCGCGAGCGGTGAGTTCGGCGACCTGAGCGCGGCGCGCCTGCCGAATTTCTTGCTCCGACGGCGGTTGCCATCCGGCGCGGTCCGGTTGCGCATTCGGGTCGTCGAGGGCGTCTTCATCCCATTCGAACGGCAGTGCCCAGCCGCGGGCGCGGCCGTAGGCACGGGCCTGATCTGACGGCCCTGGCGTCATCTGCAGCCGGCCGAACAGAGCCTTGATGTCACGGTCGCGACCGGCAGGCAGCGACTGCCCGGTGTGGCCTTCGGGCAAGGCTCGCTCGACGAGAGCGGCCATAGTGGCGTGACTGGGCTTGATTCCCAGTTCGTGGGCCAAACGACTTTGGGGATACCCGTACGCGATCAGTGCCTGAATGCGTCGCCGCGCCCCGGTGATCGGCACCAGTGCCGTGTCCGCCGCGACGTCGCCGGCCCGTTCGGGCACCGCGACCGCGAGAATTGCTTGCTCGGTCTTCGCGCTGATGTGCTCGGTTTCCGGGCGAGCAAGGTTGGTCATCGTCGAATGGCTGATGCCGGCCAGCTCCGCCACATGCTTGGGTTTGAGTCCGGCAGCAAGCAGCTGGTCGATGTGCGCGCGTGCAGTATCTGGAGCGACGCGTGGTTGCCAACGGCCGTACGCCAATTGGCGGCGCCGGTGCCGGCTGTAGGCCGCCTTACACATGCCGTGGCCCTGATCGCCCGGCCTGCCGCAACCGCAGCTGCACATCGGATGTGCATCGGAAGCCGTCATCGGTCCAACCCCCAATCCATCTGCGGGCGACCGACATTCGGTTGGCGCGGAACGGAGACCGTGGGAACCTGGCGCGGCCCCGTCCCCCGCCCGGCTGGGCCTTCGCGGTACAGCGCGAGCTGATCGGCCGGTATACGGGTGAGTTGGTTGATGTCGTGGCCGGCGTCGAAGTGGTCCGACAGGTCTTTTCCGGTCGCGGCCTGCATCACCTCGACGTGCCCGCCGATCCCCTGCAAGCAGTCGTGCACGCTGATCGCGTGGTCGAACCCCGGTCCGTCGCGGTCGGCGACGATGACCACATGCCGGGCGCCACGCAGCTGCTCGGCGTGTTCGGGCCGGAACTTCCCCGCACCGCCGGCGTTGCAGGTCGCCGGGTAGCCCGCGGCGATCGCGCGATCGACGTCCTTTTCGCCCTCGCACACCAAGATCGGGTGACCCTGCTCGATCGCCCACGCCACAATCGGTGCCTGATACAGCACCGGCTTGAATCCCCCCGACACCCACGTGCGATCGGAGGCGTCCCAGCGGCGCTGATAGAAGCCCTTCTCGATCCCGTGCTCGTGCGGGGTCACGGTGCGAACCACCTGTCCGACAGGCTCATTCGCCGCAGTCGTGTACGTGTAGGTCGCCACCCGGCGTCGCGGCCCGACAACGGCACCCAAATCGCGGGACGGCTGCTGAGGTCGGTGGCGGCGAACCGGATTCGGCGCCGCGGCCGGCCGACGCTGCTGGCCGGCCCGCTGCCTGCCGCGACCGCGCTCGGGCAGATGATCGAACAGATCACGCACCCGGATGTGCGCAGCCTCCAGCACCTCTTCCTGCGGACACCCGGCGAAGCAATTGACGATCGTCTTCTCCCGACGCGGGTCGTACTTCACACCCAGCGACGGCGACGAGTCCTCGTGCGCAGGGCAACGGAACTTCGTCCACTGCCCGGAATTGCTCGACGCCTCGACGGTGACCTGCCGCAACGCATCGACCACCCGATCGAACGACGGCCCAAATCCCTGCCCGGTCATAGAGGCACCACCCGGACGAATCCCGAGAAGCTCGTCAGCCGAGTCCGGCAATGGCGGGCGCCGCACCGAACAGTCCGGTAGGCATCGAAGGTGTCGCGAAGATCCTCCAAGCAGCTGTTGCAGGCGAAAACCACGGAGCCGCAGCACAAGACCGTCACAACCCAGCACACCCGGTTACTGCACGGACGTCGGTCCGCTAGCAATTCACATTCCGGGAGCAGATCGTCGGTGAACAGCTCTACCGCCGGTTCGACCGTCGTTGCGTAGTCGCGGACTGATGAAAACGACTGGTTCATCGGTCCATCCCCCGGTCCTGCTCCAGAAACGCGCCGGATCCGAGCCACTGGCCTGGCACCCGTCCTGGGGTGCGCACGGTCGGCGGTGTCGGTGCGTCGACCGAGACGAGCCGGTCGGCAGTCTCCGGATGGCGCGCCGCCGCTTCGGCGAGGTGCGGGATCTGCTGCACGCGCGTGGGAATCGCCGTCTCGCGGGCCTGAGCCTCAGCGTCGCGGACCAGTTTGACTGCCTCGCGCGGGTCGAGCCCGATGCCGAGCGCCAGGGTCTTGATCTGCGGCCAGTCCCGCCGGGCAAATGCCCGCACACGGTGGGTGTTCGACAAGCGCGCGACCACGAGAGCGTCACGCGCTTCCTCGGCAGTGAGGTCGTCACGATCGGGCAGCCAGGAGACCTGCCAGCCGCGATCACCGCGGGCGGCGGTATGCGGCAGATCGTCGAACCCCATCCGGTTCGGTTCCACACGCACGCCGGCCGCCCTGGCAGCCTGAGTCAGTCGAGTATTCATCGCGCCAGCCCCCAATCCCGCTCCACAGCGGTCGGATTCGAGGACTTCTCGACCATCGGCGTGGCCGCACGGATCAGGCCGATCGCCTCATTCACGGTCAGCCCGAGCGAACTGGCCCACTCCCGGGCTTCCAACCGATCCGGTGCCACCGCCAGGCGCATTCCATCTCGCGCCTGCTCGGACGTGAACTGGCGACCGGGGAGCCCCGTGAACGCCCACTTGCCGTCACCGATGTCCATCGCCCGGTGCTCGGTCGCCTCCGACCGCATAACACCCTGATCGACAGTGATCGACGGAATGGCCGGCGCAGCGGCGCGCGCCCACTCGGCAGGACCCCAAACCTTCGGCAGCCTCATCGAGTCACCCCCTGCGGGGCACCGCACTCGGCCGGAACAACGGCCACCTGCCCGGTTCCCGGCTCAGGGCAGACGACGATGGTCGGATCCTGGTTTGTCCCGCGGTCCAACAGCAGCACCGCGGCGTAGAAGCCGGCCGCAAACGCGAGTGCTACCACCAACAGCGCAGCACGCTGGCGCGCGGTGAGCATCGGCGTCCGAGAGCGCTGGCCCGTGCTGAATCCGCCGCCGAGAAGCGAATCACCAATGCCGATCGGCTCACCTGTGCGGTGATCGAATGTGTAGTAGTAGCGGTCCATCTCGGTCATCGCCGCGCCCCCGATCGGCGGGGACGCCGGCGCCAACCGGCCCACAGCACCACCAGGAACACAACCGCAAGCACCGTGCTCGGCGAAATGAGGAAAAGCAGGATTCCGAGTAGGACGAGGATGCTCAGAAACTCCGTCGCGAGCCTCATGCCGCATCACCGCCGGCGGGCAATTCCAGCACCTGCGCGGCCTTCGCCGCCTGCATGTCGGCGATCCCGGCCGCGAGCAACTCCCGGAGCAGGATTGCCTGATCGAGCGTCAACTGCATTCCGATGTCGCCCGAGCCCAGCTGGCCCCGAACGTCGACACAAACTTTGTCGACGTTGGCGTAGTACTTGACGCGGAACGAGCCTCGAACACTCGCCGTGGCGACGACTTCGTCGACGTCTTCCTGATGGCCGAACTTGTCGACCTTGGATACGTATGCGCCCATGAAGTCCTGCATCACGCCACCTCCAACCGGCGGCTGAGACGGGCAATCTTGCGCATCGTGCGCAGCTGATCAGCGCGCCACGCGCGCTCCTCGGGCGAGAGCAGACCATCCGGATCCACCGCTCGCTCCAAGCGATTCAGGGACGCAGACCGGGCCTGACCACGGCGCAATCGGGAAATACGGGAGACAGATTTGGCCTTACGGCCAGATACACTGGACATGCTTCGGGGACCTCTCGTCCTGGAAGTGGGAAATTGCTGAAGCGGTTGCACCCGCTTTGGTTCTTGGGCCCTCGGTAGTTGGCGCTACCGGGGGCTTTTCCTCTCTCGGCCGAATTTCGGTGCCGAGCAACGTGATTCAGAGACGGTCTCGGTCAGGGCCCCATGCCTGGCCCTCCTTCCCCAACACCACCGATACATACTGAATCATATCAGTGTGTATCAGTTGCCGTCAATGGCTGATACGTATCGGTACGCACCGGTCCGTCGTAGACTCGAACTATGGAGAGTTCGCCGCCCGGATTGGCCAAATACGAGCGTGTAGCTGCCGCAATCAAGCACGACATCCGAAGCGGAGCGCTCCAAGACGAGGACCGCAAGCTTCCTGGCCACCGCGGACTCGTGGACCGATATGAGGTGTCGCTCGGCACCGTGCAAAAGGCACTTCGTCTGCTCGAGGATCAAGGCTGGCTGACCGCTCGCGCCGCATCTGGCGTCTACGTGAACGATCCCTTGCCGGACGAAAGCGATGTCGCGCCGGCCCGATCCGTGCAAGAAGAACTCGGTCGCCTTCGCAGCACGACCGCCGAGCTGGAAGCCCGAATCGAGCGCCTGGAGCGGGCCGTTCACGACTTGACTCCGTCGTGAGGCCGATCTCGTTGCATCGTTCATGTGGTACAGAAAACACCCGGAGAAGCAGGTGAGGGCACTGTGAACACGATGTGCCCACCGACCCACCAAAAGTCACAGGGGGAGCGTCGATGTCCGACGAGATGGCCAACTTCATTGGGGAACTGAAGCGGTGGCGCGAGAACCAGGGCATATCACAGTCGGCGCTTGCCAAACGGATCCAGTACGACCGATCCTACGTCTCGAAAGTTGAGACCGGACAGGACTTTCCAGCGCCCGACTTCGCGAAGCGAGCTGACGAAGCTCTGTCGGCCGGCGGCGCGATCCGGCGCGCCTACAAGGTCGCCGCACAGGCCGCGAATGGCCAACCATCGCGGTCCGATCCGACTGCAGCGGTGAACGCGCATGACAACGGTCTGATAGTTGAACTCGAGGAAGCGGAGCTGCACTACGACCACATCATCGGCAACTACCGCGCTTCACAGCGGCGAAGGATCCGAAATTGCGGTACGGCGCCGATCTATCGCTACTTGATCCGCATATCCGTAGATCGGCATCCCGGTTCACCGGAGTACTCGAACGAGCTGTATCGGAACGATCCTCTTACCTGGGAAGAACTCAATCTGGTCGCGCACTGTGACGATGAGCCGATGACGTGGCACGTCCAGCACGATCGGGACGCGTTCAAGGAACTCTGGCTGCTGTTCGAGAATGAAGAGTCCCGATTCCCGCTGTATCCAGGCGAGTCGACCGTGATCGACTACTCGTACACGGTGGGCGACGACAAGTGGGGGCAGTGGTTCCAGCGGGCTATCCGGTTACCGACGGATCGGATCGTCGTCCGCCTCGATTTCCCGGTGGAGTGCCGCCCGAACGTCTGGGGCATGGAAACGTCGATGAGCGCGGAAGCACTGCCGTTCCGCGATCCGATCCAGCGGACGGAATCCGGTGACCGCGTACAGTTTTGCTGGAGCACAGACAACCCTCCGCTTCATGCGCGATACCGGCTCGAATGGCGTTTCAAAAACCATCACCCGAAGGATGAGATGCCCACTTCCGAGGTACTTCCAAGCGAGCGAATGTCGGCCATTGGGATCGTCCAGGAAGGCGACCCAGTGCTGTCCGGCTCCACGCAGCCGTTCGACCTACCTCGTGAGGCCGATGACGCCCGGCGCGTCATCGCTGAACTGCAATCCGCAATGACGCGAGTCGCCGATACCCATACGTTCAGCAAGGGTATGGGCATCGCCGCACCGCAGATCGGGATCCCGCGATCGGCTGCGGTAGTTCGCGCTCCCGATCAGACGCTTATCACGCTGCTGAATCCGACGATCATCGATCAATCCGTGGAAACCGATGTCCAGTACGAGGGCTGCCTGAGCTTCTTCGATGTCCGCGGCAAGGTGCCGCGCCCGCTGGCGATTCACGTTGAGCACGTCGACATCGACGGAAACGAGCAGATCACGGTGTTCGAGCGCGGTCTGGCGCGGCTTGTGGCGCACGAGATCGATCATCTGAACGGACTTCTGTATCGCTCGCGGATGCTGCCTGGTACACAACCGATCCCGGTAGCGCAATACCGCGGCACCGGTCAGCAGTGGAACTATCCGGCCTGATGGATAGTGTTGCCGGACGCCGGTTCGTCGTGATCGGTGCGTATGTCGTGGACTGCATCGCGCGAACGAGCGACCTGCCAGCCTGGGAATCCGCGACACTGGCCGAATCGATCACGCTCGTACCCGGTGGCAAAGCGCTCAACCAGGCCATTGCGCTTGCGCGACTGGGCGCCGATGTTCTGGCGTTGGGCGTCGTCGGGCGGGATCCGGCCGGCGGCATCGTGATCGATGCCCTCGAACGCAATCGCGTCGATACCACCTTGATCCGGTACGAAGACAACGCGAACACCCCGGTGTGCATGTGCTTCGTCGGCGACGCGGGCGAGACTTCATTCCTATGGCGAATCTCCGACGAAACTGCAATCGCACCAACTGATATCGACGGTGCCCGGCAACAACTGGCCGCGGCTGACGCAGTGCTCATGACATATGAGTTGCCGCTGGACACTGCGCGCTATGCGTTGTCGGCTTTTCAGCACTTCCCGGCCACAGTGGTGGTACAGCCTTCGCCGCCGCTGGCGGACGCGCATACCTTGCCATACGACGGAGTCGATGTACTCCTGCCGAATCGAAGTGAGGCACTGGCGCTCCTCGCGCCCAAGAGAACCGCGGCCACCTCCAACCCTGCCGACGTGCCGCTCATGCTGCACAACGCGACTGGGGTACCCAACATCGTCGTCACCTGCGGCGCCGACGGCTGCTACGCATTCGCGAATAGCTCGACCGCGCATTTTCCCGCGCATCCGGTCGCAGAAGTCATCGACACCACCGGAGCAAGCGACGCGTTCGCCGCACACTTCGCCGCGTCGGCCGTATCCGGCTCCCCGATCGAAACGTCGATTGCCGACGCACTCGCAGCCGCAGCGTATTCGATCCAGCACGCCGGCGGATCCGCATCGATGCCCCCCGGGCCGCCGCGCTAATTCGCCCCTGCAGACCGCCGGCCACCCACGCCGCCCCAAATCGGAGCCTTCCCCGGTGCCGGTCCTCTGCTCGACCAACTACTCACCGCAACCCTGAATCTCGAAATCTCCACGCACCCAAACCCACCCAGTGCCGGTCCTCCTCGGTCCAGTCCCCTCCCGTCCAGTCCTCTCTTCTCCCCGGTTTGCCCCGCCGACCAGCCCTATGCCCTCAACTGTCTGGCTGCCTGCCGCAGGGACACTAAATGCGCCCGCAGGGTGTGTTTAGTGTCCCTGCGGCAGGCAGCCAGACACCACCACCAAAACCGCTGGTCGGCGGGGCAAACCGGGGAGGACAGTCGGGGGCGGATACTAATCCGCCCCCGACTGTCCAGTACTTCCCCCTTCGGCTCCTGGCTCGAAACGCCAGTGCCCGCACCAGAGGAGCGGGTGGCCCACATGTACATAGGATGCCAACAGTGTTGGGAGGGAACTGATGTCGACGACTGAAGATGCGAAGTCCGAGCGACGGCGGATAGCCTGGTTCGCCATACCGGCAGCCGTCCTTGGCCTGGCGGTAGCTGGATTGGTGAGTGGGGCGGTCATTCACTATGGCCTCACTCAGCCCGTCGCGACCATCGTGACGGGGGTTGGGGCCGTAATCGCGGCGCTTCTCGTCTACCTGAATGGCGCCAGAAGTCGATCGCAGGAGCATTTTCACTATCTCGATACACGCCGGGCCGAACAGATTGCAGCATTGCATGACCGGTACGTGACTGTCGCGAAGTTCCTCGGCGACGATTCAGCGGCGGTAAGACAGGCCGGCGCCCTCGCATTAGCACAGCTCGCGGATGATTGGAACGCTCATGGTCATACCGAGCAGAAGCGAGTTTGTCTCGACTTGATGCATAACTACTTGAGGGGTCCGACGCCGAGACCGCGCAACTCGGATGATCCTGGCGTCAGGGGCGAAGCGGAAGTTCGCCGTATCATCCTCCAGTCCCTCCTCGAAAGATCGCCATCGCTGCGAGATCTGCGCAACATCGATATCTCCGGGGTCATGCTAGAAGGTTTCGGGCTGGAGGGCTTTAACCTGACTCGGGCAACTTTGGCCGGCGCAACGCTGATATCTGTCTCTTTGGATAAGGCGCAGATGGAGGGTGCGGATTTGAGCGGCACAAGATTGAAGTTGGTCGAATTCGCCGGGGCGGACATGGAAGGCGTCAGCTTTCGCAGTGCCAAGCTCTGCGAGGTCGGGTTGTCGAACACTAACCTGACCGAAGCTGACTTTAGCGGGTCGACCCTGGTGGAGCTCGAACTGTACGGAGCGGACTTGCAGGGTGCGATCTTCACCGAAGCTGAAATGCCATATATCAGCCTCAGTGAGGAACAACGTGCACAGATCGTTGGTCGCCCCGCCTCGGTCTACTGAAGTGCGGACACCGACGACGAGATCGTCGCGCGTGTCGTCGCCGAGAGCGCCGCGTTGATCTAGTGGCGGCGATCAAGAGCCGACCACCACGCTGGTAGAACTGCGACAGTGCACGACAGATCCTGGCGCCGGACCAGAGTTGGGTGCAGTTCTTCGATCCCGCCAAAGTTTGAGCACTGGGCTAATCGACACCCTCCGCTTGTTCTTCAGCTTCTCGTTCCATTTCGTCCACCTCGGGCATGCATAGATCGCAAATGACTGGGGAGGACGAACGCTGACCACGAGGAAGCACGGTGCCTTCGCCCGCGTCTACCGTGGTACCGCACACCGCACATGCCTTGCTGAACTTGTTTCTCATGACAACTCCAAACCCCAACCGGCAACGGTGTCTTCGTGATGTTCGGCCAACACGGCCCTGTTGACCTCGTCAGAGATCCGTGCCTTCGTCCCACGAAGCGACGCGTACGCCGGGTAGTCGTCGAGTTCGGGTGCCACAACAACTTCCGTAGTCACCGGGTCGATCGCGATGAGGCCGTTGTCGAACAGTCGATGGATATCTGCTCGTAGTAGCAGTCCTTCCGTGAGCACGTGAGTCTCGTGGACGGAATACTGGCGCAGGTGTGCCGCCTCCAGCACCTTCGGATGGCAGGGGCCGGTTATCGCACAGTGCAACTTGTCGCGCTGAAGCAACGCAGTGCGGAACTTATCCTGGCCGTTGCGTACCGGCACGCTCCGCCGCTTACGTCCGCCGGCAATCGGACGGCGCTGAACAACACCCGTGGTCGTGGCTGCGGGATGCCTTCCACTCGTGACCGGACCAATCGCAAAGGGAGCAAGCAGCTGTTCGAGCTGTTCTAGATCTAGTGGCCGAATTGAGCTCTGCCGGTCGTTGTTTGCTCTAGCGGACATCAGACTGTCGGTAGTCAGAGCGCCGTCGATCGCCCTCCAATGAGCAGCGATGTATGCGGTGTATACGGTCCTGGTTTCGTCTCTGACGACCGGAGCGGAGAACTCGAATCGGCAAGCCCTGCTGCCGCAAACGAATTCTGGCCGCTTCTTCTTCCGTCGCTCGACCGACGCCCTGTCGCATCTGGGGCAGCGTTTGATCTTGACCGGGACATGGTGTTCTACAGCAACCTCGTCGACCACCGATATCCCATGCACTAATCGCTTGTCGTGTACGACTGCCACATCGCCTGGGGCTACCTTGGTGCTGTTCCCCACCGTGTTGGTGTAGACGTACTGGACGCCAGGGATGTCGGCATAACCTTCGTTGCTGTGCCAGTCGCGGTCTTCGCCGACCGACTTCAACGCCCATGCCAGCACGGGGCTCTCCTTCGGCTCTTCGGTTGTGGCCCACCAGTTTCGGTCGCCGCCGGACGATCCTACGCAGCGCCACCGACACGAGTCTTCTGCTCCGCGCGGCTGCCAGTACAGCGTCACGCGACGCACCCAGGCCAGCTATGCCACTATGGGCGCATGCCGCCGGAGTCCGACCACGTCAAGCGGAACGCCGAAATCAACCATCTGATGGGAGTGGGTGAAGGCGTTATTTCCTTCATCAGCGAATCTCTTCGCTTCCTCAATCTCTCGGCGAACGGGATGCTCAATACGCCCAACATGATCACCGTGATGACAGCGAGCAATAGTGTATTTGAAAAGATCCTGGATCACGCCGAGATGCCCGACGAGTTCCGCGAGCTCATCGAGGAGGTGCATCGCACGGCCGAACTGTTGATTGCAAGACACGAGGCCCCTCACCTCTCCGCCGACGAGCTTGAAGCCGGCTTGCCTCTAATCTTCGCGACGAATCTGATTGGCATATGGGGTGCGCTTGAAAGCTTCGTTGGCGATGTGTTCAAGATCTCGCTGCGGTACAGGCCGGACCTGTTGGCAGGCTCTGCCTTCAAGGGCGTGAACCTACCTGTCTCGGTGCTTGCCAACCCTGAGGACGATGCACTTTATACCGCCATATACCAAAAGGTGCTGCCCCCAGGAACTGGGGCATTTGAAAAATTTGAGGACCTACTGAAGGACGTCGACCTCCGCAATATCGGGGTCGATCCAGAAGTTAAGAAGAAGCTGCGTGCAGCTCACCAGATCAGGAATGTGTGGGCCCACAAATCCGGCATTGCCGATTCGCACTTCGTCACTAGTTGCCCGTACTTGCCCTACAAGGTCGGTGAGCGCGTCGACTTGGACCAAGAGGCGATGGGGGAACTTGCGCAGGCCATCGTGGACTACATCACCTTGATCCTGCAGCGTCTCCACAAGAGGTTCGAGGACGACGGCGCAGTCTCACCGTCAAACTGACGGCAGGGCGGTGTCGCCGTCACTCTTGGGCAGATCGATTTCGCCGCGGACCAAGCGACGATACCCAGCGGTCACGTAAGTGTCGTCAAGCCTCGCGGCAGATGCGAGGCATGGTCGTCGTCTACCGGTTCTCCGATTGGGCGATAGATAGATCAGTAGGATACGGCTATGACCAGCACATTCGCAGCTTGCGCCTGGGACAGCTGCACTCAGCCAGCAACCCACCTGGTCGAAATCGAGTACCCCAACCAGACTCACGAAACCTGGCGCGTGTGCCGAACACATGAAAAAACTGTCAAGTTCAACGTCATGCGCAGCCGTGGGAGCGCCCCGGAGCCAACGGGCCCCTCGCCTACATTCACGTGCCGCAATTGCGGACATGCGCTGGAGCGAAGTGCGACCGCTTGTCCGAAATGCGGGTCGGTCGATCGGATCATCGGCGCCGGTGACACGGCCACCTGGCACGAGTCGGTCACACGCAGGGCGTGCCCGGCCCCTCTGGCTCGGTGGGAGTACAAAGACACTGTGGGCGAAAGCTTTACCAGGGATATCAATAGCTGGAGCGAGCTCGAACGTCACGTCGATCGTGTAGATGACCGCTACCAAGAGATCATCACGTACTACGACGGCACACGAATAGAGAGCACTGCACAGGAATCCGAACACTGAGCTGTATCGCACGGTTCGTTCGGTCCCTGGTCGGCCCGCGCCAATCTCGGCTGCCCTCGTATGCCCATCAACATCCTCGATGCCTCAAACACCGAGACGAACGACCTCGAAACCGTTGCCGCGCAGGTACGTATACACCGCGATTAGGGCCCCGCCGGCCGCAACGCCTTGGCTGGACACCACTGCCTCACCGGGAGCGTTCCCTGCTGATTCCCCGTCGTCAGCACGAACTCGACCAACCCAAGCCACGTTCCATCGCTTGCGCGCGCCCGCGCGCGCAAGCGCCCGGGTGTCTGGCCGGTGAGAACCAGGCCGCCAGCCTTGATTCGCATGGCGATCCGGTTGCGACCGAATGGTCCGTCGACGCCGGTGGGTATAGCGGCGGCGAGGTCGACAAGGACCGGCGCTGGCGGATCCCCAACCCGTCGCAGAGGCGGGTCAAACGGGTCGCGCCATTCCTCGAACATACTTTCGAATACTAGAGGGTCTCTAATCTCGGTGGTCGGGAGCCAGTCCACGTATTCACAATCCCGACCGCCACCATGGCCATCCCTGGTGCCGCCGACCACAAACTTGCCGAACAAACGAAGAGCCGCTGCTGAAAAGTCATCCTCTTCAGCAGCGGCTCCCGGGAACTCGCCGAGACCGGTAACCGGCCAGCGCCCTTACTTAAACCGTCTTACGAGGGCGGCCCGGTTTCCGGGCAGCAGATTCGAGCCCTACCGCAATCAAAGTGTCCCGCTGCTCAAGAGGCTTGAGTCGAGCATCCGCGCTGGCGAGGGCACGGATGATCTTCCGGGTCGCCTCCTCATAGAGATCACGACGCGCTCCAGCCGTACCTGCGGTCCACATGCCGTCCTTATCCAGTTTGGTGACAACGAGTGTCCCTTCGAAGAACTCGTGCACCTTCGCCGCGTTGCCGTCTTCGTCCTGTGCGTCGCGAAGCGCATCCCGTTTCCACGGAATCACTTTGGCCATCACGTCGATGACGAACTCAGTCGAGACTCCGCACGCCCTAGCAGCTGCCAACACGGTGACAATCGCAGTCAGGCCACTCGCTGTGCTGTGGACGTACTTCGACTTGAAAGATTTGACATCGCTACGCCCCGTTGCGATCTCACGCCAGCCCGGCAGCGTTCGGTACGCATAATCAATGATCGAAACGATCTCATTCCCCGTGGCTTCGATAGCCGCACTCTCGCCGCCGCCGTCACGCTTTGCCCGCCTGGTGATGATCTCTTCCAGCAGCCTCTCCCGCTGGTCCGGAGAGCGATCCTTGACCCCCACTCCCGCAAGGTTCGCCGCCGCGTCCCGAGCAGCGTTCGCCCGATAGAGATCTTCGAACTCCTTGCCCTTCTGTGCTGCGAGCTCCTTCGCTGCTTTGGTACCCAGGTAGCCGGCACGGTTGCGGAACAAATCGGACTTGTTCATGACGTATTTGCCCAGGCGGTTCTGAATCTTGGTGACGTCCATGACCGCCACGAGCGCAGGACTAATCGGCTTGGTGGACGCCATCTGCACGAAAATGGTTGAAAGAACGTCTGTCTCGTTCTCCAACAGCATCTCGATCGTGATGCTCGACTCCGCAAGGCGCTGACGCACGGCATAGCGTGGATCGTCGGGATCGTCCACGTCCTTAACCTGCCGCCATGCGTGCACTGCCGCCCTGTTGCGATGCTGCCCGTCTTCGATGACTGGGTGCTCCGCGCCTTCGAAGATTGTGAACTTGACCAGATCCGCGCCCTCTCCAACGGGGGTGATCTGTTCGATGGTGACTTGGTCTGGGTTCATCGCGATGGTCAGCATCCCAAGGAAGGGCCGCTCCGACTCGCTGTCCTGAAGAAACTCCGCAATCTTATGCCAGTGCGCTTCGGCGATGTCTCGGTTGCCGGGGCGACTGCTGTCGATGTCGAAGTCGTGCCGCTTCAGCAACTGCTCGAAGTTCAGTTGCTCCCCGATCTCCCTGAACGTCGCAGAGAAGACGATCTTGCTCATCTTGCCTGCATGGGTAAGGATTCCGACCTTCTGGAGCCTGATCGTCTTGCCGATCGACGCAAGGGCGGCGGTGTCGATGTCCGGCGCACCGAGAAGTTGCGACGTTGTATCGTTCACGTTGTGGACCTCCAGTCCATGTGAGGCCGGTTCTCGTTGGCGCGGGGCCGGCCTCGCTTCTCTCTTACGCCAGATACGTTAACTCGCCGGGCGAGTTTTCGCATCCGAATAAAAAATAGGCCGGCGGGTTTCTTTCTATCTGTGGGGCGCACCCTTCGGCAATCCATCGACCCTGCATGCGGGCGGCGCACTACACGTGGGCGCCGGCAGAGACCACGCACGGCACCCAGACCGCAACTACCTGCGGCATGTAAGTCATCGCCTGAGGCAGCCGAATCGCTACCGACATCGTTCGTCGCCGCCACGCCAGCGATATTCCGTGCCTCGTGATCGCATATCGACAGACCCGCGCCTGGGATCCGTGGGACATACGTGCGACAGGCATCAGCGAAGCGGGGTGATTCGCGGTCAATCACGGACAACCACTGGGGTAGCGCCTGGGCACGAAAAATCCCCCCGACCAGGAATGACCGGGGGGATTTGAGAGTGGCCAAGGCCGGGATCGAACAGGCGACCTTCCGCTTTTCAGACAGGCACTAAACTAACGCGTCGACCGATCACGACGACTGGCTGCGACCAGTGTGGCGACTCAGTCGAGTTCTGCTTCTCGGGCTTCGTGTTCCGATTCGTCGACTTCCGGCATGCACAAGTCGCAGATCACCGGATACGGGCGGCTCCGGCCCTTAGTGAGCACCGTGCCGTCGTCGGCACCAAGGGTACTCCGCACTTCGCGCAGACCGCTCCGAACTGATTTCTCATCGCCACTCCCCGTTGGATTGAATCGCCCTGCACGACGTTCCCATGATGCCGTTGGACACCGACAGACATGCAGCGACGCCGGATGCACTGCGCCCGCAAACGGCCCGCAGCAGCGTCCGACGCCGCCAATCTCCCCAACAACTCCAACCAGCGGATTACCTGGTCAGCTCACATCGCCCACATCCCCGTCAACAGCCAACTTGCGCCAAACGTCGAGACCGACGACCTTGAAAACCGTCGTGGTTCACGCCACCGTGGGTTCAAATCCCACACCCACCGCAGGTGCAGGGCCTGTCACCAGGGGACTGTTCCGGCGTCGGAGAAGAATCCGCCGGTCGGTCCGTCGTCGGGCAGGGTGGCCAGGTGGATCGCGATCGCGGCGCCCTGTTGGGGGGTTCGGACGCCGCGGAAGCCGTTGAGGTCGGTGGCGGTAAAACCGGGGCAGCCGGCGTTGATCAGGATGTTGGTGTCGGCCAGTTCCTTGACGTATTGGACCGTGACCGCGTTCAGGAAGGTCTTCGACGCCGCGTAGGCCGCGGAGATCGGGCCGGTGTCCGCGCCGGGCGTGGTCTGCAGCGTGAGCGAGCCGACGCTGCTGGACATGTTCACGATCCTCGGTGCTGCCGAACGCCGCAGCATGGGCAGCATCGCGTTGGTGACGCGGATGACCCCGATCACGTTGGTTTCCACAGCAGCTCGCACGGTCGCGGGATCGACCGAGGTGGGCGTCTGGGGCATGCCGCCGGTGATCGCGGCGTTGTTGACGAGGACGTCGAGGCCTCCGGCACGGTCGGCGATCAGGTCCGCCGCGGCGGCCACGCTCGCGTCGTCGGTCACGTCGAGCGGAACGCCGAAAGCATCGATCCCGTCCGCGCGGAGTTTCTCCACCGCCGTGTCGCGGCGTTGTGCGTCGCGCGCGCCCACGCCGATTCGCCAGCCCAGGGCGCCCAGCCCCGCCGCGATCTCGTATCCGATTCCCTTGTTCGCACCCGTCACCAGCGCGATCGTCTGTTCACTCATACCGTCGATCCTGGTTCGGTCGCGGGTGGTGGGTCCAACACCGATCGGGTGGCCGCTGATACCGCCCGGGTATCAATGCCGGATACGATGACGTGGTGGAGACGCGGGAGTTGCGATACTTCGTCGCCGTCGCCGAGGAGTTGCATTTCGGGCGAGCGGCACAGCGACTCGCCATGGCGCAACCACCGCTGTCACGGGCGATCCGACAGCTCGAACGGCGGCTCGGCGTGGTGCTGCTGCACCGCACCACTCGCTCGATCACCCTGACCGAGGCCGGCGCGGTGCTCTTGCGGGAGGCTCGTGCCGCGCTCGCCGCGGTCGACGCCGCGGAGCGCCGCACCCGCCGCGCGGCCGGTCGGCCGGGCGTGGTGCTGGCTACGAAGGCCGGCGCGTCCAGCGAACTGCTGTCGAAGTTGCTGGACGCCTACGCTGCCGAACCGGGCGCTGTCGCTGTCGAGGTGCTGCTGTGCGGGCCCGGCGAGCAGGGGGCGCTGCTGCGCGACGGCCGGGCCGACGTCGCACTGCTCCACCGGCCCTTCGACACGACCGCCGGACTCGACACCGAGGATCTGCACACCGAACAACAGGTTCTGGTCCTGCCCGCGGGCCACCCCCTCGCCCACCGGCCCCACCTGTCGTCGGCCGAGGTCTCCGCCTTGACGGATCTGCCCCTGCCCCGCTGGCCTCGGCAGGACGGAAGCTATCCCGACGGCCCCGGTCCGAAGGTTCGCGACCACACCCAACTGGCCCAGCTGATCGCGCTCGGACGAACCTGCGCGGTCATGCCCGAGTCGGTCCGAACCCACCTTCGCGACGATCACGCGATCGTGCCGGTGCCGGACGCACCGGCGGTCACGACCGTCATCGCTTGGCCGCCACACAGCAGATCCAAGGCCGTCGCCGACCTCGTCCGCACCGCGACACGTCTCTAACCGACACCGCGATTCCACGGCCGCCCTGTGTCACGACTGTGGCGCCGACCGGCGTACCGGTCGGCGCCACAGTCGTTTCCGGTCTCGATTCGGACGGCCGGCCCCAGGTTCAGAAGCACCACACCCAATCGGCGGATCCCGGCAACGGGATGGTGATGCAGATGGCGATCGGTTTCGCCGTGGTATCGGAAGCGCTGTCGGCGGAGGCGATGGGCGCCGCCACGGCGCCGAGCGACATGACTATCGCGGAGGTAGCGAGGACTTTCGCGGGACCAACGTCCCCGATCAACTCCGGCGGGGGTCGGTTTTGGTGTTCACTCGGTCGAAGGCGTCGCCGATGGCGGTGAGTTCTTCGGGGCTGAGCAGGTCGACGAAGGTTCGGCGGACCGCGGCTACGTGGCCGGGGGCGGCGGCGCGCAGGCGGCGCATACCTTCCTCCGTGAGGTGGGCGCGGACGCCGCGGCCGTCCTCTTCGCAGCTGGTGCGGCGGACCATGCCCTGATCCTCCATGCGGCGGATCTGGTGGGTGAGGCGGCTGCGCGAGGACAGGACGCCGTCGGCGAGATCACTCATCCGCAGCGAACCGCCCGGAGCCTCGGAGAGCATCACCAGGATGCGGTATTCGGGCAGGCTCATATCGCTGTCGGCCTGGAGCTGGCGGTTGAGCTCCACCATCAGACGCTGGTGCCCGTCCATGAAGGCGCGCCACGCCCGCTGCTGTGCCGAGCTCAACCACGGCGGCGTTGCCGGGTGACCACTCGGTTCGTAAGCCATGGCGCCATTCTATTGGGCCCGAATGGAAGCAATGTCGCCTGGTCAGCGACCCGCGGACAAGATCACCCGGATCGGATCCACAGCCGCACCCGTTCCAGCGCGGCGAGCACATAGAGTCGGGGTATGTACGCGGTGACATTGGACGGTTTCGGTGGGCCCGAGGTGATCCGCTGGGCGGAGGTGCCGGATCTGCCGCCGCCCGGGCCGGGCGAGGTGGCGATCGACGTCGTGGCCGCCGGGGTCAATCGCGCGGATCTGTTGCAGCGCCAGGGCTTCTATCCGCCTCCGCCGGGCGCGAGCGACATTCTGGGCCTCGAGGTGTCGGGCGTTGTGGCCGAGATCGGCGCGGGCGTACGGGATCTGCGGCCGGGCGACCGGGTGTGCGCGCTGCTGTCCGGCGGGGGCTACGCCCAGCGCGTGGTGGTCGCCGCGAGTCAGGTGCTGCCGGTGCCCGAGGGCCTGGATCTGGCTGCGGCGGCGGCACTTCCGGAGGTAGCCGCCACCGTGTGGTCGAATCTGGTGATGCGCGCCGGATTACACGCCGGCCAACTGTTACTCGTCCACGGCGGCGGTAGCGGAATCGGCACCCACGCCATTCAGGTCGCGGTGAATCGCGGTGCGCGCGTCGCGGTGACCGCCGGTTCGCAATACAAATTGGATCGCTGCGCCGAATTGGGTGCGAGCATCGGAATCAATTATCGCGAACAGGATTTCGTGGAAGTCGTCGGCGAATTGGGTGGCGCCGATATCATTCTCGACAATATGGGCGCGAAATACCTGCCGCGCAACGTCACCGCCCTCGCCGAGGACGGGCAGCTGTGCGTGATCGGCATGCAGGGCGGAGCGAAGGGCGAGCTGAATCTGGCGGAGCTGCTCGGGAAGCGCGGCACCATCCATGCCACCAATCTGCGTAAGCGGCCGGGCACCGGGCGGTCGAGTAAGGCCGAGATCATCGCGGAGTTGCGGCGCCATCTGTGGCCGCTGATCGCGGAGGGCGCGGTGGTACCGGTGGTACATGCCGAGGTCCCGGTCACGGAGGCGGCGCACGCCCACGGACTGCTCGATTCGGCCGAGACCGTCGGCAAGGTGATCCTGCGCATCGATCAGGCGTGAACGTCCGCGGCACCCGTCGGCGACCGTGCGCCGGACGGCCGCCTACTTCTCCAGCGAGTTCAGCGCCCGGCCGAGCTGTTCGATCTCGAATTTCGTTGTGTAGGGCGCCAATCCGAGGGTGACCGCGCCGCCCTCGTCGTTGACGCCCAGGGCGTCGAGCAGGCGGCTCCCGCCGTGCGCGCCGCTGACCGTGCCGATGCGGTGGTCGGCGAGCTCGGCGGAGATCTTCTCCGCCTGCATCCCCGCGATGGTGAAGCTGACCGTGGGAATGCGGGTGGACGCGCGGCCGATCACGGTCAGATCCGGGACCGCGTCGAGCACCTCCATGAGATGTTCGAACAGCTGGTCGTGATAGTCCTGCAGCGAGGTGATCGATATCTCCAGCCGCTCCCGGCGGCTGCCGGTGGCCTGTTCGTCCAGTCCGGCGAGATAGTCGATGGAGGTGGTCAGCCCCGCCAGCAACGCGTACTGATGTCCGCCGACCTCGAGCCGCTCGGCGCCCTTGGCGTAGGGGTTGAGCGACATCGAGGGAATGCGATCCAGGAATGCCGGATCACGGAACACCAGCGCGCCGATCTGCGGACCACCCCAGGCCGGCGCGGAGAGAGCGACGACGTCGGCATTGAGTTCGTCGATGTCGATCAGGGCATAGGGCGCCGCGCCGAAACAGTCGGCCACCAGCAGTCCGCCCACCTCGTGCACCCGGTCGGCGGCGACCCGGACCGCGGGCGCGGAACCGACGATCGGCGAGGCGGCGGTGACGGCGACCAGTCGCGCGGTCGGGCCGATCAGTTCCTCGAACTGCCAGGCCGGCATCTCGCAGGTTTCGATCTCCACCTCGGCCCAGCGCACATGGGCGCCGTAGCGGTTGGCGATGCGCAGCCACGGGGCCACATTGGCCTCGTCGTCCAGGCGCGAGAGCACGATGCCGGTGCCGAGCCCGAGCCGCGAACTCAGCGATTCGGCCAACCACGCCAGCAGGACGGCCCGGTCCGGGCCGAGGACGACACCCGCCGGATCGCCACCGACGAGATCGGCGACCGCCTCCCGGGCCGCGTCGAGAATGGCACCACTGCGGCGCGCGGCGGCATGACGATTGGTATGCGAAAAAGCAGAGGTCCGGAAACCGGTTGACACGGCGCGCGATACCGAATCCGGGACCAGCATTCCTGCCTGGGGGTCCAGATGGATCCAGCCGTCGCCCAGGGACGGTATCAACCCCCGAACCCTCGCGACGTCGTAAGTCATGCTGGCCACTCTAAGGGCAGCGGGCAAGTCGGCGGAACCGTGCGCCGACCCAATGCGATATCACGCGACATGGCAACCGACTTTCACAAACCGAACCACACACGAGGCGGACAGAACCGCAACAGAATACTTCCGCCCGAAATCGGACCGCATACCCCGTTCCGGCACCGGGCCCCCACCGGGCGATGCGTCGTTCACTTAGCGCTCCGCGCGGGAACCAGACATCATGGATCCCATGACGCAATCGGACGGAGCACCGGATTCCATCGTGGTGATCGGACCCGAGGGGCGGCCGCTGGTCATTCCGGCGGGCGCCCAGGGTGAGGCGCCGTTCGCCGGGCAGGTGGTCGGCGAGGGCGAGACCGCCGCCGAGGGCGCACAGACCGGCGGCGAAGAGTCGCTCGCCGATATGGTCGAGCAGCCCGCGAAGGTGATGCGGATCGGCACCATGATCAAGCAGCTGCTCGAGGAGGTACGCGCGGCTCCGCTGGACGATGCCAGCCGCAACCGGCTCAAAGAGATCCACAAGACCTCGGTGCACGAGCTCGAGCAGGGTCTCTCCCCCGAGCTGCGCGACGAACTCGAGCGGCTCGCGCTGCCGTTCAGCGAGGAGTCCGTGCCGTCCGATGCGGAACTGCGGATCGCCCAGGCCCAGCTGGTCGGCTGGCTGGAGGGTCTGTTCCACGGTATTCAGACCGCGCTGTTCGCCCAGCAGATGGCGGCCCGCGCACAGCTCGAGCAGATGCGTCACGCTCTGCCGCCGGGCGCGCACATCCCGCGCGAAGGCGGACAGGGTGGATCGGTCACCGGAGGCGGTCAGTACCTCTGAACACCGCTGATCATCGGATACCCTCGAGCCCCCACCGGCGGGGATCGGCTCTGCGCTACAGTCGTGCACTGTGCCAGCAGCTGCCCCTGCCGATTCGGCCACAGCCGAACGCCCGGCCGACGCCACGGTGCCCCTGATGTCGGATGCGCAAACATTCCCGCGGGCCTTCAAAGACCTCCGCGAGGGGTTCACTCAGCGTGAGCTGTGGCTACAGCTGGGTTGGCAGGACATCAAGCAGCGATACCGGCGATCGGTGATCGGCCCGTTCTGGATCACCATCGCCACCGGCGTGCAGGCGGCCGCGATGGGTGTCCTCTACGCGGCGATCCTGAATCAGGACCTGTGGACGTATCTGCCGTACGTCACAGTCGGCCTGATCATCTGGAACGTGATCAACGCCAGCATCCTCGAGGGCTCGGACGTGTTCATCGCCAACGAGGGGCTGATCAAACAGCTGCCCTCGGCGCTGAGCGTGCACGTTTATCGGCTGGTGTGGCGGCAGTTCCTGTTCTTCGCCCACAACATCGTGATCTATCTGGTCATGCTGGTGGCCTTCGGCGTCTGGGAACATCTGGACTGGTCCGTGCTGCTGGCGATTCCGGCGATCGCGCTGGTGTTCCTGAATTCGGCGTGGGTGTCGATCGTCTTCGGCATCTTCTCCACCCGCTACCGCGACATCGCCCCGATTTTGGGCAGCATGACTCTGATGCTGTTCGTGCTGACTCCGGTCATGTGGACCACGAAGTCGCTGCACGACCAGGGCGGGGCGGTGAGCGAGCGGGCCAAGCTGGTCGAGCTGGTGCCGACCTACCACTATCTCGAGATCGTGCGCGCACCCCTGCTCGGCGATCCGGTGCAGGTGCGGTCGTGGCTGGTCGTCGGTGTGATCACCGCGGTCGGCTGGGCGGTGGCGATCCTGGCGTTGAAGCAATACCGTTCCCGCGTGCCGTACTGGGTGTAGAGGACGTTATGACCGGAGTAAGCATCGAAACCCACCAGGCGTGGGTGGAGTTTCCCATCTTCGACGCGAAGTCACGGTCGCTGAAGAAGGCGTTCCTGGGCAAGGCCGGCGGATCCATCGGCCGCAATCAGTCCGATGTGGTCGTGGTCGAGGCCCTGCGCGACATCACGCTGTCGCTGAAGGAGGGTGACCGGGTCGGCCTGGTGGGCCACAACGGCGCCGGGAAGTCGACACTGCTGCGGCTGCTCTCGGGCATCTACGAGCCCACCCGCGGCAGCGCGCGCGTGCGTGGCCGGGTGGCGCCGGTGTTCGACCTCGGCGTCGGTATGGATCCGGAGATCTCCGGCTACGAGAACATCATCATCCGCGGGCTGTTCCTCGGTCAGACCCGCAAGCAGATGCTCGCCAAGGTCGACGAGATCGCCGACTTCACCGAACTCGGTGAATACCTGAACATGCCGCTGCGCACCTATTCCACCGGTATGCGGGTGCGGCTGGCGATGGGCGTGGTGACCTCGATCGATCCGGAGATCCTGCTGCTGGACGAGGGTATCGGCGCGGTCGACGCGGAATTCATGAAGAAGGCCCGCAACCGGCTGCGCGATCTGGTGGCGCGCTCCGGAATCCTGGTGTTCTGCAGTCATTCCAACGAATTCCTGGCCCAATTGTGCGATACCGCAATGTGGATCGACCACGGCACGCTGCGCATGCAGGGTGATATCGAGGATGTGGTGCGCGCGTACGAGGGCCCCGAGGCGGGCGATCACGTGAAGCAGATCCTGCGTGAGCTCGAACTCGAACGCAATCCCGCATGACCACCGCCGCAGACCCGGACATGGGCGGTCGAGCGCGGAGGGGGCATGTCCCAGAGAACAAGGATATGGACATGAGTGATCAGGCGGCCTCGTCCGCGGACAGCGGAGTGGCCCGGATCATCGCGGTGGTCGTGACCCACAAACGCCGGGAACTGCTGAGCGAATCGCTGAAGGTGCTCGCCGCGCAGACCCGCCCGATCGACCATTTGATCGTCATCGACAACGGCAACGAGCCCGAGGTCGGCGAGCTGGTGGAAGAACAGCCGATCGAATCCACCTATCTGGGTTCCGAACACAACCTGGGTGGTGCGGGGGGCTTCGCCCTCGGCATGCTGCACGCGCTGACCATGGGCGCGGACTGGGTGTGGCTGGCCGACGACGACGGCCGCCCCGAGGGTCCGGACGTGCTCGAGAAGTTGCTCGATTGCGCCGAGCGCCACGGCCTTTCGGAGGTCTCGCCGGTGGTGGCCGATATCGATGATCCGGATCGGCTGGCATTTCCGCTGCGCCGCGGCGTGGTGTGGCGGCGGCTGCGGTCCGAACTCGGTGACGAGGACTTCCTGCCCGGTATAGCGTCGCTGTTCAACGGCGCCCTGATCTCCGCCGAGGCGCTCGAGGTGATCGGTGTGCCGGATCTGCGGCTGTTCGTGCGCGGCGACGAGGTGGAGGTGCACCGGCGGCTGGTGCGCTCGGGCCTGCCGTTCGGAACCTGTTTGCAGACGGCGTATCTGCACCCGAACGGGTCGGCGGAATTCAAGCCGATTCTCGGCGGCCGCATGCACACCCAATATCCGGACGATCCGGTCAAACGCTATTTCACCTACCGCAACCGTGGCTATCTGATGGCACAGCCCGGGATGCGGAAACTGCTACCCCAGGAATGGGCGCGGTTCTCCTGGTTCTTCCTCGTACAGCAAAAAGATCCGGCCGGTCTGCGAGAATGGTTGCGACTGCGGCGTCTGGGGCGACGCGAGCAGTTCCATAAACCCGGTTAGATCAGTGCTTTTCGCATGAGGAGGTAACGGCTGTGAGCAACCCCTACGGTGGGCAGCCACCCTATGGGCAACCATTCCAACCGAACGGTGCACAGCCGTATCCCCCGCCGCAGCCGAACGGTCCCTATAGCGCGCCGCCGCCGCACGGCGGTAGCGGAGCCGTTGCCGCACCGGGATATCCGCAGCCGCACGCGGGCTCGCAGCCACATATTCCCCAGCCGCACAACGTGTCCCAGCCGCATCAGGCGCCGGGGTGGGGCGCTCCCCCGGCTCCGCCGCAGCCCTACGGCCAGCCGCCGGCGAATCCGTACGGGGCGCAACCGTATCCCGGTCAGCAGCAGTTCAACGGCGGGCCGGCGCCCTACGGTGCACCCAATCCCGTTGCGCCGCAAGGCCAATACGGGCCCTACGGCCCGGCGGTGCAGTTCCAGCCGCAGCCCGGACCGCAGGGCATCGTCGTCGACGCCTCGTACTTCCCGCTGGGATTCCTGCTCGCGCTGACCGGCCCGAAGATCATCGTCAACGGCATGGAGGTGCCGATGGCGAAGTGGGGACAAACCCACATTCCGGTCGGTCCCGGGCAGCACCACGTCCGAGTGGCGACCAAGTGGCTGTGGGATATGGGACCGGCCGAGACGACCGTGCCGGTCGCCGAGGGCCACAGCACCCACGTGTATTACAAATCGCCCGCTATCGCCTTCATCAACGGCGCGATCGGGCCGGTGCCGCAGGCCGCGCCGGGTGCGATCGTGTCCTACATCAGCCTCGGCGTGGTCGGGGTGTTAATCCTGCTGCAGTTGCTGATCGCCTGCTCGCTCTGATCGCGCAGCCCGCGAAGACGTAGGCCCGGAAAAGAAGACGTAGGCCCGGAAAATACGTTGCGGCCCGCGCGGCGGGCTGTCATCGTTTATCCATCCGGTTGCGCACGCGACCGAACCGAGTAGCGAGACACGAGAGGGTCGAGGAGGTGGAATACGTGAACGTCGACAGTCGGATTGTCGCGGCCGGAGCCCGGTATCAGACCGAGAAGCGCTCCGCCGCACGTATTTCCACTCTTCTCCCCATGCACTGAGCCCTTCGCGGGCTCGGTGCCCGACGAAGGATGTCTCCCCTCATGGTCGATTACGACCGTCTCATTCCTTACGGCTGGACCGCCGACCTCTCCGCCGCGTACACAGGACTGCTCGATACCGGCTGGGTCCCGGCCCGCGTGATCCGGATGGATCGCAGTGAATGCGATGTCGCGACGCCCGATGGGCTCGCCCGCGCTTCCTGTCCGCGGGCGGATACCAACATCAACGGCCTGTGTACCGGTGACTGGGTCGCCATCGCACCGGCCGACACGTCCGGCGGCCCGCCGTTCACGGTACGAAAGTTGTTGCCGCGCCGCACGATTCTGCAGCGCGCGACGGTATCCGGACGTTCCGACGCGCAGGTGCTGGCCACCAATGTGGATACCGTCGCGATCTGTGTCGCCGCCGACGGCGAGATCGACCTGGGTCGCATCGAGCGGATGCTGGCCCTGGTCTGGGAGTCCGGTGCGCAGCCGCTGGTGGTGCTGACGAAATGCGATCTGGCGCCGGATATTTCGCTGTCCGAGGTGCGTGCCGCCGGGCCGGGTGCGGCGGTGCTGGCCGTCTCGGCAACGACCGACGCCGGTATGGATGGGCTGCGCGCGGTGGCGGCCGGAACGGTCGCGCTGATCGGATCGTCCGGCGCCGGTAAGTCGACCCTGGCGAATGCGCTGCTGGGCGAGGAAGTCTTCGCGACGGACGGGGTTCGCGCCTCGGACAAGCGCGGGCGGCACACCACGGTGCATCGCGAGTTGCGGCCAATTCCCGGCGGCGGAACTCTGATCGACACGCCGGGGCTCCGGGCGATCGGTCTGTGGGATGCCGAACAGGGTCTGGCCCGGACCTTCACCGATATCGAATCGCTGGCAGCGCAGTGCCGATTCTCCGACTGCGACCACCGCACCGAACCCGGATGCGCGATCCTCGCGGCCATCCGGAGCGGCGACCTGCCGCAGCGACGACTGGACAGCTATCGCAAATTGCAGCGCGAGAACGAGCGGCTCGCCGCCCGCAGCGATGCGCGGTTGCGGGCCGAACGGGAGCGGGTGTGGCGCGACATCAGCAAATCGCAGCGGCGAATGTACAAGGAACGTGATCCTCGTCGCCATCGGCGCTGACCTGCTATGCAACTGGTTGCATAGCATCACTCGGTGCCCTACTGTGCGAATCGGGTAGTTCAGCACCCCGGCCTCCACGGCATCGCCGATCATGGAGCCCGGGGTGATCGCACAGATGGGAGCAGGGATATGACCGAAGCTGGTAAGCCACTGGCCGGCCGCACCATGATCATGTCGGGCGGCAGCCGCGGTATCGGCCTGGAGATCGCCAAGCGGGCCGCCGCCGACGGTGCGAACATCACGCTGATCGCCAAGACCGATCAGCCGCATCCGAAACTTCCGGGCACGATCCACACCGCCGCCGAGGAGCTCGAGGCCGCGGGCGGGCGGGTGCACAAATTCGTCGGTGATGTGCGCGACGACGAGGGCGTCGCCGAAGCCGTGCGGCAGACCGTGGAGCGGTTCGGCGGTATCGATATCGTCGTCAACAACGCCTCGGCGATCGATCTGTCACCGACCGAGACGCTGTCGATGAAGAAGTACGACCTGATGCAGGACATCAACTGCCGCGGCAGTTTCCTGCTGTCCAAGACCAGCATCCCGGCACTGAAGGAATCGGCCGAGGCCGGGCGCAACCCGCACATCCTCACCCTGTCGCCGCCGCTGAACCTCGACCCGAAATGGGCGGGCAGCTCGCTGGGCTACACCATCGCCAAGTACGGAATGTCGCTCACCACTTTGGGTTTGGCCGAGGAACTGCGCAAGTACGGCATCGGCGTGAACTCGCTGTGGCCGCGCACGACGATCGCCACCGCCGCGGTCCGCAACCTGCTCGGCGGTGAGGAAATGGTCCAGACCTCCCGCACCCCCGACATCTACGCCGACGCCGCGTACCTGGTCCTCACCTCTCCCGCCAAGGACACCACCGGCAACTTCTTCATCGACGACGAAGTGCTGAACGCGCACGGCATCACCGATCTGGACAAGTACCGCGTAGTCCCCGGTGACGGGCCGCTGACCACGGACCTGTTCCTGTAAGCCGGTCCGCACTCCGCGAACACAGTGGTGTTGCCACTACCGACAGCCCGATCCTGCGCCGATAGGTTGGTCCTCGGGTCGGGCTGTCGACAGGAGCGCGAAGATGCCACAACGGTTTTCGGCCGTGCGGGGTAGAGTTCCCGGCAGCGATATCGAGGGGAGTTGATTCGCGATGGGGTACCGCTGGATTTTCGGCGTCGCGGTCGTATCGGCCGTCGCCGCGAGCACGCTGATCGGGGGCGCGGCCGGAGCATCGGCCGTCGAGGTCTCACCCGGTGTGTTCTGCGACCGGGCCGGCTGTCACAACGACAACGACGACACCTACCGGGTGGATGCCGAGGTGGTGTGCTCGGGTATGGGTGGCACCGCCCGGGGCACGGCGTGGGTGACGCCGCACGGTGACGCCCGCATCAACGACGGATGCCCGCTGGTGAGCGGCCCGGGCCACTGGGAGACCCCGCCGCCCGAAGTGCAACCCGACGGCACCTGGAACCAGCCGCCGATGCGGTTCGTCCCGGACCCTCCGGAGCCGACCTACCCGACCTCGTACCGATATCTCGGCGCAGTGGTCGACAACAATCCACCGCCGCCTCCGACGGGCTCGTTCGGCCGCTGAACGCGGAGAATTCGCCGAGGCCCGCCCGGTGACTTACCGGGCGGGCACGCGAATCAGATGCCGTACAGCCGTTCCCAGTTCTCGCGGCTGGTCAGTTCCGGCGCGGCCGCCCGGTACTGCCGGCTCAGCTCCGGGAGTTCGCGGCGCAGCCGGCGCAGGACTCGGAGGGTGCGCAGCAGCAGGGCGCGAGCTTTCTCCTTGTCGCGCTGTCGGATTCGCACGCCGGACTGGGAGGCGTCGGTGACCACGACGTGGTCGAACAGCGCCAGGTGCCACCAGTGCGCATCCTCGCGGGTGACGCCCACGACGCCGTGCTGGGTACGCCCGGTCCACTGCTGGATCGCGCGCTTGACCAGCACCAGCAGCGGCCGGCTCGGTTCACCGCCGGCGCGGCGGAGCTGGATGTCCGACTGCCGGACCGGTGCGGTCGCGGCCGCGTGCTTCTTGGTCTCGCCGTAGTCGGCGCGGCTGGTGCGAGCGGTGGCCAAAGCCTGAATTCCGCCGTCGCGCAGGATCTTCGGGCCCTGCAGGAAGTCCTCGATGCCCTGCAGCGTGGTGTGCGCGAGGCCGTACTGCATACCCACCAGGTATTCCGCGATCTCACGGAACAGCTTGCGGGTCACCGCCTTCGGATCGAGATCGGTGTGCATGGAGCTGACGATGAGCGAATTGCGCATGCTGAAGTAGCGCGCCCAGTCGTCGAAATCCTTCCAGTAGAAGTCCGCGTGCCAGACCGCCGCATTCGGCAGCGTCACGGTCACGAATCCCGCCTCGCGGGCGCGGACGCCGTATTCGACGTCGTCCCACTGGAAGAAGATCGGCAGCGGCAGTCCGATCCGGGCCACCACCTCGGCCGGGATCAGGCAGGTCCACCAGGCGTTGTAGCCGGCGTCGACGCGGCGCTCCTGATTGCGCTTGAGCATGCTGGTGTTGCGCAACGCCTTGGGCACCTTCTGACCGTGCCGCAGCTCGTTCAGGTGTACCTCCTCGGCGCCGACGTTGAGATAGTCGGGGTTCAGCAGGAACAGCATCTGCGCGCCGACCAGCGTCGGCTCCACCGTGAGATTGGCAAAGGCGTTGAGCCGCAACACCGTTTCGGGCTCGCAGAGGATGTCGTCGTCCATCAGGATGACGTCGGCGTGCTCGTTCGCCGCCGACACCTCGTACAACCCGCGGGTGAATCCGCCCGCACCGCCGAGATTCGGCTGCCGGATGTAGCGCAGTTTGTCACCGAAGAGCGGCTGCGTCTGCTGGAACAACTCCCGGTCCGAGACCAGGTCGGTGCCCTGGTCGACCACGTACACCGCGTCGATGGCGGCCAGCACCTCCGGATCCGAGGCGAGTGCGGCGACCGTGTGCGCGCAGTCCTCGGCCCGGTTGAAGGTGCAGATCGCGATCGCGACCGGGCGGACCCGATCCGGAGCGGCGGCGGTCCAAGTGAGCTCACCGATCGCGAGTTCGCCTCCGACAGCATCGAATTCGACCCACAGCGCACCGCCGTCCACGTACTGATCCAGCGGGGCCCGCAGGGTGACCGTCCCGTCGGAATCCACATCCGCGGAGTCGATGATGCGCCGGTGCCCGGCGATATCGGAGGCGGCCAGCCGGATCCGGGCCCGGTCGCCGACCGCGACCCGCATCGAGACCTCGACCTCGGTCACCGTCGTCCAGCGCTGCCAGTAGCTGGCCGCGAACCGGCCGAAATAGGTGTTGGTGTGGGCGTGCGCGCCCTTTTCCAGCCGCAGCGACAGCCGTTCGCGATGCGATTTGCCCTTGACCACCGCATACAGTTCGTCGCTGATCTTGGGCGCCGGGCCGGTGAAGATGCCGCGGGCCAGAACCAGGCGGTCGGGGGCGCGGTGCTCGGTCCGCAGGGCGCCGGGTGCGGGCTCGGCGATCCGCGGATCGTTCTCGGTTGCGGTCACGGCCTGGCCAGCCGACTGATCCATGGTGGAATCCCTCGTAAACAGTGTCCGATGGCGCCGAATACGGCGCGGGCGCGGTCAAGTGCGGGCTCGGTGCGAGCGATACCCATTATGTCCGTCTCATGTCGCGGAGTCCGACCGGAGGGCCGGTGATCGACAATTGCGAAGCACGATCATCGGCCCGACCGGGTGCGGGTGTCCCGCAAATCCCGACCCGAGCGGGACTCGGCGAAGACGAAAGTGTCGTAGGCCCAGTAGCGGAAAACCACCGCCACGATCTGGCCGATCAGGGTGCCGGAGATGTTGTCCGCCAGCGGGGAGGACAGGTGCAGCACATATCGGGAGAATCCGAGACATCCGAGCTGCAATCCGATGGCAACCACATTGAAAACGGTGTACAGCAGATATTCGCGAGCGGGACTGCCGCCTTGCTTGTGCGCGAAAGTCCACCATTTGTTGCCGAAATACGTGACCACCGTGGCCACCAGAATCGAGATGATCTTCGCGAGCAGCGGCGCGTGATTCAGTACGCCGTCGCCGCCCCAGAAGACCAGCACATTGTAGGTTCCGGCGTCGACGAGAAAGCCGATCGCGCCGACCACCAGAAAGGCCGATCCCTGCCGCAAGGCGGTGACGACCTTGTGTCGCAAGCTATCGCCGGTTCGATCGACCGGTTCGGTCGCCGTCTCACTGCTGGCCACCCGGCGACGGTACCGCACCCGGGTTCCCCACCGCGTGATGCAGGTGGAGTGCGGCTCGCCGCGGGTGTGATCGGACGGCCCACAGCGGATGCACAGGGCGCGAGGTCGGGGCCGGCACACCGGCCCGCAGCCGACACAGTGAGGGTTAGCGGGCGCGGGTCGGGCGCCGACCTGTACCCTCCCGGTGTTCCGTATTTCATCGGCCGATCAAATGAGGGATTGACGGGGTGAACCCCACCGAGCTTCGCATCGCCGCAGTCGTGCCCTGCCACAACGAGGAGGCTGCGGTCGCCAAGGTCGTCACGGACCTCAAGGCTGCCGTGCCGGGCATCGACGTCTACGTCTACGACAACCGCAGCACGGACGCCACCGCCGAACGTGCCCGCGAGGCGGGCGCGATCGTGCGCACCGAGACCGTCAAGGGCAAGGGCAACGTGGTCCGGCGCGCGTTCGCCGATATCGAGGCCGATGTCTACCTGATGATCGACGGCGACGACACCTACGACGCCTTCGCCGCTCCGAAGATGATCGAGGCGCTGCTGTCCGGCCCCTACGACCACGTCCTCGGCGTGCGGAAAGAGGACGAGGGCACGCAGGCCTACCGCGCGGGCCACGAAGCCGGTAACCGCGTGCTCAACGGCGTGGTCGGCAAGGTGTTCGGCGAGAACGTCGAAGATATGCTCTCCGGCTACCGGGTGTTCTCCCGTCGCTTCGTGAAGAGTTTCCCCGCGGTGTCGCGCGAATTCGAGATCGAAACCGAATTGACCGTGCATTCGCTGCATCTGCGGGTGCCGCAGACCTCGGTGCGGGTGGGATTCCGCGATCGGCCGGAGGGCAGTGAATCCAAGCTGCGCACCTACCACGACGGATTCAAGATCCTGGGCCTGATCTTCGGCCTGGCCCGGCACGAACGTCCGGTCGCGTTCTACGGGCTGTTCGGGACGCTGGCCTGGCTGATCTCGATCATTCTGATCGTGCCGATCGTGATCCAGTTCTACGAAATCCACCAGGTGCCGCGGTTCCCGACGCTGTTCCTCGGCTTCACGCTGCTGCTGCTGGGCAGCCTGGCGTGGACCGCCGGTCTGATCCTCGACGGCATCCGCCGGTCCCGGCACGAGGCCGCCCGCCTGATGTACCTGCGGTATTCGGCCGTCGGCGTCGAAACGCCCGAGCAGGTCCGGCAGGCACACTGATGACGACCCAGGCCGACAAGGAGGCCTCCGACAGGCAGGCCTCCGACCCCGGCGCCGTGACCGGCGAAGCCGATACCGAACAGCCGACGCGCGACGAGGTGAGCCACGGAAGCAGCCGGGCCGCCGAGGAGCGACGGCCCGCGCGTCCGCTCCGGCGCGCCTGGTCCCCCGTCGCACGCCACCTCGGACCGGCCGCGGCCGTATTCGTCCTCGTGGCGGGCGTCTTCGGCATCGTGTTCGCGACCATCACGCCGCCGTTCTGGGGTCATGACGAGATCACGCAGTTCGGCCGCGCGTATCAGGTGGCGCACGGCGGGTTCACCCCCGAACGGATCACCGACGACCGCGGCGTCTCCTACGGCGGCCAGATCCCGTTGAGCATCGACGGGCTGATGGGCTACGCCTTCACCGACTACAACCGTCACCCGACCGAGCCGGCCCTGCTCGCCACCGACGAAACCGCCTACGACCGGCTGGGTTCCGCGCCTGTGACCACGACCGCGACCAAGCAGATGTGGTTCACCAACACCGCCGCCTACTCCCCGCTGCCGTATGTGCCCGCGGCCGTAGGCATTCGGCTGGCGCAGGCCATCGGGCTCGATGTCGGCGATACGGTGCTGCTCACCCGGCTGGCCGGATTGCTCGCCTATCTGGTGATCGTGGCATTCGCGCTGCGGGCGCTGCGGGCGTTCCGGATCCAGTGGCTGGCCTTCACGGTCGCGGTGCTGCCGATCGCCCTGTTCCAGGCGGGTACGGTCACCGCCGACACCGTCACCAACGCCCTGGCCGTCCTGGTGTCGTGCCTGGTGGTGAAGGGCGTCTTCCTCGACACCCGGCTGACGAAGCCGGAGGCGGCGGCCGCATTGGCGGCGACGCTGGCGCTGCCGCTGAGCAAGCCGACCTACGTCATCCTCGCCATGCTGGTGGTGCTGATTCCCGCCGGGCAGTACGGCTTCGGGAAGGTGCTGCGCTGGCTACCGTGGTGTTTCGCGGCGCTGGGCGCGATCCTGTTCGCGGTATGGATGAAGATCGCCGCGCCGACCGGCGACGGTATGGGGCTGATGCGCAAGCCGGCGGAATGGCATTCGGTGCGTCCGGGCGATCAGCTGCACGAAATTCTTTCGAATCCGGTGCATTTCGCCAATACTTTCGGTGACAGCATCTGGTACCGGGACGAGAAATGGTTCACCCAATTCTTCGGCGAGCTCGGATTCGCCTATGTGGACGTTCCCGCGCTGTCGATCCTGGCCTGCCTGCTGGCATTGGCGGTGAGCGTCGGAATCGCGGATCGGCTGACCGGTAACCGGTGGCGCACCTGGATCGTCGCGCTCACCGTACTGGCCAGTGTGGCGATGATCTACGTGACGCTGTACATGTCCTTCACGCCCGTGGGTTACTGGATGATCGACGGCGTGCAGGGGCGCTATTTCGTGCCGCTGGCGATCGCCGGATTCGCGGTGCTGCTGCGGTGGATGCCGTTGCGCCTGAGCGATTCCCGCGGCGTGACGCCGGTACGCGGACCCGCGATCACGGTGGTGGTCGCGACCGTGATCGCACTGGCCGCGGCCGCGATCAAATACAACGTCCTGATCTGGGGCTAGAGCACCTTTTCGCCGGCCGCCGCGTACGCGCGTTCGGTGTGTTCCTTCTGCGGGCGCCACCACGCCTCGTTGTCGCGGTACCAGGCGACGGTCGCTGCCAGTCCGGCCCGGAAATCGCCGTAATGCGGCCGCCAGCCCAGTTCGGTGCGCAGCAGGGTGGCATCGATGGCGTAGCGCTGATCGTGCCCGGGCCGATCGGTGACGTGGTCGAAATCGCCGGGGTCCCGGCCGAATTCGGCGAGCAGCAACTCCACCACGGTCCGGTTGTCCAGTTCACCGTCGGCGCCGATCAGATAGGTCTGCCCGATGCGCCCGCGCTCGAGAATCTCCCACACCGCGCGATTGTGATCGGTGACGTGAATCCAGTCCCGGATCTGATGTCCGGCACCGTAGAGGCGCGGTCGCACGCCGTCGATCAGATTGGTGATCTGGCGCGGGATGAATTTCTCCACATGCTGATACGGCCCGTAGTTGTTGCTGCAGTTGGAGATCGTCGCTCGCACCCCGAACGAGCGCACCCACGCACGGACCAGCAGATCGCTGGAGGCCTTGGTCGCCGAATACGGGCTGGACGGTTGGTAAGGGGTGTTTTCGGTGAACGCCGGATCGTCGGCTTCGAGGTCGCCGTAGACCTCGTCGGTCGAGATGTGGTGGTAGCGCACATCGTATTTGCGCACGGCCTCCAGCAGGGTGAACGTGCCGACGATATTGGTCTGCACGAACGACCGCGGCCGGGCCAGCGAATTGTCGTTGTGCGATTCGGCCGCGAAATGCACCACCGCGTCGGCTGCGGAGACCAGGCGGTCCACCAGACCGGAATCGGCGATATCGCCGTGTACGAACTCGATTCGATCCGCGATCGGCGCCAGCGAGGCGCGATTTCCGGCATAGGTCAGTGCGTCGAGCACGGTGATGCGGACGTCCGGACGATCCGCCACGGTTTGATGGACGAAGTTCGCGCCGATGAATCCGGCTCCGCCGGTTACGAGCAATCGCACGATGCCACCCTAACGCGGGCGCGAATACGCGCTCCGAATCACCACCGAGTCACACCGGCCGCGCACATCGATGTGACCTTCGTCACACCACATGCTTTATGTCCCTTTTGTTCGAATTGGAGGTGGTGTCCGAAAACCGCACGCATACTGCATGTTTCCGCAACCTGACAATCGGCAAGAACCCGACGGTGAACAGAATTTGAATGAACGGACACAACAGGTTCACCGCTCGTTAGCTGACGTCGATTTTTATTTCTCATGTCCCAGAACCACTCTGTATCGAGGTTCCGCAAAAAATGATGATGAGGAAATTCGTCGCGACCGCCGCCATGCTGGTCGCCGCTGTCGGTGTCGCGGCCGGAACTGCCACGGCCGACCCCGCGGCCCCCGCGGCGCCCGAGAGCGTCTACTACAAGGCCAGCGTCGAGAACGACAAAGCGATTATCAAGACCGACGGCGGCTCGATCGTCAACGAGAACGGCATGCTGGAGATCAAGGCTGCCAACGGCGCCGTGCTCGCCGGCACCCCGCTGAACTTCCGGGTCGACGACTTCGAGTTCCCGATCGCCGCCGACATCTCCGGCAACACCGCCACCCTGACCCCCCAGTACGACATGGCGCACGCGGTCTACAAGCCGGTCGCCCTGCCGTTCGAGGACTCGGCTCCGTGGAAGACCCCCTACGACCGTGAGGTCGCCGCCTTCACCCGTATGAAGGACACCATCGCCACCGGCGCCACCATCGGCACCCTGGCCGGTGGTATCGGCGGCGCGCTCATCGGCTGTGTCGCGGGCGCCGCTATCGGTCTCGCCGCGACCGGTGCGCTGCTCGCCCTGTTCGGCGCCGGCCCGCTGGGCGGCTGTGTCGCCGGTGCTGCCGCCGTCGGCTTCCTGGGTGTGCTCGCCGGCCAGATCTTCGTGACCGCTCCGGTCGCGATCGGCGCCGCGATCCAGTACTTCGCCACCACCACCGCGCCGTTCAACCCGCCGGCGCCGGCGCCGGCCAAGTAATTCCGAAGGCTGCCCGTCCCCCTGAGCGGGCGGATACCTCGGATCAGAGACAGTGCCCCGCCCACCGTCACGGTGGGCGGGGCACTGTCGTTTCCGCTGCCCCGGGCCCTCCCTGTCAGGCGGTCCGCGCGGCCTCTTCCGGTTCGACCCGCGCCCGCACGAATCGCGCCACCCGGGCCAGCGCGGCCCGGCTCTCCGGCATATTCGGCAGGATGCTCATGAAGGCGTGGACCTGTCCGCGCCACAGCTCCAGCGAATTCGGCACCCCGGCCGCGGTGAGCCGGTGGGCCATCAATTCGCTGTCGCAGCGCAGCAATTCGTCCTCACCGACGATCAGCAGCGCCGGCGGCAGGCCCGTGAGCGATCCGTTGACCGGGGACAGCGCCGGGTCCAGCGGCCGCTCCGCCTCGGCCCCGTAACGCACCATCTGCCGCACCGCCGCCATCGGGATGTAGGCATCGCGACCGACGTTCATGTACTCGCCCTTGAGCCGGTAATCGAGATCCAGCAGTGGTGACAGGCCGACCAGGCCGGCCGGGCCGGGCAGTCCGGCCTGCGCCGCCCGCAGTGCGGTGGCGAAGGTGAGGAAACCGCCCGCCGAATCTCCGGCGAAGACGATGCGCGCCGGATCGGCGCCGTGCCGTAACAACCAGCGATAGGCCGTCAGGCAGTCCTCGACCGAGCCGGCGATATTCGTCCCGGGCAACTGCCGATAGTCCACGTTCACCACCGGCAGCCCCGTACGACGCGCCAGGCTGGCCGCCACCGGCCGGTGCGAGTCCAGTCCACAGAGGAAGAAGCCGCCCCCGTGCATGTACATCACGGCGCCGTCGCGCAGGGATCGCCGGGCGCCGGCCGGGCGGATGATCTCCATCCGGAAGCCGCTCATCCGCACCTGTTCGCGTTCCACGCCACGCACCTGCGGCCGCAGCGCCGCCAGCCGGTCGATCAGGACCCGCGCGACCGGCATGGTCATCGGGGTGATCGGGTAGCGGCGGATAACGGGGCCCACCACGCCCCGGCAGGTGAGCAACACCGCTTGCGAATGCAGACTCGCACGGTCCGGGTTCACCACCACCGGATCCACGACAACACCGGGTTCGAGCCCCGGCCGGTATTCGGCCTCGCCGATGGGAATCGCGGTCATCGCGCACCTACCTGCCACTCGGCGCCGAGTGACCGGCTACCGGCAGATTCGGTAGCTGAGGTGTCGGCGCTGACATCTCACACACTCATGTTTCAGAACACCACGGATGTGTGACCTACGCAATACTTGATCGCCCGACCAGGCCGCGGCGAAACCATCGTGACCATTTCGCGGTCCAGTCGGAACCTCATCGAGCCCGAGCGGGCGAGAGCTGGCAAACTTGCGTCACATGCGCGGAATCATTCTGGCCGGGGGCACCGGGTCCCGGTTGCACCCGATCACGCGCGGGGTCAGCAAGCAGCTGGTCCCGGTGTACGACAAGCCGATGGTCTACTACCCGCTCTCCACGCTGATGCTGGCGGGCATTCGCGACATCCTGGTGATCACCACGCCCGAGGATGCCGAGGCCTTCCGCCGGCTGCTCGGCGACGGTACCCAGTTCGGCCTGGCGATCGACTACGTGGTGCAACCCGAACCCGACGGCCTGGCCCGGGCGTTCGTGCTGGGCGCCGACCACATCGGCGGCGAATGCGCGGCACTGGTGCTCGGCGACAACATCTTCCACGGTCCCGGCCTGGGCACCCGGCTGCGGCGCTTCGACGGACTCGACGGCGGCGCGGTCTTCGCCTATCGGGTGTCCGATCCCTCGGCCTACGGCGTGATCGAATTCGACCGAGGCAGGGCCGTTTCCATCGAGGAGAAACCGAAACTCCCGCGGTCCAACTACGCCATTCCCGGCCTCTATTTCTACGACAACGACGTCGTCGAGATCGCCCGGGGACTGCGACCGTCCGCGCGCGGCGAATACGAGATCACCGATATCAACCGCACGTACCTCGAACAGGGGCGATTGCAGGTCGAGACCCTCGCGCGCGGCACCGCGTGGCTCGATACCGGCACCTTCGATTCGCTGCTGGACGCCGCCAATTACGTGCGCACCATCGAGGAACGCCAGGGTCTCAAGATCGGCGTTCCGGAGGAGGTGGCCTGGCGGATGGGCTTCATCGACGACGAACAGCTGTGCCGGCTGGCCGAGCCGCTGGTGCGCTCCGGATACGGGACCTATCTGCTGGACCTGCTGAATCGCGGGCGCGACGATCGCTACGGACAGGACGGTTGAGATGCGGATTCGAGAACTGGCGGTCCCGGGTGCGTGGGAGTTCACGCCGCAGTTGCGCGGCGACGAGCGCGGCGTCTTCGCCGAGACGTTCAAGGCCTCGGAATTCGAGAAGGCGACCGGACGGCCCCTGGACCTGCTGCAGATGAACACCTCCACCTCGGCGGCCGGTGTCCTGCGTGGCATCCACTACACCGAAAATCCGCCCGGCCAGGCGAAATACGTCACATGCATGCGCGGCGCCTTCCTCGACGTCGTGGTCGATCTGCGCCGCGACTCCCCGACCTTCGGCCGCTGGGACAGTGTCGTGATCGACGACGTCTCGCGCCGCTCGGTCTTTCTCTCCGAAGGACTCGGCCACGCCCTGCTGTCACTGGCCGACGATTCCACCGTCACCTATCTGTGTTCGCTCGAATACTCCCCCGAATTCGACCGGGACCTGGACGCATTCGATCCGGATCTCGGAATAGACTGGCCCACGGTCGGTTCCGACGGCACTCCGCTGACCTTCCTTCGCTCGCCGAAGGACGCGGCCGCACCGCGCCTGCGCGAACTGCGCTGAACGCGCAAACGCCACGCCCGGCTCGAATGGATGAGCCGGGCGTGGCGCTCGGGTGAAACCTCAGGCCGCCGCGAGTTCCGGTGCCTGTTCGGACTCCTCGACCTCTTGCCGCTTCTTGCGGGCGGGCAGGAAGTGGGTGAAGGCGATGAGGGCGCCGATGATCGCCGCGATGCCTGCGAAGATCAGGCCGGGACGGTAGCTGTCGAGTACCGCCTGCGGTGAATTGCCGTGTGGCCCCGAGGAGATCAGCGCGGTGGTGATGGCGAGGACGATGGCCGCGCCGACCTGCATGGAGGTCTGCAGCACGCCGGCCGCCAGGCCCTGTTCCTCGTCCTCGATGCCGTTGGTGGCCTGAATGTTGATGGCCGGGAAGCCGATCCATCCGATGCCGATCAGCAGGACCGCGGGCAGGATGACCGCGAGATAGGACGGTGCGGTGTCGATGCGCAGGAACAGCAGGTAGCCGATCGCCATGACGGTGGTGGTGACCGCGATGATCGGGCCGGTGCCGAAGCGGTCCACCAGCTTGTCGGAGAACACCGATGACAGCGCCACCAGCACACCCACCGGCAGCAGCGCCATCGCCAGGGTCAGCGGCGACCAGCCCAGGCTGTCCTGCAGGTACAGGGTGACGATGAACTGCCAGCTGAAGTAGGAACCCGCCACCGCGACGATCACCAGACTGGCTCGCACCAGCGTGGCCTTGCGCAGGATGCCCAGCCGGATCAGCGGATGCCGCACCCGCTTCTCCACCGCGACGAACGCGGCGAACAGGACGAGCACAGCCGCGAACGAGCCCACGGTGCGCGCCGAACCCCAGCCGGCCTGCGGTGCGGACACCACGGTGTAGACCAGCAGCAGCATGGCGGCGGTGGAGAACAGCGCACCCAGCAGATCGTGACCGCCCTCAGCGGTGTCACCCTTGTCCTTCGGCACCAGGATGGCTGCGGAGACCAGGGCGGCCAGCGCGATCGGCACCGGCAGCAGGAAGGTCCAGCGCCAGCCGAAACCGGTCATCAGGCCACCGAAGACCAGGCCCATGGAGTAGCCGCCCGCACCGAAGACGGTGTAGATGGACAGCGCCTTGTTGCGCGCGGGCCCCTCGGCGAAGTTCGTGGTGATGATCGACAACCCGGTCGGCGCGGTGAAGGCGGCCGCCAGCCCCTTGACGAAGCGGGTCGCGATCAGCAGCGGCCCGGAACTGACCAGCCCGCCCGCCAGGGAGGCGACCGCGAAGACGGCCAGTGCGATGAGGAAGACCTTGCGCCGGCCCAGCAGATCGGCGGTGCGGCCACCGAGCAGCAACAGACCGCCGTAGCCGAGCACGTATCCGCTGACGAGCCACTGCAGGGTCGAGGTTTCGAGATGGAGTTCGGTACCGATGGACGGCAGCGCGACGCCGACCATCGAGACGTCGAGGCCGTCCAGGAACAGCACGATGCACAGCGTGATGAGCATGCCCCAGAGCCGGATCGGCCACCGAGTATCGGCCGCCGAGGCGGCCGGAAGTGTTGCTGTGGAAGTCATGTCGCGGAACATTACATGCGTGCGCATCTAATGCACAAGCATTTAATGCGGTTGCATGAACCCGCCCCAGGCACTAGGATGGCGACATGACAAAGGCGTCGACAGCGTTTCCGGCGCATTCGACGGACGCGGTGGCACCGGATACGGAGCTCTCCGCAGGTCTGCCGTCCACCGCGCCGAGTGATACCGAGACCGGTTGCCCGTCCCCGGCCGGCCGGAACGACGGGCCGGGCGGCTTGGTCGGCGAGTGGCGCGATCTACTCGCTCGTCATGCCGCGGTGTCCTGTGCGCTGGAGAAGGACCTGCAGCGCGAACACCACATCGGCCTGAGTGAGTTCGAGACGCTGGACCGCCTGGTCGACGCCTCCTGCGACAGCTACCGGATGAGCGATCTGGCGCACGACATCCACCTGAGCCAGAGCGCACTGTCCCGTACGGTGGCACGGCTCGAACGCGACGGACTGGTCGATCGCACCCTGTGCACCGAGGACCGCCGCGCGATCTTCGTCTGCCTCACCGACAAGGGCCGCGCGCTCCACACCGCCGCCGTTCCGACTCATCGCGAAGTATTGGAACGGACCCTGCACTGAATCCGCCCGTACCAAATCCGGTAGCGCGTCAGGCGGCGGCGATGGCCTCGTCCAGCGCCGCTCTCCCGTCCACCGAGGCCGCGCGGATATTCGCGAATGCGCCTCGATAGCGGTCGATGTCGGAATTTTTGTCGAAATAGGTGGATACGCCGAAATTTTCGACGTAAACGACCGGCGGCTCGGTCGTTTCCGCGCCGGCCGCGCCGAATTCCAACAGGACGAATCGCCCGGAATCGAGACCGTCGTGGTAACCGGAATCGTTGGGCACCAGACGAATGTCGATATTCGGGCGCTCACACATGCGGCGCAGATGATCCAGTTGCCCCGCGATCACGGCCGGATCACCGATCCGCCGCCACAGCAGCGACTCGGCGATGATCGCCACCAGCCGCACCGGCTCCGGGGTGCGGGTGAGCAGACGCTGCCGCTGTCCGCGCACCTCGATCCGGCGCTCGATATCGGCGGGGCTCAGATTCGGCCGGGCCGCGGTCAGCAGCGCGCGAGTGTAGTCCTCGGTCTGCAGCAGGCCCGGCACGAATTCGTTCTCGAAGGTGGAGATTTCGGTCGCGGCCTCTTCCAGGCCGATGTACACGTCGAAACCCTCGGCGATCACGTCACTGTAGGGAGCCCACCAACCGCGCGCCTTGGTTTCACGGGCGAGAGCGGTCAGGGGTTCCAGCTCGGCCTCGGGTGCGCCGTAAATCTTGCACATGGCTTCCACGTCGAGGCTGCGCAGGGAGGTCTGACCGGTCTCGATCCGCCAGATCTTGGCTTCCGACCATTCCAGCCGGCGAGCGGCCACCCGGGTCGTCATCCGGGCGCGATTGCGCAGGTCACGCAACCGGCGGCCCAGTTGCCGCCGCGGCATGGTCGAACCGGTGATCCCCTGCGGTGAAGCCATTTTTCCCCCTCGGCAGAAAGCTTCGCGGGCATCGGAATTCGCTCCGGACACCCCCGAACGGATTGTTGCACAACAGAACAACGCCCGACAGCCGCGCCGATCGGCCGGGCCGCCGGTGCGCTGCTACTTGCGCGGGGGACGCTTGCGGAACCGCCAGAACTGCACCGCGCGAACGTCTTCCGAGAGCTGGTTCACCGGCTCGGCGACATCGGACAGAGCGCGGAACAGATCGTCGGCGAGGGTGTTGATGTGTTCCACCCGGGTTGCCAGCCGCGAGGCGTTGACCAGGAATTCCAGCGCCAATCGCACCGAGGCCGCGATGGTCAGGCCGAGCGGCACCGCCACCACGATCGCGAAGATCAATCCCAGCAGTGCGGATACCTGCCACAGGACCACGACGAGAACCAGGGGGATGCCGACCGCGAAGGCCAGCCCCAGGAGATAGGCCAGCGGCAGCAGCGTGCGCGTGGCCGGCGTGCGGAACTGCACATCCAGAAGCGCGCGGGCGGCCGCACCGCACCAGGCCCGGAAGGCGCCCGGACTCCGGAACGGTTCGGGCCGCTCGTCCTCCTCGGCGGTATCGCTCTCCTCGGCGGCATCGTCCGGCGACCGGCGTCGTCGTGCGGAGTCCTTCCATGCGAGCCAGCGCGATTCCACCGCGTAGTCGGCGTCGCCCGGTTCGCCTTCGCCGGACCGGTCGTCGATTCCGGCGCGTTCGGCCGGCGACTCGGGCGCTTCGTCCATATTTCGTGCGGCCCCAGCGGAATCGCGCGCGGCGGTATCGGAGTCCCGGTTCCTGGGCCGCTGCGGGTCGTCGCTCATGATTCGAATCCTCTCCCGGCACAGCGGAAGCGAGCAATCTCCCGGCGGGATCGAATCCCATCGGTCACATGCGACTCACATCACACTTTCATCCCATTTCTTCCCAGCGACCTGCCAGGGAATCAACAGCCGCAACGCATTCGATTCACAGCGACGCGCACAAAGGTGGTAGTCGTAGCAGTTCACAACGGCGGCGAACGGCGGTCCGAAAGGTTCATAGCCACCGGCGATCAACGCCCGCCCCTGTGACGTATCCGACCATCACGAAGAAATTTCCACCAAGTTGTAACACCGCCGGTAGCGCGGCCCGATACGTCCCATGAACACCGACGCAGGACCCAGATCTACCCGGGGAATGGAGAACACAGTGCGTACAGCGTTTCCGACTTCCGTCCACGCGGCGACGTTGGCCGCTACCGCGCAGGACTACATCCAGCGCGGGTGGACGGTCGCTGAAACGGCCAACGGCATCTGCCTGATCACCGACACGAATGTGTCGGGTATCGAGGTCGCCGGCGAACTGGCCGCGAACGTGCGCCGATTCCTGCGGGCCAACAACCTGTCCGGACCGGTGATCGAGATCCCGGGCGCCGAGCGCCGCGAGATCCACCTGGTGACCGGACTCGCCAAGGCCGCGATGGCGCTCGAGGCGCTGCGCGCGGCCGGCGCGATCGTCTACACCGACGGTGCGGGCATCCCGTTGCCGCCCACCCAGCTCTCGGCCGGCGAGGCCTGCTGGGGTGTAGCGCCGACCGAGGCCCGCTGGCTGCCGCCGGTCGTCGCGATCGCCGCGGCCGTGCGTTCGGCGAACTCCGGCCGCAAGCCGCAGGTCGCTCGCATCGCCAGCTGAATCGACCATCCGCGAAACCGCGAGAACAACACTGTTCTCGCGGTTTCGCGGTTTTCGTGCATTTCGAATGAATCTCGACGCGACGACGAGTCGCCGACGATGATGGGTCCATGTCACGCGTCACCGCAGAAGCCCGGACCACCTACCGCACCTGCCCGCTGTGCGAGGCCGTCTGCGGACTCGAGATCACCCTGGACGCTCAGGAGCGGGTGACGCGCGTGCGCGGCGACCGCGAGGACCCGTTCAGCCGCGGCTTCATCTGCCCGAAGGGCGCGAGCCTCGGGGCGCTGGACGCCGACCCCGATCGGCTGGCCGAACCGATCATCCGTGATCGCGCCACCGACACCTGGCGCCAGGCCACCTGGACCGAGGCCTTCGATCTCATCGCCGAGCGGGCCCCGGCCGTCCTCGACGAATACGGCCGCCAGGCCGCCGGGCTGTATCTGGGCAATCCGAATGCGCACACAGTCGCCGGCGCGCTGTACGTGCCGGCACTGATCCGGGCGTTGAGCACGCGCAATCTGTACTCGGCCAGCACCGCCGATCAGATGCCGAAGCAGGTGTCGAGCGGGCTCATGTTCGGCGATCCGCTCACGGTCGCGGTGCCCGATCTGGACCGCACCGACTACCTGCTGATGCTCGGCGCCAATCCGCTGGAGTCCAACGGCTCGCTGTGTACCGCCCCGGACTATCCGGGCCGGTTGAAGGCGCTGCGCAAGCGCGGCGGGCGGTTGGTCGTGGTCGATCCGCGGCGCACCCGGACCGCGGATCTCGCCGACGAGCATCTGTTCATCCGGCCCGGCAGCGATGCCTATCTGCTGTTCGGCATCGTGCACACGCTCTTCGCGGAGGATCTGACCGATATCCGAGTCGAGGTGGCGGGACTCGAACAGATCCGTTCGGCGGCAGTCCCGTTCACGCCCGAGGCCGTGCAGGCACGCACGGGCATCCCCGCCGAGACCGTGGCGCGGCTGGCGCGGGAGCTGGCCGCGGCGCCGACGGCCGCGGTCTATGCGCGCATCGGCACCTGCACCGCCGAATTCGGCACTCTCACGCAGTGGCTGGTGGATGTGATCAACGTGCTCACCGGCAATCTCGACCGGCCCGGCGGCGCGATGTTCGCGACCGCCGCGGCACTGGGCATCGTGCGGACGCGGCCGTTCCGGCTCGGGCGCTGGACCAGCCGGGTGCGCGAATTGCCCGAAGCCATGGGCGAATTCCCCGTCGCGACGCTGGCCGACGAAATTCTCACGCCCGGTGAGGGACAGGTCCGGATGCTGGTGACGGTGGCCGGCAATCCAGTGCTCTCGGCGCCCGCGGGCGCACGGCTGGGCGAAGCGCTGGCCGGGCTGGACTTCATGATCAGTGTGGATCGCTACCTCAACGAGACCACCCGCCATGCGGATGTGATCCTGCCGCCGCCGCGCACACTGCAGGCGCCGCACTACGATTTCGCGCTGCTGCAGTTCGCGGTGCACAACTACGCCCGCTATTCCCCGCCGCTGGTCGCCCTGCCGGACGACCGGCCCTCGGAATCGGAAATACTTGCCCGCCTCGCACTTTCCCTGGCTGGGCAGCGACCGGAGCCCGGCCGCGATTACGTCGCCGAGGTGGACGAGCTGATCATCGCCGGCACGCTGCACAAGGCCGGACTCACCGAGCGACGCGGCGAATTGATCGGCGCCGACACCACCGAACAGCGCATCGACATGATGCTGCGCCTGGGCCCGTACGGCGAGTGGAATCCCGATCGTCAGCCGGTGGACATCGGCACCGGCGAGAACGGGGCGCCCGAGGGACTGAACCTGCAGGTTCTCCTCGACAATCCGCACGGCGTCGACCTGGGTGCGCTGCGACCGCGACTGCCCGGTGTGCTGCGCACCGCCTCCAGGAAGGTGGAACTGGCGCCCCAGCCGCTGCTCGACGATACGACCCGGCTGGTGGCCGAATTGTCCGCTGCCCGACCGGATGTGGTCTTGATCGGCCGGCGGCAGCTGCGGTCGAACAACAGCTGGATGCACAACGTACCGGCGCTGGTCGGCGGCTCCAATACCTGCACGCTGCATATTCACCCCGACGACGTCGCGCGCCTCGGGCTGGGCGAGCTGGCCGCGATCGAATCGGCGGCCGGAAAGCTGACCGTGCCGGTGGAACCGAACGACCGGATCATGCCCGGCGTGGTGAGCCTGCCGCACGGATGGGGACATTCGGGCAGTACCCAGACGGTCGCGCGAGAGCACGCCGGCGTGAATGCCAATGCCCTGACCGATGATTCCCGCATCGACGCCGTGTCCGGGAATGCGGTATTCAACGGGGTTCCGGTGACCATCACGCCGGTGTGATTCTCCGACCGGTCGGCACGTGCAAGGGGGATAGCGCTCGTGGCGCAACGGGCAACCCGCGCGCTATCTCCGCACTCGCGGATGTGAAAAGCTCACGCTCACAAGCAGTTCGGCCGCCACTACCCTGCACATTCGGCCAGCAGCCTTGAGGCAAACGGCATTTCGGGCGTTGCCACGTACCTGTCCCGTACGCGAGACTGATGCGCGGTAGCGGCTCAGCTCACAGATTGTCTTTACAGACAGTGCGCCCATCTGCTGGTTCGCTGATTTCGCCATCCGAAACACGTTCGTTCCTATAGGATTTCGACATATTTCAGGTTCAATGCCGAACCATCCACGTGCGGATCTCAGCTACCCGGAGGGGTGTGGCATGTCCGGTTCCACAGGCGGCAGTGACGGCGAGCGAGAACTGCAACGCCGATTCGGCACCGAGGAGCGCGCGGAGCGCTTCTACGACGAACAGGTGCTGAACAGCCTCAACTCACGCATGCGCGAGTTCGTGGGACGGATGGATATGGCCTTCATCGCCACCGCCGACCGGCACGGTGAATGCGATACCAGCTTCCGGGCCGGCAAACCCGGATTCGTGCACGTCATCGACGACCGCACGGTCGCCTATCCGGAATACCGCGGCAACGGAGTGATGGCCTCCCTCGGCAACATCCTGGAGAATCCGCACGTCGGCATCCTGATGATCGACTTCGTCCACGACCTGGTCGGGCTGCATATCAACGGATCGGCACGCATCGTCGACGATCAGTCATTGCGAGGCCGGGTACCCGACCTGCCGGCGGCCGAGCGCGGCCGCGTCGCCGAGCGGTGGGTGGTCGTGGATGTCGAGGAGGCCTACATCCACTGCAGAAAGCACATCCCGCACCTGACGCCGGCCGCCCGCGAGGAGCGGGAATGGGGTACCGACAGTCCGCGGGCCAAGGGTGGGGACTATTTCGGCGCCAAGGCGCAGGCGCGGGCCCTCGTCGCGGAGGGTTGACGGTTCGGGATCGGCGATCCGGAACGTCAGCGGATCTTGAAGATCACCGCACGTTGCACGACGAAGTTGATCACGGTGGCCACGCCCTGCGCGATGACGAAGGCGATCAGCACCGCACCCTTCACCGAATGGCCGGCGATATCCACCGACATCGCGGGCAGGGTGTCGTTGAGCAGCGCGTTGATACCCACCTGCGCCGCGAAGGTCACCGCGTAGAGGATCACCACCGCCACGAACCGGCTGCGGCTCGGCGGCGCCTTGAACGTCCAGCGCCGATTGATCAGATACGCCGTGGTGGTACCGGCGATGAAACTGCAGGCCTTGGCGAAATCGCGCGGGACCCCGAACAGGGCCATGAGCAGCACGTACAGCCCGAAGTCGACCACCGCCGACAATCCGCCGGTGAGGACGAACCGGACAATCTGCGTCTTCAGATCGACATCCGTACCGCCCGGCTCGTCTACCAGGGGCAACTCGGCCGGAAGAGGAAGATGGGGTTCCGCACTCACGGCACGAGAGTAGCGGGTCACGCCGCACACGCCGCGACAACCGCGCTCCCGCCCCGGTCGCCGCTGTGAAATCCGCCTCGAGCGGGCCGCGGACACGCGACAGCCGACCCCTGCCCCGGCCATACCTGTAGCCTCTATGCCGATGTCCACGAAAGCTCAGACCTCCACCGCCGCGGGTCCTGCGAACTCCGCGGGCGACGGCGAGGCGTCACAGGCAAGCAGCAACGGCTCCGCCGACAGCTTTTCGCTGCCGACGCATACCCGTCGACTGACCGGATGGGGTCGTACCGCGCCCTCCACCTCCGAAGTGCTCTCGACCGGCGATCCGGAACTGATCGCCAAGGCCGTGGCCATGGTCGCGGAGGACAACGAGTCCAAGCCGGCGTACCTGCGACGCGGTGTGATCGCGCGCGGGCTCGGCCGGTCCTACGGTGACCATGCGCAGAACGGTGGCGGCCTCGTCATCGACATGTCGGCGCTGAACAACATCCACCGGATCGACCGTGACAGCCACCTGGTCGATGTGGATGCCGGCGTCAGCCTCGATCAGCTGATGAAGGCCGCGCTCCCGTTCGGTTTGTGGGTTCCGGTTCTTCCGGGCACCCGGCAGGTGACCGTCGGCGGCGCCATCGCCTCCGATATCCACGGCAAGAACCACCACAGCGCCGGCAGCTTCGGCAACCACGTGCGTTCGATCGACCTGCTGACCGCCGACGGCAAGATTCAGCACATCGGTCCCAAGAAGAACGCCAAGCTGTTCTGGGCGACCGTCGGTGGCAACGGCCTGACCGGCATCATCCTGCGCGCCACGATCGAGATGACGCCGACCGAGACGGCCTACTTCATCGCCGACGGCATCAAGACCACGACGCTGGACGAGACCATCGCCGTACACAAGGACGGCTCCGAGGAGAACTACACCTACTCCTCGACCTGGTTCGACGTGATCAGCGCACCGCCGAAGCTGGGGCGCGCCAACGTTTCTCGCGGCCGCCTGGCCAAGTTGGACGAACTGCCGAAGAAGCTGCGCGCCAACCCGCTGAAGTTCGACGCGCCGAATCTGCTGACGGTGCCGAACATCTTCCCGAGTTTCGCGGCCAATAAGCTCACGCTCGGCATGGTGGGCGAGGCGTACTACGCGCTCGGCGGCAACTACACCGGCAAGATCATGAACTTGACGCAGTTCTATCACATGCTGGACGTGGTCTCGGAGTGGAATCGGGCCTACGGGTCGGCCGGTTTCATCCAGTACCAGTTCGTGTTGCCGCCCGAGGCGCTGGACGAATTCACCAAGATCATCGTCGACATCCAGCGTTCCGGTCACTACTCCGCGCTCAATGTGCTGAAGTTCTTCGGGCCGGGCAACCAGGCGCCGCTGAGCTTCCCCATGGAGGGCTGGAACATCTGCGTCGACTTCCCCGTGCGTCCGGGCCTCAACGAGCTGGTCACCGAATTGGACCGTCGCGTCCTGGAATTCGGCGGTCGCCTCTACACCGCGAAGGACTCCCGGACCACCGCGGAGACCTTCCACAAGATGTATCCCAAGATCGACGAGTGGATCAAGGTCCGCCGAAGTGTCGATCCCACAGGCGTTTTCATGTCCGATATGGCGAGAAGGCTGGAGCTGCAGTGATCAACGCGGTAGGTAACCCGCAGAACATTCTGCTTTTGGGCGGTACCTCGGAGATCGGCCTCGCGATCGTCGAGGAGTATTTGAAGAAGGGCCCGGCGCGAGTGGTGCTCGCGGCGCTGCCGAACGACCCGTTGCGCGCGCAGTCGGTCGCTCAGTTGGAGGCCGCGGGCGCGTCGAAGGTCGAGATCGTCGACTTCGACGCGCTGGACACCGGCAGCCACCCCAAGGTGATCGAACAGGCCTGGGCCGACGGCGATATCGATGTCGCGATCGTCGCCTTCGCGCTCGACGGCGACGCCGAGGAGCTGTGGCAGAACCAGCTCAAGGCCGTGCGGGTCGCCGAGGTCAACTACACCGCGGGCGTGTCGGTCGGCGTGCTCGTCGGCGAGAAGATGAAGGCCCAGGGCTTCGGGCGGATCATCGTCATGTCCTCGGTGGCCGGTGAGCGCGTCAAGCGCGCCAACTTCGTCTACGGCTCCACCAAGGCCGGGCTGGATGGTTTCTATCTCGGCCTGGGCGAGGCGCTGCGCCCGCACGGCCCGCGCGTCACCGTGGTGCGGCCGGGCCAGGTGCGCACCCAGTTCTCCGCGCACGTCGCCGAGGCGCCGCTCACGGTGAACAAGGAAGACGTTGCGGTGCTTGCGGTTTCGGCGTCCGAGAAGGGTAAGGAACTGGTCTGGGCGCCGGGTACGTTCCGCTGGGTCATGATGATCCTGCGCCACGTTCCGCGCCCGATCTTCCGCAGACTTCCCATCTAGACCGGTTCGGTTTCGAGCCGCGAAGGAGAGTCGCCGCTACCGAGCGCCGGCTCTCCTTCGTCGTTTCACGAGGACGGCCGCCGGCATCGCGCCGACGCGAACCGGTTCCACCCGGCTTGTAGGCTCGCGGGCAGATCGGCGGCGAGAGAGGATCCGGAGGCACTGTGCGCGTACTAGTCCGGCAGGTCGGGGGCGGGCTCGGGGAGGCTGTCGTCGGGGCGGTGGTCGCCGCGCTGGTGGCGGCGATCGGGCTGACGGCGATGTCGGCGGTGCAGTGGCCGGCGTTCAACTCCTCCAATGTGACTCGCGCGCTGACCACCGTGGGGCAGGCGGGTGCGGCGGTGCTGCTGGTGCTCGCCATCGTGCTGATCCGGATGCGCCGGTGGCCGTGGGTGGCGAAAGTGCTGTCCTGGGCGGGTATTTCCGCCTTCGTCACGGTGACGCTCGGAATGCCGCTCGCGGCGACCAAGCTGTATCTGTTCGGCATTTCGGTGGATCAGGAATTCCGCACCGAATATCTGACGCGCCTCACCGATACCGCCGCGCTGCACGATATGACCTACGCCGACATTCCGGCGTACTACCCCGCCGGCTGGTTCTGGATCGGCGGACGCGTCGCGAATCTGCTCGGCCTGGCCGGGTGGGAGACGTTCAAGCCTTATGCGATCGTGTCGCTGGCGGTGGCGTCGGTGCTGGCACTCGTGTTGTGGTCCAAGCTGATTCGCTGGGATTGGGCGGTCGCGGTCGCGGCGACGACCACCGCGGTGATGGTGGCGTTCGCCTCCCCCGAGGCCTACAGCGCCGTGCTGGTGATCCTGTTCGCGCCGGCGATGGTGCTGGCGTGGGGTGCGCTGTATCGGCCCGCCGAATCCGGGGCGACGGCGAGCCCGGCCGGCGAGCCGCGCACCGCGGGCGGCTGGGGCGCGGCGATCGGAGCGGGGGCGTTCCTCGGACTGTCGGCGATGTTCTACACGCTGTTCTTCGTGGTCGCGGTCTTCACCGTGGTCCTGATGGGGCTCGTCGCCTGGGCAACCCTGTGGTGGCAGCAGCGCGAGATCGCGGTACATCAGCCGCGCGCTCCGCGGCTGGGCGTCTTCCGCCTGCTGTGGCCGATTCTGCTGCGGCTGATCGTCATGGGCGTGATCGCCGCGATCCTGGCCCTGATCGTCTGGGCCCCGTATCTGGCGAAGGTGCTGACCGGGCATCTGCCGGAATCCAATACTGCCCTGCACTACCTGCCGGAATCCGGTTCGCGGCTGGCGTTCCCGATGTTCGACTTCTCCGAACCGCTGCTCGGTGCCCTCTGCCTGCTCGGCACCCTCTGGCTGGTGGTGCGGGCCGCGAGTTCGCGACGGGCCCAGGCACTCGCCATCTCGGTGGTCGCGATCTATCTGTGGTCGCTGGCCTCCATGCTGGTCACGGCCGCCGGTACGACGGGGCTGGCCTTCCGGTTGGAACCCATCCTGCAGGTGCTGCTCGCCGCGGCGGGAGCGTTCGGATTCGTCGAGGGCGCACGGGCCGTGTACCAGGCCGGGGACGAACCGCGACGATTCCGGGCGGCGACCGCGGTGGTCGCGGTCCTCGGTGCACTGGCCTTCACACAGAGCATTCCCGGCATCCTGAATGCCGAGATCACCACCGCCTACACCGACACCGACGGCAACGGGGTGCGGGCGGACAAGCGCAGCCCCTCGGCGGTGTCGCATTACGGCCGCATCGATCAGGTCCTCACCGAGCAAACCGGGCGGCCGCGCGACGAGACGGTGCTCCTCACCGCCGACACGAGCTTCCTGTCCTACTATCCGTATTTCGGTTTCCAGGCGCTGACCTCGCATTACGCCAATCCGCTCGCCGATTTTCCGGCCCGGGCCGCCGAGATCAAGCGCTGGAGCGAGCTGAAATCACCGGCCGAGTTGATCGACGCGCTGAACCACTCTCCGTGGCGCGCGCCGGACGCCTTCCTGTTCCGTCGCAGCGGCGAGAACTACACCCTGCGCCTGGCCGAGGACGTCTATCCCAACGACCCCAACGTGCGCCGCTACACGGTCGAATTCCCGGGAACGCTCTTCGCCGATCCGCATTTCCGGATCACGGATATCGGACCGTTCACCCTGGTCGTGCGCTCCTGACCCGTACTGTGGATAACGCTGTGGAATTTCCCCGTTCCTGTGGATAACCAACGCTCACCCGGCGCCGCCTCACTCCGGATGGGTACGGTGGGTGGCTGATTGTCGGCCGAAGGAGT
>NZ_BDBF01000003.1 GCF_001612845.1 Nocardia elegans NBRC 108235 | reverse complement strand
CCCGCGCAGATCTGGCGGTCGCCGTCCTCTATCTCACTGCCGCTGTGTACGTACTGTCCGGGCAGTGGCGCGACACCGCGCACGGATACCTGGTGAAGAGTGGCCAGGACCAGTCGATGTGGGAGTGGTTCTTCGCCGAAACCGCACATGCGGTGATCCATCGGCACAATCCGCTGGGCACGAATCTGCAGAACTATCCCGACGGCGTGAACATGATGGCCAATACCGCCATGTTCGGCGTCGGGATTCCGTTGACGCCGGTGACCGTGCTGTTCGGCCCGACCGTCACCTTCGCGCTCGTGCTCACCCTGGGTCTCGCCGGAACCGGTTTCGCCTGGTACTGGCTGTTCTCGCGGGAGTTGGTGCGGTCCCGTTTCGCCGCCGCCCTGGGCGGCGCGTTCTGCGGCTTCGCCCCCGCGATGATCTCGCATGCCAACGCCCACCCCAATTTCGTCGGTCTGGCGATCCTTCCGGTGCTCGCGATCCTGGTCGTCCGGATGGCGCGCCGGGCCGCGTCCGACGAAACGGTGAGCCGGGCGCGGCTGGTGCGAGAGGCCGTGGTGCTCGCGGTTCTGGTCGCGCTGCAGATCGCGCTCGGCGAGGAGCCGCTGCTGATCTTCGCCCTGGGCTTCGGCCTGTACGCCCTCGTCTACTACCTGCACGAACCTCGGACCGGGCTGCGGGTGGTGCGTGCTGTGACGCCGATCCTGGCGCTGGCCGCGGTGATCACGGTGGCCGCTACGGCGATTCCGCTGTGGTGGCAGTTCTTCGGGCCGCAGAGTTACCGGTCCATCGATCACGGGCCGATGGGCAACGATCTCGAGGCGCTGGTCGAATTTCCCTCGCAGTCGCTGGGCGGGGTCTTCGCCCCGGGCAAGACCCCGGCGATCAATCCGACCGAGGAGAACGCCTTCTTCGGGTGGCCGCTGCTGGCCTTGACCGCCGTGACCGCGGTCTGGCTGTGGCGCTCGCGCCACCGCGACCATCGGGCGATTCGCGCTGCCACGACGGTGATCGTCGTGTTCAGCGTCCTGTCGCTGGGCGTATCGCTGCGAATCGGCAGGTCCGATACCGGGATCACCCTCCCGTGGCACTGGCTCGACCACGTGCCGCTGCTGAACACCGTGCTGGAGACGCGGTTCACCATGGCCGCGATTCCGGCTCTCGCGGCGATCCTGGCGCTGGGGACGCAGCGAATCCTCGAGTACGCCGGCACCAGCGCGAATGACCTGCGGCCAACGATCTGGTTCACCGCCGTCGCGCTGGCACTGGTCCCGCTGGTCCCCACCGTGCTGCCGGTGACCCATCGCGATCCGACGCCGCGGTTCTTCACCGACGGCACGGTCGGCCGCTATGTCGGCGACGGCTCCGTCGTGATCGCGCCGCCGCCGACCCGGCTCGACGCCCAGCCGCTGAACTGGCAGGTCGATGCCCATTTCGGCTTTCCGCTCGCGGGCGGCTATTTCGTCGGGCCGACGGCCGACAAGAAGGGCCGCTACGGTCCCGACGATCGGCCGACCGCGACGCTGTTGATGCGGGCGCAGAAAACCGATCGGATCCAGCCGGTCGATTCCCGGGCGAAGGCGCAAGCGCTGACCGATCTGGCCGACTGGCATGCCGACGTGGTCGTCCTGCCGCCCACCGAACACGGCGGGGCGATCCGCGCGACCCTCGACCAGCTGCTCGGCATCCCGGGGCAGGTGGCCGACGGTGTCGTCGTCTGGGATGTGCGCGGACTGCGGTGATGCGCCCTGCCACCTCCGGGCCCGTCGCTCCGGTCGCCTAGCATCGCTGGGTGCGCGCAGACTCTCCAGCGTTTCCCCGCATCCGCGTGATCGCCCTCCTCTCGGGGTTGATCGCCGTCGCCCTCGCGGTGCTCACGCCGCTGCTGCCGGTGCGGGAGGACCGGGCGAGCCTGGATTGGCCGCAGCCGCAATCGGTCCCGGTGAACGCGCCGCTGGTGTCGTATGTGCCGCTCACCGTCGACGCCTCGCTGCCGTGCAGCGCGCTCCGCGAACTGCCCAGCGGCACGGTCTTGTCCACGGTGCCCGCCGACGCACCCAATGCCTCCGCGAAGGGTCTGATCGCCAAGGTCACCGACGAGCCGGGTGGGCGCACACTCTCGGTGCTGCTGCGCGATATTCCGCTGCTCTCGGCGCCGCTGGCCGAGGTGGGTGGCTGCGCGCGCTTCGTCGTCACCTCCACGGCCCAGGCCACGACGGCCGAATTCACCGGTGTGACGCGGCAGGACGGCACACCGTTCACCAACACCGTCGGCGGCGATGTGCGACCCCAAATCGTCGGCGTCTTCACCGATCTCACGCGAGCGCAGCTCGGTGACGCCCACCTGCGCGCCGCCATCGACTCGCGCTTCTCGTCGACGCCGAGCCCGCTGAAGCTGGCCGCGATCATCGGCGCGGTCGTCTTCACCCTCATCGCACTGATCTGCCTGCACCTGATCGATACCGCCGACGGGCGACGACCGCGCCGCTTCCTGCCGGCCCACTGGTGGCGGGTCACCGTCGCGGATGTGGTGGTGCTGGGCATCCTGGTGGTCTGGCACATCATCGGCGCCAACACCTCCGACGACGGCTACATCCTGAATATGGCCCGGGCGTCGAAACATTCGGGCTATATGGCCAACTACTACCGCTGGTTCGGAGTGGCCGAGGCGCCCTTCGGCTGGCCGTACGAGGTGCTGGCCTGGATGACCCGGGTGAGCGACGCCGGCTGGTGGATGCGGCTGCCGGCCCTGCTGGCCGGTGTGCTGTGCTGGCTGGTGATCAGCCGGGAAGTGCTGCCGCGTCTGGGTTCTCGCGTCCGCCGCGACACCGTGGCGCTGTGGACGGCGGGGCTGGTGTTCCTGGTCGCCTGGCTGCCCTACGACAACGGCCTGCGCCCGGAACCGCTGATCGCCCTGGGCGCGCTGCTGACCTGGTGCTCGATCGAACGCTCGATCGCGACCGGACGACTGCTGCCCGCCGCGATCGCGGTGTTGATCGCGGCGTTCTCGCTCGCCGCCGGACCGACCGGCCTGATCTGCATCGCCGCCCTGGTCGCCGGCTCGCGACCGGTCCTGCAGCACATCATCGCCCGCGCCCGCGGCGGCGGTTCGGCCCGCGCGGCGATACTGCGGTACGGCGCCCTGCTCGCGCCGGGTGCGGCCGCCGGAGCACTGGTCCTGGTGGTGGTCTTCGCCGATCAGACACTGGCCTCGGTGATGGAGGCGACCCGGGTCCGCAAGATCATCGGACCGAATGTGGCCTGGTTCGACGAGCGGACCCGCTGGGATTCGCTGCTGATGCTGGCGCCGGACGGCTCGTTGGCCCGCCGGTTCGGCATTCTCGGCATGCTGCTGTGCCTGCTGGTGTGCGTTCTGGTCATGTTGCGCAAGAACGGCCGCATTCCGGGTACCTCGAAAGGCCCTTCGGCTCGCATCCTCGGCATCGTGTTCATGTCGCTGCTGCTGATGATGTTCACGCCCACCAAGTGGACCCACCACTTCGGCGTCTATGCCGGATTGGCCGGTTCACTCGCGGCGCTGACCGCGGTCGCGGTGGGTATCAACGGAATTCGCGCCCGCTACAACCGCTCGCTGTTCGCGGCCGCGGTGTTCTTCCTGCTGGCGATCACGTTCACCGGATCCAACGGCTGGTGGTATGTCTCCAGCTACGGTGTGCCGTGGTACGACAAGGCGCCGCTGATCGCGGGTAAGGGCCTCTCGACGCTGTTCCTCGGACTCGCGGTGCTGAGCATGCTGCTGGCGGCGTATCAGTACTATCGCGAGCCGTATCGAAAGACCGAGGGCCGCAGGCGGTTCGACACCTGGGCGGTGCAACCGCTGACCATCGCGGCCGCGGTCATGGTGCTGTTCGAGGTCGCCTCCCTCGGCAAGGGTGCGATTACGCAATATCCGGCCTATTCCATCGCGAAGTCGAATGTCCGTGCCCTGGGCGGACATCCCTGCTCCCTGGCCGACGCGGTCCTCACCGAAACCGATACCGCCGATTCCCTGCTGCAGCCCTACTCCGGTTCCGCGGCCGACGCGCTCGGCGCCGACAGTGTGGGCTTCGACCCGAACGGTGTGGCCAAGGATCTGACCGCCGACGCCGAGGAGACGACCACCGGCGGCGCGAATTCGGTCAACGCCGATTCCGCGAACAAGACCACCCGCACCACCACCGCGGGCACCGGCGGCGGCACCACACAGCAGGCGGGCGTCAACGGCAGCACCGTCGCGCTGCCGTTCGGTCTGGATCCGGCCCGCACCCCGGTGCTGGGCAGCTACACCACCGGGACCAAACAGCAGGCGCATCTGACCTCGGGCTGGTACCGGATGGACCTGCCCGGCGCTCGCCAGGATCCCGACCGCAAGGTCCTGGTGGTCACCGCGGCCGGACGGATCAAATCGGTGAATGCCGACGGCGTAGTCACCTACGGCCAGGATCTGCGCGTCGAATTCGGCGACCGCGCCGCCGACGGCACCGTGCGCCCGCTGGGCTCGTTCGTACCGCTGGATATCGGCGGGGCGCCGTCGTGGCGGAATATGCGGGTGCCGCTGGACCGCATTCCGGACGGGACCAACGCGGTGCGGATCGTAGCGGTCGCCAACGATCTGACGCCGCGGCAGTGGCTCGCGGTCACACCGCCACGCCTGCCGAAGCTCGCCACCCTCGATTCGGTGGTCGGACACACCGATCCCGTCCTCGAGGATTGGCACGTCGGTCTGGCCTTTCCCTGCCAGCGCCCGTTCGACCACAAGGACGGCGTAGCCGAGGTGCCGAAGTGGCGCATCCTGCCGGACCGGGTCGGTTCCGACGCCTCCAACGCCTGGCAGGACGATATCGGCGGCGGCCCGCTGGGCTGGACCGGGTTGTTGCTGTCGGCTCAGACCATCCCCGCCTATCTGAACGACGACTGGGGCCGGGACTGGGGTTCGCTGGAACGGTTCACCCCCTACGTCCCGGAGGCGCGCCAGGCCGATGTCGGGGTGACGGTTCAGACGCGCTGGGGCTGGGCCAAGGATGCGCCCATCAAAGTGAAATAGCAGGTCGACCGGTATGTAGCGGAAATACGGGCAACGGTTCGGAAAATCGATAGGTCCGAACCGTTCCCGTGAACACGGTCACTCTCAGTGTGGGCAGATAACATCACCATCCGTGCCCGACGCCGCAACAGCTGTCTTGACAAAACCGACGGTCGCCGAACAACCGGTAACGTCGCGCGATTTCCGCACCGCCCGGATGATCGCCGTGATCGCCGGCCTGCTCGGCGCGATCTTCGCGCTCGCCACCCCGTTTCTGCCGGTCCAGCAGACCACCGCCGAGGTGAACTGGCCGCAGGGCGGGACCATCGGCAATGTCGAGGCGCCGCTGATGTCGCAGGTCCCGGTGGATCTGCGGGCATCCATCCCGTGTTCGACGGTGGCAGCGCTGCCCCAGGGCGGCATGCTGCTCAACACCGCGCCGCCGCAGGGCGACCGCGCCGCGCTCGAGGGCATGTTCGTGCGTGTCACCAGCGATTCGGTCGACGTGGTCGACCGCAACGCGATCGTCGCCTCCGCGAAGCGCAGCGAGCTCGAGGGCTGCACCGCCATCACCATCACCTCCGATATCGACCGCACCTACGCCCACTTCGAGGGCCTGACCAAGCAGGTCGAACGGCCCGCCGCCGACGGCGGCACCGAAACCGTGACCGTGCCGGTGGACGGCGCCCTGCAGGGTGATCTGCGGCCGCAGGTGGTCGGCGTGTTCTCGGATCTGAAGGGTGCGGCGCCGGCCGGGCTGTCGTTCCACATGACCGTCGATTCCCGCTTCTCGTCCTCGCCGACCGTGATCAAACTGGTCGCGATGATCGCCGCGGTGCTGTGCACACTCATCGCGCTGGCCGCGCTCGGCCGCCTCGACACCAGCGACGGCCGCGGCCACCGCCGCTTCTTCCCCGCGCATTGGCTGAAGCCGACCTGGGCCGACGGCGCGGTCCTGGGCGTTCTGCTGGTGTGGCATTTCATCGGCGCCAACACCTCCGACGACGGCTACATCCTGACGATGGTGCGAGTGGCGCCGCACGCGGGCTATCTGGCCAACTACTTCCGCTGGTACGGCGTGCCGGAGGCGCCGTTCGGCTGGTACTACGACGTCATTCAGGTCTTCGCGCAGATCTCCACGGCCAGCCCGTGGGTGCGCATCCCCGCGCTGCTGTGCGGAATCCTGTGCTGGATGGTGATCAGCCGCGAGGTGGTGCCACGACTGGGCCGCAGCGTGCGGACCTCGAAGGTCGCGCTGTGGACCGGCGGGCTGGTGTTCCTCGCCTTCTGGCTGCCCTACGACAACGGCCTGCGCTCGGAGCCGATCGTCGCGCTGGGCGCGCTGCTGACCTGGGTGTCCATCGAACGCGCGATCGCCACCGGACGCCTGTTGCCCGCTGCCGGCGCGGTACTGGTCGCGGCGTTCACCCTCGCCGCGGCGCCGACCGGCCTGATGTGTGTGGCCGCCCTGCTCGCCGGGATCCGGCCGCTGGTGCGAATCGTGGTGCGCCGCAAGCGCGACCTGCAGGCGCGTGCCGGTAGCGGCTGGCGCGCTTCGGGATTCGTATCCTCACTACCGTTGCTGGCGCCGATCGCGGCGGCCGGTTTCCTGGTACTCACCGTCGTCTACAGCGACCAGACCTTCGCCGGGATCCAGGAGGCCAACCGCGTGCGGCGCCTCACCGGCCCGAACCTGGCCTGGTATGAGGACTACCTGCGCTACTACTACCTGTTCGTGCAGACCGTCGACGGCTCGGTCTCCCGCCGGTTCGCCTTCATCGTGATGATCCTGTGCCTGATCACCACTGCCCTGGTGTTGTTGCGGCGCAAGCAGATTCCCGGCATCTCCAGCGGTCCGACCTGGCGGTTGATCGGGGTGGTCTGCGGAACCATCTTCTTCATGATGTTCAACCCGACCAAGTGGACCCACCACTTCGGCGCGTACGCGGGCATCGCGGGTGCGCTCGCGGCGGTGACGGCGGTCGCGGTTTCGGCGACGGCGCTGCGGTCGCGCAAGAACCGCTCGATCTTCCTGGCCGCCCTGCTGTTCGCTCTGGCGCTGTCGTTCTCCGGCACCAACGGCTACTGGTACGTCTCGAGTTACGGCGTGCCGTGGTTCGACAAGACGGTCTCCCTGCACGGCTTCCAGTCCAACACGCTGATGCTGGTGCTGTTCGGCCTCGCGCTCGCGGTGGTGGCCTGGCAGGCGCTGCGCGAGGGTTACGCCAAACCGCCGGAGAGTTCGAAATCCTCGCGCGGCAAGCGCATTCGGCGGTTCGCGGCCATTCCGCTGACGCTCGTCGCCGCGGCGATGGTGTTGTTCGAGGTGCTGTCGCTGGCCAAGGGCGCTGTGACCCAGTACCCGGCCTACTCACTGGCCCGCGGCAATGTCGACGCGGTCGACGGCAACCGCTGCGGAATCGCCGATGACGTTCTGGTCGAGTCGAACCCGAACCAGGGCCGGTTGAATCCGATCATCGATCCCGCGCATCCGCCCAAGGACAACGATCCGCTGGCCGGTGTCGACCCGACCGGCTTCGACCCCAACGGCGTGCCGACCGATCTGAAAGCCGATGCGGTGGAGGTGAAGCCGGGCACCGGTAACACCTCCAACCAGTCGGTGGGCGCGAACTTCGCCGAGGGACAGAACGCGGGCACCGGCGGCGGCACCACGAAAGAGGCCGGTATCAACGGCTCCACGGTGGCACTGCCCTACGGCCTCGACCCGAAGGCGACCCCGGTGATGGGCAGCTATCAGCAGGGCCTGCAGCAGCCCGCGCATCTGACCTCGAGCTGGTACGAACTGCCCGCTCGCTCGGCCGATGCACCGCTGGTGGTCATTTCCGCGGCCGGCCGCATCCTGTCCTTCGACCAGACCGGGGCGCTGCAGTACGGCCAGGACCTGAAGCTCGAGTACGGCAAACGTCAGCCCGACGGTTCGGTGAAATTCGAGGGCAGCTACGTCCCGCGCGATATCGGCCCGGCGCCGTCGTGGCGCAACCTGCGCGTTCCGCTGTCGGAGATCGCCGCGGACGCCGATGCGGTGCGGATCTCGGCCAATCGCAATGTGCTGATCGGTGACCAGTGGCTGGCGTTCACACCGCCGCGAGTGCCGAAGATGGTCACGCTGAACAACTTCCTGGGCTCCGAGCAACCGGTGCTCGAGGACTGGGCGGTGGGCCTGCAGTTCCCGTGCCAGAACCCGTTCCCGCACCGCTACGGCGTGGCGACGATGCCGAACTACCGCATCCTGCCCGACCGCCCGCTCGCGGTGAGCTCGACCGATACCTGGCAGGCCGAGGAATTCGGCGGCCCGCTCGGTTTCACCCAGATGCTGGCGGGCTCCACCACGATCCCGACCTATCTGAAGGACAACTGGGCTCGTGACTGGGGCACCTTGGAGCGCTACGACCGGTACTACACCGATGCCACACCGGCGAAGGTGGACACCGGCACCGCGACGCGCTCCGGATTCTGGAGTCCGGGACAGCTGCGCGTGTTCTGATCGTCGGTCCGGACCGACGACGGCGGGCGGCGCACATATCGTGCGCCGCCCGCCGTCGTCGTATGCAGCGATGTGGGATTGCCGGGCCGGGGCCTACACGTCGACGTGTTCGATCCACTCGTAGACCGGGAGATTGCCTTCGGGAGTGTCCTGGCGGCGTGGTGTGGATTTGAAGCGTTCGTAGCCACCGGCGTTCTGCACGCGTAATTCGATGCCGGGTGGGGTGATGGGAACGATGCGGTGCGGCAGGTCGGCCGGCCCGCCTTCGAGTACAGCCTTCGGTGAGCTACCCATAGCTGAAGGCTCTCATATGGCGGCCCGCCGACCGGGCGATTCCACGAAAGACACGCGCTACCCGGCGTTCAACCGGGCGTTACCCCGGCATACGCACGTAGGCACGACGCCGACGGCAGACTTGGCAGCCCGGGGCGGCAACGCGGTACCGACACGAGCGCCGGCCTCGCTCGAGAGTGATGCGCAGAGGCCGGCGTCGGTGGCGAGCGCGCAGTTACAGCGGCAGCAGGTGGTGTTTGCGCGGGTTGCGCTGCAGGCGCTTGTCGCGCAGCAGCGTCAGCGCCTTGCGGATCTCCAGGCGGGTCGCCGAGGGTTCGATGACCGCATCGATGTAGCCGCGCTCGGCCGCGGGCCACGGGGTGGCGGCGGTCGCGTTGTAGAAGTCGATCATCTGTTTGCGGATGGCCTCGCGCTGATCCTCCGGCGCCGCCTCGAGCTGGCGGCGGCCGACCAGGCCGACCGCCTGCTCCGCGCCCATCACGGCGATCCGGGCGGTGGGCCAGGCGAAGTACACATCCGCGCCGAGGGCCTTGGAACCCATGACCGCCCAGCCGCCGCCGTACGCCTTACGAACCACGACGGTGACCTTCGGAACCGTCGCCTCTACGAAGGAGAACAAGAAGCGGCCACCGCGCTTGATGACGCCGGCCTTCTCCTGCTCCAAACCGGGCATGAACCCGGGCGTGTCCACAACCAGCACCAGCGGAATTTCGAACGCATCGCACATCCGCACGAAATGCGAGGCCTTGTCGGACGCCTTGGCATCGAGCGCCCCCGCCAGGTACATCGGCTGGTTGGCGACGACACCGACCGACCGGCCGTCGACCCGGGCGAAACCGGTGATGATGTTGCGGGCCATATCGGACCCGACCTCGTGGAAGCCGCCGTCGTCGAAGATCCGCAGCAGCACCTCGTGCATGTCGTAGCTGGCGTTGTCGGAGTCGGGGACGAAACTGTTCAGTTCCAGATCGGTTTCGGTGATCTCGGGCTCGAGGCCCGGATTGACGATCGGCGGCTCCTCCTGGCAGCTGGACGGGAGATAGCTCAGATATTCGCGCGCCCACTCGAACGCCGCCTTCTCGTCCTTGGCGACGTGGTGAATATTGCCCCAGTCGGCCTGGTTGTAGGCGCCGCCCAGCTCGTCGGCGCTCACATCCTCACCGGTGGCCTCGCGAGTGATCTGTGGGCCGGTGACGAACATGTGCGCGGATGCGGTGGCGATCACGACATCCGTACAGATCGGCTGATATACCGCACCGGCGGCACAGTTGCCGAGGATCAGCGACACCATCGGCACCGCACCCGAGAGCGATTCCTGGGCGATCGCCATCTCGCCGTACCAGCGCAGCGAGGTCACCGCCTCCTGCACGCGCGCGCCGCCGGAGTCGTTGATGCCGACCAGCGGGCAACCCATCTTGGCGGCGAAGCGCATGAGCGAGGCGACCTTGCGGCCGAACATCTCGCCGACCGTCCCGCCGTACACAGTCTGGTCGTGCGAGAACACCGCCACCGGCCGGCCTTCCACCAGCCCGTGGCCGGTGACCACACCGTCGCTGTACAGCGAGTTCTTGTCCGCCGGATTGCGAACCAGCGCACCGATTTCCACGAAGGTGCCCGGGTCCAGCAGCATGTTGATCCGCTCGCGCGGCGAGGGGATACCCTTCTTGGCCCGCTTGGCAATCCCCGCTTCGCCGGCCGGCTCCTGCGCGAGTTCCAGCTTCTTCCGCAGGTCGGCAAGCCTCTCGGCGGTCGTACTCACTGCTCTCCCTTCCCGGGCGCATCGTCGGCTTCGGTGCTGATCGCGGCCAGTTTCCGGGTGAGGTCGGCACCGATCTGCGCGACGCGCGGTTCATCGATGATCTGGAGGTGGTCACCCGGGATGTGGATGACTTCCAGGTTGGGGATGTAGTCGTCCCATCCGCCGTTCGGCTTGCGTTCGGCGAAACGAGGCTCGAGCTCGATCATGCCGTCGTGATACCGATCGGCCAGATAGAGAACGACATCGCCCTCGTAGTGAGACGGCTGGGCCTTCTCCAACTCACGGCTTTCGATCCACGAGTAGCGCTGGTGTTCGATGACACCACCCGGGATCTTCACGTCAGCGAATTTCAGCAAATCCGTGACGATTTTGAACTGCTCCTCGTCGGACGCCTCCGCGAGTTCCTGCAGCATCTCGTCGTCCAGTTCGCCTTGAATGCCGTAAGTCTTCTGCGCAAAGGCTTGGAAACGCTCGATGCGGCCGCGTCGTCCCTGAGGACTGTTGTCCTCATCCTGGGTAGGCAGAGCCAAGTCGATCAGGCCGACCAGACGGACGTCCGCCCCCTCCGAACGAAGGATCTGTGCCACCTGCAAAGCCAGGACCGCACCCAGTGACCACCCGTAGAACACGTACGGGCCAGCGGGCTCGATTTCCCGAATCTTGGTGACGTACTGACGCGCCCGTTCCTCGATGGAACCGTCGACCCGCTCGAAGCCGTACATCGGAGTACTTTCCGGCAGCCGCTTCAGCAGGGGTTCGTAAACGAGCGTGTTACCGCCGGAGGGATGGAATACGAAGACCGGCACAGCTTTCGAGCCTTCGGCTCGCGGCCGCAGGGGCCGTACGAATCCTTCGACGTCACCGCTGTTGTCCTGGTGTACCCGGACGATATCCGACAGTTGCTCGATGGTTTCGCAATCGAGCACATCCTCGACGTCGATCGTCGCGCCGACCCGATCCGACAGGCGCGCGGCCAGCTTCTCCGCGGTGTCCTCGTCGAGAATCGGCAGGGTGTTGAAGATACCGCCGGCCGACTTACCGGTCACCATCGCCCAGGCCGCGAAGGTCAACCGCTCGGCCGCATCACGCGGGGGCACATCGGATTCCGGTTCCTTGGTGCCCGCGTCTCGGCCGCCGCCGAACACTGCCGCTGCCTGCGCGGGAGCGGTGCCGTTCTCGGATCCGGTCTTCGCGTCGGCCGCATCACCGGCGGGAGCAACCGACTCGGCCGGCTTCGGCTCGGCGGCTTCCACCTGCTGCTTCACCGCCGCGGCCGGGTCCTCTCCGGCCTCCATCGCCGCGCGCGCGGCGGCGACGAAGTTGTCGTCCACGGTGAGCGAACCACCTTCGGCGGCTTGCTTTTCCGCCATCGCCGCGACCTGGTCACGGTGCTCGATGGCGTAGCGCAGCACCTTGCCGACCTCGTTGAGGCTGGCATCGCGCACCGCCGAGACCTGTAGCGACGGGATGTCGAATTCGTATTCGACGCGGTTCTTGATCCGCATCGCCATCAGCGAGTCCAGACCCAGCTCCATCAGCGGGATCTCCATCGGCAGATCCTCTACGGCATAGCCCATGGATTCCGCGGCGATGGTGGCCAGACGCTCCTCGACGGTCTGTGTCCCGTTCGGATCCCAGCGATCGCCGAAACTCTCCGCGACGACGAGATCGGCTGTGCCGCTGTCCGTCTCGGCCGGAGCGGGAGCGGGCTGGACGGCGGGAGCCGGAGTTCCGTTGCCGGACGGTGCGCTCGCGGTGACCACCGCATCGAACAGCAGCCGGAACGCATTGCCCTCGCGGACGTGCACCTGCACCGAGGCTCCGCCCGGATGCGGGGTGAGCGTCGTGGTCAGGGTGCCGGACGCCGGCAACGGGGAATGCGCGACGGTCGCACCCAGTGCGACCTCCGACAACACCTGCGCCGCAGCCGCATTCACCAGACCGGCCAGATCGGTGACCGCCGAGGCCGCGACCTCCCAGGCGTGGCGGCCGTCGGGTAGCGCCACGTGCGCACCGGGCGCGCGACCGCTGCCCGAACCCGTCGCGATGCTGACCTTGGGCCAGTATTCCTTGCGCAGGAAGGCCGTTCGCGGCACGTCGGCGTAGTCACCGGCGGGCAGCAGCGACACCAGGTCGACCGGATGGCCCTGCACATACAGCTGGGCGAGCGCGGAGATGACGCCCGCGGCCTCGTCCTCCTTACGCTTGAGCGTGGGGATCAGGGCCGCGTTGTGCACACCGGCGGCGAAGGTCGTGCCCATGACCTGCATGAGCGCAACGGAATTCGGCGCCAGTTCCAGGTAGGTGGTGATGCCGGCGTCGACGGCGCGGCGGATCGCGTTGGTGAAGTACACCGAGCCGCGCATATTGGTCACCCAGTAATCGACATCGTGTACCGGGTCCGAACCGGCCTTGTACACGGTCGCCTTGTGCACGGTCGAGTAGAGATCCGTGGTCACCTTGGTCGGCTCGATACCGGCCAGCTCCGCGGCCAGCTCGCCCAACAGCGGATCCATCTGCGACGTGTGCCCCGCACCGCGGGTCTGCAGTACCCGGGCGAATTTGCCCTCGGCCTCGGCGCGCGCCACGATCGCGTGCACCTGGTCGGGCGGCCCGCCGATCACGGTATTGGTCGGCGCGGCGTACACCGCCACCTCAAGATCCGGATACTCCGGCAGCACCTTCTCGATATCTTCGGCGCTGTACTCGACCAGGGCCATATTGCGCACCTGGTCGTCGGTGATCATCTGCTCGCCCTCGCCCATCAGCCGCGAGCGTGCGCAGATCACACGCACCGCGTCCTCGAGCGGGAGGCCACCGGAGATGTACGCGCCGGCCGCCTCGCCCTGCGAATGTCCCACCACGCCCGCCGGCTCGGCGCCGTGCGCACGCAGCAGCGCGGCCAAACCGAGCTGGATGGTGAACACACCGACCTGCGAGGTGCCCACATCCCAGTCCTGGGCGTCGTCGAGGATCATCTCCTTGACCGAATATCCGGCCTCGTCGACAACCAGTTCGTCGACCTCGTCCACGGTCCGGGCGAAGATCGAATTCTCCAGATAGAGCTGCTTACCCATCTTCCGGTGGTGCGAGCCGAATCCGGCCAGCACCCACATCGGGCCCTGGGCGGCCGGGGAATCGGCGGTGAACACACCCGGTCCCGGCTTACCGGCGGCGATGGCGCGCAAGCCGGCCACGGCCTCCTCGTGCGTCTTCGCCAGCACCACGCCGCGCGAACGCCCGTGGTTGCGCTTGGCCAGCGACCGTGCCACATCCTCGAGCGGAGTCGCCTGTCCCGCTTCGGATTCGAGCCAGTCGGCGAGGTCGCTCGCGGCCCGGCGACGGCGCGACGGCAGGTAGGCCGAAACCGGCAGGATCACCGGCAGGGGCTCGGTGCGTTCCTGCGTCCACTCGGCAGCCTCGGCGACGGGCTCGGGTTCGGCCAGCGGATCGTTGCCCTCGACGATCGCCTCGGCACCGGCGAGCACATCGGTCGCCTCGTTGTCGAGCTCGGCGTCGAGCTCGGTTTCGGCCGAAGTACCCTGCGCCGCATCGTCTTTCACCTCGGTGGCGGCGGCCGGTACGTATTCCTGGATGACCACGTGCGCGTTGGTGCCACCGAATCCGAATCCGGAGACGCCGATGGTGGCGGTACCGCTGTAGCGCGGGAATTCGGTCGGCTCGTCGACGACCTTCAGGTGTGCCTGATCGAACGGAATGAAGGGGCTCGGCCCCGCGTAGCCGATATTCGGCGGAATGACGTTGTGCTGCAACGCCAGAATCACCTTGGCGAGGGCGGCGGCTCCGGCGCCGGATTCGAGATGTCCGAAGTTGGTCTTCGCCGAACCCAGCAGCGCCGGCTTGTCGTCTTCGCGCCCACGGCCGACCACCCGGCCGAGCGCGTCGGCCTCGATCGGATCGCCGATCGGGGTACCGGTGCCGTGTGCCTCGATGTAGTCGACGGTCGAGGGCGCGATACCGGCATCCCGGTACGCGCGGCGCAGGACATCGACCTGGGCATCCGGATTCGGGGCGACGATGCCGTTGGAACGGCCGTCGGAGTTGACGGCAGTGCCTTTCACGACCGCGAGAATTCGGTCTCCGTCGCGTTCGGCGTCGGCCAGGCGCTTGAGCACCACCATGCCGGCGCCCTCACTGCGGACCATGCCGTCGGCATCGGAGGAAAACGCTTTGATGTGGCCGTCTTTCGCGACCGCGCCGATGGAGTCGAATCCGAGCGTGATCGCGGGGGCCAGCAGCATGTTCACACCACCGGCCAGCGCCACGTCGGCGTCGCCGTTACGCAGGGCGCGCACCGCATCGTGCACCGCCACCAGGGTCGAGGAGCACGCGGTGTCCACGGCTACCGAAGGACCGCGGAAATCGTAGAAGTACGACACCCGGTTGGCGACGATCGCGGTGGAGCCGCCCGTGAGGGCGTAGGCATCGGCCGAGGCCGGAGCGTCGGCGTCCGACTTGCCCAGCCCCAGTGCGGCGATCAACGAGAAATCGTTGGTCGAGGTGCCGATGAACACGCCGACCGATTCACCCTTGAGGGTATTCGCCGGAATTCGCGCGTGTTCCAACGCTTCCCACGTCAGCTCCATCATGAGCCGCTGCTGCGGATCGACGCGCTCGACCTCGACCGGCGACATCGCGAAGAACTCCGCGTCGAAGCCCTTGATCACATCCTGGTCGAGATAGCCGCCAAGGGTATTGCCGTTCTCGACGGCCGCCGCGATATCCGGATCGGCCAGGAATTCGGACCAGCGGCCCTCGGGCAGCTCCCGGATGCCGTCGCCCCGGTTGATCAGGAAATCCCAGGTCGACTCCGGCGTATCGCCTGCTCCGGGCAATCGCGTGGACAGACCGACGATGGCGATATCGTGCGCCGCCCCAGGCTGGTATCCGGCGGTGTAGAAGGCGTCGTCGGCCGCCTCCTCCGGCGCCTCCGGCTCACCGTTGATGATCCGCTCGGCGAGCGCCGCGATGGTCGGGTGCTGATACACGATCGTCGCGTTCAGCAGGACGCCGGTGAGCTCTTCGATATCACCGCCCAGGGCGATCGCGTCACGGGAGGCCAGGCCGAATTCCTCCATCGGCCGGTCGACCGTGATCTGCTCCACGGGCTGGCCGGTGGCGTCGGCGACCCAGCGCTGCAGCCACTCGCGCAGCTCGGCCACCGACATATCGGTGCCGCCGGATTTCGCCGCGCCGCCCGGTTCGGTCACACTCTGTTCGGTCGCAGTGGTCTGCTGCTCCACCTCGGCGTTCGCGTCGCCGGTGGTTGCCGTCGTCTGGGTGCCCTCGTTGTCAGCCATCAATTCCTCAAGCTACCTGTGTGCGAATGTTGCGCGGGCGGGGATTGACAGCCGATTCGCCGTCATGTGGATAAGTCGCGGGTTGTGGACAACCCGCCGGCAGATCGCGTCCCCCGGCGAATTCCACACCGCTGCGGGCTGCCGGCCGGCCCGTCGAACGGGCACGTCACAGCGACCAACGGACCGGCCGGGGCGACGAGAAACCCCGATCTCGGCACGGTGGGAATTCACCGAGAACACGACTTACTCTTCGTCCGGTGCGTCGGGGAAGGCCTGCTGCTGATAGCCGCCGCGCAGGGTGCCCTCCAGATACGCGGCCCGGCACGCCCGGCGTGCCAGCTTGCCGCTCGAGGTACGCGGAATCGAACCGGCGGGCACCAGCAGCACGTCACGCACGGTCACGCCGTGACGCTGCGACAGCGCACCGCGCACCGCGTCGGCGATCGGCTGCGGGTCGGCCTTGTGCGCGCCCGGGCCCCGCTCGGCCACGATCACCAGCTGCTCGGAGGCATCGTCGGCGTCGTACTTCAGACCGGCGTGGCTGTCCGAGGCGAATACCTCGGCCGGCAGCTGGTTGGCCGGCACCGAGAACGCCGCGATGAAGCCCGGACGCAGCATCTTGCTGGCCTCCTGCGCGGAGAACTCCAGGTCCTGCGGGTAATGGTTGCGGCCGTCGACGATCACCAGGTCCTTGACGCGGCCGGTGATGTACAGCTCGCCGTCGACGTAGACGCCGTAGTCGCCGGTGCGCAGCCAGATCGCGTCGTCCGGGGTGCCGGCGGCGTGCGAGCCCTCGGCCTGGCGGTTGGTCAGCAGGTTCTTGAAGGTCTTGCGAGTTTCCTCCTCGCGACCCCAGTAACCGATGCCGATGTTGTTGCCGTGCAACCAGATTTCGCCGACGCGGCCCTCGGGCAGCTCCTGCGCGCCCTCGGGGCTGTCGATGGATTCGGGGTCGACGATCGCGGCCCACTGCGACAGCGCGATGTAGCCACAGCTCACCTGCGCGATCGCGTTCGGCGCGCTCTGGTCGACCTTCACCACGCGGCCGGCGTTGAGTTCGTTGCGGTCGACGTAGATGACCTTGGCCTCGTCCTCGGCCCGCGTCGCGGAGACGAACAGGGTCGCCTCGGCCATGCCGTAGCAGGGCTTGATCGCGGTCTTGGGCAGCCCGTAGGGGGCGAATGCCTCGTTGAACTTCTTCATCGACGAGGTGGTCACCGGCTCACTGCCGTTGATCAGGCCGATCACGTTCGACAGATCCAGCGTTTCGCCGTTCTTCGGCAGACCGCGCGCCGCGGCGTGCTCGAAGGCGAAGTTCGGCGCGGCGGCGAAGGTGCCGGCACCGTCGGATACCGCGGCGAGCTCGGAGATCCAGCGACCCGGGCGCCGGACGAAGGCGCTCGGCGACATGATGGTGATGTACTTACCGCCGATCGCCGGCAGGATCACGCACAGCAGGCCCATGTCGTGGTACAGCGGCAGCCAGGTGACACCGCGCGAGTTCCAGTCCAGGTTGATGGCGTGAACCATCTGCAGCAGGTTGGTGCCGACCGCGCGGTGGGTGATCTCCACGCCGGCCGGGGTCCGGGTCGAACCCGAGGTGTACTGCAGGTAGGCGATGTCGTCGACGGCCAGATTCGGCCGCACCCAGGACTCGCCGAGAGTGTCGGGCACCGCGTCGACGGCGATGATGCGCGGACGCTGCGCGGCCGGCAGCGGCCGGAAGAACTGGCGCACGCCGGCGGCCGAGGAGCTGGCCGTCAGAATCGCCGACGGCTTGCAGTCGCCCAGCACGGCGTGCAGGCGGTCGGTGTGGCCCGGCTCGTCCGGATCGAACAGCGGCACCGCGATGGTGCCGGCGTAGATGGCGGCGAAGAAGGAGATCACATAGTCCAGGCCCTGCGGCGCCAGGATCGCCACCCGGTCGCCGGGTTTGGTCACCTGTTGCAGGCGAGCGGCCACCGCGCGCAGCCGGACGCCGAATTCCTTCCAGGTCAGGTCCTGATACTCCCCGTCGCGCTCGCGGGAGTAGTCGATATAGCGATACGCAAGATCGTTCGCATCGTTGCGGGTGTGCTTCTCGACGTAATCGACCAGGGTGCGGCCCTCGGGAATTGCGATGTTCCCGGTTTCGTCCAGGTAATCGTCGAAAGTCTCGTCCGTCATTCCTTCTCCTCCGAGGCACACGCAGCACGGCGACATGGCCGCTGTTACCTGTGAGGCCCCGACTCTCTTTCACCCGCGGGCGCTCTGTGGTGCGAGAGCATGCCTGCAGCTTTTTCCGGTGGTCTGCGCGGTGACCACCTATCGGCTAGATGTACTCGAGCCAGGGACATGTTACAGAGCAGGCCCCGAAGCGGTCTCCGGAGCGAGCCGAACGATTCCCCGGCTTGCACGGTGGCGACTCGCTACGGCTCCTCTCGCAGCAAGGGGATCACCGGTGCGAAAGCATCCATCTGGGTCGGAAACACTCCGACATAGGACATCGATGTCAATCGCCGCACGTTACGGATCTGCTCGGCGATCTCCTCGAATGTGCCGATGGCCACATAGGGCGAATTCAGGATGTCTTCCACCGACAGCTGGACATCGACCTCGAGATCCGGGTGCAAACCCTTGTCAAGGGCGGCCAACGCCATCTCGGCCGTGCGCTCGCGATCGTCGGTGATCACGACGGCGGTGATGGTCCAGTTGAGTTCGATGTCGGGGAACCGGTCCCCGGCGGCCTCCTTGATGAGATTCACCTTCTCGATGGTCTTCTCGAGGGTGATTCCCGACAGCAGGCCCTTACCGGTCTTGGTCGTGCGCGGCACGACCGAGATGATGTCGGCGTGCTTGGCGGCCAGCCGCAACATCTTGGGGCCACCACCGCCGGTCACCAGCGGCGGGCGCGGGCCCTGCCGCGGCCGCGGCGTGCCCTTGATGCCGCGCACCTGATAGTGCTTGCCCTCGAAATGGCATTCCTGCCCGCGCAGGAGCACATCGAGAATGGTCAGCGCCTCGTCCAGCTTCTCCAACCGCACGCCCGGCGATTCGTAGGGCAGGCCGGCGGCTTCGAATTCGCTCTTGATCCAGCCCGCGCCGACGCCGAGTTCCAGCCGCCCGCGCGAGAGCACGTCGATGGTCGCGGCGTCCTTGGCCAGCACCACCGGATGCCGGAAACCGTTGGCCAGCACCGAGGTTCCGATCCGGATGCGGTCGGTGGCCACGGCCAGCGCGCCGAGCGCGGCGATCGGTCCGACCTGGGGGCCGAGGTGGTCCGGAATCGCGAAGGAGTCGTATCCGTATTCCTCGGCCTGCTGGGCGAGCTTGACGAATTTCCGCGCACCGCCCTCCTGCTGATTTCCTTCACCGGCAGCAGCGAATCGGAACGCGCGCGCCGGAACACCCAGCGCTGTCATCTCGACACCGCTGGTCGCGCCGGCGGCGGCGGCTTCTGTCATGAACTCTCTGCTCCTGGCTGTGCGGATGTGCGCTGTGGCGCGATCATCGCTGCACTTTACAGCCTTCACCAAAATCTGAGTGACCCTCGGGTTTACTTTTTTCCCGGGAGCTCCGGCGACCGCGGTCACCGCTGGTCGTCAGCCGTGCGCCGGGTGGGGCGCGTCCTTGATCAGCCCCTCGGCCCAGGCGGCCGTCCATTGGGTGGCCGTGGTGCCCTGATCGTCCACCTGGAAGGTGTTGTAGAGGCTGTGCACCGGATTGCCCACGGCATGGACCAGGGTCATCAGGCTGGGCACGATATTCACCGGATTCAGCGCCTGCTGCGGGGCGTCGCAGATCAGATCCCCGGGCGCGCAGATGGTGTTCGTGCGCCCGGCCAGCGAACCGAAACCGGCACGTGGCCCCGTCATGGTGATGCCCGGAACCGACAGGCCCTTCAGCGCGACCTCCGCGCCCACACCCGGCGGGGAGACCCCGATCTCACCAGCCTGTCCGGGCCCGTTCACGCGACGGCCGTCGGCGATCAGCGTCACACCGAGAACCTGGTCGGCGGCGACCGGTCCCTGCCCGGCGCCGATCTGCGCCGCGATATCACCCGCGATCACGGCGCCCTGCGAGAATCCGGCGATCACATAGTTGGTGAGCGGGCAGTTCTTCGACATATCGGTGAGTTCCGCCAGCGCGCGCTGCGTGCCCTCGGACCGGCTGTTGTTGTAGGACGATTGACCGTCCGGCGGAATCGCGATCGGATTGGAGAATTGCGCGACGTAGGGGACTGTGTAGACATCGAGCCGGGACTCCGGGAACTGCTGGCGCACCGGATTGGTCACATGCAGCATCAACGACGCCGGATTGGCCGTCGGACCGTGCGGGTCGTCGTTGCTGCTCGACTCCCAGGTGCCGGGAATCGCCAGTAACTGCACATCCGGGCAGGAGGCCGGCTGGCTGCTGGGCTTACCGGGCTTCGGCGGTCCGGGCTTCGGGACGTGCAGCCGGCCCGCGAGCACGAACCACAGCACCAGCGCCACGATCGCCACCAGGACCGCGATCAGCACGAACAGCAGACAGCCCGGCCGCCGGTTGCGGCCGGGACCGCCCGCGGCGTATCCGGAACGTCGTCGCACGTTCACTTGTTGCAGTAGGACTGGGTCGCGACGTCGATGTAGATCTGGCCCGCCTGTTCAACCGACATCTTCTGCGGATCGAAGGACGGGTCGGTGCCCGCCATCGCGTTCACGAACGTCTTGACCTCCTGATCGGAGGCGCCGCTCGCCTTGCTCTGGCAGACGTAGTTGGCCGCGGTGATCGCGATGTCCGGGCTGGACGGATTCACCCCGCGCTTCTTCAACTCGTCCAGATAGGCCTGATCCTTCGCCGACAGCTGCGTGTTGTCACCCGAGTTCGGCTGCGCCGGCTCCGGACGCTCGTTCGCGGTGCTGGTGGCCGGGGCCTGTTCCTGGGTCGGCTCGGGCGCCGCCGGCGCGCTGTTCGGCGCACTCTGCGCGGGCGCGACCGTGGCGGTCGTGGTGGACGGCTTCACCGTGGGCGTGCTCGACGCCGTGGAATCGTTACCGCCGCAGGCGGCCAGTAATCCCGTGGCCGCCAGCGCGACCATGATGCCGGCGACCTTGCCACCGGCGATGTACCGTTCTCCGACCGGACGGGTCCGAAGCATGAATCGTGTCCTCGATCTAGTTCGCTGAGGGCTAGAACTCCTAGCAGGTCGCGCTCCAGGTTAACGGCAACCGGCGCGGACAGGGATCCCATGGCCGGAACCCTCATCAACCACTTAAAGGTGATTTATCGCCCTAGGCTCCGTGTACCTCGGGCGGTTTGCCGTCGCGCACGACGACGAATCCGGTCTGGAAGTTCTGCTGCACCCCCCCGGGCACCGGGAACTCGTCGCTGATCGGGTAGCCGAGCTTGCCGTTCTCGAAGCCCTGCTGCCCCCACGCGTCCATGATCGGTCCGTTGCGCACGGCCCATGCCCCCGAGAGCGGACTCCAGTAGATGTTGCCGCCCTCGAACTTGCTGTAGCGGCCCAGATCCTTGGTCGGCTGTTCCTCGGCGGCCGGGAAACCGAGCCAGCTGTTCTCGAAGCCCATCTGCGCGTACTTGCCGAGGATCAGGCCCTGCACCCGGTGCGCCCCGGTCTTGTCGCTGAAGTACATCGGACCGCCCTGGAAGCCCTGCACCACGCCGTCCTTGTTCGGCGTCCTGACCTCCGGCCCGGTCGGATAGCCGGCGGGGCCACGTTCGAAGCCCTGTCGCTCCCATTCGGCGAGAATCGCCCCGCGGATCACCTGGGCGCCGGTCTGCGGCGTCCAATAGACCGAACCGCCCTGGAACGTCTGGAAGCGGCCCTGACCGTCCGGCAGTGGCTGTTCGGCGGCGGTGGGCAAGCCTAGCGGGCCGCCCGGTCCGGCCGTCGCCTGATAGGTCCCGCCGATCGCTCCCGCGACGGCATGCGCGCCGGTGGCCTGCGACCAGAACATCCGGCCGCCCTTGAAGTCCTGCGCGCTGCCGTTGGTCACCTGGTATTCGCCGGTGACGCAGTCACCCAGCCACTTGTCGATCTGCACGGCCGCGGCGACCGCGCCGTTCACCGCGCAGGCGGGTTTGTCGGCCTCCACGCCGAGCGCGGCCGCGGCCTGGGGCCAGGACTGACGCATCTCGAAATCCCAGTACGGCCACGAATGTGTGCCGGAGGGGCGGTAATTGGCCTGGACCGGAATCGACAGCTTGTTCAGCTTGTCGACGAAGTTCTGACTGGTCAGCCGGGACAGCATTTCCAGGCCCATCCCGGCGTAATTGGTGCTGATGCCCGGGATGTCGGAGGGCTTGTCGTAGGCGCCGGTGGTGCCGCTGCCGGCGGAAACGTACAGGCTGATGCCCTTCAGCTTGGGCGCCAGCTGATACGGATCGTGTTCGGACCACTCGGCATTCGTCGGCGGGCCCCACATGGCGTTGGCGTCGAATCCGCCGGCGTCGCGCATCGCGAACATGATCGCCTGTGGCATACCGACACTCGTAGTGGTCAGGAAGCCCGAATACGAGGCCGCGTACTTCACCCAGCCGGGATTGCGGCCGGCCAGGAACATCGCGGCCGTACCGCCCATCGAAAGCCCCTCGACGCCATGGGCATCGGTGGCGCGCCACTGGTTCTCCAGCAGGGGCGGCAATTCCTTGGTCAGGAAGGTTTCCCACTTGTAGTTCTTGCCGTTGTCCTGCTGCACCCAGTCGGAATAGAAGCTCGACTGGCCGCCGATGGGCAGCACCACGGTGACGTTCTTGTCCGCGTAGAAGTCGGCGGCCCCGGCATCCTTGGTCCAGCCGCTCTCGTCGTCCTGAGCGCGCAGGCCGTCGAGCATGAACAGCAGCGGAAATCGCGCGTCCGGGCGGGAATTCCAGTCGCGGGCCAGCAGTAGTTGCACCTGGACGGGTGAACCCATGGACGGCGAATTCACCCACAGGGCGACGCGGCGATCGGTCAGCCAGACGACCTTCCCGATCGTCGCCCCGGCCGGTGCGGGCACCGCGGCGGGTTCGGCGAATGCCGGGAGCGGTGCGACGCTGATTCCGGAGGCGATCGACACGACCACGGCAGCGGCCAGCATCGCGAGTCGTCGACGGCCCCAGCGGCCGCGACGAACCGTCCCCCGTCTACCAGATGCCACACCTGCCACAGGAGTGTTGTACCGCGCCCGGACGGCTCGAGGCGGTAGGACGCGCGGACAGCAAACCTGAGAAATCGCAGCGCACAACGCAACCGGCGCCCGCCCGCAACATGCCGGCGCCGCGCAGATCAGATCTGCGCGGCGCCGGGTTCAGCTGTTGTTACGGCCCTTGATCAGGCGTTCAGTGCGGCCAGAATGCCCGTGCGAGCCTTGGCCAGCTCGTCCTGCCAGTAGAGCCAGGCGTGGGTGCCCGTGGGCGGGAAGTCGTAGGCGGCCGGAATGCCCAGCGAGTCCAGGCGAGCCTTGAACGAGTGGGTGCTGACCATCGAGATCAACTCGATGCCCATGGCGTTACCGGTATTGAACGCACCGACAAGGCCGTTCGGGTGGTCGTACTGACCGGGCAGACCACTGGCGGCCGAGATGTACATCGGCAGACCGCGCAGCTGCGGCGCGAACACCATCGGGTCCGATCGCAGCCACTGCGGGCTCCACGGCGCGGCCATCGAGTCGACGTTGAAGCGGCCGGCGTCGAGCATCATCACGCGAATCGCCTCGCGCATACCGGGGGCGTTCCAGTTCAGCGGACCGGAGAACGAGGCCGCGTACTTGAACTGGTCCCGGTGGAACGCCGCCAGGCGCAGCGCCGCCGGACCACTCATCGACAGACCGGCGACCGCGTAGTTGGTCCGCGAAACCCCGTAGTTGCTGAGGAAGTCCGGAAGTTCCTTGGTGAGGAACGTTTCCCACTTGTAGGTGAACTTCTGGCCGTTGGTGTTGCTCGGGCCCTGCCAGTCGGCGTACCAGCTGGACTGGCCACCCACCGGCATCACCAGGGTGACGTTGTCGTTGCCGAACATCTGCTGCGCGTTGGTCTCGAACGACCAGGCGTTGCGGTCGTCGCGCGCGCGCAGGCCGTCCAGCAGCAGCAGCGCCGCGTTACCGCCGTTGCGCGCCCACTGCACCTGCACCTTGATGGGGCCCATGCTCGACGGAACCATCAGTTCGTCGTAGCCGCCCGCGGGAGTCTGGTGCACGGGTGCGTGAACGGGAGCGGCGATGGCGGCCGGAGCCATGATGCCCGCCGCAATCGGGAGTGCCATCGCGGCACCCGCAGCGAGAAGTCGTGTGCGCCAACCACGCTGAGCGCCTCGCCGCCCTCTGGGGGCTGACTCCGGCGCGAGCGCCGAATGCGAAACCGGCGCGGCCGACCTGCCGAAACGCATGGATACTGCTCTCTTTCTGCTGCTGTCTGCTGTTGTCGCCGCGCCACGACCACTTCCGTCAGCGACGGCATGATCTGCACCCACGTCGAACCCGACCTTTCGACATGAGCGACGCCGCGGCTACGAACGGTCACACTTGCGCTCGCTGGACGATATTCGACCGCCCAATCGTTAGCAACACGGACCCCGCCGGGTGGCTGAAATCCGCCCGTGCGCCATTCGTAATCGTGCAGTGACCCTATCGCGTCCGGCCGGAAATGACAGCGTGAAATGACGAATCAACTACTGCGCCGGTAAATTTCACCAGGAAACACCGAACATGGCTCGGGCCCCGGCGGTTTCGGCCGGGGCCCGAGATGGCGCGGATGTTCAGCCGATATTCGCCGAAAGGTCCGGAATCATCCGGTATGCCTCGGCTTGCCAGTTGAACCAGTCGTGCACACCGACATTCGGGAACGAATACACCGCGTTGGTCGCGCCCAGCGTCGCCATCCGCACCTGGAAGGCCCGGGTATTCGCCAATGCCAGCACCTCCAGCGGCGCACCGCGCATGATGTGGTCGGCGGCCGCCGGCAGTGGCAGGCCCAGGTCCTCCTGCGACGGCACACCGCTGCCGGCCGCGATCCAGAGCCGGGTGTTGTTCGCGATCAGGCGCGGCGCGAATACGAACGGGTCCATTCGCAGCCACTGTGGGCCCCACGGCGGAGCCATCGAATCGACGTTGTAGCCGCCCGCGTCGATCATCGCCATCCGAATCGCCTCACGCATACCGGGGGCGGAAATGTTCAGATAGCCCGAGAACGATCCGGCGAAGCTGAACTGGTCCGGGTGATACGCGGCCAGCGTCAGCGCGGCGCTACCACCCATCGACAATCCGAACGCGCCGTTGCGGCTCGCCCGGAACCCGAGCCGATCACGCAGGGCATTGCGCAACTGGCCGGTCAGGAACGTCTCCCAGTCGTATCGATAGTCCTTCCCCGGCCCGCCCAGGAATGTCTCGGTCGCACCGGATCCGGTGTTGGCCGAACCGAAATTGCTCGGCGGAATGCCGAAGAACGAGCTGGGCGCATTCCAGTCGGCGTAGAAGCTGGATTGGCCGCCGACCGGCATGACCACGTTGATATTCCAGTCGGTCAGCACCTGCGCGACATTCGTCTCGATCTCCCAGCCGTTCAACGTCTGGGGTGCCCGCAAACCGTCGAGCGCGTAGACCACGCGATCGGTGTTGCCGTCCTTGGCCCGGAAAATACGGGACTTGACCGCGCCCATCACAGGAGAATCGACCCAGAAGTCGAAGCCCGACGGGTCGAATGCCGCCGATGCGGTCGCGCCGTTGCCGAGGACCGAAACTCCCAGTGGCAGCAACAGTGCCAATGCCATGCCCAGCGCCGAGCGCCTGAGCCACGAACCCGGCCCGTGACCGGGCCTTCCTCCGAGCAACGGCTTCCTGCGCGCAATTCGCATCGACACGGCCTTTCGCCAGAAGCGGCGGTCGCAACCGATCCCACACCGCACGAACCACCGCTCGTTCCGGACAACACAGACAAAGCGTTTCGGCGAAGGCACTCGCCGCTGTACTGGAGGGTTCCTCGATACCAATCGAGTATCGGTGATCGAGTAGCGCGACCGAATGATTCAACACGGAAATAGTCCGAAAGGTGATCTGCGGCACAGGCCGTCAGGGCGACTCCGCATACGACACAGCCCCGCAGCGGACATCCGCTGCGGGGCTGTGAGTCGTGCTGATATCAGCCGATATTGGCCGACATATCCGGGAGCATCCGATAGACCTCGTCCTCCCAGTTGTGCCAGTTGTGCACACCCACGTTCGGGAAGTCGTAGGTCACGTTGCCGGCTCCCAGGGTCATCATGCGGACCTGGAAGGCGCGGGTGTTGGCCAGCGCCAACGCCTCCAGCGGCGACCCCTGGATGATGTCGAGCGGCGCGACCGCGTCCTGCGGCGACGGGATGCCGCTGCCGGCCGCGACCCACAGCCGAGTGTTGTTGGCCTTCAACCGCGGCGCGAACACGAACGGATCCATCCGCAACCACTGCGGGCCCCACGGCGGCGCCATGGCGTCGATGTTGTACCCACCGGCGCTCAGCATCGCCACGCGCATGGCCTCACGCATACCCGGTGCCGAGATGTTCAGGTAGCCCGAGAACGAGCCCGCGTAGCTGAACTGGTCCGGGTGGTACGCGGCCAGGGTCAGGGCGGCACTACCGCCCATCGACAGGCCGAAGACGCCGTTGCGGTGCGAACTGAAGCCCAACCGCGAACTGAGGGCGTTGGGCAGATCCTGGGTGAGGAAGCTTTCCCACTTGTAGGTGTTGACCTTGCCCAGCGTCTCGTTGTAGTTCGAGGAACCGGTCATCGCCGAGCCGGTCGAGGCGGAGCCGGAGGAGCCGGCCGAACCGGTATCGATGCCGAAGAAGTTGCTCGGCGCGTTCCAGTCGGCGTAGAAGCTCGACGGACCGCCGACCGGCATCACCACGTTGATGTTGGCGTTGACCAACGCCGGGATGATGTTGGTTTCCTTCTCCCAGCCGCTGATGTCGCCCTGGGCGCGCATACCGTCGAGGGCGTACACCACCCGTCCGGTGTTGCCGTCGGCCGCACGGAAGATGCGCGACTTGATCGGGCCCATCGACGAATCGACCCAAAAGTCGATACCCGTCGGATTGAAGGCGGCGGCCGCATGTCCGGCCTCTGCCACCGACACCCCGAACGGCAGCAACGTCGCCAAAGCCACGCCCACCGCGGACCGCTTGAGCCACCCGGCTCGATGAGGCGCCGACGGCTGCTGCGACCGTCTCCGACGTCTCTGCTGCACCCATCGCACAGTCACGCCTCGCATATCCTGTCCGGCCTTTCCCGTAGCGCGGCCCGTCCGACCGCTGTTCTTCTCTGCGAATGATCACCCGTGCGCATGCGGAGATGCGCCCCCGACGGACGTCCGTCACCGAGCGTATCGTGAAATCGATACGTCGGCGTTATCAAACCGAGACTAATACACGACTTCTTCGTTGCCGTCGGCGGTCTAGTTCGGCACCGGGGGCGGTGCCGTCGGGTCCACCAGATGGCAACGCTGGATCTCGTATTTGGGCACCCGGTCGATGCGGTACTTCGCGAAATGCAGCGACTGGATGACATTGTGCTTGAACCGATCCCAGGTCAGCGGGGCTCGATATGAGGCAAGCAGGTCCTGAGTCGCCGGGCACGACAGCGCGGTCCGCGCCTGGCGCACCCACTTCTCGTCGAGGAACCACGGCATCCACGGATGCTGGTCGACCATACCGGTATCGACGATCACCCAGTCCGGATACAGGTTCTTGTCGTGTCCGATACGTCCGTCGGCCAGCCGGTCGGTATGCGCGGCCAACGGGTAGGCCAGGCCCTCCTGGTCGATGACGCGCACGCTGAGCGGCACGTTCATGCTGGTCATGCCCAGGTTGAGGAAGTAGACGGTGTGCCCGTACCCGCCCGGCGGAATCGGCAGCGGCGGCGGCGCGACGTACCACATCATGAACGAGGGCGAGTTGATCAGCAGGCCACCGTCCGGCGTGGCGGCGATGTCCTGCAGCATGGCCCGCATGCGCGGGTAGTCCAGATAGTCCTCGGCCAGCACGGGGTGGTCGTGCCCGCTGTTGAGGACGTAGTAGATCCGCTCGTCCACGATGCCCGAGGCACTGATCTGCCCGCCCGAGGTATCGGCGGTGGTGTTGGCAGCGAACAGCGCCCAGCCGACCGTCCCGGCCCAGGCGATCAGCGGCAGGGCGAACGACCACCGCAGCCATTCGGAACGGTCGCCGACCGGCAACCGCACGGGCAGCACCGAAACCGGCAGCATCAGGCAGAACAGCTGCGGCAGCAGCATGCGGCCGTGCATGAAGTCGCCGCCGACGCGCATATTGAACAGCACCAGCAGCAGACCGCCGCCGACCATCAGCGTCACCACCGCGGCCGGGGAGCGCAGCCACCGCTGCAGCCGGATCCGTCGTCCGGTCTCGCCGGACGGTTTGGCATCGGGAGTCCGGCGGCCCCGCCCGCGCAGCAGCACGGCGGTCACCACGACGAGGACCAGCAGCGGAATCCACAGGTAGTACGGGCCGACCAGATCCCACAGATATTTCAGGCCCTGGCCCCATTTCGCGCCGCCGGCCTCCTTGGCCACCGCGGTGTTCGGATAGGGCAGGCCGTAGTAGCCCATGCGCCAGATCTGATAGCCGACCGGCACCGCGCCGCCGACCGCCACCAGCAGCGCGCGAATGAGCACCGGGCGCAACCGGGTACGCGGCACCGGTGCGAAGAACAGCATCAGCAGCGCCAGACCGCCGATGACGGTCATCTCCGGGCGGACCACCCAGCACAATCCGGCCCAGAAGCCGGCCACGAGAAGTTTTGCCAGGCCGGGCTTCTCGTCCTGACTCCAGCGCAGCAGCAACCACCACAGCACGCCGAGCCAGAAGATGACCAGGCAGTTCTCCAGGCCCGAGGTGGCGTAGTCGCGAGCCGGCGGCACGGCGATGTAGACCAACGCACCGGCGGGCAGCAGCAGCGTCGGCGCGGTGCGGGTGACCGGGCGCCACAACCGCGCCGAACCCACCATGGCGAAGACGACCGCCAGCAGCGAAAGGGTCAGCGCGACAGCCAGGCTGACGTATTCGAGCCGGGCGTCGCTGACCCAGCTGAAGAACCAGATCACATACGTCCAGGCCGCGCTGGTATTGGTCTCCACCCGCTCGCCGGCGTTGAAGACCGGGCCGTTTCCGGCCAGCAGATTGCGCACGGTGCGCAGGACGATCAGGCCGTCGTCGGCGATCCAGCGCCGTTGCCAGGCACCGATACCGAACAACGCGACGGTGACGAGCACCCCACCGACGAATACCGTGCGGGAGAGCACCGAAAAGCGGCGCGCGGCATCGCCATCGCGCTGTAGTGCGCGATCGGACGACTCCGCGTCTGCCCCCTTCCCGTGTTCGTCTCCCGCTACCAGCATCTCGTCAGGTGAGATAGACAGCGACACCTACCGCTCCGATCCAGGCGATGGCCAGGAGCTGCAATATGCGATCCCCCAGCGCGATCTCTTCGGGTTCCCCGGCCTCGCCGCCATCGACGTCGACCGCGTAGCGCAGGACTGCGATGGTAAACGGGATCATCGAGATCGCGAACCACTGGGTGTGCTTGTGATCGGTTTCGAAGGCCCACAGACCGTAGAAGACCACCACCGCGGTGGCCGACAGGGTCCAGATGAAGCGCAGGTAGGTGGGTGTGTAGTACTGCAGCGACTTGCGGATCTTGGCGCCGGTGTCGAGCGCGATCTTCAACTCCGCGTAGCGCTTACCGGCCGCCATGAACAGCGAACCGAAGGCCATGATCAGCAGGAACCACTGCGAGAGCCGGATATCGGCGGCCGCGCCACCGGCGACCGCGCGCAGCAGGAAGCCCGAGGACACGATGCAGATGTCGAGCACCGCTTGGTGTTTCAGGCCGAAGCAGTAAGCCAGCTGAATGCCGATGTAGACCGCCATCACGACGGCCAGATGCCAGGACGCCAGGAACGACGCCGCGATCGAGCCGACCAGCAGCACCGCGGAGAGCGAATACGCCAGGTTCACCGGCACCACGCCGGCCGCGATGGGCCGGAAGCGCTTGGTGGGGTGCGCGCGGTCGGCCTCGACGTCGAGCGCGTCGTTGACCAGGTAGATACCCGAGGCCGCCATGCAGAACACGACGAACGCGATCGCGATATGGGCGACCACGGTCGCATCCGCCAGCACGTACGCACCGGAGGCCGCGTCCTTGCCCGCGGCCAGCGGCGCCGCCAGCACGAGGACGTTCTTCACCCACTGCCGTGGCCGCACGGCCTTGACGATTCCGCCGGCCAGCGTCTTCGGCGGACCCTTGAGGACGGCTTCGTCGAGGTCGGTGCCGGTCGGCTCTTCACTCATATCAGCGAGGGTTCTTTCCTGTGCGGTCACTGGCGAATCTCTTTTCGGCGGCTAGCACGGCTGCGGCGGATGCCGCACCCAGAGCGGATCCGGCGAGCACGTCGGAGGGATAGTGCACTCCCAGAACGACCCGGGAGAGCAGCATCGGCGGCACGAGCACCGCAGGCAAGGGTAGCCCGGTCAACTTCCCGAGCAACACGGCCGCCGCCGTCGTGGAAGTGGCGTGCGAGGACGGGAAGCTCAGTTTGCTCGGCGTCGACACGTTGACCTGCACCGATGGATCGTGCGGGCGCGGGCGCCTGACGACGCGCTTGATGACGACCGAGGCGGCGTGCGCCCCGAAGGCGCCGACCGCGACTCCGGCCCACTGACGCCGGCGGGACTTGTCGACCAGTGCGCCCGCGGCGCCGATGGCCATCCAGCCGAGCGCGTGCTCACCGAAATGCGACATCCCGCGCGCGGCCTTGATCACCGGCGGGGTGCCGATGGCGCCCTGGACAGCGTTGAGGATCTTGACCTCCGCGGGCTTGGAGACCTCGGGGTCCGCCACCACCTGCAAATGCGGGGCGCCGGCCGGATCGGAGGAGGCTGGGGCGGTCATTTGTCCTCACTAGTGTTGATTCCGAACGCGTTCTCCCAGGCCGCGGTGCTGGTCAAGCGCGCGTGTGCGGCACGGTACCGCTCCCGCAGTTCGGGGAACCGCGCGGCCAGTTCCCGGCGCAACCGCATCGCCTCGGTGAACAGCTCCCGGGCCTGACGCGGATCGCGCTTGCGGTAGACCACGCCACGCCCGTCGGCTGTGGTCACGGTAACCCCGTCGACCTGCGAGAGCAGGAACCAACGCGCGTCCAGTGTCGGGACGTTCAACTGCGGGCGATCGTGATGTTCGGTCTTGGCCTTGCGCAGGTTGTGCACCACGCCTTTGCCGAGCCGGACGATCTTGGCCAGCGGATTCGACGGTTCACCGACCGCGCCCACATCGGCGCCGCTGGGCAGCGGCAGGTCCGTCGAGGAGCCGACGATCACCGCATCCGGGAATTCCTTGCGCATCGCGGCGACCTGGCCCAGCGCGGTGGGCAGCAGTTCGAACAGCTTGTCCGGTCCGGCGAGGAAATCGCGAATCGCCTGGTTCTGAATGGCGACCGTCGAATATTCCAGGCACAGCAGATGTTTCAGCGTCGCCTTGACCGTATTGACGATCATCGGACGGCCGTCGTTGCCGAGGTGCAGCGCCGCGACCACCAGGCGGTTGCGCAGGTGGAAATACGCCTGCCAGTCGATGGCGTCGTCCTTGTCGCTCCACGCCATGTGCCATACCGCCGCACCCGGCAGCGTGACCGTCGGATATCCGGCCGCCCGGGCGCGCAGCCCGTACTCCACGTCGTCCCACTTCAGGAACAGCGGCAGCGGCTGACCGATCTGCTCGGCCACCACGCGCGGGATGACGCAGGTCCACCAGCCGTTGAAATCGACATCGATGCGCCGGTGCAGCAGTTTGGAATTGTCGCGGTCGCGCAGCGGATACTTCGAGAAATCGTGGTCGTATTCGACATTCGGCGCCGCGGTCCACATCCAGATGCCGCGGTCGACCACTTCGCCCATGGTGTGCAGATGCGAACGCTCCTGCAGATTCAGCATCTGGCCGCCCACCAGCGTGGGTGTGCGCGAGAAACGGGCGAAGGCCAGCGCGCGCAGAATGCAGTCCGGCTCGATCTCGATATCGTCGTCCATGTAGACGATGTATTGCGCGTCCGTGGTTTTCAGCGCCTCGTACATGACGCGGCTGTATCCGCCGGAACCACCGAGATTCGGCTGATCGTGAATGGCGAGCCGATCGCCGAGAACCGCGGCGGCCTCGGCGAATCCGGGTTCGTCCACGGCCTTGCGATTGCCCTGATCGGGAATGATCACGGCCTTGATCTTCTCCAGCACCAGCGGATCGGAGCCGAGGGCCGCGAGAGTGTTCACACAGTCGGTGGGCCGGTTGAAGGTCGGCATGCCCACCGCGATGCTGCCCTCACCGGGCGCCTCGACCGGCGCGTACCACCCACCGCTGCGCAATTCGACCGCGGAATCGGTGGTGATGTCGAACCAGATCCAGCCGCCGTCCTCGAACGGCGCCAGATCGACCTCGAATTCCACGGTGGTGATATCGGCCGGCGCGGTCGTCGCGAATTCGTTGCCGCGCACGTGGATCCGGGAACCGTCGGCCTTGGAACGGTAGACGTCCACCCGGCCGTGCCCGGACAGGTCCAGGCGCAGCACCACCGATTCCAGAATCGTCCAGCGCCGCCAGTAACTGGCCGGCACCGCATTGAAATAGGTGCAGAACGACACTTCGGATTCGGCGCCGATCGACAGCGAGGTGCGCGTGGGAGCATGCGCGCGGCGAGCGTTCGTCGCCGATTCCTCCAGGTACAGCGTCCGCACATCCAGGGGCTCGCCGGGGCGAGGCAGAATGATGCGCTGCAGCAGGGATTTCGCGCGGGTCTCGGTGCTCATATCCTCGAGGGTCACTTGTGCGGTCATTTCACTTCCTGCATCCGCGGTACGGGCCGATGGCACATTACTGGGAATCGCCGGCCGTGAGCGGTGCGCCGGATTCCAGATGCGGGCGCAGCACGTTGTCGAAGGTACTCAACGCGCTGCCGATGGCCATATGCATGTCGAGATACTGGTAGGTGCCCAGACGTCCGCCGAAAACGACCTTGGCCGTCGCGGTTTCGTTCTTCGCCCGCTCGCGGTAGGCGAGCAGTTTCGCGCGGTCCTCCGGGGTGTTGATCGGGTAGTACGGCTCGTCGCCGGTCTGCGCGAATCGCGAGAATTCGCGCATGATGACGGTCTTGTCCTCCGGGTAGCCGTCGCGCTCCGGGTGGAAATGGCGCGGCTCGATGATGCGGGTGAACGGCACATCGGCATCGTTGTAATTCATCACCGAGGTGCCCTGGAAGTCACCGGTCTCGAGCACTTCGGTCTCGAAATCGATGGTGCGCCAGCCCAGTTCGCCCTCGCTGTAGTCGAAGTAGCGGTCCAGCGGGCCGGTGTAGACGACGGGCGCGTCCGGATTCTGCGCGCGGATTTCGTCGCGCACCTCGAACCAATCGGTATTCAGGCGCACCTCGATCAGATCCGATTCGGCCATCTTCTCCAGCCAGGCGGTGTAGCCGTTGACCGGCAGACCCTCGTAGGTGTCGTTGAAATAGCGATTGTCGAAGGTGTATCGCACGGGCAGCCGGGTGATATTGCCGGCGGGCAGCTCCTTGGGATCGGTCTGCCACTGCTTGGCGGTGTAATCGCGGACGAACGCCTCGTAGAGCGGGCGGCCGATCAGCGAAATCGCCTTTTCCTCGAGGTTCGCGGCATCTTTGGTCTCGATCTCTGCGGACTGCTCCGCGATCAGCGCCCGCGCCTCCTCGGGACTGAAATAACGGCCGAAGAACTGCGAGATCAGGCCGAGTCCCATCGGGAACTGGTAAGCCTGCCCCTTGTGCATCGCGAAGACCCGATGCTGGTAACCGGTGAACTCGGTGAACTGATTGACGTAATCCCACACCCGCTTATTGGAGGTGTGGAAGAGGTGGGCACCGTACTTGTGGATTTCGATGCCGGTTTCCGGATCCGCCTCCGAATACGCGTTACCGCCCAGGTGGTAGCGGCGCTCGACCACGAGCACCCGCTTTCCCAGCAGGTTGGCGGTGCGTTCGGCAACGGTCAGCCCGAAGAATCCGGAGCCGACGACGATCAGATCGAAGGGAGCTGCGACGGTCACGGGAGCCCAGCGTAGCCGTAGCGGGTCACCGCGTCTGCACGCCGTAGGTCTCGGTAGCGGGGACGGTGGTCACGGCCGTGCGCGGACCGGGACGGGTAGCGGAATCTCGCCGCGAGGGGCCGGGAAGTGTTCACCAGGGCGTCACCGGGGGTTGACGCGGACACCGTTCCCATCGAGAGCCACACGCCACCCATACCGCTCCCGGGATGGGCGAGCGCCCCGGCCACGGCGGCGCCCCGTCCGCCGACCGTCTCAGTACGGGTAGGGAGGCTGGCCGTAGTACGCGGCGGGCGGATAGGCGGGCATGCCCACGCCACACCACCGCTTCGCCGAACCGGACAGCGTCAAGCTCAGCATCAGCACCGCGAACAGCAGTCCGACGATCGCGCCTACAGCGCCTTCGGGTATTCCGTGACCAAAGGTCAGAAAGATCCCCGCGAGACCACCGAGCAGTCCGAGCGAGGACAGCACGACCAGCATCACCCGTCCAACATTCTTGTGGTTCATCAGCATGATTCCGCCGACGGCCCACAGCAGCGCGATTACGCCGTCGACCCCGGCCATGATGTAGAAGATGTCGGCCGAACCGCTGCTGTGCGAACGGTAGGAGCCGTAGGAGTGGCTCACACTACTTGCCGCACTGAGCAATCCGACGATTCCGAAGGCGGCCACCAGCGCCAGCAGGAGTGCGAAGACTCCCGCTGTGATCGCCGCGCCACCGCTCGGCCGCGGCTCCTGATAACCGTAGGGCGCGTACCCCGGCGCCGGATACCCCGCGGGCGGATACCCGGGCGGCGGATAGCCCGCCGGCGGATAACCATTACCCCCGTAGCCGGGTCCATACGGATAGCTCATCGGCCTCCCCCTTCTCTCGGGCAGGCACTCTACCGCCTGCGAACGACCTCGGTACGAGGTGAACCCACATCACGGGGAAGCCGGCTCACTCGGATGTCTCCTTATCGTCGCCGTGATGGTTGGCCGATTCTCGAGGCGGGGATAAAGCCTTGTCCGCGAGGTTCGGTCGGTCCGAAACATTCAGTAGGCGACCGTGAAGCGGGTGCGGGCGTGGCGCGGATTCTCGGCCTCGTCGAGGAGTGCGACGGCGAGGTCCTCCATCGAGATGTACGAGGTGCCCGTGCTGTCGCTGAGCAGTTCGTCGAGGCCGGTCCGGTAGCTTCCGCGGCGTTCGCCGGGCTCGAGCAGGGCCGGCGGGCTGAGGTAGGTCCAGCCGACATCGGTTGCCGCGCTGCGGAATACCTCACGTTGCGCGTGACAGGCCAGGGCGATCGGCCGCCAGTCCGGCGGAAAGTCGGGCATCTGCATGACGGTCGAGCCGGTTCCGGGCACGATCAGATCGCCCGCGCCGCCCACGACCAGCAGGCGGATTCCGGTGTTGCGCAATCCCTCCAGCAGCGCCGCGGCCACATCCGCCATTTCGTACTCGCGCCCGGCGCGGGGCCTGGTCGCGCTGATGACCACATCGCTCCCGGCGGTGACATCCTTCACCTGGGCCGGGTCGGTGGCGTCCGCGGCGCGGAAGTCCGCCGCCGCGGGCAGCACATTCGGGCGCTCGGCGCTGCGGCCGACGGCGGTGACCTCGTGGCCGCGCGACAGCGCCTCGTGCACGATGCGGCTGCCGGCGGTTCCCGCCGCACCGAAAACGGTGATATGCATGGTCTTTCACTCCTGCCAAGGGATCAGCGGACTCGGGAGATGTGCGCCGAAGGGTCTTCGGGTCCGATCGAGTCGGTGTCGTCCGACGAACGTTGCGGGGGATCGGCGAGTTCGGGCGCATCGATGGTTACCGGTGACAGCGAACGGCCGGCCGGCTTCTGCGCGCGATCGCCCACCTGGCCCAGCACCGTGCCACCCAGCGCGATCACCATGCCCAGCACCTGCAACGGGGTCAGCGACTGTCCGAGCGCGGCCCATCCGATCACCGCCGCGGAGAGCGGGCTCAGCAGGCCGAGGAAGGCGACCGACGTGGCCGGCACCCGAGCCAAACCGCGAAACCAGAGGGCGTAGGCGGCCGCGGTGCCGAGCGCGCCGAGATAGAGGTATCCGCCGATCGCCGGGGCGTCCAGCGCGGGCGGCGGACCCTCGGTGAGCAGCGCCAACGGCAGCAGGACCACTCCGCCCGCGGTCAGTTGCCAGCTCGTGAACGCCAGCGGGCCGACACCTTCGGGCCGTCCCCAATGACCGGTCAGCACGGTTCCCGCGGCCATCGATGCCGCACCCGCCAGCCCGGCCAGCACGCCGATCGTGTCCAGGGCGGCATTCGCCCGCAGCACCACCAGCGCCACCCCGAGCATGCCGATCGCTCCGGCCAGCAGCTTGCGACCGCTCGGCCGCACCCGCAGCAGCAGCGCCGCGAATCCGAGCGCGAACAGCGGTGCGGCCGAACTCAACACGGCCGCCACACCGCCGGGCAGCCGATATGCGGCGAGGAACAGCAACGGGAAGAAGGCGCCGATATTGAGCACGCCGAGCAGTGCGGCACGGCCGATCCAACGGCCGCGCGGCAGCACCCGGGTGGCGCCCAGCAACACCAATCCGGCCGGGAGGGCGCGCATCAATGCGGTGAACATCGGCCGCTCCGGCGGCAGGAACTCGGACGTGACGGCGTACGTGGTGCCCCACACCAGCGGGGCCAGACCAGTGAGCGCGAGGATCGCGGCAGTCGAACCGCGGGCGGCGGTGCGAATCATCACGGTATCTCCTCATTGATAATCTCAACATTGAGATAATCCGACACCGCCGAGTGTCTTAATGTCAAGTATCTGAACGTTGAGATATTGCGCACGAGAGGAGACCGATGAGCGACGCCGTGGATCGGATCGTCGCGGACTGGGGTCGCGTCCGCCCGGAACTCGACGTGTGGCCCACCCACGTCATCGGCCGGCTGAAGCGCTTGGGCCGACGGCTCGAGCGCGAGATGAAGGACTTCTTCGCCCGCTACGGCCTCGAATACTGGGAGTTCGACGTACTGACCACGCTGCGCCGCTCCGGCGGCCCCGACGGCCTCACCGCCGGCGACCTGATCAAGGCCACCATGGTGACCTCGGGCGCGATCACCAATCGCATCGACCGCATGGCCGCCAAGGATCTGGTCCGCCGGGTTCCCGATGCGAAGGACCGGCGAACCATCCGAGTCCAGCTCACCGACCGCGGACGGGAAGTGATCGACGAGCTCATGCCGCTGCACGTCGACAACGAGATCCGCCTGCTGTCCGGCATGAGCCGCACCGATCTCGACCAGCTCGCCGGCCTGCTCCGCCGGCTGTCCGAATCACTGGACGACACCTCGCTGGGCTGAGCGGGGCTACTACGGCAGCGCCGACGATCCGGTCCCGGGTGCGGGCGAGACCGGCGGTGTCAGCGAACCCGGCCGCGCCACATCGGACGCGCGAGGTGCAGTCCGCTAACCCGGAATCTGCTGCGGAGCGGCTGCCTCCGGCACGGGCGCGGTGTGGTCCGGCGCCGCGATACCCGCTGCCGACGAGTCGGCCGGTGCGCCGGTCGCGGCAGCCGAAGTGCCGGTCGCGGCAGCCGGAGCGCCGGTCGCGGCGGCCAGAGCGCCGGTCGCGGCAGCCGGAGCGCCGGTCGCGGCGGCCGGAGCGC
>NZ_BDBF01000002.1 GCF_001612845.1 Nocardia elegans NBRC 108235 | reverse complement strand
CTGGTCGAGGCGGGCGTGGGCCCCGAGGCGCGGGTGGCGCTGGGACTGCGCCGCTCGACGGACCTGGTGGTCGCCATGTACGCGGTGCTCGAGGCCGGTGGCGGCTATGTGCCGCTGGACCTGGATCAGCCCGCCGACCGCATCGGCTACGTCCTCGACACCGCCGAACCGGTCTGCGTACTGACCACCTCGGTGAACGCGGCCGACCTCGAGGCCGGTGACCGTACGGTCCTGTGCCTGGACGAACTGGACCTCGCGGACTACTCCGACGAGCCGCTGACCGACGCGGACCGTCTCGCCCCGCTGCGTCCGTCGAATCCGGCGTACACGATCTTCACCTCCGGCTCGACCGGCCGCCCGAAGGGCGTGACCGTCCCGCATTCCGCGGTGGTGAACCAGATCCGCTGGATCACCGGCGAATACGGCATCGGCGCCGACGATGTGGTGCTGTTCAAAACGCCCGCCACCTTCGACGTCTCGGTGTGGGAGTTGTTCGCCCCCCTGTCGGTCGGTGGCCGGATGGTCGTGGCCACCCCCGACGGGCATCGCGATCCGCGTTATCTCGCCGATGTGATCGCCGCCGAACAGGTCACCATGACCTCGTTCGTGCCCTCGATGCTCACCGTCTTCTCCGGTGCGGTCGACAGTTCCGCGCTGGCGTCGCTGCGGGCGTTGTTCGTTGCCGGTGAGGCCTTCACCTCCGATGCCGTCGAGGCGTTCCGGCGGGTCGGCACGGCACAGCTGTACAACCTGTACGGCCCCACCGAATTCACCGTGCACGCCACCCACGCCGGGGTGGCCGACGGCGTCCGCGGGGCGGTGCCGATCGGTTTGCCGGTGTGGAACGCGCAGGCCTACGTGCTGGACGCGCGGCTACATCCGGTGCCGCCGGGTGTCGCGGGTGAGCTGTATCTGGCCGGCGATCAGCTGGCCCGCGGTTATCTCGGCCGTGCCGACCTGACCGCCGACCGGTTCGTCGCGAATCCGTTCGCCGACTACGGCTCCCGGATGTACCGCACCGGTGACCTGGTGCGCCGCGGGGCCGACGGTGCGATCGTGTACCTGGGCCGCACCGACTTCCAGGTGAAGGTGCGCGGTCTGCGCATCGAACTCGGGGAGATCGAATCCGCCCTCGTCGCACACGAATCCGTGGCCCAGGCGGTCGCGGTGGTGCGTTCGGACGCGCGCCTGGGCGATCAGCTCGTCGCCTACGTGGTGCCGGCCGGCGGCGTGGTGGACCTCGAGGTGCTGCGCGCACATCTGGCGCAGCTGCTGCCGTCGTACATGATTCCGGCCGCGATCGTCACGCTCGACGCGATGCCGCTGAACCCGAACGGCAAATTGGACCGGCGCGCGCTGCCGGAACCGGTGTTCGCGGCCCGCGAATTCCGGGCGCCGTCCACGCCGGTCGAGGAGATCGTGGCGGCGACCTTCGCCGACGTACTCGGTCTGGACACCAGCGAGCGTCCGGTCGGTGTGGACGACGACTTCTTCGATCTGGGCGGCAACTCGCTGATCGCCACCCAGGTGGTTGCGCGGCTGAGCGCCGCGCTGAACGCCGAGGTCGGCGTGCGCACGGTCTTCGAGGCGCCCACTGTGGCCGGCTTGGCCGCGCGCGTCGAATCCCAGGTGGGATCCGGTGTGCGCCAGGCACTGACGCCTCGCACGCGCCCGGAGTTCCCGCCGCTGTCGCTGGCACAGCAGCGGATGTGGTTCCTCAACCGCTTCGACACCGATTCGGCGACCAACAACATCCCGGCCGCTGTGCGGCTGACCGGCGAACTCGATATCGACGCGCTGCGTACCGCGATCGCGGACGTGGTGGCCCGGCACGAATCGCTGCGCACTATCTATCCGTCCCACGAGGGCCTGGCCTACCAGCAGATCCTGCCCTCGACCCGCGCCGTGCCCGACCTGGACGTGGTCGATACGACCGAGGCGGATCTGCTCGACGCGCTGACCGAATTCGTCGGCCGCGGTTTCGACGTGACCGCGGTGCCGCCGACCCGGTTGCGGCTGTACCGCGTCGGCGAGGCCGATCATGTGCTGGTCGTGGTGGTCCACCACATCGCCACCGACGGGTTCTCGATGACTCCGCTGGTGCGCGATCTGATGACCGCCTACCTGGCCCGCACCGCGGGATCGGAGCCCGGCTGGGCGCCGCTGCCCGTGCAGTACGCGGATTACGCGCTGTGGCAACGGGAATCGCTCGGCTCGGAGGACGATCCGCGGTCGGTCATCTCCGAACAACTCGGCTACTGGCACAACGCGCTCAACGGCCTGCCCGACGAATTGCGGCTGTCGACCCGCCCGCGGCCGGCCGTCGCCACCTACGAGGCCGGGACCTACCGCTTCCGGGTGCCGGGTGAGCTCGTCGACGGGCTGAGCCGGGTCGCCCAGGGACAGCAGAGCACGCTGTTCATGGTGGTGCACGGCGCCTTCGCCGCGTTGCTGGCGCGGTTGAGCGGCACCGATGACATCGCCGTAGGTATTCCGGTGGCCGGTCGCGGTGAGCGAGCCCTCGACGACCTCGTCGGCATGTTCGTCAACACCCTGGTCCTGCGCGCCCAGGTCGACCCGGGCGCGCGGTTCACCGAACTGCTGGCCCAGGTCCGCGAGCGCGACCTGTCGGCCTTCGCCCACGCCGACGTGCCGTTCGAGCGCCTGGTCGAGGTGCTCAACCCGGCCCGTTCGCAGGCCCGGCACCCGCTGTTCCAGGTGATGCTGTCCTTCCAGAACCTCGGCCGCACCGCCCTGGAACTGCCCGGGCTGACGGTCGCCGAACTCGGAATCGACGCGCAGACAGCGAAATTCGACCTGCAGCTGACGTTGAGCGAGGGGCCGGTCGGCGCCGGGGCCGCCGCCGGCGGTACCGGTGCGGACGCCGCGATGGACGCCGAGCTGGTCTTCGCGACCGATCTGTTCGACAAGGCGTTCGCGGAATCGTTCGCCCGTCGCTTCCTGCGCGTGCTGCAGGCCGTGGCCGCCGATCCGTCGGTCGCCGTGGGCGCCCTGCCGATTCTCGACGCCACCGAACACGCTCTGGTGCTGCGGCATTGGAACGACACCGAATTCCCCATCGACGCCGCCCTGCCGACGGTGTCCGACGATGCCGCCGCGACGCTGGTCTCGCTGTTCGAGGCACAGGTCGCGCGCACCCCGGACGCGACCGCGGTGATCTTCGAGGGGACGAGTCTGTCCTATGCCGAGTTCGCCGCCCGCGTGCGCAGGCTCGCCCGCTGGCTCGTCGACCAGGGGGTCGGACCCGAGTCGCTGGTCGCCCTGGGTATGCGACGTTCGATCGATCTGGTGGTCGGCATGTACGCCGTGGCCGCCGCCGGTGGCGCCTACGTGCCGCTGGATCCGGATCATCCGGCCGAGCGCACCGAGTACATCCTCGACACCGCCCGCCCGGTCTGCGTCTTGACCTCGGGTGCCGGCCTGCGCGAAAACGTCTCCACCGCAAGCGATATCGCACCCGAGGTGCGTATCGACCGGCTCGAGCTGTCCGGATATTCGGACGCGCCGCTCACCGATGCCGACCGGACCGCGCCGCTGCGTCCGGGCAATACCGCCTACGTGATCTTCACCTCCGGCTCCACCGGCCGCCCGAAGGGCGTGGCCGTTCCGCACACCGCGATCGTGAACCGCCTGGTGTGGATGCACGCCCAGTACGGCCTGGCCGCCGACGACGTGGTGCTGCAGAAGACACCGGCCACCTTCGACGTGTCGGTATGGGAGTTCTTCTGGCCCTTGCAGGTCGGCGCGCGCCTGGTGGTGGCCCGGCCGGACGGCCATCGCGATCCGGCCTATCTCGCCGAGGTCATCGTGCGCGAGGGCGTGACGGTCACACACTTCGTGCCGTCGATGCTCGCGGTCTTCGTCGCCGAGCCGGCCGCGGCCGAATGCACCGGTCTGCGCAACGTCTTCGCCTCGGGTGAGGCGCTGCCCGGCACCACCGCGCAGCAGTTGCGCCGCCTGACCGGCGCTCGCCTGCACAACCTCTACGGCCCGACCGAGGCCGCGGTCGACGTCACCTATCACGAGGTCGTCGACGCGGACGTGGCGTCGGTGCCGATCGGTGCGCCGGTGTTCAACACCCAGGTCTACGTGCTGGACGCGCGGCTGCAGCCGGTTCCGGTGGGTGTCGCGGGTGAGCTGTATCTGGCGGGCGCCCAGCTGGCGCGCGGATATGTGGCCCGCCCGGATCTGTCCGCGGACCGCTTCGTGGCCAATCCCTTCGGGGGCGGTGCGCGCATGTACCGCACCGGCGACCTGGTGGTCTGGACCGAGGCCGGTGAGCTCGAGTATCTGGGCCGCACCGACTTCCAGGTGAAGGTGCGCGGCCTGCGCATCGAGCTGGGTGAGATCGAATCCGCGCTGACCGCCGTCGCATCGGTGGGTCAGGCCGTGGTGGTGGTGCGCTCCGACGATCGCACGGGCGACCAGCTGGTCGCCTACCTGATCGCCGCGCCGGGCGCCGAGATCGCGGTGGACGCCGTGAAATCCGCACTGGCCGAACAACTTCCGGCGTACATGGTGCCGGCGGCCTTCGTGGTGCTCGACAGCTTCCCGCTCAACGCCTCCGGCAAGTTGGATCGCAAGGCGCTGCCGGCGCCGACGTTCGCGGCCAAGGTGTTCCGCGCGCCCAGCACCTCGGTGGAACAGTCCGTCGCCGATGTGATCGCCGAGATTCTCGGCCTGGACCGGGTGGGCCTGGACGACGACTTCTTCGAACTGGGCGGCAACTCGCTGCTCGCCACCCAGGTCGCGGCCCGGCTGGGCGCGGCGCTCGACACCGAGGTCGGGGTCCGCACCCTGTTCGAGTCCTCCACGGTGGCGGCCCTGGCCGCGCGCTTGGAAACCCAAGCGGGACAGGGCGGGCGGCTCGCGCTGACCGCGCAGCCGCGGCCCGAGCCCGTCGCGCTGCCGGACGGTGAGACCGCGCAGCTGGTGCCGCTCTCCCCGGCCCAGCAGCGGATGTGGTTCCTCAACCGGTTCGACAACCGCACCGCGGTGAACAACATCCCGGTCGCGATCCGGCTGACCGGCGCGCTGGACCGCGAGGCCTTCGCCGCGGCCGTGCGTGACGTGGTCGCGCGGCACGAATCGCTGCGCACCGTGTACCCGGAGGTGGCCGGTGACGGCTACCAGCGGGTGCTGTCCGCGCACGCCGCCGGTGTCGAACTCGCCGTCGAATCGTTGGACGCCGGCGAATTGCCCTCGCGCGTGGCGGAATTGGTCAACGTCTTCTTCGACGTGACCGCCGAGGTCCCGTTCCGGGCCACCCTGCTCGAGCTCGGCCCGCGCGACCACGTGGTCGTGCTGGTCATGCACCACATCGCCGGGGACGGCTTCTCGCTGCGCCCGCTGCTGCGCGATGTGGTCGCCGCCTACTCCGAGCGCTCGCGCGGCGAGTCCCCGCAGTGGGCGCCGCTGCCGGTGCAGTACGCCGACTACGCGCTGTGGCAGCGCGAGGTGCTCGGCGCCGAGGACGATCCGGAATCGGTCGCCGCCCGCCAGATCGCCTACTGGTCCGAGCAATTGCGCGATCTGCCCGAGCAGATCGAACTGCCGGCCGATCGTCCGCGCCCGGAGATCGCCACCAATGCCGGTGCGACACACGAGTTCTCGGTCGACGCCGATCTGCACGCGCGGCTCACCGACTACGCGCGCGCCCACGGCGTGACGCTGTTCATGCTGATGCACGCGGCCCTGGCCACCTGGGCGGCGCGGTTGTCGGGCAGTACCGACATCGCCATCGGCACGCCGATCGCGGGCCGCGGTGAACGCGCGCTCGACGATCTGATCGGCATGTTCGTCAACACGCTGGTGCTGCGCACTCCGGTGCGCCCGGACGCGACGTTCGCCGAACTGCTCACCGAGGTGCGCCGGACCGACCTGGCGGCCTTCGCCAACGCCGACGTGCCGTTCGAGCGGCTGGTCGACGTGCTCAGCCCGGTGCGTTCCCAGGCGCATCACCCGCTGTTCCAGGTGGCGTTGACCTTCGAGGCCACCGGACAGCGCGACGCCACCACGGCCGCCCTGCCCGGCCTGGATCTCGCGGTCGTCGACGCCGATCCGGGAATGGCGAAATTCGATATCCAGCTGACCGTCGGCGACGCCGCCGACGGCGCCGGGCTGGCGCTGTCGTGGACCTACGCCACCGATCTGTTCGATCCGGAGACCGTCGCCGCCTTCTCCGACCGCCTGCTGCGGATCCTGCGCAGCGTCACCGAGGGCAGCTCCACCGCGGACAGTGTCACCAAGACCGTGGCCGCCGCCACGGTGGTGGGCGATATCGATCTGCTCGGCGAGGGCGAACGGCTGGACGTCTCGCAGCGCTGGGTCTCGGCGGGTGCGGACGGCGGCACCGGGCGGTTCGCGGACCGGGCCGTGACGCTGTCGGATCTGTTCGACGCCGCGGTTGCCGAGCACGGCGACCGGGTGGCGGCGAAGTTCGGCGCCGACCAGCTCACCTACGAGGAGCTGGATCGGCGCGCGAACCAGTTGGCGCGCAGGCTGATCGCCGACGGCGCCGGCCCCGAGACATTGGTCGCGGTGGTGCTGCCGCGCTCGCTGGATCTGGTCGTGGCTCTGCTGGCGGTCGTGAAGTCCGGCGCGGGTTATGTGCCGATCGATCCGAGCTATCCGGCCGAACGCATCGCCTACGTGCTCGCGGATTCGCGTCCGGCCGGGGTGATCGTGGACGGCAGCACCGAGGTGGAGCTGCCGACCGGCCTGCCGACCGTGCTGATGGACGGATTCGGCGCGGAGACACCGGAATTGGTGGACGCGGGCGAGGGCCCGATCACCGATGCCGATCGCAACGCCCCGCTGTCGGCCAGCAATATCGCCTACGTCATCTACACCTCCGGCTCGACCGGACGCCCCAAGGGCGTGGCGGTCGCGCACCGCAACGTCGTGCGGCTGTTCGCCAATACCGATCGCGAATTCGGCTTCGGCGCCGAGGACGTGTGGACGATGTTCCACTCCTTCGCCTTCGACTTCTCGGTGTGGGAGATCTGGGGCCCGCTGCTGTTCGGCGGCACGCTGGTCGTGGTCGACTACTACACCTCGCGCTCGCCCGAGCAGTTCCTGGAACTGCTGCGACGCGAACGCGTGACGGTGCTCAACCAGACCCCGTCGGCGTTCTATCAGCTGGCCGAAGCCGATCGCCTGGCCGGTGGGCAGCCGCTGGCCCTGCGCTACGTGGTCTTCGGCGGTGAGGCGCTCGAGCTGCGCCGGCTCGCGGACTGGGTGGCCCGCCACGGCGACACCGCGCCGCGACTGGTCAACATGTACGGCATCACCGAGACCACTGTGCACGTCTCGCACCGGGTGCTCGACGCCGAAACCATCGCCGCGGCAACGGGTTCGGTGGTCGGCCGTGCCATCGCCGGACTGCGGGTGTACGTCCTCGACGACCGGCTGCATCCGGTTCCCGTCGGCGTCGCCGGCGAGATGTATGTCGCGGGTCCGCAATTGGCGCGCGGCTACCTGGGCCGCCCGGATCTGACCGCCGCCCGCTTCGTCGCCGATCCGCTGGGCGAGCCCGGAACGCTGCTGTACCGCTCCGGTGACGTGGCGCGCTGGAACCGCTTCGGGGAACTGGAATATCTGGGCCGCGCCGACGACCAGGTCAAGGTGCGCGGCTTCCGCATCGAACTCGGCGAGATCGAGGCCGCGGTGCTGGCGCAGCCGGGGATCGCGCAGGCCGCGGTCGTCGTGCGCGAGGACCAGCCGGGCGACCAGCGCATCGTCGCCTATGTGGTGCCTCCGGCCGGTCGGACCGAACCGGCGCTGGACGTCGTGCGCGACGGTGCGGCCGAACGGCTGCCCGCGTACATGGTGCCCTCGGCATTCGTGGTGCTGGACCGCATTCCACTGACCGTGAACGGCAAACTGGACCGGCGCGCTCTGCCCGCCCCCGCGGTGCAGTCGCGCGCCTTCCGGGCCGCGGAGACCCCGGTGCAGGAGATCGTGGCCGCGGTCTTCGCCGAGGTGCTCGACGTGGAACGGGTCGGGCTCGACGACGACTTCTTCGAGCTCGGCGGCAACTCGCTCATCGCCACCCGCGTCGTCTCCCGCGTCGGGGCGGCGCTGGGGACAACGGTGGGTGTGCGCGCGCTGTTCGAGGCCTCGACCGTGGAGTCGCTGGCCGCACGGCTGGAAACCCACACCGGCGGCGAGGCGCGCCCGCGCCTGATCGCGCGCCCGCGCGCCGCCGCGGAACCGGTGCCGCTGTCGTTCGCGCAGCAGCGCATGTGGTTCCTGAACCAGTACGACACCTCCTCGGCGGCCTACAACCTGCCGCTGGTGGTCCGGCTGTCCGGTGAACTCGACACGGCCGCACTGGAATTGGCCGTCTTCGACGTGGTGCGCCGGCACGAGTCGCTGCGCACCCGCTATCCGGAGCACGGCGGCACGCCGATGCAACTGGTGGTGCCGGCCGAGCAGATCGTGCTGGATCTGCGCGCCTACCCGGTCTCGGACGCCGATCTGACCACCGCGGTGACGGATTTCGCCTCCGCGGGATTCGATGTCGCCGAACAGGTTCCGCTGCGCGCCCGGCTGTTCCAGGTGCACAGCGACGAACACGTGCTGGTCGTGGTCGTACACCACATCGCCGCGGACGGGTTCTCGATGACCCCGCTGGCGCGCGACGTGATGACCGCCTACACCGCCCGCACCCAGGGCAGCGCCCCCGGCTGGGCGCCGCTCGAGGTGCAGTACGCCGATTTCGCGATCTGGCAGCGCGAGGTGCTGGGCTCGGAGGACGATCCGCAGTCGCTGCTGGCCCGCCAGGTCGACTACTGGCAGCGCTCGCTGTCCGGAATTCCGGAAGAGCTGGCCCTGCCCGCCGACCGCCCGCGCCCGGCGATCGCCTCGCTGCGCGGCGCCGAACTGCATCGCACCCTGACTCCGGAACTGATCGGCGCGCTGGAAGGCGTTGCGCGCGAACAGGGTTCGTCGCTGTTCATGGTGATGCACGCCGCCCTGGCGGTGCTGCTGGGACATCTGTCGGGCACCGACGACATCGCCGTCGGCACCCCGATCGCCGGCCGCGGTGAGGCCGCGCTCGACGATCTGGTCGGCATGTTCGTCAACACCCTGGTGTTGCGGACCGGCATCGACCCCGACGAGTCGTTCACCGGACTGCTGGAGCGGGTCCGCCACACCGACCTCGAGGCCTTCGGCAATGCCGACGTGCCGTTCGAGCGGCTGGTGGAACTGCTGGCGCCGGAGCGCTCGCAGGCCCGCAACCCGCTGTTCCAGGTGATGCTGGCCTTCCAGAACCTCGACCGCGCGAGCCTCGAGCTGCCGGGCCTGACCGTGTCCACGGTCGAGCGGGAGGAGAACATCGCCCGCTTCGACCTGCAGTTCACGCTGTCGGAACGGGTCGGCGACGCCGACGGCGCGGCCGCCAACGGCATGGCGTTGAACCTCGTCTACGCCACCGATCTGTTCGACGAGCAGACCGCCTCCGAGATCGCCGATCGCTGGATCCGGGTGCTGCGGGCGGTCGCCACCGATCCGCGCATCGCCGTCGGCGCGGTCGACATCCTCGAGGCCTCCGAGCGCGCCGACCTGCTCGCGCGCACGGGCGGCCCGGCGGTCGCGGCGTCGACCCTGCCGCAGATGCTGGCCGAGGCCGCGACCCGCGACCCGCAGGCTCCCGCGGTGATCGCCGACGGGCGCACCCTCACCTACCGCGAACTCGACGAGCGGTCGAATCGCCTGGCGCGCTTGCTGATCGAGCGCGGAATCGGGACCGAGGACCTGGTCGCGGTGGCCGTACCGCGCTCGGCCGAGAGCTATCTGGCCGAATGGGCGGTGACCAAGTCGGGTGCGGCGTTCGTGCCGATCGACCCCGCGTACCCGGCCGACCGCATCGATCACATGGTCACCGATTCGGGTTCGCCCGTCGGCCTGACCGTGGCCGCGGTGCGCGATGATCTGCCGGAGTCGGTGGACTGGCTGGTTCTCGACGAGATCGAGATCGACGGCTACGACGCCGCCGCGATCACCGACGCCGATCGGGTCCGCCCGCTGCGCGTCGACCATCCGGCCTACGTCATCTACACCTCCGGTTCCACCGGTGTGCCCAAGGGCGTGGTGGTCACCCATGCGGGTCTGGCGAACTTCCGCGCCGAACAGAACGAGCGCTACCGGCTCGACTCCGATTCGCGCGCACTGCATTTCGCCTCGCCCAGCTTCGACGCCTCGATCCTGGAATTCCTGCTCGCCGTCGGTGCGGGCGGTGCGCTGGTCGTGGTGCCGCCGGGTACCTACGGCGGCAGCGAACTCGGTGAGCTGATCGCCCGCGAGGGCGTCACCCACGCCCTGATCACCCCGTCGGTGCTGGCCACCCTCGATCCGGCCGATCTGGCCGGGATGCGGGTCGTCATCGCCGGTGGTGAGGCGGTCACCGCCGAGCAGGTCGCCAAGTGGTCGGTGACCCCCGACGGGTCGCCGCGCCGGTTCCACAACGCCTACGGTCCGACCGAGGCGACCATCGCCACCAACATCAGCGATCCGCTGGCCGCGGGCGATCCGGTCACCATCGGCGGTCCGATCCGCGGTATGCAGTCGCTGGTCCTCGACGCCCGGTTGCGGCCGGTTCCGGTGGGTGTCGCGGGTGAGCTGTATCTGTCCGGTGTGCAGCTGGCCCGCGGCTATCACGCGCGGGCGAGCCTGACCGCCGAGCGCTTCGTGGCCAACCCCTACGAGCCCGGACAGCGGATGTACCGCACCGGTGACGTGGTGCGGTGGAACCACACCGGTGAGGTCGAATACGTCGGCCGCTCCGACTTCCAGGTCAAGGTGCGCGGCTTCCGCATCGAACTCGGCGAGATCGACGCCGCGCTCACCGCCCACGACGCCGTCGACTTCGCGGTGACCGTGGGCCACACCCGCGGCGCGGGCGCCACCTCGCTGGTGTCGTATGTCGTCGCGGTCCCGGGTGAGCCGATCGATGTCGCCGATGTGACGGCCCACCTGGAACAGCGGCTGCCCGGCTACATGGTGCCCTCGTCGATCATGGTCATCGACCGGGTGCCGCTGACCCCGGCAGGCAAGCTGGATCGCAAGGCGCTGCCGGAGCCGGAGTTCGCCACCGACACCGCCTTCCGCGCGCCGCGGACCCCGGTCGAGCAGGCCATCGCCGAGGTGTTCGCCGAGGTGCTGGGCATCGAACGCGTCGGAATCGACGATTCGTTCTTCGCGCTGGGTGGTGACTCGATCGTCTCCATTCAGCTGGTGTCGCGGGCCAAGGCGCGCGGCGTGGTGTTCAGCCCGCGCGACGTGTTCGAACAGCGCACTGTGTCCGGACTGGCGATGGTCGCCGAATCCGCTGCCGGACAGGGTGATTCGGTGCCCGTGCTGGCCGAGCTGCCGGGTGGCGGTGTCGGCACCATGCCGCTGACTCCGGTGGCCCGGTTCATGGTGGAGCGGTCCGGTTCGTTCGGCCGGTTCCATCAGGCGCTGGCCCTGGAACTGCCGATCGGCATCGACCGGGCCGGATTGCTCGCCACCGTCGCCGCCGTCGTGGACCGCCACGACATGCTGCGGGCGCGGCTGCGCCGGCATGCGGGTGCGGAATGGATCGTGGAGACCGCCGCGCCGGGCGCCGTCGATATCGAATCACTGCTCGATCACACCGAATTCGACGCCGCCGCAACCGATTCGGAGCTGTTCGAGATCGCGACCGCGGCCCTGGACGCGAGCCTGGACCGGCTCGATCCGGAGGCCGGGGTGGTCGTGCGCTTCGCCTGGCTGGAGCCCTCGGCCGCCGACCGGACCGGACGCCTGATCGTGGTCGCCCACCATCTCGTCATCGACGGTGTGTCCTGGCGCATCCTGGTGCCCGACTTCGTCACCGCCTGGGGACAGCTCTCGGCCGGGCAGACGCCGGAGCTGGCCGCACCACCGACCAGTATGCGCACCTGGTCGCATGCGCTCGAGCGGGCGGCCGCCGAGCGCGACGACGAACTCGACTGGTGGCGTGCGGTCGTCGACGGTCCGGACCCACTGCTCACCGAGCGGCCGTTCGATCCCGCCGTCGATGTGGCCGGGGTCGCGGGCAAGGTCGAGGTCGAGGTCTCGCCCGAGGTCACCAAGGCCCTGCTGACCGCCGTGCCGGCGCTCTACCACGGTGGAATCAACGACGGCCTGCTGGCCGCGCTGGTGCTCGCCGTCGCGAAATGGCGTGCCGCGCACGCCGGTTCGGACGACCGGGCCGACAGTGCGCTGGTGCGCCTCGAGGGCCACGGCCGCGAAGAGGATGTCGTGCCGGGCGCGGATCTGTCCCGCACGGTCGGCTGGTTCACCGCGATCTTCCCGGTCCGCTTCGACCTGTCGGGGCTCGACATCGACGCGGCGCTGACCGGTGGCCCGGCGATGGGCCGGGTCGTGAAGGCGGTCAAGGAACAGCTGCTGGCCGTGCCCGACAAGGGCCTCGGCTACGGCATGCTGCGCTACCTGAACCCGCGCACCGCCGACCGGCTGCCCGAGCAGATGCCGGGCCAGGTCAGCTTCAACTACCTGGGCCGGGTCTCCGACAACGCGGTGCCCGAGGCGCTGCGCGGTTCGGCTGGATTCCCGCCCCGGAACTCGGCGAACTGGCCGGCGACTACGACGCGGACATGCCGGCGATGGCGCCGCTGGACATCAACGCCATCGTGGTCGGCGACCGGCTGACCGCGCGGATCGGTTATCCGACCACGCTGCTCGACGCCGACGCCGTGCGCGAATTCGGGCAGCTGTGGACGCGGGCGCTGGAAGCCGTTGCGCGGCACGCGGAATCGGCCGGTGCGGGTGGGCACACCCCGTCGGACTTCCCGCTGGTGCGCGTCGACCAGAGCGATATCGACGGCTGGGAGCGGCGTTTCGGCGAGATCTCTCAGGTGTGGCCGCTGTCCTCGCTACAGGCCGGTTTGCTGTTCCACGCCGAACTGGCCGCCGCCTCCGTCGACGTCTACACCGGTCAGGCCGTCCTCGACCTCACCGGCCGCGTCGATCCGGCCCGCTTGCGCAGTGCCGCACAGGCTCTGATCGATCGGTACGAGACGCTGCGCACGGCCTTCGTCACCGACGCACAGGGCCATCCGGTGCAGGTCGTGCTGGACGGCGTGCGGGCGACCTGGGCCGAACACGACCGCCGCGAGACCGGCGAGGCCGCCGATCTGATCGAGGCCGACCGGACCCGCCGCTTCGACCTGGCCGCGCCGCCGCTGATCCGGTTCACCCTGATCCGGGTCGCCGAGCAGCGCTGGTCGCTGGTCGTCTCGAACCACCACATCCTGCTCGACGGCTGGTCGATGCCGCTGCTCATGCGGGATCTGCTGGTGCTCTACGCCACGCACGCCGACTCCGGCGCGCTGCCCGCGGTGCGCTCCTACCGGCACTTCCTGGAATGGGTTGCCCAGCAGGATCATTCGGCCTCGCTGGCAGCCTGGACGGATGCCCTCGCCGGCATCTCCGAGCCGACCCTGCTGGCGCGCCCCGACGCCGGCCGCGAGATCACGGCGCTGTCGGACGAGTACGTCTTCGAACTCGACACCGCGCAGACCGCGCGGCTGACCGAATTCGCCGCGCGCCTCGGCGTCACCGCCAACACCGTGCTGCAGACGGCCTGGGGCATCGTCCTGGGCCGCATGACCGGCCGCGACGACGTGGTGTTCGGCACCACCGTCTCGGGCCGCCCGCCGGAGCTGGCCGGGGTCGAATCCATGGTCGGTCTGTTCATCAACACCGTGCCGGTACGGGTGCGCCTGGATGCCGCCGAATCCGCCGAGCAGCTGCTCACGCGGGTGCAGGGTGAGCAGGCGGATCTGCTCGACCACCACTACCTCGGCCTGGCCGATATCCAGGACGCGATCGGCGTCGGCGGACTGTTCGACACCCTGGTGGTGTTCGAGTCCTATCCGGTGGATGCCGAGGGCATTCAGCGCCAGGCCGCCGACATCGACGGTATGGCGGTGGCCGGACTCGAGGCCACCGACGCCACCCACTACCCGCTGAGCCTGATCGCCTCGCTGGGTTCCACCCTGCGGATCCGGGCCGGTTATCTTCGCGATCTGTTCGACGAGAACGCGGTGCGCCGCATCGCCGACCGGCTGCTGCGGGTGCTCACCACCATCGTGGGCGAGCCCGCGATCGGCGCCGGCGATATCGAACTGCTCGAGCCCGCCGAACGCGAACTCGTGGTGTCGCAATGGAATTCGACCGACCACGAGGTCGACGGCTCGGCCACCCTGGTCTCGCTGTTCGAGGCGCAGGTCGAACGCACGCCCGACGCCACCGCGGTGAGCTTCGAGGGGACAGGTCTGTCCTACGCCGACTTCGCGGCCCGGGTGCACGCACTGGCCCGCTGGCTGATCGAGCGCGGCGTCGGCCCGGACACCTTCGTGGCACTCGGTATGCGGCGTTCGATCGATCTGGTGGTCGGCATGTACGCCGTGGCCGCCGCCGGTGGCGCCTATGTGCCGCTGGATCCGGATCATCCGGCCGAGCGCACCGAATACATCCTGGCCACCGCGGACCCGGTCTGCGTGCTGACCTCCGGCGACGACCTCGAGATCGACACCGCGCAGGTGCGCATCGATCTGCTGGACCTGTCGGGCTACTCGATCGACCCGATCGCCGACACCGAGCGCCGCGGCCCGCTGCGCCCGGCCAACACCGCGTACGTGATCTTCACCTCCGGTTCCACCGGCCGCCCCAAGGGCGTCGCGGTGCCGCACGCGGCGATCGTCAACCGGCTGGTGTGGATGCAGGCCGAATACGGTCTCACGCCCGCCGACGTGGTGCTGCAGAAGACACCCGCGACCTTCGACGTGTCGGTGTGGGAGTTCTTCTGGCCCTTGCAGATCGGCGCGCGGCTGGTGGTGGCGCGGCCCGATGGCCATCGCGATCCGGCCTATCTGGCCGAGGTGATCGTCGGCGAAGGCGTCACCGTCACGCACTTCGTGCCGTCGATGCTTGCGGTCTTCGTCGCCGAGGCGGCGGCCGCGCAATGCACCACCCTGCGTCTGGTGTTCGCCTCCGGCGAGGCGCTGGCGCCCAAGTCGGCGCAGCGTCTGCGCGAGCTCACCGGCGCCGCGCTGCACAACCTGTACGGCCCCACCGAGGCCGCGGTCGACGTCACCTATCACGAGGTGACCGATGCCGATGTCGATTCCGTGCCGATCGGCCGCCCGGTCTTCAACACCCGTGTCTACGTGCTGGATTCGCGCCTGCGGCCGGTTCCGGTGGGTGTCGCGGGTGAGCTGTATCTGGCGGGCGCCCAGCTCGCGCACGGCTATGTGACGCGGCCGGATCTGAGTTCGGACCGGTTCGTGGCCAACCCCTTCTCGGCGGGCGAGCGGATGTACCGCACCGGTGACCTGGTGGCCTGGAACGAACAGGGTGAACTGGATTATTTGGGCCGCACCGACTTCCAGGTGAAGTTGCGCGGCCTGCGCATCGAGCTCGGCGAGATCGAGACGGCGCTGACCGGGCTCGACGAGATCGACCGGGCCGTCGTGGTGGTCCGCGGCGACCAGCACACCGGCGATCAGCTGGTGGCGTATGTCGTTGCCACGCCGGGCCTTCCGGTCGACGCCGAAGCGGTGCGCGAGGAACTGGGCCGGCAGCTGCCGGGCTACATGGTGCCCGCGCTGGTGATGGTGCTCGACGAATTCCCGCTCAACGCGTCCGGCAAGCTGGACCGCAAGGCGCTGCCCGCCCCGGTGTTCGAGGTGGCGGTGTTCCGCGCGCCGGTCACCCCGGTGGAGCAGATCGTCGCGGGCACCTTCGCCGAGGTGCTCGGCGTGGACCGGGTCGGTCTGGACGACGACTTCTTCGCCCTCGGCGGCAACTCGCTGATCGCCACCCAGGTGGCGGCCCGGTTGTCGTCGGCCCTGGACACCCAGCTGGGTGTGCGCGAGATCTTCGAGGCCTCCACCGTCGCCGGCCTGGCGGCGCGGGCCGAAACCCGTTCCGGCGCCGGTGGTCGCGCGGCGCTGGTGCCGCAGCACCGGCCCGAGTTGGTGCCGCTGTCGCTGGCGCAGCAGCGGATGTGGTTCCTCAACCGCTTCGATCCCGAATCCGCTGTGGACAACATCCCGGCCGCGGTGCGGCTGTCGGGCCTGCTGGACCGGCAGGCACTGCAGATCGCGGTCGCCGATGTGCTGGCGCGCCACGAATCGCTGCGCACCCGCTACCCCGAGGTGGACGGGACCGCGTACCAGGAGATCGTGCCGACCTCGAAGGTCATCCCCGATCTCACGCCGATCGACGTCACCGAAGCCGAACTGCCGCAACGGATTTCGGAGCTGGTCGGCACCGGTTTCGATGTCACCGTCGAGGTGCCGTTCCGGGCCCGGCTGTTCGAGGTCAGCCCGACCGAACACGTGCTGGCCCTGGTGGTGCACCACATCTCCGCCGACGGCTTCTCGATGGGTCCGCTGACCCGCGACGTGATGACCGCCTACGGTGCGCGCGTCGAGGGCGGCGAACCGGCCTGGGCGCCGCTGCCGGTGCAGTACACCGACTTCGCGCTCTGGCAGCGCGAGGTGCTCGGCCGCGAGGACGATCCGGAATCGGTGATCGCGGACCAGATCGACTACTGGCGCGACGCGCTGCGCGGACTGCCTGAACAGCTCGATCTGCCCGCCGACCGGCCGCGTCCGGCGGTCGCCTCCGGCCGCGGCGCGACGCACACCTTCCACATCGACGCCGACGTGCACGCCCGCCTGGCCGAATTGGCCCGCACCCGCGGGGCGACCATGTTCATGGTCACCCACGCGGCGCTGGCACTGGTGCTGTCGCGGCTGAGCGGGGAGGCCGATATCGCCATCGGCACGCCGGTGGCCGGCCGCGGTGAGCGCGCGCTCGACGATCTGATCGGCATGTTCGTCAACACCCTGGTGTTGCGGACCGAGATCGACGGCGGTGCGAGCTTCACCGATCTGCTGCAGTCGGTGCGCAGCACGGACATCGCCGCGTTCGGACATGCGGATCTGCCGTTCGAGCGGCTGGTGGAGATTCTGAATCCGGCGCGTTCGCAGGCGCGGCATCCGCTGTTCCAGGTGATGCTGTCGTTCCAGAACACCGGCCGCAGCGCCCTGGAACTGCCGGGACTGACGGTCAGCGGTGTGGAACTGCCGATCGATACCGCGAAGTTCGATCTGCAGCTGGTGCTCACCGAGGAGACCGCCGAGACGGCCGACGGCGCCACCGCTGCCGGCGGTATCAGTGCCGAATTCGTCTACGCCACAGATCTTTTCGACAACGACACGATCGCCGGCTTCGCCGATCGCCTGGTGCGGGTGCTGACCGCCGTGGTCGCCGAACCGGCGGCCCGGGTGGGCGACATCGATCTGCTCGCTCCCGCCGAGGCGGCGCGCGAACTGCGTGGCTGGAACAACACGGCACGTCATCTGCCGGTGCGCCGTGAAGGCGCCGCCACCCTGCTGGCCGATTTCCACGCCCAGGTCGAACAGACCCCGGACGCGGTCGCGGTGGTCGACCCCGAGGCCGGCGTCACGCTGACCTACGCCGAGTTCGCGGCGCGGGCCCGGCGACTCGGCCGGTATCTGGTCGAGGCCGGTGTGGGCCCGGATGCCCGGGTGGCACTGGGCATGCGGCGTTCGCTCGACCTCGTGGTGGCCGCCTACGCGGTGCTGGAGGCCGGTGGCGCCTACGTGCCGCTGGATCTGGACCAGCCGGGTGAGCGCATTCGCTACGTGGTCGACACCGCCGCACCGATCGCCGTGCTCACCACCGCACGCGACGGCGCGGACATCGACCGCGCGCTCGAGGGTGCGGCGACCGCCGTGCGCATCGACGAGCTGGATCTGTCCGGCTTCGCGGACGGCGAACTCGACGACACCGAACGGCGTACCCCGCTGCGGCCGGAGCACCTCGCCTACGTGATCTTCACCTCCGGTTCCACCGGACGGCCGAAGGGTGTGGCGGTCTCGCAGGCCGCGGTGGTGAACCAGATTCGCTGGATCACCACCGAATACGGCATCGGCGCGGGTGAGGTGGTGCTGTTCAAGACGCCGCCGACCTTCGACGTGTCGGTGTGGGAGCTGTTCGGCGCGACCGCCACCGGCGCGCGCCTGGTGATCGCCGCGCCGGACGGCCATCGCGATCCCGGCTATCTCGCCGAGGTGATCGCGGCCCAGCAGGTCACGATGACCTCGTTCGTGCCGTCCATGCTGTCGGTGTTCTCCGACAGCGTGCACGCCGGGACCGCGGCCGAGGTGTCCTCGCTGCGCACCCTGCTCATCGCGGGTGAGGCGTTCACCGCCGACGCCGCGCAGGCCTACCGCCGCATCGGCACCGCCGAACTGCACAACCTGTACGGCCCCACCGAGTTCACCGTGCACGCCACCGCCATGCCGGTCGCCGCGGATATAGCGGGAGCCGTGCCGATCGGCCTGCCGGTGTGGAACGCGCAGGCCTACATCCTGGACGCGCGGCTGCATCCGGTTCCGGCCGGAGTCGCCGGTGAGCTGTATCTGGCCGGCGCTCAGCTGGCGCGCGGCTACTTCGGCCGCACCGACCTGACCGCGGACCGCTTCGTCGCGAATCCGTTCGGCGGCAGCGGTTCCCGCATGTACCGCACCGGTGACCTGGTGCGCCGCGGCGCCGACGGGGCCATCGAATATCTGGGCCGCACCGACTTCCAGGTGAAGGTGCGCGGTCTGCGCATCGAGCTCGGCGAGATCGAATCCGCGCTCACCGCACAGGATTCGGTCGCGCAGGCGGTGGCCGTGGTGCGCTCCGACGAGCGGATCGGCGAGCAGCTGGTGGGCTATATCGTGCCCGCCGCCGGCGCCGGAGAGGTCGATCTCGACGCGATCCGCGCGCAACTGGCGGCGCGGCTGCCCTCCTATATGGTTCCGGCCGCGATCGTCGTGCTCGACGCCCTGCCGCTGAGCGCGAACGGCAAGCTGGACCGGCGCGCGCTGCCCGCACCGGAATTCGAGGCACGGGAGTTCCGCGCCCCGACCACACCGGTCGAGGAGATCGTCGCCGCCACCATCGCCGAGGTGCTGGGCATCGACACCGAGGCCCGGCCGGTCGGTCTCGACGACGACTTCTTCGAACTGGGCGGCAACTCGCTGATCGCCACCCAGGTGGTGGCCCGCCTGGGCCAGGCGCTGAACACCCGCATCCCGGTGCGGACCCTGTTCGAGGCGCCGACCGTGGCGGCGCTCGCCGCCCGGCTGGAGACCCACGCCGGGTCCGGTGGCCGCCGCGCCCTGGTGGCGGGACCGCGACCGGAGGAGATTCCGCTCTCGCTGGCACAGCAGCGGATGTGGTTCCTCAACCGCTTCGACACCGCCAGCGCGGTCAACAACATCCCGATGGCGGTCCGGCTCACCGGCGCGCTCGACGTCGACGCCCTGCGCGAGGCCGTCGCGGATGTGATCGAACGCCACGAGGTGCTGCGCACGGTCTACCCGGAAACCTCCGAGGGCCAGGGGGTGCAGGTGATCCTGCCCGCCGACCGCGACGCGGTGGAACTGGACGCCGAACCGGTGACCGAGGCGCAACTGCCCGAGCGGGTGCGCGAACTGGTTCTCACCGGCTTCGACGTCACCGCCGCGGTTCCGGTGCGCGCCAAGCTGTTCCGGGTCGAACATGCGAGCGGCAACGGCGCGGGTGAACCGGCGCCGGACTACGTGCTGGTCTTCGTCGTCCACCACATCTCCGGTGACGGCTGGTCGGTGCGGCCGCTGGCCCGCGATGTGATGCTCGCCTACGCGGCGCGCTCGCAGGGCGCCGCGCCGGGCTGGGCGCCGCTGCCGGTGCAGTACGCCGATTACGCCCTGTGGCAGCGGGAAACGCTCGGTTCCGAGGACGATCCGGAATCGCTGATCGCCCAGCAGGTGTCGTACTGGTCGCGGCATCTGGCCGGTCTGCCCGACCAGCTGGATCTGCCCGCCGACCGTCCGCGACCCGCGGTCGCCACGTATCGCGGCGGCGTGCACGAGTTCTCACTCGACGCCGAGCTGGTGCGCCGGCTCAACGCGCTGGCCCGCACCCACGGCGCCAGTCTGTTCATGGTCACGCACGCGGCCTTCGCGGCACTGCTGGCGCGGTTGTCCGGCAGTGACGATCTGGCTATCGGCACCGCGGTCGCGGGCCGAGGCGAGGCCGCGCTCGACGATGCCATCGGCATGTTCGTCAACACGCTGGTGCTGCGCAGCAGTGTCGATCCGGCGATGTCGTTCACCGAATTGCTCGCGCGCACCAAGGAATCCGATCTCGCCGCGTTCGGACATGCGGATCTGCCGTTCGAGCGGCTGGTGGAGATTCTGAATCCGGCGCGTTCGCAGGCGCGGCATCCGCTGTTCCAGGTGATGCTGTCGTTCCAGAACACCGGTGGGGCCTCGTTCGCGCTGCCGGATCTGGAGGTCAGCGGCCTGCCGCTGGATGTGCTGACCGCGAAATTCGATCTGCACCTGAACCTCACCGAGCGCTTCGCCGCCGACGGTTCCGCCGAAGGTATGTCGGCCGAATTGGCTTACGCCACCGACATGTTCGATGCCCGGACGGTCGCGGCCATCGCCGATCGCCTGGTCCGGATGCTGGACGCGGTGACCGCGGACCCCGCCGCCGCGCTCGGCGATATCGACCTGCTCGACACCGTCGAGCGGCGCACCATCGTCGACAACTGGAACGCCACCGCCTACGACGTCGACCGCGTCGTTCTCGGCCGGGCGGCCGGTACCGTCGCGCTGACGCTGGCCTCGATGTTCGATCGGCAGGTCGAACTCGATCCCGACGAGCCGGCGCTGACGTTCGAGGGGACAACTCTGTCCTACGGCGAACTCGCGGCCCGGGTGAACCGGCTCGCCCGCTACCTGATCGAGCAGGGCGTGGGCCCGGATTCGCTGGTGGCGCTGCATATGCGGCGTTCGCTGGAACTGGTCATCGGCATGTACGCGGTGACGGTCGCCGGCGGCGGCTATGTGCCGCTGGACCCCGACCACCCGGCCGAGCGCACCGAATACGTGCTGGCGACCGCGAACCCGGTCTGCGTGCTGACCACCGCGGACAGCCCGCTCGCGGCGCGGCCGGACGTGCCGGTCGTCGCGATCGACGGCCTGGAGTTGACCGCGTACGCCGACGATCCGGTGGCCGATGCCGACCGCGTCGCCCCGCTGCGTCCCGCGCACACCGCCTACGTGATCTTCACCTCCGGTTCCACCGGGCGGCCGAAGGGCGTGGCCGTCAGCCATGCCGCGATCGTGAACCGCCTGGCCTGGATGCAGGACGAGTACGACCTCTACCTCGACGATGTCGTGCTGCAGAAGACGCCCGCCACCTTCGACGTGTCGGTGTGGGAGTTCTTCTGGCCGCTGCAGGTCGGCGCGCGCCTGGTCGTCGCCAAGCCCGACGGCCACCGCGATCCGGCCTATCTGGCGGAACTGATCGACGCCGAGCGCATCACCACCGTGCACTTCGTGCCGTCGATGCTGTCGGTCTTCGTCGCCGCGCTGGACGCCTCCGGCGCCGACTGCACCACGCTGCGCCGGGTGTTCGCCTCCGGTGAGGCGCTGCCGGCGGTCACCGCCCAGCGCCTGATCGAGCTGACCGGCGCCCGGCTGCACAACCTCTACGGCCCGACCGAGGCCGCCGTCGACGTCACCTATCACGAGGTGACCGAGGCCGACACGGTCGCGGTGCCGATCGGCCGTCCGGTGTGGAACACCCGTGTCTACGTGCTCGATTCGCGGCTGCACCCGGTCGCCACCGGCGTCGCGGGTGAGCTGTACCTGGCCGGTGACCAGCTGGCCCGCGGCTATGTCGCGCGCGCCGATCTGACCTCGGATCGGTTCGTGGCCAACCCGTTCGGTAACAGTGAGCGGATGTACCGCACCGGTGACCTGGTGCGCTGGAGTGCCGGCGGCGAACTGGAGTACCTGGGCCGCACCGACTTCCAGGTGAAGTTGCGCGGTCTGCGCATCGAACTCGGCGAGATCGAATCGGCACTGGTGGCGGTCGACGCCGTCGCCCAGGCCGTGGTGGTCGTGCGCTCCGACGACCGGCTCGGCGATCAGCTGGTCGCCTACGTGGTGCCCGCGACCGGCGCCATCGTCGACCCCGACGCGGTGCGCACCGAACTCGGCGAGGCGCTGCCCGGCTACATGGTGCCCTCGGCCTTCGTGGTGCTGGACGCCTTCCCGCTCAACGCCTCCGGCAAGCTCGACCGCAAGGCGCTGCCGGCGCCGGTGTTCGAGGCCCGGCAGTTCCGCGCCCCGGCCACCCCGATCGAGGAGATCGTGGCCGGCACGTTCAGCGATGTGCTGGGTGTGCCCCGGGTCGGTCTCGACGACGACTTCTTCGAACTGGGCGGCAACTCGCTGATCGCCACCCAGGTGACCGCGCGCCTGGGCGCCGCGCTCGACACCCAGCTGGCGGTGCGCGACCTGTTCGAGGCGTCGACCGTCGCCGCCCTGGCCGCGCGCCTGGAGCAGGGCGCCGGATCCGGCCGGACGCGGCCGAAGCTGGTGGCCGGGCAACGGCCGCAACGGATTCCGCTCTCGCCGGCGCAGCAGCGCTACTGGTTCCTCAACCAGTTCGACACCACCACCTCCGCGGTGGACAACATTCCGCTCGCGGTGCGGCTGTCGGGCGCGCTCGACGTCGCGGCCATGGAACGCGCGCTCGGCGACGTCCTGGCCCGGCACGAGGTGCTGCGCACCACCTACCCGCGCTCGGCGGACGGACCGCACCAGGTGATCCTGCCCGCGACCGATACCGCGCCCCCGCTGGAGCCGGTGGCGGTGGCCGAGGACGAATTGCTCGACCGCATCATCGAATTCGCGATGACCACCTTCGACGTCACCGCCGAGGTGCCGCTGAAGGTCGCGCTGTTCCGGATCACCGGCGGGGACCAGTCGGCCGAGGAACACGTCCTCGCCTTCACCGTCCATCACGTCGCCGCCGACGGCTCCTCGATGGGACCGCTGGCCCGGGATCTGATGGCGGCCTACGCCGCACGCGTGCAGGGTGAGGCGCCGCAGTGGACGCCGCTGCCCGTGCAGTACGCCGACTACGCGCTGTGGCAGCGCGAGGTGCTCGGATCCGAGGAGGATCCGGAATCGCTGGCCGCCCAGCAGGTCGCCTACTGGACCGCCGCCCTCGGCGGACTGCCGGATCAGCTGGAACTGCCGACCGACCGCCCGCGTCCGCCGGCCCAGTCGTTCCAGGGCAAGGCGATTCGCTTCGAGATCGACCCGCAGCGCCACGCCCGCCTGCACGAGTTGGCGCGCGCCAACAACGCCTCGCTGTTCATGGTCGTGCACGCGGCGCTGGCCGTGCTGCTCTCACGCCTGTCGGGCACCGACGACATCGCCGTCGGCACCCCGATCGCCGGGCGTGGTGAGCGCGAACTCGACGATCTGATCGGCATGTTCGTCAACACGCTGGTGTTCCGTACCCGCATCGACGGCAACGCGAGCTTCGCCGAACTGCTCGCCGATGTGCGCGAGCGCGACCTCGAGGCCTTCACCAACGCCGACGTGCCGTTCGAGCGGCTGGTCGAGGTGCTCAACCCGGTGCGGTCCACGGCGCGCAACCCGCTGTTCCAGGTGGGCCTGTCGTTCCAGAACCTGGCCGAGACCGCGCTGGAGCTGCCCGGTCTGTCGGTGAGCGCGGTGAATTTCGATTCCCAGCTGGCCAAGACCGATCTGCACGTGACGCTCTACGACCGCTACGCCGAGGACGGTTCGCCGGCCGAGATCATCACCGAATTCGGTTATGCCATCGACCTTTTCGACGAGTCGACGGTGCAGGGCTTCGCGGACCGGTTCGTCCGGGTCCTCGATGCCGTGATCGCGGACGTGTCCGGCCCGGTCGGTGATATCGACCTGCTCGATCCCGCCGAGAACGAGCGCATCCTGCGGCAGTGGAACGAGACCGCTCATCCGATCGACACCGAGGCGACCCTGGTGTCGCTGCTCGATGCGACGGTCGCCGCCGACCCGACCGCGGTCGCGCTGGTGGTCGACACCGAGGCCACCGGGACGGCGCAGCAGGTGCTGACCTACGGCGACCTCGACGCGCGGGTGAATCGCCTGGCGCGCTACCTAGTGGAATGCGGGATCGGCACCGAGGACCGGGTGGCGTTGGCACTGGGCCGGTCGGTGGAGCTGATCGTCGCGATGTACGCGGTGGCCAAGACCGGTGCGGCCTACGTGCCGATCGACCCGGGCCAGCCCGCCGAACGCATCGACTACATCCTCGAGACGGCGGCCCCCGCCTGTGTGCTGACCACCTCGGCCACCGTCGCGGCGACCGCCGACGAGGACGGGGAGAGCGCGCTGCGCTGGACTCCGCAGCGTCCGGTGATCGAACTCGACGGACTCGAGCTCTCCGGTTATTCGGCGGCGCCGATCACCGCGGGGGAGCGGTTGCGGGAACTCACCGCGGCCAACGCCGCGTACGTGATCTTCACCTCCGGCTCCACCGGCCGCCCCAAGGGCGTGGTGGTGTCGCACGGCGCGATCGTCAACCAGTTGCGCTGGGAGATCGCCGAATTCGGCCTCGGCGCCGGTGATTCGGTGCTGCTCAAGACCGCGGCGACCTTCGACCTGTCGGTGTGGGAGTTCTGGACCGCCGCCGCCTGCGGTGGCCGCCTCGTGGTGGCCGCGCCCGAGGGGCATCGCGATCCGGCCTACCTCAACGAGCTGATGCTCGGCACCGCCGTCACCACGCTGCATGTGGTGCCGTCGATGCTGGACGCCCTGCTCACCGAGAGCGAAGGCATGCTCAGCTCGTCGCTGAAGCGGGTGCTCGCCATCGGTGAGGCGCTGCCGGCCGCGACCGCGCAGCGTTTCCTGGAGACCGCCGAGGCCGCGCTGTTCAACCTGTACGGCCCGACCGAGGCCGCGGTCTCGATCACCAGCCATCGCGTCACCACCGCCGACCGCCAGTCGGTGTCGATCGGCGCGCCGGAGTGGAACAGCCGGGTGTACGTGCTGGATTCGCGGCTGCGGCCCGTTCCGGTGGGTGTGCCGGGTGAGCTGTACCTGGCCGGTGCGCAGCTCGCGCGCGGCTACTTCGGGCGCGCGGATCTGACCGCGGACCGGTTCGTCGCCGATCCGTTCGGGGCGCCGGGCACGCGGATGTACCGCACCGGTGACCTGGTGGCGTGGACCGACCGAGGTGAACTGGACTACAGGGGTCGCACCGACTTCCAGGTGAAGATCCGCGGTTTCCGTATCGAACTCGGCGAGATCGAGGCGGTGCTGCTGCGGCAGCCGGTCGTGACCGCGACCGCCGTTGTCGCGCACGCGGATCCGAATCTGGGCGATCGCCTGGTCGCCTACGTGGTCGGCACCGCCGAACTGGACAAGCAGTCGCTGCAGGCCGCACTCGCCGAACAGCTGCCGTCCTACATGGTGCCGTCGGTGTTCATGCAGCTGGACGCGCTGCCGCTGAACGCCAACGGCAAACTGGACCGCGCCGCACTGCCCGAACCGGTCTTCGAGAAGGCCGTCTTCCGCGCGCCGGTGACCCCGATCGAGCAGATCGTGGCCAACACCTTCGCCGATGTGCTGCGCAAGGAATCCGGCACGATGGGCCGCGACGACGACTTCTTCGCGTGGGGCGGCAACTCGCTGCTCGCCACGCAGGTCGCCGCGCGCCTGGGCGAGGCCCTGAACACCCGGGTGCCGGTGCGCCTGCTGTTCGAGGCCTCCACGGTCGCCGCGCTCGCCACCCGCGTGGAGCACCACGCCGACGCCGGCGGCCGCCGCGCGCTGACCGCCGCGCCGCGACCGCCGCGGATCCCGCTGTCGCTGGCGCAGCAGCGGATGTGGTTCCTCAACCGCTTCGACACCGCCTCGGCCGCCTACAACGTGCCGATCGCGGTGCGGCTGAGCGGTGCGCTGGACGTGTCGGCGCTGCGGGCCGCGATGGCGGATCTGGTGGCGCGCCACGAGATTCTGCGGACCGTGTACCCGCAGACCGACCAGGGCCCGGTGCAGGTGATCCTGCCCGCGACCCAGGCGATTCCGGAGCTCGAACTGCGCGTGGTCGATGCCGCCGCGGTGGAGTCCGAGGTGGTCGCGCTGATCAACACCAGCTTCGACGTCACCACCGAGGTGCCGGTGCGGGTCGCGCTGTTCGAGGTCCGTCCCGACACCGAAACCGCAAGCGGCACCGCCGAATACGTGCTGGCCATGGTCGTGCACCACATCTCCGGCGACGGTTCGTCGGTGGGCCCGCTGACTCGCGATCTGATGACCGCCTACGCCGCCCGCGCGGCCGGGCTGACGCCGAACTGGGCCCCGCTGGAGGTTCAGTACGCCGACTACAGCATCTGGCAGCGCGAACTGCTGGGCAGTGAGGACGATCCGGATTCGCTGGCCTCCAAGCAGGTCGCGTACTGGAAGCAGGCGCTGGCCGAGCTGCCCGATCAGCTCGATCTGCCGTCGGACCGCCCGCGTCCGGCCGTGCAGAGCTTCGCCGGCGGCAAGGTCGAGGTGCGCATCGATGCCGAACTGCATCGGGCGCTGATCGACCTGGCCCGCACCGAGGGCGCGACGCTGTTCATGGTCGTGCACACCGCGCTGGCGGTCCTGCTGTCGCGGCTGTCGGGCTCCGACGACATCGCCATCGGCACCCCGATGGCCGGTCGCGGCGAGGCCGTGCTCGACGATCTGATCGGCATGTTCGTCAACACCCTGGTGTTCCGGACCCAGGTCGATGCCGGTGCCGGCTTCACCGAACTGCTGGGGCGGCAGCGCGATATCGACATCCAGGCCTTCGCCAACGCGGACGTGCCGTTCGAGCGGCTGGTCGAGGTGCTCAACCCGGTGCGCTCCACCGCGCGGCATCCGTTGTTCCAGGTGGGTCTGTCGTTCCAGAACCTGGCGCAGGCTACGCTGGAGCTGCCGGGCCTGCGGGTCAGCGGACTGGACTTCGATACCCAGCTCTCGCAGTTCGACCTGCACCTGATCGCCACCGACCGTTACAGCGACACCGGTGCGCCCGAGGGCATCACCGGATTCTTCACCTACGCGACCGACCTGTTCGACCACAACACGGTGGCGGGCTTCGTGGATCGGTTCGTGCGGATGCTGGGCGCGATCGTGACCGCACCGCATACCGCGGTCGGCGATATCGATCTGCTCGACGCCGCCGAACGCGGTGCGCTGATCTCCGCCCGCAATGCCACCGAGCACCCGGTGGACCGGTCGGCGACGCTGGCCTCGCTGCTGGACGCGACGGTCGAGACCTACTCCGAGCGCGACGCCCTGGTCGGCGCCGACGGCGCCCGGGTGACCTACGCCGAACTCGACCGGCGGGTGAACGTGCTGGCACGGCACCTGATTTCGCTCGGTGTCGGACCGGAGTCGCGGGTCGCGCTGGCGATGCGCCGCTCGGTCGATCTGGTGCTCGCCATGTACGCGGTCACGGTGGCCGGCGGCGCCTATGTGCCGGTGGATCCGGATCAGCCGGCCGAACGCACCGGCTACATCCTCGACACCGCCGACGTGGTGTGTGTCCTCACCGATGCCGACGCCGGATTCGAGACCGATGTCGCGCCGGTGATCCGGGTCGACGACATCGACACCGCGGGTGACGATTCGCCGATCGAGGACGACGAGCGGGTCGCGCCGTTGCTGCCGCAGCACACCGCCTACGTCATCTTCACCTCCGGTTCCACCGGGCGGCCGAAGGGTGTGGCGGTCCCGCACGCCGCGGTGGTCAACCAGTTGCTGTGGAAGATCGCCGAATTCGGCCTGGGCGCCGAGGATTCGGTGCTGCTGAAGACCGCGGCCACCTTCGACCTGTCGGTCTGGGAGTTCTGGACCGCGGCCGTCTCCGGTGGACGCCTGGTGATCGCGGCGCCGGACGGCCACCGCGACCCGGCCTACCTCAACGAGCTGATGGCCCGCGAAGCGGTCACCACGCTGCACGTGGTGCCCTCGATGCTGGACGCGCTGCTCACCGAATCCGATGGGACGCTGACGAATTCGCTGCGTCGCGTGCTGGCGATCGGTGAGGCGCTGCCGGGGGCGACCGCGCAGCGGTTCCGCCGCGACAACGCCGGCGAACTGTTCAACCTGTACGGCCCTACCGAGGCCGCGGTCTCGATCACGAGCCATCGCGTCACCGCGGACGAACAGCAGTCGGTGTCGATCGGTGCGCCGGAGTGGAACAGCCAGGTCTACGTGCTGGATTCACGTCTGCACCCGGTGCCGGACGGCGTCTCCGGTGAGCTGTATCTGGCCGGTGCGCAGCTGGCCCGCGGCTACTTCGCGCGGCCGGATCTGACCGCGGACCGGTTCGTGGCCAACCCCTTCCAGCCGGGCGCCCGGATGTACCGCACCGGTGACCTGGTGAGCTGGAATGCCCAGGGCGAACTGGAATATCAGGGCCGCACCGACTTCCAGGTCAAGATCCGCGGCTTCCGTATCGAACTCGGCGAGATCGAGTCGGCGCTGCTCGGCCTGGACGAGGTCGCGCAGGTCGCGGTGCTGGCGAAGTCGGACCCGCGCATCGGCGACCGGCTGGTGGCGTATCTGGTCCCGGCCGGCGACAACCTCGACATCGACGCGGTGAAGGCGGCACTGAGCGCGGCGCTGCCGTCGTACATGGTGCCCTCGGCCTTCGTCGAACTGGACGCGTTGCCGCTGAACATCAACGGCAAACTCGACCGGCGCGCGCTGCCCGAACCGGAATTCGAGACCACCGCTTTCCGGGCGCCCTCGACACCGATCGAAGAGGCGGTCGCCTCGGTGTACACCGATGTGCTGTCGGTCGAGCGCGTCGGCGCCGACGACGACTTCTTCGCCCTCGGCGGTAACTCGCTGCTGGCCACTCAGGTCGCCGCGCGCCTCGGTGCGCTGCTCGACACCCGGGTGCCGGTGCGGGCGCTGTTCGAATCCTCGACGGTGGCCGGGCTGGCCGCCAAGGTCGAACAGCAGGCCGGTGCCGGCGGTCGCCCGCCGCTGACGGCGGGACCGCGCCCCGAGCACATCCCGCTGTCGCTGGCGCAGAACCGCATGTGGTTCCTCAACCAGTTCGACACCACCTCGTCGGTGGACAACATCCCGGTGGCGATCCGGCTCTCCGGCGCGCTGGATGTGTCCGCGCTGCGCGAGGCGGTCGCCGATCTCATCGCACGCCACGAGATCCTGCGGACGGTCTACCCCGAGACCGCTGCCGGTCCGGTGCAGCGGGTGCTGTCGCCGGCCGAGGTGGCGATCGATCTCGAGCCGGTGCGGATCGAGGAGTCCGGCGTGGTCGAGGCCGTCACCGCCGCGGTGACGACCGGCTTCGACGTGACCACGCAGATTCCGTTCCACATCCGTCTGTTCCAGGTCACCGACACCGACTTCGTGCTGGTCTTCGTCGCGCACCACATCGCGGCCGACGGCTGGTCGATGGGCCCGCTGACCCGGGATCTGATGGTGGCCTACGCCTCGCGCGCCGAGGGTGCGGCACCGGCGTGGGCGCCGATGCCGGTGCAGTACGCCGACTTCAGCATCTGGCAGCGCAATCTGCTCGGCTCCGAGGACGATCCGGAGAGCCTGCTCAGCGCCCAGGCCGACTACTGGCGGCAGGCGCTGGCCGGAATTCCGGACGAGCTGAACCTGCCCGCGGACCGGCCGCGGCCGACCGTGCAGTCGTTCCAGGGCGGGCGGGTGCTGTTCCCGATCGGTACCGAGCTCTACGAGGGACTGCAGCGCACCGCGCGCGAGCAGAACGCGACGCTGTTCATGGTCGTGCACACCGCACTCGCACTGTTCCTGGCGCGGATGTCGGGGACCGACGACATCGCGATCGGCACCCCGATCGCGGGCCGTGGCGAGGCCGAACTCGACGATCTGATCGGCATGTTCGTCAACACGCTGGTGCTGCGCACCCACGTGCGCGGCGAGCTGACCTTCGGTGAGCTGCTGAGCCACGCCAAGGACGCGGACCTGCAGGCCTTCGCGCACGCGGACATCCCGTTCGAGCGGCTGGTCGAACTGCTCAATCCGGAGCGCTCCACCGCGCGGCATCCGCTGTTCCAGGTGGCGCTGTCGTTCGAGAACCTGCCCGAGAGCACGTTCGAGCTGCCCGGATTGCACGTCTCGGCACTCGATTTCGACGTCGACACCGCGAAATTCGATCTGTCGCTGACGGTTCGCGAATCCGACGACGATCGCAACGGCATGTACGCCGAATTCTCCTTCGCGCGTGATCTTTTCGACGAGGCCACGGTGGAGGTCTTCGCGCAGCGGTTCACCCGTCTGCTCGAGGCGATCGTCGGGCAGCCGCAGACCCCGGTCGGCGATCTGTCGCTGCTTGCCGCCGAGGAGTACGAGCTGCTCACCCACGTCCACGGCGACGAGGTGATGGCGACCGGGCTGCTGCCGGATCTGATGAGCCACGGCGTCCGGCTCGGCCGCGATCGAATCGCGGTGCGCTACAACGGTGAATCGATCACCTACGGCGAACTCGACGACCGGTCCTCGCGCCTGGCGCGGGTGCTGATCGAACGCGGTGTCGGACCCGAGCAACTGGTCGCGGTCTCCTTCCCGCGTTCCTACGAGATGGTGCTGGCCGTTCTGGCCGTCACCAAGGCCGGTGCCGCGCACGTGCCGGTGGATCCGAACTATCCCGAGGATCGGGTGCGGCATATGCTCACCGATTCCGGTGCGCTGCTGGGCATCACCGGTTCGGCGTATGTCGGCGATCTGCCCGGCGACGTGGAATGGCTGGTCCTCGACGATCCCTCGACCGACGAGCTGTGCGCCGCGCAGTCGGCGGCGCCGGTGACCGACGCCGACCGGCATACTCCGTTGCGGATGGCGCATCCGGCCTATGTCATCTACACCTCGGGCTCGACCGGTAAGCCCAAGGGCGTCACCGTGACCCACGCCGGTCTCGGTGGCCTGGCGGATGTGGCGACGAGCCTGTACGGCCTGGAGCCGCAGCATCGGTTCCTGCACATCTGCTCGCCCAGCTTCGACCCGTCGGTGCTGGAGTGGGTGTGCGCGTTCTACATCGGCGCCACGCTGGTGATCACGCCGCCGCAGATCATCGGTGGCCCGGAGCTGGCGGAACTGCTGCGCACCGAGCAGGTCACCCACACCATCATCACGCCCGCGGTGCTGGGCACGATGGATCCGGCCGACCAGGAGCAGTTGCTGGTGACGTCGGTGGGTGGCGATGTGACCACGCCGGAACTGCTGGCGAAGTGGCAGCCGGGGCGCAAGTACTTCAACGCCTACGGTCCGACCGAGACGACGATCATCTCCTCGTACGCGCGGTTGTTCCCGGGCAACCACATCACCATCGGCACCCCGGTGCACGGTATGTCGGCTCTGGTGCTCGACGCCCGCATGAACCCGGTGCCGCCGGGGGTGGCCGGTGAGCTGTTCCTCTCCGGTGGTGCGGTGGCCCGCGGCTACCAGCATCGGCCGGGGCTGACCGCGGAGCGGTTCGTCGCCAACCCGTGGGGTGCGCCCGGAACCCGGATGTACCGCACCGGTGACGTGGTGCGGTGGTACGCGGAACCGGATGTGCGCGCCGGCAATATCGCCCGCCCGGAGGTGCCGTGGGAGCTCGATTACGTCGGCCGCACCGACTTCCAGGTGAAGATCCGCGGTTTCCGCATCGAACTCGGTGAGATCGACGCGGTGCTCGGCCGGCACCCGGATGTCGAATTCGCGATCACCATCGGCCGCGAAACCGCGGCCGGTGCGACGATTCTGGTGTCCTACGTGCTGGGTGTTCCGGGACGTGCGGTCGACCCCGCGGCCGTGACCGACCATGTGGCCGCGGTGCTGCCGCCGCATATGGTGCCCTCGGCGATCGTGGTCCTGGACGAGATTCCACTGACCCCGGTCGGCAAGCTCGACCGCAAGGCGCTGCCGGAACCCCAGCTCGCGCCGCGCGAGTTCCGGGCGCCGACCAGTGCGCTCGAGGCGACCATCGCCGAGGTGTTCGCCGAGGTGCTGGGCGTCGATCAGGTCGGACTCGACGATTCGTTCTTCGCGCTCGGCGGTGATTCGATCCTGTCGATCCAGCTGGTCTCGCGGGCCAAGGCGCGCGGTGTGCTCTTCACGCCGCGGCAGGTCTTCGAACGGCGCAGCGTGGCCGCGCTGGCGGAGATCGCCACCCGCGCGGGTGAGGCCGAGCAGCAGGTGCTCGCCGAAATGCCCGGTGGCGGTGTCGGCGAGATCCCGCTGACGCCGATCATGGCCTCGATCCTCGGCACCGGATCGTCGTATCAGCGGTTCTCGCAGGCCATGGCGCTGCGACTGCCCGACGACACCGACCAGGAGACGCTGGTCGCGACCGTCGCCGCGATCGTCGATCACCACGATGTGCTGCGGACCCGGTTGCGGCGCAACGAATCCGCCGCCGTGGACAGCCGGGACGGGTGGACCTTCGAGGCCCTGGAACAGGGCGCGATCGACGTCGATGCCCTGGTGCATCGGATCGACCTGCCCGGTGACATCTCCGACGCGGAACTGTCACGCCGGGCGAGCGTCGAATACGACGCCGCGCTGGGCCGCCTCGATCCGGCGAATGCGGTGATGACGCAGTTCCTGTGGTTCGCCTTCACCGGTGCCGGCTCATCTCGCCGGGACGTGCTCGTGATCGTCGCCCACCACTTCGTGGTCGACGGTGTGTCGTGGCGCATCCTCATCCCGGATCTCGCGGTGGCCTGGTCGCAGCTGAGGTCGGATCAGGCCGTGGCGCTGCCCGCGAACGGCACGTCCATGCGCCGCTGGGCGCACGCCCTGGTCGACGCGGCGGCCGCGCGAGCCACGGAACTGCCGTTCTGGCAGCAGATTGCGGCGTCCGAGGATCCGGTGCTGGGTGAGCGGGCCTTCGACCCGGCGGTCGACACCTTCGACACCGTCGATCGGGTCGAGGTGCTGTTGCCGGCCGAGGTGACCGATGCGGTGCTGACCGGCGTGCCGGACAAGTACCGGGCCGGTGTCGACGACGGCCTGCTGTCGGCGCTCGCGCTGGCGGTCAGCACCTGGCGCGGTGACGCCGCGGGCGGCGCCGCGCTGGTGAAGCTCGAGGGACACGGCCGCGAGGAGAGTGTGGTCCCGGGCGCCGATCTGTCGCGGACGGTGGGCTGGTTCACCAATGCCTATCCGGTGCGGCTGGATCTGGGCCACGCCGACGTCGCTGCCGCCCTGCGTGGTGGAAAAGCCTTGGGCGACATCGTGAAATCGGTGAAGGAGCAGTTGCTCGCGGTGCCGGACAAGGGCATCGGATACGGCCTGCTGCGCTACCTGAACCCGGAGACCGGTGCGGAGCTGGCGGCCGGTACCGCGCCTCAGATCAGCTTCAACTATCTGGGACGCGCGGATACCGGTGCGGGCCCGCGGAACGCGGAGACCGCCGAAACCGCCTCGGAGCCGGTCGGTTTCGACTGGGCGCCGGTGGCGGATCTGGGACAGCTGGATGCCGACATGGATCCGGATATGCCCGCCAACGCCGCGATCGACATCAACGCGATCGTCACCGACGGGCCGGAGGGCGCGCAGCTGTCCGCATCCTTCGCGTTCCCGACCGGGCTGTTCGGCAAGCAGCGCGTGCAGGAGTTCGCGGATCTGTGGGTGGCGGCGCTGACCGCGCTCGCCGACCACGTCCGGCAGCCGGAGGCGGGCGGTCTGACGCCGTCCGATCTGCCGCTGGTCGAGGTCGCGCAGTCCGAGATCGACGAGTGGGAACGGCAGTATCCGGGGCTCTCGGACGTCTGGCCGCTCTCGCCGCTGCAGTCGGGTCTGCTGTTCCACGCGATGATGACTCAGCAGACCGTGGACGTCTACACCATGCAGGCCGTGGTGGATCTCGGCGGCGCGGTCGACGAGGACCGGCTGCGCGCGGCCGGTCAGGGAATCCTGGACCGCTATCCGAACCTGCGTGCCGCCTTCGTCACCGACGCCGGCGGCCGGGCGGTCCAGTTGATCTCGGATCGCGTCGAGGTGCCGTGGCATACCGTCGATCTGACGGATCTGCCGCAGCAGCAGCGGATTCCGGAGTTGAAGCGCCTGCTCGAAGAGGATCGGGCCACGCACTTCGACATGTCGCGGGCGCCGCTGCTGCGGTTCACGCTGTACCGGACCGACACGGCCGGAGCGACGGGCCCGGCGGCGGCAGCGAGCGTAACCACGGAGGGACCCGCGGAGGCCGCCGAAGATACCGCGACCTTCCATCTGGCGATCACGACCCACCACATCCTGGTGGACGGCTGGTCGATGCCGCTGCTCATGCGCGATCTGCTGGTGCTCTACGCGGTGCGCGGTGATACCGCCGCACTGCCGCGGGTGTCCTCGTACCGGAACTTCCTGAGCTGGCTGGCCGGGCGCGACCGCGAGGAATCGCTGCGCACCTGGTCGCGGGCACTGGCCGGTGCGGACGAGCCGACCCAGCTCGCACCCGCGGCGCGCGGACCCGAGCACTACGAGATCGAGAAGTTCGTCGCCGAGGTCGACGAGGCTCGCACGCGCCGGATCACCAAGTACGCCGCCGAGGTCGGGGTCACGGTGAATACGCTGGTGCAGGCCGCGTGGGGCATTCTGCTCGGCCGGCTCACCGGCCGCGACGACGTGGTGTTCGGTGCGACGGTCTCCGGCCGCCCGCCGGAGCTGACCGGGGTCGAATCCATGGTCGGCCTGTTCATCAACACGCTGCCCGTGCGCGTCGGCGTGGACGACCGCTCGTCGGTCGGTGAGTTGCTGCAGGGCCTGCAGCGCGATCAGGCCGATCTGCTCGACCACCACTACGTGGGCCTCACCGATATCCAGCGGATCGCCGGCGCCGGAGCGCAATTCGACACGCTGCTGGTGTTCGAGTCGTATCCGATGGATACCGATGCGATCGCCGCGGCGAGCTCGATCGACGGCATGTCGGTGACCGGTGTCGGCACCAACGACGCGACCCACTACCCGCTGACCCTGCTGGTGACCGCCGAATCGACGATCGAGGTGACCTGGAAGTACCTGACCAGTCGCTTCACCGCCGAGGAAGTGCACACTCTCGCCGAGCGGCTGGACCGGGTGCTGGACGCGCTGACCGGCGATCCGGCGGCCGCGGTCGGCGATATCGACATCCTCGATGCCGACGAGCGGGCGCGGATCCTGGCCGGCGCGGCGGTGACCGCCGAACCGGTCGCCGAACCCGGCCGGGTCGGCAGCCGGACGGTCGCCAAGGCGCTCGGCGATGTGGTCGAGGAGGATCCGCAGGCTCCCGCGCTGCTGTCCGGCGACGCCGAAATCGCCTATCACGAGGTGGATTCGCGGTCGTCGAAGCTGGCCCGGGTGCTGATCGGACGCGGCGTCGGCCCGGGCGACATCGTCGCGGTGGCCCTGCCGCATTCGGTGGATGCCGTGGTGGCGCTGTGGGCGATCCAGAAGGCCGGCGCCGCGGCGCTGTTCGCCGACGGCCTGTCCTTCGGGGAGATCGTCGCGGCGGGCGCCGGCTGGGGTATCGCCCTGGAGCCGGCGGCCAAGTCGGTGCGGTGGCTGGTCCCGACCGATCCGAAGGTGCGCGCGGAAATCGATGCGGCACAGGCACATCCGGTGTCCTACGCCGACCGCATCCGGCCCCTGCAGGACGAGCATCCGGCCTTCGTGGTGCGGGCGGCCGACGGCACCCTGCGCACGCTGACCCAGGAGCAGGCCCTCGACCACGCCGACACCCTGCGCGCCGACCACGAGATCGACTACGAGTCGACCACGTACACCACGGCGACGGCGGGTCCGGCAGCGCTGGCGGAATTCCTGACCTCCGCGACCGCGGGCGCACTCTCGGTCCTGCCCAGCGGTGATATCTCCGGTGACCTGGCCGAGGGCGAGGTCAGCCACTGGTTCACCGTGGCGGGTGAGGCGACCGACGAACCCGACGGCGAAGTGCGGGTGATCGAGTCGGAGTGAGCCGGAAGGCCGGTGCACGGGGTGCGGTTGCATCTCGGCACCGGCTTTTCGCATCCGCCACTGCTGAACTCGGGCAGCGCTCAGAGGAAGCGTTCGCTGCGCCTTGCCAACGGGTAGGACCGTGAGCGCCGACGTAGAGTCGAGACAGTTCACAGCACGGACGGCCGGGGCGGCTTCCGTCGCGTGGGCCGTGGAGCGGCTCTGCAGAGGAGGGGGACATGGAGACAACCACCGCACCCGCGCTGGAGTTGAGCGGGCTGTACAAGCGGTTCGGTGGGCCGTGGGTGGTCGACGGGGTGAGTTTGGCGGTGCCGCCGGGGTCGTTCTTCGGGCTGGTTGGGCCCAACGGCGCCGGGAAGACCACCACGTTGTCCATGGCCGTCGGATTGTTGCGGCCCGATGCCGGGCAGGCGCGGATCTTCGGCGCCGACGTGTGGGCGGACCCGGTGCGCGCCAAGACGATCGTCGGCGTATTGCCGGACGGTCTCGCGCTCCCGGAGCGGCTCACCGGACGTGAATTGCTCACCTACACCGGGCTTCTGCGCGGTCTGCCGCCGGCGACAGTGGCCGAGCGGGCGCAGGAACTGCTCGCGGTCCTCGAGCTGATCGAGGCGGAAAACACTCTGGTCGTGGACTATTCGGCCGGTATGCGCAAGAAGATCGGGCTCGCCACCGCACTGCTGCACGGACCCAAGCTGTTGGTGCTCGACGAACCGTTCGAGGCGGTGGATCCGGTGTCCGCCAGCACTATTCGCACGATTCTGCGGCGGTTCGTCACCGCTGGTGGCTCCGTGGTGCTGTCGAGTCATGTGATGGCGTTGGTGGAAAACCTGTGCGATCACCTCGCCGTCATCGACAAGGGGAGGGTAGTCGCCGCCGGTTCGGTCGCCGAGGTGCGGGGTGAGGGCAGCCTCGAGGAGGCGTTCGTCCGGCTGGTGGGCGGGCGCATCGGGGGAGACGAGGGCCTGTCGTGGTTGGCGTCCTGATCCGTATGCGCTGGCGGCTGACCGTCCGCGCGATGAACAACGGACGGGCTGCGGTCGGCTTCTGGATCGGTCTGGTCTTCGGGATACTCGCGGCCGTCGCCACCGCGGTGGTGATGGCATCGGCCGGCCACGCGTGGGATACCCGCGCGGCGATCAATGTGGCCGCGACGCTGTACGCGGTGTGGACGCTCGGCTGGCTGGCCGGCCCGATCATCACCGGCAGCAGCGACGAAACACTGCAGCCCGAACACTTCCGGCTGCTGCCGATGAGCTATCGCCAATTGGCGATCGGTCTCGCGGCGGTCGCCTTCACCGGGCCGGCCGGTGCGGTCAATCTGATCGCCTTCGCCGGACTGGTCGCGCTCGCAGCACAATTGGGGGTGGTACCGACCCTGTTCGCGGTGGCCGGGATGTGCCTGCAACTGATCTTCGTGGTGCTGCTCTCCCTCGCGGTACTCGCGTGGATCGGCGCCGCGATGCGTTCGCGCCGCGGTCGCGATCTCGGTGTCGTGCTGGCGGGCCTGACCGGCCTCGCCTACTACCCCCTGCAACTGCTGGTGTCCTATCTAGGGCCGCGCCTGGAGCACGTGTCGCCAGGCCTGGGCGCGACCTTGCGAATCCTGCCCTCGGGATGGGCGCCCTACGCGGTCCAGGCGGCCGAGGAAGGTCACTGGTGGTTCGGCGTCGGGGCCCTGGCGGGACTCGCCGCGCTGTCGGCGCTGCTGTGGCAGGCGTGGGCGGTACTGCTGCGCCGGCGTCTCACCACCACGGCCGCGCCCGCCGGACCCGTTCGCGCACAGGCGGGTTCGGGACGCCTCGACCGGCTGGTCCGCCCGACACCGGTCGGCGCGGTGGTACTCAAGGAATTGCGCACCTGGTCGCGCGACGGCCGGCGGCGAGCGGCGCTGCTACCGCTGATGCTCATCGGCGTGGTCCTGCCGATCTTCCTCGGACTGCAGAACGGTGGCGCGAGCCTGCCTTTCGCGGGCGTGTTCGTGGTGTGGATGGCCGCGATGGCCAGCGCCGACATGTACGCCTTCGACGGCACCGCCCTCTGGCACACCCTGGTCATTCCGGGTGCCGTGCGCGCCGACGTCCGCGGCCGCATGATCGCCTGGCTGCTGGTGGTCGGCCCACTCGCCGTGGTGCTCACACTCGTGCTCCCGGGTGCGGCCGGGCGCCCGCAGATGTATCCGTGGGCGGTATCGACGCTGCCGGTGGTGGTGGGCGTCGGCGTGGCGGCGTCGATGTTCCTGTCGGTCTACGCCGCGTATCCGCTTCCGCAGCAACGCGGTAACCCCTTCGCCGGCAATTCCGGTAATCCGGGATGTGCGCGGGCGCTCGTCCAATTGGCGGTCGGCTTCGGTCAGCTCGTGGTGAACCTGCCGGTGCTCGGCTTGCTCGCGCTGGGCGCCTATCTCCACAACGCGCTCGTGCAATGGTCGGCGCTGCCGGTCGGAATCGTCCTGGGTGCCGGCGCCGCACTGCTCGGCGCACAGGTGGCCACCCGCCGCGTCGAAGCCCGCGGGCCGGAACTGCTGGCCGAGGTGAAACCGCGCTGAACTCCTCCGGGAGATTCGCCGAAATCTGACGATTTCGGCCGCGCCCCTGACCCTTCCGGCCGTCGCCATCGACCGGCCCGGATTCCTGGCGTTCCATTTCAGCAGGCCGCATGTGCGACCGGATGCTCCCACTGGAAGGAACGATGATGACCGAGTACGTGACGCTCGAACACGGACGGCTCGCCTGCGATGTGGTCGGGGACGGCCCGCTGGTGGTGCTGTCGCGCGGCATGGGCACCCTGCGCCAGGACTTCCGCTTGCTGCTCGCACCACCTCGCCGACGTGGAGAGCATGCTGCGCCGGCCCGGCCGGTTTGCGGAGTTCATGAAGACCGGACAGACCACTCCCGCCGACGCGCATGCCCGATTGGCTGAGGTCCGCTGTCCCGCCCTGGTGATCATGGGTTCGGCCGACCCGGATTTCGCCGATCCCGAGGCCGAGGCGAAGGCGATCGTCGCCGCGGCGCCGGACGGTGTGGGTCGCGTCGTCATGATCGAGAACGGGGGACACTACCCGCATGCGCAATCGGCGGATGATGTCGCGGCAGCGATCATTCCGTTCCTGGCCGGTGCGCGGCGCGGGACGAGAGCGCCGAGGTCGGGCGCGCCGTGTGATGTGCGTGCCCTGGTGCGCCCCTGCCGGATGCGCGGGGGAGTCCCGCCACGGTTGGCCGTCGACCGTGGCGGCCGCTCCGCCCGGCTGCGATGATGGCGAAATGCCCGCGCCGCGCACTGTCGTCTTCGTCGTCTACGAGGGCATGCAGCTGGTCGAATTGGCCGGGCCGATGGACGTTTTCGGCGCTGTCAACACGATGGGCGCCGAAACCGCCTACCGACTCCTCACGGCGTCGCCGCACGGCCGGCCGATCGAGGCCGACGGCGGCCTGACCCTCGGGGTCGGACATTCGCTGCACGACCTCGCCTCCTCCGCCGCGGAGATCGACACCCTGGTGGTCGTCGGCGGCCGGATCTCCGGGCCGGTTTCGGCGGAGGTGGTTCGCGAATTACCCGTCCTCGCACGGAAATCCCGTCGGGTCACCTCGGTGTGTTCCGGCGCGCTGCTGCTCGCCGCGGCCGGCCTGCTCGACGGCTACCGAGCCACGACCCACTGGGGTGCGGCCGATCTACTGGCCCGCTCGTATCCTCGCGTCGTCGTCGAACCCGACCGCATCTATGTCCACGATCGCAACCGCTGGACCTCGGCGGGTGTCTCCGCCGGCATCGACCTCGCGCTGGCCCTCGTGGAGGACGACCACGGCCGGGAGATGGCTCAGCAGGTCGCTCGCGCTTTCGTCGTCTTCACCCGGCGCTCCGGCGGTCAGACACAATTCAGCGCCCAATTGCGCATGCAGCCGGCGCGCACCCCCGCGATCCGCGCCGTCCAGCAATGGCTGCCCGATCACCTCGCCGGCGATCTGGCGGTGTCCGCGCTGGCTCGGCGCGCGGGCATGAGCGAACGTCATTTCGCCCGCGCCTTCCGTGCCGAAACCGGAAGTACCCCAGCGGCGTTCGTCGCCGAACTGCGCCTGGAAGCGGCCCGGCGCCTGCTGGAGTCCACCGAACTCACCGTTACCGCCATCGCCGGCGTGGTCGGCTACCGCCACGGCGAAACGCTGCACCGAGCCTTCGTCCGCCGCCTCGCCACCACGCCCGAGGCCTACCGCCGGCAGTACGCCGACGCCGGCCTCGGCACGCCGGCGGCAGAGCCGGTCGTCAGCGCAGCCCGGGGATCCGCATCGTCTCCGCCATGATGCGAGCGCCCTCGTCGTTGAGGTGCAGGCCGTCGCCGCTGTCGAGATCCGGGCGAATGAAGTCGGGCCGCTCGGGATCCGCGACGGCGGCCGCCACATCGAAGACGGCGTCGAAAACCGTTGTGGCCCGCAGCCATTCGTTGACGACGACGCGCACCGGCAGCGCCGGAGCCACATTCACCTCCGGATAGATCACCCCGGCGAAGGGGCCGATCGTGTTGGCGTAGATCGGCAGTCCGGCGGCATGTGCCCGCGCGGCGAGTTCGGTGTACCCGGCGATCAGATCGTCGGCAGCGGCCACCTCGCCCAGCCCGATGTCGTTGATGCCGAGATTGACCACCACATGGGTGACGCCCGGTACGGCGAGTACGTCGCGGTCGAACCGAGCCAGGGCGCGTTCGCCGACCTCGTCGGTGAGCAACTGGTTGCCGCCGATGCCCTGGTTGACCACCCAGCCGCGGGTCAGCATCGAATTCAGCGCGTCGACGGAGCGGCGATTCGCGCCGAGTGTGGTCCCGGCGCCGTCGAACCAGGAGTCACCGAAAGCCACCACGACGGGGGTGTCCGCCTCGGCGAACACGTCGACACCGGTGACGTAGAAGCGCGAGGCGACCTCCTCCACTCCGGAGAGGTCCGGATCGGCGGTGTGATCACCGCCGACCACGGCGGCGATCTCCATCGGCTGATGCGAGAAGGTGGCGAGTCCGGTCGTCCCGGGCAGATACAGGCTCAGCAGGAGATCGTCACCGCCGTTCACCGCGAGATCGACGGTGTCGCTGAGCACTTCGACACCCGCCGGGATACGCACCGTGTCCACCCCGTCGAAACGCAGCACGGTATCGGTTTCGGTGATCGTGGCGAATCCGTTCTTGCGCAGGGCAATTCGAGCCGCGCCGATCTCCAGTGTGTCGCGTCCGTACCGATTGCTCAATCGCACCCGAAGCCGTCGGCCGCCACCGGCCATGTGTAGCACCTGGCGCACGGTCTGATCGGTGAACCCCCGGGGTTCGGTCAACTGGAACTGCTCGTAGGGGCTGATGATCGCGGAGCGGAATCCGGCGAGCCAGGTGCTGGTCATGACATCTCCATTTAGTTGACGTGAGGAATATCCTCGCAGCAATAATATGAAAAATATTCCTCATGTCAACTATCCGCACGGCAACTGTGGGTTAGGCTGACGGCGTGGAGCACACGCACGACGCCGACGTCTTCGACGACCCGCGCCTGACCGATATCGGGATGCTGTTCGAGGCGACCAACGGGATCCGCCGCAAACTCGAGCCGAGTTGGACGGCGAACGGGCTGTCGCTGCTGGATTTCGCCGCGCTCATGCGGCTGAGCCGCTCGCCCGGCCGCCGGCTGCGGATGACCGATCTGGCCGATCAGGCACAACTGTCGACCAGTGGCGTCACCCGTCTGGTGGACCGGCTCGAGCGCAACGGATTCGCCCGGCGTCAGCCCGATCCGAACGATCGCCGCAGCTCCTACGCCGCCCTCACCGCCGCCGGCGCGACCCGGCTGGCGAAGGTTCTGCCGGAATATCTGAAGATCCTCGACACCTGGTTCTACGGTCAGCTCACCCCGGAGCAGTGCGAGGCACTGATCAGCGGCCTGCGGATCATCCGTGACGCCACCTTCCCGGAGGCGGGCCGGATCTCCGAGTGACATCTCGGCCCCGAGCTGTCGATCAGCCGCCGACCGATCCGCAGCCGCATAGCCGAATGCTCGCGTTCACCGCACGGTCCGGTATCGCCCGGTCCCTATTGCCGAGATTCGCCCGGTTCGGCTCGTAGACTCGACCGATACGAGTTACTTCCCAGCGACACCGGTCGACGACGGGAGCGGCGCATGGCTGATCACGTTCGAACAGACGCTGAACTCGGTTCGCCACCCACCGGTGCCAGACGGTGGTACGCCCTCGCGGTCCTCGCGCTGGGGCTTGCGATGGTGACGCTGGACGGCACCGTCGTCGGTGTGTCGCTGCCGACGATCACCGGTGATCTCGGACTCGATTTCACCCAGGCACAGTGGGTCTTCTGCGTGTACTCGGTGGTGCTCGCGGTTCTGCTGATCGTTGTCGGCCGGATCGGTGACCGGTACGGCCGGCGCGTGATCTTCGTGCTCGGGGTGCTGATCTTCGTCGGCGGCAGTCTGTTGTCCGCCTCCGCGGATTCGGCGAGCCCGCTCATCTGGGGCCGGATCGTGCAGGGGATCGGCGGTGCGGCCGTCGTGGCGGGATCACTGGGTACGGTTGCGGCGATGTTCCACGGGCGCGCGCGCGTCATCGCGTTCACCGCGTGGGTGGTCGCTCCGGCCGCCGCGGCGGTCGTCGGGGCGGCACTGGGCGGGTGGTTCATCGACTCCTTCACCTGGCCGTGGATCTTCCTGATCAACGTGCCGATCGCGGTGGTCGTGCTGCTCGGGACCGTTCTCGTGCCCGAAACCCGCATCGGCGGTTCGGCCACCGGACCGGATGTTGACGGTTGGCTGCTCAGTACGGCCGGGTTCGCGCTGGTGATCTTCGCCCTCATCGAGGGCGAGCGTTACGGCTGGGTGCGGCCGCGGCGGGAGTTCACCGTGTTCGGGGTGACCTGGTCGACGCAATCGGCGAGTTCGCCCATACCGTTCGTGCTCGCTGTAGGCGTGTTGCTGCTGGTGCTGTTCGTCTTCTGGGAAAGACACCGGGTGAAGGTGGAACATGCCGCGCTGGTGGACTTCTCGCATCTGCGCGATCCCCGGCACTGGGGTGACGGCGCGGCCCTGCTGATCGCGGCGGCACAGTTCGGAGTGCTCTTCGTGCTGCCGCTGTACCTGGTGAACTGTCTCGGGTTGTCCACGCTGCGAACGAGTTCGATTCTCGTGGTGCTGACCGGCTGCGCGCTGATCTCGGCGATCCTGACCGCCGGGCCGCTGCGGGCGGTACCTCCGCTGTGGCTGATCCGGATCGGCTTGGCGATCGCGTTGCTCGCGATGGCGGTGACCGCGCTGGCATTGACCTCGACTATTCCGGCGTGGGCCCCGACCGTGCTACTCGCCTGCTACGGAATCGGACTCGGGCTGGCCTCCGCCCCGTTGACGGCGAATATCCGGCGCACCGGCGCGGGTGCCGTGGCATCGGATCCGGGATCGATCACCGCGGCCACGGCCCGGCCCGCCGGTGCCGCGCTCGGCGTGGCGGTCCTCGGCAGTATCCTCTCGATCGGTCTCGGCCACTTCCTGCCCGATCGGCTGAGCTACGTCCCCGGCCTGACCGCGCGGGCCGCCGGCGCCGTGGGTGCGGCCACCCGCGATTCGGCGGGCGACGCGATCGTCGGACTGCGCACCCAGCACGCGCCGACCGCGGTCACCGACGCGCTGGCCAACGGCTTCGCCGACGCGACTCGGGTGGCGCTGCTCGGCGTCGCGGTCGTGCTGCTGCTGGCCTTCGTGGTGGCCACGCGCATCCCGCCCGAGGCCCAGCAGATCGACACCGAGCAGATCGATGCCGAACCGCCCGGTGCGGTGGCCCGCCACCGGGTCACCGAGCAGCCGGGCGAGTCGCGCCGGATCACCGATGAGGAGGGCGCCGCGCCGGTCGAACGCGGCGAAGCGACATAGCGACCCCGGCGGACGACGTTCCCCTCCGGATCACCAGTCGATCAGATCGAGTTCGTGCAGGCGCCGAAAGACCAGCATCGAGCCGGGCGCGACATGCGGCATGGCCGCGTACTCGCCGACGGTGAAATAACGCAGTTCGGCGATCTCGCTGGTCGGCGTCGGTTCGCCGGTGAGGTCCGCGGTGAAGCAGGTCATGTGCAGCGCGGTACCGGGCGTGTGGCCGTACGCCTCACATTCGAAGACGCCGAGCTCGTCGTGGGCCGCCACGTCGACACCGAGCTCCTCGCGCACCTCGCGGTACAACGCCTGCACCGGTGATTCGCCGGGGTCGATCTTCCCGCCCGCCATGTAGAACACCTCTTTGCCGGTCGAACGTGCCTGCAGCAGACGGCGATTCCGGATGTGCGCGAGTGCGGCGGTGCGAATCATAAAGGGAGCCTTCACGATACGATCGGTGCGGGCGGGTGTGGAGCTCACCGGGCGGCAGGCGCGAGCTTCCAGTGTTCGTGCAGGGCCGCGGCGATCTCGGGCAGCAGGGTGACCGGGATCCGCTGCTCGCGCAGGATCCGGCGAATCTCGGCGACCTGTTCGCGCTTGCGATGTTCGTAGGCGTTGGAGACCGGATGCCGCACCGGCGGAATGCTGAGCAGTACCAGTTCGTCGTGCGGTTCGTCGCCGCCGGTCAGATCCAGCGCGAGCGACCAGCGGGCGCGCTCGTCGAGCGCGAACCGCCCGGCCACCACCCGATCCCACTCCAGCCGCGATTCGGCCCACGGGGTGCGCCGGTAGATCGCGCGGTCGGTGAGAACGACGACATCGCGACCGAACAGCGCCACCAGCAGCGCGATACCCGCCACAGCGCCGGCCAGCAGTCCCGTGAAGATCCGGTTCACTCCGAACAGGGCCACCACGGCACCGCAGATCACCAGCACCGACAGCGCGGCGAGCGCACTGTAGGTGAGGGTGCGGCGGCCGGTGACGACACCGGCCCGCACCGCCCGGACCGGTCCGCGGGACCGTCGGGAGATGTCGGGTCCGGATACAGGGGGGACGTCGTCGCTCATGATGACACCTCGGAGATCGCTCGCGTCGGACTCAGCCGCGCAGCGGGACGGCGGCCTCGGCGGTGTAGACCAGGAAGGTCAGGCTTTCCTGGAAGTACAGTTGCACGCTCTCCGCGTCGTGGGACAGGTAGCCGATCGACAGGTCCTGACCCAGCTGCAGATCGAAGTCGCCGCCGCGGGTGGTGAGCACGAAGGCACCGTCGATGGCGGGCGCCCAGATGATCTCGCCCTCGGGGATCAGCCGCTCGATATGTGTGCGGATCGGATGGCCGTGGTCGGAGGTCTCGCTCACCGCGGTGTACAGATCGGCGCTCAGCAGCACCGAATACGGCCCGTCGACACCGGCGAGGCGCAACTTGCTCAGTGCCTGTGCGATGGCCTCCGGGATGAGTCGCGGATCGCTCGGCGCGGTGACGGGGGTGTTCGACACGGCCGCGCGGATGCCGGTGATACCGGCGGCGGGGTAGCCCTCGAAGACGGCGCGGTCCTCGGCGAACGCGATCTTGCGCGCGGCGTCCTTGACCGGATCCAGATCCGCGTCCTGTGCGCCGCGCTCGACGTTGTCGAGTTCCTCGCGCGAGAGGGTGAACGGCACGCGCAGCTCGACCAGCGGCGCCACCAGGCGCTGGCGAGCCTGGACGCCCTGATCGGGTGCGTCGATGAGGGTGGTGCGTCCCAATCCGACCGCGGAATAGTCGGTGCCGTGCGGGCCGGACAGATCCACCACCCGGCGACCGGCGATATGACGCCGGAAGGTGCGCGTCGCCTCCTCCTCGATGGCCGACCACGCCTCGGAGGTGATCGGCGCGAGTTCACGGTGCAGATTGTTCATTGAGGGATCCTTTTCAACGTGCCGATACCGAGGGAGCCGTCGCCGGAAGACGCGGCCGCGGGCAGCTCGGCGATTCCGGCTGCCTCGAGTTCCAGGTCCTGCTCCGAAGCCGCCTCCTGCGCGGGGGCGTCCGGAAGGTCGTCGAAGAAATCGTTGGCCGGGGTGAAGAACAGGGTGCCGGTGATCGCGGTGGAGAAATCGAGAATGCGGTCGTAGGGCGCCTCGTCGCTGCCGAGGAACATGCGGACCAGCATCCGCTCGGTGACATCCGGGGTAGCGGCGTAAGCGATGTAATACGTGCCGAATTCGCCCTCGCGGACGCTGCCGAATGGCATGTTGGCACGCAGGATCTGGCGCTCGGTGCCGTCCGGATCGATCAGGGTGTTCACCGCGACATGGGAATCCGCCGGCTTGTCCTCGTCGGACAGCTCCAGATCCTCGAGTTTGGTACGGCCGATGACGAGTTGCTGCTCCTCGACCGTCAGCGAACTCCACGCCTCCAGATCGTGCAGATATTTCTGGACGATGACATAACTACCGCCGGCGAACTCGGGATCCTCATCGCCGATGAGAGCGGCGGCGACGGCGGCGGGACCCTCGGGATTCTCGGTGCCGTCGACGAAGCCGAGCAGGTCACGCTGTTCGAAATAGCGGAACCCGGTCGTCTCGTCGATGATCGTGGCCGCACCCTTCAACCGGGAGCCGATCAGCATCGCCAATTCGAAACAGGCGTCCGGCAATTCGCCCTTGATGTGAAACAGCAGATCGCCCGGTGTGGCCGGTGCCTGATGCTTCTCCCCGGCGTAGCCCGGAAATTCGTGCAGCTGCGCGGGTTTCGGACCGGCGAACAGCCGATCCCAGGCGGCGGAACCGATACTCGTCACGCAGGACAGCCGCGTTTCCGGCACCCGGAACCCGATCGAGCGCCGCAGTCCCGCCAGATCGGCGAGAAGGTCGCGCACCACCGGCTCACCGCCCTCGTCGATCGTCGCGACGAGGAAGATCGCGGCGCGCGAAAGCGGATCGAGGATCGGCTGCGGCTCACCCATGATCAACAGGGTACGGTGCCGGGCCGACCGCGCGTGCGGACGGCCCGACCTCGCGAGACCGGCCTCACTTCGCGACGGTCAGCAGGAATACCGCGTCGTCGATGGCCTTCACACTGTGCCGTGCCGAGGGAATGACGAGCAGATCGCCGGGCGAGCCCTTCCACTCGTTGGTGCCGCAGATCAGAATCAGGGTTCCGGTCAGGACCTGCAGGGTGGCTTCGCCGTGAGTTTCGTGCTCGGCCAGGCTCTGGCCGGCGGTCAGCGCGATGAGGGTCTGGCGCAGGCTGTGGGTGTGGCCGCCGTAGAGGGTTTGCGAACTGCGTCCACTCGTGGCGGACGCGGCCAGCTTCAGCTGCTGGCGAGCCGCCGCCGTCAGCGATTTCTTGTCCATGATCTGCCTCTCGCGGTTCAGCCGGGATCGGGGCTGTGGTCACAGGCTGGATATCGCTGAGTATGCCGGACCCACCTCGCGCGGTCGGCCGTTTCGCCGATGCGATTCGGGTTCGATACCTGCCGGGCGCGATTCAGCCGACGGAGGCGGGGGCGGTGTCGCGGGCGAAGCGCCGGATCCGGTAGCGCAGCCCCGACCGCGACTGCGACCAGGGCGCGTCCTCCACCTGCCAGTCGCCCGCGATCGCGGGTGCGTAGGCGTCGCCCGGGATATCGGCGTCGATTTCGGTGATCATCAGATCGGTCGCGTAATCCATTGCCTGCCGGTAGATTTCGCCGCCACCGATGATCCACACGGTCTCCGCGGCGGCCAGTGCGATGGCGCTCGCCACCGAATCGGCGCGTTCGGCGCCCGCTGCCGACCACTGTGATTGCCGCGTGATCACGATATTGCGCCGTCCGGGCAGCGGCCGGAAACGCGCGGGCAGCGAATCCCAGGTGCGCCGGCCCATCAGTACCGGATGATCGGCGGTGACCATTTTGAAATGCGCCACATCCTCGGGCACTCGCCACGGAATCGCGTTGTCCGCGCCGATCACGCCCGCCCGGGTCTGCGCCCAGATCAGCCCGATGCGGTTCATACCGCCACCGGTGCCTTGATCGCCGGATGATGGCGGTAGTCGAGCACTTCCACGTCGTCGAAGGTGTAGTCGAACAGGCTCGGCGCGGGCCGCAGATGCAACCGCGGGAACGGATACGGCTCGCGGCTCAGCTGTTCGCGAACCTGCGTCAGGTGGTTGTCGTAGATGTGGCAGTCGCCGCCGGTCCAGATGAAATCGCCGGGCTCCAATTCGGTCTGCTGCGCGACCATCTGAGTCAGCAGCGCGTAGCTCGCGATATTGAACGGCACCCCGAGAAACAGGTCGGCGCTGCGCTGATACAGCTGGCAGGACAGTTTTCCGTCCGCGACGTGGAATTGGAAGAACGCGTGGCACGGGGCCAGCGCCATCTTGTCCAGGTCCGCCACGTTCCACGCCGAGACGATGATCCGCCGGGAATCGGGATCGGTGCGCAGCGTCTGCAGGACCTGCGCTATCTGGTCGATGTGGGTGCCGTCCGGAGTGGGCCAGCTGCGCCACTGAACCCCGTAGACCGGCCCGAGTTCACCGTGCGCGTCGGCCCATTCGTCCCAGATCGTGACACCGTGCTCGTGCAGCCAGCGGATATTGGAATCGCCGCGCAGGAACCACAGCAATTCGTAGACGATCGATTTCAGATGCACCTTTTTCGTGGTGATCAGCGGGAAGCCGGCGGAGAGGTCGTAACGCAGCTGATGTCCGAAAATCGAACGCGTACCCGTCCCGGTGCGGTCGGATTTCGGCGTACCGCGCTCGAGTACCAGCCGCAGCAGATCCTCGTACTGGGTGTCGTTTCCGGGCGCGCCGTCCATATCCGCAAGCCTAGCCTTCGGGTGACCACCGCCCTCATCGCGTGGTGGTCCGCTGGCTAGCCTGGGGCACCGTGCGCATGCTCTATGTGATCGGAATCGGCGCCGGGGATCCCCGGCAGGTGACCGTGCAGGCGGTCGAGGCGATTCGGCAGGTCGACACGTTCTTCGTCATCGGCAAGGGGGAGGCCAAGCGGGAACTGACCGAGGTCCGCGCCGCGATCCTGGCCGCACACGCCGATCCGGAACATCGCGTGGTGGCCATCGCCGATCCGCCGCGCGAACGCACGGTCGAGGGCGCCGCCGACTATCGCGAGGTGGTCGAGGACTGGCATCGCCGCCGCGCCGAACTGCTGGCCGAGGCGTTCGATGCCACCGCGGGGGTCGGCGGCATTCTGGTCTGGGGCGATCCCTCGCTCTACGACAGCACCCTGCGGATGGTGCAGCGAGTGCTGGACGCGGGAACGCGATTCGAGTACACGGTGATCCCGGGCGTCACCAGTGCCCAGGCCCTGGCGGCGGCCCATCGCATCGTGCTGCACGAGATCGGCGAACCGGTGCACATCACCACCGGTCGCCGGGTGCGCGCCGAGGGCGTGGCGGCCGACGGGCCGACGCTGGTGATGCTCGACGGCGAGTGTTCGTTCACGCAGGTGCCGGGCGACGATCTGCACATCTGGTGGGGCGCCTACCTGGGGATGGCGGACGAGACGTTGATCGAGGGGCCGCTGCGCGCGGTGGAGGATCGAATCGTGCGGCGCCGCAACGAACTTCGGGAGGCGAAGGGGTGGGTGATGGACATATACCTTTTGCGCAGAATCGGTTAGCCGCCCGACGTTCCGTGTACATGTCCGAAATAGCTCCAAAATTGCTGTGGAATAAATCGATACGAATGTGATCCACGCCACCGGCCGGTTCGAATCACTGTCAATCGATCGAAATCCGACTGGAGGTTTTCATGGCAGGGCAGCATTCGGCGGCATCGGGACAGTGGTGCCGGCGCGTTGGTTCCTCGCTCGTCCTCGGCGCGTTGCCACTGACCGTGGCACTGTGGCAGACGGGCGTGGCAGGGGCGGCCGCGCCGACCACCGATTCGGGTGTGGCACCGGCCACGGGGATGCTGCCGGACGCCGGAACCGTCGCCGCCGGCGTGTCGAACGCGGCGGATGCGGTGGCACGCGCGGTCGCGCAGACCAACCCCTGGCAGTTCCAGCCGAGCGCGGCGACCGACCCGGCCGTGCCGCCGTTCGCCGCGCCGATCGCGGATCCGGAACCGAATGCCACCACCGCCGACGCCACCGCGCCGGCCGCCGCGCCCGCCCCCGGCTCCATCTCGTCGAACCGTAACGCCGCGAACAGCACTCGGGCGGTGCCCGATCTCACCGCCCCGGCGATGGTGAATCCGGGCGCACTGCATCTGCCCGATCTCGCCCATCCGGCACCGCCGGTGGCGCCGATCAAGGCGCCCGAGGGCACCATCCGGATCGGTTCGGTCGTGACGCCGCGGCCCGACTTCATCGATCCGCAGCTGACCGGGCAGATCAACGATTCCGCCGCGCAGGCCGAGGCCGGGCTGGCGCAGACCATGGACTCCGCCGGATTCGAGCCGTCGCGTTCGGATCGCATCGCCGCGGACACCCTCGGCGGCGCGGTGATCGGGTCCAGCGTGGGCAATATCGTCAGCAGCCCCATCGCGAGCACCAGCGCGATGGTCGGCGCGGTCGCCGGTCTGATCGCCGGGATCCCGTTCCTGCCGGCCGGCCTGGTCGTCATGCCGGTCGTCGGCGCCGCCATCGGTTACGCGGTGATCGCGGCGCCGGCCGCTGCCGCGGGTGCCGCGATCGGCGCCGGAGTGGGCGCGATCGAGGGTGCGGTCGCCCCCGGTGTGGCCACGCCGCAGCAGGGGCCCGCCCAGATGTGACGCGAGTCGCGTGCCGCGGTGATCGAATCGCGTGCCGTGAGGCCGGCGGCCGCGTTCTCCCGGTGGGAACGCGGCCGTTCGCATCGGCCGGGTCTCCGCTCGCCGTGTGAAAGCGGCCGGTTGTCGGTGGACGCCGGTAGGCTGCGGGAATGCCCGAGTTGCCGGAGATCATGGCGCTCGAACAGTTTCTGGTCGAGCATGCCGTAGGCGCGGTTGTCGGGCGGGTCGACGTCGCGGCGCTGAGTGTGCTGAAAACGTTCGATCCGCCGGTGACCGCGCTGTCGGGGCGCGACGTCACCGGTGCCGGGCACTGGGGTAAACATCTGGGCCTCGACTGCGACGGCCTGTGGTTGATCACGCATCTGTCCCGCGGCGGCTGGCTGCGCTGGATCGACGAACCGGGCGCCGCGCCGCCGAAACCGGGTAAAGGCCCGCTCGCACTGCGGGTCCACTTCTTCACCCGCGAGGGCGCGACACCCGCCTTCGATCTCACCGAGGCGGGCACCAAGAAGCGGCTCGCGGTCTGGATCACCGAGGATCCGCAGTCGGTGCCGGGCATCGCCCGACTGGGCCCCGACGCGCTCGAGATCTCCGAGGACGGCTTCGCCGAACTCCTCGCCGGCACCTCGCAACGGTTGAAGACCGTGCTGGCCGATCAAACCGTGCTGGCGGGCATCGGCAACGCCTACTCCGACGAGATCCTGCACGCCGCCCGGCTCTCGCCCTTCGCCACCGCGTCCACGCTCGGCGCGGACAAGGTAGCCGAGTTGTACCGGGCCATGCGCGAAATCCTCACCGACGCGATCACCCGCTCCGTGGGCCAGGACGCGGCCCGGCTCAAGGGGGAGAAGCGCTCCGGCATGCAGGTGCACGCGCGGACCGGACTGCCGTGCCCGGTCTGCGGTGACACCGTGCGGGAGGTCGCCTACGCCGACAAATCGTTCCAGTACTGCCCGACCTGTCAGACCGGCGGCAAGATCCTCGCCGACCGGCGCATGTCCCGGCTGCTGAAGTAGGTCAGACCGGCGCGGGAACCCGGACTCCTTGCCAGGCAAGGCGTTTCGCACGATCCGGATCGACCTCCACCCGAGCCGGGCTGTCGATGATGCGGGTGCTGCGGCGCTGCTCGGTGTACTGCGGCCAGGACGGAAGCGGCTCGCCCTTGCGGGCGAACGAGAGCCAGTTGTCCTGGAATTCGCGCTGCACCGCGAGGAAGTCCCGATAGCCGCCGGCCGCGGTGAGCCCGCGCCCGATGGGGCTGTCCACCCCGCCGAACACCGGGATCAGATCGAGGGCGTGGGTGGCGCCGAAACCGGCCAGCTGGACCGCGCGCGGCGCGTAGTCGAGCCGATAGGCGTAGGTCGGGGCGTGGCGGCTGTGGCCCTCGAGCACCTCCACGGTGGGCCGCCAGAAGACGAAGTCGCCGCCCATGCGCACGGCGGCCCGCCGCGACGGATACCCGGGATAGGCTGCCACGACCCGCTTTTCGAGGTCGGCGTCGCCGCATCGCGACAGCGCCACGTGCAGTTGTTCGGCGGTGGTGGGCAGGGAGCGATCGAAGCGTTTGAACAGGGTCGCCTCGTCGCGGTTGGTGCCGATGATCAGCGGGACGGCGTGAGCGCGCCCGGCGGCGATGGCCTCGATCGGATCCGTCGGCAGGAAGTCGCCGTCGACGACGGGGGCGGCGGGGAAGCTGCCCGGCTGCCGCCACAGCACATCGCCGATCGCGCGATCGGCGGCCTTGCGGATGTCGTTCGCGCCGGCGGTGCTCAGCGCCTCGGCCGCCTGTTCCGGCGTGGCGCCGAGGTTGTCGACGCAGCGCCGGGCGAAGATCCGCGCCGCCTCGGCCGTCAGCGACCAGTCCGCCGGCGCGCTCTGCGCGATGCCGCGGTGGAACAGCCCGGCCGCGGCCGGGGTGGCGAGCAGGCTGACCACCGCATGCGCGCCGGCCGATTCGCCGAAGATGGTGACATTGTTCGGATCGCCGCCGAAGGCCGCGATATTGCGCTGCACCCACCGCAGCGCCGCCACCTGGTCGCGCAGACCCAGATTCGATTCGAACGGCCGTGTCTCCGTGGCGAATTCACCGAAGTCGACGTAGCCGAAGGCGCCCAGCCGATAGTTGAACGATACGACGATCACATCGCCGCGCAATGCCAGCCGGGCGCCGGAGTACAACCGCAGCGCCGAGGTGCCCAGCACGTAACCGCCACCGTGGATGAACACCATGACCGGCCGGGGTGTGGTGGCCGGTTCCGCGGGCGCGGTGACATTCAGGGTCAGGCAGTCTTCACTCGTCGGCTGCGGGTTGCGTGGTCCGATGCGGGCGCCGTCACGATGTTGCATCGCGGCGAATCCGTATTCGGTGGCCATGCGCACCCCGGACCAGCTCTCGACGGGCTGCGGCGCGCGGAAACGAAGATCGCCGACCGGCGGCGCGGCGAAGGGAATCGAACGCCACTGCACGATGCGACGACGCCTGAGACCGCGGACAACGCCGTCGGCGGTCGTGATTTCAACCATTACCCGATGCTAACCGTTACTGCAGATAACCTTCGACCTGCTTCACGGGGTTGGCCTGGGCCTCGTCCGGGTTGCCGCCCTGATCGATGCGGGCCCGCCGCTGCCGCAGCAGATCCCAGCACTGATCCAGCATCACCTCGAGATCGGCCAGCTTCGCCCGCTCGGTCTCGGGATCGAGTTCCCCGCTGGTGGCCTTGGACCGCAGCTGATGCTCCTGCTTCACCAGGTCCTGGATATGGGCAAGGATGTCCTGTTCGGTCATGAGGCCATGGTACGGCGCGGGTGCGGGGGGTAGTGCGGCCCTGCCTCAGGTTGTGGATCCCTGGTGCGGTGGCGCCACATTGATCACGTGTGCCTACTCGATGGGGCCGAGAGTACTGCTCGCTTCGGTCACGCCTGGCTTCCGGATTCCGGGCCGAATGCCTCGACCCAGGCCATGTGGGATTCCGCGTCATGACGCACGGATTGCGCGGCGGCCTCCACGTCGGCCAAACGGACTGCGAGACCATCCAGGTAGACCTCGGTCAGCGTTTGTCCGACGGTGTCGCTGTCCGGGTCGATGACCCAGTTGTCGTCGAGCGCATCGGGGGTGACCTGCCGCATCTGCGCGTGCAAGAGCAACTTGGTCAACTTGTCGAGGGTGTCGAGATCGCGAGCCGTCCGGTCGGCCGGGAAGCCCATTTCACGGAATCGGCGAAGGCTCTCGTACTTCGACGCGATCACCGTCCGCCAGTCGCTCGGAGTCAATTCGTCGTACGGGTGCGGAAGGTTGCGGGCGCCTGGAAGGTTGAGTCTTTCGGCCAGTACGTCCCGCAGGTTGGTGAGTGTCAACACCGCCTCGGCATTGTCGGCTGGTGTGTTGTACCAGGCGCTCGCTTCGATTCGGACGAGGTTGTCGATCACGTCCTGGTACCACTCGGCTCGGTCGCGCCGATCGTATGCCGCTTTCGACGTGAGTGTTCGTTCCCGGACCGCCTCGAGCTCCGCACGCGGAGTGTAGTGCTTCCGCCACTCGATCTTTCCGTTCACGACTGTGGCGTAGTGAAGGGTGAATCCCCCTGGCGGTAGTGCGTCCTGGTACGCGTTCCCGTTGTCGATCGGCCGAACGATGAAACCGAGCTGGAGTCGCCAGTTCTTGCTCCCGCGCTCGTGCCTGTCCCAGGGGTGGACAAGCGTATCGCCTCGACCGAGACGCTGCCCGGTCGGAGTGTGGAAGAAATCTCGCCAAGCGTCTTCGAAATCCCCGAATATGTCGCTCGCGTCGAATCCGGGCACATACTCGATGAGCAGCACCAGTTCGCTGCCGCCAGGCAGGATTTCATCCGCGCCCAGTACCTCGGCAGGCCGCGAGCCGGCGTCCGCGAGGGTGATGGCCGCCAGCTTCTCGGCGTCGCGCTGATCGATATCGCGTACCTTCTTCTCGATGTGACGAAATCCGTTGCGGTAGTGAACAATGCTTACTCCCGCGGACATCGTCGCATCTCCGGTATCGCCTTTCAGGTGCTCGCGAGCGATCTCACCCGAGACAAGGGCCTCTGCGCATTTCTCGGCGAACGTCCTTTCGTCGGCCAGGTCCTTACGCCACCAGACGTAGTCGCGGTCGCGGTAGTAGTACGCGGTGCGCTCCGGGTCTGGATGTGCTCCGGATGTCGTTTCCACGACGAGGCGTCCCTGGTCGTCGATACGAACGTGCCAGTACTCGATCGACACGCCGTTTTTCGGAGCCTGTCGGCGGAACCCAGGCACCTGCAGGTCCAGCAGCGCATGTTGATCGCGCAGTGGCGATGCGACGATCACTCGGCCGTCCGAGGTGTATCCGATCGCCTCCACAATCTGCCCGTCGTCATCGATGAGCGGGCTCACTCCGGCAGCTGCGAACAGCTCCGGTACGGCCATGATCGCGAGCGCTGTGCGAACCTCGTCCAGGTATGTTTCCGCGGCTTCGAGATGCCGGGGCAGCGAGCGGACGCGCTCATCCAGTTCGGAAATCGCGTCTTGATGGTCGAGCAGCTCGGTCAACGCGTCGTCGGCTACGAGCCGGCGTAGAACCGATTCGAATCGCCGGCGCTGTCGAATCCGCACCGCTTGGACCGTGCGCGCGATTGCCTCGGGGTCGCGCTGCTGCAGCTTCGTCGCATCCAGGCCGAGCGCCTCCGCCGGTTGCAGCGCATAGGTGACCACGTCCTCGGCGTCCGCCTCAGCAGCACGAAGCGCACGACCGAGAACGGGGGAAAGCTCGATGGCGTCCGGAGTCGAGTCGTCACGGCCGAAGCGATGCCACACACTCGGGACGTCACCTCGACGTCCCCGTCTGTTCCCCCGATCGACGCCCGGATCGACGAATTCGATCTCGCTCCGACCATCGAATACTCCATCGAGCGACGGCGGCCTGGCGCCACGGCCGCGACGTTGCCCCGGAGGCGTCAGTAGCGGATCAGGTTGCGGCACTACCGGATCCCATGGCATGCCGTCGTCCGGGCGGTGGTGATAAGCGTTCGGATCGGGGGCTCGTCTCCGGTTCTTTTTCCGCGGCAGGTCGAGCGCCTCTTCGGGGGACAGCGGGTTCCCCGAAGAGGCGGGTGCTGCAGCGGGTCGATCACGGCGCCACGGTGTTTCCGAAGCTGGACGAGCCGATTCCGTCGACAATCCAAGCCCGGCGCTCGCTTGTTCGCTTCCCTGTTCCGCGGCGTCCTGGCCGACATGCGTGTCCCGAGCGTGCGCGATTACCTTGTCCAGTAGAGCCATGGCTCCCATATGCCAGCCGAGGCAGTCGTAATCCTCGCACAGTGATTGCAGCGCCTGGATGTTGCGTTTATACCCTTCGAGTTCGGACTTGCTTCGTCCGTTGGCTACCCACTCATATGGGTCGGGCGCACGATGGTAATCCACGGCGGACACGTAGCTTTGGGAGAACGGACTCGAGCTCGGGTCGATGGGGCGTTGGAAGGCAAAAGCATGGTCGAGGCCGACCAAGTGATCACCGTCGCGCAAAACGTTTTCTATCCGGTCCCAGTTGCTGATCACCAGGTCGAGCAGACCCAGTTGCTCCGCGTCGGGGTGACCCCGCAATGCCTCCAATGCATGGATTCCGTTGGGATCGTCGGCGGTGCACTCGATCACTTCACCCGGCAGCCATGGCATTCGCACGGTCCGGTCGTCACCGTCTACCGGTATGACCGGTGGCACCGGCGCATCCATAGCGTAGGCGAACGCGGAAGCCACAATCTCGGCGGTGCGCTGTTTCCGTGACGACAAATTCTTTTCGACAACCCATAGGCCGTCCGGATACACGAGGAGCTCGGTGAAGCTGTTCTGGGTGAACCACTTGTCGGGGGTTATTCGCACAGGTGGCCCAAAGCGTTCGGCCTGGGCCAGTCGCGCGGCGAATTCCGCAGCGGACATCATTCGTCGCCGTGTCCTGGGCAGTGACGATTCACGGCCGTGATCGCTATGGTGCCCGGCCGCATGCTGAGCGTCGTCGGCGGTGCTCGATGTCGGCGCGGACCGAGTGGTCGCCGATTCCTGATTCGCGCTGCCCTCATCGAACGATTCGGAGATTGTCGAACCCGGCGTGGGCGTGGATTCGCCGGCCGAACGGTGCGAATTTCCAGGACTCGATGGCTGCATCGTGGGGTGACCGTCACCCGCCCGCTGGCGGCTGGTCCAGGGCAGCGTGCGCGGATCCACGGCCTTCGGAGACTCGGTGGGCGTCGGTGAACTCCACGGTGACGACGCCGCTGCGGACGGTAAGGATGCGGCCCGGTCCGGGCGGTCAACTCCGGCGATCAACACGACGGTGACGTTGTCGCGAGTGCCGGCCTCGACGGCGGCCTCGGCGAATCCCCGTGCCGCGCCGAGAAGATTCCCCGACGTCCGGGCCAGCTGGGCGCGGACCTGGTCCGCGATCGCATCCGGCGAGCCGATCTTCTTGATCGGACCGTCGGAAACGAGCGCGACAACGCCGCGGCCGGTCACGTGGTGGGCGGTCGGATTCGGTTCGCGCCATTCGTATTTCACGCCGAGGCCACGGGTGAGCGTGGACGCGTGCGGCATGCGCGCGGCCTGTTCCGCACTGACACCCATCAGGTCCATATAGCGCTGCAGGGCCGAGTCGTCGGTGGTCAGCTGGACTGCGGGACCGCCGTCCAGCGGAATCCAGTAGGCGCGAGAGTCGCCGACGCACTCGGTGAATACCTGGGCGGGGGTGACCAGTGACAGCACGATCGTGCTCACCGGTGGCAGATCGCAGCCGGGGAACTCCTGCGAGATCAGGTCAAGCACCGCGTCCTGGGCCGCCTGGGTCGCCTTTGCCAGCACGGCCGCCGGATCCCAGATCCCGCCCGCGGCGACGGCAGCGGCCTCCTGCTCGAGGATCGCGCACGCCGCGGCGGAGCCGACGGCAGCGGCACGGTCACTGCGGATCGCTTCTCCGGAGGTGCCGTCGCACACCGCGGCAAGAGTCACCTGTTCCCCATTGATTGTCGCGGTCGCGATGGCGAAGTCGTCCTGATTCGTATTCCGGCGGCCGACATCGGTGACACCGGCGGCGTGGCCGAGGTCTACTTCCTTGTGCGGCGCCGGAGGTGGCAGGTCGCGCCACGGCTCCCGACGCTCGGCCGATGCGGGTGCGGCAGGTGTCTGCGCTTCGGACGGTCCCGTCGGCGGCAGCTCATCCGGTCCAGGCGTCGCCGCCTCCGATGCGGCGACCGGCTGCGCCTCCAGCGTTCGCAGTAACTCGCGGATACGGTGATCCGCCTCCCGATAGTCGTTGACAGCGCGAGCAGTTCGCTGTTCTTGTGCCAACAGGTTCGCCCCGTTGTTCCGATCCAGCAGGGCGATCAGCCAGTGCCGTGTCGCATCGGCGTAGGAGATCAGTGCTTCGACGCGAGGGCCGGCGGCCGGTGATCGCGTATCTTGCGCGAGATTCCACAGCTCGTAGGCCGCGGTCCAGGCGTGCCGTATCTGCTGGAGCTCGGCGGCTCGCGCCGAATCAGCCTCCAGCCGAGCGGATTCCGCGGCGAGTCCCTCGATGGTCTGTGTCAGCTCGGTGATGTCGACGCCGTCCAGCAGTCCCACGTTCCGGCCCCACGGCGACGTATTCGCCGGTGCGGCATCGAGGTTCGCCGCATGGTAGGCGAGGGCCTCGGCGGCGGCACGGTACCTGTTCGTTGCTTCGGCGAGGTGGCTCTGTCGTGCCGAGACACTGTGGGCGACCTCTCCGGCGGACAGATCGACGCCGAGTTCGGTGTGCGCGATATGCAGCCAGCGGCCGACCGCCCGGGCCAATGTCTCCAACCTGGCGCGCTGGTCCGCCGTGACGGGCGGGGCGTCCGGCATCAGCTTGTTCAGGTGGGCCAGGATGCGGCCGAGGTGCGCGCGCCGGGATCCGTCGGCATCGAGCTGTTCCTCGGTGATCGCGGCGTGGACTCTCCGCAGCCATGCCGGGGAGAGCGCTTCTTCGACGTGACCGGCGGGTTGCCGCCCCGATGGCCGGCCCTCGCGTTGTGCGCGCACGGCACTGACATTGTCGCCGCCGCGCGGGTCGTCGGCGAAGAGGAGCCAGGGGTTGTCCAACTGTCCGGGAAGTACGGCGGGGGCGCGGTCGTCCGCAACGCCCCCGAACGGGTCGAAACTTTCCTCGCCCCGCGCAGTGGCGCCGCGTCGTTGCCGACGAGCACCGCCTTGCTTGCGACGGGGGGTCCGGTCGTTCGGTTGCACGCCTTCGCTCGCGGTCGATGCCGGTTTGCCTGCCGAACCTTCGGTTCGGCCGTCACCACGCCCGGGGGCCGGAATGTGCGTACGTACGGCGAGGCCCGGATTCAGCGCGACCGACAGTTCGAGCGTGGCGCGGCAGGACGAGCAGCCCCGCAAATGCGTATTCACCCGGTTTTCGGCTCGCTTGCGCAGCGGCCCGCGCAACCACGCTCCGAGTTGTTCCACTGTGTCGCGGCAGGATTCGTCGGGTTCATGCGGAATCTGCGCTTGAAGATATGCCGCGCGCAATTCCTCCACTGCTCGGTGTCGTGCCACGTTTGCGGCGTTGGCGGAGGGCGCATCGATGAAGCGTGCCAGCTCTGCCGCCGGCAGAGTGAAGTTGGTCAATATCAGACGAGCGCGTTCGGACAAGGTGCCCGCCGCCAGCGCCTGTGCGAGGAGAGCATGCTCGCGTCTTCCGAACTCCGTATCGACCGGCTCTTCGGGCACGTCGTAACGAGTCATGTCGTCGCTCAACGTGATTCGATCGGTGTAGCTGAGTTTCTGAGACAGGGCGTGGTTGCGCAAGACGGTCAGGACATAGGCCCGGAACGCGGATTCCGGTCCCGACCCCTTCCGCAGCGCGCCGAGTGTCGCGTGAAACGCGTGCGACACCAGATCGTCCGCGTCCGAGGGCCGGAAGCGAGCGCGCGCGTAACTCCGAACCGGGCCGATATGCCGTTCGAACAGCGTTCCGAACGCTTCTGTGTCCCCGCTGCGCACCGCGGCCATCAGCTCGACATCGTCGCGCGGGTCCGACTCCGTAGACATGGCGGCGCGCTGTCGCGGTCCCGGAATCAGGGTTCGGCCGATGGATGGTGAATCTGTCGGTTGTTGCGGCGGGCGCACGCCGGTCGAGCCCTCGGTGGCGGTGTCGTGATCGGTTTCCGCGGATTCCGATTCCTGTGACGGCTGGGACGGAATCAGCGGTTTCCCCTGAGCCGAGCCGGCGATGCCCGGCATATTCGCGTCGGAGTCGTCGCCCTGTTCCGCCCGCCCCAGGCGCGTGGCGGGCGCGGGCGCGCGATGCCAGTCCGTGGTGGCCCTGTGATCCTTCGAGTCGATGCGGTTTTCGGGTATGCCGTCGGCTTTGTAGGTGATCGCGTGGAAGGTGGCGCCCTGCAGCTGTTGTTGTAGAAGTTGTTCATGGCGTCGGCGTGCTTGCTCGCCGTGCAGGTCGTGTTCGGTAACCGTGCCGTCGGGGCCCGGGACGAGCTCGTGTAGCCGGAGTCCGCCGTCGCGGTCGGTGGTGAGCGAGACGACGTGCCCGTCGATGTGGTCGTCGCGGGCGCCGGGGTATTGGATGCTGATCAGTGCCAGATGGGCGGCATCGTCAGGGTCGGTGATGCGGGAGGTGATCTGGCCGAGCGTGGTCTCGGCCCACTGTCCGCCGGCGTATTGGGCGAGTTCGTGAGGGTGGAAGCCGGTGTATTCGATGATGACGGCGGTGTCGGCATCCGGAATCTCGGCCGGTGTGTTGTCGAAATAGTCGCGGATGAAGGTGAGCTCGGCGATCCCGCAGCGGCCCGGCGTGGAACCGTCTCGTACGGAACCGGATTCGAGTGCGGACCGGACTGCGGAATCCACCGCGGCATTCGCGTGTGCCTCCACCGGCGGCAATTCCGCAACGGGGCTCGCGCCCGACTCCGCCTCGATCTCGAAGAGCAGCCGATCGAGCTCCACGCGCATCCGCTCGTGCCGGTGGGCCAGGCCGGATGCGCGCAATGGGGGACCCAAGGCGGCGAGCCGTTCCCGCAGCTGCCGCAATGCCGGCACCGAGAGGTCCCGGAGCGGGGACTGTGCACGGGTTGTCGCGGTTAGTTCCTGCACTGCATGTGCCTGCCACGGTTCGAATTCCGACCGCAGGATGGTTCCGGTCTGTTCGGCTCGGTGACGCTCCAATTCCTCGACGGTCGGCAGTTCGGAGATATGGGCCACTGCCGCGGCTGTCGGCAATTCCGGTGCGGGGGCCGACGTGAGCACGATGGGGGCGGTGTACGCCATCAGCCCTGGCAGGCGTCCGGTTCCGGCCAAAGTCTTCTCGAGCATCCGTTTGAGTTGCGCGATGGACCGGAAAGTCGAGCGCAGTTTGCGTTCAGGCGGTCTGAACAGGGTGAAATCGCCGGCTATCACGTCGGCCATGTCGCTGCCGTGCGGCCGAGCGACTCGCCAGCCGGCCTTGGATTCCCACTCGCTCGCTTCCCGGTATTCAACGGGAACGACGACGGTCTCCAGCCAGCCGGCCCGGATCGGAATCAGCTGTTGGGTGCCCGGCGACTCGGCCGCTGGTCTCGCATCCTCCCAGCCGGGGATTCCTGCTCGCATCAACTCGACCGCAACCTGGATCGACATCGGTGAGGTGGTGGTGTTCCCATCGTCCGGCACGGTCGACAGGTCCGACTTCAGCGGCTTCAACCACGCGGTGAAACCTTCGGGCGATTCGGCCTTGCGTCGGTACTTCAGATAGGCGGCCATCAGGTGCTTCTCCAGTTCCCGACGGAACGATGCCCGGTATGCGCGTTCCACGTCGGCGGCATCCAGGGCGGTATCTTCGAGCCCGGACGGTCCGGCGGTGAGCTGGATGTATCGAATGCGCCAGCCACGCCACAGTGCGGGAGCCAGACTCGGATCGGCCTGGATGGCGGCTTCGAACGCCCGCATATGTCCGCCCTCGTTGGCCACGACCCACACTTCCTGCGGCTCACCGGGTTCAGGTGTGAAGCGCGCTACGTGCGGTGTGATGACCGTACCGGGGCGTCGTTCCAACTCTCGTGCGAACAATTCCTCGCAGGCCGGAACCAGCAGGCGCGCCGCTGCTCGGTCGTAGCGCACGGCCAGAGAATCCAGCTCGGCCAAATCGTCCAGCCGATCCGTCGCCACCCCACGCCGGATCAGCAGAGGTTCTGCCAATGCGGCCTGCGTGGCGGGCTCATCCGAATGCAATGCGGCGAGCGAGGCGTCGATCTCGGCGACTTCTACCTCGGCGACCTCGCGGTGCATCCGCACGAGTCGCCGCCACGCGGCGCGGGAGTCGTCGTCCGGAGAGTCGAGGCCGAGCCGTTCCCACAGCGCCGTGCGCCGCTGCCGCAGTTCGCGGACGTAGTCGGCGACCGGATGGAGCGGCTCGCCCGCGCTGTCGAAGGAAATCGCCTGCCAGCCGGACGTATTCGCGGATTCATAGTCCGAGAGTCGTTGTCTCGCGCCCGTCCGGGGGTCGACCAGCACGGGTAAACCCTCATCCTGATGGACCTCGTATTCGACCGGACCGTCGGCACGCTCCTCGACTACCCGAAACCAGGACCCGCGTGTTCGCCACAGCTCGGCATTCAATGCTTCGCCATCGGGATATCGGATCGTTCGGCCCGCGCGGGCATCGCCCGGTCCGATCGGACCGGCTGTCGGGTTCGCGAACTTCGCCGCGACGGCGGTCGCCAGGGCGAACTTCTCCCGGGCCGTGAATTCGTAGCTTCGTCCGGTCACGGCGTCGGTTGCCGTCAGGTGTACGACGCGAGAGCCCGGCGCGCCGGATGTGGTGGCGGTCAGATGCATCGAACGCGAGATGTAGGCGCTCGACGAGTCGGCCTGCGTGCGATGGCTGCCGGCGATCTCGACCAGCCAGGCGGCCGCCGTTTCGGCAGGCTTGTGCGGTCCCGTCCAGCTCCTCGTTCCTTCCCACAACAGACGGTCGACGAGATGGGAGACCCGATGCACATCCGTGCCGGTTCGAAGCGGGATATCGGTGCGGATCGTCGGATGGAGCGTGTCGCCATAACTCAGCTCCATGCCTGCCCGAAGCCCGGACCCCTCGACCATCGCCCGCACATACGGTCCGAACCGGCCGGATGTCACCTCCAAGACGACCGGTACGTCGGTGTGTATGTCGAACCGGACATCGGTCAGCGACCCGCGGCGGGCACGCTGTTGCGTCAACTCCGTATCGAATATCAAGGTGCCGAGGACGTCTGCCCCTGGTACCGGCTCGGAACTGCGGGTGAGATTGCGGAGAAGTTCTGCGAACGCGAAGCTGTGGTTGAGATTTCGTCCCCGGTCGCTTTCGCGCAGCACCATCGAGATCGTGATCCGGCGACCGGGGTGCAGTTCGACCTGAACGAGTCGGCCGGAATCGAGCGGTACGTGGAAAACCGGTTGCCCATCGCTCGTCGTCCGGCCCTCGACGCGGCCACCGCTGTCGCGAGCTGCGCGCCTGATTTCCGCCGCGAACCGACGCACCGCCTCGATCTGCTGGCGTGCCCACCACCGATCTTCCATCGGCCACGACTCGGTTTCGCGCGCAACCGAGTCGTCTCTGTGGGACCCGAACGAATCGGAGCCGGTGGCGTCGGCCCCCATTACCGCGTTCTTCCCGGCCGGCACCTCATGCTCGGCAGGCCGATCGGCCTCGAGCTTGTGTACGGCGCGTTTTCGGAGCGCCTGCACATCTGCCACCGGAAGTTCGGTGACGGTGGCGATGTCGTTGTCGGTCAGGCCTGCCTTGACCAACGCGACAATTTCGATCTCGAGGTCGGTCAGACGGCGTGGATTCGGTACCGCCGGAACATCGTCCGGACTTACGCCGCCCTGGGGCTCGTCGGGGAGATTGTGGAAGAAGACGCCGTCGTGTTGGAAGAGGGCGAAGCGCTGTCGCCTTCTGGGGGCGGGTTTGTTGTCCATGGCGTCATCGAGTTGTGCCATGGCGGTGCGGTGTTCGGCGAGGATGGTGTCGGCGATGTGGAGTAGGTGTTGTGTGGCGGTGTCGGGTTCGGTGGGTTGGTGTTCTCGCTCGGCGCGGGCGTGGGTTTTGGCGGCGAGGTCGCGCGCTATGCGTGGGTTGCCGAGTTGGGCCATGAGGTGGTGGTAGACCCGGCTGTCCTCGGCCGGGTGCGCGGATTCGTCCGAAGTCTCGGTGGGCCGAGCCGGATTCGCTGCGGCGCGCTCCTCGTCGGTGCCTTCCGTCGCAGCCGCAATTGCTTCGGCATTATCGGGTCCGGCTGAACCCGGAACCCCCGTTTCTCGAGCAGGTTCGGCGTGGGGCGCGCGGGACAACCGTCCGAGCCAGCCGCGACCTCGTGTGATGACCCGGAGGGAGACGCGGCCCCGCCTGACGAGAAGAAGGGCGCTGTAACCCGTGGCGGTGAGCGCGGTGGTGGCCGCGGCTACTCCGGCGATGGCGTCGCCGCCCTGCCCTCCGTGCGCGTTCGCCACGGCTGCAGCGCCCAAGAAACCGAGGGCCGGTCCGCTTTTGAGGAACAGCCGACGCGCCGACATCGCTCGACCTTGAAGTTCATCAGGGAAGGCGCCCTGCGCGTATTTCGTCACCCGGTTGCCCGCCGCCGCCATCACCATCGCATCCAAGAGCGATGCGGACGCGATCACAGCGGGATCGGTCGTCGATGCCATGAGCGTGAAGAAGCCGGCCATGCTCGTGAGTGCGGCCGGATAGAAAGTGGTGGCGTCGATCCGGTCGAGCGCTTTCGGCAGGAAGCCGCTGAGTATCCCGCCTACGGCAGGTGCGGTAACCACCGCGCTCTTTGCCCAACCCGGCAGGCCCGCGTCGGTCAGGACGGTGGCTGTGCGGAGGCCCATCATGGCCCACGCGGCATTGTTGATTGTGGCGAACGCGGTGTGTTGGGTGAGGAATTTCTCCTGCCACAGTGCCCGCACTCCTTCACCGACCTCCCGGAAAAGGTTGCGCGGATCTCTTCGAGCCCGAGGGGGGAATGCAAATCCCCGAATGTTCGCCAGGTTTCCCCAGTAGGTTAGGGCGTTCAGGCCCAACAGCGCTGCGGGGGCGACGTCAGCCAGTCCGGCGCCCAGTGCTGGGCCGGCGATCCCGGCAGCAGATCCGGTGCTGGTCATCAAGCGGTTTCCGGAATCGAGCTGCGGTTCGGTCAGAAGATTCCGCATTTCGTTGAGGAACGTGCTCGCATAGAAGGTGGCCGCGGTGGCTTCGACCAGTGTCGCCGCGGTCAAGGCGGTTCCGAGATGGGGCGCATCGGCCAGCAGCAATCCGGTGGCAGTGGTCGCGGCCGCCGAGCCGACCCACAGTGCGGAGGTCACTACCTTTTTCGGGTCCCAGAAGTCGGCGGCATAGCCGGCGAGCAGTTCGAATGCGCTCGGGACCCATAGAGCGGCAGACGCCATGGCGGTGGTAGTCGTCGATTCCCCTTGTCCGAGCAAGATATACGTGAGTCCCGAGGACGCTGCGTTGGTGCCGATTTGATTCACGAACTCACCCGGCAAGAACTTCTCACCGAACAACAACTTCGTGAATGGCTTGTTGACGACGAGCAGTTCGCGCTTCGAAACCGTCGCTTCCGTCCGGTCTTTTTGCGATGCCGGCTCGGTTGCCGTCCAGGGTCGGTCCCTGCGAATCCAGCGCAGGAAGTCTCGTCGCTTCGAAGCGGCAGCCTCGTCAGCGGTTGGAGCTGCCGTGGAAGTGTCGGCGCCCCGCGGGGCCGGAACCTCCGGTTCGTTCGGCTTGTCGGGGAGGTTGTGGAAGAAGGCGCCGCCGTGTTGGAGGGAGGTGAGGTGTTGCGTTGTGCGGGTGGGTTTGTTGTCCATGGCGTCATCGAGTTGTGCCATGGCGGTGCGGTGTTCGGCGAGGATGGTGTCGGCGATGTGGAGTAGGTGTTGTGTGGCGGTGTCGGGTTCGGTGGGTTGGTGTTCTCGCTCGGCGCGGGCGTGGGTTTTGGCGGCGAGGTCGCGCGCTATGCGTGGGTTGCCGAGTTGGGCCATGAGGTGGTGGTAGACCCGGCTGTCCTCGGCCGGGTGCGCGGATTCGTCCGACGTGTGGGCGCGAGTGTCGGAATCTGTTGCGGGATGTTCCTCGTCGGTGGCCGCCGCTGGAGCCGCGATTGCTTCGGCGGGGCCGGGCTTTCGGGCTGTCGTATCCGTGGACGCGGGGCCTGGGCGCTCGAGGTGAGCTGCTGCGACAGGGAGTTGCCCGGGCAGTTCCGGAATCGACTCTCGCGCTCCAGCGCTTTTCTCGAGTTGGTCGCCGGAGAGCCTATTTCGATGTTTCATCAACAGCGACGCGAGCACTCGCTGGCCATCTGTGAGTTCACGGTCGCCCGTATCTCCCAGGCCTGAGGTTATGGGGCCGCCGACGACCCTGAGAAATGATTCTGCGACGGCCGCCTTCTCATCGACCTGCAGTCGCTGCTCCGGCGACAGAGGCCCATAGGTTTTCGGACGAGCATGCATGGTGAACTGACGTCCCAGCCATCTTCCGAATTCCTCGTCGTACCGATACTCGCGGTTGGCCCTGCCACGGAGCCAGCGGGCGAGCAGAGCGGGGAAGACATCGTCCAGAAGGGCGGGGCCGGCCGCAGCCACCATGGCCAATGTGAAGCGGTATTGGGCCTCGTAGTAGTGGCTTGTGCCGCCGTACCTGAAATCGTTGACGTAGAACGTGGAATAATCACGCCCCGTGTAATGCGCGTTGAGTATTACTTCGGTTGCGCTATCGCCGCTGTTCTCGTCCGGAATAGCTTTTATCGATTCGTCCATCCGGCGCGCACCCGCCGCGCTGATCCGGACATCCGGAAACAGATTACACATGGCCTTGACGCCGCGAAGGAATGCGAGGACGTCGCGCTGCTCAATATCCGGGATATCGGCCCCTACTATGGGAATACCGTGCTGTCTCTCGAATGCTTCCGTCAGGCCTGGCAAATCATTCGGGATGCCATCGTTCCGGGGCCACGCATCCAGGTGGGTTTGCGGTTCGACGTAGTCGAGAACATCTCGCGACTCCGGATCGATGCGTACTTGGGCGAAGAGCAGCCGGTACAGCGTCCGCGCCGCCTCCGATGCGTTATCCCATCCGTTGACTTGCACGTCGGCTACCGCCGCGCGAGCTGCCCGCTCCGCGTCGAACCGCTTCGACAATTTCGTACGTCGAAATACCGTGCGCGGCCGGATCACTCCGTCGCCGAGTTGCTCGTCGATCCACCGTTCGAAGGCAGCCTCGGTATCGTCGACCGGTTCGGGTAGAGAGCCGAGGAAGTGTGCGAAGAGGTACTGGAATCCACGCGCCGCAACGATTCCGACGCCGACGTCGGCGGCGGCACCGATCGCGCCGGCCGTCGCCGCGTACAGGAGTTCGGGCGTGGTCGCGGCCGCGGCGGCGAGCAGCCGCCGGTCCACTGTGATGGATTCGATCAGAACACGCCCATGTTTGTCGCCACGTGCCACGACAGCGACGCCATTTCCGCCGGCCACCTTGCCGACGGTGATGGCGGCCCCATTCCGGATACCGATCGCGGGGTGCTCGATGAGCATGTCGTGCAGGGCGCGCGACACGTACCAAGCCGAGTCCGGGTCTGTGAAGCCGGCCATTTCGACATGCCACGTATGGTTCGTCCACCCCGTAACTTCCTCGACCGTGGAGCCGCGCAGCAGTTCCACCGGCCAGTCGTGAGATTCGTTCAGAACCTGCACCAGGGAAGCGGCGCGCGCATCGGACTCGGGCGTAGCGGCTGCCGGATCGATGGTGTATTCGAACCAAACCGTCTTGCCGCGCTGGTCCAGCGCCACGCCCCAGCGATCGGCGGTTCCGTAGATCGCGGCTAGCCCGTGGGTCGGAAACCGCGTGGCGTCGAGCGGCAGGAGGCGGCGGCTGCGGTCGGTGAGTTCGACCCGAAGGGTGCCCTCGTCCGATATCTCTGCGCGTACTCGTGCGTCCGCCTCGGTGGTCCGGAATATTGCGTCGAGCAGCCCCGAGAAGGCCAATTCCGGTAGCAGCGTCTGGCTCGGTCCTGCGCCCGCAAGCTGGACGATGGCAGCGCGGGTCGCCGCGATCAGCCCGGTTTGGCCTCGCCTGATGCGTACGCCGGTCGCCAGGTCTGCCGGTTCGTTCTCTTCGAAACCCTCGGTCTGGGGGACAACCCACATATCGGGCTTCGGCCGCGGCACCTCCTCGGCATCCCACAGCTTGAAACGGACTTCCCGGCTGGGTGGATTCTGATGCAATGTGAAGCTCCACGACACCGCCGCCCGGTTCACCTCCACGACCCAAGGATCCTGTGGCGCAGGCACACCCGGCAGCCGCCCTGCGGCGTCCGCGGCGGTGACCGTGCAGACCAGCGAGGCGAATTCCGACGACAGCGCGATCGTGGCCCGCGTGGCGCCACCGGTGTCGAATGCGTCGTCCAGCAATCCGGAAATCAACCGCAGTGCGAGCGGCTTACGTGCCGCGAGGGGCCAGTGTCCAGGCAGGAGGGCCTCGATATCGCACTGGCCGATGGCCCATTCTTCACGGGAGACCGTGGTCGACGGGCTTTCGTCCGGGTTCCAGCTCGGGGGCTGGTTTTCGTCGCGGCGCGCTGGTGTCGAACGATCCGGATCCGGAATGGCGGCGGGCAATCCACGGTCATGCGCCGGATCGGCAGGTTCGTTGTCGGGGCGGTTGTGGCCGAGGCGGGTTCGGGGGCTGTCCGCTTGTGCCCAATCGGCGTTGGTCCACTGGTTTTCGGGGCTGAGCGGGAGCTCCGGCCGGCCATGGATGTCGTAGGTGATGGCGTAGAACCTGGCGCCTTCGATCGTCTTCAGTGTGTCGAGGCGTTCTTGTGCATTGTGGCCGACGTGGTCGGGGTCTGTCCGTTCGCCGTCGGGTCCGTGGGCGAGTTCGTGGAGCCAGAGCTCGCCCTCGGGTGTTGTGGTCAGGCTGAAGACATGTCCGTGGATACCGTCGTCGGCGGCATCGCGATCTGCATGGGGGTATTCGATCGCGATGAAGGACAGTCCCGCCCCGTCGTCGGAGGTCTTTATGCGGTTCTCGAAGTGCTCGAGGGTGCCGGCGGTCCATTGCCCGTGGGCGTACTGCGCGAATTCGCGCGGGTCGAAGGCGGTGTATTCGAGGACCATGGCGGCGTCCTCGTCGGGTGTTCGGACCGGCGTGTCGGCGAAACGTTCTCGCGCGAAGGCGAGTTCGGAGAGGCCACAGCGTCCTCGAATCGTGGCGTCGCCGTGAGCGGATGCGAGTGCGGAGCGGATTTCGACGTCGACATCCGAGGTATCCCCGGGGCTACCGACGGTTTTCGACGAATCAGGGGCCGTCGATGCCGGATCAGGAACACCTGATTCATCGAGCCACGGCTGAACCACGCGGGCGTGGAAGGTCTCCATGGCGGCGGCGACCGATTCGGCATCCGCACCCAGATCACGCTGCGTGTATACCGCGGTACGCACACCGTTGCGGTGTTCGAGGAGGAGGGTGCAGCGCCCTTCCCCGCCGAGCACCCGGCCCACCGACATCGTGATCGCTACACCCGCATCGGTGACAACGATGTCGTCGACTTGCACCCAGAAGTCCTTGGTGGCACCACGGAACATCGACTCGGCGTTGGGGCCGGCCGTCGTGATCGGGGCGCCGTGGCTGTCCACCAACTGGTCGAAACTCGGTGTGCCGGGCGGCCGGTGCCTGCGCCAGAGTTCGCCCTGCATCCCGTCGTCGACATCGAGCTCCGGATCGTCGAGGTTGATGTGCCGCGCGAAATCGTGGAGAGTCTGGGCGAGGTGCCTTGCGCGCAGGTGTGTCCTGGCCAGATCGCTGCCGAAGATGATCGATTTCACATGCCCGCCGTGGACTACCCAGTGGCCGGCCGAATAGGCCCAGTGTCCGGGTTCGTCGAACGTGCTGTACAGCATGAAATGCTGGTGCGGATACGGCGTGGTTCGCCTGCTGTGCGGCGTGAACCAGAAATTGTCGCCTTGCGGGCCGGTCGTATATCCGACTCCAGACGGATCACAAACCAATCCTTCATGGTTGAACTGCACTTCCACCCAGTCGAGGACTTCGGCCATTCCGGGGACATACGGTGCATCCGGATTCATCGGCAAGAGTTCGTAATTCGCCTCCGGAGCCGATGGCGTCCGGTCCCCGGCCCGAGGGTCGACAGTCAGCATTGCCGCCGGTGCGGAACCGGTGAATTCCGGGAGTGTCGCGTCCGGCGGCGCGATCGACTCGCTGTCGATCGCGCCGTCCTTGTCGAACATGCCCCGTCGTTGTGCCGCCAGCGCCAGCCGAACCGGGTTGTCGACGCCGAATTTGCGATAGAGCCGGTTGATGAATCCCTGTACGTGATAGCGGTCCATCGCCAACTCGTCAGCGATGGCCTGGCGAGACATCCCCTCGACCAGGAGCAGGAGGACGTCCGCCTCCGAGTCGGCGCCCGACAGCACGACCGGGGCCGGCGGCTCCAGAGAACCGACCACAGTGTCGTCGAGCAGACCGGCGCGATCCGCCGCCAGCACTGTCGACATCGAGTCTGCGGTATGCAGCGCGCTCGCCGCGCGCTGGAGATCGGTTTCCACGAAGCCGACCGGGATCCGGAGTTCGGCAGCGATCTCCTCGGCCTGTAGTCCTCGTGTGAGCAGCGCGAGTATCCGGCGTTGTCGCGCGGTCAGCGTCGGCTGCTCCTGTCCGGAGGTAACCTCGCCGGACTCGTCCTCGCCGCCGAGGTCGATCGCCTTCGGGTCGACGGGATTGCGAGATCGGTCGTCAGCTTCGGTATTCGGTTCAGCGGGTCGATCGGTCCTGGAATCCTGTGGGCGGTCTTCGGAGGCACCTCCCGGGATGCCTGCTCGCAGTGGGCCGTCTGGATGGGCTGTCGACGGCCGGTACTCGGGGTTCGGCCGCCAGTACTGCGGCAATTGGTCGGCAAGGGCCGCGAAATCGCGCTGCCAGACTTCGGCGGGAATCTCGAAGCACCCTACGATGCGGTCGCTGCGCAAGCCCCCCGGCCAGTGCACGGAGACGACGTCGCCGTTTTCGTCCACCACTCCGAACCCACCGGGCGCATCGATGACGTAGATCAGATGGGCGACGCTCCACTGTGAGGTCCCCTCGTCCAGCACCACCGATTCGCCGTAATCGCCCGCTCGATTCACGCGCACCGTCGTGTAGACAACCTTGCCGTCGCGCTGCGACAACGGAACGAACCCGTCCGCCCACGGGACAGTGTGGGGACGCGTGTCGCCACGGAACACCAGCCCTCCGCCGTCGCGCCACCCCGATTCCGGATAGTCACGCTCGAGTGCTTCCCACCTCCGACGGATCTCATCGAGGTCGACATCCGTGTCGACGGCCGACGCGAGCAGGACATCATCCGGTAACTCCGCGGCCCGCCGCCATTGCACCGGCACCGATGGGCTGTCGAGGATCATGCGTACGACCTGAGCGGCGTCGAGCGGATCCAGAGGAGCGTGGGTAGGCGTGGAGGCCCGCCTGGTCGGCGACTGCCCTCCGTTTGCCTGCGCGCCGCGGTCCACGCGCGGATCATCGGCGAAGCTCACGCTCGGATCGTCCAGTTGGTCTGCGCGTGCCGCGTGCGGATCATGTTCGGCCGCTTCCGCTTTCCGGCCCGTCGGCAGATCCAGCGCCACGCTCGGGTCGGGAGGACCGGCGGTAGGTGTCCGATCGAGCGCTCGCACGGCCGCTGCATCATGTTCGCCGCTGAGTAAACGCCGGCCTTCCGGCGCCGGCCGATTGCCGGACTCGTCTTCGGAGTGAAGATCGTCGAGGGCCTGGATGACCATCGCCATGGTTTCGGCTTCGTTCTCAACACCGAGGGCGCTGAGAACCTGCGAGATCGTGGTGTCGATGGTCTTGCGAGTGACTCCCAACTCGCTCGCTACTTCATCCCGCGTCATGCCCAGCGACCGGAACCGTAACGTCGATATCTGTCTCGGGGTCAGGTGTCGAGCGAGATCGGTTATCCGGTTGTCCGGCGATGAAATCAGCCCTCGCCTGATGCCCTCGACCACCATGAGATAGCGCTCGACCCGGACTCCGAGTGCCTCGGCCAGGTTGGTCACCTGCGTGGAAACCTGGTCGCGGCTGACACTCCGCGCATGTTCGATCTCCGCATTCCGCTTCCCTTCGGCAAGCCAGCGGAGCAACTCGATCTGCTCGTCCGACAGCTGTTCAGCGAAATAGCCCGCGGTGAACCCACCATCGTGGAGGAAGCGCGGCGGATGGAACCGCTCGCGGGCGAATCGCGGGTCGATCGCGGCGGCAAGGGAATCCGGCAACGGGAAACCCAGCCATTGTGCGGCGGCGAGTACGCGTTGCGTGGCTTCGCTGTGGTGCGGTGAACGCTGGTCGAGGACCCTTGCCACGGTTGAACGCGGTACCCCGGCCAACCGAGCCACTGCCAGGCGGCTGGGCTGTCTACGGAGTTCGTCGGGGCTCAGCGCCAGAAATCGGTCGGCGAGCTCGAGGAATTCGCTTGTCGCGCCGGTCTGGGTCGCGCCGTGGATCCGGGCCCGTGCTGCCCGAACCAGTTCATGGTTCACCGAAACGGCATCGATCCCCAGGTGCTGGGCCAGCAACCACTGGAGGGCGTACAGATGCTCATACGGCAGTTGATAGGGGGTGACGTGCTGAGGGGCGTTCGTGAGGGGAGTTGCGGGTTGGGTGAAAAGCGCCCGGACCGACCCATCGTCGTGGTCGACTTCGACGGTGACCTCGGTGAAGCCGAGGCGGCGCGCCATCCTCCCGGTCCATGTGCCGAATGCGGCGTCCCGTGGCGAAAGGCCTTGTCCCAGTAGACGGTTGAAGGTGTCCAGGTTGTCTCGCAGGGCTTCCTTCGGCGCCCACTGGCCCGCGATCCGTCGCACATCGTGACCGATCGCCGCCCACATGTCGTCGAACATTCGGCTGCCGGAGGGTGTGTGTACCGAGGTTCGGACGGTGAGTCGCAGGGTGCCATCGGCTTCGACGACGCCACGAATGCCCACGGGCGGTCCGGGCAGTTGCTCGAACTCTGTCACTCGGGGCACGTCGTAGGAGTTGACGTACCGCGCCAGCGGCGCTTTCGCGAGCCTCTGTCGAATCCGCACGAGGGTTGCGGTGAACCACGCTTCTGCGCCCAGCTCTCTCAATTGTGGCTGCAGGGTGAGGAAGTGTCGGACGAAAGTCTCGAGTTCCGCCTGCACCATGCTGCCGCCCAGGAATTTGACCTGACCGTTCCTGCCGAAGCGGAAGTGCCTGGCGAGCGCGCCGAGCGCCGCGCGCACTTCAGCCGGGGCGACCAGAGCCGCATTCCGGAGAGGGCCGCTCTCTTCCGCGTTGCCTTCTGTGATCTCGAGGAGCTGGGCCAGCGCGCGCACCGCGCGGAACTGCAGCTGTTTGGTCGCCCCGACGCTGCGCGGCTCGTCCAGCGCTGTGGCGATCTCGGAAATTGTCTTGCCCTGCAGGAAACGAAATTTCAGGAACTGAAGGTGATGAGGATTGTCCATCCGGTCGACGATGGCGGTCAGGGTGGCGAGTGCGGTGTTGTCGCCGGCTTCCGCGCGGCTGCGGGCATGCTGGAACGCCGCGGTGACCTTCAACAAGGCCAGTGGGTCGGCGGTGCGGCTCCGCGGCCTCGCCGGTTCGTGTCCGGGTTCCTCGTCGGGAACGACTGATGCTCCTTCTGCCGGCACACCGGCAATCGCGAGCGCTGCACGGGATTCCAGCGCACGGGCGGCATCCACTCCGATCCCCATGGCCTGCGCGGTCGCTTTCATCGACATCCCTCGCAGATGTCGGAGTACCAGGCAGCGCCGCTGATCGGGTTCGGTTTGCGCGAGTCGGTCGAGCCGCTGCCCCAGCTCGGTCATGTCGAGCGTCACCACTTCCAGCCCACGCGGTCCGGATCGTGTCGCGCCGGGTAGAGCGGACCGTATGCCCTGCCGAAGGCGGGCAAACCGAAGATATTCGTTAATACTCCCGCTGCTGATCGCCGCGACCAGGTGCTCGTTCTCCCGCTGCTGGTCGGTGAGCACCCGTTCGAACACGGCCTGGGTGTGTTCGGTGATCTCGGTGATGAGCCGATGCTTCTCGTCGGCCGTGAGCGTCAGCTTCCCGAGGTTGACCTGCTTGTCGATTTCGGTGGTTATGCGACGTCGAATGCTGTCATCGCCGCGGTCCTGACCGATGCGGGTTCGTGGCCCAGGTGCCGTTTCCCAGTCGGCGTTTGCCCAGTTGTCGTCGGGGCCGAGGGGGTTTTCGGGCTCGCCGTCTTCGCGATAGGTGATGGCGAAGAACTTCGCACCTACTCGGTGCAGCTCTGCCAGGCGGTCGTGGGCCTGCTGACCGTGGAGAGTGTCTTCGATGGTGTTGCCCTCGGCGTCGAGGGCGAGGGTGTTGTCGGGGTTGCGGCGAAGTTCGTGTAGCCAGAGTTGGCCGGTGTCGTCGGCGCCGAGGGTGAGGACGTGGCCATCGATGCGGTCGCCGCTCGCGCCCGGGTACTCGACGGTGACGAGCGCGAGTGCTGTTGGGTGTCTGGGGTTTTCGATGTTGGAGGTGAGCGTTTCGAGGGGGGTGTTGCTGGTGGTCTCATCGCCGGGTGTGAGGTCGGTGTATTGCCCGTGGGCGTATTGGGCCAGTTCGCGGGGATGGATGCCGAAGTTCTCGATGATCGCGATGGTGTCCGCGTCGGGAACCTCGACGGGTGTGTTGTCGAAGTGGTCGTGGATGAAGGTGAGTTCGGCGACTGCGCAGCGGGGGTCGGTGATGGACCCGGCTCGCACGGGGGCTGTCCGGGCTGCGCGTCGTATTTCTGCATCGACTTGTGCATCCGGATCGGGCGCGTCGGCGCCGTCGGCCTCGGCGAGAAAGCGTTCGATCGTATCCAACAGCGCCCTGGCCTGTTCGGATCCGTGTGCCTCGGCCAGTCGGCGAAGTCCGTCGAAGCGGTCGCCGATATTCGGCGCGGCGGGCGCCGCGATCGGGGTGACATCGAAGAGCCGATCCAGCTGCCGAGCCAGCGCTTCGTTGCGTTCGGCGGTTACTCGGTGCAGGCGCCGTATGTCGTTCGTACCGGCAGCACGTCCGGTTTCCGTGGCGATGAACCGGTCCAGAACCAGCGAGGCCGTGATCCACTCGGTGAGGGCACGTGGATTCACCACGGCGAGTGCGTCGTCGGTGGTGGCGGCGACGTGTCGGCCGATGGCGGTGAGGGCAGCGTCGAGACTGAGTCGAACCGCGAAATCGGCTGGCGCCGAGAGCGTTTGCCTCAACGTGGTCAGTGCGTCATCCGTATCGGCTGTTGACTCCGAAGGGTGCGGTGTGGCTGCGGTGGTGGGACGGTCGTCGCCGGGATGAGCCGTCTGTTCCGGCGCGTCGGATCTGCGGCGCAGGCGCAGCAGGACTCGATGGCCCAGCGCCGCCGCTCCCATTCCGAGGAAGCCGGCCGCGGTGGCCCATGCCGTCTGCTGAGCCCCCATCGCGAGGATCATTGCTCCGCCGCCCGCCATACCGGCGGCAGCCGCCGCCCGGGAGGTCATGTCGTCGACCGAATTGATCCGGCTGAGCAGATCCTGGGGAGCTTTGGCGATTCTGTAGTGATTCAGGGGGGTCCGAGCGGCGCCGAGCATCCCCCACGATGCTGCGAGGGTCGCGCCCAGGACGGCGGGGTCGTTGGAAACAGCCTGGGCGACAGCGGCTCCCGTTACGGCTCCGACCCGGCCGATGAGCCACCCGCGGTAGTTGATCGGGGCTTTCCGTTCCACTCGCTTCAGCAACATGCGTCCGGAGATGGAGGAGCCGGCCATACTTCCCACCGATGCCGACACCACCATCGCTCCGGCCAGCCAGCCGTTGAGACCCGATTCCACGATGGTTGCGGACACGAACATCGACTGGATGCCGAGAAAGAGATTGCCGTAGCCGGACGTGGCTACATCGCCGCGCAGCACCGGGTCGGCAACCACGGCCCGAGCGGCCATGGCGTTGCCTTTGCGTATACGTTGCCACCGGGTAGCGGCGTCCGGCGGCGCAGGTGCGGTCCGGATATCTGCTGCGCGCAACTTCGACAGGGTCGCAAGATTCCAGGCATAGGTCGCGCTGTTGAGGGCAGTGGGAATGGCCCGCCCGAACTCAACCAGTGCGGGGGCGACGGAGTGACCCAGTACCCGCGGTGCCCGCGCCAGCAGCGTCGACAGTTGAGCGTGGGCCACCTTCTCTTCAGAAGTGATGATTTGGTTCATCGCACGACTGGCCGAAGCGCCGTAGATCGCCGCTGCCAAGGCTTCCAGCGCCGAGGTTGTCGCGAGTACGGGGCCCAGATGCTGTGCGCCACTGGCGATCCAGGCGGTCGCCGTTCCCGCGGCCACAAGACCGAGCGACTGGCTGAAGCCCTGCAAGCGCGCAGGATGAGCGGTGTCGGCCCAGTATCCGATGAAGGGCGATCCGATGATGCGGGGCAATTGGCTGGCGGGCCCGATAACGGGTGCCCAGCCGGGGTCGTAGGCCATCATCAATAGCGGCAAGGCCTGCGCCATGACCTCATCACCGAAATCGGTGGCGAAGGAGTTGATCGTCAGCATCCGGTAGAGCGAGTTCCCGCGCAGCAGATCTCGTCTCCGCTTGTTCTCGGGTGCGGGATTCGGCTCCGATTCACCCGGGCGGGCCGGTGCTTCGGGCCTGCGCAACCGCAGCCCGAGAAACCTGTCGGGCAGCCGCGGTCGGCGGTTGCGACCGGGCGGCCCGGTTACTTCTCGGTCGGCGTGCTCGGGGCGCACCTCCGAATCGTCCGGGGTGGTGCGGGCGACGAGCCTGCCGCCGACGTTCTCGAATTCGGCGACGTAGGCGTAGTCGACCTCCTGATATGTCGGTTCCCATGCGATCGCACCCCGGGACGTCACGGCCGGCCGGATGCGCGGGTGGTCGCCTTCGATCAGTGTGTCGCCGAGGAAGATGTCGCCACCGATCCTCGTCGCCAAGTACGCATGCGCCTTTTCACCTCGTCCGACGACAACGACGACGGTGTCGAGGGTGGGGTCTGCGGTGAGTTTGTCGATGGCCAGTCGCCTGGGGTCGACCGATCCGGTGGTGAGGTCGACATTGGTGAGACCAGCTGCGAGATTACGTTGCAGATCCGCCAATCGTCGGCGTTCGGGGTCCGCGCGGGCGTCGGCCTCGTCGGCGCCCAGCGCGTGCGTCATGCGTGAGATCCACGGAACGCAGTCGAGTACCGGCCGCGGCAGCTGCTCGGATTCCGCGGATCGATCCGCCGCAAGGGAACCCAGGTCCTCCTGGCGCAGATTCACTTCGATCGCATCGGCGGGTCCCTCGACCAGACCGTCGGTGCTCTGGGGCGCGGGGGCCGCATTGGGGTCGGGCAACTCGGTTCCGTGCACCGCGGCCAGTGCGAACTCGCTGAAAGCCGGTCCCGCCTCGTCGAATTCGAACCATGTCGTGGTGGTGCCGTCCGGGCGGCTATCCAGGCCGAACCGGTGGGCCAGGTGGTGGAGCAGCCACGTGGTCCTGCTTTCGGCATACGCGGTGACCGGGCTCGGTGTCACGGCGCCGACGTCGGACACTTCGAAGCGAAGTGTCCGAGCCCCCCGGGGGCCCGACTTAGTCGCCGAGATCTTTCCGCCGCGCCGCAGGTGCGTATAAATCGACGCCAGGTCCGAGCCGAGAATCGCGGCGGAACGCGCTTGGTCCGGGTTGGCCCAATCGGCGACGAAATGGCGGATATCCGCGCCAGCGGTGTCGATAGCGTGTTGCTTGCCGGTTCGGTCCTGATCGGCGGACGTGGTCAGTTGCAGCTGGTTCGTGGCGACCGGAGCGGTGCGGTCGGCGGGCGAGGACGGATCGTGCGGTTCCCGGTACCCGAGTTTCCGCAGCTGTGGCTGCCGACCGGGGTCGACTTGTTCCGAATAGGATTCCGGGGTGCCGAGGTGAAGCAGCACATCGGATTCCCACGAGCCGAATCCGCTGCCCGCGCGGTAAACCTCCTCCAGATCGGTGACGAAGGTCTCGTCCTCGAGGCCGAGGCGGCGCGCGACCTCGTCGACGACCTCCTGCTGACCCGGTTCGCCGCCCCATATCGCCACGGTCCTGGTGGCGAACCCGGCCTCGGTCAGTCGTTCCGTCAGTGAAATACCGTATGCGCCAGTGACATTCGACCACATCCGCTGTTGTCGCGTGAGGTGGGTCAGGCCGACCAGGATCGCCATTTTCGCGCCCGGCAGCCGCATGGCTTCGGTGACGACCCGCGCCATATGCGATTCGCGTACGTCACGCAGGGGCGACCCGCTGGGCGAGGAGGGTTTCTCCACATCGAACGGAACGATGGTGATCCCGGCGGCGGCCATGGCCTTGACGGTCTCGGCGTAGTCTTCGAAGCCCGGACCGCACAGGATCCCGGTCAGGTCGACCTGCTCTCCCGCATTCAGGGCGTCGAATGCCGGATGCGGGGGCGCTTCGATGCCGTAGTGGGTGACGCCGGCGGCGCGCAGGGCGGCCGCCTGTTGTTCGAGGAATGCCGGTCCCGCCGGGTTGGTATGGGTTTCGCCGAACAGCACGATCTGTGCGTCTTCGACCAACTGGGCGGCGTTCACCGGCTGCCGGTCGAGCATGGTGTGGGCCAGCAATCGGATGTGTGGGGGGTCCTCGGCGAACTGTTCGGCGAGCGTCGACTCTGCGGTGTCGGTGACTGTGGACCCGTGCGCATCCGTTGTGGCGGTGGCTTCTTCCACGTCGGCCGGTGCGGGTGGATCGGTGAAGACCAGCAGTCGGTCGAGATCACCGACTGCAGCCACGGCGGCTCGATGCCGTTGTTCGGCGGCTGCGGCCCGTGGTTCCAGCTCGGCCGATCTGTCGGCACTTCGAATCGCCTCCCGCACGAGCCAGGATTGCAGAGGTGACGGGTCCAGGGCGCGTGGGTCTGCGTCGTGGGGGATGCGGGCGATCAGCGATTCATATTGCTGGGCACGGTCTTTCGGTGAAGTGTGCTCCAACACGGTGATCAGCGAGTCGAGCCAGTCGGTCAGTTGCACCAGCGATTCGTACTGCCGGACCGCGCTTTCGAATTCGCTTTCGTCGGCTTCGTCCACATGCTGAGCCGCGTCACGCATGTGCTCGAACAACGCGGCGTACATCAGGTGTACCTGGGGGACGACCGCGGCGCCGAGACCGGCGAGCATCCGGACGGCATCATCGTGTCGTGCGGCGTCGCGGGCCGCGGCCTCCACCGTGGCCGCGATCGAGCTGACGGTGCCGAGGGCCGATTGCCGCTGGGCTTCGACGTCGGCCGCGGCGCGAGTGCGTGTGACCGCGGCGGCGGCATCCGACATCTCCTCGACCGCATTCGCGAATGCGATCAGTTGCCGCAACCGCTCGGTCGCGGGAGTATTCACTTGCTCGGCCGCCTGAAGTTCCGCGAAGCGAGCTCGGATACGGGCGCCCGGAACCGCGGCTGTCGGCGGGTCGTTCGCGGCCGATCGCGAAATGCCCGAACCGGCCGTCCCTTCCGGATCATGTGGTCTGCTGCCGATGCGGCCGTCGGCCCCGGGCTGATCCTTTGCGGCCGTTCCCGATTCCGCTCGGCCGGAAGGAAGATTCACCACCAGGTCCGGCGAGATCTCAGGCGGCCGCAGGGTGGTAACGAACTGATGGATCACCCATTGCGGGCTGCCGACGACGGGACCGTTGATCTCCACATCGACGAACCCGACCGCGATCGCCTCCACCGGCCTGAGCGTGCTTTTCGTTTCGTCTGTGAATGCCGCCTCCGGAAGGCGCTTCAGCCACTCTTCGTACGGTTCGACGATCAGGCCGGCGGTTCGCAGCGCCTCCCATGCGCGCCGCAGCACGGTCTCGACCTCCCGGCTGAGTCGATTGTCCGTGGCGTGGTCGATCGCGTGGCCGAATTCGTGGATGACATCGTCGCGGTAGGGCCGTCCGCTAGCCGGGTGAAATCCGATCGTGCGGTAATACACATCGTCGTCGAGCGCCTGAGCTCGATCGGCCACCCGGAACAGGTTCAGCTTCATCCACTCGGTCCGGGCGCTGCTGCGGCCCGGGTAGGAGGTCTCGGCGTTGACGCCCGGGTTCGCCAGGAAATCGATGCGAAGTTCGCGGATATTGGTCATGTGTGCAACCAGGTCCGGGGCGTACCGGTATCGGGCGAGCAGGTCGTCCAGCGTCTCGAGGATCTCCTGGACCGCGTCGACCGGAACATCCGGATGGTCGAAACCGGTGATGACGAAGTACGGATGGTGGAGATTGAACTCCTCGACCAACCGTGCCTTGGCCTGCGCCTCAGCGCTCAATCCGCCGACATGCGCGGTCTCTTCCGGCGTGTGTACCGCATGACGCTCGGCCTGGGCCAGCTCGGTCATCACCTGCAGGTGCATGTCGAACAGCATGTCCCTCTGCGCCCTCGGGACGTCCATCAACCGATCCTCGACGTAGGCCACCCGTTCCCGGATGTCGGTGATGTCGGAGCGGGGGAAGCGGTGGTCCTGCCACACCGGGCGGCCATCGGTATATCGGATGAACTTCGTGGCGAACGGGCTCGGCGCGGCGTCCTCGGAGTCGATTGCTGTCCGCCCGCCTGTTACCTTGCCGTCCGGGCCGATATTCCAATGCCATGTGCTGCGCCGGGTCCCGGTGACCGCATCCAGCAGACCGAGCAGCTCACTGGAAGCCGAATTCAGATACCGACGATCTCGCGGATCGAGCACCGCGAGTCCCTCGCTCGGCGGATCCTCGTCGATCAATCCCAGGTCGTATGCGCGGGACACGGCCTCTGTCAGAAGGGTATTCGCCTCCAGGCCGGGCATGATTTCCCGATACAGCACCCTATTGTCGTCGGGTGCGGGGTGGGTGGCGGCGACTGGTGCGCCCATGGCACCGCCGATCAGCGATACCAGCCATTGTTTCGCCGCATCGTCGGCATCGTCGTAGGTCTCCTGGCAGCTTTGGTACCCGTTACCGAAGGTGACTCGTTCGACCGTGACCCCCCGTGCTCCCGGCAGCGGTTCCCGGCGCACCACACCGGCGTCCAGGCCCTCGATGAGAAGCGCCGGGAACCCGGTCTCGCGCGGGCTGTGTGGTGCGCTCCCGATCAAGCCCTCCGGCCCGGAAGGTGGGTCCGGCGAGTCGTCGTCGAGGTCGGGGAACAGTTCGCTCAGAAGTTCCAGATCGTTGTCTTCAGAGCTGCCTCGATCGGACTCACCGCTGAGGCGCTCACCGCGGAGCTCGAACCACACGGTCTTGCCGTCGGCGTGCTCGACGACACCATGATCGGAGGCGAGCATGCTCAGCAGGGGGCCGCCCCGTCCCGACTCGGCATTACCGTCGGCGTTGCGCCAATCCGGAAGCGCGAGACTGTAGTCACGAACCCCGACACGGATGACCGGACCGCCAGGCCCTTCGGTCACCGTCGCAATAACGAACCCGCGAGTTCCGGCATGACGCGGAATATTGCCCGCCAACTCCGACACCAGCAGCTCGGCAGAGTCGACCTGATCGGCGTCGGGCCACCCCACCTCACCGGCGCCCGCCCAGTTCTCCATGATCCTGCGCACCAGCCGCCTGGTCCGCCAGCTATCCGAACCGTCCGGGGCGCTGACCCGCACCAAATAGTCACCGGCGTCGGGCGGTGCGGCCGGTGCAGCGCTCGGGATCGCACCCTGGAGCTGGATCTGAGTACACCGCGCCACCACCGCATCGATGGCCGCACGCGCAGCACCGAGATCGACAAGCATCGCTTCGAGATCGGCGGGATCCAAGCCGCGAACAGCCTCGATCACCGACGCTTCCACCCCCTCGCTCACCGCAGAGGCGACGAAGCCGGACGCCGCCCCGGCGACGTAGTCGAGGACCGCCAGCATGCCGCGCTCTAGCCGTGAGAAATCTTTCGCCGCAGGATCGGACGCCACGGCACCGGCGGATTCGATGGACGATCCCGGACCCCACAGCTTCGTCATCAGAGCAGTACGGAAACCTTCGGGCACGCTCTCGTCGGCAAGAACGGCATCACCCTCTGTCAGCGGCGTCTCGCCTTCTGCCGCAACGACGCCGTCTGCTCCGGTTGTCTCCGGGTCGTGCGGCCTGCTGCCGATCGGTCCCGCCGGATTCGAACCGCCCTCACCCGGTGCATCCGACAACGCCGGCAATTGCGGACTGCGCTCGTCGGCGACACCGGCGGCCGGAGCTTCGGTGTCGAGACGCACCTCGGCCGCTGGGAATTCCGAGCGTATGACGATCCAGTCTCCCGAGCCGACAAGGGCATTCGCTTCACGGCCGGGGTAAGTGGCGACGCTGACCCACCTGCCCTGGACTCGTTCCCAGTGTTGGACCCACGCTTGCAGTTGGGGCGCCACGCGACCGAGCAGGTACGGGCTGTACCAGTCACCTTTGGTGTATATGTCGACACCCTCGCGTCGGGCAAGGTCTTCGAAACGGTTTGCAAGAATATCGCTACAGAGCTGGAAGTCGTAGTCGCTCGGCCACTTATCCAGTCCGAGCTTGTATCGACTGTCGAAAAATGCCTTTTCCGGCTTGGGTTCATCATTGTCGTATCCAGCGTCTCGATAGCTTCGCACGGCGTTATCGACGTGTCGTCTTCGCGCTTCCGGGGTGAGATCGGACGCAAATTCGGCGGCCATCCGTTCCATCTCGTCGACGGTCTGGGGAAAAGTCTTTCCAGGAGTCGCCGAATAGAATTTCGAAGATGTTCCGAACAAGCGGACATCGGCATCCGTAATTCCGTCGATCCTCAATGCCCTACGCATGTGGTCGACGCATTCTTCCCACTGAGCGCGGCTGAAACCCAGCGGGATGCGTTGTTCGATCATGTCGCGGTATTGCACATGCGATACACCCGCGAAACGAAGTTCGCGTTCGGTGGGCCGACTACCGATGGAGCCCCCGTCGTCATGGTCTGAAGCCTGCTCGGACGATTGGCCCGCGCTGTCCTCGCCGGTACCGGACTCGCTGAGGGGGCCGAGCTCGTCGTGTCCCGGTGGCCGTGACCATGGTGTCGCTTCCAGCGCCGCCCGACCCGGCGTGCTGCCGATAGACCCCAGCGCCCGGTCCAGCCAGTCGGCAGTGCGGGCGAGTGCGTCGTGAGCGATCAACCCCTGGGCATACTCGCTACGCAAATATTCGTTCACCCGGCGCTTCGCTTCGGCTTCGGCGCTATTCGCGGACCAGCCTCGCCGACGAAGTTCAGCGGCTTTGTTTTCGGCGAACTCTTGTCCGAGGGCTTGTTCCCGCTCAGAGCACCGCTCTCGATACTCGTCGAGAACGTCCTGTTCGGCGCGCGCGGTGGTTTCGGGATCGGCGCCGATGTCGCCGATGCGGGCCAGTAGGCTGGAGGCGGGGTTCACAGATGGCCGGCGATCGGTCCAGGACTCCGCGATTCGGGAGTCGGACGCTGTCCGTGTTTCCTTCCGCGGCATGTACTTCGCATGCATGCGGATGGCATGTTTCTTGGTTTCGTTGTGGAACTCGACGGCAGTCAGATACTCGGGATGGTGTGGATCTTCGTGGAGCAGACGGGAGGCCGTCTTCCGAAGGAAGTCTGCGTGTTCGGCACGGAGGGCCGTGTTTTCGAGGGTCCAGGTGGGAGGGTATTGATATCCGTTTTCGGGATCCATGAAGTTCACGTTCCCGAGGAGTCGTTCGGCATATGCCCTTTTCACGGCCTCGGGATTGGCGTCGATAAACTCGAGAACTTCGATTATGGATTGGGGGCGTAGGCGATTGGTGTCGGGCCGGTTGGGATGCCAGCCCGGGTTTCGATCGAGACGCGCTGCGACGCTGGGGCCGAGGCCCTGGCTAATCAATTGCAGAACTTCATCTCGGATTCCCTCGCCGGTTTCCGCACCGAATCCGGCGATGACGTTGTTGATGCGTTCGATTTCCGAATTGATCGCTCTGGACAGAGTCAAACCCTTGGGGTATCGGGCCGACATGTTATCTTCGCAGGACAGGCGGCTGCTGTCGGTGAGAGCGTCGTACTCGGACAGCGTATTCAGATCGATGCCGGCAACCGCTTGGACAATAGGATCGGGGTCCAACCTGCCGACTTGTTTGCCGGTACGTTCATCGAAGGTTGTGCCGAGCACGATGCGGCCGAGACGTTCGATCCGCTGTGGCGGATATCCGACGTGGCGGGCGTGGGCTTTGACGAGTTCGGCCGAGCGGAGTTCGTCGTAGCCGCTCTCGTTGTCGCTCTTACGTCCGTTGCCATAAACGATGTCGCTGTAGACTTCGCCGACCATCGCATCGAGTCGGTCCTGGAGGTTTATCGGCACGCCGGCGACGACCAGGTTGTCGAGATGCTGCCGGAGCCTCGTTAGGCTGTGCAGAATGTCATCGCCGTTGTGGTAAGCCGCCAGCGTGCCGTGCTCGGGCTTTTCCAGGTCCCCGACGATCCGGTTGACCGCAGGCTCACCGTCCTGCGCCATATCGGGGTCGCCGCCGTACAGGGTGTACGCGGTGTGCAGGCCCGCGGCTGCCAGCCGCAGCGCGCGATGTATGTCCGCACGCTCGGCGGGAGTCGCCGTTTCGAGAAGTCCTTCTGGCAACCCCGCACGCAGGAGCTCGATCTCCCGGGCGAGCATATGTTCGGGCACAGGTGCTTGTCGCGGGTCCAGCAGCAGCGCACGAAGACGATCGCTCTCGGCGAGTTCATCCGGTGAACCGCGCTGCAACCGCGCGTACACCTGGGGCAGCGTCTCCGAATCACGCCGCAACCGTGCCCACGCCTGCGGCACATCCTCATGCGGCCTTCGACCGATAAGGTCCTGGGCGTCTCCGTCCGCCTCCCGATCGAGAGATAAACCTGGCTGGGCGCCGGGCAGCCCTCCCGTCAGGTCGATGCCTCGGCGCTCCGCCTCCACGACCGCAGCCGCTCGTCCGCTGGTGTGCAGTTTGAGTCCGATGCGAATCAGGTACGCACTGACGGTTGTGGGTGAGATGTTGTGCGTCGCCGCGATTTGTCTGTTTGTCTTACCCTGCTTGACCAGGCCAAGAATCTTGGCCTCGGTTTCGGACAACGCACCCACGCCGGCATACAGGCCGGTGTTGCCATTCGCGGGGGCTTGGGCGAGCGAGAGAATGCCGGCACGCATTGCCTTACCTACCAGGCCTGCACGATCGCGAACGCCGAGCTTGGCGCCGATCCTGTTCAGATGGCCCTTCACCTGGTCGGGGGATACCACGAGTAGGACTGCAATCTCCTTGTTGCTCAGGCCTTCTGCGACCAACCCGAGCACCTCGCGTTCCGCTTCGGACAGATCGAAGCTCGGGTGGTCATCGGTCGAGGAGAGGAGGCTGGCGTGGATGGCCCGTGCCACCATCCCGGCGCGATCGCTGATGCCGAGTTTGCCGCCGATGCGGGCAAGATGGGCCTTCACCGTCAGCGGTGACACGCCGAGTTGCGCAGCGATGGCCTTGTTCGACATACCGTCGGCAACCAATTCAAGGACCGATACTTCTCGCGAAGTCAGTGCTCGGTTCGACGGCTTCTCCAGCGGCAACGCGATATCGTTTTCCGAAAGCAGGCCCAGATCTCTTGCTGCCGAGACGATTCCGATCCGGCCGTGATCCCCCAGCTTGTCACCGATCTGCTTCAGGTAGAACTTGACTCGGCTCGCCGAGCGGTCCAGCCGACTTGCGATGTCGTCATTCGACAACCCGGCGGCAACCATCCGGATCAATTGGAGCTCGAGATCGGTCAGGCCGTGATCCGGGGCTTCAGTGGTCAATTCGATGTGTTCGTCGCCTGCCGACGCGACGTCGATCTGGAGTAGCGCCTCGATGGACTGGGCAAACGCGCCGAACGCCCCGCGCTGCGATGGCGTGCTGTCTTGTCGCGGTGAAGTGATTGCTTCGGTGATGATCCGACGCTGTGTGGGGGTCAGGCCGGTCCATGCCCGCACGGCGAGTTGCGCTACGCCGAGGATCCACGTTCCGGTGTCCTCCTCCGCAGCCACCGGCCAGCGCCGAGTCTCCGCAATTCGAAAGACGGTCCGATTGATGTATTGAGCCACGGTCCGCAGTCGGTCGAATTCAGGGCCGACCGAAGGTCTTGTGCCCGGGGCCAACATGACGAGCACGCGTCGGAACGTCTCCTCACCGTATCGTTCACGCAGTTCTCGGAACGCCGTGCCATCACCGCTCTGGGCGCGACGCAGCGTTGACGATGTCGGGTCGTTCGGCTGTCCCCGGACCGGTGCATTCGTGCCGGCGAGTACGGCGCCCGTCTCGTGCGGGAGAGGCGTGAGACGGCCTGCAGTCTTTTCGAAGTGGGCGAAGAAGGCTCGGTCCACCCGGGGGAACGACTGTCGGAAGAATTGCTGCCAGGTGTCGCGGTCGCGGATTCGGGCGATGGGTTTGCCGCCCAGGTCGGGGTCTGCGATGCGAGGGACGTTGGTGTCGTAGACGAAGAGGACGCCGTCGAGCTGGGTGACATAGAAGGCGTGAGCGATTCCGTCGCGCTCGGCGACGAAGACCGAACTGTACCGCGGGTTTTCGGGGTTGAGCAGACTGTCGATTTCGTGATCCAGGCGCTCCGCAAGAGCCCCTTCGGCATCGACGATTTCGGCGAGACCGGTGGTGAGGCCGGTGACGAGTTCGTCCCAGCTCTCCGCGTCCTGATGCGGAATGAGCGCATCGTCCAATCCGTCGGCCCACGCGGCCCGGATGGTCGCGCCGGCGCAGGCGACGACGTGATCGGGTACGGCATCGGCCGGCTCCTGGGTGGCGCGGCGCAGGAAACGGCCCGTCGTGGCGTACCGGGAGGTGGCGGGCTTGCGCGCTGTGCTGCGGCTGTGCGTTACCGCGACATCACCCGTAGGAGGTGCCGCGTGGTATTCCACCGAATGCTCAATCGTGTTCTTGCTGTCGGCGAAGGTGATGTGGCGGACCGCGACCGTACTCTCGGCGACCACGAGCTGTGTGCCGCGGCCGCCTTCCCGGTCCACAGCTTGTTCGTCGGCTGTCCACTTCGGCAGTTTCGCGGCGATGCCCGGGGCGATGTCATTGGTGACCGCGAGGTGCACTTGGCGGTCGCCCCTGGTACCCCGAATCGCCAGATCGAGGACTTCCTCCGGCGCCAGGCCTGCTGACGAGGCATTGCTGTGCAGGTGCTTCTTCGCGTTGGTGACCAGTTCGCTCACCGCTCGCATGATGCTGTCGACCAGGTCGCCGGAGATGTACGCATCGTCTTCCAGCAGCCGTTCCTCGACGGCATTGCGAATCCGGCGAACCTCCCGCTGGTACGGCGGTATCTCCTCGGGCTCGGATTCGCCGAACATCTCCATCAGACGGTCGAGATCGATTTCTTCCGAGGACCTTTCGACCGGCGGCTCGGCGGCCCGTTCCACCGGACCGGGCGTCCGTGCCAGCCGCCACTCGACCCGCACATAGCTGTTGTTCCCCGTGATATCGACGAGATCTACGTGCACCTGCTCGGCCCCGAGCTCGACTCCGAGAGATATCGGTCCCTGTCCCCATCGAATCGACGCGCCGACGGCCGCGGCGATCTCCCGCACGTAAGCCGGATCCGACCAGCCGTCCAACAACTCGACGATCTGTCGTTCCACCCGGTCGGCTTGCTCCTCGTCGCCGGCGGTAAGGCCGTCGAACCGCAACCCCGGTTCGTCGTCGAATTCCGCGACGTCGTTCTCGACGGGAGGGTGCTCGTATGGCGACGACCCCGGGACCGGTCCCCATTCGTCGGCCAGGACGAACCCGTACACATGAACCAATCCATGCTCGTCGGCGAATGATCGCGTGACGACGTACCGAGTTCCGTGCATGAGTAGGACTTCCGGTATGCCGGTGACCGATTCGGTGCCGAGCAGGGGAGTTCCGGCCGGTACCCGCAGATGGACGACATCGGAATCCCGCAAGCGGGCCGATGGTGTGCTGCCCATTTCGCCGCACAGATAGCCCTGGGCGTCGCACAGTTGGCCGCGCATGCCTGCAGGATCATGGTTGTCGGCCGGGTCCAGTACGGTCTCGGCGACTACCCAGGAGTCGACGGTTGTACGGTTGCTCAGGATGGCGGTATCGAGGTGTCGGACATGCGGCCGGGACGGATCGTCGACCGTCTTCTCCTCGTAGGGTGTCGCCACGTACCGGCTGACCGCCGAATATCCGAACAACGAGGCGCCGTTGGCGTCCTGCTTTGCCCACTGAATAGACTCGGCATGTTCGGCCGCGATGGTCCCGATGTGCGTCCGGGCGTACTCTGCACCCGCTGCGGGGTTGTCGAAATCCACTGTGCCCTCGGACAGTTCGGCCTTGGCTACGGCATGTTTGTCCGCATCGGAGAGCGCGTTGAATTCCTCGGCCGTCCCCTGCCAGGGACGGTAGAACGGCATCGCCTCTGCAGAGCCGGCGTCGTAGGTCCGGACGCCCGCGACCAGGAGGCTTTCGTCGGCGGATACGACCAGCGTGTCGAGCTCCTGGTACTGCTCGATCAGCTCGACGAGGCGCTGGTTGTCCGCCATCGGCCCCACACCTGCACGCAGCTCGTCGCGCAGCCTCAGATAGAGCAGTTCGACTGGCCTTCTGCCGAACGGCTCGACGGCCGCACCCCCGAGCCGGCGCAGCTGTCCTCGCAGCTCGTCACGGCGCGAACGTAGGCGGTTCAGCTGGTCACGGTCCTGGATCAGCTGGAGCGTTGACGGAAGGGGACGATCGGATGCGTTCGTGTGATCGTCGGCAGAGCCCTCGTGGGGTCTGCTGCCGACCGGCGAGAGTTCGTCCCGGTCTGTGTCCGCGGCGGCGAACGGTCGATCCGGTGCCGGCGTGCTCAGGCCGGGTTGCCCGGCGGGCACCGAATTGATCTCGTCCACCATGGCGGAGGGGACGGCGACGCGCTGCGACGGCGGCAGGCTCTCGGCCGTGGGGGCGCCTCGGCGAGGATCCGCGGTGAGGTTGCCGTCGCGGTCGAACTCGATGGTCTCGAACAGTCGCCGCTCCACCGGCAGCCGATCGATGAACTTCTGTTGCCGGCGGCGCCACTCATCGAATCCGACAGCCTTGTTCAGCAATGCGCGGCGGTTTCGGAGGTCCTTGGGGCCGTAGTCGTTCTCGGTGTTACCGTCCCGCGACGCGGCCAGGTCGACGACGACCAGGTTCGGGTCGTCGACCGAGGTGCTGTCGTTGACCAGCAGCACCATATGGTCGTCAGCGTCGACGCTGGTGCCGGCGGCTCGGGTGTCCTTCCACTTGTAGACCAGAACGGTAATTCCACCGGGCCGGGACTTCAACGATTCGGCTACCTGGTCCAGGGATCCGGCTTGCTCGAGCCCGGCGCCGAATATCTTGCGCACGGTGTCGCGGCCGTGGCCGCCCAACCTGGCGGCGGGCATCTGGAAGCGACCCGCGTTGTCGGGGCACAACACTCGCATACCGGTCACAGCATTGTTGACACAACTGTTGGGTGTGAGTCGATTGATCTGCACGACCGAGTCGAGCAGGGCCGCAATGGCCAAATACCGAGACGCGGCGGCAATGATGTCATCGGCCGCCCCGTCAGCGACATCCCGCGTATCCGCGTTCTGGACGTCTTCATCTCGGACGTTCGCCGCTTGGACGGCCAGATTCTGGGACTCCGCGTTCTGGGTGTCCGGATTGTGGGCGTCCCGGCTCACCGGTCCGGAAACTACCGCAGCCGAATTGATACCGTCTCCGGCGGCGAACTGCCCGGCGCTCGTGGCGGTCGAGTGATCGCCGACCGCTTCGCCCAGGATGTCGCGCGCGATGGCGGGGGTAACGGTGGCGGCGGGATATCCCAGCGCTGCCGCGAGGGTGTCCCTGGCCTCGGTCAGCGCGGGATCGAGAGTGCGCATACCTTCGGCGCCGTCGATAGCCGCGATCGGCATCCCGAGTTCGGCGGCGAGCCGGTTCCGCAACGGCGTCAGGTGATTCAACGCCTGTTCATCGGTGAACAGCGCGCGTTGCAGCGCCGTCGCGGGCGCGGTGGCCTCGACATGTTGACGCAGTGCCTCCGCCGCGGCGGGCGCGATGCCGGCCTGGTCCAGCAGCTCGCGAAGCGGGTCGATGGCGCCGTTGCGTTCGAGCGCGGCTATCTGGTTCGCGAGGGCCGGAGCCGGGATCCCCAGCAACCCGGCCAGGCGCGCCGTGCGGTCCGCCGGCTCATCCGGGCGGGTGAAGTCGGTGTCACTGCGGTACTGCCCGGTCTCGGCTTCGGCGAGGGTGAGGGTGGGCATGTAGGTCGAGAAGGCGTGGTGGCGGATGAAAGCCGCGGTGGACTGCCGCAGCGCACGCTGTTGCAATTCGGGTGCCAGCTCCCGGACTGCGTGGCTCGCCGCGACGACCGCATCGTGGGTCTGGGGGGTGGGATCGGCGGCATGGGAGGCCACAGCCTGTTCGTAGTGAACCACCGCCGCACGTACACCGCGCAGATGCATGGCATTGCGAATCAGAGCGTCTTGGGGCGACATCACCACTTGCGCGCTACCGCGCTGACCGTTCCGTGCGGTGCGGTTCTTGGCCTGCTCGTGGATGTACGACTGCTCCGGGGCCTCGGTCATCCACACGTGCATGCCGCCCTTGGCCCGCACCGCATCAGATACCGAGATATCGACGCCGCGCTGGCCCTGCCGGTTGATCACCAGGATCTTGCCCTGCTCACCGGCATTATCGAAAACCTTCTGCAACTGGGCTTCCCAGTCCGCGCCCCACCCGATGATCCGCTTGGCGTCGACCGCTTCGATAGCATCTCGCGGCACCCCGGCGCGCACCAGTGCGTCCACCTGCCGGGCGACGAGATCGTTGCGGTGACACAAGATTTGCTGAAACCGGCCTTCACCGTCGGCCCGCATCTCGTTCGCGTAGTCGGCGATCGTACGCAGTTTGGCGTGGGTGCTCTCGACCACGTCGGGGGCGCCCTCCACCAGCCGGTGCGACTGCGACCGCCCGACCTCGTGCGCCGGCTCCAGACCGTAGATCTTCTGCAGCACCGGGTTGAGGTCGGCGAGAGTGCCGGACGCACCGGTTACCTCATCGAAGAACGTGCCTCCGGCACGGTAGATTTCGACCGAATCGATGCGTTTGGCGGAATCCGCATCCGCGCGCACGACGATCCGATGCTCCTCGGCATTCACCCCGCGGGCCTCGGCCGCGCGGATCTCCTTCGCTTCGATGGCCTGTGCGAGACTCGCCTTACCGGGCTCCGCGCTCCACCGTGATTCGCTCGAAGTTTTCGGATTGCGTTGCAGGCCATGCTCGGCCTGGTCGATGATGACGATCTTGCCCGTGTCCATTTCGTAGTGGACACCCGCACGGACGAGGAATTCGGCATGGGCCGCGGTCTCCAGCCGGGAAGCTCCCATTCCGTTCAGCCAGTTCCCACCGCCGGGCAGCGCCTCGACCTTTGCCCGCCCCTCGGGCGTGAGCTCGGGCTGACCGTCGTACCAGAACATGACCTCCGGTGTGCCGTCGGGTTGTACCCCGACTTCCTCGGCGAGTCGCGTGAGGCCGAAATCCTCATGTGACAGCGTCCCGTTCCCCAGCGCATCGGCGAGGAAATCGTGTGCGTCGAACACCTGCCGGGCCGTTGTCTCCGGCGCGGCCTGCTCGGCACCTTCCGACCGGAGGAACTGCCGCTCACCGCGGTCGATGATCCCGTCGATTTCGTCGATCAGCACATGTCGTGGTGGTGCGTGCCCAGCGTTGCACAAATGTCCGACCGTCTCGCCGGTGGCAACCACGATCGCCGGCCGGCCCTTCGTGATCGGTCCGAAGCCACCCTGCTGATCGGCTCGGAACACGTCGATCCCGAAGTCGGTCAACAACTTCTGGTACTTGACGACTTCTCGATTGGCCAGCCCATCGGTGGTGGTCACAAGGAGAACCGACTCGTTGCGCACCGCACGTTGCATTGCGGCCGCCATGAATACCAGCGATTTGCCCTCGCCCGGTTTCATCTCCACCGGACGCGCGGCCAGCGCGTACACCGCTTCCGCCTGCTCGGCCCGCAGCACCATCCCCCCCGGCACCGCGTCACTGACCGTGCCGCGCCGGATGATCTCCATTGTGGCCAGCATCGAATGGTGCGGATCGCCGTCGAACAGTCCGGCCATCACCACCTCGTCCGGAAGGTTGTGCAGGCGTTGACCTTCCGGAACATGCTCGGCGGAGGCCTGGTGGAAGTCGATCAGCAGATCGACCGCCCGGTCGCGGTCGCTGCGTGGCAGACCGGCAGCGTCGGCGAGACTGTCGTGGTCGGTGGCCGGAACACTCTGCTCGTCATGCACCGATGACGAATGTCCGCTTGTGGCAGGCATTTCCGTGCCGTCCGCCTCGGTCCGTCCCGAGCTCTGGGGACTTTCCGGGCCGGACTGCTCGGCGGTCGCATCCCGTTGCGGGGCCGCATGCGCTTCGCTACCCGACGATCCGTGTTCGGCATGAGCGCCCGGCGATCCCGCTTCGCCCTCGGCCACGGGGTGAGGCCGTGCCGATGTCTCGTTGCCGGCACCGTCCGCGACCGCGGTGTGTTCTCCGGACGGGCCCGGACCGGCTTTCGCGTGTGCGCGGTTCTCGGTTGGGGTGCCGGCCTTTTCGTGAACTTCGCCGACTGGGCGTGGCGTGGCGCTCGCCCGGAGCTTCGGTGGCGGCGAGGTTTCGCCCACCGCCTCGACCGATCGGGGCGAGGTCGCCTTCCCGGCGGCGACCGGTTTATCGACCGGTGGCCGCTCGCCCGGAGCGGCCGTCTCGGAATGCGCGCCCGACCGTGCCGCGGCAGCGTCGGAGGCAGCAGGACGGGCAGTGATCTGCGGCCCGGGCGGGCGCCCGGCGGCGCTGTCGGCCGAGACCGATGCGCCCGGTACCTCGGGTGACCGGGCCTCCGCTGTCCCGGTTTTCGGGTTCGCGGTGACCTCGGCAGGCGCCGCGCCGCGCTCACCTCCGGATTTCGCGGCATCCGGCCCGGTCCCCCAGGCTTGCTTCGCGGCATCCCACGCACGTTTCGATTCCGGCGCCACCTCGACCGGTGGCCGAGCCGCCGGCGTGCTTTTTTCATGCCCCGCCGAGATGGGATCGGGCGGCATGAACGTCCCGGCGCCGTCGACCGCTGCGGGATGGGCTCCGCCTCGGGCGTGCACGCCCCCGGCGAAAGCGCCGTTGAGCAGCGGCGCCAGCACCTGGTCATAATGTTGCGGCCAACCGGCCACGAGTGACGCCGCACCCAAACCCGATATCGCACCGGCGGTGCCGTGCACCAGGCCCATGGCCAAGCGACTGCTCCCGATCCGGGGGAACACCATCGGCGCGAACCTGCCGGCGAGCATGCCGCCCGCCGCTCCACCCGCGCCGGCCAAGGCGGCGACTTCGATCGACTTCAGATCGATACCGGTCGGATTCGAACCGTCCGACCCGATGATGTCGGCGGTGCGATCACCGGTGGCAACCTGCAGCGCCTGCACACCCGCGTCGACAGCCACGGGCAGCGCGGCTGCCTTGCCCATCATGGTGACGAGCTGCAAGGGCCCCATACTGCTCAACCGGGCAGCCGTCTCCGCGCCGCCCGCCGCAATTGCCCGCTCCAGACCCGTGCGCATCGCGGCGACCTCGGTGCGTCCCTCGATCAACGCGGACTCCACGGCCGGCGCCGCCGCGACCTGTCCGGCCGGGCCCGCTGCGGCAGCGCCGGCCATCAATCCGTAGATCCGCCATGCCAAGTGGATTCCGAACGCGAACATCACGCACAGCCACTTCTCCGCATCGTTGGCTGCCTGCTGCGCCTGATCGGCCAGGGTGTTCACGTCATCGCCGAGCCGGGCCGCGCCCTTCCGGTACGACCGCAGTGCCTCGCGCAGCTTGTCGGCCAGCTCTCCGACCGAATCCTCCTGTGCCAAAAGGCTTTTGATATCAGACGAATGGTCTTCCAGCTCGCGGCCGCAGGCGCGCAACTCCGCGACCATCCGGCGCATCTCGGAAATGTCGGCGCGCGGGAGCTCTCCGCCGAACACCACCATTTCGATGGGAGTCCGCAGGAAGCCGGGCAGACTTTCGAAAGCGTTCCGCAGCTCCACGACCGGGCTGAACAGCGAACCGTCCATCGCCGTGACCTACCCCGGCCGGGATGCCGCGGCGACCAGCACCGCATGCAGCAGTCTCGCCTGGATACCCGCCGTCTCGCCGTGCTGGACCACCGTCGCGAACGCGATGCCGAGTGCCTCGTCCACATCGAATTCGCCTGGTGCCGTGGCATTCCCGGCCAATTCGGCACGCCAGTCCCGGTAGCCACGCACCACCGCGGCGAGCGTACTGTCGAGTGGCGCCTGTGTGTGCAGGTATTCCGCGATCAGGGCACGCTGCGCCTGTCTGCGTGCGACGCCACCGCCGGCGGCATCGAGAGCCCTGCCGAACGCTCGTAGCGTCGCCGGATAGATGTCCGGCGGTGTCGGCTCGTCGGATCCCGTGGTTCGGCCGGTAGCCGTCGACGTTTGGGCGGTGCGGCGGTCGAGCGTCATCGACGTGGTGCCGTCCCGGTCGTCGGGCGGTTCGCAACTCCACCGCACGATTCCGAATTCGTCGTCGAGTTCGGCCACCGCGACGATATCCAGCGCGATCATCGGATAGTCGGTGAGCACTCGGTCCACCGCGGTCACGAAATCCTGGACGGCCGCGAGCTGGAGGCCGGGGGAGTCGAACCCGGCCACCTGGACGCTGTGCCGCTCGGCCAATGCGCGTGCCAGCCGGACGATCGAGGGATCGGAGGCCGGCCGTTCACGGGTGCCACGCCGATCACGCTCACGGGCCTTGTCACCGGAGGGCGTGTTCGGCCGTGGCGGGGTGCGGTGCTGAGGATCCGTCCCGGTGTTACCGGGACTCCCGGAGTTGCCCGGCGCGCCCGGCATTCGAGGCGGAGCGGTTGTCCCGGGAGGCTGCCCGGTCCATGGGGTTTCGCGCTGCCCGACGGGGCCCGCTGCCCGACTTCCGGTCGGCCCACCCGGCGTCCGGCGCGCGTCCCGCCGACCGCGCGGCGGTGATACCGCAGCGGACGGGGGCGCCGAGGCGGGCCGGGACCGGTTGCCGGATTCGCCGGCCGCATCGCGACTGTCCGGACCTGTCTCGGGCCGAGAACGACTCCACGGCGCCCGCGACGGCCGATCATCATTCGGAACGGCCCGACCCTGGGATCCCTCCGGCGACCGGGCGCTACCGACCGACTGTTGCCCCCCGGGTAACTGTTGTCCGCCGGGCGGATGTTGTTCGGTGCGGCTCGCTCCGCGAGCAGGGTATCGCGCAGACGACTGCTCCGGGGACAGACCGGCCCGATCGGACGGCACCGGTGAACGCACATCGCCGGGCGAGGACGGGCCGGCCACATCATTCGGCCACGACCCGGTGAGGTTGTCTGCCCCCGGGCCCCGAGCGTCGGCCGCCCCGGCCACGCGCGCGGCGTTGTCGGCATCCTGTATGCCGAATTCGTTTGCGGTGCTGTTGATTCCGGCAGCGGTACTGCGCAGGTGTTCCTGCATTGCCTGCACGTTGGCCAGTACTTGATCGGCATGTGGCGTGAACTGATCGGCGAATGCTCGACCCATGTGGTCGTCGCCCCAGCTACCTTCGGCTCGGTTCAGGCAATCCTGTAGCCCGGCATGGGTCTGCTTCACCCGATCGGCGATGTCGGCCAGCCGTGCGGCGCGCTCGCGCAGGCCGGCCAAGTCCAATCGAAGTTCGCCGCTCATCGCCCGCCTCGGGCCGGTAATGTCCCGCCGCTGACCCGCAGCCGGAACCGCCGCTCGAAGTCGGTGATGAAGGCGGACAGCGGCACCGATGAGCTCGAACGCTCCACGACCCCATCGTCTGCGACATAGAAGACTGCCCGGTCGAGCGCTATCTCGTTGTCCGGCACCGGCGATCGCACCATCCAGCCCACGCTGATCCGCTCGGCCCGCAACGTCGAGAGGGGGTACCCGGTCGTGTCCTCGCCCCGCCCACGGATGTGCTCGCGGACCAGGTGCAACGCCTTCGTTTCGCGGATCCCGGCGACATCACCGGCAACCAGATCCGCGAGCAGGAACTGGAACAGTGCACCGTCGACATCGGCCTCGGTGTCGTCCCCGACGACCTGCATGATCGCCTCGCGCGTCACAGCCGCGGCCTGCGCGGCCGATACCAGCAGCGCCGCGGCATCGGCTGATGGGCTGTCCAACACACCGGCCACTACTTTCGCCACCATGTCGCCCGTCCACACGGCAGGCAACGCCGCCGCGCATTCCGAGATCGGAGCGGATTCACCGCGGTACCACTGCCCCTTCTCCCACCAATAGCAGAACGAGAGCATGCCGGTCATCACTCGGGGGTTGAGCACCGGGTCTACCACCCAGTCAGGCGCTCCCGCAAACAATTTCGGCATTGCGCCCTCACCGTTGTAGGCGGCATCCAAGATCGGCGCATCCCAAACGCCTCCCGATAGCACCGCCCGATCGCCGGGCAGCAGCGTCAACGTCGAACCACTGTGTCTTGCACTTTCGAAAACGCCGACAGATGGACCGATCCGCGGCCCTCGTTCCGATCCGACCGCGACGAAGGCCCCGGCCAGTACCGCCCACCGTGCCCACAACACCGCCAGGTCCGGCAACTCGCCGGTGACGGGCATCGCCTGCACACCCGCACTCCGGTCCGCGCGCACATCGTCCGCAGCCGCGCGTGGTGGCCTCGACTGGGGTGCACCGCGCCCGATATAGGCGGCCAGCCACACCGGCAGCCGACCGCGCGGATAACGTTCCAGATCGGCCAGATACGCCTGCGGCGCGAACAGTTGCTCACCGGGAAACGGCTCCGCGCCCTGATCGGTGACCACCTCGGCTCCGTCGGCATCGACGTACACCATCAGCCGCCACCATGGTCCGTCCGTTAGCGCCCCCGACAGTTGTCGGTGCCGGCGCACCAACTCCGACACTTCCTCGGACACCTGACACCGGACCGGGCTGTCGCCATCATGGGCGAGGAACAACGCCGATTCGGCGACAACGGTTATAGCGAACGAAGCCTCCAGGCGTTGCCATCCCGGCGGCGCGATACCGCGCAGTCCGGCGACGATCCGATCGGCCAACTCCGCGAGCTCCGCACCCCCGGAACCGATCACAGCACACTCCCACGTCAGCTGACCTTCTGCCCAGCAAGCGGCCCTGCGCACCTCGTCTGGAGAGCGTCGGATGCGATTCCCACGATCGCTTCGACCGGTTGGGCAGGACCACACTTGGATCGCAGATTCCGCGATCGGGGGGCCAAGTGCAAGCCGTCTCCCTTACCAGCCATGGAAAGCTCGACCGCCGGGCCGGTCTGATCGGGCATAGTCGCTGCGCCCGGACTTCATCAGCGGCGGCGCGAGCGCAGTGATGTGGTGGCTTGCGGCTCCGATTCGAAGCATTCGTGCGGATCTCATCTGTGGGGGTGTGCGAGGCATTCGGCGGCAATGGCAATCGCCGAGTTCAATTCGGATTGGGTAGGAGCCGCGTACCCGATCGGCGCGCCGAAGGTATGCGGGCTCCCGGCGTGATGGCGGGCGAGGCCGTCGAGCCGTACCCCGCGATCACGGGCGCGGGCGATCGCGGCTTCCTCGACCGCGGCGGATTCGAGCGGAACCAGCACATGTGATCCGGCATGGTCGCCGACGACATCGAGCCCGCGGGCGCGAAGTTCGGCAACCACGAGTGCCCGGCGCGGCGGCATCTCACGGCGCAGGCGGCGCAGATGACGGGCCAGGTCGCCGTGCCGGGCGAGTTCGGCGAACACCAGCTGACCGGCGGGGGCCGGGCAGGTGCCGGTGCTTTCCCGATGGGCCGTCACGGCGTCCGTGACAGCCCGGGAGGCGACGAGCCAGCCGACGCCGAGCGTGGTGGATAGAATTTTCGAGGTGGTGCCGAGATGGATCACCCGACTCGGGTCGAGGCTCGCCAGCAGTGGCAAAGGGGCGCTGTCGTAACGCAGTTCGCCGTCGTAGTCGTCCTCGATGATCAGCGCGCCGGTACGCCGGGCGAAGTCGATCAGTTCGACGCGGCGGGCGGCGGGCATCCGGGCACCGAGCGGGAACTGATGGGCCGGGGTGCAGTAGACGGCGCGCACATCGGCGGGAATCCTGTCCACTCGAATGCCCTTGTCGTCCAGAGGGATCGGCAGTACCTCGATTCCCGCGGCGCGGAAGGCGCCGACCGCGCGGAGGTAGCCGGGATCCTCGACGGCCACGGTGTCGCCGCGGCGCAGCATGGCGTGGGCGAGTTCGCCGACCGCCGAACTGGTACCGCAGGTGGCGAGGACGACACTGTCGGTGCCGGGAGCGAGGCCACGATGGCGGAGCAGATGTTCGGTGATCATGGCGAGGTAATCCGGTTCGCCGCCGCGGTCCTTGCGCGCCGACGGCAGCCGGTCACTCGCGGCGCGCCAGGCGCGACGCCAGGCCGCGCGGTCTATCGCCGCCACGCAGGGGGCGCCCGGGGCCAGGTCGAGCAGTTCGCCGACGGCATCCGAAAGAGCGTTCGCCGCAACGGGTTCCGGTACCGATGCCGGTGCGGTGGTGAGGTAGGTGCCCGAGCCGTGCCGTCCCGAGATCCAGCCCTCGGCATGTAGTTGGTCGTAGGCGGCGGTGACAACAGTGCGGCTGACGCCCAGGCGTTCGGCCAGAGCACGGGACGAAGGGAGTCGCTCGCCACCTTGCAGCCGGCCGGCCGTCGCCGCGGCGCGCAGTTCGTCGGCCACCTGAACCGACAGCGGGCGTGGTGCATCGCGATCGATCGACAGCGGGAGGTCCTCCACGATGCTCCCTTCGGCTCGGATGCCCGACAGCGCGGCGTCCGCACAAGTGGACTTCCGGAATAGCTCCTGATTGGCCATATGACGATGCCACCCGATCATAGAACCTGGTCATATGACAGGAACACCCACGCGTCCGAAGCTCTCGCCGACCCAGCGGAGCACCGTCACCCGCTACCGGGACCGCGCCGCCACCGACCGCGCGGCCCTGGACGAAGTGCTCGACGCCGGACTGATCTGCCATATCGGGGTGACCCTGCACGGCGCGCCCGTCGTGCTGCCGACGGTCTACGGTCGCAGCGCCGACACGCTGTATCTGCACGGGTCCACCGGCGCCGGCAACCTGCGCGCCGCCCTCACCGGTGACATCTGCGTCGCGGTGAGTCTGGTCGATGCGATCGTGTATGCCCGTGCGGCCATGCACTTTTCGATGAACTACCGCTCCGCCGTGATCCACGGGCGCCCGGTCGAAGTCACCGACCCCGAGGAGCGGCTACGCGCGTTGCGCGCCATCGTCGACCATTCCGCCCCCGGCGCCTGGGACACCGTGCGTCCGCCCGACAAGAAGGAGTTGGCGGCCACTCTGGTCCTGGCCCTCGACCTCGCCGAGGCCTCGGTGAAGACCCGCACCGGCGATCCCTCCGACGATCCCGCCGACCTGAACAGCGACGCCTGGGCGGGCCTGCTCCCGGTCCGTCAGGTTTTCGGCACTCCGATCCCGGCGCCCGACCTGGTACGCCCGGGCGCCGTCCCGGACCACGTGACGGCGCGGATCCTCACCACGCGGTGACCGGTACCTCGAATCGTTCGATCGCCTTCCGCGCGAAATCGACCAGCGCATCGGAGGATTCGATCCGCTCCTGGTCCAGGCCCACCAGAGCGAGGGTGTACGTGTGCCCGATCCGGCACAGGTAGGCCGCGAGGCGGGTGCGGGGGAGCGCCGTCGGTTGCAGTCCGGGATGGATGGCCCGGGCGGCGACGCCGGTGCAGCGATGCGGGCCCAGCTGTGCCAGCGAGGCCGGGAGGGTGCCGATGTTCGAGCACAGAATGTCACGTTCGCCCGCACCCCGGGAGAGCCGGTGCGCGACGCGCGCGGGCAGCACCTGCAGCAGTTCCGCGGGCATGCCCGGGGGACCGGACATCCGGTATTCGTATGCGGCACGGCACTTCTCACGCAGGGTCGCGGGAGTATCGGTGCGCTCGACCACCACTTCGGTCATGGCCATGTCGTTGTTGACGCGGCGATCGTCGCGGGTGTCGACGGGAACGGCGGCGGTTATCGGCGAATCGGGAAAACCGCTGTCCCACAGCATCTTCGCGACGACGTGGAGGAACAGGCTGTTCGCCGTTCCGCCCCGCCCCGCCGCGGCCAGCTCCCAGTCCGCCGCCGGAAATTGCAGGACCGCGTCGGTTGTCGTCGCCGTCTCGGCGCTGCGGCACGCTCCGTCACCGGGTTCCCGTGGCACCCCGTGTCGCAGGGCGCGCGCACTGCCGGACAACACGGTGGTCCACTGCTTGGCCGCATCGGCCCAATCCGACTGCGGCGCGGCATAATCCGTGAGCGGCGAGCCGGACAGCGCGTGGTCGACGGCCAGCGCCAGGCCGCGTCCATCGGCTAGGGCATGCGAACACGTCAGTGCCACCACCGAACCGCCCTCGCGCAGCGCCGCCGCGGACAGCCGCCACCCCGGCCCGAATTCCGGATCCAGATCGTAGCCCTGTTCGTCGGCCCAGCTCAGCAGGTCGGCGGTGGCGATGCCGCCGCCGGCGATGCGCAACGGATGGGCGCCGTTGTTGCGCCGCCAGTACGGCCGCGCGCCCGGCACTCGGGGGCGGACGACGCGGCGGCCGAGGGGGCCGACGCGCAGGGCGGCGTGGATCTGTTCCAGCAGCCGCCTGTCTATCGGGTCGGCGGTGCGCCACAATCCCTGCAGCGCACTGGGAGTGCCCAGACCGCGATGGGCGCGCAGGAAGATCTCGTCGACGACGCTGAGCCGGCCCATCGCCGTTCAGGCCGGCGATCCGTGCCGGCCCGCACCGCCGGCGAACCGCTGCGCGCCCTCGAGCGCACCGTCGGCCAGCGCGGTGAAGCCGTAGCGGAACTCGCGGGCCATCGCCTCCGATTCGTCCAGCCCCCACTGCTCCAGCGCCGACATCCGGTCCGAACGCAGGCAGGTCTGCGGCAGGGCGGCCAGCTCGGCGGCGAGTCGCTCTGCGGCGGAACGGGATTCACCGGGGCCGACGACCCGGTTGACCAGCCCGATCTGCAAAGCCTCGGGTGCGGCGACGGCTCGGCCGGTGAGAATCATGTCCATCGCCCGGCCCGCGCCGACGATGCGCGGTAAGCGCACCGTGCCACCGTCGATCAGCGGGACGCCCCAGCGGCGGCAGAACACACCGAATGTGCTGTCCTGCTCGGCGATCCGCATATCGCACCACAGCGCCAGTTCCAGTCCACCGGCTACGGCATAGCCGGAGACGGCGGCGATCACCGGCTTGGACAGCGTCATGCGGGTGGGGCCCATGGGTCCGTCGCCGTCCTCGGCCGCCCGGTTGGACTTCTCGGTGCCCAGCGATTTCAGATCCGCTCCGGCGCAGAAGGTACCGCCCGCGCCCCAGAGCACCGCGACCGCCGCGGTGTCGTCGGCATCGAATTCGCGGAACGCGGCGGCCAGCGCCTGTGCGGTCGGTCCGTCGACGGCATTGCGTGCCTCGGGGCGATCCAGGATCACCGTGAAGACCGGCCCGCTGCGCTCGATTCGTACGCTCACGAATTCGACCATACGGCCCGCCCCGGCCCTTGCGTCAAGAAATGAATTTGTGATTCACTTCTTGGGTGGCGTACCGCAGAACACCCGCCGTGCAGGCGCGACTGGACGCACAGTCGCGCGCGATCGTGCACGCGGCCATGAAGGTGCTCTCGGAGCAGGGCTTCGGCGGGCTGTCGATGGCCACTGTCGCGGCGGAGGCCGGAGTCGCCACGGGAACCGTCTACAAGAGTTTCAGCGGGAAGGCCGAGTTGGTCACCGCTGTGTTCCGGGACGTCGTGACGCGCGAGGTCGCCGCGGTCGCACAGGCCGGGGCGGAGGGCGGCGTCGTCGAGCGTGTCACCGCCGCGGTGGAGACCTTCGCCGGGCGCGCGCTGAAGAATCCCAAACTCGCCTACGTCCTGCTCGCCGAACCCGTGGACGCGAGCGTCGATACCGAACGCCTGCGCTTCCGCCGGGCCTTCGCCGAAACCTTCGAGTCCGCGATCGCCGACGGTGTCGGCGCCGGGCAACTGCCGCCCCAGGACCCGCGCACCACCGCCACCGCCCTGGTCGGCGCGATCGGTGAGGTGCTGGTCGGACCGTTGGCCGAGCAACTGCAGAGCGAATCCGTGGTGCCCGAACTCGTCGCCTTCGCGCTACGCGCGCTCGGCGCGCACGAATAGGAGAATTCATATGGCCACCCACGAAGTGTTCAACCAGGTCCCGCCGATCACTCCGTTCGACTTCTCCCGCAACCCGGCCCTGACCGAGGGCCTGCACCGTGAGGGTGCGGGCTGGGCCGAAGCCGAGGTGCGCGAATTGGGCGCGCTGGCAGGAAGTTTCGAGGCGCAGGAGTGGGGCCGGCTGGCCAACGAGTACCCGCCGGTGCTGCATACCCACGACCGCTACGGCAATCGGGTGGACGAGGTGGAGTTCCACCCGTACTGGCACAACCTGATGGACGTCGCCGTACAGCACGGCCTGCACGGCAGCCCCTGGCTCGACGATCGGCCCGGCGCGCACGTCGCCCGCGCCGCGAAGTTCTACACCTGGGGCGTCGCCGACGCCGGACACATGTGTCCCATCTCCATGACCTACGCCGCGGTTCCGGCACTGCGCCACAATCCCGAACTGGCCGCTCGCTTCGAGCCGCTACTCGGTTCGCGCACCTACGATTTCGGCCTGCGCGAGCCCTCGTCGAAGGCCGGGCTGATCGCCGGGATGTCCATGACGGAGAAGCAGGGCGGCTCCGACGTGCGGGCCAACACCACCACGGCCACACCGCAATCCGACGGTACCTATCGCATCGTCGGGCACAAGTGGTTCACCTCCGCGCCCATGTCGGATATGTTCCTGACGCTGGCGCAAGCGCCCGGCGGCCTGTCCTGCTTCCTGCTGCCGCGCGTGCTGCCCGACGGCAGCCGTAACGCGCTGCGGCTGCAGCGCCTGAAGGACAAGCTGGGCAACAAGTCCAACGCGTCCTCGGAAATCGAGTACGAGAACGCGACGGGCTGGCTGGTAGGCGCCGAGGGCGCGGGTGTGAAGACCATCATCGAGATGGTGAATATGACCCGTCTCGACTGTGTGATCGGTTCCGCGACCGGCATGCGCACCGGCGTGGTCTACGCCGCTCACCACGCCCGGCATCGGGAAGCGTTCGGCGCCAAGCTCGTCGACCAGCCGGCCATGCGCAATGTGCTGGCCGACCTGGTCATCGAATCCGATGCCGCGACGACGGTGATGATGCGGCTGGCCGGTGCCACCGACCGCGCCGCGACCGATCCCGCCGAGGCGGCGCTGCGTCGAATCGCATTGGCGGTGACCAAGTATTGGGTCTGCAAGCGTGCCCCCGCACACGCGGCCGAGGCGCTGGAATGCTTCGGCGGCAACGGCTATGTCGAGGAATCCGGTATGCCGCGGCTCTATCGGGAGGCGCCGCTGATGTCGATCTGGGAGGGCTCGGGCAATGTGGCGGCGTTGGACGCCCTGCGCGCCATGGGCCGGCAGCCGGAGACGGTCGAGGCCTACTTCAACGAGGTCTCGCTGGCCCGCGGCGCCAACCACCACCTCGACGACGCGATCGACCGAATCGGCAAGGAGCTCACCGACCTCAGCGATATCGAGTTCCGCGCCCGGCGGGTGGTCGAACTGATGGCGTTGGTGTTGCAGGGCGCGCAGTTGGTGCGCCACGGCCATGCCGCCGTGGCGGATGCCTTCTGCGCCAGCCGATTCGGTGGCGACTGGGGAATCGCCTTCGGCACCCTCCCGGTGGGAGTGGATACCGAGGCGATCCTGCAGCGCGCCTTCGTCTGATCCGAATTCGTCTGATCCGGATTCGCCCGATCCGGCTCAGCCGACCGGTTCGCTCGACATCTCCCACGGGGCCTGCGGCAGTACGTCGCCGGTCTCGAGCAGGGACTTGAGGTTGGCCAGCACGGCCGGCCAGCCGCTCGAAATGCCTTGCAGCATCTCCTGATTCGGCAGATTCTCGTGCGTGACGGTGAGCCGGACGATATCGCGGTGCGGTTCGACGAGGAAGGTGACCAGCGACGGCGAGCGGTCGGCGTCGGGCGTATCCTCGAAGGTCACCGCGAGGCGGTGCGGCGGATCCGATTCGATCACCTCGCCGACGACGTCGACGGCCCCCGAGCCGTCGACGCGGCGGTGCTCCCAGCTCGAACCCGGTTGCCAGTCCGACACATTCGCGTGTCCCCAGTACCGGGCGGTGAGATCGGCGTCGGTCAGTGCCTTCCACACCTCGTCGGCGCTGGCATGGATATAGGTGACGTAGACGTAGTTGGGCACGGTGGTGCTCATGGCGTACTCCTCAGCCTGGTTTTTGATGGCCCGGATCGCATCCAGTCGCGGCCTGTCGAAGACGGAGATCCATCGTTGTTCGATGTCGTGGATAGGTGCCGGATTGATGTAGTGCACCCGTTCCCGCCCGCGTCGCAGCACGGTGACCAGTCCCGCTCGCACCAGGATGTCGAGATGCTGCGTCAGTGACTGGCGCGCCATCTCGACCCGCTCGCACAATTCGCGCAGAGTCTGCCCGTTCTGCTCGCGAAGCCGATCCAGCACCAGCCGCCGCGTCGGGTCGGCCAATGCCTTGAAGACCACGTCCAAATCCGGTTCGGGTTGCACGGGAAAATTATGCAGGCATTTACCTGCATAAGTCAACGGGTCGGGTGAGCAAGCAGGCGAAGATACGGCGCCGTTGGTCGTCGCTGATGTCAGGGCGCGGCGGCGATGGCCAGGCCGATCAGCGCGACCACCTTCAGCAGCTCGAGCCCGATGTACCAGTAGTGCGCCGTCGAGCGCGGTCCGTCCTCACCGGCCAGGACCCGGTTCGAACGCCGGGTCAGCGGCGGCCGGACCGCCCCCACCTGTATCGCCAGTACGACCGCCGCGCCGATCAGCCATCCCCAGGTCGCCCCGCTCGGGCCTACCACGGCCGCCGAAATCAGCAACAGCACCGCCAAGACGGCCTCGGTGATGTTCAGCGCCTTGAACACCAGCCGACCTATACCCAGCCCGAGGGCGAGCGTCACTCCCGGCGCGCGGAACTTCAGCGGCGCCTCCAGGAAGGAGATGGCCAGCACCATGCCGAGCCACAGCATCGGCAGGAACCACAGCAGATGTTGTGCAACCGAGGTCATATTCCGGACGTTACAACGGGGCATCGGGCCATGGCAGTGCCCTGCTCACATTCCCGGCATGAGATCAATTACGCATCCGGGCGGGGTATTTTCCGTGGTCGCGGGTCAGCGGTGGCCGCGATACCACCGAATCAGCGCATCGGTCGACGAATCCGATTGCGGTGCCGGATCTTCCGCGGAGGTGAGCAGCGGCTCCAGGGCGAGCGCCTGCTGTTTGCCCAGCTCCACGCCCCACTGGTCGAAACTGTCGATTCCCCAGATGGTGCCCTCGACGAAGACCTGATGTTCGTAGAGCGCGATCAACTGCCCGACCACCGACGGGGTGAGCTGCGGGGCCAGGATCGTGGTGGAGGGCCGGTTACCGGGCATCACGCGATGCGGCACCAGGGCCGGATCGAACCCCGGAGTTCCGCCGTCCTCGGCCTCGATCTCCTCCGCCGTGCGCCCGAAGGCCAGCACCTTCGTCTGCGCGAACAGATTGCTCATCAGAATGTCGTGCATGCTGCCGGACCCATCGCGCGTCGCGAGATCGTCGGTGGGACGGGCGAATCCGATGAAATCGGCCGGCACCAGCCGGGTGCCCTGATGCAGCAGCTGGTAGAAGGCGTGCTGCCCGTTCGTTCCGGGCTCGCCCCAGAAGATCTCGCCGGTCGAGGTCGTCACCGGACTGCCGTCCAGCCGTACCGATTTGCCGTTCGACTCCATGGTCAGCTGCTGCAGATAGGCCGGGAAGCGCGCCAGATCGTTGGAGTACGGCAGCACCGCGCGCGACTGCGCACCGAAGAAATTCGAGTACCAGACCCCGAGCAGGCCGAGCAGGATCGGCGCATTGCGCTCCGGCGGCGCGGAGACGAAATGTTCGTCCACACTGTGCATTCCGGCGAGGAATTCGGCGAACCGCTCCTTCCCGATCACCGCCATCATCGACAGCCCGATCGCGGAATCCACCGAATAACGGCCGCCGACCCAATCCCAGAACTCGAACATATTCGCGGTATCGATACCGAAATCCGCCACCCGCTGCGCGTGGGTGGACACCGCCACGAAATGTTTGGCGACCGCGTCCTCGCCGAGCGCCGCGACCAGCCAGCGCCGCGCCGCGGTGGCGTTGGTGAGCGTCTCCAGCGTCGAAAACGTCTTGGAGGCAACGACGAACAGAGTGCGCGCCGGATCGAGGCCGTCGAGTTTCGCGGTCAGATCCGCCGGATCGATATTGGAGACGAATCGTGCCGATATCCCGGCATCCGCGTAGTGCCGCAACGCTTGATACAGCATGGCGGGACCCAGATCCGAGCCGCCGATGCCGATGTTCACCACCGTGGAGATGCGTTCACCGCCCGCGCCGCGCCACTGTCCCGACCGCACCGCATCGGTGAAATCGCCCATCCGGCGCAGGACTTCGTGCACCTGCGCACCCGCGTCGGCGCCGTCGATCATCATCGACGCGCCGGCCGGCAGGCGCAGTGCCACATGCCCCACCGCGCGGTCCTCGGAGGTGTTGATGTGCTCGCCCGCGAACATCGCGTCGCGGCGCCGCGCCACACCCGCCGTCTCCGCCAGATCGAGCAGTAGATCCAGGGTTTCGCGCGTGATGCGGTGCTTGCTGTAGTCGATGTGGAGATCGCCGACCTCGACGGTCAGCTCGCGTCCCCGGTCCGGATCCTCGGCGAAGAATTCGCGCAGATGCCGGTCGGCCACGGCCGAATAGTGATCGTGCAGTTTCCGCCAGGCCGCCGTCGCGGTGATGTCGCTGCTCACTCCCGCGAGATTACAGACCGGTTCCCGTACGCGCAGGGAGTGATGTCGCTGGCTCTGCCGTCGCAGACAGTCACCGCCCACCCTGCAGTTGCCCGCGCCTGTGTCCATCGCGGCCTACCCTGAGCACATGGTGTCGCAAACCGAGTTACTCGAATCCGTCCCCACTCAACTCTGGATCGGCGGGCCGGTGGATGCCACCGGTGGCGCCACCTTCGCGGTCGAGAATCCGGCGACCGGAGAGCCCCTCGCACACGTTGCCGACGCCACCCCCGAGGACGCCGTGCGGGCCCTCGACGCGGCCGTGGCCGCTCAGGACAGCTGGGCGGCGACCCCGGCCCGCGAACGCGGTGAGATCCTGCGCGCGGTCTACGAGCGGATCGTCGAGCGCACCGAGGACTTCGCACTGCTGATGACCCTGGAAATGGGTAAGGCGCTGCCGGAGAGCCGCAACGAGGTGCGCTACGGCGCCGAATTCTTCCGCTGGTTCAGCGAGGAAGCGGTCCGGGTGCACGGCCGCTACCAGACCGCGCCCACCGGCACCGGCCGCATCGTGGTCCACAAGCAGCCGGTCGGACCGTGCCTGGCCATCACACCCTGGAATTTCCCGCTCGCGATGGGTACCCGCAAGATCGGCCCGGCCCTGGCCGCAGGCTGCACGATGATCGTCAAGCCCGCGTCGGCCACGCCGCTGACCATGCTGCTGCTGGCGAAGCTGTGCAGTGAGGCCGGGCTGCCGGACGGCGTGTTGTCGGTGATCACCTCCAGCCACTCAGGCGCGGTGACCGAGCCGCTGATCAACGATCCGCGGCTGCGCAAACTCACCTTCACCGGCTCGACCGGGGTGGGCAAGAAACTGGTCGAGAAGTCCGCCAACGGCCTGCTGCGCACCTCGATGGAGCTGGGCGGCAACGCCCCGTTCGTGGTCTTCGACGACGCCGACATCGATGCCGCGGTGCAGGGCGCGATGCTGGCGAAGCTGCGCAACGGCGGCGAGGCCTGTACCGCCGCCAACCGGTTCCACGTGCACAACTCGGTCCGCGCGGAGTTCACCGACAAACTCGTCGCCGCCATGCAGGAGGTCAAGCTCGGCCCGGGTGACGACCCGTCGACCACCCTCGGCCCGCTGATCAACCAGGACCAGCTCGACACCGTCAGCGAACTGGTCGAGGACGCGGTCGAACGCGGCGCCGAGGTGCGCATCGGCGGTAAGGCGCCCGGCGGGACCGGGTACTACTACCCGGCGACCGTGCTGTGCGAGGTGCCCGAGCAGGCCCGCATTCTCAGCGAGGAGGTGTTCGGCCCGGTCGCGCCGATCGTCGGATTCGATACCGAGGAGGAGGGCCTCGCCGCCGCCAACGACACCGAATTCGGTCTGGTCGCTTACGTGTACACCCGCGATCTGGATCGTGCGCTGCGCATCGCGGAGGGGCTGGAGAGCGGAATGGTCGGCATCAACCGCGGCGTCATCTCCGATCCGGCGGCGCCGTTCGGCGGGGTCAAGGCCTCCGGATTCGGCCGGGAGGGCGGCTTCGAGGGAATCGAGGAGTATCTGTCGACGAAGTACATCGCCCTGCCCTGATCCGGCAGTTCCCGGATACGAAACGGCCGCCCCGGGGGATCGGCACCCGGGGCGGCCTGGGGTCGCGGAGTTCGTCGAGACGATCGCCGCGTGGTCTCGAGGGGCTGCCTATGCGGCAGTCCGGTAAGTGGCCGATGCGGCCGTTGATCAGTGGCCGAGGCGGCTGTAGATCAGTGGCCGAGGCGGCTGTAGATCAGTGGCCGAGGCGGCCGCGGCCCAAGCGGAGCAGCAGCATGGCCAGCGTGTGACCTTCCTGACCCAGTTCGCTGAAGCGCTCCAGCACCTTCATCTCGCGAGAGTGCACCAGGCGCGGGCCACCGTTGGCCATACGGGTGCGGCCGATGATGCGCGAGACCTCGGTGCGTCGCTTGATGGCCGCGAGAATCTCGGCGTCGAGGCGATCGATCTCCTTGCGGAGCTTCTCGATCTCCGCCTCGCTACTCGGCAACGTCGCATCGGAACCGGTCGCGGGCTGATCAATCGGCTCAGTAGAGGTGCTCATACTTTCTTCTCCTCGTGTCAGAACTTCGATCGGCGTGCGGCCCTGCCCCGTTACCGATCTAGTTCCTCCACCGTGAAACAGACCTGTTCGGCCTTGAATTGTCCCCCGTCGAGTGTGCGCTCACGTGCGAAATCGGCGACCACGAATACCTTCGTACGCCTGAACAGCAGAGGTCGTGAGCGCGCTGGTCATGTGGCCAGTCTGCCACGTGGGGCAAGTGAGGCAAAGTTCTCGTCGTTGAGAATGCGCTGAAATCGCGGTCGAGAATGCGCTGAGATCGCGCCGGACTACAGCATGTCGGTGGCCGCCGGTAGCGTGGATGGACGATGGAGACGACGGTGGCGGCAACAGCGGCGGGGACGGCAACGGTGAGTACGGCGGCAACGCGAGGCGCGGTCGGATCCGCGCGGGCCGAGGGGCAGGCGCAGCGCCTGCTCGAGGGCTTGAATCCGCAGCAGCGGGCGGCGGTCGTGCACGCGGGTTCGCCACTGCTGATCGTGGCCGGCGCCGGCTCCGGGAAGACCGCGGTCCTCACCCGGCGCATCGCCTATCTGCTGGCCGAACGCGGAGTCACGCCCGGGCAGATCCTCGCCATCACGTTCACCAACAAGGCCGCCGCGGAGATGCGCGAGCGCGTGACCGACCTGGTCGGTCCGCGTGCCGCCGCCATGTGGGTGTCCACCTTCCACTCCTCCTGCGTGCGCATCCTGCGCATGCAGGCGAACCTGCTGCCCGGCGCGTTGAACTCGAACTTCTCCATCTACGACGCCGACGACTCGCGCCGCCTGCTGGCGATGATCATTCGCGACCAGAATCTGGATCCGAAGAAGTATTCGCCGCGACTGCTCGCGACCGCGATCTCCAATCTCAAGAACGAGCTCATCGACCCCGAAACGGCCACGGCGGACGCGGAATCCGACGAGACCGAACTGCCCGGCATCGTCGCCCGGGTCTACACCGAATACCAGCGGCGGCTGCGCGCGGCCAATGCCTTCGACTTCGACGATCTGATCGGCGAGACGGTCGCGCTCCTGCAGAGCCACCCGCAGGTCGCCGAGTACTACCGCCGTCGCTTCCGGCATGTGCTGGTCGACGAGTACCAGGACACCAACCACGCCCAGTACGTACTGGTGCGTGAGCTGGTCGGCCATCATGTGCGACCGCCGGCCGGCGAACTCGACGACGCCGACGCGGGTGCCGAGGCCGCAGATCCGGAATTCACACCGGCGCGCCGCGACGATGTGGTGCCGCCCAGCGAACTGTGCGTGGTCGGTGACGCCGACCAGTCCATCTACGCGTTCCGCGGGGCGACCATCCGCAATATCGAGGAATTCGAGCGCGATTTCCCGGACGCGGAAACGATTCTGCTGGAACAGAACTACCGGTCCACCCAGCACATTCTCTCGGCGGCAAATGCGCTCATCTCCCGCAACGAGAATCGGCGCGACAAGAAGTTGTGGACCGATTCCGGCGAGGGTGATCTGATCGTCGGCTACGTCGCCGACAACGAACACGACGAGGCGTCGTTCGTCGCGCGCGAGATCGACCGGCTGGTCGAACAGGGCGACTACAACTACGGCGATGTCGCGGTGTTCTATCGCACCAACAACAATTCGCGCGCGCTGGAAGAAATCTTCATCCGCATGGGCCTGCCCTACAAGGTGGTCGGCGGAGTCCGGTTCTACGAGCGCAAGGAGGTCCGCGATGTGGTCGCCTACCTGCGTGTGCTGGAGAACCCCGACGATGCGGTGAGCCTGCGTCGCATCCTCAACACGCCGCGCCGGGGGATCGGTGACCGCGCCGAGGCCTGTGTGGCGGTGCACGCCGAACAGCGCGATATCGGCTTCGCGGCCGCGCTGCGTGACGCCGCCGACGGCAAGGTGGCCCTGCTGAACACCCGCGCGCAGCGTGCGATCGCCGGCTTCCTCGATCTGCTCGACGAGATCCGCGCGGCGGGTGTTACCGGGAACACCGAATTCCCGGATGTGGGCAATGTCGTCGAGGCGGTGCTGGACAAGACCGGCTACCGCGCCGAACTGGAGGCCTCCGACGATCCGCAGGACGGCGCCCGGCTGGACAACCTGAACGAATTGGTCAGCGTGGCAAGGGAATTCAGTTCCGAGGCGCGCAACAATGTGGAGGCCGCCCGCGAGGAGGGCCTGCTGCCCGAGGCGGCCGACGGCGAGCCGGACCCCGGTTCCCTGGCGGCGTTCCTGGAACGGGTCTCGCTGGTGGCCGATACCGATCAGATCCCGGACGAGGGCTCCGGCGTGGTCACCTTGATGACCCTGCACACCGCGAAGGGGCTGGAGTTCCCGGTGGTGTTCGTGACGGGCTGGGAGGACGGCCAGTTCCCGCATATGCGCGCGCTGGGCGATCCGGCCGAACTGGCCGAGGAACGCCGCCTGGCCTACGTCGGCATCACCCGCGCCCGGAAACGGCTCTACCTGACCCGTGCGGTGGTGCGGTCCGGGTGGGGACAGGCGGTGTCGAATCCGGAGTCCCGCTTCCTGCAGGAGATTCCGGGTCATCTGATGGATTGGCAGCGTCTGGAGCCGACTCCTCCCTCGGGCGGACGTGGCTTCCGCCGCCGCGGCGAGGACGACGGCCTGGAACGCGATTGGACCCGCGGCGACGGCTGGTCCCAGCAGCGCCCCGGCCTGCGCGACCGCGGTCCCGCCCGGCCCGCGGCCAAACACAACAACTCCGGCCTCGTCCTCGCGGTGGGTGACCGCGTCAGCGACGACAAGTACGGCCTCGGCCGAGTGGTCGCCGCCGAGGGCTTCGGCGCCCTCGCCACGGTCACCATCGACTTCGGCACCGCCGGCAAGATCCGCCTCATCCCGCAGTACAGCCGGACCCTGGTCAAGCTCTGAGCGGTTGTTCCGGCGGGCTCGCGCTCAGCGGCGCGCCGGAACCACGGCCTTGACCATGACGAGTTCCACGCGGTCGTCCGAGTCGAGATCGGTGCGCCGGAACCGTTCGGCGTCTTCGCCGGGCCCGGTCTCGAATTCGAATCCGTTGCGGCGGTACAGCGCGATGGCGGGCTCGTTGTCGGCGAAGACACCGAGCCGGAGCGTGGTGTAGCCGCGTTCGGCAGCCCAGAGCTCGACAGTCCTCAGCAGCAGATCGCCGACGCCCAAACCCCGCGCGGACGGGTCGACCCACATCGAAATCACCCTGGCCGCAGTATCTTCCGGCCCCGGCACTCCGCTGGCTATTCCCACCGGTTCGCCGTGGTGCAACGCCAGCAGATCGCGGGCTCCCGGGATATCCAACCGCGCGCGCCAGCGGTGCTCGCGATCGCCGTCGCCCTGCCATTCCGCCAGCCGGGTCCGGTACGCCCGCGGTGCCCCCGCCAGTGCTGCCAGCCGAACTCGGCGCCAGATCCGCCAGTCCTCGGCGCCGACCACCCTGATTTCGATCATGACGCCGGAGTGACCGCCGCGCGGACCTAGTCGCGTTCGGGGCCGAGGGAGATGCCGCGGGAGGCGAGCCAGGGGAGAGGGTCGATCTTGTCCTGGCCGTTGAGCCACACCTCGAAATGGCAGTGCGGGCCGGTGGAGAAGCCGCGGTTGCCGACGGTGGCGATCTGGTCGCCGGCCAGCACGTGTTGGCCTTCCGAGACGGTGGCGGTGTCGACGTGGCCGTAGACCGTGATGGTGCCATCGGCGTGCCGCAGGCGGACCCACATGCCGAAACCGGAGGCCGGGCCGGCGCTGATCACCTCGCCGTCCTCGACCGCGTAGATCGGGGTCCCGATCGGGGCGGCGATGTCGACACCCAGGTGCTGCACACCCCAGCGGCTACCGAAACCGGAGGTGAAGGTGCCGTTGGCGAATTTGGAGAACAGGGGGCGCAGTTTCGCCGATTCCTGGGCCGCGAGTCCGGCGGCGAATTCCTGACCGTGCTGCAGGATGTCCTGGAACTGACTGAGATCCGCGACCGGCGCGACATTGAGAACCTGCGGCGATTGCGGATTACCCGCCTGGGTGCTGACCGCCTGGGCCGCGATTTCGTGAACCTGACCGGCGGCGTCGTAGTCGGCGGTCGCATTGTGGTGCTGGCTGCCGGACTCCATTCCGGCCTGTCCGGCGGCGACCACCGCGCCGGCGGCGACCGCCACCACGGCGGCACGGCCCTTGAGCGCGGCCGGTGGGGTCGGCACCCGGTGTGCGCCGCTGAACCGCTTCGGGCCCTCCGCGGTGGCGTCGGCCTCTTCGGCCTCGGCGCCGTCACGCTTCCAGGGGCTGCGCAGCCGGGCCAGGTTGAAGGGCACGTTGCCGGCGGGCTCGTCATAGCCGTCGGCGGCCTCATAGTCGGCCTCGTCCTCGGGGTAGTGCACGCCCCGGCTGTCGTCGTAACCGGGATCGGCGGCGGCCCATTCATCGGTCCGCGGCCACTGCGGGTCGGCGGTCCAGTCACCGTCGGGCCGGGCCTGGGCGCCCCACGGCTGCCACTGCCCGGAATCGTCCGAACCGGTTGCGCCCCAGGTGTTCTCGGCCGAGTGTGCGGTGGTCGCGGTGAGACCGACGACGGCCGCGCCACCGGACGGCATCCAGCTGTCGGCACGCCCCGGCATACTGCGGACGGGCGTGGCCGCGGGCTCCTCGGAACGGGAACCGGTGTAACCGCCGAAGGATTGGTTACCACCGAAGTATGGATGCTGGTCGAGGGATTCACCGTCGGCGCGGTAACGGCGAGCGGACTGCGGCCGATGCCCGGGTTGTAGGCGACCGTGACTCATCGGCGGACTCCGAGACCGGATAACGCGGGGGAGCCGGATGACGCGGGACGCGCTGCGCCGGTACAACGGCTCGCTACCTGCGGAGCACTGTGCTGCAACAAGCCTGCCGTCCTCCTGATCGGTGCGGTGTACGCGGCCTCATCCGGGTGGGTTCGCCGACGTCTTGTACCAGGTGTTCTACCAGCTGGGTCTTTCGACCGAGTGACGAGTATTCCCGTCACGCCTGTGATCTGGCTGTGACATCGACCGCATCGACGGTAACGAAACGATTGCAGGTGGGCAAGCGCTCCGCTCGATAAGGGGGTACTTGTGAGATTGATCACGTCTGGCTCTCGGAATATCTCACATCCCGCTGGGCACGCGAGTGAGAATAGACAACTACACTATGTAGTAGCCAATGTGGCAATTCGGACCATCGTCCGCCCTACCTGGCGCCGTGTCGGCAAGCTACTCGCCAGTAGCCTTGGCCAGCGGTTTTGCCCGGGCGGATGCCCGCTCGTGACCTGCGCCACTTAGGCTGTATGCGGCTGATTTCGGCGACATCGAACTGATTAGAGTCCGACTCGACCCGCTTCCGACGACGGGCCGCCAACAAAGTCGTTGTCACAACAACGCAGACGAGACGGTGAGTACATGGATCTCTTCGAATATCAGGCGAAGGAACTCTTCGTGAAGCACGGAGTGCCTTCGTCGGAGGGCCGCGTCACGGACTCGGCCGAGGACGCCCGTGCCATCGCGACCGAAATCGGCAAGCCTGTGATGATCAAGTCGCAGGTCAAGGTCGGTGGCCGCGGTAAGGCCGGTGGTGTGAAGTACGCCGCCACCCCGGACGACGCCTTCACCCACGCCTCCAACATCCTGGGCCTGGACATCAAGGGCCACGTCACCAAGAAGATCCTGGTCGCCGAGGCCAAGGACATCGCGGAGGAGTACTACATCTCCTTCCTGCTCGATCGCGCCAACCGCACCTACCTGGCCATGTGCTCGGTCGAGGGCGGTATGGAGATCGAAGAGGTCGCCGCCACCAAGCCCGACCGCCTGGCCAAGGTGCCGGTCGACGCCGTCAAGGGTGTGGACCTGGCCTTCGCGCGCTCCATCGCCGAGCAGGGCCACCTGCCCGCCGACGTGCTGGACGCCGCTGCGGTGACCATTCAAAAGCTGTGGGAGGTCTTCGTCGCCGAAGACGCGACCCTGGTCGAGGTGAACCCGCTGGTCCGCACGCCGGAGAACGAGATCCTGGCGCTGGACGGCAAGGTCACCCTGGACGAGAACGCCGACTTCCGCCACCCCGACCACGCCGAGTTCGCCGATCGTGACGCCACCGATCCGCTGGAGCTCAAGGCCAAGGAGAACGACCTCAACTACGTCAAGCTCGACGGTGAGGTCGGCATCATCGGCAACGGCGCCGGCCTGGTCATGTCGACCCTGGACGTCGTCGCCTACGCCGGTGAGAAGCACAACGGCGTGAAGCCGGCCAACTTCCTCGACATCGGTGGTGGCGCCTCGGCCGAGGTGATGGCCAACGGTCTCGACGTGATCCTCAACGACGCGCAGGTCAAGAGCGTGTTCGTGAACGTGTTCGGCGGCATCACCGCGTGTGACGCGGTGGCCAACGGCATCGTCAAGGCCCTGGAGATCCTGGGGTCGGAGGCGAACAAGCCGCTGGTCGTCCGCCTCGACGGCAACAAGGTCGAGGAGGGTCGCAAGATCCTCGTCGATGCCAACCACCCGCTGGTCACCCTCGCCCAGACCATGGACGAAGGCGCCGACAAGGCCGCCGAACTGGCTGCGGCCAAGTAAGGACAAGAGAACATGTCTATCTTCCTGAACAAGGACTCCAAGGTCATCGTCCAGGGCATCACCGGCGGTGAGGGCACCAAGCACACCGCCCTGATGCTGAAGGCGGGCACCCAGGTCGTCGGCGGCGTCAACGCCCGCAAGGCCGGCACCACCGTGTCGCACACCGCCAAGGACGGCTCGGCCGTCGAGCTGCCGGTGTTCGGCACCGTCGCCGAGGCCATCAAGGAGACCGGCGCCGACGTGTCGATCGCCTTCGTGCCGCCGAAGTTCGCCAAGGACGCCATCATCGAGGCCATCGACGCGGAGATCCCGCTGCTCGTGGTCATCACCGAGGGCATCCCGGTGCAGGACACCGCCTACGCGTGGGCCTACAACGGGGAGAAGGGCAACAAGACCCGGATCATCGGCCCCAACTGCCCCGGCATCATCACCCCGGGCGAGTCGCTGGTGGGCATCACCCCGGCCAACATCACCGGCAAGGGTCCGATCGGCCTGGTGTCGAAGTCGGGCACCCTGACCTACCAGATGATGTACGAGCTGCGTGACTTCGGCTTCTCGACCTCCATCGGCATCGGCGGCGACCCGGTCATCGGCACCACCCACATCGACGCCATCGAGGCGTTCGAGAAGGACCCGGAGACCAAGCTCATCGTCATGATCGGCGAGATCGGCGGCGACGCGGAGGAGCGGGCCGCGGCCTACATCAAGGAGAACGTGACCAAGCCGGTCGTCGGCTACGTCGCGGGCTTCACCGCGCCGGAGGGCAAGACCATGGGCCACGCCGGCGCCATCGTGTCCGGTTCCTCGGGTACCGCGGCCGCGAAGAAGGAGGCCCTCGAGGCCGCGGGCGTGAAGGTCGGCAAGACCCCGTCCGAGACCGCCGCCCTGGCGCGCGAGATCCTGGAGAAGGCCTCGATCACCGCTTGATCGCAGGTACTGCGAAGGCCGCCTTGTTGCGACAAGGCGGCCTTCTTTCATCTCGGCAGGTGAACGACGTGCTGCCGGGCAGGTGGCAGCGGTTGTCGTGGGCAGGGAACAACCGTCGTTCAGGGTGCCGGGAGCAGGTGGCACAGGCCCAGCGTCCGCACCACCGTGCAGAACATTTCCGAAACGTCCATCCGATACCTCCGATCGTCTTCGGTGACAACACGATCGAGACGGGTATGCGGTTCATAGTGAATTCCCGAGCTTGCCGCCAGTGGCGTCGTGGCCGTGACCGGCGCGCTCGAGTGCAGTAGCGTCAAGGGCATTCAGCCTGAAAGCCGATGAAGGACTCGATAGGAGACGACCACATGTCCTACCCGACCGGGGGATCCGGGTACAACGCGCCCAATCAGACGCCCGGGCCCACACCCTCGTCCGCCCCGAGCTTCGGCCAGCAGCCGACAGGTAGTACCGGCGGCGGCTCGGGGCTTTCGGCGTTGAGCGGCAAGGGTCTGACGTTCTACCTGACCGTCGGAATCGCCGCGCTGGGCGTAATCAACTTCTTCCTGGGCTTCCTCGATTTCTCGACCTTCGACGAGGGCGCGATGAACAGCTCCAAGGAGCCCGACAAGGGCATGAGCCTGTTCCAGGAGGGCGGCACGGCCCCGCTGTTGTTGCTGCTGTTCGCGGGTCTCGTGGCCGGTATCGCCCTGCTGCCCAAGCAGGAAGCCAAGAACGGGGTGGTCGCGGCGGCTTCGGCGGCCGGCTTCCTCGGCGTCCTGTTCCAGGCGTTCGTGACGCCGACGCTGTACAAGACCGCGGGCACCGCATGGGTCCTGGTCTTTCTGGCGCTCGTGCAGCTCGCCGCCGCCGTGGTCGCGCTGCTGTTCGAGACCGGAATCCTCTCCGCGCCCGAGGCCAAGCCCGCGACCGCCGCTCCCGGCGCCGGCGGATCGAGTGCCTACGGCCAGCAGTCCTCCTACGGCCAGAGCCAGCCGGCCCAGCAGCAGTCCTACGGTCAGGCCCAGGCCGGCCAGCAGGCCGCTTACGGCCAGTACGGCCAGCAGTACGGCCAGGCGCAGAGTCAGGCCCAGCAGCAGGCAGGTCAGCAGCAGGCCGGCTACGGGCAGTACGGCCAGCAGTACGCCCAGGGGCAGTACGGCCAGCAGCCCTCGCCGTACGGCCAGCCCGGCCAGCAGCCCTACGGTCAGCCGGGGCAGCAGGGTTACGGCCAGCAGGGTGCCCAGTCGCCCTACGGTCAGCGCCCGCAGACCGGTGGTGACGAGGCCGCGACCCAGCACTTCGGCGCCGCGGGCCAGCAGCCCGGCCAGCCCGGCCAGCAGTACGGTTCGCTGAACTTCGGTCAGCAGGGCCAGCAGGGCCAGGCGGGGCAGACCGGTCAGCCCGGCGCCCAGCCGTTCGGTGGCGAGCAGACCGGCAACCCGGCCGCCGACGCCACCAAGGCCTTCCGTCCCGAGGACGACCAGAAGTAGATCCGCTCCGACGCGACGATCGGCGAGTCAGGCGCTCTTCACGGCGCGCCTGACTCGCCGATCCGTTTCCAGCTGACACCCTGACATGTCGGTGGTCGTGTCGTGCTTCGGCGAGTCAACCGGACGAGTCAACCAGGATCCCGCGAGGTAGTTCTATGAAGTCCGCACTGGTCCGATGGGCCGACCTTCGCGAACAGCGGGCCGGCGCGAGACCGGCGCAGGCTCACTCGCATGGCGTTGCGCCGCAGCAGCGGAGCGGTCGCGGCCCGGGCGCGGACGGACCCGAGGATCCGGTATTCCTCTCACTGAGTCCCGAGCGGGCCAAGGTGCTGCTCATCATCGCGGCTCGCGCGTCGAGTTTCACCGTGGTCGCCATCGTGGCGATCGTGCTGGTCACGCTGATGGCTGCGGGCAGCGGTATGACCGGCGCGTCCGGCGCGATCGCGGCCGGATGGCTGGCCGTGCACCAGGTGCCGGTCGTGGTCGGCAAGACCTCGCTCGGCCTGCTGCCGCTGCTGCCGACCGCGGTGGTGTTGTGGCTGACCATGCGCGACTGCGCGCATGCCGTCTCGCCGCGCTCCTCGCGGGCCGATCTGGGCTGGATCGTCGGCGCCGCGCTCGCGGGCCCGCTGCTGGTCACCGCCGTCTGCCTGGCCGTGGCCGAGGACGCCGCCACGGCCGTGCCCCTGCAGTCGCCCGATACGCTCACCGCCTTCTGCTGTGTGGGGGGTTTACATCTGCTCGCGGCGGCCACCGGGATCGCGACCCGGCCCAACGCGCTGCGCGACCGGATCGCCTCTTATCTGCCGGACTGGGTTTTCGCCGGGGCGCGGGCGGCGGCGCGGGCGCTGTGGCGGCTGCTGCTCGGCGGGGCGATCCTCACGCTGGTGTCGTTCGTGCTGCACTGGTCGGTGATCGGTGATACCTATGCGGCCGCAGGGAATTTCGCGGGTGTCGTCGGTTTGACCGTGCTGTCGCTGGCCTATCTGCCGAACGTCGTGATCGCGGCGACCAGCGTGCTGATCGGTGCGGACGTGCACATCGGCGCCGGGGCGCTGAGCGTCTTCTCGGTCGCCGGGGCGCCGGTGCCCGCGCTGCCGGTACTCGCGGCGGTGCCGAGCGGGCCCGCGGCCGGCTGGTGGCCGGTGTTGCTGCTGGTTCCGGCGGCGGTCGGGGTGCGTGGCGGGCTGGACTGCGCGCGCGACTCCGCCGACGAGATGCGCAGTCCGTGGGCGACGGTGTTCTCGGCGGCGCTCGCGGCGCTCGCCATGGTGCTGCTGGGACTGCCGGCGGGCGGCGCGGTCGGGTCGTTCGGGGAGATCGGCCCCGGCGTGCTGGTCACCGCGGGATTGACCTTCGCCTGGCTGACCGTGGCCGGATATCTCGGATTGCTGTGTGGGAGAAGGTTTCTCGGAATTCCGCCCGCGGTGGTCGAGCCGGGGTTCGGCGGGCGTTCCGGCCACCGCGGCCGGTACCTGCCCACCGACTACTCGCGCGACGAGTACGACAGTGACGAGAACGACCGGGACGAGTACGACAGGGATGGGTACGACAGGGACGGGTACGACCACGAGCACCGGGATCACGGCTACGACCCGGATTTCGACCGCGACGACGACTACGACGACCGCGCCGAACCGGGCTACATCGACCAGCTGTACGACGACCCGCGCTATGTCGAATACGAATTCGAGGACGATGTCGACAATGCCGCCGTCGAGGACGACTATCCACGACCGGCTTACCGCCGCACCGGCTCTGTCGAGGTGGTGGAGGTCGACGGCGAACTGCTCGACGACGACCTCGCGCCCGCGCACGCCGATCCGGACGACGAATTCGACGCCGGAAACTCCGACATCGTCGACGCCGAAGTGGTAGAGGGTGACCTGCCGGAGAGTCCCGGCAGGGGCGGTCGTTAGGCTCTAACCCGGCGGACCTCGGGTTCGCCGCCCTCCGGCAGCCCCGACGCACAGGGAGTAGAGCGCTGACCACCCCGCCCGCCCAGCTGGTCCCTCCGACCGCGCCTGCGACCCTCGTCGTACTCGCCTCGGGCACGGGATCGCTGCTGCAATCGCTGATCGCGGCCACCGAGCGCCCGGACTATCCGGCGCGCATCGCCGCCGTGGGCGTGGACCGGATCTGCGCGGCGACCGACCATGCGGTGCGGGCCGGCATCCCGGATTTCCGCGTCGCCCCCGCCGACCATCCCGATCGGTCCGCCTGGGATATCGCGCTCACCGACGCGGTCGCCGCCTACGCCCCCGACCTGGTGGTGTCGGCGGGATTCATGCGCCTGTTCGGTCCGAAATTCCTCGAGCGATTCGAGGGCCGGATCATCAACACCCATCCCGCGCTGCTGCCGGCCTTCCCGGGCGCGCACGGGGTGCGCGACGCGTTGGCATACGGAGTGCGGGTGACGGGTTCGACCGTGCATCTGGTCGACGCGGGCGTCGACACCGGACCGATCCTCGCTCAGGAGCCGGTCGCGGTGCTGCCCGGCGACGACGAGGCGAGTCTGCACGAGCGCATCAAAGTTGTGGAGCGTCGGCTGCTGGCGGAGACCGTCGCCGCCGTCGCCACGCGAGGCATTGTCTGCGACGGACGAAAGGCAGTAATTCCAGATGAGTGAGGCCCCGGTTAGTGCACGCAGGGCGATCCGCAGGGCGTTGGTGAGCGTCTATGACAAAACCGGGCTCATCGAGCTGGCCACCGGACTGAACGAGGCCGGTGTCGAGCTGGTGTCGACCGGTTCGACCGCCGCCCGCATCGCCGACGCCGGAATTCCGGTGACCAAGGTCGAAGACCTCACCGGTTTCCCCGAAACCCTCGACGGCCGGGTGAAGACGCTGCATCCCCGCGTGCACGCCGGCATCCTCGCCGACACCCGCAAGCAGGAACACCTCGATCAGCTGGTGGAGCTGGACGTCGAGGCATTCCAGCTGGTGGTGGTGAACCTGTATCCGTTCACCCGGACCGTCGCCAGTGGCGCCACACCCGACGAATGCGTCGAGCAGATCGATATCGGCGGCCCGTCGATGGTGCGCGCGGCCGCGAAGAACCACCCCTCGGTCGCGGTCGTGGTCGACACCGGTGACTACGACGACGTGCTGACGGCGGTGCGCGGTGGCGGCTTCACCCTTGCCGAGCGAACCACGCTGGCGGCCAAGGCTTTCCAGCACACCGCGAGTTACGACGTCGCGGTCGCGAGCTGGATGACCAACGTGCTGACCGCCGGCGATTCCGCGGACTCCGACGCGGACAGCCGGTTCCCGTCCTGGATGGGTGGTGTGTGGACCCGCGACGCGGTGCTGCGCTACGGCGAGAATCCGCATCAGGCGGCGGCGCTGTATCGCAACGACTCCGGCCCGGCCGGGCTGGCGCAGGCGAAGCAGGTGCACGGCAAGGAGATGTCGTACAACAACTACACCGATGCCGATGCCGCCTGGCGGGCCGCCTGGGACCACGCCGAACCCGCGGTGGCCATCGTGAAGCACGCCAATCCGTGCGGCATCGCGGTCGGTGCCGATATCGCCGAGGCGCACCGCAAGGCGCACGCCTGCGATCCGGTGAGTGCGTTCGGCGGCGTGATCGCGGCCAACCGCCAGGTCACCGTCGAGATGGCCGAACAGGTGGCCGAGATCTTCACCGAGGTCATCGTGGCTCCGGGCTACGCCGACGGCGCGGTGGAGGTGCTGCAGCGCAAGAAGAACGTGCGCATCCTGATCGCCGACGAACCCCGGCGCGGTGGCGTCGAACTGCGGCCGATCAGCGGCGGCGCGCTGCTGCAGCAGACCGATATCGTCGACGCGGACGGTGACGACCCCGCCAACTGGACGCTCGCCACCGGCGAAGCGGCCGATGCCGAAACTCTCGCCGACCTCGAATTCGCCTGGCGCGCATGCCGGGCCGTGAAATCGAATGCGATTCTGCTGGCCCACGACGGCGCCTCGGTCGGGGTCGGCATGGGGCAGGTCAACCGGGTCGACGCCGTCCATCTGGCGGTGCTGCGCGCCGGTGACCGCGCCAAGGGGTCGGTGGCGGCCTCCGACGCCTACTTCCCGTTCCCCGACGGTCCGCAGCAGCTGATCGCCGCGGGCGTGAAAGCCATTGTGCAGCCGGGTGGTTCGGTGCGCGATCAGCTGACCATCGATGCCTGCCGGGAGGCCGGAGTCACGATGTACCTCACCGGGGCGCGCCACTTCGCGCACTGATCGGTGAACACGAACGTCGCCGCCCGCCGGAGTCTCCGGCGGGCGGCGACGTCGTTCGACGGGGCCGTTCGCTGATCCGGGCGAATCAGTTCGCGCTCAACACTTTCCGGTCGCCCAGCGGCTTCTTCAGCGGAATCTCCAGGGTGCCGAAGACGGCGATCATCGTGCACATGCGCCCGGCCGCCTCGGGCAGCGTGCCGGCCTTCAGGGCGACGGTGACGGTGCTGTCGGTTTCGGTGGTGGTCGCGTCCACGCCGTAACACTCCGGTGAGCCGATCTGGAAATTCACCGCGATCCGGTCCGGTGCCACGCGGCTCCAACTGTCGAACGGCAGCGGGTGCGGATTGGTGATCGTGGAGTTGGCGGTGAACATCCGGCCGGGTTGCGGCGGATTCTGCTCGGTGGGGGTGCTCACCGCGGCTGTCGTCGTATTCGCTTGTGCCCCACCGTTGTCGGAGTTCCCGCAGGCGGTGACCAGGAGGGCCGGTAGTGCGAGGAGCGCGAATGCCGCCGCTGCGATGCGGCGTCGTCCGGGGATGGAGTCCATGGAGTCACCCTATCGGCGGGCGCGAGGTGGCTGTGAGCCACGTCCCAGTGAACATTCTGCGAACGTCGGCGCGTAACTGCTGCGAAATCCGGGGCGTGCCAAGTAGTGTTCGCAAACGATGAGCGAATGCGGTTCTGCGCCATCGAATCACCGATCGACACGACCTCTTCTCGAAAGGATCCACCGCGTGGGCGACACGTTGCAGGTAGGCGAGGAACTCGGCCTGGGTCAGGCCATTCAGGGTGGCGCGTACACGCTGACTCTCCAAAATGACGGCAACTTGGTGCTTTCCGAGCCCGACGGCACCGTGGTGTGGGCGACCATGACCCATGAGCGGGGCGTCGAGCGCGCCGTCCTGCAGGAGGACGGCAACTTCGTGCTGTACTCCGGCAGCGGGCCCGTCTGGGCCACCGACACCAACGGGCAGGCCGCCGATCACCTGGTCCTGCAATCGGACCGCAACCTCGTCCTGTACGGCCGGGACGGCGCCTCGCTGTGGGCGTCGGGCACCAACACCGACAGCCCGATCGTGGTCGAGGAGCCGGTCGCCGCTCCCGCTGCCGAGCAGGTGCCTCCGCCGCCGGCGGCGCCGGAACCCCGCACCTACACCGTGGAGTCCGGTGACACGCTGTGGGCCATCGCGGAACGGTTCTACGGCGACGGCAACCGCTACCTGGAGATCGCCGGGGCGAGCGGCATCGAGAATCCGGATGTCATCAACGAGGGTCAGCTGCTGACCATTCCCTGACCGGGAAACTGCCGAGCGCCCCCGATGCCGCGGCATCGGGGGCGCTCGTTTGTCCGTTCGCTACCTGCTGGTGAACGGCAGCAGTGCCATCTCGCGCGCGTTCTTCACCGCGACCGCCACCTGCCGCTGCTGCTGCGGGGTGAGGCCGGTGACGCGGCGGCTGCGGATCTTGCCGCGGTCGGAGATGAATGTGCGCAGCAGGTTCACATCCTTGTAGTCGACGGTTTCGACGCCGGCCGCGATCAGCGGGTTCTTCTTGGGCCGCCGGGCCTGTTCGGCGCGGATCCGCTTCGACGGTGCTCGCTTGACTGCCATGTGGGCCATCCTTTCTCGGCGTGAGCTCTGGTCCTACGCTGTCGCGCGGGCGCCCCGACCGCTCCTGCCGGTTCCATCCGACGAGATCTGCGATGGTCTACCAACTCGATTTGTGTACACCGGGCAGCTCCCCCCGGTGGGCCAGCTCGCGCACACGTACCCGGGATAGTCCGAACTTGCGGAGATGACCGCGGGGGCGGCCATCGGTGGCGTCCCGATTGCGCAATCGTACCGGACTGGCGTCGCGCGGCAGCCGCTGCAGCGCGAGCTGCGCTGCGGCCCGGCGATCGTCGTCGGTGGCCGGATCGCGGATCAGCTCCTTGAGCTCGGCGCGGCGTTCGGCGTAGCGGGCCACGATGTCGCGGCGTTGCTCGTTGCGCGCGATCTTGGATTTCTTCGCCATCACCGCTCCTCGCGGAATTCGACGTGCCGGCGCAGCAGCGGATCGTATTTGCGCAGCACCATACGGTCGGGGTCGTTGCGGCGGTTCTTGCGGGTGACGTAGGTGTAGCCGGTACCGGCCGTCGACCGCAGTTTCACGAGGGGACGGATCTCGTTGCTGCGCGCCATCAGACCTTCTCGCTGTGCTTGCGTCGGCGTCCGCGGGTCCCTCCGTGGTTACGCGGGCTGCCGCCACCGGTCCCGTCGCTCCCGCCGTGACCCCGGATCCGGGCCACGACCGCTTCGATCCCGTCGCGGTCGATGGTCTTGATGCCCTTGGCCGAGACCCGCAACGTGATGCGGCGGCCCTCGCTGGGCAGGAAGTAGGTCTTGCGCTGGATGTTCGGATCCCAGCGCCGGTTGGTCCGAACGTGGGAGTGCGAAACGGACTTACCGAAGCCCGGCTTGCGGCCGGTGACCTGGCAGTGGGCCGACATGGGGCTCCTTTCTGAAAATGATTTTCGACAACGGTCGCCGCAGACTGTACCGTGAGGCTGTAGCAAATGAAAATCGTTATCGAAAGGGGTTCCGGTGCTGTCACATCCCGACCGCCGCACGCCCGTCGTGCTGCTGGCGGGCTTTCAGGGGCCGGTCGCGGACGGCATGGACCACATCGCGCGACTGCTGGGCGCGGCGCCCGGCACGGTCGTCGTGCGACACGATCTGAGTTCGCTGCGGGAAGGTGTGGTGCGTCGCCGGGTGCGCCTCGACGGCCGGGAGACCGCGAGCGTGCACGAACTCGCGCACGGCTGCGTCTCCTGCACCCTGCGCGCCGATCTGCTGCCGCTGCTGTGCCGGTTGGCGGCCCGGGATTCGGTGCGCCGCATCGTGATCGCGCTCGACCCGGCCTTCGAGGCGGAAGCCGTGTGTCACGCGATCGATTCCGTGCCCGTGGTCGACCTGGTGGGCCGCGTGGACGGTCCTGCCGGTCGCGATGTGCGGATCGAGGCGGTGGTCACGGGCCTCGATGCGCGCAGCTGGCCGGCGGACGCGCTGAGTGACGAGACCGTCGACGAACGGGCGGGAGGGCCTGGTGACGACGATCGGACCGTGGCGCAGCTCGCCGTCGGACAGGTCGAATTCGCCGATGCGCTGGTGGTTTTCGCGGCCGATCAGGTGAGCGACGCGGAGCGAGACGTGGTGCGGGCGGTCGTGGATCGGCTGGTGCCCCGGGCTCCGTCGATCTGGGCCGGTGACGGGCGCGACATCGCCGCGGCGCGCATCGAGATGCTGCTCGACCGCATTCCCGCCGATTCCCGGCGCGGCCGCGTCTTCGACGCGCACGCGCCGCTGTTGCGTGGCCGGCCGCCGCTGGTGGCGGAACACGGTGTGGCGCTGATCGAATTCGCCGCCGCTCGCCCATTTCATCCGACCCGCCTGCACGAAGCGCTGGATGTGCTCTTCGAGGGTGTGATCACCGCGCGCGGGCGGATATGGCTGGCGACTCAGCCCGAGCGTGTGGTGTGGCTGGAATCCGCCGGTGGCGGATTGCGAGTCGGCGACGCGGGACGGTGGCTCGCGGCGATGAGTCCCGCGGAACTGGCGTGCGCCGACCCTGATCGGCGCGCGCTGGCGGCACTGCGCTGGGACGAGGATTTCGGGGACCGCGACATCTCGCTGGTGATCCTCACCTGCGGCGCCGATGCGGACGAGATCCGTACCGCGCTGCACTGGGCGCTGCTCGACGAGGCCGAGATGATCCTGCTGCGCAATGCGCCGGATCTGGTCGCGCACTGGGCCGATCCGTTCGGCGAATTCCACGAGGACCCTTGCGAGACAACACAATCCGACAACTCGGGCGGCCGCGGTGTCGATTCCCGACCGAATGAAAGGTAGGACGATGAAATCAGGGATTCACCCGGAGTACCACCCGGTGGTCTTCGAGGATGTGAGCACCGGCACACGCTTCCTCACTCGTTCGACGGCGACGAGCATCCGCACCGTCGAATGGTCCGACGGCAACAGCTATCCGCTGATCACCGTCGATGTCACCGCGGATTCCCACCCGTTCTGGACCGGCGCGCACCGCGTCCTCGACACCCAGGGCCGGGTGGAGAAATTCGAACGCAAATACGGCAGGCGTACACCGCGTCCCGGCTCGGTGCGCGGGGAGAACTGATATGGCGGTCCCGAAGCGACGCCTGTCGCGCGCCAATACCCACAGCCGGCGTTCGAACTGGAAGGCGACTCCTCCCGACCTGGTGCCGGTGAGTGTCGGGGGCGTCGTCCACAAGGTTCCGCGCCGATTGGTCGCCGCTGTCCGGCGTGGGCTGGTCGACCCGAACCGGCTGTAGGACACACGTTCCGATCAGTCGATGGTTTGTGTCGTTTGCCTGAATCGAGCGATCATTTGGTTATCGAACAAACCGGAGTCAGCTGGGATATCGCCGCCACTGTGCTTGCGATGTGGTAGCTGGAACGTGAATCGGCAACTGCTGGTTGGTTTTTGGCACGGAAAAAGTCCGGTGGAAACGCTGCTTTCCGAGGCCGATGCCGGTACCCTCGTCGCTGAGGGCGGGTTCTCCTGGTGACAGGAGAACCCGCTCATCGCCACTTTCGGGGCCTTTCACCCCTGTCGTTCGGAAGAGGGCGGCGCTTCCAGGGCTCGTTGCCCCGGCTGCGGCGCCTCGTCCGGCTTCGGTCGCAGCGCGTCGAGCAGTGACTCCCAGCGTGCGATCTGCTCGCCGATCACCGCCGCCGGATTCTCCAGCAGGGCGGCCACCAGCGACAGCGGCCACGGCAATTCGGCCGGCGGCGGTGTCTGTCCGGTCAGTTCCAGCACCGTCGTCTCCAGGTCGGCGATCTCGGTGCGCAGCTCGCCGATTTGCCGCAGCGCGGCTCCCAGCGCCTCGACGACCGTCCGCTCCGAAATGGCGCTGCCGTCCGTGCCATCGTCGTCGCCCAGCTGGGGCCAGCCCGCCAAACCGGGGCCACGCAGCTGAACCTGTACATCGCGCAACATCGCTTCCTGCTCCGGAGTCACATCCGGTACCTCTCTCATCGCTCCCGCGGCGGGCCGAAATGCCTGCTCCACACTGTAATTCGCGGAGCCCCTCCCGTGCATCGAGACCGGGGCGCCCATACCGTGGGGCGACGGGTTCCGGCGTGGCCGTGAGGGGTGCGGACGCCGCCGCGATGCGGGAGTGGAAGAGGCCGGTTCGCGGTCGGCTGCACATTTGCCGAGTCGTGCTCACCGGCCCGAAAATGTCCGAATTTTCAGCTTCTTAACATTCCTGGCATCTTCTTGGCGCCTTATTAACGGCCTTTGTTACGTGTTCGTAATGGGGTCAAGACAGCCTGTCTAAGGGTTTCGATTTCGAGCTCAGGCGCCGGGGTATCGGCGCCGCAAACTGCTGAAGAAAGTGTATGAGGGAATGAAGCTCAGGAAGTTCGCCGCAACATCGGCTCTGGTCATCGCTGCTCTTGGGATCTCCACAGGCACCGCATTCGCAGCTCCCGCTCCGGCCGCCAACCCCGATATTCATTACACGGCAAACGTTGTCGACAAATCCGTCGTGGTGAAGACCGACGCCGGATCGCTGACGACCGAAGGCAACGAGTTCCAGGTTCGCGACAACCAGGGCAAGGTAGTAGCCGGATTTCCGCTGAGCTATCAGCACGACGGTCTGGAGTACCCGATCGCCGCGCAGATCGACGGCAATCAGGCCACGCTGGTCCCGAGCACCGACCGCGCTGCCGCCCACCCGGCGCAGATGCTGCACGACGTGGCCAGCCGTTCGGATCTCGATGCGGCCAACCAGAGCGCGATCAACGAGCTCGGTATCGCCACCAGCATCGGCACCCTCGTCGGCACCGCGATCGGCCTGGCCGGCGGCTGCGTGCTCGGCGCTGCCCTCGGCACCCCGTTCCTGGTCGTTCCGGGCTGGATCGGCGGCTGCCTGACCGGTGCCGCCCTGGGCGCCCCGCTGGGTGCCGCGGCCGGTCTGGTCGGCGTCGGCGGTATCTCCGGCGTGCTGGTCGCGATCGAGTACTTCAACCGGATCAACGCGCCCGCCGAATCGTAATCTCGCCACAGCGCAACGCAATCGGGGCGGGCCGTACGGCCCGCCCCGATTCTCGTCTGTGTGCGGCTCGGCCCCGTCCGGCCGGCGCCAAGGGGTTCAGCCCACCGGTTGCGGCGCCCGTCCCGCGGGCCGCGCCTTGGCGGCCGGCGACGCGGTCTGCCCGGCAGTGGAATTCGCCGCCTGAGCCAGCTGCCGCGAGCGGGTGGTGCCGGTGCGGTCGGGTGCGACCAGGACCGCGGTGATCGGTACCGCGAGCGACAGCGTGCCCACCACGAAGACCGGGACGAAGAGGGTGAACAGATCGTCGCCGTCGGGCTGGCCGACCGCGTTGTCGAGATGGACGTGCACCCCGGCCTGACCGAGGTAGTGCACAGCGGTGACCGCCACCGCGTACAGCACGGCCGCACCGGCCAGGGGCAGCATCGTGCCGAAACGCGTGGTGGCCCAGAGCAAACCGATCGAGGCCGCGATGCCCAGCGCTCCCGCCGCCAGCGACATCCAGATGTTCACATCGACCGATCCCTGCACTCGGATCGCGCCCATGGCGAGCAGATGCATGATCCCGATGCCGAGGCCCATCACCACGCCGCCGGTGACCACTCGCACGATCGTGCTCACCTTGCCCGTGATCACCAGTCCCGCCAGGACCCCCGCCACCGCGACGACCGTCGCGACGACCATCCGGGCGATGTCGTAACGGATCTCACCGGTCGACACCCCGATGCCGAGCATGGTGACGTAGACCGCCAGCCAGGTGCCGACGCCGCCGATGGATACTGCCGCCGCGGTGAGCCACACCATCCGGAACCGCGCGGTGACCGAGAGCGTCGACTGGCGAACACACGCCAGTCCTACGACCGCGCCGGCCGCGGAAACCCCGAGTGCCAGGCCCAGCACCCAGTACCCCATGGTGAAGTAGTTCATCGCTTCCCCTCCGCTCGCACCGCTCAGCTCTGTCCCACCGTCGCGTGGGTGGCGGTCAATCGCTGAATCGCGTATTCGGTGACCGCGGCGAGCGCCCGCCGCACCTCCCCGGCGTCCCGGGCGTCGATGTCGACCACCGGCACACCCTCGCGGATCGACAGCGCCTCCCGCAGTTCGGCGACCGGGAAACGCGGCGCGCTCGGAAACCTGTTGACGGCCACCAGGAACGGGAGCCCGCGCGCCTCGAAGAAGTCGACCGCGGCGAAGCTGTCCTCGATCCGGCGCGTGTCGACCAGCACGACGGCGCCGATCGCACCGCGGATCAGGTCGTCCCACATGAACCAGAATCGGCGCTGTCCGGGCGTGCCGAACAGATACAGCGTCAGATTGCCGGGCAGGATGATGCGGCCGAAATCCATGGCCACCGTGGTGGTTTCCTTGCCCGGGGTGGCGGACAGGTCGTCGATACCGTCGGATACGCCGGTCACCATGGCCTCGGTGCGCAGCGGCACGATCTCCGAGACCGCACCGACGAAGGTGGTCTTCCCGGCGCCGAACCCGCCCGCGACCACGATCTTGGTCGAGGCGGTGCGGCTGTCGAGCTCCGGGTGGGGCGGCGTCGGAGCCGTCGAGTTCTGAAAGTGCATGGGGGGATTCTGGTATGGAAGCGGCGGTTGTGGGTGTGAGCCGGGGGAATTGGCTCCGGGCTGAGCGATCTGCGAAGAATTCGTCTGCGGTAGCGGCGGATAACGCTCGGCAGTCGAGGGCGCCGCGGCATTCTGGGGCGGTGCCGCGGTGTCAAAGGGCACGGAGTCCACGCAGGGTCCTCTCCATCAGGGATCGCCGCTCGTCGAAACTGGCGTCCTCGCTGAGCGTGGTGTGCACCCGGAGGGTTCCGGCCACCACGAGGTCGCCGATCACCACCCGGATCATGCCCAGGGGACGTTGTAGATGGGCGGCGATTTCGGCGACCGAGAGCCGACCCGCGCCCAGACGCAGAATATCTGTTCGAATATCGCCTGCGGGCCAATCGAATTGATTGGCGTAGGGCAGTGTTTCCACGACCGCCTCGAGGGGCAGTTCGACCGCGGGCTCGGTGCGCCCAGCGGTCAGCGCATAAGGACGGACGCGTGTGGTTGGCCGGCCGGACCCGGCTCCGAACGAGCTGGACATCGCAATCGTCAGACCGCCGAACGGGCCGTGGCTTGCACGACCGATCCGACTCGATCGACGAGCAAGGCCATCTCGTAACCGATGCGGCCGATGTCGTGCTGCTTGTTGGCCAGTACCGCCAGGTGCGAGCCGTTGCCGACGCTCATCACCAGCAGGTAGCCGCGCTGCATGTCGACGATCGACTGCATCACCTTGCCGCCGTTGAACAATTGCGCCGCCCCCGCCGACAGACTCGCCAGACCGGCGGTCACCGCGGAGAGCTGTTCGGCGCGATCGGACGGGAGATGCGGGCTGGTCGCCTGGAGCAGGCCGTCGGCCGACACGAGCACCGCGTGCGAGACTCCAGGCACTTCTCTGGTGAAGCGGGTGACGAGCCAGTTCAAATTCTCGTCTGTGGTGTTCTGCGCAGTGTCGGTCATGCAAAGCCTCCGTCGTTCTGCTGAGCGTTGTTCCGCCCGGCCGGGTCGTAGCCGGCCGTATCGGCCGGGTCGTACTGGGCCGTGTTGTCTCGGACGCTGACGCGGCCGCTGCGGACGCCGCTCAGATGCCTGGACAAGTTGTTGCGGATTTCCTCCGGATCCCGAGCCTCGACGACATCCTCCTGCGTCAGTCCGCCGGGCACCAGCTGCGCACCGGGACGGCGGATGGGCAGGCCACCCGAGGTACGGGTGGTCGCGGTCGGGCTGCTGGCGTCCGCTGCCGCCGCCCAGCCCTCGTCGGCGGGAGACGACCAGGCGCCGGTCGGCGCGTTCGAGGACGGTTCGACCAGCCATTCCGACACCATGCGCTGATAGATCGGCGTGGGGGATTCCGGTTTGGCCGGCGCCTGAGCATCCTGCTGGTGGGCATCGTGCTGGTAGGCGTCGGGCCGGGGTGGCGCGAGGGTCGCGCCGTGGCGGGACAGCGGCGCCGGTTCGCGGTCCGGAGCGCGCTGCGCCGGGGCCATGATCGCCGTTTCGGCCCAGATATCGATGGGCTGCGGCTGGGGTTGCGGCCGCGGATCGGCCGGGGCGGGACGCCGGGGCGGCGCGATCTGTTCCAGGTCGCGGTCGGTCACCGGGTTCCACGGATCGGAGACCGGCGCGAAACTTTCGCCGCGGCCCGCGGTTTCGGGCTCCTCGGCCTCGGCGCGCTCGTCGCGCGGAGTCTCCTCGGCGTGGTCGTCGTGGAAAACGTCCTCACGTCCGGTCTCGGCACCGCGCAGTACGCCGTCGTCCACGGGTTCCGCCGCCCGGTTGTCGGTCTCCGCGACGTCGGGCAGCGGGGTGAGCCGGGTGACCGGGGCCGCGGGTTCGGAGTCCGACTGGCCGGCCGGGCGTCGCTGCGGCAGTCCGGCGCTGGTGAATCGGGCCGGCTCCGAGCTGTCCCCGAACCGCTCCGGCGGATTCGGCACCGCGGTGAGAGTGCGGCCCGGAGCGGGGAACTCGGTGACCGGGGAGGGGAAGTCCGCGATCGGCGTGGTGAAGGTCGAGATGGCCGGCGGGACCACGGCCTCCGCGGGCGAGACCAGCGCACCCGGTAGATGCACGCTGGCCGTGATGCCCGGCTGCTGCGCCATCGTGGAGGTGCGGCGCAGGCTGACCGTGATGGTGTGCCGTGCCGCCAGCCGGCCGACCACGAAAAGACCCATGCGGCGCGCGGTTTCGATGGTGACCTCACCACCGGAGGCCAGGCGTTCGTTGATCGCGCGCATATCCTCGGCGGACATGCCGAGGCCGCGGTCGGTGATCTCGATCAGATATCCGCCGTCCACCGCGCGCGACACCGAGACCGCCACCGGCGTGTTCGGCGGCGAGTAGCGCAGCGAGTTGTCGATCAGCTCGGCCAGCAGATGTTCGATGTCGACGGCGGGCTCACCGGCGACGATACCGTCGGGCACCGAACCGATTTCGACGCGCTGATAGTCCTCGACCTGGGAGACCGCACTCCACAGCATGTCCGACAGCGGTACCGGCGGCAGATGGCCGCGGCGCAACGCGGTACCGGCGAGCACCAGCAGGTTGTCGCCGTTTCGGCGCATGCGGGTGGCGAGGTGGTCGAGGCGGAACAGGCTCTGCAGCCGATCGGAGTCGTCCTCGTCGCGTTCCAGATCCTCGATCAGCGACAGCTGCTGTTCGACCAGCGATTGGCTACGCCGCGAGAGTGTTTCGAACATATTGCTGATCTGCAGGCGCAGGCGGGCCTGTTCGGCGGCTAGGAACAGCGCCTGGCGGTGCATGTCGTCGACCGCTCGGGCCAGCTGACCGATTTCCTCGGTGGTCTGCACGTCGACCGGGACGATCTCCGGAGTCGCGCCGCCACCGCGCACGACCGCGAGCTCGGCGGGCAGGTCGGTGTGCGCGACCTGCAGCGAGTCGCGGCGCAGGCGGCGAATCGGGACGACCAGCGAGCGGGCGACCGCCAGCGCCAGGGCCAGACCGGCCAGCAGGGTCACGACCACCAGCGCCACATCGCGCAGGACCGTGCCGCGCGCGTCGACCGAGCGGTCCGACAGTCCGGAGTCGATCAGGTCGACCAGATGGTTGGTGGCCTCGTTGTAGGTGTCGGTACTGGTCTGCATCGACTGCACGACACCGGGCACGTTGATCGGCTCGACCGCGTTCTGACTCATCGCCGCGATACGCGTCTGCAGCGCGCCCAGCAGCACATCCGGCTTCAGCGCCGATTCCGGCTGCACGACCGCGTACTGGTTGATCATGGTGAGTTCGGCGCCGGTGGCGGTCAGGACCTGGGCCAGCACGGCCGGGTTGTTGCCGATCTCACCGCTCTCGAGGGCCAGCTGCTGCTGCGTGAACATCTGGCGGGCGATGGCGATGACACCCATCTGCACGTAATAGCGCTCGAGGGTCGTCTCCTTCGGCGTCGCCAGGGACGAGACGGCGTTGCTGACGTGGCCGTTCACCTCGCTCGCCTGTTTGACGACCTCCTGCGGCGCGCCGCCGTGCAGGCTGTTGCGCAACGTGCGCCCGGCCGCCAGCGCCTCGGTGAGTTCGGTGGCGACCCGCTTGTCGGTCGCCGAATTCTGCAGCGCTGTCTGCAGATCCGCCGCGGCCTGGTCGAACCGGGCCGCGGCCTGGTCCAGCGCCGACTGCGGAACGTGTTCGCCGTTGCCGAGGGTCACGGCGAGATTGTTGGCCGCCGAACCGAAGTCGAGGGTCGGCCGAATGATCCGCGCCTGCTCACTGGCCGTGTTCAGCTGTGAGATGGTGCCGAGTTCGTCCTTGATTCGAAGAACGGCGAATGCCGATGCCAGCACGACCGGCAGCAGTAGCACGATGCCGACCTTGCTAGTCACGGACAGATTGGACAGACTCCTCTGCCATGGCCGCGGTGCAGTGCCCATCCCGCTTCCGTCGCCTCCGCTCGCGCACGTGCCCCGGGTTCCGGCCGCCGCCCGCGTCTGGCCGTTCGGGTCCAACGGGTTGAGAACCAACTAGAGGTTTACTTTTACCGCAGGCAACATACCGCGAGAACACGTTCGCGGCAATTTGGAGGGGTCCGGCGACAACGGTCTAAAACGGCTCGGCGCAACAACTTTCGTGTGCAACAGATACTTCTCGGAACTATTTTCGATGATTCCGCAGGTCACCTGTTGTGGATGCGCGGCGTGTCGAATGGTCGGTTCTCAGTCGGCTCTCAGTCGATCCGGTCAAACTGGAGGCCATGCGCATTCTGGTAGTCGACGATGATCGCGCGGTGCGCGAGTCGCTGCGCCGGTCGCTCACCTTCAATGGATATTCCGTCGAGCTGGCGGTCGACGGCGTCGACGCCTTGGAGAAGGTCAGCGCGTCCCGGCCCGACGCATTGGTGCTCGATGTGATGATGCCGCGGCTGGACGGCCTGGAGGTATGCCGCCGCCTGCGCAGCACCGGTGACGATCTGCCGATTCTCGTGCTCACCGCCCGGGATTCGGTATCGGAGCGAGTGGCCGGTCTCGACGCCGGCGCCGACGACTATCTGCCCAAACCGTTCGCGCTCGAGGAATTGCTGGCGCGTTTGCGCGCGCTGTTGCGCCGCACCGCCCCCGACGCGGCCACCGATTCCTCGGAGGCGATGCGTTTCGCGGATCTGTCCCTGGATCCGGTGACGCGCGAGGTATCGCGCGGGGAGCGTGCCATCAGCCTGACCCGCACCGAATTCTCGCTGCTGGAAATGCTGATGGCGAATCCGCGCCGGGTGCTGACGCGCAGCCGCATTCTGGAAGAGGTCTGGGGCTACGACTTTCCGACCTCCGGTAATGCGCTCGAGGTCTATATCGGCTATCTGCGCCGCAAAACCGAGGCCGAGGGGGAGCCGCGATTGATCCACACCGTGCGCGGGGTGGGTTACGTGCTGCGCGAGACTCCTCCGTAGGCCGGGTCGTCGTGGCAAGAGCTCATCCTGGGCACGGCGGCCGCCCCGATCGTGTGGCTCGGCTGGGGCCGCGCCCCGATCCGCACGAGATGCGCCCGCCGATGCCGCTGACCCGCTCGGTGTCGCTGCGCTGGCGGGTGACCCTGCTGGCCGCCTCGGTGGTGGCGATCGCCGTCGCGGTGACCTCGATCGCCGCCTACGCACTGGTCGCCCGCGCCCTGTACGCCGATGTGGACAGTCAGTTGCGCAGCCGCTCGGAGGTGATGGTCAAGAACAACATCGACCTGCAGGGCTTCCAGGCGATCATCATGTTCAGCAGCCTGTACTCCAACGATATCGGCATCGCGCTGATCTATCCCGACGTCGATGTGCCCTATGCCCCGCCGCAACCGATGGATCCGCCGATCGGCCCGGCCGAGATGGCGGTGGCGCACGGTAAGGCCGACGTCTCGCTCCGGACCGCGAACAATCAGCGCGTACTCGCCCGGCGCACGAAATCCGGTGCGACACTGGTTATTTCACGGTCGTTGGAACCCACCCGTGAAGTGCTCGACCGGCTCGCGTGGCTGCTGTTCACGATCGGCGGCTGTGGCGTGCTGGTCGCCGGGGCCGCCGGTGCGACGGTCGGGCGGACCGGGCTGCGGCCCATCGCGCGATTGACCGCGGCCACCGAACGCGTCGCGCGCACCGACGATCTGGCGCCGATTCCGGTCACCGGTGACGACGAACTGGCGCGGCTCACCGAGAGTTTCAATCTGATGTTGCGGGCGCTCGCCGAATCTCGCGACCGGCAACGGCGGCTGGTCGCTGACGCCGGACACGAACTGCGCACGCCGCTGACCTCGCTGCGCACCAATATGGAACTGCTCATCGCCTCCTCACGCCCGGACGCACCGCCGATTCCCGAGGAGGATATGGCCGGGCTGCGCGCGGATGTGATCGCCCAGATCGAGGAGTTGTCCACGCTGGTCGGTGACCTGGTGGACCTGGCTCGCGAGGACGCGCCCGAAACCGTCTACGAGCGGGTCGATCTCGGTGAAGTGGCCGAGCGCGCGCTGGAACGGGTGCGGCGGCGGCGCGTGGACGTCGAATTCTCGGCGCAGCTGCGGCCGTGGTTCGTCTACGGCCACGACGCCGGACTCGAGCGGGCCATCCTCAACGTGCTCGACAACGCGGCGAAGTGGAGTCCGCCGGAGGCGCAGGTCGTCCTGACCATGCGCGAAACCGGGCCGGGACTCATGGAGATCGCGATCGACGATGCCGGGCCGGGCATTCCGCCGGAGGAACGGGAACTGGTCTTCGAACGCTTCTACCGCACCACGGCGTCGCGATCGATGCCTGGATCCGGACTGGGGCTGGCCATCGTGAAGCAGGTGGTGTCCAAGCACGGCGGCACGATCACCGTGGACACCTCCGAACGCGGTGGCACGCTGGTGCGGATCGTCCTTCCCGGCGAACCGCCGACCGCCGCCGATCGCCGGGAGTGATCAGCGGCGATCCGGAATCGATGGGCGCGCGTGGGGCCGCCCCATAAACTGGCACGCATGCGTACCGTCCCGCGGAAACCCGGCTGCGGCGGCCGGATACGGCAGGGAGTCACGGAGAACTGAAAGCACGGTCTCAGTCCGCTCTCAGTCGCTGTCACCAGGCTGGGCGACAGACTCGAGGAGAAACGAGAAATATGACCGAGGATTCGAGGGACAGGCGCGACGAGCCGACCGGTTCGACTCCCCAGTCGGGAGGGCCCGAGCCGACGTCGCCGTCGAGTGGGGCTCAGCCCGCTTCGCCGGAGGGGGATGCCGGAAACGCGTCGCGCGGGTGGGGGCAACCGTCGCAGTGGGCAGGGCCGTCGTCGCAGGCAGGTGCCGAAGCCGGTGCGCAGTCGCCGGGACCGGCCGGTCCGAGTGGGGGACCGCAGGAACAGCCCGGCGCGCACACCGCGCCGATGCCGCCGTACAACCCGTACGCCGCGACGGGCCACACGTCGGGTCAGGGCTATCAGCAGCCCGGCTCGTACCCCTCCGGTACGCCCTACGCCGCCACCGGCGAACATCGCGCGGGCGAACCGTATCCCCCCGGCGCCGATCCCACCGGTGTCCACGCCGGGACACCTCGCCGCCGCGGCCGGGCGGGGCTGCTCGCCGGCGCCGTCGTGCTGGCGCTCGTCGCGGGTGGTATCGGCGGTGCGGTCGGCACCCTCGTCACGCGCTCGGACAACAACAACGCGCCGGTCAACAATGCCCTGAACGCGCCCGCTCCGGTCGATCCGGCCTCGGCGAGCGCGCCGCCCGGATCCGTCCCCGCGGTCGCGCAGAAGGTCCTCCCCAGCGTGGTGATGATCCGCGTCGCGGGCGCCCGCGCGGAGGGCGAGGGCTCGGGTGTGGTGCTGTCCTCGGACGGGCTGATCCTCACCAACAACCATGTCGCCAGCGGTGCCGGTCCCAACGCGAAGATGGAGGTCGCCTTCCAGGACGGCAGTACCGCCAATGCCTCGGTCGTCGGTGTCGACCCGGTGTCGGATCTGGCCGTCATCAAGGCGGCCGGCAAGACCAACCTGACGCCGATCGAACTGGGCACCTCGCGCAACCTCATGGTCGGCCAGCCCGTGGTGGCGGTCGGCTCGCCGCTGGGCCTGGCCGGAACCGTCACCACCGGTATCGTGTCGGCGCTCAGCCGCCCGGTGTCGACCAGTGGTGAGGCCGGCTCACAGGGCACGGTCATCTCCGCGATCCAGACCGATGCCGCGATCAACCCCGGTAATTCCGGTGGCGCGCTGGTCGATACGAACGGCAAGCTGATCGGCATCAACACCGCGATCGCCACACTCGGGGCCTCCGAGATGCCCGGTTCGCAGAGCGGATCGATCGGTCTGGGCTTCGCGATTCCGGTCGATCAGGCCCGTCGCGTGGCCGACGAACTGACCAAGTCCGGTCACGCCACCTATGCTCAGATCGGGATCTCGGTGCGCGCGCAGGACGACGTCAACGGCGCCCGGGTTCTGGACGTGACACCCGACGGTCCGGCCGCCAAGGCGGGCATCCCGTCGGGCGCGATCGTCACCCGCGTCGATGATCAGGTCATCGACTCGGGCAATTCGCTGATCGCCGCCGTGCGGTCGCACCAACCAGGTGACAAGGTGAAGGTCACCTACACCGATCCACAGGGACAGAATCCGAAAACCGTCGAGGTGACCCTCGGCGCCGCACCGGCGGAGGGTGGCCGATGATCCGTGAACCGCGTCCTTTGACAGTGCTCCCGACACCCGACGCCGACGAGCCCGGGGGACCGGAGTGGTTGTCGCCCACGGACGCTACGGTGAGCAACATGGAAATCGATGCTCCCGTGGCGGGCCGGGCACTTGTTGTGGTCGTCGACGATCGAACCGCGCATGGCGGGGTGGACTCGCTGGGCCCGCTGGTGACCGAATTGCTCACCGAATTCGGCTTCCTCGTGGATGCCACGGTGTCGGTGGCCGGTGACGAGATCGAGATTCGCAATGCCCTCAACACCGCCGTCATCGGCGGGGTCGACCTGGTGATCTCCGTGGGCGGCACCGGTATGTCGCCGCGGGATGTCACCCCGGAGGCGACCCTGGAGGTGCTCGATCGCGAACTGCCCGGAATCAGCGAGGCTCTGCGCGCCTCCGGACTCGCGGCCGGTTCGCTCGACGCCGGTCTGTCTCGTGGTCTGGCCGGCGTCTCGGGCAGCACCCTGGTCGTCAACCTGCCCGGCACGCGCGACGCCGTCCGCGACGGCATGGCCACGCTCGGTCCGCTGGTGAGCCGGGTCGTCGACGAACTGTCCGGATTGGCGGAATAATCGCGGTATGACCGACCGGCCGGCGGGGGCGCAGCGCCCGGACGATTCGCACTCCGCGGAACGCCCGGCGAAGGGGCGCACCCGTTCGGCCGCCGAGTCCGCGCGCCTGGCGCGGATCTTCGGCGAGACGCTGCCGCGCACCAGCAGCGACGAGCGCGCCCCCGACGGTGAGTTGCCCCGCTCCGGGGACGACTGGCTGCGCGCGCAGGTCCCGCCACATCACGGATAATCGGACTCTGTGGTGTCTCGGATGCCGAGGCATGTCACCGTCTCCTGTCGGCAGCTGTGAATCTCGACGTTCATCGCGGCCGACCGCAAGAACCTGATGAGAGAAATATGAATACGAACGGTCGGGTCTGGGGTGCGCGCATCGCCGGCATCGGTGCCGTGGCGACCGCCGCGCTCGGCCTGTTCTCCACCGGCGCCGCCAATGCCGGCACCTTCGTCCCGCTGCCCGGCGGCGACCTGTCCAAGACGCTGTCCGACGGCACCGTCGTGCATGTCCGGCTGGACGGCGAATCCGCGACCATCGATCCGGCGATCGTTGTCCCGGCGGTGCACCGTACTGCCCGGGTCTCGGGTAGCGCCCATGTCGAACTGTCCGGCGCCACCACCGTCGTGGGCGGCAGCATCTACCCCGGGTACACCGTGGGCTGCCAGGTCGACATTTCCGGTGTAGGCGTCGACGGTGGTCCCGGCGCGAGCATGGATTGGAGCGACGGCGAGAACGCCAAGCCGGATGCCGGCGGAAATGTCGGCGGCAACCTGATTCTCGCGCCTGGCCAGGCGAAGTCGTTCTATGTCCTAGACATCGAGGAGAAGGACGACGTCGGCCAGGATGTGCACAAGCCCCGCAACAAGTTCCGGGGTGACAGCGGTTCGGTGGCCTGGACCGACGAAACCATCGGCCTGACCGGATGTGGCGGTGACGCGCAGGCGCGCGCATTCGTCAGCGTCGAGGTCGAGACCGACAACGTCATCTCATGGGTGACGCTGTGGGGCGATCCGTTCAGCCTGGGCTGAGCCCGAGCCGGATCCACCTGGCGGCCTGCGGATTCGATCTCAGAACTCGTGCCGGCCGCCGGCGCTCTTGCTGCTCTCCGAGAGCAGATCGCGGATCTCGGCGAGCAATGCGACCTCGGTCATCACCGCTTCCTTCTCGGTGCCGAATCGCTTCATCAGGCGGCCCGCCGGCAGGATCAGGATGAAGTACAAAATCGCCGCGATGAGAATGAAGTTGACCACGGCGGTGACGATCGGGCCGAGTGCGATGAACGTGGACGGCTTACTGGAATCCAGATAGAAGCCCCAGCCGTGTTCGTTCGCGCCGCCGAACAATTCCAAGAGGGGATTGACGATTCCGTTCACGATGGCGGTGACGACCGCGGTGAACGCGGTACCGATGACCACCGCAACCGCCAGATCGATCACGTTCCCGCGGAGCAGGAAATCCCTGAAACCCTTCAGCATTGCGGCTCCTGTCTCATCCGGCGTGCCCCCGCCTCGCCGTTCGGTCTGGTCGTGGCATCCGATGCGATCGCTTTCCGCTATCGAATGAGGTACTCGGGATGCTAACGGACAGTTACGGCAAATGCTTGGCGAACACAGCGAACATCAGTGAAACACCACGGTCAGCGCCGTCTGCAACGAGGCGGCCGCGACGGTGGTCGCATGGCCCGGATCGAGTGCCAGCAGCACGATTCGTTCGGGGGCGGCGCGGGTCCGGGAGCCCGCGTCGGCGGCGCCGGAGATCAAGACCACCGCGGCATCGGTGGCGAGGGTGTGCGCGGACGGTGAACGCCCCCGTGGCGCAACCGTATCCGGATCGCCGTGGCCGCCGGTCTCTTCCGCGGCGACCACGTCCACCCGGTCGCCGGACCGAAGAATATCGGCAATTGCGTTGTCCGCCAATCGCATCGGCACGATCCGGGCATTCGGCACACCGGTCGCCGCGGCTGCCAGCCGCGGGCCGACGATCCGGAGATCGGTCAGTATTTCCCCGGCGTGCACGGCGCCGGTGGAGGTCGCGCCGAGCAGTTTCGCGGGATCGGTGACGGCACCGTCCGGTATCGCGTCGGGTGGCAGGTCCGCGCGCCGCAGATCCGCGGGGGACAGCACCTGCCCGGGCGCCACATCCCGCGCCGCGACGACGACCGCCGTGCGGTGTCCGGCGGGGTCGCCGCGTAGGGCGACGACGGCCGCGGCGGCGGCCAGTCCGACCGCCGACAGTCGCCGTATCAGAGTCAGGTCGAGCCAGGGCGGCCGCATCCGCGACAGGAATTCGGTGCCGCGAGCACGGCCGAGATCGGTATCGAGGGGGCGTAGACGATCGAATCGCAAGGTCCGCATGCCTGCCACCGTAGGGGCCGCAGCCGCTCGGTCATCCCGGAAAAGAGCAGGTCAGAACTTCTCTGTGGATAACGAAGAGGTTGTGGACAACCGGAGACCGGCGCGGACAGAAGACAATGGCCGCACCGGGCGGTCGGTGGCCGCCGGTGCGGGCCGGGTCAGGCGACGGCGGTGCTGGTCGACGAGGAGCTCGACGACGAACCCGAGCTGCTCGACGAGCCGGCCGAGCTGCTCGAGGCGGACGAATCGCTCGACTTGGATTCGCTCGACTTCGCGGCGGGCTCACTGGCCGACGAGGAGCCGTTGCGGCTGTCGGTGCGGTAGAAGCCGCTGCCCTTGAAGACGATGCCGACCGAGTTGAACAGCTTGCGCAGCTTGCCGTTGCACTTCTCGCAGGTGGTCAGGGCGTCATCGGAGAACGACTGCACGATGTCGAACTTGTCGCCACACTGCGTGCACTGATACGAGTAAGTAGGCACCTGCGAACCTCCACGGTTTTCGTCTTTTAGCACTCTACAGCCGACAGTGCCAACAGTGCCAATCCGGTATTGATTCCCATGGTGCCGGTGCGGCCGGGCGTCGGCGCGGTGGTCTCGCTCTCACCGTGGCACGGGGCGGACGTCGATCCGGCGATCGTCCGCGTCGAGCGTGCACAGCCCGTCCTCCGGCAGCAAGGCCCACCCCATCCGCCGATCGTGGGGTTCCTCCGGCAACACATCCAGCAGTTCCGAGTCCCGGACGACGGCCACCAGGCGTGCGTCCGGTCGCGCCCCGGGCAGTGTCCGGTCGTAGTAGCCGGCACCTCGTCCCAGCCGCACGCCGCGCCGATCGACGGCGAGCGCCGGTATCACGATCACCTCCGGCCACTCGATCGCCGCCACGCCCAGCGGCGGTCCCTCGGGCTCGAGCAGGCCGTAGCGGGCGCGCCGCAGCCCCTCGATTCCGGTGTACTCCGCCCAGTCCAGTGGTCCGGGCGGTCCGGTCACGGGGACCATCACCCGAGCCCCCGCGGCCCGCAGCGCGTCGAGCATCGCCACCGAACCGGGTTCACCCGCGACCGGGAGATACCCGGCCACCCACTCCGAGCGCGGAGCACCCGAGCCGGATCCGCTCGCCGGGCGGCACCGCTCGCCACCGGACCCATCGATACGCGACCGGTCGATGTCCAGTACCCGCGTCACGGAACGGGCCAGGGCGTCGGCCTCCGCGGCCCTGACCTCCGGCGGCACCGCCGCCCGGGCGGCCAGCAATTCCGCTCGCCACCGCCCCTTGTCCCGCTGACCGGCGATCTCCACAGGCTCACCCTAGGTGGGCGAACGGTGAGTTTGCCCGCTCCCGTGTTTCCAGGTGCCCTCGGCGGGGAATCGCTGACCCGACGCGGTATCGCGAACATGCTGGTAACGCAGTGAAACCATGGTTGCGGCCGGTTCCCCGACGGGTAGTCGCGGGGGCCGGCGGCGGACCTCGGCGGGGTTGCTGCCGCACCGTTTCGGTGCGACGGCGCCGCCGCGGCCGCCTAGGCTTCCCAGATGCCGGGCCGGTGTTGAGCCGGTCCGACGACAAGAGCGATGGATAGGGTGTGCACTTATGACAGCTGACGCCGGATCGGACGCGACGCAGGCCGTGCGTTCCTGCTTCCGTACCGCGGTGGTCCCCGCGGCCGGACTCGGGACACGGTTCCTGCCCGCGACCAAGACCGTGCCGAAAGAGCTGCTGCCGGTGGTGGACACGCCCGGTATCGAATTGGTGGCCGCCGAGGCCGCCGGATCGGGCGCCGAGCGGCTGGTCATCGTGACCTCGCCCGGTAAGGACGGGGTCGTCGCCCACTTCGTCGAGGACCTGGTGCTGGAGAGCACGCTCGCCGAGCGCGGGAAGTTCCAGCTGCTGGAAAAGGTGCGCAAGGCCCCGGGCCTGCTCGATGTGACCTCGGTCGTGCAGGACGAGCCGCTCGGGCTGGGCCACGCCGTCGCCCAGGCCGAGCAGGCGCTCGACCCCGACGAGGACGCCATCGCGGTGCTGCTGCCCGACGATCTGGTGCTGCCCTGCGGCGTCCTCGACGTGATGAGCCGCGTGCGCCGCAAACGCGGCGGCACGGTGCTGTGCGCGATCGACGTCCCGAAGCAGGAGGTCAGCGCCTACGGCGTCTTCGACGTGGAGCCGGTGACCGACAGTACGAACCCCGACGTGCTGCGCGTGGTCGGCATGGTGGAGAAGCCGGCGCTCGAGGAGGCGCCGTCGACCTTCACCGCCGCGGGCCGGTATCTGCTCGATCGCGCGATCTTCGACGCGCTGCGCCGCATCGAGCCGGGTGCGGGCGGTGAGCTGCAGCTCACCGACGCCGTATCGCTGCTGATCGCGGAGGGACATCCGGTACATGTCGTTGTCCACCGTGGGTCGCGCCACGACCTCGGCAACCCTGGCGGTTATCTTCGTGCTGCGGTCGATTTCGCTTTGGAGCGAGACGAATACGGCCCCGCCTTGCGCGAGTGGTTGCAGCGTCGGCTTGCTCCGGATTGGAACCCGCAGCTGATCTCGTCGTGACGACGGGGTCGGCCGGGTCCCGTCACCGCGGGACCGGGTGATCAGTCGGAGTAAAGGGGAAGGGCGGCATGCGCTCGGTTGAGGACCAGCAGATCAAGGTGACCGCGGCGGCCGTGGCCCCGCGGCCGGTCCGGGTCGCGATCTCCGAGGCTCAGGGTCTGCTGTGTGCCGAGGATGTGGTCACCGAGCGTCCGCTGCCCGGATTCGATCAGGCCGCCATCGACGGTTATGCCGTGCGCAGCGTGGACGTGCAGGGCGCCGGCGCCGACATCCGCACCGAGGACGGCGATCCCATCGAGCTGACGTTGCCGGTGGTCGGCGAGGTCGCGGCCGGTTCGCGCCAGCCGATCCGATTGCAGCCGCGGCAGTCGGTGCGCATCGATACCGGCGCGCCGCTGCCGACCCTCGCCGACGCCGTGCTGCCGCTGGATTTCACCGACGGTGGCCGGGCCCGGATCAAGATCTACGAGCCGGTTCGCTCCGGCGATTATGTGCGGCGCATCGGTGACGACGTGCAACCCGGCGATATCGCGGTCCGGGCGGGCACCATCATCGGCGCGGCGCAGGTCGGCCTGCTGGCGGCGGTCGGCCGGGACAAGGTGCTGGTGCATCCCCGGCCGCGGCTGTCGGTGATCTCGATCGGTGGCGAGCTGGTCGACATCGATCGCACGCCCGGTCCGGGACAGGTCTACGACGTGAACTCCTACGCGCTCGCCGCCGCCGCCCGCGACGCCGGCGCCGATGTGAATCGGGTCGGCATCGTCAGCGCCGATCCCAAGCGCCTGCGTGATGTGGTCGAGGGACAGCTCGTGCGTTCGGAGGTCGTCGTGATCGCGGGTGCGGTCGGCGGCTGGGCCTCCGAGCAGATCCGTGAGGCCCTGGAGGGGCTGGGTGAGCTGACCATCGACCGGGTGGCCATGCATCCGGGCTCGGTACAGGGCTTCGGCCGGCTCGGCCGCGACGAGGTGCCGACCTTCCTCCTCCCGTCGAATCCCGTTGGCGCCCTGGTCGTTTTCGAGATCATGGTGCGGCCGCTGATCCGGATCGCGCTGGGCCGCCGGCATCCGATGCGCCGCGTGGTGCGGGCCCGCACGATCATGCCGATCACCTCGATGGAGGGCCGCCGCGGATATCTGCGCGCCCAACTGATGCGCGACGAGCAGACCGGTGAATACCTGGTGCAGCCGCTGGGTGTGAACGGCTCGTCGCATCTGCTCTCGACCCTGGCCGAGGCCAACAGCCTGATCGTCATCGACCCGGAGGTCACCGATATTCGCACCGGTGACGAGGTCCAGGTCGCATTTCTCGCACAGCGCGGGTGATCTGTGGACATGAACGTATTCCGGGCCGCCCAGCATCCGGGCTGGCCCGCACATCTCGGTCCGGTTCGAGTCGCGGGTGGGCGGGTGACCCTGCGCCCGATCCGGCTGCGAGACGCGGCCGCCTGGTCGCGAATCCGCCTGCGCGACCGCGAACATCTGGAGCCGTGGGAGCCGACCGGCCGGGGTAGCTGGGAGGCGCGCAATCACGCCTCCAACTGGCCCTCGCTGTGGTCGAGTCTGAAGGCCGAGGCGCGCCGGGGGGCGATGGTGCCGTTGGTGATCGAGGTGGACGGATCCTTCGGCGGCCAGCTGACCATCGGCAACATCGTGCGGGGTGCGTTGCGTTCGGCCTGGATCGGCTACTGGGTCGCCAAGGACGTCGGCGGCCAGGGTGTCGCCACCGCCGCGCTGGCGATGGGACTGGACCACTGCTTCGGGCCCGTGGGCCTGCACCGGGTGGAGGCGACGGTGCGGCCGGAGAATCTGGCCAGCCAGGCGGTACTGCGCAATGTGGGCTTCCGCGAGGAGGGCACCTTGCGGCGCTATCTGGACGTCGACGGCGCGTGGCGCGACCATCTGCTGGTCGCGATGACCGTCGAGGAGGTGTCCGGCACGGTCGTCGATCGCCTCATCCGCTCGGGTCGTGCCACGCCGCCGTGAGCGGCCCGGTCGCGCGGCGTTTTTCGGCGGCGACGCGCCCGGGCCTGGTGATGACCGCCTTGTGACGGGTGGGGCAGGTGTGGGCGGCGCGCCTGCGGGATATTCCTGTGACGCCGCATTAACCTACGGACGTCGGTGGTGCGTCCGGTGCCAGGACGAAACAGGTGGCGAGAACCTGCCCAGCGGTCGAGAAGGGACAGTGGTCAGGCGGGGACGGAGGTGGGAGCGCGATGCCGAATTCGATCTTGTGGATCGCGCTCGTCGTGCTCTGGGTCTTCGTGCTGTTCCCGATGCTGGCCGATCGGCATCCGCGGATCCGCCGCACCACGGACGTGGCCCTGGCAACCCGGGTGCTGCATCGAGGTGGCACCAGACGACGTGCGAAGAAAGGGCCGGCCACCGGGCATGAGACCGATCCGGACTGGGTGCCGACCCCTCGGCAGAAAAGGCTTTCCCACGGCGATGATGCGGAGGACCGGATGACGACATCGGCCGATGAGCCCGTCATCGAGGACGACCGGAACGCACCCGAGCGCGCCGAATCGGAGGTGACACGGGCCCACCGGAGCGCCGGTGATCCGCCCGGTCGCGCCGACGGGGGCGTGGAGCACGCCCGTGAAACCCCCGGCGACGCCGTCGATGCCGAGCCGGGCGACGAACGCGACGACTTCGGCGAAGTCGACGGCGACGGCGATCCCGCCGGAGACGCCCACGCCGACGATCCGGACGATGCCGAGGATGGTGAAGAGGCCGACGACGTCCCGGCCGCCGCCGAGACCGAGGATCGCCCGCAGGCGAGCATGGCCCGCATCCCACCCGCTCCGAACGCGGCTGTTCCGGCCCGGCGCGGCGATCTGGATCCGGACGACGAGCTCGATGATCTCGGCGACGGCGACGGCGCCGACGGCGAATCCGAATCGGCCGCACGCGATTTCGTCCCCTCCCGGCGTGGCCGCGGCGGGTTCGATCCGGAGGCCGACGCCATCGCGCGCGCGGCCCGGTATCGCTTCCGGCAGCGCACCGCACTCGGATTGATCCTGAGCACACTGCTTTTCGGTGCCTTCGCGATCGCCGTGAGCGCGACCCTGTGGTGGGGGTGTGCGCTTTCGGTGGTGGCCTTCGGGGGCTATCTGGCCTACCTGCGGCGGCAGGTGCGCTTCGAGGAGGACATCCGCCGCCGCCGCGCCGCACGGCTGTCCGGAGCGCGGCAGCGCCCCGCCGAGAACGCCGAAGCCGTTGCGCAGGAAAGGGTCCGGGCCGAGCGTCGTCCGGGGATGGATCGCGATGCCGCCCGCGCCCTGCGCCGGCGCGCGGTGGTGCTCGACGTCGATGACGAGGACCCGCTGTTCGACCATCTGGAACACTTCGACGCCGCCGCTGCCCGGGCCACCCGGAACCGGGCCGCGGGTGGTGAAATCCGCCGCGCCGCAGGCGAATAGGAGCCGGGTAGCCGGTCGCCGACGGCCGCCGCATCGTAGCCAGGAGCTGCGAGCGGCGGCCGTTTCGGTGTGTCCTGGCGTTTTTTCGCGGCTGGGGGCGGACGAATCGGCGCTCGTAGCTAACTCTCCGCATCTCATAGGGGAGGTGGGGTGTGGTGGGCTGTCAGCCGGAATGTGAAACGTCCGTGTCCACTCACCGGGAGTGCCGAGAAGGCGGCAAATTCATAGGTAACCTTTTGTCGCTGTGATCTCCCCGTTACGAGTGGCTCGCGAGCTATTTCCGGAGTAAGCTCGGGCACCGTGCAGAATCGCTGTCCACAAGATCGAAGGATTTAATCCTTCCGGTACGGATGCGTGGTCACGGGTATTGACACGCCGCAGCAGGTGAGGACGCTGCGCGTGGGGTAGCTGGGCGGTTGGAAGGGTTGATCGACGTGTATGAAAGCACTCTGCTATCGATTTTCACCGGCCTGCTCGCCTAACAGATCGAGAAATCGCGATGAACAATTCAACGGTCATCGACGAGATCGAGATCGATCTTGCCGAACGGGTAACCGCACTCGATCTCTATCGCCGCTGGGAAATGCAGCAATGGCAGGCGCAGAGCCTCGAATACGAGCGTGATGCCGAGGGTTGGACCCGGCTGCCGGCCTTCGCGCGGTTGCCGCTGCTGGCCACCCTGGCCCGCTTCCTCGTCGGCGAGACGACCGTGACCGAGACCCTGGCGCCGCTGGCCTACGCCGCGCCCGAGGTCGACTACAAGATGTATCTGGCCACCCAGCTGGCCGACGAGGCGCGCCACACCGTCTTCTTCCGGCGCTACCTCGCCTTTCTCTCCGAGACCCTCGGCAACGAGGAGTTATCGCAGGTCAGTGGCGTCGATCGGGTGGGTGACCTGTTCGAGAAGGCGCTCGTGGACGCGGTCGAGCGGGTGCGGGCAGACCCGGGCGACACCGCTGCCTGGTACGAGGGCGTGGTGGTCTACCACCTACTGGTCGAGGGTGCGGTGGCGATGACCGGCCTGCACACCGTGCTGGGAACCGTGCGGGCGCTGCCGCGCTTCGACATTCTGCGGACCGGCATCACGAATGTCGCCCGCGACGAATCGCGGCATATTTCCTTCGGTGTGCTGGCATTGCGCAACGGAGTACGCGGCGGACAGCGCGACCATATCGTCGCGATGATTCGCAAACATATTCCGGCGGCCGCCCGGACATTGGTCGATCCGGAAACGCGTGATCCATTTCCGCGATTGGTGCCGGTGTTGCGGAAACGCGCCGAAATACTTCAGGAGCAATGGGAATTCGCGGAGAGTTCTCTCGGCCGCAGAATGACGTCGATCGGAATTCCTTCGGACACAATTTCGGAACTCGCGGAGAATTGGCGGGAATCCTGTGCGGCAGCCGCGGGAGAATATGCCGATCTGCACGGGGAATCACATCCCATCACGTACCTCGTTCGATGAACACAAACAATTCGGGAGCATTTCGTGGACGAAAATGAAGTGCGCGACCAGGTACGGGAACTGGTCCGTCGGCACGCCCCCCAGCCTTCGCCGGAATTGGCCTCCGATGATGTGCTGGCCGAACAGCTGGGCTACGACTCGCTGGCCCTGATCGAACTCGCGCTCGGCCTGCAGGTGCGTTTCGGCATCGACGCCGGCGGCGATTCCGGTGCGACGAATGTGGTGACCGTCGGCGATATCGAGCAGATGGTGTGTGACGCGCTGCGAGCGAAACAGCCATGACCGGATTGCTCGACTGGCTGGCCTACGACGGCGAGGAACGAGGCTGGACCATCGCCGACAACGGCGACTGGCGCCGCGTCGCCTATCCCCGGTTGAGTGAACAGGTGCGGCGGGTGGCCGCGGCCTGTATCGAGGCCGGCGTACGTCCGGGTGCGGTGGTTTCCATCGTGGAATCGGCCCCGGAACGATTCATGACGAATTTCTTCGGCGTGCTGGCCGCGGGAGCCACTCCCAATCCGCTGGCGCCGCCGCTACCACTGCAGAACGAGTCGGCGTATCGGCAGCAACTGTCCGCATTGCTGGCCGCGGCCGCTCCCTCGGCGATCATCGTGGCGGAGGAACTCGCCGGAGTGGTTCATCCGGTGCTCGAATCCGTGGGCGGGGTCACGATTGTCGGCACGTCGAATGCGACTCCCGCCGTGACCGAACTGCCGGGGTGTGCGCCGGACCGCATCGGTTTGCTCCAATTCACCTCCGGCAGTAGCGGTTCGCCCAAAGCGGTCCGGGTATCGGTGGCGAATCTGGAGGCCAATTGCGCCGCGATCGACCGGTGGCTGGAGTTTCGCCCGACGGACCGGATCGCCACCTGGCTGCCGCCGTATCACGATATGGGCTTGATCGGCTGCATCATCACGCCGACCATTCTGAATCTGGACATTCAGGCCATGACGCCGATCGATTTCATTCGGGATCCGTTGTCGTGGCTGTCCTGTTTCGGCCGCGACGGCGCGACGATCACCGCGACGCCGAACTTCGCGCTGGCGTATCTGCTGCGAAAGATGACCGATGAGGCTTTGGCCGGAATGGATTTCGATCCCTGGCGAGTGATGATCGTGGGCGCCGAACGGATCGATCCGGCGATTCTGCGCGGATTCGCCGAGCGATTGGCGCCCTACGGATTCGATTCGCGCACACCGTGTCCCGCCTACGGGCTCGCCGAGGGCACGCTCGCGGTCTCCGGCCTACGGCCGTCGGAGCCGGTGCAGGCCGCCGCGGTGACACCCGAAACCGGCGCCGTGGACGGTCCGTTCGAGCTGATGTCGGCGCCGCTCGAGGACGGCCGGCGGTGGCTGGTCGGGTGTGGCGCACCGCTGGACGGAGTGACGGTGCGGACCGCAGCGACCGACGAATATGCCGGAGCGCCGGGCGAATTGATCGTCGGTGGCCCGAGTGTCGCTCGGGAATACCAGACGGCGGAGGGCACCCGCGATCTGTCGCGTGCCGAGGACGGTGCTCTGGCGACCGGTGATGCGGGGCTGCTGGTGGGTGGGCAGCTGTATCCGATCGGCCGGGTCGGCGACGCGGTGAAGGTGCGGGGCCGCACGATCTATGCCGAGGACATCGAGGCGGCCGTGGTGGAGGCCTTCGGTGTGCCCGCCAACCGAGTGGTCGCGCTGGCCGGCAACGCCTTCGGCGCCGCACGCGTCGCCGTGCTGGTCGAGGACAAGCCGGTCGAGGCCGTGCGGCTGCGGCAGGTCCTGGCCGGGCAGCTGGGAACGGATACGTCGCTGCGGTTGTTCATCGGCGACCGGGGACTCATCGCGCGCACCACCAGCGGTAAGCCGCGGCGGCGGGTGATGTGGAACCAGTTGCTGCAGGGCGAATTCGACGCCCTGGAGAGGAGTTGACGATGGCGCCGGTACCGCTGTCGACCGTCGACCACATGTGGACGGCGAATATGGCCGGTCCGCTGCAGTTCGTGGTGGAGTTCGGCGAGGTGCTCGACGCCGATCGGATCGTCGAGGCCTATGTCGAGACGGCCCGTGAATTCGTCGGCGCCGACGCGGCGCTGGTGCAACTCGACGAGCGCACCTTGGCGATGGATGTCGACGACCCGCGCCCCGCGATCCGGGCCACGGTCGCCGAATCCACCGTGCCGCTGAGCGAATGCCTCGATCCGGTCGAGATCGGGGTGGGGCATGTGCTCGCCCGCGGGCGGGTGGTGACCCGCGGCGACCGCACGGCCGTCGGGCTGTCGATGTCGCACGGCCTGGCCGACGGCTACGGCATGTTCTTCTTCCTGGCGGCCTGGGCGGCCCGGGCCCGCGGTGCTCGCTTCCTGTCGCCGCGCTGCGACCGCGAGGTGCTCACCCGGCCGCAGGCACGCGACCGCGACAGCGTCGATCCGGACGCGTTGCGCCGGGCGGGATTCGTGACGGTCGAGCCGGATCTCGAATTGCCCGAGCTCGACCTCCACACCGGCCGGCTGGATCTCGCCGAATGCGAGGCGCAAGCGGAGGTTTCGGGGTTGTCGACCGCGGATCTGGTGGCGGCGGGCCTGTTTCGCGACTACGCCGCGACCAAGGACACCGACCTGGTGACCCTGGCCTGCCCGGTCGACATCCGCCGCTTCGTCCGCGAACTCGGCCCGACCTATTTCGGCAACGCCTTCGTGCAGGTGCTGATCGATGTCGAGACCGAGCGCGTCCGCAACGCCGCGGTGCCGGAGATCGCCGGCTGGGTGCGTGACGCGGTCGCCACCGCGCCCGGACGCATCGACGACGCGATCGCCGAACTCGAGGCGTTCCTTCAGGTGCACGGCATCGCGGGACTCGACCGGGTCTGGGGATATCCGCCGCAGTCGGGCTTCCTGGTCAGCAATCTGTCCCGAATCCCCGCCTCCTGGCTGGATTTCGGCGCCGGGCCGCCGGTCGGTCTGGTGACGCCGGGCCGCCGGCCGCGTCAGGACGGGTGCTATCTGCTGCCCGATCCCGAGCGGGCGCACAGCCTGCAGTGGGCCTCCACGCTCGAGCACGAACCGGCCGCGCGTTCGTAGAGAGACGAATCCGATATGGCTGCAGCGATGACCTACAGCATGGCCGTCGGCGATCGCGACGCGGCGCGCCTGGCCCTGCTCGATCAGCATTACAACCCGAGTTCGCGTGCCTTCCTCGAATCGGTCGGGCTCTGTGCCGGCGCGACGGTGGCCGATATCGGCTGCGGGCACGGCGCGATGACGGCCTGGCTGGCCGAGCGGGTCGGACCCGACGGCGTCGTCTACGCCGTCGACGCCTCTGCCGAACAGCTCGAGATCGCGCGCCGCCTGGTGGGCGATCTGCCGCAGGTGCGCTACGTGCACGCGCGCATCGAGGACGCACCGCTCGAACCCGGTTCGGTCGATTGGGTGTACAGCCGCTTCCTGCTGATGCACGTGGCCGACGCCGCTGCCGCGCTCACCGCGATGGAGCGCATGCTCGCCGACGACGGCGCGCTGCTGCTGGAGATGTCCGATGTCGGGGCGCTGCGATTCGTGCCCGCCGACGATCCCGCCGCGGATCTGTGGCGGGAGTGGTGGTTCGCCCTCGGCCGGGCGCGCGGCGCCGCCCACGACATCTACGAGCGCACCCCACAGCTGCTCACCGAGGCCGGCTTCATCATCGCGCGCCGCGACCGCTTCCAGCCGGTTTCGGCGATGCCCGAGGCGAAGATGTTGCACGCCTTGGGCTTCGAACAGTGCGTGCCGGCCTACCTCGAGCACGCCGGCGCCGATCCGGCGGCCATCGATGCCCATCGCGCCTTCCTGCAGCGCGTCGTCCCGGATACCGACATCGCCGTCGAACTGTATGCGACCAGCCAGTATTTCGCCCGCAAACGTCCGCGGGCACGAAGATTGTGAGCCTCCGCCATGGTGAGAACACCAGCCGCGCAACCGAAGTCGATCATGGGGATCAGCGGTCTGCACAACAGTGTGCCGTTCAAGCAGGCCCGCTTCCCGGGGCTGGAGTGGCGGGACTATCGCATCACCCAGGGCTTCGATTCCGCGGCGGCACTGCTGCACGACGGCGAGCTGATCAGCGCGGTGGCCGAGGAGCGGTTCACCGGCGAGAAGGCGACCGGCGCCTTTCCCGAACACGCCATCCGATTCGGCTGTGAACGAGCCGGAATCTCGGTCGATTCGCTCGACGTGCTCGCCCACGGTTTCTCCTACGAGCCGCTGCGAGCCGCATTCGAACACAGCGACCTCGGACGCGCGCGGTTCCGCGAGGTCTTCGCCCGGCAGGTGCTGCTGGACAAACTCACCGAGACCTTCGGCGGCGACTGGGACGACCGGCTGGTGCAGGTACCGCATCACCTGGCCCATGCGGCCAGCACGTTCTATCCCAGCGGATTCGATTCGGCGCTGATCCTCGTCGCCGACGGCATGGGGGAGCAGCACAGCGCGACCGTCGCGCTCGGAACGGATGCGGGCATCGAACCGATCGCGACGGTCTCGGAACTGAATTCCCTCGGAATTCTCTACGGCGTCTTCACCTACTATCTGGGCTTCGCGTTCGGCCTCGACGAATACAAGATCATGGGGCTGGCGCCCTACGGTGACCACCGCAAACACTTCGCGGCGATGATGGATCTCATACATCTGCGGCCCGACGGTACTTTCACGATTCCCATCCTGTACCGCAACGAAACCGATCTGGACCGGGAAACCTACCGCGGCACACTGAAATCGATCGAGGAGATCTTCGGCCCCGCCCGCGGCCCCGACGACGAGTTGACCGACCACCACCGCGATATCGCCGCCGCCCTGCAGGCGGCGCTCGAGGCGACCCTGCTGCACACGCTGCGGTACTTCCGCAAACAGACCGGTGCGAAGAATCTGTGCATGGCCGGCGGAGTCGCGCTCAACTGCACGGCCAACGGCGTGATTCTGCGCAGCCGCCAGTTCAAGCGCATGTTCATCCAGTCCGCGGCCGGTGACGACGGCACCGCGCTGGGTGCGGCGCTGTACGTGCACCACCAGCGCGAGGGGGCCGCCCCGATCGCGGGTATCGCGACACCGCTGAACGGCCCGGAATACTCCGACGAGCAGATCGCGGCGGCACTCGCCGACCGGACCGATTGCACCGCAACTCGATTCGACGATTTCGCGGCGCTGGCCGCCGAACTGGGGCGCCGGCTGGCCGCCGGGCAGATCGGGGCGCTGTTTCAGGGACGCCTGGAATACGGTCCGCGCGCCCTGGGCAATCGCAGCATTCTCGGAGACCCGCGCCATCCGCGCATGCGCGACATCATCAACGCGAAGGTGAAGAAGCGGGAGGGCTTCCGCCCCTTCGCTCCCGCCGTCCTCGACGAGTACGCGACCACGTATTTCGACATCAAGGATGCCGAGGTCGACACCTATGCCTGGATGCTGTTCATCACCTCGGTGCGGCCGGAATTCCGCGAGGGGCTGCCGGCGGTCACCCATGTCGACGGATCCGCTCGGGTGCAGACGGTGTCGCGCGAGCGCAACGAGCGGTTCTGGACGGTGATCGACGCCTTCCGGCAGGAGACCGGAACGCCGATCCTGCTGAACACCTCGTTCAACGTGAAGGGCCAGCCGATCGTGTGCACGCCGGCCGAGGGCCTGGACACCTTCGTCACCGCCGGACTGGACGTGCTGGCCATCGGCAATTACCTGGTAGAGCCGGTTCGCGCCGGATAAGTGGGATCGAGTTACTGTGCAAGCCGACTTTCTTCCCGGCGTCATCGCCATCGCCACCGATTTCCGCCGCGCACCGGTGCAGCGATACCTGCGTGCCCGGGAAGAGCATCGTCCCCGCTCGTCGGGTCCGGCAGTGGCGGCGTTGATCGCCCTGATCCACCGGTATTCCGAACACGCCGAGGTCACACTCGGAGTGATTGCGCCGGAAGATGATTCACCGATTCCGTTGCGGGTGGCCGTCGAGCCGGATCGCACGGCGCAGGCGCTGGCCGCAGAGGTCGATGCGGCCCGCTCGCGAGCGGCGGCCGCACGCGCCGGCTTCGACATCGACGAATTGATCGCGACGCTCTGTCCCACACCGGTATTCGACCGTCATCCGCTTTTCCAGATCGCTTACTGCGAACTCACCGGCGAGCACGACCCGGACGCGGCGGAGGACGCGCTCGAGGCCGTCGTCGGCTGCGATCTGGTCTTCGTCGAGGATCGCGGGGCGGGTGAACTGCGCTGCGAATACGATGCGGAGCTGTTCGAACCGCAGACGGTGCGGCGGTTGCTGGCGCAGTGGGCGATGCTGATCGACGCGTTCACCGCGCATCCGGATTCCGCGCTCGCGGCCTTGCCGATGCTGCCGGAGGGGGACCGAGCGGCCCTCGACGAGTGGTCGACCGGGCCACAGGTGGCCCGTCCCGCGACGACGCTGCACGCACTGATCGCCGAACGAGCGGCGAGCCGGCCCGACAGTCCCGCCGTCGTGTCCGAGGCGGGCACGCTGAGTTACGGCGAACTCGACGACCGCGCCGCGCGGGTCGCCGGATATCTGAGCGCCGCGGGGGTGCGGCCCCGGCAGATCGTCGCGCTGTGCCTGCGGCGTTCGCCGCGGGTGCCGGTGCTGGCGCTCGGTGTCATGAAGGCCGGTGCGGCCTATCTGCCGCTGGATCCCGCGGATCCGGATGCGCGGCTGGCGACGATCCTGGCGGATTCCGGGGCGTCTGTGGTGCTGTGTGACGACGCCGAGATCGCCGAACGCTTATCCGCCGAGGGCGTCACGGCGATCGATCTGGACGCCGTATGGGACGAACTGGACCGGACCGAGCCCGCACCCGCCCGCGTCGGCGCGCCGACGGATCTCGCCTACGTCATCTACACCTCCGGTTCGACCGGCCGGCCCAAGGGTGTGCTGATCGAACATGCCGCGATCTGTAATCGCCTGCTGCACGACGCGATTCGCATCGACGAGTCGGACCGGGTGTTGCAGAAGACGCCGCTGACGTTCGACGTGTCGGTGTGGGATCTGTTCTACCCGCTGGTGCACGGGGCGCAGTCGGTCCTGTGTGATGCCGAGGGGCATCGGGATTCGCGCTATCTCCTGGACGTCATTCGCGCGCGGGAGATCACCGTCGCGCACTTCGTGCCCTCGATGCTGCGCACGTGGCTGGCCGAGCCCGGCGCCGGGGCGTGCACCTCGCTGCGGTACGTGACCACCAGCGGTGAGGCGCTACCCGCGGATGTGGCCGCCGAATTCCACCGGCTGCTGCCGGATACCGCGCTCTACAACTACTACGGACCGACCGAAGCGGCCGTCGACGTCACCTGCGAACAGGTGCTTGCGGGCGCCGCGGTCACCCTCGGTCGGCCGATCGAGAATGTGCGCGCCGTCGTCCTGGACACCGCGGGACAGCTCGTGCCGGTGGGCGTTCCGGGGCAGCTGCATCTGGCCGGGGTCTGTCTGGCGCGTGGCTATGTCGACCCCGCCGACGAGATCGGCCGCTTCGTGGCCGACCGGCGGACCGGAGAACGGCTGTACGCCACCGGTGATCGTGTGCGGCGGCTGCCCGACGGACGCCTGGAGTATCTCGGCCGGGCCGACCATCAGCTCAAATTGCGTGGCCTGCGGATCGAAGCCGGTGAGGTGGAGGCCGCGTTACGCTCCGCCGAGGGAGTGCGCGAGGCCGTGGTCACGGTCTTCGGCGATGATCCACAGCGGAGCGAACTGGTCGGCTACGTGAGCGCCGCCGCCGACGCGGGGGTCGACACCGACGCGGTGCGCGACCATGTCCGTGGTCTGCTGCCGACGTATATGGTTCCGGCGAAAATCGTTGTGCTCGAGGAGTTTCCCCGCAACTCGGCCGGGAAGATCGATCGCAGGAGTTTGCCCGCGCCGGTCGTCACGGTGCCCGGCACGACCGCCGCGTCACCGAGCGATCTCTCCGACGCGATAGCGGCGGTCTGGGCGCACGTGCTCGAGTGCGATTCGGTGCCCGCCACCGCGAATTTCTTCGATCTGGGCGGCAACTCACTGCTCGTCGCCCGGGTGCACCTGGCACTGGAAGAGGCGCTCGGGATCTCGATCGCGCGCACGGACCTGTTCCGCTATCCGACCGTGGCCGCACTGGCCGCGGCGCTCGCCGGCTCGGTCGCCGCCCGCGAGTCGGCCGACGATGCCGGCGACCACAGCGGTCCGTTCGCGGTGATCGGCATGGCCGTGCGGGTTCCGGGCGCTGCCGATCTCGACGAATTCTGGGATGTCATCGCGGATGCGCGCACGACGATGACCGAACTCGACGACGAGCAGTTGCGGGCCGCGGGCGAATCGGAGGAGCGCATCGCCGCGCCGAATTACGTGCGCACCGCGGCCGTCCTGGACGATATCGCCGGATTCGACGCCGAGTACTTCGGTTTCACCGCCCGCGAGGCGCAGGTCACCGATCCGCAGCATCGGCTGCTGCTGGAATGCGCGGTCGAGGCGCTCGAACACGCGGGCTACGGTGGTGCGCCGCAGCGTCCGCGCACCGGGGTGTTCGTGGGCGGGCTGCCCAGCAGCTACTTCCACCGCTATTTCGCCGACGACTTCACGCAGCTGCCCTCTACCCAGCACTATCAGATCAAGGTCGGCAACGAACCCGACTTCCTGCCCACCTCGATCGCCTACCGCCTCGACCTGCACGGACCGGCCGTCACCGTGCAGAGCGCGTGTTCGACCTCGCTGGTCGCGGTCCATCTGGCCTGCCAATCCATCGGCCGGGGCGAATGCGAGATCGCCCTGGCCGGCGGGGTCGCGGTGCGAGTACCGGATCGGGTCGGCTACCTGTATCAGGAGGGGATGGTCGCCTCGCCGGACGGGCACTGTCGCGCCTTCGACGAGCAGGCCGGCGGCACCGTCTTCGGCAACGGGGCGGGCGTGGTCGTGCTCAAACGGCTCGACGCCGCGGTGCGCGACGGTGACCGGATCTTCGCCGTGGTGCGCGGCACCGCGATCAACAACGACGGCTCCGCGAAGGTCGGGTTCACCGCGCCGAGTGTCGACGGCCAGGTCGAGGTCATCCGCCGGGCGCATCGCGTGGCCGGGGTGGCGCCGGCCGAGATCGGATACGCCGAGGCGCACGGTACCGCCACCCCGATGGGGGATCCGATGGAGATCGCCGCCCTCACCGAGGCGTTCGGCGGTCCGCGCGCGGATCGGTGCGAGGTCGGATCGGTGAAGGCGAATATCGGCCACCTCGATACCGCCGCCGGTGTGGCGGGATTCGTCAAAGCCGTTCTGGCGTTGGATCACGCGGTCCTGCCGGGACTCGCGGATCTGCACCAGCCCAGTAGCCGGATTCCCTGGTCCGAGACGCCTTTCCGGGTGTCGCCGCGCTCGCGCGCATGGCCGTCGGATCGGCCGCGGATCGCCACGGTATCGGCCTTCGGCATCGGCGGCACCAACGCGCATGCGGTGCTGGAGGCCGCGCCGCCGCGCATCGCGAGCGCCGCACCCGCGGGCTGGACCGGACTGTTCCGGTTGTCGGCGCGTTCCGATGCGGCACTGCGTGACCTCGCGCAGCGTTACCTCGATCGGCTGGATGCCGATGTTGCCGTCGAAGACGTCTGCTACACAACGGGTTTCGGCCGAGAGCATCATGGGCAGCGGCTGGCCGCGGTGATCTCCACCCTGCCGGAGTTGCGGGCGGCGCTGGCGGCCTACCTGCGCGGTGAACCCGCGGCGGCATTGTTCACCGAGGCGGAGCAGCATGCGGATCACCGCCTGTGCCTGGTCCTGGGCGACGCTCCCGAAGCGGGTGTCGACGAATTCCTCGACCGGTACGCCGACGATGCGGTGCTGCGGAAGGCGCGGGCGGAGGTGTCGGCGGCACTCGGCGGCGCCGAACCCGCCGGAGTGCAGGCGGAGCTGGCCCGTCAGTACGTCCTGGTGCAGATGTGGCGAGCGTGCGGCCTGCACTGGGATGCGGTGATCGGTTACGGCACGGGCGAATACGTGGCCGCGACGATCTCCGGCGTCCTCGATCTGGCGACCGCCATGCGGGCCGCCGCGGAGGGGACGCCGGCGTGGGCGGGCGGCGATCGCCGGGACCTGCGGTTGGCATCGCACGCACCGAATGCGGACGCACCGCTCGATTCGTGCGTGGCGGCCGTGGGCTGTGATCGGATGCTGGTGCTGGGCCGTCGCAGCGACGAACGAGCCCGGCTGCGGCTGGCCGCCGATCGGTACGGCGTTCACACGGTACCGGCAGCCGACGGGCCGCACGATTTCTCGCGCGGCCTGCTGGTCGCGGCGGCGAAACTCTATGCGAGCGGTGTGGACATCTGTCCCACGCCGTGGGGCCCGTTCGCCCAGGGGCGTCGAATCCCGCTGCCCACCTACGCATTCCAGCGCAGCACCTTCTGGGTCGAACCGAAACGTGCGAGCCGCCGTGCCGAGAACGCCGCCGAGGAGACCGGGCTGCCCGGCCGTCCGGTGGATCTGCCGCTGTCGGACGAGATTCGCTACGAACGCGGTTTCGCCTGTGACTCACCGTCGTATGTGACCGATCACCGGTTGTTCGGTACCGCGGTGGTGCCCGGCGCCTCGCATATCGCGATGGTGCTGGCCGCGGCCGCGCACCACATCGACGGGCCCTACGTGCTGCGGGATACGCTGTTCCTGCATCCGTTCGCCGTGTCGGACGGCGGCAGCCGCCGCGCCCAACTGGTGCTGCGGCCGAGCGGTCCGGGCTGGGACGTGACCCTCGTCGCGGAGGAGGAATCCGGTGCGGGCGCGGCCTGGCCGGCGCTGTTCCGCACCGCGCTGGAAAGCGCTCCCGCCGAATCGGATTCGAGATTCGGCGAGACCGAGCGCGGCGATATTCTCGCCCGCTGTCCGCGGGAGCTGTCCGGACTCGAGTTCTATCGTGATGTGTGGGTGCCGGGGCTCGACACCGGCAACTCCTTCCACTGGATCGAGAGCATCCAGCGCGGCGACAACGAGGCACTGTGCCTGACGACCCGTCCCGAGGGGGTGGAGATCGGGCCGGAACCGCTGCACGCGGGGTTGGTCGAGGCCGCGTTCCAGGTGCTCAACAGCTGCTGGAAGTACGACAACGATCTGCTGCGGGCGCAGGAGAACATCTACGTTCCGTTCAGTATCGACCGCTACTACTTCTCCGGTCGCCGCACCGAGGGCCCGTTGTGGATCCATGCCCGATTGGCGGGCGGGCACGGCGCGGGTGACGAGGCGTTCACCGCGCATATCCGGATGTACAGCGCCACCGGCGAATTGGTGGTCGCCGTGGACGGATTCGAGTCGCGGCGCATCAGCCGGGCGCAGGTGGAGCGGGCGCTCGCGCACAAGACGGCCGATATCACCCACGAGCAACACTGGCAGCGCACCGAGGCGGCCGACACGGGCACCGAGCCGGTCTCGCTGCTGGTGGTCGACGATGAACCCGACCGGTTGAGCCGTTTCGCGCGGGTGCTGCGCGAGCGGGCGATTCCGGCCGAGACGGTACTGATCGGTGCGGATGCCCCGCCGGGATCGGGCATCACGCGCAGCGCGGCCACCGACGCCGAAATACGCGCGTGGCCGGTCGAAATCGCCACAGCGGACCGTCGCGGCTACGTCGACCTGCGCGGCCTGACGACAGCCGACGGCGAGAGCGCGCGGTTCGTCGGCGAGGCCGCCCGGCGGTGTGCCGCGGCGGTGCGACCACTACCGGCGCTGGCATCCGAACGCGTCCGCGTGTGGTGGCCCACGCGCGGTGCCCAACCGGTGACCGGCGACGCCGACGTCACCGATCCGGCGGCCACCATGCTGTGGGGTATCGCCACGGTCGTCCGTCGCGAGTATCCGGAACTGCGGTGCAGCACAGTCGATCTGGATGGCGACGACGATTCGTCGCTGATGCGGCTGGCGGCCGAGATCCACCGCTGGTCGCCGGAGATGCGGATCGCCCATCGCGGCGGGAATCGCTACGTCGCGCGGCTCCGCCGTGCGCAGCCGGGGACGGATGTGCGGATACGGCGCGATCGCAGCTATCTCGTCACGGGCGGGCTGCGGGGGATCGGCCCGCGCGTAGCGCACATGCTCGCCGAGCAGGGCGCGGGACACCTCGTACTCGTCGGCCGCACCGCACCCGATCCGGAGACCGCGCGGCTGCTGGACGAGATCCGCGGCGGCGGCTGCTCGGTCACCGTGCACACCGCCGATATCGGCGCCGAATCGCTCGCCGGCGTGGTGGCGGCAGCGCCGCATCCGCTCGGCGGCATCGTGCACGCGGCGGGTGCGCTCGACGATGCGACGATCGCCGGGCTGGACGCCGACCGATTCGAGAAGGTCCTGGCGCCCAAGGTCGGCGGTATTCACCGGCTGCGCGAAATAGTCGGTGCGGATACGGAATTCGTGGTGTGCTTCTCGTCGCTGACCGCGACCGTCGGTGCGGGCGGACAGGCTAATTACGCGGCGGCCAATGCGTATCTGGACGGGTACGCGTCGCTGTTGCGGGCCCAGGGGATCCGCGCGACCAGCATCGCGTGGGGCCCGTGGGGCGAGATCGGGATGGCGGCCCGGCTCGACGCCGAAGAGCGCGAGCGTGCCCGGCTGCGCGGCTACCGGCCGCTCTCGCCGGAGCAGGGGCTGCGTCTGCTGGCCGGCAACCTGGTCGCTGCCGGTCCGACCGTCGTCGCCGCGGATCTGGACTGGCCGAAGCTGGCCGCGGCCGCGGGTGGTGACCCGTGGTACGGAAGTATCGCCGCCACCCCGGCCGCTGCCGGACTGGCCGCCTCGCTGCGTGAACGGGTTCTGGCGGCCGCCCGGACCGACCGGGCGGCCCTCGTGCGCGAGCTCACGGCCACCGAGGTGAAGGCGGTGCTGGGCCTCGACGCCGGGCATCTGATCGACCCGGAGGAGGGATTCACCCAGCTCGGGATGGACTCCCTCGCGGTCGTCGAACTGCGCTCACGCCTGCAGGACGGTTTCGGACTCGCGCTGCCCGCGACCTTCGGATTCGACCATCCGACCGTCGAGAAGGCGGCCGAATATCTCATGGCCGCAATCGGTTCCGGGGAGGCAGACGCGCCGGACCCGGCCACTGCCGCCGTTCATGCTCGGCCGCACCACGCGACGACACAGGACGGACCACCGCACGTCACCGACGTACCGCCCGAAGGTTCGGCTCCGGCCGGGCCATATTCGGACACCTCGACTCAGGCCCCGGCCCCGGCCCCGGCCGCGCCGGATTCGCCGGTTGCGGTTCCAGCTGCGGATTCACTCGCGCCGACCGCCGCTGTAGCGAGTCCGGCCGGTCCGCCTCCGGCCGAGTCGCAACCGGCGGCTTCGGAATTGGCCCCGCCGGCGCCGCCCCAGTCGGAGGATCCGATCGCCGCCGAGCTGGCTCTGCTGGAGGCGGCATTACACAGCGACGCACAGTGGTGAGGGATATGTCCGCAGCAAGTTCCGAATCCGTCTCCGCCACCGGTGTGACACCCGACCGCGAGCAGCGCATCGCCGCGGCCCTGCGCGCGGCGCGGGAGCGGCTGGCCGAACCTCGCCCGGCGGAACCGATCGCGATCGTCGGCATCGGCTGCCGGTTCCCCGGCGGCATCACCGGGCCGGACACCCTGTGGGACGTCGTGGCCGGGGGGGTCGACGCCACCGGCGAACAGCCCGGCGATCGGTGGGATGTGCAGCGGTTCTACGATCCGGACCCGGACAAGCCCGGCACCATCTACACCACCCGCGGCGGATTTCTCGACGCGGTGGACATGTTCGACGCCGACTTCTTCGGCATCTCGCCGCGCGAAGCGCACGCGATGGACCCGCAGCAACGGCTCCTGCTGGAGATCGCGTGGGAGGCGGTGGAGAACGCGGGTATCGCGCCCCAGCGGCTGCGCGGATCCGATACCGGCCTGTTCGTCGGATTCAGCTGGCGCGACTACGACCGCATCGCCGTCGCGAATATCCCCGAGGCCATGAACGCCTATGCGGGACTGGGGAATACACCGAGTATCGCGGTGGGCCGGGTGGCGTACACGCTGGATCTGCACGGACCGGTGTCACTGGTGGACACCGCGTGCTCGTCGTCGCTGGTGGCGGTCCATCAGGCGGTGCAGAGTCTGCGCAACGGCGACTGCTCGACGGCGCTGGCCGGTGGTGTGAATCTGATCCTCTCGCCGTTCTCGACGATGTTCTGCTGCCGCATCCGGGCGTTGTCGCCGGACGGCCGCTGCAAGACCTTCGATGCCTCCGCCGACGGATACGGTCGCGCCGAGGGCGCCGGTCTGGTGGTGCTCAAGCGGCTCTCGCAGGCACAGCGCGACGGCGACCGGATCTACGCGGTGATCCGCGGCTCCGCGGTCAACCACGACGGCCGGACCGGCGGGCTCACCGTGCCGAGCGCCCGCGCCCAGGAGGCGGTGGTGCGGGCAGCGCTGCGGGCGGCGAATCTCGAACCGGCGCGGGTCAACTACATCGAGGCGCACGGCACGGGCACCGCGCTGGGCGACCCGATCGAAATCGGTGCGCTGAACTCCGTCTTCGGCGCCGCGCGTGCGCCGCTGTGGGTCGGGTCGATCAAATCGAATTTCGGGCACGCCGAGACGGCGGCGGGGATCGCCGGTCTGATCAAGGTGGCCCTGGCCGTCGAGCGCGGTGTGCTGCCGCCGACGCTGCATGTGCGGGAACCGAATCCACGCATCGATTGGGCGTCCGGTTCGGCGCGGGTGGTCACCGAGACCACACCGTGGCCGGCCGGATCGCGGATCGCGGGTGTCAGTTCGTTCGGCTTCAGCGGGACCAATGCGCACGTGCTGGTCGAACAACCGCCGGCGGCAGCCGAATCCGGCAGCGCCGTGCCCTCGGGCCTGCTGACGCTGTCCGCCCGCAGCGACGAGGCGTTGCGGGCGCAGGCGCGGCGGTTCGCGCTCGCGCTGCGGACCGTGGAACCGTCGAGGCTCGAATCGGTGTGCGCGACAGCGAATCTCGGACGGAGCGCGTTCGAACATCGACTCGCCGTGGTGGCCGGGAGTACGACCGCGATGGCGGCCGCCCTGGACGCACATACCGCCGGGCAGCGGCAGCCGGCGATCGTGACCGGCCACGTGCCGCGGGGTCGTGCCGTGCGTACCGCACTGTTGATCGGGCACCGCGGACCCGGTGTGGAACCGCTCGATCGCGAAAGCTACACCGGCTCCGACGTCTTTCGCGCCGCCGTCGACGAATGCCTGGAGGCGACCGCCTCGCGGGAGGGTTTCCGGACCGCTCTGTTCGCCGGGCTGGCACCGCATCAGGCGCAGCGCGTCCCCGGTCTGGCGGATGCGCTGGCCTTCGTGCACCGGTACGCCACCACTCGCCAGTTGCTGGCATTCGGTTTGCGCCCGGCTGCCGTGCTGGGCGTCGGCGTGGGCGAGTACGTGACCGCCGCGATCACCGGGATCCTGGGACCGGCTGTGGCACTGCGTGCTTCGGTCTCGACCGCGGCGCTACTCGGCGAACGCGTGGTGGCACGCACCGACGACCGTGCGCTGCTCGACGCGTTACTGCGCGAAACCGGTGCGCGCCTGTGCGGTCACGCCGGCGACCGTTATCTGCTGGAGGCGGGCCCCGGCGGCCGCGAGCCGCTCCTGCACCGCCTGCGCGCCGCCGGTGTCGCCGCGACGACGCACGCCGAACTGCGCGATCACCTGGGAACGGCCGTCCCCGATCCGGGACAGCCGGGCGAGCCCGAACTCACCGTCGTCTCCGCGCACACCGGGATGCGCCTAGGCCACGAAGCGGCCGATCCCGCCTACTGGTCGAGCCGCCCGCTGTGGCCCGGGCACCTGGACCGGGCCTTCGCCACGCTGGGAGAACTCGACTGCACCGTATTCGCCGAGGTCGCGGGAGCGACGCTGACCGAGCTGGGAAGCCGCCGCACCGCCCCGGAGCGCCGCTGGTTCACCACAGGTACCACTCGCGGCGAACTGATCCGGTGCACGGCCGGGCTGTTCGTGGCCGGAGCCGTCGACGACCTGCGCGACCTGCACGGCACCCACTATCCCCGGATCACCCTCCCCACCTATCCCTTTCAGCGTCGCCGCTACTGGGTGGAAGCGTCCGGCGCCACGCATGTGACCGGCGAGCCGAGCGCACCCGCTGCGGCGGCTCGGCCTCCGCAGGTCGAAGCCCTCGGTGTGGACAGCCTCGATGCCGCTCCACCGGCCACGACAGCTTCGGGCGATGGTCAGGGAAGTGTCCAGGGGTCCGCAGTTCCCGGACCGCCTGTGCGCACCGATGCGACCGGGTCGGACGTGCCCGCGGGAGCCGTCGAATCCGCGCGGCCCGCGATGTCCGAGGCGGAGCTGTACCTGCTGCGCCGACGCGTGAGCTCGGTGGTGGTCGAGAGTATCCGGCAGGTCTTCCAGATGCCGGATTCCGATCCCGTCGATCTGCGGACACCGCTGCAGGAACTCGGCTTCGACTCGCTCATGGCCATCGAATTGCGGACCGTATTGGGCCGTGCGCTCGCGCTGCCGATCGAAGCGGCATTCGCCTTCGAATTCCCCACGGCCACAGCGCAAATCGCCGAGCTCACCGCGCGGTTGGCCGCCGCACCGACGATCCCGCCCGAGCCGGCCGCCGAACCGGCGATGTCGGCACCGGCAACCGCGGCGGAACCGACCACGATCGAGTCGCGGCCGGAGCACCACGACCCGGCCGACCCGCACCCCGGGTCGTTCGACATCCCCGTCAGCACGACCCGCACCCCGCTCGACGGCCTGAGCGAAACCGATCTCATCGCGCTGGCTCGCGCGGAAGTGGCTGCCCTGGAAGAGGTGCTGCGTTGACCCCGACCGCGACGAATCCGAGTGTGCTGCCCGAGGGCGGCGACAGCAGCGAGGCCTTACGCGGCGCCATCGCCGCCCTGCGCACGGCTCGCGGGGCCTTGGCACAGCGCAGTGAGCCGGTCGCCGTGATCGGTGCGGGCTGTCGCCTGCCCGGCGGGGTGGGTTCGCTGGAGGAATTCGCAGAATTCCTGCGCGCGGGCGGCGACGGCGTGGTCGATATTCCGCCGGACCGCTGGGATGTCGAGCACTACTACGATCCGGACGCCGACGCACCCGGCAGATCCTTCATCGCGAAGATGGGCGCCCTCACCGATATCGGCGATTTCGATGCCGCCTTCTTCGGCATCTCGCCGCGCGAGGCCGAGGCCATGGACCCGCAGCAGCGGCTGTTGCTCGAGGTCGCGTGGGAGGCGCTCGAGCATGCCGCGATTCCACCGGACTCCCTGCGCGAGAGCCGAACGGGCGTCTTCGTCGGCATGTGCCCCAACGATTACGGCGCCGCGGCGACGGACCCGGCAGCGATCGACATCTATTCCGCCACCGGTCTGGCGCCGTCGGTGGCGGCCGGGCGGATCGCCTATCACCTCGGACTGCAGGGGCCCGCCCTGGTCGTCGACACCGCATGCTCGTCCGCACTGGTCGCGCTGCATCTGGCGGTGCAGAGCCTGCGATCGGGGGAGTGCGAGCTGGCATTGGTGGCCGGGGTCAATCTGATCGTGTCCCCGCAGTCGATGATCTCGATGTCGAAACTCCGGGCGCCCTCGCCGAGCAATCGCTGCGCGCCCTTCTCCGCCGCCGCCGACGGACTGGTGCGCGGCGAGGGGTGCGGCGTCGTCGTGCTGAAGCGCGAGTCCGCCGCCCACGCCGCTGGTGATCGAGTGCTGGCCTCGATCGTGGCCACGGCCGTCGATCAGGACGGCCGCAGCAACGGCCTCACCGCGCCCAACGGCCGCGCCCAGGAACAGGTGCTGCGGGATGCGCTGCGCGAGGCCAAGCTCGAGACCGGCCGCATCGACTACATCGAGGCGCACGGCACCGGCACACCGCTGGGCGACCCCATCGAATTGCGCGCGTTGTCTGCGGTTTTCGGCGCCGATCGGGACCGTCCGCTCCTCGTCGGATCGGCCAAGGGCAACCTGGGCCATCTGGAACCGGCCGCCGGAATCGCCGGACTGCTCAAGGCCATCACGGTCGTCCGCGACCGGATCGTCCCGCCCACACTGCATTTCGACGAGCCGAATCCGCTGATCGACTGGGACGCCACGCCGATCGTGATCCCGGCCGAGGCGCGGGAGATCTCCGGCGCCGAGCCGGTGTACGCGGGGGTCAGCGCATTCGGATTCAGCGGGACCAACGCGCATACGATCATCACCGCGGCCCCGGGGATCGAACCGGCGGCCGAAGATGCCGGGGATGCCGCCGAACCGGCTCGGGAACTGCTGGTCCTGCCGCTGTCGGCGGCCACCGAACAAGCGTTGCGGGATACGGCACTTCGCTGGCGTGACCGGCTGACGGCCGGCGCGCCCGCGCGTGATCTGTGCTTCACCGCGTCGCGTCGCGCCGCACTCGACCATCGTGCCGTGGTGATCGGGGAAACCGCCGCCGCACTGCAACGCGGACTCACCGCCATCGCCGAGGATCGTGATCGCGCGGGCGTGATTCGCGGCCGCCGCGGCGAACCGGGCGCCCTGGTCTTCGTCTTCGCCGGATTCGGCGGGCACTGGACCGGAATGGGTGCCCAGCTCATGGCCGACTATCCGGTATTCGCCGAGGCGGTGCGGCGGTGTGCGGCGGCGTTCGAACCTCATCTGGGCACCGACATCGCCGAACTGCTGGCCACCGGCGAATCCGACGGCGGCCGTATCGATCTCGCTCAGCCCATGTCCTTCGCCGTGCAGATCGGATTGGCGGAATTGCTGGCGGCGACCGGGTTCCGGCCCGATGCCGTGATCGGTCACAGCGTCGGTGAGATCGCGGCCGCCCGGGTCGCGGGGGCACTGAGCCTCGCCGACGCCGCCGCGGTCATCGTCCACCGCAATCGGGTGCTGCGCGCGATCGAAGGGACCGGCGGCATGTTGTCGGTGCCGATGAGCGCCGGTGAGCTCGCCGGATGGCTGGAGCAGATCGAAGGCGAATTCGACCTCGCCGCCGTGAACGGACCCGCGCAGGTTGTCGTCTCCGGGACGGTCGCCGATCTGGACCGGCTCGAAAAGGCGCTGGCCGCAGCCGGTTACGATCCTCGGCGGGTGAAGATCGAGTCGGCCGCGCACAGCCGCCAGCTGGATCCGCACCTGGACGCCTTCGTCGAGCGGATCGCCGGCATCACCGCGATCCCGGGTGGCCGGGCCGCCTTCCTGTCCACCGTGGAGTCCGACTACCTCCCCACCGATGCGCTGACCGCCGACTACTGGGGTCGTAATCTGCGCAGCACGGTCCGCCTCGACGAGACCGTCGAGCGGGTGCTCGCGGAGGGTCCGGCGACCTTCGTCGAGATCGGGCCCAATCCCGTTCTGGTGGACGGTATCCGCGCCCGCATCGACGCCTCGAACGATCGCGGTGCGGTGGCCGGATCCCTGAAACGCAACGGCTACGCGCGCCGCGACATCCTGGAACTGATCGCCCGGTTGTATGTGCACGGAGTCCCCGTGGACTGGTCGGCCGCCGGGGTGCGCGGCCGGATCGTCGAACTGCCGGCGTATCCGTGGCAGCACAAGCGGTTCTGGGCTCGCTCCGACTGGGATGTGGCCGCCGAACAGCACAATGGTCAGGCGGTGGTCGAATCGTCCGTCAGCGGCGAACGCCTGCTCCAGCGCGTGGTGGATCCCGCTCGCTCGTCCTGGTTGCTCGACCACGCGGTCGGGGATACGCCGGTCGCCGCGGGCGCCTGGCTGGTCAACCTCGCCGCCGCGGCCCGCCTGCAGCACGGTTTCGGGCCTGGCTGCCATTTCGCCGATATCCGGTTCGAGCGGGTACTCACCCTGCCCGAGACCGGCCGTCGAGTGCAGGTGGTACTGCGCGACAACGAATTTCGCATCAGTGCCCGCGCCGCCGAGCCGGGTGGCGCGGCCACGGTGTGGACCGAGCACGCTCGCGGACGGATCGTTTCCGGCGAGAACATCCCCGAGGTCCCCGGACTGGCCGCGGCGCAGCGGCACTGCCGCACCGCGGTGGACCCGCAGGATCTCTACGCGGCCTATACCCGCAACGGCACCCGTTACGGGCCTGCCTTCCGCACGGTGACGGAACTGTCGGTCGGCGATGGTGAGGCGCTCGGGCGGGTGAGCGCGGTGGCCGGTGCGCGCGACCCGGAGCACGGGGTGACGGCCGCCGCGGTGCTCGACGGATGTTTCCAGGTGGTCGGCGCACTGGCCGGGGACGAACTGTTCCTGCCGTCCGCGATCGGCGCCCTGCACGTCGCCGACCACATTCCGCCCCAGGTCCACGCCCATGTGCGCCGCTACGCCCGCGACGGTCGCCTGCAGACCGCCGATCTCGACATCTACGCCGACGACGGCTCGCTCGTCGCCACGGTGCGCGAGCTGACCGCGACCCGCGTCGACGCGGCGGATACCGCCGATGCCGCCGTCCTCGCGGTCGATTGGCAGCAGCGTCCGCGCGCGACCGGGCGGCTCTCGGGACGCTGGGTGGTCGTCGGCGGCGACCCGGACGACGACGCAGCGCTGGGACCCGAAACGCTGACCCGGCAACTCGTCGCGGCGGGCGCCGACGCCGCCACCGCCGCGGTCGCGCCGAGTGCCGACGGCACCGAATCGCACGCCCCGCCCTTCGACGAACCTGCGGATCACATCCTGTACCTCGCCGGAACCGAGGACGGCGCAACGGCATTCGCGGATCTGGCCGCACTGCTCGGCCTCGCGCGCACGGCCGTGCGGATGACCTCCGCGCCCCGGCTGTGGGTGGTCACGCGCGGCGGTCAGGCGGTGGCGCAGGAGTGCGTGGACCCGTGGCAGGCGGCCCTGTGGGGTTTCGGCACCGCCCTGGCCGCCGAACACCCCGAACTGCGCACCACGCTCGTCGACCTGGCCGCCGATGCGGGCGTGGACGGCGACGACGCGGCCGACCTGGTCGCGGAACTCGCCGACGGCAGCGAGCGGCATATCGCGCTGCGCTCCGGACTCCGCTGGGTCGCGCGCCTCGACCGGGTCCGGCTGAACCCGGATCCACCCGTCGTCGCCGCGGGCACCCGCGGCTTCGGGGTGGATATCGACGAGCCCGGCCGCCTGCAGACGCTGACGCTGCGCGGTCGCGGCCGGCCGCGACCGGGCCCCCGTGAGGTCGTCGTCGCCGTGGCCGCCGCCGGCCTCAACTTCGCCGACGTCATGTGGGCCATGGGCTTTTTCGCGGATCTCGACGACGTGCCGCTGGGATCGGAATGCGCGGGCACCGTCGTCGCCGTGGGCGCCGAGGTCGACACGGTGCGCGTCGGCGACCGGGTGGTGGCGGTGGCGCTGAACTGCCTGGCCACCCATGCCGTCGCCGACGCGGCGCTGGTCTATCGGCTGCCGGAGACGTTCGCCCTCACCGACGCCGCGGCGCTGCCCACCGCCTACACCACTGCCTGCTACGCACTCGAACGTCTGGCCCGGGTGCGCCCGGGCATGCGCATCCTGATCCATTCGGCTACGGGTGGCACGGGTGCGGCGGCCATCGCGGTGGCACAGCGGCACGGGCTGGAGATCATCGCCACGGCGGGCACCGAGGACAAGCGCCGCGTCCTGCGGGATCTGGGCATCGAGCACGTCTTCGACTCGCGCACCACGGAATTCGAGCAGCAGGTTCTCGACGTCACCGCCGGCGCGGGGGTCGATGTCGTGCTCAACTCCCTGACCGGCGCGGCCGCCGAGGCGAGTCTGCGCACGGTCGCCGCCGACGGGATCTTCCTCGAGCTCGGCAAGCGCGATATCTACGGCTCGGGGCGACTCCCCCTGGAGCATTTCAAACGCCGCATCACCTACACCGCCGTCGATATGGCCGGCCTGCACCGCGAGCGGCCGGCGGTCTTCGCCGAACTGCTGCACCACACGCTCGACCGCGTCGTCTCCGGCGAATTGGAACCGCTTCCGGTGCAGACCTATCCGATCGCCGCGGCGGCCGAGGTGTTCCGGCTGATGAGCACCGGTGCGCACACCGGCAAACTGGTGCTGGTGACCGACGACGCGGCCACCACCGGCATCGTGCGCGGCGCCGCGCAGGGGCTGGCCGAACCCGGCTGCGTCCTGGTCACCGGCGGCCTCGGCGGGCTGGGTCTCGAACTGGCCCGCACCCTGGTCGAACGGGGCGGCGCGCAGGTCGGACTGCTCGCTCGCCGTGAGCCGACCGCCGACGAACGCGCGATCATCGACGAACTCAACGCCGCCGGAGAGCGCGTGGTCCTGGAACGCGCCGACGTCGCCGATGCGGCCGAGGTCGCCGACGCCGTGGGGCGGTTGCGCTCCCGAATCGGTCCGGTGCGCGGGGTGTTCCATCTCGCGGCCGTCCTGCGCGACGCCGTCCTGACCAATCAGAGCTGGGCCCAGTTCGATCCTGTGCTGCGGCCGAAGGCATTGGGCGCCTGGAACATTCACCGCGCGGTGGCGGGCGATCCCGTCGAGTACTTCGTGATGTACTCCTCCACCGCGACCCTGCTGCCTTCGGGCGGTCAATTGAACTACGCCGCCGCCAACGCGTTTCTCGACGGCCTGGCGCACTACCGGCGCGCGCAGGGGCTGGCGGCCACCGCGGTGGCATGGGGTCCGTTCCGCGATACCGGACTCGCCGCGCGCAGCGCCGCGACCGAGGAGTATCTGGCCGGCCGCGGAATCCGCTCGCTGGCGCCGGCGACGGCGTACACGCTGCTGGAGACACTGCTCGACGACGGTCGTCCCCGCGCCGCCATCATCGGTCTCGATGCCGACGCCTGGCTCGGCGCCCATCCCTTCGCGCGCGCCGTGCCGATGTACGAACCTCTGCGCGCCATGAGTTCCGGCGCCACCGTGGCCCTGGCGGACGAGCTGCGCCGCCTGCCGGCCGAGGAGCGCGAGGCCGCGCTGTGGGAGCTGCTGCTGAGCAGAACGGCCGCGGTCCTGCGCATCGATGCCGACGAGATCGATCCCGCCACACCGTTTCTGGAACTGGGCATGAGTTCGCTGGCGCTGCTCGAATTCAAGAACGGGCTGTCGGCGGCGCTGGGGATCGACCTGCCCGGCGCGGTGCACTGGGAACATCCGACCGTGCGGGCCATGCACCGCTACCTGTCCGGCCGCCTGCGCGAGGAGGAGTCCCGATGAGCGTCTATCTGCACGGGATCTCCTATGCCGTCGGCGCTCGCGAGCCCATCGCGAGCCTGGAGCCGCTGCGCGAGGACCCCGCCATGCTGCGCGATATGCACGGCCTCGGCCTGTACCACTACTGCCGCACCGAACAGACCCCGCTGCAACTGGCCGCCGAGGTGGTCGCGAGCACTCTCGACCGGATCCCGGTGGATGCGGCCGAGGTCGACCTGCTGGTCTACGCGTCGTCGAGTCCCGAAACCGGCGCCCTGGCCGGTGGTGAATTCCTGCGTTTCTGTGAGCGTTTCGGCCTCACCCGCGCCACCCCGATCGGTGTCACCCTCGCCGAATGCGCGAATTTCGGCAGCGCCCTGCGGATCGCGCACAGCCTGGTCGCCGCCGGATCGGCCCGCAATGTCCTGGTTGTCACCTCCGACGCGTGCCCGGACCCGCACGCCCGCATCCTGCGCGACGCGCTCTCGGTGCTGAGCGACGGTGCGGCCGCCTGCCTGATCACCTCCGCCGAGCCGTCGCGCATCGAGGTGCTCGGCTCGAATCAGGGCACCAACCAGCTGATCCGCGTGGCGAAGATGCCGGCGCTGGCCGGGCTCACCAAACGCGGCCTGTCCCGCGCGGTCGCCGATATGCTCGACCGCGCCGGCCTGGACCGCGCCGACGTGCGGCGCATCATCGCCAACAACGTCAACGAGGAGGCCGTGCGCTTCATGGCCGATTCGGCCGGACTCGACCACGACCTGTGCTATCTCGACAACATCGCCGACTACGCCCACGTGCACTCGGCCGACAACCTGATCAACCTGCAGACCTATCTGGAGGACGGCGTCGCGCCGGGGGAGATCGTCATGACCATCAGTCACGGGTTCGGCACCTGGGGCGTCGCACTGTTGAGGATCGGCTGACATGCTCGCATTCGTATTCCCCGGTCAGGGCGCGCAATTCCCCGGCATGGGCAAGGCGCTGGCCGACAGCTACCCGGTCGCGCGCGAGGTGTTCGACCGTGCCGACGCGGCGATCGAATTCGGCCTCGGCGAGCTGTGCTTCGGCGGCGACCCGGCGGAGCTGGCCCGGACCGAGTACGCCCAGCCCGCCATCCTGGCCACCAGCGTGGCGGCGTACCGGGTTCTGGTGTCCGAGACCGGCATTCATCCGGTGGTCGTGGCCGGTCACAGCCTCGGTGAGATCACCGCCCACGTCTGCGCCGGCGCCCTCGACTTCGAGACCGCGGTGCGCCTGGTGCGCCGCCGGGGTGCCCTGATGCAGGAGGCGGTGCCGCCCGGGGAAGGTTCGATGGTGGCCGTGATGGGTCTGGCCGCCGACGAGGTCGACCGGATCTGCGCTGCCGCAGCGCAATCCGAGGTCGTCGCGGTCGCCAACTACAACGGCGCGAGTCAGATGGTCATCTCCGGGCACACCGGCGCGGTCGGCAGGGCACGCAAACTCGCCGACGAACGCGGCGCGATCACCCGCGCTCTCGAGGTCAGCGCCCCGTTTCACTGCGCATTGATGGCACCGGCCGCGGCCGCCTTCCGATCCGAGCTGGCCCGCGCCGAATTCACCACGCCACGAATTCCGGTGGTGGACGGCACATCCGGCAATTGGCGAGCCGGAGCGGATCCGGCCGGCTCGCTGTCCGCGCAGGTCTGCGCACCCGTGCGCTGGGACGCCGTGATGGCCGGACTGACGGCTCACGGCGTCCGGTACGTGATCGAAGCCGGGCCCGGCGCCCGCCTCACCTCCATGGTGCGACGGTCGGAAAAATCCATCGCCGCAACGCATTTCGGCGCGCCGGAGGATCTGGACGCGGTGCTCGATCTGCTCGCCGACCGGCCGTGGACGCGGCGCGAACTGGGATATTGGCGCCACGGCGAGCGCGGCGATCTGTACGCGCCCAGCACATCCGAGATCGTCTGGGCCGGTACCGAAGAATCCGAGCCGATGACCGATGCGGCCTGGACCGTCCGTTCCGACGGCTCCCGTCTCCGGCGCTACGGCCCGATGGCGGTGATCACCGCGGACAACGCGCTGCGCACTTTCGATCCGGACGCGTGGACGCCGCGCGAAGACGGAGCCTATCTGCGACGGGACCACCTCGCCGTCGAACATCCGGCCGGTGGCGGTGAGACCTTCGACCCCGCGGAGTGGATCGTCGACCCGGCCGGAACCCTGCGCCGGCGCGACGGCTCCCGCGTCATCTGGCCCGACGGCGACGAATGGAGTTTCGCGACGCCCTGACCGATCTCATACGGTCGTATTGACCGGAGGCCTCATACGTTCGTATGGTAGTTCTCATACGAACGTATGAGAGGGGTGGCTGCCGATGTTTCGTCTCGTGGAACTGCTCGGTCTGTGCGCGCCGCTGCTGGGTGCGGCGATCGCGCTGTACTACCGGCGGCGGCTGGGGCGAGCCTTCGGCGTCGCGGTACTCGCCGCGGGGGTGGCGGTGATCGGCTCGGTGGTCGGACTGGTCACCAGCCGGGCGATGTGGTTCGGTTCCGGTGGCGCCGAGGGCATTACGCAGCGCATGGAGTTCGGCGCCGGCGTCCGCAACCTCTTGCTGGTGCTGGCGTGGGCGCTGTTGCTGGTCGCCATCCTGCGGCGTCCGGTGCGGCCGGAGCCGGCGCGATGAGCGGCGCGCAGGTGGTGTTCGGCGCCGGCGAGCTGGCGGTGGTGGTGCTGTCGGTGGTCTCACTGGTGGCCGGCGTCGGATTGGCGCGCAGCTATCGCCTCGCCGGGTGGTCGCTGGCCGGAGCAGCGGTGTTGTGGCTGGTTGCCGAGGGTTTGCGTCTGCTGCAATTCGAAGCGCTGCTACCGGCGTTGGCGGGACCGGACCACGAATCGGCGCGCGTGCTCGTCGGCCTGCTCGGGGATACGGTCTACTTCGGCCTGAGCGGTGTCGCGGTGCTGCTGCTGTTCTTCGCCGCCGTCGCGGAGCGCGCCTCCCGGGGCGACGGCCGCCGGGAACCGGTGGCGGTGGCGCGTCGGGTGGGAGCGCAGATCCGGCACTACTATCAGGCTCGCGATGAGCGTGAGAGGAGTCGACGCGGTGGGCGTTGAACGGGCCGGGGCGGCCGGTGCCGCGATGGACCGTCGTGGTCAGCTGCTCGATCGGCTGGCCGACGTCATCGCCGAGGGCGGGATCGAGGGCGTCAGTATCCGCACGCTGGCCGCCCGCGCCGAGGTGTCGATCGGTACGGTGCAGTACTACTTCTCGACGAAAACCGACCTCCTGCACCGGGTGTGGGAATACGTGCGGGACGACGCGGCCCGCCGCTTCGACGCCGCGACGGTGGCACAGCTCCCGCCCGCGCAGCGCCTGTCCCGCCTCGTCGACCTGCTCATCGCCCCCGACAGCGAGGATCGCCTCGCCCGGGTGTGGTTCGCGCTGGTGGCCCGCGCCGCCCACGACCCCGAGATCGCGGCGCTGCATCGAGCCCAGTGGCAGCACACCGAAGAACTCATCGCCCGGGCGCTGGTCGCCGTGCATCCGGACCGGTCAGCCGAATCCGCCGACGCCGCAGCCGAATTGCTGGCACTGCTCGACGGTCTCACGCTCGCCGTCCTCACCGAACCCGATCGCATGCCGCCGGCCCGGGCGCGCCGGATCGGGCGGGACTGGACCGACCGCTGGGCGGGCCGGTAACCGTCACCCGGGCGGTGTCAGTGCACCCGTGAGGAATCCGGAATCAGTCGGCCCGCCTCGACCAGAACACGCAGTGCGGCACGGCGGCGCGGGCATTCGTCGGTGCGGCAGCCCCGGTGCATCTGCATGATCTGATGGGCCTTCTGCGGGGTGAGGTCGAGCGGTTCCATCCAACAGGTACTGAACATGTCCACGGTGTAGTCGCCCTCCTCGATCCCTGCCTGACCTTCGGCCATCCCGTGCCGATGTCGGTCTGTCGAGGTTATGCCCCCACTTTCGGGAGCCGGAATGTGCCGAACGGACCGAATATTGGTAATTTCGGACTGTGGTTGGGATCGGTACGCCGTCCGATGTGTTACCGCACGGCAGCGTCAGTGTGCGCATGATGGTGAGTGTCGGGCTCGCGCATGGATTGGATGAACCGCTGTTATTGGCGGGCACCGGAATCGAACCCGCGGATCTGGCCGATGAACAGGTGCGAATTTGGCCGGATCAAGAATTCGCTGTCGCTCGCAATCTCATTCGCGCGCTCGGCGATCGTCCCGGGCTCGGCGTGCAGACCGCCGCGCAGGCGTCGCTCGGCAAGGCCGGTCTGGTCGGCCTCGCGGCCCTGGCCAGCGCGACCATGCGCGATGTGCTGAACATCGCGGTCCGCTATCAGGATCTGGTCTCGGTCGCGGCGCGCTATCATCTCGACGAGTCCGGTGGCGACGAGGTCGCGCTGGTGGCCGACGGCTCGGGAATACCTGCCGACCTGCGTGGATTCTTCGTCGAACGCGAGGTGGCGCTGATCTTCGTGGCCGGCCGGGCGCTCGACGTGACCATTCCCGCCGTCCGCCTGGAACTGGAGCTGGACGCCGACCGGGCCGCCGCACTGGCCGAGTTCGCCTCGATCGACACCATCCTCAGCGACTGCCCGCGTACCGCGCTGGTCCTGCCGCGCTCGTTCCTGGATCTGCGCATGCCACATGCCGATTCGCATACCGCGAATCTGATCGAGCGACAGTGCCGCGAGGCGCTGCAGGTTCTGCTCGACGGCGGCTGGAAGTTGTCGACACTGGTCCGCGAGCGCCTGCTGCGCGAACCGGGTTCGGTGCCGTCGATGGCCGAAGTGGCCGCCGAGCTGCACATCAACGTCCGTACGCTGCGTCGCCAGCTCGCCGCCGAGGGCGCCAGCTTCCGTGGCCTGCTCAACACCATGCGCGAGAGCACCGCGGCGGAGTTGCTGCGCGCCGGGTCGACGGTCGAGGATGTGGCCCGCCGACTCGGATATGCGGAAACGGCTAATTTCACTCACGCCTTCACCCGATGGATGGGGATGTCGCCGCGGGCTTACCGGCAGTCGCTGACCCGAAATCGATAGCGAATCGTGTCCTGACGCGTATTCGGACTTCGGGGAATCCGTGATTTCCGATGCCCGCAAAATGTGTGGCACGGTGTTCCGGATAACTCGCCGCGCGTTTTTCGCGAGCACATTCTGCATTCGCAATATGGCGACCGAATGCCGGCGAATTGCGCCGGGGCCGGATGGTGTCGGGTGCCCAACCGGCTACCCATGTCCGTCCGTGCGGCGGGCGTGAGTGCGCTCATATAGTTTCCTAGTAAAATACCTGTTAACCTTCTCGGGTGTCGCATCGTGCCTCGTCCTCCCCGGCTGCCGGTATCCGCACCACGCTGCGGATGCTGTCGCTGCGCGGGGTCTTCCGGATGCGTCCGGTCGCCGACACCTGGTGCCAGTCCGCGCTGTGCGCGCTGATCGCGATCGGCGGACCGGAGGTCGTGCTGCTGGCGACCGGGCAGGTGCAGCTGGCCTTCTACACCAGCGCCGGCGGTCTGTGCGCCCTGTACGGGCACGGCCTGCCGTACGCCGCCCGCGGCCGGACCCTGGCCTGGGTGGTGCTCGGGATGTTCGCCGGCACCGCGGTCGCCTTGGCCGCGTCGGCGCTGATCGAATCCGCGGCGGTGCGGGTCCTGGTGATCGCGGTGCTCGCCGGGTTGTACAAGCTGGTCTGCGACGCCTCCCGGATGGGGCCGCCCGGCAACATCATCTTCACGTTCGTGGTCTCCAGCGCGGCTTTCATCCCGCAGCGTGCCGGACAACTTCCCGGTCACCTCGCCTTGATCCTGCTGGGCGGCGTCCTGGCGTGGTGTGTCTGTATGGCTCCGGCGCTGGTCCGCCCGCACGGGCCGCAACGACTGGCCGTGGCACGGGCCCTGGAACCGACCGCCCGGCTGCTGCGGGTGCCACTCGGCGATGTGGGAGTGCCGCGCGCCCGGCACGACGCCGCGGTCGCCGTGCAGGCCGGATGGACCGCGCTGTCCAGGGTGCCCGCGACGGCTCGCACCACGGCGCAACTCACCGCGCTGGCCGGTCTGCTCGCTCGCGCCGAAACCCTCGCCGCCACAACCAGGCCCGCCGGTCCCGAATACCTGCTGTACCCCTCCGACGCCGAGAATGACACCGCGGCATCGGATTTCGCGACGGCACGAGATCGAACCCGAATCGACGCCGAGGCCGGCGCCGACACCCTCGACCGGTACGCCCGGGCCCTGCGCAGCGGCCTCGAGGTACCCCGGATCCATTGCGCCGCAGCCGAAGAGTCCGAGATTCGCGGTATCGGCCTCGGCCGAACCGGTGCCGTCCGCGGGGCGGCGTTGCGGCGCGTGGGCCGCGCCTTCCTGCCCGGCGCCCCCGGACTGCCGCTCGCCACCCGCGTCACCCTCGGCGCCGCGGCGGCGGGCTGGATCTCGTTGGCGCTGGGCGTGAATCGTCCGTACTGGGCCGTCATGACCGCCGCGGTCCTGATCGTCGTCAATACCGCGCAGTCGTGGCAGCGTACTGTGCAACGCGTGCTGGGCAATCTCGTGGGTGTCGCGCTGTTCACGGCGGTGGCGCCGTGGGCGCACAGCGCCGTCGCGCTGGTGGTGATGGCGCTGATCTGCCAGGTGATCGTCGAGGCCACCATCTCCCGGAACTATTGGGTCGCTTCGGTGTTCATCACCCCGATGGCCCTGGCGATGGTGGAGTTCGCCACCCCGCGACCGGCCTCCGAGCTCGGACTCGATCGCTGGCTCGACACCTGTGTAGGTGCGGTGGTCGCGGTCCTGATCTGCTTCGCCATCCCCAATCGCCGGGTCACCGACCGGGTGGCGGCGGCGCTGGGCGACCTCGATGCCGCGATCGGCCGCGCCCGCCGGGCGGTGGACTCCGGCACCGCCGCCCCGGCTGACCGGGCTCGGCTCGCGGCGGCCCTGATCGAGGTTCGCACGTGCGCCGATACCGCGGCGGGGGAATGGTGGAGTGCTCCGCTCCCCGACGAACGCATCGTCGCCGCGGAACGCACCGGACATCAGCTCCTGGATCGCTTGCCGGTCGGAACCTTTGCGGCGGTGTCGTGATGACCGCGCGGACTCCGGCCGGCTCTCCTTCCCCGGTCCTCGAAGACGCCACCGCAAACGCCACAGAGAATGCGGCCGAGAACGCGGTAGCCGACGATGCCGTCGCCGAGGTGATGCGGCAGTGGGCGCGGGCCGCACCGGAACTCGATCTGCGTCCGATCGCGGTGATCGGCCGCATCACTCGCTGTGCGGCCCTGCTGCAACAGGTCGCCGACGCCCCGCTCGGCGACGAAGAACTGGCTCGACCGGAATTCGACATTCTGCTGGCGCTGCGGCGGGTCGGCGGTGAACTCACGCCGGGCCGGCTGGCGCGCGAAACGTTCGCCTCGCCCGCGGCCGTGACCAAGCGGCTGCGGGGGCTGGAAGAGTGCGGGCTGGTCGGCCGTCGGGCCGACACGAGGGACCGGCGGGTCTCCCATATCGCGTTGACCGCGGACGGCCGCGCGCTGATCGATCGGCTGATGCCGCGACAGCTGGCCTACGAGGCCGGATTGCTGTCCGGACTACCCGACGACGACCAGCGCGAACTCGCTCGCATTCTGGCCGATGTGCTGGTGCGGTGGGAGGGACGGTTCGGCGGGCTGCCCCGCTGACTCTCGAGACGACTCGCTCCGCTTCTCCCGAGGACGCCCGCATCCGGTCGTACGACGAAGCGGACCGGATGCGGGTGGATTCGCCTGCGCGTCAGCCGTTTCCGACGGCCGAGAGCGGGCGGATCAGGGGGACGCCGTCGGATGCGACGGGTACCGGGACGCCGGCGAGTTTGTCGATCGCCGCGTAGTAGGCGGCCTCGTATCCGGCGCCCAACTGGTCGACGGAGAACTTCTCCACCACCCGGCGCCGGCAGGCGGCCGGGTCGATATCGTCGGCCGCGGCGATGGCCGCCGGCAGTTCGGCGGGATCGTCGCAGATGATGCCCGTGACCCCGTGGTCGACGACCTCTTCGACCGCGCCGCCGCGCAGGGCTACCACGGGGGTGCCGCAGGCCATCGCCTCGATCATCACGATGCCGAACGGCTCCTCCCAGCGAATCGGGAACAGCAGGCAGCGCGCCGAGGCGAGCAGCAGCCGCTTCGCGATCTGGTCGGCCTCACCGAAGACGAAATCGGTGTCGCGCAGCAGCGGCCGCACCGCGTTTTCGAAGTAGGCCTTCTCCGGGGGTTCGTTCATCTTCGCCGCCAGCACCAGCGGCATCCCCGCCTCGTGTGCGGCGTGCAGGGCCAGGTCGGGACCCTTGTAGGGGGCGTAGCGCCCCAGAAACAGGCCGAAGTCCTGTTTGCGGGTCTGGAACGGCCATTCCGCGGGGCGGACCGTGTTGTAGACGCGGCCGACCCAGTTGAGATTCTCCGCCAGGGAGCGTTGCCGATCGCTGATCGCGACGAACTGCGCGGTATCGGTCAGCGAGCTGTAGTACTCCTGCGCTTCCCCGTCGACCGGACCGTGCACGGTGACGACGGTCGGAATGCCGAGAGCGGAGTACATCGGAGCGTTCAGCGGCCCCGCGAAGGTGTGGTCGTGAACGACGTCGATCCGTTCGGTCTGCGCCAATTCGGTGATGATGCGCCGAACCTTGAGCGCGTTGAGCACCTCCGGGAACGGATCGCCGAGGCGTTCGGCGAGGATGTCGTCCCATACCCGGATGAACCGTGCAGTAGTCCCGGAGCGGCCGGCGCCCAGCAGGGTCACCCGGTGCCCACGTGCTACCAGTGCGTCCGCCAGTTGAGCCACCACGGCTTCGACGCCGCCGTAACCGGCAGGCGGCACTTCGAAGTACGGCGGTGCGACCATCACGATGTGTAAGGACGCGCCGGGTTCGTGGAGCCGGTAGATCAAGGATTCCGAGTCCGCCAGTGAAGCGTCCTCCAACGTGGTGCCGCGCAGGGCGCCGGTCGCGGAAGCGCCGGACAGCGATGCGCCGGACAACGATGCGCTGGACAACGATGCGCTGGACAAAGAGGCCGAGTACTCCGATTCCGGATAGTGCAGGGAGTCGTCGTACTCGACGGGACTGGAGCCGGACGGGCCCGAGGAATCCGAGCCTGACGGGTTACTGCTCATGGTACTGCCTCCTCAACGTGTGAAGCTGCGACCAAGCATGGCGAGAGACCAGAAACCACCAGGCGTCTCTCGGGAACTTCGGTTTCCCTCATCGGGCGGGCCGGAGCGACCCGGTGGGTGATGTACCCAGCAGCAGACACGGTAACCCTTCGGCAGTAAAATGTCCGGGAATGCCTGGTAGAACACAAAATTTGTGCAAGCGAGCCGGGGTACGCGGGCGGGATTACCGAGCGGTAGGACATCGCGGCGGACCCTGTCGCCGGTCCTGCCGGGGGTGTCCGGGGCGTCACGGCCGCGTCGGCGGCTCCGCGTTCGAGCGTCGAGGCGCACATATATATAAGGCATCGATAGATCGCTGAATTGAAATCCCGGCAATTCGGGCATTCAAGACAAATTGCGATTACGACGCGCCGACGGATTTACTGTTTCGCGGCAGAGTATTGACCGTTGATTTACCATTGCCGCGCCGCTGCGCGCGGCGTCCGAATGTTCCGGAAAACGCCCTCATTTGCAGGTCGTACGGCGTAGAAAGTGATAGCCGGTCGATGGCTGGGGCAATTGTCCCGGAGTGTCCGGTGCAAAATTCAAGATCAAGTATATGAAGATCAAAAATGTTGCTACGCAAGAAGGTTGGTCTGTGTAAGCTGACCTCGATCACGACCTACTACGAGGTGGGATGGCGGCGATGGTGGTGTCGCAGTGAGTATCGACAAACTCCGGCTGCGCCGTGCGAGCTACATGGTAGCCGCATTCGGCGTGCTGGCTTTGGTGGTGACCGGTCCGCTGGATCGGTTGATGCTGGGTGTTTTCATCTGTATCGGGCTGGGTTTGGGTTGGCTGAACGCGCAACTGACATTGCGGTCGGTCACCGGCATCACCCGCTCGGAATCGCCGAATAAGCAGGCGCTGGCCTTGTCGACGGCCGCGCGGCTGATCATCGTCACCGTACTGGCGATCATCGTGGCGTTCCTGACGCGCCCGAACGGTGTGGGCATCTTCTTCGGACTCGCGTTGTTCCAGGTGATCCTCGTCTTGCATACCGTTGTGCCCGAGTGGAGAGGGCTCCGTCAGCAGTCATGAGCAGCACTATCGCGACGATGATCCTGGCCGATGAAGAGCCGAAGATCGAAGTAGGTCACCACGCCACCACCGAGCTCTGGGGATTGACGTTCAACGTCGACACCATCCTCTCGACGGCGGTCGCTGCGGTGATAGTCATTGCCCTGGCGCTCTTCCTTCGGATGAAGATCACCTCGGGCGTACCGAACGGCGTGCAGTTGTTCTTCGAGACCATCACCGTGCAGATGCGCGGGCAGGTCGAGTCCGCGATCGGAATGCGTATCGCGCCGTTCGTATTGCCGCTGGCGGTAACGCTTTTCACCTTCATCCTGCTGTCGAACTGGATATCGGTGCTGCCGATGCAGTACGGCCGCGGCGAATTCATCTTCCCGCCGGCCTCCGATGTCAATTTCGTCTATGCCCTGGCATTGTTCGTCTTCGTCTTCTACCACGCGGCGGGTATCCGGCGCCGCGGTCCGGTGACGCATGTGAAACAGTTGCTGAAGGGCCACACGGGGTGGGGACCGATGGTGTTGATCAACATCATCGAAGAGATCGCCAAGCCGCTGTCGCTGTCGCTGCGATTGTTCGGAAATATGTTCGCCGGCGGCGTCATGGTCGCGGTGATCGCGCTGTTCCCGTACTGGATCGCGTGGGGCCCCAACGCCATCTGGAAGCTGTTCGACTTGTTCGTCGGCGCCATTCAGGCGTTCATCTTCTCGCTTTTGACCGTCCTCTACTTCAGCCAGTCCATGACGCTGGAGCACGAAAACCACTGAACGGCAGTCCCGGTCGGCCTCACCGATCGGTCAACGTTGGAGAACAGGAAGAGAAAATGGCAGCAGATCCAGCAATCGTCCAGGGTGCCCTCATCGGCGGCGGCCTCATCATGGCCGGTGGCGCCATCGGCGCGGGTATCGGTGACGGTCTGGCCGGTTCGGCACTGATCAACGGCGTTACCCGGCAGCCCGAGGCCGAGGGCCGGTTGCGCGGTAACTTCTTCCTGACCGTCGGTCTGGTCGAGGCCGCGTACTTCATCAACCTCGCGTTCATGGCGCTGTTCGTATTCGCAACTCCCGGTAAGTAATCGGCGAGATGTCCGCGCGAACCGATGTGGTGGCCGAGGGGAACTTCCTCATCCCCAACGGCACCTTCTTCGTCGAGCTGATCATTTTCCTGATCGTGCTCGGAGTCATCTGGTTCTTCGTCGTTCCGCCGATCCGCAAGGTGCTGACCGAACGCGAGGAGCGGGTGGAGGCGACCGCCGCCAACGCCAAAGAGGCGAAACAGGTCTTCGCCGACGCCCAGGCGAAATATGAGACGGCGCTGGAACAAGCCCGTACCGAGGCGGCCGACATCCGCAACGAGGCACGGGCCCAGGGCCGGGCGATCATGGACGACCTGCGGACGCAGGCTCAGCAGGAGGTCGACGGCATCGTCGCCGAATCCGCTGCCCATCTGCGCGCCGAGGCCGACCGCGTCAAGTCCGAGCTGCGACTCGAGGTCGAGCCGCTGGCCCAATCGCTCGCCGACCAGGTGGTCGGTGACAGTCGCCACGCCGGCACCGCCGGTCGTAGGAGGGGCAGGGATTCGTAATGATTGACACCAGCGGCGGTGTGCTTGCCGCAGGCGGATACGAGATCACCTTCGACTGGCCGGTCTTCTTCAGTCAGCTGTTCGGCTTCGCCGTCATCGTCTTCATCATCTGGAAATGGGTTGTCCCGCCGGTGAAGAGGTTGATGGCGAAGAGTCAGGACGCGATCGCCAAGCAGCTCACCGAAAGCGATCACGCCGCGCAACAGCTGGAAGAGGCCAAGCGCTCCTACGCGAACGCCATCACCGAAGCGCACGCCGAACTCGACCAGATTCGCGCCGACGCGCGCGCCGACGCCGAGTACATCGTGGCGCAGATGCGAGAAGCGGCCGCGGCGGAAGTCGAACGGGTGCGACGGCAGGGTCGCGATCAGGTCGCCCAGCTGCGTCGCCAGATGGTGCGCGATCTGGAAACGGATCTGGCGGCCGCGATGCTGGCGATCACCGAGGAAAAGGTGCGCGACCAGGTGGCCACCCCGGAGGCGAAGTCGGACAGTATCGAACGGTTCCTCGAGGACCTGGAGATCTTGGCCAACTCGTCGTCGGTCAAGCGGCAGGCCCAACCGGGCTGGAACTGAACATCGTTGGCGAGTAGCCGGCGGGCCACGGCCCACCGGCTACTCGTTTCTATACCGAGACGGTGGCGGGCGGAGTCAGCGCGTCGGCGAGCGCCGCGAGGGTGGGCGAGCAGCCGGAATCGATACGGACGGTGGCCAATTCGTCCCCTCGCGTGGCGCCGCGGTTCACGATCACGACGGGTTTACCGGATTTCGCGGCCCGGCGGACGAAGCGCAGCCCGGACATGACCGTCAGCGAAGAACCCGCGACGACCATCGCGTCGGCCGCATCGACCATCGAAAACGCCTCGGCCACCCGATCTTTCGGGACGTTCTCGCCGAAGTAGACGATATCGGGCTTCAACATGCCGCCGCAGTCGGTGCAGTCGACCATGCGGAAGCTGTCAGTCTCGCCGACCACGGCGTCCGCGTCCGGCGCCACCTCGATACCCGTGGCGGTCGCCAGTTCGGCGAAGCCGGGGTTGGCCGCTTCCAGCCGATCGGCGAGTGTCATGCGCGAGATCAGTCCGTGGCACGACAGGCAGCGCACCCGCGCATAGGTGCCGTGCAGATCGATGACGGCGCGGTGCCCGGCCTTGGTGTGCAGCAGGTCCACATTCTGCGTGATCAGCCCGCTGACCACGCCCGCACGTTCGAGCCGGGACAGGGCGCGATGGCCGAGATTGGGCCGCGCCGCGTCCATCCGCCGCCAGCCGACGTGATTGCGCGCCCAGTAGCGCCGCCGGAACACCGGATCACCGACGAACTGCTGATAGGTCATCGGATTGCGGGGCGGCGAATCCGGCCCGCGATAGTCGGGGATACCGCTGTCGGTCGACATGCCGGCCCCGGTCAGGACCACGATCCGCCGACCCGTCAGCACCTCCACCGCCCGATCGAGGCCGGTGTCGGTCGGCAGGGTCGCGAGCTGGGGCATGAATCCAGGTTACGAGCCCGTGCGCGATGTTCTCCCAGGGCTTACTCGATGGCGCGGATCAGATCGTCGTCGGTGTTCTCCGGTGTGGTCCTGGCCGCCTTCGCGTGGCTGTAGGCGATGCCGGCGACCAGGATGGCCAGCAGGACCGCCGAGGTGCCGTAGGTGCCGAATCCCAGTCCACCGCCGCTGTGCGATTTCGAGAGCAGATCGCCCGCGGTGGCGCCGAGCGGCCGGGTGAGGATGAAGGCCATCCAGAACAGGACGACACCCGAGATCGGCGTGCAGTAGTGCGCCAGCAGGATGACCACCATGATCGTGCCGATCAACGCCGCGCCGCCGCCGTAACCGAGGCCCGAGCTGTCGGACAGATAGTCGCCGAGTGAGGTGCCGAGGGTGTTCGACAGCAGGATCGCCGCCCAGTACAGCATCTCGCCGCGCAGCGTCCGGATGTTCGAGACGTCGTAGGTCTGCCCGCTGAACCGCCAGATCACGAAGACGATCGCCAGGCCGCTGATCAGCAACGCCGCGCCCGCGCCGTAGCCGAGCCCGCCGTCGGTCGAGGTATCCGAACCCGGCCCGCGGTTGATCAGATCGGACATGGTGGTGCCGGCCGTACTGGTCGCGGCGATCACCGTCCAGTACAGGGCGGGATGGAAGCGGCGGGCCCGCAACTGGGCGATGAGGCTCACCACGAAGATGGCGAGGAACAGCAGCGAAGCGGCCGCGTAGCCCAGCTTCAGGGTCTGGGCCAGCAGATCGCCTCCGGTTTCGCCCAGGGTGGTCGCGGCGATCTTCAGAATCCAGAACAACGCCGTGACCTGGGGAAGTTTATATCCGGTCCGGGCCGGTGCCGGGTTGGTCACGTGGTAGTCCTTTCCGGGCCGCGAGCCGGCGACCGTCTCGACACAGGGACGGCGGCATTCTGCCCGCCCGTCGCTGAGACCACGCTGAGATCGTGACGGGCTCGCCGCGGTCGTGGTCGATGATGGGTGGGTGAATCGGTTCCGGCGCTGGACACATCCGTCGCGGTGGGGTGTGCGGATCCGGTCTGCCCTCGTTTCGGCGCTGGCGGTCGGTGTCGTGCTGCTCGTCGCCGCGAGTGCGATGGTCTGGTTGCTGCACCGTTCGCTGATCGACGAACTCGACGCCGCCGCGCAGGCCCGTGCCGCCGAGATCGCGGAGACGCTCGAACACGACCCGGCTCGGGTGCGCGAACTTCCGCGCGCCGAGGACGGGCGCATCGCGGCGGCCCAGGTCGTCGCGCCGGATGGGACCGTGATCTGGGGTTTCGACGATCCGCACGGAGTGCTCGCCACCGCCCCGGCAGGTGCGAGACGGGCCGTCGGACTGTCCGCCTCGCCCGGATACGACGAGGACTTGCGGGTCGCGAGCCGTGTCGCCGAAACGTCCTCGGGCCGCTACCAGGTGTTCGTCGCGGTCGACACCGAATCGGTCGAGCGGGCGGTCGGCCGGGTCGGGGCCTTGCTGGCGGTGGGAGCGCCGATCGTGGTGCTGGCCGCCGCCGTGGCAACGTATCTGCTGGTCGGCCGCTCGCTACGGTCGGTGGAGGCGATCCGCGAGCGCGTGGCCCGGATCGGTGCCACACAGCTCTCGGAGCGGGTGCCGGTGCCGGCGCCGCGCGACGAGATCGCCCGGCTGGCCGAGACGATGAACGACATGCTCGCGCGCGTCGAGGCCGGACACCGGGCCCAGCGCCGTTTCGTCGGCGACGCCTCCCACGAGTTGCGCAGTCCGCTCGCCACGGTCACGGCCGCACTCGAATTGGCGCGCCATCGGCCCGAAACGGTGGACGCGGAGCTGATCGACGGCACGCTGCTGCCGGAAGCCGAGCGCATGCGCAGGCTGATCGACGATCTGCTGACCCTCGCCGCCGCCGACGAACGCGGACTCGAATTGCGTACGGGCGATGTCGATCTCGACGATATCGCCCAGGCCGCGGCCGCCGCCGCTCGGCTGCGCGGGGGGATTACGGTCGATACGGATATCCGCCCGACCCGTATTGTCGGTGATCCGGAGCGATTGGCGCGAGCGCTGCGCAATATCGTCGACAACGCGGTCGCCCATGCCCGTTCACGGATCCGGATCGCGGTCGCGCACGATGTCGCGCCGGGAGCGTCCGGGGGTGCGCGCCTCGTCGTGGACGACGACGGGCCGGGCATTCCCGCGGCCGACCGCACGCGGGTCTTCGATCGTTTCGTGCGACTCGAGGCCGACCGGTCCCGGACGACCGGGGGTTCGGGCCTCGGGCTGGCGATCGTCGCGGAAATCGTGGCGTCCCACGGGGGAGTGGTGCGTGTGGACGAGTCATCGTGGGGTGGAGCACGATTCGTTGTCGAGCTGCCGGTGACGGGACCGCCGGACCGGTGACTCATTCCGGTGTGGCGGTGACTTCCGAGTCGATCAGCCGATAGCCGACACCGCGCAGCGTCTCGATGCTGTTGCTGCCGAACGGCGTATCGATCTTCTTGCGCAGATAACCGATATAGACCTCGACGACGTTCTCCGGGCCGTCGTAGTGCGCATCCCAGACGTTGCGCAAGATCTCGGTTTTGGTGCGGGCACTGCCCTTGTGCCGCAACAGGTATTCGAGAAGACCGAATTCTCTCGGTGTCAGCGATACTTCGGAATCGGCGCGGGTGACCGAGCGTCGCCGCGGGTCCAGTCTCAGATCACCCGCGGCCAGGATTTCGGGCTGCTGTGGGGCGCGCCGGCGCAGCAGGGCGCGCAGGCGGGCGGTGAGGACGACGAAGGAGAACGGTTTGGTCAGGTAGTCGTCGGCGCCCAGGTCCAGCGCGTCGACCTGGTCGTAGTCGCCGTCCTTCGCGGTGAGCATCAGCACCGGGGTGGTGATGTCGCGTTCGCGCAGCCGGCGCAGCACCTCGTAGCCGCTCAGTTCGGGCAGCATGATGTCGAGCACGATGACGTCGAAGTCGTCCTCGCTCGCCCACCACAGGCCGTCGGTGCCGGTGTGAGCGTGCTGGACGACGAAACCCTCCAGTTCCAGGCCGCGCCGCAGAGTGGCGGCGAGCCGGGGCTCGTCCTCGACCACCAGCACACGCATCCCTCCAGCATGCCGGATCCGTGCCGTGGGCCGCGCGGGCCCTACAACCAGATGCCCGATTCGACGACCCATACGCCGCCGTTGTTCTTGCGGGCGGGCTGGGACAGTTGCAGGGAGACGCGCTGTCCGTCCGGCCCGGTCGCGATGGCCAGGTAGGGGCCGCCGTGGGTGATCGCCGGCTGCGACCAGCCGAAGCGTCCGGAGACGAAGGCACGCGCGACGGCGTCCTCGTCCAGCCGCCACGGCTGGTGGCCGGCGTCGACCGACTGCTGCAACTGCTCGGCCGCATCGCCGCTGATGCCTTCGCCGGGGAAGGCGGTGCCGGCCGGCGGATGGTCGCCCGCGGCAGGGACGGAAGGCGAGACGACGGGAAGCTCGGACGTTGGGGCAGAGGGGAATTCGGCGCGGCCGGACGATGGCCGCTCGACACTGCCGGAGCCGTCGTGGGTTTCGACGGTGGTGTTCAGAGCGGCTGTCTGCGTCGTCGAGCGGTATTCGGCGGTATTCGGCCCTTCGGAGGCCGGCGAGTCGGTCGAGCAGGCGCCGAGAGATACGGCGACTGCGACACCGACCGCGACGGCGATGACGCGGGGTAGGTCCGTGGCCCGGACCTGCCGATGGCCGGGTCTGTGCGGGAGTCGGGTATGGGAGCGCATGGCGTTCTCCTGATGCGATCGGTGCTCGTCATCGTGTGATCCGCGCCCGGCCGGTGCGTGTTATCGGCGGTGAGGCGTGTCGGCGCAATCGAGACCACTCCGTCATCGCGACGGGCGTGGGCGGTGGTGCTCGCTCACCTGTCGCGACCGCGGTGTCAGCGCGCCGCGGATCTCGGCGGCCGCCGCCCGCACCCGCGGTGCGATCCGCCGCAGCGCCGCCGGACGATCACAGACGACACCCACGGCCGCCGACGCGTCGACGGCCACGGCCACCGCGGCCAGTCCGGATCCGAATTCGTTGTCGTCGTAATCGGTTGCGTGGCAGACGATTCGGTGCAGCCTGCGGTGCAGGGCTGGGAGATCGAAGCCGGGCTCTATATCGGTCACCCGCGCCTCGACGTCCTCCGGCGGCAGGTGGGCCAGTGCGACGCGGCCGAGGGTGCTGCGATGCGCCGCCACCCGGGTGCCGACCCGGGTGGGCACCGCCGTCGCCGCCCGGCCGCCGAGTTTGTCGAGGTAGAGCACCTCCCCGCCGTCGAGGGCGCCGAGATGGACGACGGCCGCGGTGGCCAGCAGCAATTCGTGCAGAATCGGCGCCGCGCAGGCCCGTAACCGGGACAGCCGCGCGGTGTCGGCGTTCCACGTGCGGACGCGCCGGCCCAGCGCATAACCGTCCGCACTGTGGGTGAGCCACTCCAGTTGGATGAGCTGCCGCACGATCCGATGCACGGTGGCGCGCGGCAGCCGGGTCCGGACGGCGATCTGGCCGAGCGTCAGGTGCCGATCCGGTGCCTGGAACAGATCCATCACCAAGGTGGCGCGCTCGAGCATCGTCAGAGGCAGCTGAGCTGCGGCTACCTCGGACATGTACCGATGGTAGAAGTCGCTCGCGCCGCGCGAGGGCCACGTTATCCATTCGGTACGCCGAGCTCACCCGCCGGATCCGGACGCCGATCCGGCGCCGAGGCCGTTCGCGGATCCGCTGGGCAGTTGCAGTTGAGCGTCCGGTGCGCCGGTGCCGTTCGGGTCGAGCATTCCGCCCTGGCCGGCGTAGGGGCTCCGGCCCGGCGGCGCCTGCAGCACCGTGAGGTAATTCCACAGTCCCGCCGCGAGCGCGCCCCCGCCGACCAGCACCGTCCCGAAGACGCCGCCCGCACCAGCGAACGCCAGGACGGCCGCCGGAATCGTCGCCAGGCAACCGGGGCCGACCACCAGGCAGGTACTCGCTCCGACCGCCGCGCCGATGAGGGCGCCCAGCACGGTGCCGACGACCGTCCCGATCACGGGGCCGCGCGACATGACGGTCGCGAAATCGTTGAGAGCCAACTGATTCTCCATCGCGGAAGCCGCGGGGCGTCTGGCGATATCCGGTGACATCGTGAGCGTGCGCCCGCCGTCGCCGACGCGGGTAGCGATGCGGTGGGTGATGCCGTCCAAGGTGAAGCTCGCCGGCAGCGTCGTGACGGGAGTGCCGCCCACGGTGACGCGGACGGAACCGTCGTCACCCGCGCTGAACGCACCGGCGGCGAAGCCGCTGAGAACTACTGCGTCAGAGGTGGTTTCGATGTTCGGACCCGGTGGCTCGGCGGTCGCGGTGGCGACGGTGACGGATGCGGCCAAGGCCGCGGTGGCCGCGGTGAGCGCGGTGAGCGCGGCGATCGTACGGCTGGACATCTGCGCCTCCCACGCTCAGCGACCGGTATCCGGCACACCCGGCCGGCCACGCAGATCGGGGGCGTATTCGCTGGTTCCCGGCGGAGCCAGCAGCGTGGTGACGTAGCGGTAGAGCCCTGCCGCGGTGGCGGGACCACCGGCCAGTACCAGTCCCGCGACGCCGCCCGCGGCTCCCGCGAGGCTGACGATCGGCAGCACGGCGACAACACAGCCGACGCTCAACACCGCACACGAGGCACCCGCCAGGGCGATCCCGAGCCCGATGCCGAGGACCGCGCCCACCGCCGTGCCGATCAGCGCGCCGACCGAGGTGCCGATACTGACCGCGTTGACCAGGTCGTTCATCGCGAGTTGATTCTCCAGCGGCGAGGCGACCGGGGTCGGGGCGTCGCGGCGCAGACCCGCGGTCTCCGGTGTCAGCGTGAGAGTCGTCGCATCCCCGCCGATCCGCGCGCGGATCGGCATGCGCTGGTCGCCGATCGCATAGGCCAGCGGCAGGGTATCGAGCACGCGGCCCGCATCGTCCCGAACGGTGGCCGCGGTGCCGTCGGGGTCGACGGCGAAGCGGCCGTGGGTCAATTCGACTGTCACCGAGCCGGTATCGGTCGATGCGGCGCGGTAGGTGACCACCGCCGGGGCCGGATCGGCCGCCGCCGTCCCCGCCGCGGCCAGTGCCGCGGCGCAAATCGCCGCTGTCGTCGAGATCCGAATCTTCATGGGGCGCCCCCTCGTCTCGATCCACCGGGCGCTCGTGACGCCCGGCCCCGGTACGGGTGCGGTGTCGCGCACGACGTGCGGGGAGCCGGACCGTAGCGCGGCGGATTCGGAAGCGTCCGAAGGCGTCTCGCTCAGCGAGACAGTTTCTCCGTCGTGGCCCGAAGCCCGGCCAGGAAGGTGGTGATCGCCGAGGTGACCGTTTCCGGATCCTCGACCATCGGCAGATGTCCGCAGTCGCTGAGCACGAGACGCTCACGGGGGCACAATGTTTCGTCGAGCCGGGCGCCGGCGGCCGCCGAGAGGATCCGGTTGCGCCGGCCCCAGACGGTGCAGATCGGCGGGAACTCGGGGCCCGGAGTGAAGTCGTCGAGTGCGGCGAAAGCGGGAAAGTCCTGTACCAGCCGGTCGAGCGCGAGCAGGCGGCCGCGATCGGCCCAATGCGATTGCAGGCGTGGGTCGTTCTGCATTTTCCGGTCGCGTCCGCGCGGTCCCAGCTGAGTGGCGACGATCCATGCGACGAGGGGTTTCGGCAGCGCGAGCCGCCGGGCCAACGGCGCGAGCGGCACGAACCGGTCGAACCACATCAGCGGCGCCTGATCTCCGTGCCGCACGGTATTCCAGGTGAGCGGATTGATCAGCACCAATCCGCGCACCCGCGCCGGATCACCGATCGCGAAACTCAGCGACGTCGCACTGCCCAGGCAATTCCCGACCAGTATCACCCGGTTCAGCCGGTACTCGTCGAGAAAGGCCCGCACGGTGGCCACGTAATCGGCGAGCCGATACCCGTGCGGTTGCTCCGATTCTCCGTAGCCGGGCAGGTCCAAGGCGAACACCTCGTATTCGCCCTGCAACGCGGCCATCTGCTCGTCCCAGATCCGCCGCTGGGCGCCCGCATTGTGGAGGAAGACGACCGGATCGCCGTGGCCGGCGCGGTCGTACACCACGCGCCGCCCCTGATATTCGAATTCCGCCACGACGACTCCTCACTTCTACGAACATCGATGTTCGTAAGTGGGTACGGTACCGCACCCGCGCCGAAAATGCGGGTCAGCGGGCCAATTGCAGGGCCAGGGTCGCCGCGGCCGGGATCAGATACAGCGCCGGGAAGATCGTGGTTCCGTAGGAATGGGCTCGTACTGTGGTTGCCATCGCGCCGAGGAAATACAGAATCAATCCCACGGCCGCGGCCACCCCGATCACCGGGACGAAGAAGCCCACGACGAGCCCCAGCGCCCCGGCGGATTTGGCCAGGGCGAGCCAATTCCACCAGCTTCGCGGCACGCCGTATCGATTCAGCGGTTCCACGACGAATTCGCTCTTGTTGAACAGTGAGTAGCCGGAGAAGCCGATCCACAGTGCGGCCGCTGCGCCGACGATGTAATACGCGATGTTCATGCCGGTGTGACGATGCGGCGGGCAGCAGTGTGACAGTGACATGCCGCCGGGAGCGATGGTGCGATCAGCGTCGCTGCAAGGTGAATCCCGCGATCGAATACGGGGCGTCGATCGAGGTCGCGGCGGCATTCAGGGTGCCTTCCCAATAACCCTGCGGTGCGTCGACGGCGTGCAGGTCCAAACCGGTCGGCATCCCCTCGAACGTCACGTAGGTCTCATCGGGGCCGGCCGCGTTCTGGCGGCCGGTCTTCGAGGAATTCCCGCACACCATCGTCACGGTCGCACCGTCCACGAAGACCTGCAGGTCGCAGTTGTGCACGGGCGAGCCGATCATATTGTCGGGGTGCTGGGTGATGTGGTAGGTCCCGGCCGGAAGGATCCCGTTGCGGGGAACTCCGGGGTCGTCGGCGGAGGCGGCGGCCGGCACCGCGGAAAGGGTGGCGGCGGCGAGTGCGGCTCCGGCCGCGGCGCGTCGAACATTCATGGTCCGGCTCCCATCGGTCGATCCATCGAAATCAGCCGGATGCCGGAGTCGTCTCGGGCAACCGGGTCGCTCTGATGGGAGGATTCCCCGCTCCCGCAAACGAAACCAGCGGCGCGGACATCGCCGCGGACATCGACGTGGTGGCGTCGCCTGCGACTGGCTATCACCGTGCGGACGGACTACTGATGTCCCGAGATGTTAAGTTCTATGTCCCGGCACGGTAAGTTTTTGCGTCTGTCTGCGCCTACCGTTGAACGCATCACCCGGTGCCGGACTCGGCGGCGAGCGAACCGCCCGACCGGATGCACCGAGACACTGCGGACCGTGGATCGCGAGCCCTCGCGGCGCCGATGCTCCGGTCCTGTCGGAAGAGGAGATGTCCTGTGCCACAAGCCTTTCGTTACTACGAGACCGGAGCGCCCGAGGTGCTGCGGTGGGAGCGCGTGGAAGTCGGCGATCCGGGGCCGAACGAGGTGCGGATTCGCCACCGAGCGGTGGGCCTGAACTTCGCCGACACCTATTTCCGTACCGGGCTGTACCCGGCGCCGCTGCCCGCGGGGATGGGCGTGGAGGGCGCGGGTGTGATCGAGGCGGTGGGCCCGGGTGTCACCGACTTCGCCGCGGGCGACCGGGTGACCTATACGGGCAGTCCGCTGGGGGCGTACAGCACGGAGCGGGTGATGCCGGCCGAACATCTGATCGCACTTCCGGACGGCATCGGCTTCGACACCGCGGCGGCGATGACCATGCGCGGCCTCACGGCGGCGTATCTGCTGCGCCGCATCCACCCGCTGCGTCCGGGCGATACGGTGTTGCTGCACGCCGCCGCGGGCGGGGTCGGCCTGATCTTCACCCAATGGGCAAAGCTGTTGGGTATCACCGTGATCGGCACCGTCTCGTCCGACAGGAAAGCCGAGATCGCGCGGGACCACGGGTGCGATCACGTGATCGTGTACACCCGCGAGGATGTCGCCGAGCGCGTGCGTGAACTCACCGACGGCGCCGGCGTCCGGGTGGTCTACGACAGCATCGGCAAGACGACCTTCGACTCCTCGCTGAATTCGCTGGCACGACGCGGGCTGCTGGTGTGTTTCGGCACGGCCTCGGGTCCGGTGCCGCCGATCGACGCCATGAGCCTGGCCGTCAAGGGGTCGTTGTTCGTGACCCGGCCGGCCCTGGCCGATTACATCGCCGACCCGGCCGAGCGCGCCGAACTGGCCGGCGAGCTGTTCGCCCACGTCGCGGCGGGCCGCATCCGCATCGACATCAATCAGCGCTACGAGCTCGCGGACGCGGTGGCCGCGCACCGCGATCTGGAACAGGGCACGAGCATCGGATCGTCGGTCTTCACCGTGGGCCGGAAAGGACAGTCATGACAAGCATTGCCCCCGTGCATCTTTCGGCGCGCTCCGCGCCGTTCGGAGTGCGCCCGCTCACCTGCACGATCGGCGCGGAATTGTTCGATCTGGACCTGGCCGAGGTGGCGCGCGACGACGCTCTGTTCGCCGCCCTGAAGCAATTGCTCCTCGAGTACAAGGTGCTGTTCTTCCGCGATCAGAACATCAGTCGCGCCGAACATGTCGCGCTCGCAGAGCGTTTCGGGCCACTGGAGGACCACCCCGTCCTGGGCAGCGACCCCGAACATCCCGGCCTGGTTCGCATCTACAAGGACTTCGACAGCGCGCCGGAACACTACGAGAACGCCTTTCACTGCGACGCGACCTGGCGGGAGGCTCCGCCCATGGGGTGTGTGCTGCGCTGCGTCGAAACGCCGGCCGTCGGCGGCGACACCATCTGGGTGAATATGGCCGAGGCGTATCGCCGCCTGCCGGAATCGGTGCGCTCGCGGATCGCGGGCTTGCGCGCCCGTCATTCCATCGAGGCGAGCTTCGGCGCGATGCGTCCGGACGCCGAGCGCCTGCGGCTGCACGAACAGTTCCCGGACGCGGAACACCCGGTGGTGCGCACACACCCGGAAACCGGCGAGAAGGTGTTGTTCGTCAACGCGTTCACCACACATTTCGTCAATTACCACACGCCGGAGAATGTGCGGTTCGGCATCGACTACGCCCCCGGCGCGTCGGAACTGCTGAACTACCTCGTCCGGCAGGCGAGCGTTCCGGAATATCAGGTCCGCTGGCGGTGGACCGAGAACAGCTTCGCCATCTGGGACAACCGCTGCACCCAGCATTACGCCGTGCAGGACTACTTCCCCGACGTTCGCAAGATGGAGCGCGCCGGAATCATCGGCGACAAGCCCTTCTGAAAGTCACTGAACCACAGTCTATTTCGATACAGCAGCCTATTTCGATCGGAGTACAGCCATGCATTTCCACGACGACGCCTTGTTCCCGGAGAACCAGGAGAAGCTGGTCATCACCAGCGCGCCGTACGGGCCGGAATGGGAGCCCGACGACTTCCGCGAGGATCTGCCGCTGACCATGGAGGAACATATCCAGCAAGCGGTCGACTGCTACGAGGCCGGCGCCACCGTGCTGCACATCCACGTGCGTGAGCTCGACGGCAAGGGTTCCAAGCGCCTGTCGAAGTTCAACGAGCTGCTGGCCGGGCTGCGCGAGGCCGTCCCGGAGATGATCCTGCAGGTGGGCGGATCGATTTCGTTCGCGCCGGAAGGTGAAGGCGCCGAGGCGAAGTGGCTGTCCGACGACACCCGTCACATGCTGGCCGAACTCGATCCCAAGCCGGATCAGGTGACGATCGCGATCAACACCAGTCAGATGAACATCATGGAGTTGATGACCGCCGACGATATCGCCGGCACCTCCATGCAGCGGCCGGAACTGGCCGAGGCCTACCGGGAGATGACCGTGCCGGCCGGGCCCGCGTGGGTCGCCGAACATCTGCGTCGCCTGCAGGCCGCGGGAATTCAGCCGCATTTCCAGCTGTCGAGCATTCCGCAGCTCGAGACAGTCGAGCGGCTGATCCGCCGCGGCGTGTACATGGGTCCGCTGAATCTGACATGGGTCGGCATCGGGGGCGGCTTCGACGGACCGAATCCCTACAACATCATGAATTTCATTCAGCGCGTCCCCGACGGGGCGTGCCTGACCCTCGAGACGCTGATGCGCTCGGTGCTGCCGGTCAACGCGATGGCGATCGCCATGGGACTGCACACGCGCTGCGGTAACGAGGACACCATCTGGGGGCGCAAGGGGGAGAAGTTCACCTCGGTGCAGCAGATCCAGCAGCTTGTCCGCATCGCCGGTGAACTGGGCCGCGAGGTCGCCACCGCCAAGGATGCGCGTGAGATCTACAAGATCGGCACCACCTACGCCGATGCCGACGAAACCCTCGCCCGGCTCGGCTACGCCCCCAACCGCAGGCCCGGCCAGGTCGGCTTCACCCACCACGCCTGAGTGGACGTACTCCGCCGGGCGGTCCACTGTCTCCGCCCGCCGGGCCTCCGTGCTCGGCCACACCGACTTGCAGAAAGGAGTTGCAGCACAGTGCACACTGCTCTCGAACCGACCGTGGTGATCGTGCCCGGCCTGCGTGATCACGTTCCCGATCACTGGCAGACGAAACTCGCCGCGACGCTGGAGCGGGTACGTATCGTGCCGCCGCTCGAGCAGGACGGAATCGGCCTCGCGGCGCGGGTACAAGCCCTGGATCGGGTGCTGTCGGACGTGGCCGGGCCGGTGGTACTGGTGGCCCACAGTGCAGGCGTGATGATCACCGTGCACTGGGCACAACAACCGACCCGCGATGTTCACAGTGCGCTGCTGGCCACTCCGGCCGATATCGAAAAGCCCTTTCCTCCTGGCTATCCGACGCCCGAGCAACTGGACGCCAACGGCTGGTTGCCGATTCCGCGGCGCCGGCTGCCGTTTCCGAGCATCGTCGCGGCGAGCACCACCGATCCGCTGGCATCCTTCCGGCGGGTGGCCGGTATGGCGGAGGCATGGGGCAGCCGGCTGGTCGACCTGGGCGATGTCGGACATCTCAATCCGGCGTCGGGTTTCGGACCCTGGGACCGCGCGGGGGAACTGCTGCGGGCGGCCGTCGACCTGGCCCGCCCGTCCGCGGTCGGGCGGGAGGCGCGATGACCGAGGTGATCATGTCGGCGGCGGCAGCGGTCGCCGACATCTCCTCCGGATCGTCGCTGGCGGTGGGCGGGTTCGGGCTGTGCGGCATCCCGGAGACGTTGATCGAGGCGGTCGCCGCCGCCGGAGCCGACGAGCTCGCCGTCGTGTCCAATAATTGCGGCACGACGGCGTACGGATTGGGAATTCTGCTGGCGGACAAGCGGGTACGGCGCGTCACCGCCTCCTATGTCGGCGAGAACGCGGAATTCGCCCGGCAGTATCTGTCGGGCGAACTCGAAGTCGAGCTCACTCCGCAGGGCACTCTCGCCGAACGGCTGCGCGCCGGCGGAGCGGGTATCGCCGCCTTCTACACACCGGCCGGCGTCGGCACGCTGATCGCCGACGGCGGAATGCCGTGGCGCTTCGGGCCGAACGGCAGCGTGGCGGTCGCGTCGCCGCCGAAGCCGGTGGCTACCTTCGCGGGGCCCGCCGGGCCGAAACCCTATGTGCTGGAGGAGGCGATCACCACCGACTTCGCCCTGGTGCACGCGCTCATCGGCGACACCGCCGGCAATCTGGTCTTCGACAAATCGGCGCGCAACTTCAATCCGCTGGTCGCGGCGGCGGGTCGGATTTGTATCGCCGAGGTCGAAACAGTCCTTCCCGCAGGCCATCTCGACCCCGACCGGATTCACCTGCCCGGCATCTTCGTCGATCGCATCGTGCCCACCGGGCGGGCCCGGGGTCGCATCGAGAAGCGGACCGTACGGAGCGAGGAGAGGAAATGAGCGGCGTCATCGCCCGTTCCGGATGGGATCGCTCCGCGATGGCGGCGCGGGCCGCGCGAGAATTGCGTCCGGGTGAATACGTCAATCTCGGCATCGGCCTGCCCACGCTGATTCCCGACCACCTGCCCGCCGATATCCGGGTCACCCTGCATTCGGAGAACGGCATCCTCGGCACCGGGCCCTATCCGGTCGAGGCCGAGGTCGACGCGAATCTGATCAATGCCGGCAAGGAGACCGTCACGGTGCTTCCCGGTGCCTCCTTTTTCGATTCCGCGACCAGTTTCGGAATGATCCGGGGCGGTCACATCGATACCGCGATTCTCGGCGGCATGCAGGTTTCGGCCACCGGTGACCTCGCCAATTGGATGGTGCCGGGCCACATGGTCAAGGGCATGGGCGGGGCGATGGATCTGGTGCACGGCGCCCGCCGGGTGATCGTGCTGATGGAGCACACCGATAAATCCGGCGCGCCGAAACTGGTGGCCCGCTGCACATTACCGCTGACCGGCGTGGGCGTGGTCCATCGCGTCATCACCGATCTGGCGGTCCTCGACGTCACCGCTTCCGGTCTGGTGCTGCGCGAATGCGCACCGGGCGTGACCGAGGACGACGTCGTCGCCGCGACCGGCGCGCCCGTACTCACCGACATCGGAGGACACTGATCGTGCTCAATCTCGCGATGCTGCTGGAGGATTCCGCGCGCCGCTGCCCGGATACCGACGCGGTGCGGCTCGGTGTGCTGCGCACGACTTACGCCGACCTGAACGCCCGCGCGGCGCAGGTGGCCAACCTGCTGGTCGAATGGGGTGTGAAACCGGGTGACGCGGTCGCTCTCACCTGCCCGAACCTTCCCGATTTTCCCGCGGTCTACTTCGGAATACTGAAGGCGGGCGCGGTAGTGGTCCCGCTCAACATCCTGCTCAGGCCGGCCGAGATCGCCTATCACCTGGAGGATTCCGGCGCCGCGATCTATATCTGCTTCGAGGGAACCGCGGAATTGCCGACCGGTGAATTCGGGTTGGATGCCTTCGCGCGAGTCCCGGGTTGCCACGACATGTTCGTCATCACCGGCGATCCCGCCGCCCCGTCGCCGTATCCGGGTATCGAAACACTGGGCCGGGCGCTCGCGTCCCAGCCCACGACCTTCGAGACCGTGGTGCGCCGCCCGGACGACACCGCCGTCATCCTCTACACCAGCGGGACGACCGGAAAACCCAAGGGTGCGGAGCTCACCCACGCGAATATGTTGCTGAACGCGGTGACCGCCAATCGACTGTTCGACTCCGGACCGGATCGGGCCGACACCCATTTGGTGACGCTGCCGCTGTTTCACTCGTTCGGGCAAACCATCGATATGAACGCCGGCCTGTCCATCGGCGCGACACTGGTGATGATGCCGCGGTTCGACGCCGTCGCGGCCCTCCGGTTGATGGTCGACGAGCACATCACGTTCTTCGCCGGTGTTCCGACCATGTACTGGAGTCTGTTGCACGCGATCGACGACGGAATCGACACCGGCCGATTGGCCGCGACGTTGCGGCGTGCGGTGTCGGGTGGCGCCGCCTTACCGATCGAGATTCACGCGCGTTTCGCGCAGCGCTTCGGCGTCCGCATTCTCGAGGGTTACGGCATGTCGGAGACATCTCCGCTGGCGATCTTCGCGGATCCGGAGCGAGAGCCGCGGCCCGGTTCGATCGGTGTGCCGGTCTGGGGAATCGAAGCGCGGCTGATCGATTCGGAGTGGAATACGCTCACCGGCGACGACGCCGTCGGTGAGATCGCGATTCGCGGTCACAATGTGATGAAGGGATATCTCAACCGGCCGGAAGCGAATCTGGAGACGATGCGCGACGGGTGGTTGCGGACCGGGGATCTCGCCCGGCGCGACCGCGACGGCTTCTACTACATCGTCGACCGGGCCAAGGACATGATCGTTCGCGGTGGTTTCAACGTCTATCCGCGCGAGATCGAAGAAGTCCTGCTGACCTACCCGGGTGTCTCGCTCGCCGCGGTGGTCGGCATTCCCGATGACCATTACGGGGAGGAGATCGTGGCTTTCGTCGTCCCCGAGGGGAGTGCGCGCCCGGACCCCGGCGAGATCATCGCCTGGTGCCGAGAACGCCTGGCGGCCTATAAATATCCGCGCCGCATCGAGTTCACCGACGCCTTGCCCATGACCGCGAGCGGCAAAATCCTCAAACGGGAATTGCGCATCCCGGATCGACCCGTGCCCGCGGGTTCGGATCATTGACCGGTATCGCTCTGTCCGCCATCGTCTTTCGACGCAGCCCGACGCCATTGGCTCGGGCTGCGTCCGTGATGGCTGCGGAACCAGCGAGTGAAACTGGCGGGGCTGGAGAAACCGAGCATATCCGCGATCTCGGTGAGTGAGCGGCCCTGATTTCCCACCACCCGGCGGGCCAGATCCAGCCGGGTGGTGTTCACGATCTCCGTGTAGGTGCAGCCCTCGTCCGCCAGGCGGCGGTGGACGGTACGACGGTCCACGCCCAGACTGCGCGCGACCTGGTCGGCGGAGCAGCGGCCGGTCGGTAGCAGCATTTCGACGAGTTCCTGCACCCGATCGCGCATCGCCGTTTCGTGGCCGCTGTCCACCGCGCCGAGCAATTGTTGCGTGTACGGGCGCAACAGCGGGTCCGACATCGGGTTCGGGGTGTCGAGATCGCTTGTGTAGAGCGTGATTCCGGTGAATTCGTGATCGAATGTCAACTGGGATCCGAACAATCGCAGATGCGTGGTGCGATCCCGCGGCGCGGAATGGGTGAAGGTGGTTTCCGCCGGTTGCCAGCCCGCTCCGAGGAATGCACGCAGAATTCCCTGCAGCGCTCCCATGGCCAGTTCGGTGGCCTGGCGGGTGCTGCGGTGCTCGCCGATATCCAGATTCAACCGGACGTGGGCGATGCCGTTGCGTTCGGTGAGGCGTATGTGCAGCGATTCGTTGTAGGTGTGCTGATGGCGCACCATCAGTTCGAGGGCGCTGCGCACATCGGGTTCCTCGCGAATCACCAGACTCAGCGGGCCCAGATTAGACAGCCGCCGCCGTTCCGCGAGCAACAGTCCGAAATCCTGCCGGCCGGATTCCGCGGCCGAACGCTCGAGGAGTTCGGTGACGGCCGCGGCGGGCACCCACCGGTCCTGCAGGCTCAAGCCGGCCGGATCGAGTCCGGCCTCGCGCAGCAACCGGGCGGGATCGAGCCCGAGAGACCGGCCGAGATCCACGTAGTCGTTCAAGGCCGCGTATCGCGCCAGGGGTTTCATCAGCGCCTCGCTGTCCCAGATTGTTCGCATCTGTGTCCCCGAGAGTAAAGCACGATAGGACCGGCGCCCCTACTGTTGTCTCCATCACAGCGAGGTGGCCGCCCGATGTTGCCGGTCGGCCACAGGGCTCGAGCGTTTCGGCGCCTCAGCGCCCGCACCTTCCCCAGCTCCGGCGGGCGTCGCCCGCCGCGTTCGTAGGAGCACCCATGCAGTTGAACACCACCCCTGAGCTTCCCGCCGCGCAGGCCTCGGCCGTATCGACCGGCCGTACGCGGCGCTATCCCTGGCTGGTCTTCGCCCTCGCCTTCGGGCTGTTGCTCGCCGACTACATGTCCCGCCAGGTCCTCAGCGCGGTCTTTCCGCTCCTGAAAACCGAATGGGGCCTGACGGATTCACAACTCGGATCACTGAACAGCGTGGTGGCGCTCATGGTGGGCCTGTTGACGTTCCCGCTCTCGCTGCTGGCCGATCGCTGGGGCCGGGTGCGGAGCCTGGTGCTGATGGCGACGCTGTGGAGTATCGCCACCCTGCTGTGTGCGCTCGCGTCGAACTATCACCAGATGCTCGGCGCGCGATTCCTGGTCGGCGTCGGGGAGGCGGCCTACGGCAGTGTCGGGATCGCGGTGGTCCTCGGCGTGTTCGCGCCGCGGGTGCATGCCGCGCTGAGCGGTGCCTTCATGGCCGGGGGTTCGTTCGGTTCGGTGCTGGGCGTCGCGGCCGGCGGCGCGATCGCGGTACACCTGGGATGGCGGTGGTCGTTCGTCACCATGGCGGTGGTGGGCCTGCTGCTCGCGGCGCTGTTCGCCGCGCTGGTCGACGAGCGGAAACTCGCTCGGCACGCCGACGCGGAATCGGTCGAACCCGTGACGCACACCGAATTCCGGGCGCCTGTCTCGTCGCTGTTCACCAACCCGGCGGTGCTGTGCGCCTACGTCGGTGGGGGCGTGCAGCTGTTCGCCGCCGCGGTGCTGCTGGCGTGGACGCCGAGCTTCTTCAATCGGGTCTACGGTTTGGCGGCGGATACCGCAGCCGTCGCCGCGGCCGGTGTCGTCCTGCTGGTCGGCGCCGGAATGGTGTGCTGCGGCATCGTCACCGACCGGATCGGCCGACGTGACCTGTCGCGCAAATGGCTCGCCGCCATCGTGTTCTGCTCGATCTCGCTGATCTGCCTGACGGTCGGATTCAGCATCGAACACGGTGTGGCACAACTGATTCTGATCGGCGTCGGCGCATGGTTCTCGGGTGGTTCCTCCGGGCCCACCGCGGCGATGGTGGCCAACCTGACCCATTCGTCGGTCCGCGCCTCCGCGATGGGAACGCTGACGCTGTCCAACAGTCTGCTCGGAATGGCCTTGGGCCCCTTCGTCGTCGGCGTGCTCGCCGACCACTACGGCCTGAGCGCCGCACTGCGACTCGCTCCGCTCGCCTATCTCGTCGCGATCGCCGCACTGGTGGCAGGTCGCTGCCTGTACCCGGCCGGGCTGCGCACACTCGCCGCTGTTCACAACCGATGATGAGGAAACCGATGAAATTCACGACACCCGCACTGATCACGGCGCTCGGGATCACCGCCGCCGCCGTCACCACCGGCACCGCTCATGCGGAACCCGACCGCACCGCGGTGCACTACGAGATCGGCCGTCAGGCGGATTCGGCCCTGGTGACTACTTCGGACGGCAAGCTGAAAGTGGTTGCGGGCCAATTGATTCTCACCGACCGTGCGGATCGGCCGGTCGCCGCCGTGCCGCTGACCTTCGCCGTCGACGACATCGCGTATCCGATCACCGCCCACATCGACGGCTCCACCGCGACACTCACCCCGGACCGCGGTAACGGGCGGCCGACCCAGGCGCGTCGCGATGTCGTCTCGGTCCGGCAGGCGGCGGAATCGTTCACGCCACGCGATTCGCAGGCGCTGGGCGCGTTCGGTCAGCGGGTCGCCATCGCGGCCGGAGTCAGCGCGGTGCTGGGCGCGGTCATCGGCGGTGGAATCGGCTGCCTGGTCGGCGGCGCCGTCGGCGCGGCGATCTCCAGTCCGGTGATCATGCTCCTGGCGCCGTTCGTCGGAGCCACCGTCGCCGGCTGTGTCCTGGGCGCCGCCACGCTCGGCGCCGTGGGATCGATGGCCGGTCTCATCCTGGCCGGTGGTCCCATCACCCTGTTCTCCGCCATCCAGTACTTCTCGACGGTGCTGGCGCCGTGCCCGCCCGAGCTGCCCTACTGCAAGGACCCCGCACAGCCCGCACCCGCCAAGTAGTCGGCCGCCGGACTCTTCGACCACATCTCAGGAGGCATCGTGTTCGATTCACCCGCACCGGTTTCCACACCGGTCGTCGACGGCATGCGGGCCGGCGGTAGCTGGAACCCGCTGTGGGATCAGCTCTACGAATGGGACCCGGAATGGACCGAACGGTTCATGGCCATGAACGCCACACCGATCGCGCGCCACATCTTTCCACCGGAATTCGTCGAATTGCTGAGCATCGCGATCGACGCGTCCTGCACCCACATGTACGCCCAGGGCGTGCGCCGGCACATCCGCGCCGCACTGGACTTGGGTGTGCCACCCGAACAGATCCTGACGGTCCTCCAAATGGTCAGCGTCCTAGGCATCCACGCCTGCAACCTCGGCATACCCATCCTCGCAGAGGAACTCGGCAAACCTCGGCCGGACCGATGACACAGCAGTCCGATCGGTAGCGCCGATCGACCAGGTCGCCGTGCGCCTGTGTCGCCGTGTTGACGCCGGGGTTCCGGGCTCGATCGCTACGCTGGCGCGGTCCCCGGGAAAAGGAGCGTTCATGGGTGCCGCTGTCGATCGGTTGGCCGAGATCGCGTTTCCGCTGTCGCCGTGTCCGGACGAGAGCCGGGCGTTTCACGAACAGTGGCCGGTGCGGCTCGGGGACACCGATGGGGACCAGCGGCTGCGGCTCGATGCGGTGGCGCGGTATCTGCAGGACATCGGCTACGACCACCTGCAAGTGGTCGAGGACGGGGATTTGCATCCGGGGTGGATCGTGCGCCGGACCGTGATCGACGTGCTGCGGCCCATCGAATTCGGGGATCGGGTGCATCTGCGGCGCTGGCCGTCCGCCCTGTCGAATCGGTGGTGCAACATGCGCATCCAGGTGCGCAGTGAGAACGGCGGCCTGATCGAGACCGAGATGTTCCTCATTCACGTCGATATCGAGGCCGGGCGGCCGGCGCGGATGACCGAGCGCTTCATGGCGCCGATGCGCGCCGCCACCGTCGAGCACCGCCTGCGGTGGCGCGCCGCCTTGCGCGAGGACACCGGTGACGACGCCGAAGTCCGTCCGTTTCCGCTGCGGGTCACCGATGTGGACCGCTATGGGCACGTGAACAACGCGGTCCATTGGGAGGCGGTCGAGGAGGCGCTCGCGCGGTTCCCCGACGCACCGGCGCCGCCCTATCGGGTGATTCTCGAACATGCCGGGCCGGTGATGGGCGCCGACGAGGTGCTGATCCGCGCGTGGCGGGATGCGGCCGCGCTGCATGTGCAGCTCGAAGTCGACGGCAGCGCCCGCACATTGGGGCGGATCGAACCGCTCACGCGCTGACGAGCCGCGCCGGGCGTTTGCCGCCGCCCGGCGCGGTCCTCGGTCATCGCGGCGCGTTGGCCGGGTCGGCGAGGGTCGGGGTGCGTCCCTGCCGGCGTGCCTGCTGGGCGTCGTCGAAGAACTCGCGGCTGAACAGTGCCGAGAGGATCGCGATGCCGCCGCGGTGAACGCGGAACTCGCTCTTGGTGCTGGCTCCGGTCAGCCGGACGACTCGGCCGGCGGCATCCTGCGGCCGGGCGAAATCCTTCACCCGGCCACGCCCGGTCCACTCCAGGTCGCTGTGCTCGACGACCGCGTCGTCGGGAACCAGCAGCTTGACCATGGCGTGATCCACGTCGGCATGGACCACGATCGGGTCCTCGCCCTCGATCCACGGCGAGCGCAGGTCGATGACGACGCTCGCGTAGCGGGCCTTCACCTCGAAGGCGGTGGCGTGGGTCCAATCGCCGAGACGCTTGGCGGTTTCGTGATCGGCGTGAATGCGGACGGTGTCGGTCGTGAGGGTCATTGTTCTGGTCCTTCCGGATCTCAGTGGTCGGGTTCGCCTGCCTCCCAATAGTGACACACAAACTAGTATCGAAGCAACTAGTTTTTCGAAAACTAGTTGGGTGGCACCTAGTAGGATGGGTGACATGCCCACCTCCGACCGGTTCAAGCGATCCCCGCTCGCCATGGCGGTGCTCGGCATCCTGCATCTGGAGCCGATGCATCCGTACGCCATCCAGCGCCGCATCAAGGAGTGGGGCAAGGACAAGGTCGTCAATGTCGGGCAGCGCGCCCAGCTGTACAAGACGATCGCGCGCCTGCAGGACGCCGGTCTGGTGGCGGTCCGCACCACCGGTCGCGACCAGCAGTATCCGGAACGCACGGTCTACGAGATCACCGACGCGGGCCGCGATGCCTGCAAGGCCTGGCTCACGGACATGCTCGCCGTGCCCCGCAACGAATTTCCCGAATTCCCGGCCGCCCTGTCGTTTCTGATGCTCCTCGGTCCCGACGCGGCCCGCGAAGAACTGGAGCGCCGGCTGAAAGCGTTGCGCGCCGAGCATTCCGAGCTCGACACGGGCCTCGCGCAGGCCACGCGGTTCGGCCTGCCGCGTGTCACCATGCTCGAGGACGAATATCAGCGCGCGGTCATCGAGGCCGAAATACGGTGGCTGGAAGGCGTTGTCGCCGCCCTCGCCGACGGGACGCTCACCTGGTCGTGGGAGTCGCTGGCACAGTTCCGGGACCAGGCCGCCCCCGGCGACTAGATATGCCACCGTGGCCGGGTGCGGCTCGACGGCCCTATCGTCGGTTACGGTGCCGACGTCGAGACGAACCGGCGCGAACCGCCGGCGACCAACAGGACACAGGGGATGGCAATGGCAAAGATCGTGTTGTTCGGAGCTACCGGATATACCGGCCGGCTGACCGCTCGAGCCCTGCTCGATCGCGGCGCCGAGCCGCTATTGGCCGCTCGTAACGCCACCGCGCTACAGCAGTTCGCGGCCGATCTCGGCGGCGTCGAGACCGCGGTGGCCGACGTAGCCGATCCCGCATCGGTGCGCGCCCTGCTCGGTCGCGGGGACGTGCTGGTGACGACGGTGGGACCGTTCCTGCGGTACGGCGGCCCGGCGCTGGAGGCGGCACTCGAGGCGGGTGCGCACTACTTCGACTCGACCGGCGAAGGCCCGTTCATCCGCCGGGTCTTCGATCACGACGCCGAGGCGCGCCAGGCGGGTGCCGCCCTGCTGACGGCCTTCGGATTCGATTACGTCCCAGGCAATCTGGCCGCCGCCCTCGCGCTGCGCGACGCGCCGGACGCCGCCCGCGTCGACGTCGGTTACTTCATCGCCAGCCCCGGCACCAGCGGCGGCACCCGCGCATCCATGGTCGGCATGTTGTTCGAGCGCGGCTTCGCCCTTCGCGACGGTGACATCGTGCCGGAGCGAACCGGGGCCCGGACGCACACCTTCGATGTAGAGGGCCGCGCGCTCACCGGCGCCTCGATTCCGGGGTCGGAACACCTCGTTCTGCACCGCGCCCATCCGAACCTGCGCGAGGCCGACGTCTATCTCGGCATGCCCGGTGGCGCCGCCCGTGTGCTGCAGGCGACCTCCCTCGTCACGGACACCGTCGCCCGGGTGGCGCCCGTGAAGCACATGGCCGAGAGTGCCTTGAATGCCCTGGTCAAGGGTTCGACCGGGGGACCCGATGCGGCCACCCGGGCCCGGACGCGCACCTGGGCGGTCGCCGAAACCCGAGACGCCACGGGCCGAATCCTGTCCTCCGCCACCCTGACCGGCGTCGACCCCTACGACTTCACCGCCGCGATCCTCGCCTGGGGCGCGCACACCACGCTCGCCGGCGGTCTCGTCGGCACCGGCGCCCTCGGGCCGGTCGAAGCCTTCGGCCTGGAACCGCTCACCGCCGCGGCGGCGGATGCCGGACTGCGCGGGGCCACACCCGCGTAGACTGACTTCCGGATGTGCGAAGACCCGGCCGGGTATGGGTTGGTCCCGGTGACGCGAACCGTTGAACACCGCACCTTCCACAGGTGTGACCTGTACGTCCCTTCCGATGATGTTGCGTGCGAAGGGACTCGGTCATGTCGAAGTTCACTGTTGTTACGAACCACGTCTGATCGACTACGGATTCAGCGCGGTCCGCACCGGGGCAGCCGACGGACACCGCTTTCTGAGGCAGAACCCGCTGCCCGCGTAGAGGGGCGCGGACGGGGGCCGCGACCCGGCGATCGGGCGCTTCCCACGCCGAGCGGTCCCCTCGCGAGCATGGCAGGCTGCGGGCATGGAGCCCTCGCGCTGTGTTGTCCTGGTCCCGACCCACGGATCGATCGCACCGGATTTCGCCCGCAATCTGGCCCGGCTGGAGCATCGTGGTTACGAGGTCCGGACCGTCACGGGATTCGCGGCGATCGATCAGGGACGCAGTCAGATGGCCACCGATGCGTTGCGCGACGGATTCGAAGGGCTGATGTGGATCGATTCCGATATCGCGTTCGATGTGGATTCGGTGGACCGGTTGCGCAAACACGATCTGCCGATCGTGTGCGGGATCTATGCGAAGAAAGGTGTGCGCGGCCTGGCCTGCCATGTATTGCCCGGAACCCGGAGCATCCTGTTCGGTGAGGGCGGGGGACTGCTGGAGATCAAATACGCCGCCACCGGATTCCTGTTCACCCACCGCGACGTCTACGAAACCGTCGCCGAACACGAACAACTTCCGGTGTGCAATCTGCGGTTCGACCGCCCGACCGTCCCGTATTTCCTGCCCATGCTGGTACCCGACGGTGAGCACACCTGGTATTTGGGCGAGGACTACGCGTTCTGTGAGCGAGCGCGGCGCAGCGGCTACTCGATCATGGCCGACAGCTCCTTCCGGCTGGGGCATGTGGGGACCTACAGCTACAGCTGGGAGGAAGCGGGTGCGGATTCGCACCGCTACGCGAGTTACAACTACCGGCTGGGGTGAGTGGCAGACCGCGAGCGAATGTCCGGAACGCGAATTCCGGTTATTTCGCAGCGATCGGGCGGTCCGGCACGAAATTCGCAATGTGCGTCCCACTGGGGTTGAATCGGGATATGCGGTCGGACTATCACGCGAATCTGCGGCAGCTCGCCGAGTTGTTGCATGCGATGTGTGAACAGGACCGGACGGCCATTTCGTCGGCCACCTATGCGGTGGTGAACGCCGATATCGAACAGGCCGAGGCCGCGCTGGACGTCGTCGGCCGGGTCGAGGAGATGGCGCAGCAGACCGAACAGGAAGCGCTGCGGCTTCTGGCCTTGCAGGCCCCGGTCGCCAGCGAGTTGCGGCGGGTGGTGACCGCTATCCAGCTCACCGGCCATCTCCAGCGCATGGGCGCGCTGGCCGGGCACATCGCCACCAGCGCACGCCGGCGCCATCCCGAGCACGTCGTTCCCGAACCGGTGCGGCCGTTGGTCGAGCGTCTCGGCTCGACCGCCTGCGCCATCGCCACGAGCGCCGCGGCGGTGCTCGAAACCGGCGATCCCTACGACGCGGCCGGTCTCGATGCCCAGGACGACGCGCTGGACCATCTGCACGAGCAACTGCTGGCCGCGGTGCTGGACCACGACTGGGCGCACGGCATCACGGCCGCTGTCGACCTCACGCTGCTGGGACGGTATTACGAGCGCTTCGCCGACAATGCCGTGGAAGTGGGACGCCGCACCATCTTCCTCACCACCGGGGAAACCGCCGACAACTGGGCGCCGGACTACGAGTGATCCGGCCCGCCCGCAGATCTCATGGGGCGGAACCGAATTCGGCCAGCACCGTGCCGTGTCGGACGACACCGGAAAGAGCGGGGAGCTCCACCGGCGCCGACCAGGTGCGAAATCCGTCGTAGCTGTCGCTGTAGAGATAGCGGCCCTCGGTGTAGGCGTCGAGATAGATGCGATGCCCGCCGTCGGGCAGCGGCACCACCGACGGGCCTTCCCGCGGGCCGCCCCATCCGGCCCAATCACCTTCGGCCACAAAGGAATACGGGCCCAAGGGATTGTCCGCGACCGTCAGTTCCACGAGTTTGGTGTCCTCGTTCTTCACGAACGCGTACACCCGCCCGTTCCACCGCACCAGCTGCGTGTCGATGTAGCCCAGCGAACCCGGACCGCTCGGGCCGACGCCGAGCAGCGGTATCGGCGGCGCCCAGGCGGAAAGTCCCGCGCCCGCCGGTATCAGCAGGTGCGGGGTGAAGCCGTGCCCCCAGGTCAGCGACACGATGATGCCGACTCGGCCCGCCGCATCGGCATACCACTCCGGGGCCCACGCACCTTCCAGGCGGCCCGGCACCAGCATCGGGACCGAGGCCAGTTCCGTCCACGCGATCCGGTCGCGGCTGCGCGCCAGACCGATCGAGGTCGCATCGGGGGCTTCGGTGTAGGTGAGGTAGTACCAGCCGTCGGTATGCAGCAGCACGCTCGGATCGCGAGCCAACCCGGTGCGCGGTGTGAACGCGCGTTCGGCGACCGGCGTGAACACCGTCGCATCCGCCGACTGGTACACGGCCACGGTGGTGTCACTGTCGGTGCGAAACGCCGTCATGGTGTACCGCGTGGGCACCCGCTGGGGATCGGCGCCGATCCCCGGTAGCGCCGACTGCGCTCGTGCCGTCCCCGGCGCCGACAGGGGCAGTCCGGCCAGCAACGCGAGTGCGGCTCTGCGTCCCATCGCCATGACCAGCGATTGTGCGGTTCGCGCGCGACGATTCGCCGCAGGCGCGCCGGAGCGGACTCGCCTCCGGCGTGGCGTGGCCCCAGCGCGCCGCCGGCTGTAGTGGAATCGATGCGCAGCACCGCGGTTCAGCCCGAACGTGAAGTGATCTTGCTCGACACCACCGGCACCGACCTCCCGGCCGACGCGGCGAAGGCCGTGGCCGACAGAAGGTGGCCAGACCGAAGAGGGAGAACTCACTCGTGCGAACAACTCTTGTGGCGCCCGTGCTGGCTCTGTTGATAGCGGGCGGCGCCGCGACGGCGAGTCCGGCACCCGCGCAATCCGATCCGATCCCGATGAACCCGCGCACGTCGTTCGCTGTGGCCGCACTGATCCCCGGAACCGGTGCCGGCACAAAGAATTTCGACGAGATCCGGCCCGCCCTGTCGATCATCAAGCTGTATCTGGTCGACTACGTGCTGCGCCATGGCGACGGGTCTCCCTCGGATCGGCGGGCGGCGCAGCGCGCGATCCAGCTCTCCGACAGTGCCGCCGCCAGTGAGCTGGATACCAAGTACCCCCACGCCATCGACGCCACCGCCGCGGAATTCGGATCGGCTGATACCCGGCGCGGTTCGTTCTGGGGCGACTCCTACACCAGCGCCCGGGACGTAGCCGAATTCCTCGTCGCCAAGCAACGCACCGATCCCGGTTCGCCCATGCTGCGGTGGATGGCCACCGCGAGCCCGATCGCCGCCGACGGTACGGCACAGAACTGGGGCACCGCGCATCTTCCCGCGATCATCGGCACGAAATGGGGATGGTCGGACGACGGCACCGAGGTCGCCTCGGCCTCCTTCGGTCCCGGCTTCGCGATCGCCGCCTTCACCCACGGCGATGCGAACGACGAGAACGCCGACCTCGCGGTATTCACCGCCCGGACGGGCACCGCCGAACATCCCATCGGGAGGTAGCGGTGTCTGTGGTGGTTCGCTCTGGCCCGGGGCTGACCGCGGCATGCGAGACCGCTCACCCGATTGTCGGCAGGGTGAACGCGGCGGTGCGGACCACGTCGCCGTGCTCGAAATCGAGGAACAGCCGGTAGGTTCCGGGGCCGGGGACGGCGGTATGGAAGGTGACATCCGGGCCCGGGGCGGTGACGCCGTCGCCGGGTTCGCCGTTCGGGTGGACGTGCACATAGGCCAGATCGCCCGCCCGCAGGATCACCAGATGGCCGTAGGCCGCCAGATACGGCTGTAGGTCGGTGACCGGCTCGCCGTTCTTCCGCACGGTCAGGGTGAGCAGGCGGCCCTCGCCGGGCACCAGATCGCCGTCGAGAGTCACCTCGTAGCCGTCGACTTTCGCGGTCCGTTCGGCCGCGGGCGTCGGCCGCGGTTCGTACGCCCCGGTGACGGCCAGATCCGCGCCCAGGGTGATGGTCTTGCCGAGTGCGCGCGGGGCGATGTCGGTGAAGACTCGATACGCGCCCGCCGCCGGCAGGTTCAGCCGCACCGTCCAGATGCCGTCGGCGGTGAGTTCGGGATGCACGTGCCAGAACCCGGTCAGCTCCCGCTGCACCACGATCAGATGCAACTCCCGATCGTGGATCGCGGTGTACTCGGTGACCGGTGCGCCGTCCGGCCCCAGGATACGGAACCGGAAGTCGACCTCACCCGGTGCGAGGATCGGCTCGGCGAGCGCCAAAGTGTAACCGTCCTGGGTGATCTGGAGTCCGCCCGGCAGCCCACCACCGTGCGCGGCGTGCCCGCCGTGGCCTTCGTGCCCGGCATGCTGCTCGCGCGGGCCGTGAGTCCTGTGATTCGCCTGTGCCCCATGGTGATCGAGGTGAGTGTGTGTGGTCATCGTCCCGGCCTTTCGATCTGTTCTCGTCCGACATCGGAGACATTAATACCCCCCGGGGGTATGCGCAACCCATGGCGAGTGAGACCAAGGAGACGGCCGGATTCAAAACGCGACCGGCCGGCCCGGAATCGGGCCGGCCGGTCGGTCGGAATAGCTTCGAACGAAGTGCTGAGCTCGTTCGGGGGAGTGCCCGTCAGCTCAGACCGGTCACTTCCTGCGCGATCGCGGCGAGCCGCGTCTGGGCGGCCGAGACGACGCCGTGGCGGTTCTTGTGGGCTTCCTCGTAGGCGACGATCGCGCGGATGTCGGCCGGCTCGGTGAGCTCCTTCACCGCGGCGACAGCTTGGGACACGTTCAGCTCGTCGTAGTCGCCGACCGGGAGCTCGCCGGGTTCGAGAACACCCGTGGTGGCGCGGATCGAATGCAGGGCATCGGCGGCCGCCCCGGCGCCTTCGTGGCGTGTGACCTGCTCGGCGGTTTCGAGCGCGGCATCGCGCGAGGCCGACAGCGTCTTGACGGCGACATCACCGGCGTGGGCTCCCCGGGCGAGCAGCTCACCGAGCGCCGGCGGGGTGGTGCGGACGGTGTCCAGCGCGCGATCGAGGCCGCGAGCCGACCACGTGACGGGCAGGTTGAACAGTTTCACCGCGGTCCCCGTCGCCGCCTGCAGAACGGTGCGGCGCAACGCGGCCGGTCCGCCGAGGGCGTCCTCGGCCAGGACGGTGGTCAGCCATTCCACGGTGGCCGAATGCGCGGTGATCAGCCGGTCGGCCAACGTCACGACCTCGCGCTGACCCGCGGCGGTAGCCAGGGCCTTGATGTAGCGTGCGCGGTCGAGCAACTGGTGCTCCAGCGCCAGGTCGCCGAGCAGCGCCTCGTCGAACGGCTGAGCCTGTTCGGCCATCGCCTTGATGGCAGCGACCGCGCGGCCGAGGAACGGGCCGACCACCTCGGGCACACTGCCCAGATCGCGGATCGCCGCCTCGATGGCCTCGGCGCGGGCGCGGCCCTTGTCGGCGTTCTCGGACAGCTCCCTGCGAACCGCCTCGGTCCGGGCCTGAGCGATCCGGGTCTCGGCCACCTGGATCTCGGTGTTGGTCAACGTCAGCACAGCTCGCAGCTGGGCCAGCAAGGTGGAAGTATCGGGAGTGCTCATGCGAATCTCGTCCTTCGGCGTATAGGCGGCATCAGGTCGGGGCGCAACGTTGCACCATATCTGCGACTACCCGCCATTACCGATGATTAACATGTTCGGCGACCACACGATCGCGGCAGGGGGCAGTCGTGGATCGGCCGGGCGGTCCTGATTCGGTCAACCGAGATAAGTCGATTCGAGGACGATGTCTGTGAGCACTTTCTGGTATTCGGCATGCGTCCGATGCTCTCGGGTTGTCCACCGAATGCCCTCGTGGCGACGCATGAACGCTCGATACTCCGGGGCGCCCGGGTATTTCACGTTGTCCGCCACCACGACCGAGCCGGGACGCAGCCAGGCCTGATCCATGATCCGGCGGAGATCGGGAAGATATTCGTCCTTCGCGTGGTCGAGGAAGGCGAAATCCAATGTGCCGGGGGAGAACTGGTGGTCGCTGCCCAGCGCGCCGAGAGTCTTCCCCTCGTCGCCCAGGGTGCCGACGATGACGACGATCCGCTCGCCGACGCCCGCGTGATCCCAGATCCGCCGGGCGACAGCGGCATTCGCCGCGTTGAACTCGATCGAGTACAGCACGGCATCGGCCGGCATGACCCGCGCGATGCGCAATGCGCTGTACCCGCAATAGGTTCCGAGCTCCAGCAGGCGCCGCGGCCGCGCGGCGGCGACGGCCCGGTCGAGGATCCGGCCCTTCTCGTCACCGATGTTGATCAGGTAACTCTTGGTGTAGCAGAACTCGTCGATCGCCCGGATGACGTCGTCGATGTCGCCCTTTCGCGCATGCGCGCACACATAGTCGGCCAGCGCCTGTTCCCGGCCGTCGCCGACCTGCCAGGTGGCGCCCATATGCCGGAGGCCGAACAGAAACCGCACATACGACCATCGCAGGAACATCACCGGTTTGCCTACGCTCTCGTTGGCGGCGATCGCCAGGGCGACCGCCGCGACGGCGGCCAGGGCCAACCGTGGGAGACGGAGACCGAACACAGCCGGCCGGCGCGCGGCCAGCAGAATCGACGAAGCGACCGACACCGCGGAGGCCACGATCGCAGTGGAATGCTTGCTCATCTGTTCTCCCCTTCGCCGTGCCGATGCAGTTCGGCCTCCAGGATCGGCCCGATGACCGCGAGGGCCTCGGGGTTGGTCATCTGGGCATGGGTGACGTCGACGCGGTGTTGCGTGATCTGCCCGGACACGAAGGGCCGCCACATCTCGCCGGTCAGCTCGCCGGTGATGCCTTCGGTCGCCGAGAAATACAGCAGATCGCCGTCGAAGCATGCCGGCCGGTAGCTCGTGGACATGGCGACACTGTCGACATATCCCTGGTGGAGGCGTTCGAGCTGCTCACGGCTCAACCCGCGACCGGGACCGGGACTGTCGGCGAGCACGTCCACAGCTTCGTCCAGGGTGAGTGGCCGCGTGTCCGGGGTGGCCGACTCGTTGCCCTGCAGGTGGGTGACCAGATCACGGACGGTGGGCGGCTCCGGCAGGGGCGCACCCTCGTCGAAGGCCACGCTGTCGAACATCACGAGCAGTCCCACGGCGTGCCCCCGGGCGCGCAGCCGGACGGCGAGCGCGTGCGCGAGTTGCCCGCCCAGCGACCAGCCGAGCAGGTGGTAGGGGCCCTCCGGCTGGACGCGCGTGAGTTCGCGCAGATACACCTCGGCGAGCTCGTCAACGGTGTGGTACCTACGCGACTGCCCGGAGACGGCCGGAGACTGCAGACCGTAGACGGGCCGGTCGGTGACGTACCGTAGCAGGCCCGAATAGCACCACGAGAGCGGAACGGCGGAATGCAGGCAGATCAGCGGCGTCCCGGAACCGCTGCCACGCAACGGAAGAACCGGCTCCAGCGCCGAACCGCCGACCGCCACATCGCTGTTTCCGCCGGCCGCCGTGGCCTCGATGGCGGCGGCCAAGGTGTGCACCGTCGGGGTGAACAGCGAGGAAATCGTCACCGTCGTGCCGGTCCGCTCCGACAGTTGCCGGCACAGCTCGACGCCCAGCAACGAGTTGCCGCCGAGTTCGAAGAAGTTGTCGTCCAGGCCGACCCGAGATTGCCCGGTGACCTCGGCGATGGTCTCCGCGACCGTGCGCTCGATCGGCGATGTCGGCGCGCGGAATGCCGGTCGCGGCAACGTCTGCGGATCCGGCAACGCGGATCGATCGGTCTTGCCGCTGCTCGGATTGATCGGTATCTCGGGCAGCGGCACCAGCATCGCCGGAATCATGCCGGGCGGCAGCACGGTCCGTAACCGCGCCAGGACGGCGGTGCGGTCGAAGTGCTCTTTCGGGGCCGCCGTAGGAACGACATAGCCGATCAGCCGATCGCCGAGCGCCTCGGACGTCCACACCCGCACCACGGCCTGATCGACCGTCTCGTCCGCGGCCAGCGCGCGCTCCACCTCGGACGGCTCGATGCGCTGCCCCCGCAGCGAGATTTGAACATCGCCACGGCCGAGGTACTCGAGCGTGCCGTCGGGTTGTTCGCGGACCATGTCACCCGTGCGATACATCCGAGTTCCGGGCTCTCCGTAAGGATTTGCCACGAAACTCTGCGCGGTGATTCCGGGCCGCCCGAGATACCCGCGCGCCAATGCGTCACCGGCGAGATACAGTTCGCCGCGGGCGCCGCGTGGCGCCGGGCGCAGCCGGGCGTCCAGTACCGGAGTCTGCACGCCGGGCAGTCCGCGGCCGATCGTGATGAGCGCGTTCGGATCGAGTGGTTCGGTTTGGGTCACCACGACGGTGGCCTCGGTGGGGCCGTAGGAGTTGAACATCGGGAGCCGGCCCGCCCAGCGTTCGGCCAGTGCCGGCGGGCATTTGTCACCGCCCACGGTGACCGTCCGCAGTGCCGGCAATCGGTCCGGGTCGAGCGTCGCCAGAATGGCCGGTGTGACCACCAGATGGGTGACGCCCTCGTCCTCCATCACCTGCGAAAGCCGCTGTCCCGCAATGATGTCCGGCGCGAGTGCCACCAGCTTCGCTCCGGGCGTGAACGCGGAGAGATATTCGAGCATCGACGCATCGCAGAACGGTGAATGTGCCTGCAACACCACCGAATCGCTGCCGATGCGGTTACGGGTGCGCAGATCGTCGGCCAATGTCGCCAGACCTTCGTGGGTGCTCAGCACTCCCTTGGGTTCACCGGTCGATCCGGAGGTGTAGATCAGATAGGCCGGGTGAGCAGCTCGCAGCGGTCGTATCCGATCCGCGTCGGTCACCGCGGCGGTCGACCGGGCCGCGGCGGCACGGGTGAACTCGTCGCTGTCGAGCAACAGCCAATCGACCGCGGTGCTCTCCAGAGGCGTGTGCCACTCGGTGCGGGTGATGCCCAGCGCCGCACCGGAATCGGCGATCAGCTTCGACACGCGCGCCGGCGGATCGGCGGGATTGACCGGGAAGAACACCGCGCCGGCCCGGGCGACCGCCCACAGCGCCATGACCGATTCCACCGACCGGGACAACGCCACCGCGACAACGACTTCCGGCCCGGCTCCGTGCGCGATCAGCTCGCGCGCCCACTGCGCGGTCGTCTCGTCGAGTTCGCGATAGGTCACCGACCGGTCCGGCCCACTCAGTGCGATCCGTTCACCGGCATCGATTCCGCCGGAGAGCAACTCCGGCAGCAACCGCTGGTGCTGCCGCTGCTGCGGGGCGGCGATCGTGTGGGTACCGGCGACGGCCGCGAACACCTTCTCCGTATCGTCGGCCCACAGGAATCGGGACAGGCACTCCATGAACTGCTGCCGATACCCCTCCACCTCGTCTGCCCGATACAGCTCCGGGTTGGCGTGGAAGTCGACGACGAACGGCTCGTCGCCGAAGCGGTAGCAGCTGATCGCCATATCCTCCACCGGGCCGGCCGAAAGCAGTTGCGTCCGACCGCGAACGGCGCCGAAATCGATGCTGTCGGGCAGGCTGAGAACGTTGATCAGCGGGCCGTAGCCGTGGCGACCGGCCCGGCCCACGCCGTGGTCACGGAGCAGGTCTTCGTGCCGGTACAACTGGTGGCGCAGCGCGCCGATCATGTTCAGGCGCACCTGGCGGACGAGGTCGCCCACCGTGCTCTCGGCCACGCCCCGCACTCGCAACGGCACCACGTTGGAAACCATCCCGGCCGACTGCCGCAGCGCTCCCGTGGTGCGACCGGCGACGGGCAGCGACACCGTGACATCGGTATCACCGGTCATCTGCGCGAGAAAGGCGGTCACCGCCGCGACCAGCACCTCGGCCATCCCCGTGCCGTACCGCCGCGCTGCGGCGTCGAGCCGTGCCATGACCTCCGCATCGACAATCGCATGCGCGATATGAGGGCGTGCCGAGGGCGCCGCGTACCGCTCGCTGAGGCGGGTCACGTGATCGAGGCCGGCCAGCTCCTTGCCCCAGTACTCGCGGTCGGCGGCGAACCGGGACGAGGACCGATACCGCTGCTCGGCCGCCACGATCTCGGTCAGTGACACCGCCCGGCACGGTGCCGGGGGCCGTCCTTCGGTTGCGGCGGAATGTAATTCGGCCGTTCGATGCAACACCCGAGCGGCGCCTAAACCGTCGACGGCGATGTGGTGGCTGCGCGCATAACAGCGATATCGACCGGGGCCGAGAGTGAACAGCACCGTCTTCGTGACGTCGTCGCCGGTCAGGTCGATGCCCCGATGATGATCCCGGCTCATCCACTCGTCGGCGGCGCGTTCGGGATCGGGGCGATCACTCAGGTCTATGCAGTCGAATCCGGCGTCCAGCTCGTGGTCGAGGTATTGGCGCGGTCGGCCCCCGACGACGGCGAATCGCACATGCGGCGACTGCAATTCGCGCGCGGCGCGGCGGGCGCACTGCTGGAGCAGGCCCAGATCGAGTTCGCCCTGCACATCGGTGTATTGGGAGATGGAGAACGGAACCGAGGGATGTAATTGCTGGGCCAGCCACAGCTCCGACTGCGCTACCGACAATTCGAAGAAGTCCGCGTCCGGAGCCACGCCGTCGTGACGACGCGTGGTACTCGAGAGGTCTACCACCGCAATTCCTTAAATCTCGACGGCGAGGATATCGACGAAAGTGTTTGTGCGAGAAGGCGACATCACGAACCGACCCGCGTCCGGAGAAAGCCCTCGACTTCCGCCGTCATCCGGTCGACCGAATCGGCGACGAAGAGCAGGGGCTGGCAAATGCTGTCGTCGATATCGCTGGTGAGTATGTCCTCGACCCGGAACTCTCGCAGATCCGCATGCACGAAGGACTCCATCTCCGTGACCGAGGACAGAATCGCGGCCCCGTACGCGCGCGGATGACCCTTCTCGGCAACCACGCCGACCTCCAGGGTGAACCAGAACAATCGTGCGATCGCGGCCCGCTCCTCGTCGGAGGTGGCGCGGTTGGCGGCGCGGCCGAAGCAGCGATACAGTTCCGCGAATTCCGGATCGGCGAGTATCACCGCATGTCCGACCAATTCGTGGATGACATCGGGGTCGGGCGAGAACGATTGTTCGGTCACCGGCCGGACGTCCGGGGTCGCGTGCAGGATGCCGTCGGCCATGGGGCCGTAGAACAGGCGGCCCGGCTGGCTTCCGATGGCCGGTGCGAGCTCGAAACCGGTCAAGGACCGAAGCGTGCGGGAAACCTCGCTCATCTGAGGTACCCGGTCGGCGGGCAGTTGAACGATGCGAGCGGCGGCACGATACTCCGTGCATCCCAGTTCCTCGTGCATGGCCCGAAGCGTCGCGAAAACCCGTGACCACAGCGCGTCTTCGTCGCTGCTGTAGACGAATTCGGGCAACGGCTGCCCGGGGCGGCATGCGCGGGCGACGCGCTCACGCTCGGAACGAACGTCGAGACCAACCGTCATCGCAATCAATCCTCTCCTCGAGTTGCCTAAAGTGCGCAGGTCATCACCACTCGGAATCGATCGGCGCTGACAATAGGTGCGTTCTGTGTGCGCGAGTACCCCCGGCTATTTCCTGCAAACAAATCGGCGAAGGCGGCGAGCATAAAGTAGAAGGCCGCTTCCCGCAATACATCTCGGGGAATATTCGGTGAAGATTCTTCGCCGTCCGCGGACCTGCGCGAAAAGTGAAACGGGTTGTCCGGCAAGCGGAAGATTCCCTGCCTGATCTGTCGCTTTTCTCCCGAAATCTTCATGGCGCCTTCACCAATGCTCAGGCGCCGATCGCGGCCGCGAACATCGGCCACGAATCGTGCAGGGCGTCTTGCCGATATCCCCATGCATGGGTTCCCGTCGGCCGGAAATCGATTCGCGCGGGCACGCCGGCGGCGCCCAACGCCGCAGCGAGCCGAGCCGTGCACCCGTTGACCACCGATTCGAAGCCGCCGCCGATGACGACGTGATCGGCGAGCGCGACCGGGTTGTCCGCGACGTCGCGATCGCTCATCGACTCGTGCGGGCCGGGCATCCCTGTCCCCGCCGATATACACAGCGCCGTCCCGCGCAGGCTGTCCGCGTGCAGCGTCGGATCGTTCGCGGCCCACTCCGGATCCGAGGGCGGACCCCACATGTTGACCGGGTTCGCCCCGTAGACCGGATCACCGCCGGCTGACGTGGCCCCCACGGTCGTCGCCGAGAGGAGCAAGACGAAGACCCCGGCGAGCCACCGTAAACCTCCCGCGGGCAGGTTCGGCATCGGCCCCTCCGCTCTTCTCGGGCGAACAACGGTGATCAGTCAAGCTACTACACGGCGAGCGGGGAATTCCCGGTTTGCCGCTACATTGCTGAGCGAGTCTTCTGTCGCTGAGGTCGGCGAATGCTGCGGCCAGGGTCACCGGGTAGGGCCCGGCCTTGGCGGTGTCGCGGCACCCGAGCGCCACCGTGGCACCCGCGGCCGCGATTTGCTCCGCGGCGAAGTATCCGATGCCCGCACTGGCGCCGGTGACCAGAATCGTCTTCCCCTCGGCTCCACAGCCGCTGTGCCATGTCATGCCGGCAACCCTGACACCGTGCTCTTGCACCGCCCTCACGTACCACTGGCACGCGGGCGGATGCCGTGAACGGTAACCACCGGAAAGCTGACGATCGGTGCGACGGGATATATTCTCAGGTCGAAGCTTGTATTCGGGGGAATTGCAGGATTGTTCCCGCTGATGGCGGGAAGAGAGGCGGCGTGGAATTGTGCTGTTTACGAAAAGAAACTTGTCGGAATTAACTTTCCAGTCTGAATAATTAATAGCGGATAATGAAATTCTGGGCGCGTTTTAATTACGCGATTTCGACCATGGAAAGATGAGAAGAGGCTATATTTTAGAAACTCAGTGTTGCGGTCCGACATCCGGTCGTACCGTTGCTCGATATTTTCTGGAGTTAGTCATGAGATCGATCTCTTCCCTGGTTCGTGCCGGCGTTCTCGCTCCGGTGGCGGTCGCCACCGTCTTTTGTCTGGCGGCACCGGCGAATGCCGCCCCGGTCAGCGTGAACTGGAGCTGTAAGGGCACCATTCTCGGGATCGGCCAGACCTCGAGTATGACCACATCGGTCACCGGCACCGCGCCGAGTTCGGCGGCGTCGGGTTCCGCGGTGGCCATCACCCTCACGCCGGGTTCCTCGTCGGTGCCCAGTTCGGCGTCCGGCTTCACGGTGAACAACATCAGCAACTTGAAGATGACCTTCCCGACTCCCGCGAATTCGACATTGGTCTCGGCCACCGCCTCCGGGGGGACCGTGGCCGGCACCGTCACCACGTCGGGTGGGAATGTCGTTCTGACCGTGCCCGGTCCGATCGCCGGCGGTACCAGCTTCACGCCGCCGGCGGTGACCATCAACGTCACCGCCGGTACTCCCGGCACGCCGATCACCAGCAAGTACGCGGGGACCAGCTACACGAATCCCGGTATGACCATGACGACCAACGTCGCCTTGGTCGGCAATGTGGCGACCTCGTGTTATCCGAATCCGTCCCCGACCCTCACCACCACATCTGTCAGCTGATTCCGCGGACAGGGGCCACGGCGTGACGGCCGGTGTCCGCGCCGGCGGCCGGTGGTGAACATGCCTGGACCGGGTTGTGTCAGCAGCCCGGTCCAGGTCTCACCCGGGCGGGACGGGTGACCGCTGTTCCTCATAGTGGTTGCCCCGCTTCACGTTTGGAGTACGGGAAACCGTTGGACCGAATTCTGAAATGCACCGTATCGCATGGGTCGGTGTGTCGTACAGTGCATGTCCGACACTGCCCACGGTCGCTTCGCCGGCCGCGGCGGTGCCAGCTTTCGTGATGTTCGTCAGCCGCGGTTCGGCTGTCGTCCGAATCGATTGACAGGAGCACACATGCCCGCTTCAATCGCCCGGCGGCGATCCCGGAGAACGGCCGAACCCGCCCGACTCTCGGTCGAACTCAAAAGGGCCCTGGAGTTCTACCACGGAACCGTCGAGGACCTGGCCCGCGAATTGATCAGAGTGCTGGGTGTGAACGAAACCGACCGGCGTGCTTTGGAAATCGTGCTGGCCGACGACGAGAAGTCGACGACGCCGGGACTGCTGGCCGAACGGCTCGGCATCACGGCTGCCGGCGTCACGATCATGCTCAATCGGCTGGAAAAGCAGGGCTATATCGCCCGCTCGCTGCATCCGACCGATCGTCGTCGCGTGATAGTGATGGCCACCGAACTCGCGGCGTATCGCATACGAGAAATCGTCGTGCCGATGCTCGTCGAGAGTTACAAGATGTTGTCGAGCTGGTACGACTCGCACGAACTCGAAATAATCGCCGACTTTCTCACCCGCGCGGGTGAGCTGCAACAAATCCACCGGCAACGACTGCGCGACGTGGATCCCTACTCGAGGTCCTGAAACCGGCCGCGAAGCATCGCAGATGCCCCGCCTGTTCGGCGAGGCGACACCGTAATGCGTACGTGTCGGTGTTCGCGGAACTGCCGGAATTCGACGTCCGACGCTCGGGCGTGTTTTCGGTGGCGGAGGCGGTGTGAGCACCGGTTCCGGCGGTCGGCGCATCACAAGGAAGAAAGCGGTGGGCGGATGCGAACCGTCGACAACAGCGAACAGCGAGTGACAGCAACCGATATCGATGATGAGCCTCGGCGTCGAATTCCGCGGTCGGGCGGACGATTCCGGCGGCAGATCTCGCGCGCGGGAGTGGTCACCGCGTTGGTGACCACGGCGATCGGGATCACGCTCGTGGTACGAGCGGATTCGGGCCCGCCGGCGCACGTGAACGAGGCGCAGGCGCACCCCGGCGAACCCACCGTGCAGACTCTCGACTGCGGCGCTGTTCCCAGCGAAGCCGGCGCGGTGAACGCGAGCACGATGTCCGACGCGTCGAGCGAGATCTCCGTACCGGACGACGGCACAGGCAGTACCGACACCACCGCCGATTCCGGGATCGCGCCACCGGCCGTGGATCCCCCCGATCCCGGTGCAGGCCAGGCCACTGCGACAGAATCCACGACGGCCACGACGACGGATACCTCGACGCCGGCCTCGACGGCGGCGTCGGCCGGCGCGAGTTTCTCTGCCACGGCGAGCCTTTCGATCCAGATCTTGCCCGGTGTGCCGGATCCGGGCGCGGTCGTCTCACCAACGATATCCACGGCACCTACGACTTCGGTGGAGACATCGACGGTGACGGTAACTGCCGATCCGAGGACGGAGACCACGACCCTGCCGGCCACGACGGTGCCGACCGCCACTCTGCCTTCCACGAGAGTGCCGATCGCCACGCTGTCGACCACCACGACTACGGCACCGGCCGGCACCACGACGACGGCAGCCAGGGGCACGACAACCAAGTCCACGACGGCCTCCGCAAGTACCTCGATCGCGGCGAGTTCGACGACTTCCACGTCGCCGGAGGTCGCCACGACACCCGGGACGACCACATCGACAAGGCCCGCAACGACCACAACGTCGGCGACGAAACCTCCGATGCCGACCAAGTCGGCGCGTCCGACGACTCCGTCGATCGCACATCCACCGACCACATCGCCGAAACCCGCAGTGGGATAGGCGATCACGCGATCGAGGGTGCGCTCGCTCGAGCATCGGCGGTTGTCGCCGGATCCTGCGCGCCTACGCCGGCGAATGGGCCTCCGGGTGCCAGTCGTACACGACCGTGGTACGCAAAACGATGTCCTGCAGCGAATACCGGCGCGGATCGACCACCACCCAGAACAATCCGACCGCGAACATCACGCAGAACACCGCCCGCATCAGAGCCCGCGGCCATCCCACGAGTTCGCCGCCGCGGGTCACCACCCGCAGCCCCATCATCACGGCGCCGACGGTGCGACCGCTCACGGCCCAGCATCCGGTGAGATACAGCACCGACACCACGATGAATATGCCCGTCGACATCACCGCACCGGCGTCCGGCCACGTGAAATCCTGCGGTGAGAACAGCAGCCGCGCGAACGCCATGCACAGGTAGATCGCGGCCATGATCGCCAGGACGACGGCGACGTCGACCCCCGATGCGATCGACCGCGTCACGATGCCGGCGGGACGGTGCGCAGGAGCACTCACTCCGCGCCCGATTCGGACGGTGCTCGCCGGAGCAACTTTCCGACGAACCCCGCGACGGCATCGTCCGCATGCATCCCCTGGCTCCGGATGCCGAGAACTGCCTCCGCGGACATCGAGTCGGTGGATTCGCGGATGATCCGAGGTAGATCGACACCCTCGATCACGCTGTCGGCCAACCCGACCAGATCGACCCGCCCGATGATCTTGTCGACATCGATCCGTTCGGCCACCGCGTCGAGATCCACGTTGTCGACCACGAGCTCCGTGAGGTCGACAGCGCCGACCGCGGTCCGCACGATCCGGCCGACCACCGCACGCAGCACCCGTTCGGTGAGGTCGTCGACGGCCTCCAAGGTGTCCGCGCCCCGCTGTTCCAGCTCCGCGAGCACCGGCTCGACGCCCGGCACCCGCCGCGCGACGCCGAACCCGAAACCCAGCACGCGCCCAGCAGCTCCGCCGACCCTCGCGGCGGCTCCCGCCACCAGGTTCACCGGCCTCGACATCGGGGTGCCGTCCACACCACCATCAAACTCGCTCGATACCGGATAGGTATGCCTTTCGGGCTATTCGGTGTGCGGACGTCGGCCGAGCTCGGCCGACCGCGGGCGCGGTTCGCGCTGCCAGATCCGGCGGGACGTCGACAGCGTGTCGCCGCCCAGCCCCGGTGGGGTGGTCCGGATCCGGCGAATCCGTTCGGTGGTGTCGAAACTCGGCCATCCGGGGTTGCCGGTCGCCGCGAAGGAGAATGCTCGTGGTTACTACGGGTTTCGGGCGCGTGTGTCGTGGGGCAGTGCGGCGGCTGCGAGGAGTCCGATGACGGCGGCTGCGGCGAGGGTGAGCATCGCGGTGGCGTAGGCGTGGCTGCTGAGTCCGGCGACGAGGATGGTGCCGGCGATGGCGGTGCCCAGTGAAGAGCCCAGGTTGGATACGCAGCGTGAGAGTCCGGAGATTTCGCCTTGGCGTTCCTCGGTGAACGCCGACTGCACGATGGTGACCGAGGGAGTGAGCATCGAGCCGAGTCCCAGTCCGATCAGTAGTAGGCCGGGCGCGAACGCCCAAGGGTTGAGGCTGCGCCCGGCCATGGCGACGAGCACCACCACGCCGGCGGCGACCACCACGAACCCGGTCATGACAAGTGTTCGCTGGGCGAAGTGGCGTGCCAGCCGGGCCGCCGACAGCGACGAGACGAGCAGTCCTGCGGTGGCGGCGGTGAAGATGACGCCGGTGCGGATCGGATCGTAGCCGCGTACGACCTGCAGGTAGGCCGAGACGACGAAGGAGGTTCCCATCAGGATCAGCCATTGCAGCAGTTGAGTGGCCAGCCCGAAATTGGATGCTCGGCTGTGGAACAGGCTGGTCGATACCAGGGGGTCGCCGCCGGATCGTTCGGTGGCGCGCACGTGCAGGAAGAATCCGGCCAGCACCAGCATCGCGAGCACGATCAGTATCGCGCTCCACCGTAAGTCGTTGTCGGCGGCGAGGATTCCGAGCACGAGTAGGACGAGTCCGGCTGCGGACAGGAGCTGGAGTGCTACCCGTGGACCGCTCGGGGTGTCGACCGTGCCGCGGGCGCTGAACGTCGACTCGGGTGGGGCCTGCGCCGACTTGTCACACGCGCGGTGGCCAGGCCGGTGAGTGCATTTGCGTGAATATCGCGGGCGCTCGAGTCGGCGTTGAGTGCGGGTGCCGCCGATGTGGCCGGCAAGCGCGGATTCTGGCGAACCGGCAGGACCGGCATTCCTGTTGCGAGGGCGGTAGCGCACGATTTGCGGTGAACGGCTCGAGAACGTCCCATTCCACTGGAGTAGGACGGTTATCCGGCGCCCGAGGGCTATCGCAGATGGTGTCGACTCTGTTTGAATCAATGTATGTGCCGGTGGATGGCGTACTGGGGTGAGCCGATCCTCGTCGAGGATTTGTTGTTCCGCCCTGAACATTCTCTGATCGATCAGAGTTTGCACTCTCGTCTGGGAGAGACGACCACTAATGGTGACGGTTTCGGTATCGGCTGGTACGGCGAGGGTGCCGAACCTGCGGTGTACAAGGGGATCGAGCCGGCCTGGAACGACAGGAATTTGCGGGAGATCGCCGGTCAGGTGCGCACGTCGAGGTTGCTCGCCCATGTGCGGGCTTCGACCGGGACCGCGGTCCAGCGCAGCAATTGCCATCCGTTCCGGCACGATCGATGGTTGTGGGTGCACAACGGCGCGCTGCGCGGCTTCCCTGAAATCAGGCGCGACTTGTTGATGGCAGTGGATCCGACGCTGTTCTCCGACATCGAGGGCTCAACGGACACCGAAGCTTTGTTCTACCTGGCCTTGACCTTCGGTCTGGCCGATGATCCACTCGGTGCCGTGGCTCGCGCGGTCGGTTTCGTCGAGGACGTCGGGCACGCGAACGGAGTTGAGCATCCGGTTCAAATGACAGTCGCGACGACCAACGGTGAAAGTCTGTGGGTTTTGCGTTATTCCAGCGAGCGCCGATCGCGGTCCCTGTTCTTCTCCACCCGGCTCTCCCAGTTGCGGGCATTGCACCCCGAAGTCGAGGTTTTGCGCGAACTGGGCGGTGAGACGCGCTTCGTGGTGTCGGAGCCGCTGCGCGATCTCGAGGGGGCGTGGAACGAAGTGCCGGAATCCTCGGTTGCGGTAGTGGGATCCGGCGCCGACGCGATCTGGCCCTTCTTGCCGATCTCACCTGTCTGAGGTCGACACAAGTGCCGATGAGCGTCTACGGCGCGGTTGCCGTTTCGCGTGGCTTCTCGCCCCACATCCCGGCATGAGCGGGTGCCGAATGCCGACGTCGAGGGCGGAGTCCGGCGATGGTGTGCAATCCGGCCGTCAGGCCGGCTGACGGTCCTCGGTGGCGGCGCACCCTTCGGCGGTCAATCGTGACATCTGTTTCAAGACCTGAGTGGGGCCTCCGAGGCGCAGTGCTTCGCGTTGTCGAACTGCGCCGTTGCCGTCCCGCAGAACTGCCGCCAGCGTGCCGCGCGTGAATTCGTAGTCGCCGGACTGTTCGAGAGCGGGGCGGATATGGGAGAGCAGGTGTGCAATGGAGGCCTGCTCGGGAACGGAATGCGCAGTTGCAGTGCGAAATTGCGGGCCGGACAAGCCGTCGCGGGCCGCGCGCCGGCATGCCGCCCGTAGGTGTGCCAGGTCGACTGGGTCGGAGGGCCGCCCGCTGTCTACTGCCGCGACGGAGGTGGTGACCAGTGCCCGGACGAGGCTCGCGAAGAGTGCCGTTTCCTCTACCGTGGCCGGAACGTCGCTGATGCGGATTTCGATCGTGGGCAGATGCGAGGACAAGCGCACATCCCAATAGACCATCGCTGTGTCGAGGATGTGGCCTTCCTCGGCAAGCTTGGTCACCGCGTCGTCGTATTCGGCGGCGGATCGCAGGTACGGGGGAGGTCCGGCGCTGGGCCATCGTGCCCACAGCAGGTGGCGCCAGCTGGCGTATCCGGTGTCGGCACCGCCTGTGATCGGGGAATTCGCCGTCAGCGCCAACAGGGCCGGCAGCCATGGCCGAAGGTGGTTGCTGACCTGCACCGCGACGTCGCGGTCGGGCACGCAGACATGGACGTGGCAACCGCAGATCACTTGCTCGGCCAGTTCGCCGAAATGCGCGGCCATGAGCCGGTACCTGGGTGTGTCGGTTATGCACCGGGTCGCCGGTCCCCAGATCGGCACACCGACCGCCAGTGCCAGCGCCCCTGCGCGTGCCGCCGCCCGCGTGACCGAGAGTCGAGCCCGCCGAAGTTCGCGGTGCAACTCCGGAATGCTTGCGCACACCGGCGTGCAGGTCTCGACCTGGCACTGAGATAGTTCCAGTTGCAGTGCGGCATCCGGGGAGCGCGCCGCGACGATGGTGTTGTTCAGCGAGGGGAGGCCGGTGGCCGGATCGACAAGAACGAATTCCTCTTCCACGCCGACGGTGAATGGGCGAATACTTTTGCCGTGCAATGGATCACGTGGCTCACTCGACACCATGGACGTCACGGCCACCTCCCGGGTTGTTGCTGGTCGAGGCATGCGCGCTCGCCGAATTCGCGCATCGTTCGGTGCCGACAGCTCGTATGTTGGTGGAACAATCTTTTCCTGATTCTCCGAGTGCGGTCTGTAATGCTACGAAGTTCGGTTGAATGGGTGGTTGAAATGAGTCTTGAAGCTATTTCTCCGATTCGTCGATCAGCATGACAGCCACGCTGGTCGAATTTTGTTTCCGGATCCAGAATGTGAGTTACATGAAGTTTACCGGAAAATTGCCCACTAAACATGGCGTTGGTGAAGGTCTTGTGGTTTCCTCATCGACCTCGACTCGACTCCATCCTGCCGGCGTTCGGAGGGCTGCCGGGCGCGCCGCGGGGTCGCCAGCGGTGCGGGGTGGACATCTCCAGGGCCGGTCGACGGCGTAGATGATGTTCGACAGGACGACACAGCCGTGCTCAGCGCCCTTGGAGTCGAGTCGGCCATGCCGCAATGCCACTACATGGCCCGCGGCCGCGCCCACGGGGCAGCTGCGGATGCGCCGGACCGAGCCGTCAGCGGACAGTTCTGACACACCACGCGCAGTGAATTAGTTGGGACTTTGTTGGAAGATCCGACCAACGAGGTAGGTATTCGGGCGGAGAAAACCCGCCCTGACCTGCGATCAAAGTGGAGCTAAGGGGAATCGAACCCCTGACCTTCTCGATGCGAACGAGACGCGCTACCAACTGCGCCATAGCCCCGTGGCTCGTTTCCGGGCCAACGGAGGAGAACTTTAGCAGGTGGGGGCCGGAGATTCCGAATCGGCTGGTCGATGTGGGGAAATGCGGGGTCAAGTGGGTTCGGGGGCCGGTGGGGTGAGGTGGAGGCCGGCGCTGGTGGCGGCTTCGCTGAGGACCGTGCGGAGCATGGCGGGGGTGAGGCGGCCGGTGAAGGTGTTCTGCTGGCTGACGTGGTAGCTGCCGAACAGTTCGAGGCGGTGACGGCCGGGCCGGGCGGGGTCGATCGAATAGTGGACGCCGTGGCCGAATCGGGGGCGGGGGCGGGGGACCTGCCAGCCGGCCGCGGTGAGGGCGGGCATGAGCGCCTGCCAGCCCCAGGCGCCGAGGACGACGACGGAACGGACAGTGGGGGCGAGTAATTCGAGTTCGTTGATCAGCCAGTGCCGGCAGCGGTCGCGTTCGTCGATGGTGGGTTTGTTGTCCGGGGGCGCGCAGTGTACGGGGGCGGTGATGCGGGTGCCGAGCAGCCGGAGACCGTCGTCGCGGCGGGTGGCGGTGGGCTGGGTGGCGGCGCCGATGGCGTAGAGGGAGGCGAAGAGCACGTCGCCGCTGCGGTCGCCGGTGAACATGCGGCCGGTGCGGTTTCCGCCGTGGGCGGCGGGGGCGAGGCCGACCAGCAACATGGCGGCGTCGGCGGGGCCGAAACCGGTGACCGGGCGGCCCCAGTAGGTTTCGTCGCGGAAGGCGGCCCGCTTCTCGCGGGCGACCTGTTCGCGCCAGACGACCAGTCGCGGGCAGGCGCGGCATTCGGTCAGTGCCGTATCCATGGCCTCGAGGTCGGGATAGTCGGCGGATGCCGCCGCGCCGGCGTTCGGTGGTTCGCTGTGGCTGGTGCGACGCGCCATCGGTCCTCCGTTCGGTCGATGCCCCTGCGAGTCTGCCCGTTCGGTGGCGGTCGTGTCACACCTACCGCTTCCGATAGCTGACCATTTGCTATCCCCGCCACGCCGTCCGGTATCTGCTGATTCGTGGCATGTGGGCGATTCGTTCGATCCGGCGCGAGGTGTTCGCGGTGGCGACGAGAATCCCCAATTGCCGGGACGGAAGCCGCTGTCGGTCGAAAAGCCGACAGGTCGCTGGTATCGAACCGGTCGGATGATCAGCTGTCCCGGCAGCAGACGTGCAGGTCCGTAGCTTTCGATGTTGATAGCATGGCGTTTCCAGCCGGACGGTCCGCCGCAGCACCGGTTGCGCGGCCCAACGCGATCACATCGAGAGAGTTCTTGCATGCAGTTCGAAATCGTCGAGCGGGACGAGACGTGGGTCGCCGGGCTACCGGTGCGCAGTCCGAAACGTGCCCTCGGAGAACTGCGCGATCGTGATCTCGAGGCCGCCTGGGCCGCAGTCCTGCATCAGGAACTGGGCGGCCCGCTGGCCTGCTCCTATACCGATTACGCCCACGATCTGGGCACGTTCAACACCCAGATCGTCGGCTACGAATGCCTCTCGTTCGACCGGGTGACGCGCGGGCATATCGTGTCCCGTCTGCCCGCCGGCGCCTATGCGCGTTTCTCCGCTGTCGGCAATTTTCCGCAGATCATGACCGACCTGTGGACCCAGATCGCCTACGCCGAGGAACACAATCAGATCAAACGCACCTTCACCGGGGATTTCGAATGCTATCCGCACGCGTACAAGATCGATCTGTACCTGGCGGTAGACCCCCGATGACGTATTCGATCGTGGTCCGTGACGCGGCCATCTACGGCGGTCTGGTGGTGCCGCGGGTCCGGCCGAGTTTCAAGGTCAGCAACAGCGAACTGATCGAATTCCTGCGGGACAGGCTGCGCGATCGTGAGATCGGCGGTCCGCTCCACACCGTGTACGTGCCCGACCCGGCCGGAAATTACAACGTGCTGGTCAGCTACGAATATCAGGCGCCGAAAGAGGTGCCGGTCGGCGATGTGATGATTCGCGTCCCGAAGGGCGTATATGCCCGATTCGAACCCAACGGTGATTATCACGATCCGGTCGAGGACGTCTGGGCTCAGGTCGACGACGCCACCGCGTCGGCCGAGATCACCCGCGCTTATCGCGAGGAGATCGAGGTGTGGCGTGGTCCCGACCGGCTGGAGTTGTTCATCTCAATTCTGGTGTGATTTTCGGTTGCCAACGGGTAACCAATTGGGAACCGGGCGGTCTTTTTGTTCTGTGCGGTGTATGACACCGACTGGATGACCTCGATCGATACCGCGCACCACGCTCAGGTTTCGGAAGATTTGCCGGACGTCTGGTCAATTCCGGAGGGATGACGGATACTTCCCTAGGTGGCCATACCCGACACCGGCGGTACCGCATGCCGAGCGGAGGTGGCCGAAAGATCGCGCCGCGCCGCGCAGCAACAGAGTAGGAACCGTATGACTGGGCTGGATGTCGCACCGGAGGCGCTGCGACGATATGGCTGCTGACCACCCTGTGCGACCCCGCCGAACGGGCCCCGCTGCGGCCCTCGGCGAATTCCCCGCCGCACCTCTCCGCGAACTCGCCGCGATTTCATCGCAATACGTCGATACACTAGCGTCGGTTCAGGGCGAATTCATCGACGCTCGGGGCGTGGACGTCCTTCCCTCGACATGCCGTGGATAGCGCGATCGGAGACAAGGTGCCTCGGCGAACACTCGACTCGTTGGTGACCCAGGTCGCCGCGGAGTTGATGGGTGTCGACGCCACGACGATGGTGGCGGCGACCGAACGAGTGCTGGCCAAACTGGTCGACTACTTCGACGTCGATTTCAGTTTCGTCCGCCATACCGACCGGGAACGCCGGGCGACGGTGCTGGTCGCCGAATGGCCGCAACGGCAGGACGTGCCCGACCCCGACCCGCTGCGTGTGGTGTATTTCGAGCAGGCCGATTCGGTGTTCCGAGCCGTCGAACACGCCACCGAGCCGATGATCGCCCGCCCGACTCCGGAATTCTCCGACTATCAGGAGACGATTCGCCGTTCCGGATTGAGCGATGTGACGACCGCGACCGTTCCGTTGGTGTCGCGCGGTGAGCCGACCGGACTGCTCGGATTCATGAAACGGGGCGACCGGGAGTGGAGCACCCGGGAGATCAACGTCCTGAAGGCGATCGCGGCGCTGCTGGCGCAACTGCAGGCGCGGGTGGTGGCCGAGGAACGGCTGCGCTACATCGCCCTGCACGACGACCTCACCGGACTGGCCAACCGTCGCGCCCTGCTCGAACATATGGAGGAGCGGCTGCGTCCGGGCAGTTCGGGACCGGTCGCCGCATTCTTCCTCGACCTCGATCGGCTCAAGGCGCTCAACGATTTTCTGGGGCATACCGCCGGCGACAATTTCATCCGCACGCTGTCGTCGCGGCTGAAGGAACACCTCGATCCGAACGATATGATCGCGCGGCTGGGTGGCGACGAATTCGTCATCGTGCCGGCCAAACCCGTGGACCCGGTCGCGGCCGAACTCGAGGCGACCCGGATTCAGCAGCTGATCACCCGCCGGGTGTCGGTCGGCGGGGAAACGGTGAGTCGCGGCGCGAGTGTCGGTGTGGCGCTGGGGATGCCGGGCGAGACCACCGTCGCGGATCTGTTGCGCCGCGCCGACCATGCGCTGCTGTCGGCGAAATCCGGCGGGGGCAACGGGGTAGCGGTGTTCACCGATGCCATGCGCGCGCAGTTCGAACTCCAGGACGATGTCGAGTTGAATCTGCGCGGCGCCGTCTCGGACGGTTCACTGCTGCTGCACTATCAGCCCGAGGTGGATCTGCGGACCGGGCGCATCGTGGCGCTGGAGGCGCTGGTGCGCTGGCAGCATCCCACCCGCGGGCTGCTGCCGCCCGGTGCGTTCGTCGGGGTGGCCGAGGCGACGAATCTGGCCGGTGAACTCGGTCGCTGGGTATTGCGCACGGCCCTGTCGCAATTCGCGAAATGGCGGCGCGCCGGGCTGGCCTCGAACGTGGTGATCCGGATCAACGTCTCGCCGGTGCAGTTGGTGAGCCTGGACTTCGTGGAATGCGTCGAGGATGTGCTGCGCCGGCACGGAATAGACGGCAGTTCGGTGTGCCTGGAGATCACCGAGCACGTCGTGGTCTCGGATCTGACCCGCACCCAGGTGACCCTGCGTGGACTCAAGCGCATGGGAGTGCAGATCGCGATCGACGATTTCGGCACCGGCTACAGTTCGCTGTCGCATCTCAAGGCGCTGCCGGTGGACGCGGTGAAGATCGACCGTGGTTTCGTGCAGCGGCTCGGCGCCAGTACCGACGATCTGGCGATTGTGAAATCCATTGTGGGACTTGCCGGTTCGTTCGGCCTCGGGGTGGTCGGTGAAGGGGTGGAGACGGCGGTGGCCGCTCGCACCCTGGTCGGCCTGGGCTGCTACCGGGCGCAGGGCTTCCTCATCGCGCGGCCGATGCCCGCCGACGAGGTCGAACGGCATCTGGCGGAGGGGCGGATCCCGCTCGACCTCGAACTCCCGCGGGTTTCCCGTGGGGCGCATCGGATCTGATTTTTCGGTATGGCAGGCGCCGAATCCGTGGGTTCGCCATGGCTCCTGGTGGAAACGCTCGCGCCCGCGAGTGGTCCGACCATCGTCGCCGACGGGTCGCGGGTCCGGGAATGGACGAGTCTGTCGCGCGCCGGGCGCTCGCTCGGGGCGGGTGCCTCCGCGCTGGCGGCCGTCACCGTCGATACCGCGGCAGCGGCCGTTCCGGCCGCGACGTCGGGGGCGGTCACGGCCGACGGCCGGATCGTGTTGTCGGAAGGCGGCTGGACCGCGATCGCGGTGCCGGTCTTCTGCTCGTTCGGGGCAGTGCACGGGGTGCAGCTGTGGGTCGGCGCCGAGGGACGCCAACCACCGCCGCGGCGCGCGGTCGCGGCATGGGACTGGGATTCCGATACCGAACTCGCCCATCACGGCCCCGGCCTGGAGGAACTCGCCTTCGCCCGCGCCCGCGACCAGGTGCGGGTGGTGCGCACGCCGCCGGAGGTGTTCGGTCGGATGGTGCGCTTCGACGAGCGGATGGCCTACACCGCGGTGGTGGCGGGCACGGACCCTGCCGGGCGCTGGCAGGGGGAGCTGGCGATTCGCGGTGACGACGAGATGGTGCGCAACTTTCAGCTGGTGATCCGGGTGCATCGCGAGGATCCGCATCTGGCCGGCGCGACCCGCACCGCGCATGTCACCCGGGCGCTGCTGCACGAGATCACCGACGTCAGCCCGCCGCGCCCGGATACCGATCTGGCGATCACCCGGGCGGTGTCGCGGTCGGCCGATGCCGGTGTCGGCTTCGTCGAACTGGCGATGGGGCTGGTGTACGAGTGGGTCAGTCCGCCGCCACCGCCGCTGGAACGGTGGAGCACCGAACGGCCGGTCGTGCATCCGGATGATCAGCGGGACTACCGGGCGGCGTTCGCGGCCGTATTCGCCGGCGAAATCGACTCCCCGGCAAGAAGACTCGTGTTTCGGCTGCGGTTCGAGGACACCGAATGGATTCCGGTGCGCGCCGAGCTGTCGCGCCTGGGGTCCGAGCGCGCGCACGGCATGATCCGGGTCCGGCCCGCCGCTGGGTGACGCGTGGTGACAGGGCGGTGCGGGCGGTTGGCGCATCCTTCGGCGAGCATTCATCCGGTGTTCGTCCCGCCGGTTCGCGGGGCGGGGACGATCGGCGCGTGCGCATCGCTCAGCTGGCGAACTTCTACGGGCCGCGTTCGGGCGGGCTTCGCACCGCACTGCATCATCTCGGCGCCGGATATGTGGCGGCCGGGCACGAGGTCGTGCTGATCGTGCCGGGCGCGCGCCAGGACGAGGAGGTCCTGCCCAACGGTGTGGTGCGGATGACCGTGCCGGCGTTGGGGATTCCGTGGACGGGCGGATATCGCGCGGCCGAACCCCGTCGAGTCGCCGATCTGCTGGCGGGCCTGGCGCCGGATGCGCTCGAGGTGTCGGACCGGCTGACGCTGCGCGGGTTCGGGCGGTGGGCCCGCCGCCGGGATATCGCGTCGGTGATGATCTCGCACGAGCGCCTCGACCGGTTGCTCGGCCAGGTGCTGCCCACCTCGGTCGCACGGCGGGCCGCCGACGTCGCCAATCGTCGCACCGCGGCCGATTACGACATGGTGGTCTGCACCACCGCGTTCGCCCGCGCGGAGTTCGACCGGATCGACGCTCCGAATGTCGCGCTCGTCCCGTTGGGTGTGGATCTGGAGCTGTTCGCGCCGCATCGCCACGATCGGGCCCTGCGCGCGCGGCTCGGGGGTTCGCATCTGGTGGTGCACTGCGGGCGGCTGTCGGTGGAGAAGCGGGTCGATCGCAGTATCGAGGCCGTGGATCAGCTGCGCCGGGGCGGGGTGAACGTGCGGCTGGTGGTCGCCGGAGACGGGCCGCGCCGCGACGCGCTGGTCCGGCAGGCGCGCGGTGTGGCCGCGCTGCCCGACGGGCGTCCGGGCGTGCATTTCGCCGGATTCATCGACGACCGAACGCATTTGGCGACCCTGCTGGCCAGTGCGGATATCTCGCTCGCACCCGGGCCGCATGAAACCTTCGGGCTGGCCGCGCTCGAGGCGCTGGCCGCCGGTACCCCGGTGGTGGCCAGTCGTTCCTCGGCGCTGGCCGACATCGTGACCGCCGAATGCGGGGCCGTGGCCGCCGATCACCCGTCGGCCTTCGCCGAGGCCGTCACCGATGTGCTGGCCCGTCCGGCAGCGCAGCGACGACGCGCCGCGCGCTCACGGGCCGAACAATTCCCGTGGCCGGTCGCGGTCGCCGGGATGCTGTCGGTATTGCGCGGATTGTCGTAGCCGTGACGTGCCCGTGCGGCCCGGTACGGATGCGGTGTGTCGGGGAACACGTATGCTCCAGGGCAACGGAGATAGTCAGTCCGGATGCCGGCACAGCACCGACATCACACCGCAGAGCATTCGAGGAACGGCGTGCGTGATCGCTTGAAGTCCGTGAGCGGCAAGAAGACTCTGGTCACCGGCGCGGCCAGCGGAATCGGTCGGGCGACCGCGATCGCCGCCGCCGCGCAGGGGGCCGAACTCGTCCTGACCGACATCGATGCCGCCGGACTCGCGGACACCGTCGAGGAGATCGGGCGCACCGGCGGCAAGGTGCTGGAATCGCGGGCTCTCGACATCAGCGAGTACGAGGCGGTCGCCGCCTTCGCCCGGGACGTGCACGCTCGGCACGGCAGCCTGGACGTGGTGATGAACGTGGCCGGCATCTCGGCCTGGGGCACGGTCGAGAATCTCGAGCACCGGCACTGGCGCTCGATGGTCGACGTGAACCTGATGGGCCCGATCCACGTCATCGAGAGTTTCGTGCCGGAGATGGTGCGCGCCGGTCGCGGCGGGGCGCTGGTCAACGTGTCCTCGGCGGCGGGGCTGCTGGCGTTCCCCTGGCATGCGGCCTACAGCGCCAGCAAGTACGGGTTGCGCGGCGTATCGGAGGTGCTGCGTTTCGATCTGGCCCGGCACGGGATCACGGTGCATCTGGTGGTGCCCGGCGCGGTGAACACCCATCTGGTGCAGACCGTCGAGATCGCCGGTGTGGACCGCGACGATCCGCGAATCCAGCGGTATGTGAAGCGTTTCCAGTCGCACGCGGCCTCGCCCGACCAGGCCGCGCGCGCCATCTTCCGCGGCATCGAGAAGAATCGCTTCCTCGTCTACACCTCGTTCGACGTGCGCTTCGGCTATTGGTGGGCGCGAAAGTTCGCCTGGCCCTACGAGTTCACGATGCGCCGCGCCAACGACCAGTTCAACCGCTTCCTGCGCTGAGCGGGACTCACCCGCACATCTTTTCGGCGCACCCCGTCACGGCGGCCTCCTCGGCCTCCTCGGCCACGTCCGCACGGCTCGCCGAGGTCGGGTTCTCGCATCCCTCGCCTTTCGTGCAGTCGATGCTCACATCCAGCGTGCGCGCGCCCGGGCCCTCGTCGCCGAGCCGGTCGTGATAGTTGACGATGCGGCAGCTGCCCAGTGACAGGCAGCCGCAGCCGATGCAGTCGGTGAGGCTGTTGCGCAGCCGGGTGAGCTGTTCGATGCGCTGATCGAGGTCGGTGCGCCACGTTACCGACAATCGTTCCCAATCCTTGCGATTGGGGGTGCGCCCCTCCGGTAGGGTGTCGAGAGCCTTGCGAATTTCGCTGAGCGGAATTCCGACGCGCTGCGAGATCCGGATGAATGCCACTCTGCGCAGCGTTTCCCGTGAGTACCTGCGCTGGTTTCCGCTGGTGCGGCGGCTGGCGATCAGGCCCTCGCGTTCGTAGAAATGCAGTGCCGACACCGCGACGCCGCTGCGTTCCGACAGTTGCCCGGGGGTGAGCTCCTTGGCTTGCCACGTCGTATGCTGCATACCTCAATGTTACTTCAGGTTTTTGGGGGCCGGGCGAGAACCGGGAACTTCGCCGCCGCGCAGCGGCCGATATCGTCGGGCGCCGGATCCGGCCCGGTCGGCGAACAATTCCGTGCCAACCCGGCGGCGGCCCATTACGGTCGGGATATGGGACCAGAGGCTGTGCCCCCGGCGCGACCGTTTTCCGTGACGACCGAGGTCGGGACGCTGCGCGCGGTACTGCTGCATCGCCCGGGCGATGAGCTGCGCCGACTCACGCCGCGCAACAACGATCAACTGTTGTTCGACGCCATCCCCTGGGTGGAGCGGGCTCAGCAGGAACACGAGATCTTCGCCGACGTGCTGCGCGGCCGCGGTGTCGAGGTGCTGTTGCTCGCCGATCTGCTCACCGAGACGCTCGCGGTCAGCGGCGCCGGACGCAGTATGGGCATCACCGCGGCCGTCGACGCCCGCCGCATCGGTTACGCCCTGGCCGAGGATCTGAAGACCTATCTGCGCGCGGTGCCCGCACCGGATCTGGCGCGAATACTCATGGCCGGCATGACCTTCGACGAATTGCCCTTCGAACCGGATGCCGCCTCACTGGTGCGGCGCATGCACCAGGGCACCGATTTCGTCATCGATCCGCTGCCGAATCTGCTGTTCACTCGCGATTCGTCGTTCTGGGTGGGGCCCAAGGTGGCCATCACCTCACTGGCGCTGCCGGCCCGCGCCCGCGAAACCTCGCTCACCGATCTGGTATACGCGTTCCATCCGCGCTTCCTCGGCGTGCGCCGCGCCTACGAATCGCACACCGCGCCGATGGAAGGCGGTGACGTCCTGCTGCTTTCGCCCGGTGTGGTCGCGATCGGAGTCGGGGAGCGCACCTCGCCGGCGGGTGCGGAAGCCCTGGCGCGCAGTCTCTTCGACGACGCCCTGGCCCATACCGTGCTGGTGGTGCCGATCGCGCAGAACCGGGCCACCATGCACCTGGACACGGTGTGCACCATGGTCGACCGCGATGCGGTGGTGATGTACCCCGGTGTGCAGAATTCGTTGCGCGCGTTCACCATTCGTGCCGACGGCGATTCGGTGCGGATGAGCGGGCCGGACCCGTTCCTGCCCGCCGCGGCCGAGGCGATGGGCATCGACAAACTCCGGGTCATCGACACCGGGCTGGACGGGGTGACCGCCGAACGGGAACAGTGGGACGACGGCAACAACACCCTCGCACTGGCGCCCGGGGTCGTGGTGGCCTATGAACGCAACGAGAATACGAATACACGGCTGGCCGACGCGGGCATCGAGGTGCTGACCATTCCGGGATCCGAACTGGGTTCCGGCCGGGGCGGGCCCCGCTGCCTGTCCTGCCCGCTGTCGCGTGACGAGGTGTGAAAGCCGATGCTGGATATCCCGGTCGACCATCAATCGACGGTGCCGCCGTACGAACAACTGCGGCTGGGCATCGTGGCCCGGGTGCAATCCGGCGAACTCACCGCCGGAACCAAGATTCCGACCGTGCGCGCGCTCGCCGCCCAACTCGGCTTGGCGCCGAACACCGTCGCACGCGCCTACCGCGAACTCGAACAGGACGGTGTGCTCGAGACCCGGGGCCGGCTCGGGTCGTTCATCGCCTCCTCCGGGGATCCGACTCGCGACGCGGCCGGTCGCGCGGCCACCGAATACGTTGCCGCGGTGCGCCGATTGGGTCTCGACGACGAGGCGGCGCTGCGCTACGTGCGGGCCGCGCTGGGCGAGACACCGTAGCCGGATCGAGCCTCAGCGCCAGCTGGGCAGCCAGAGGTGGTCGTGCCAGTTGCTCGGCGTGATCGGCAGGGCGGTGAGGATGGGCCACAGCCAGATGAAGTTGGCGATCACCAGACCCAGATACAGGCATACCAGGAGTAGTCCGAGGCTCCGGCGCTCGCCGGCCAACGCGAACCATCGTCCCGACCGGGCCCGCACGAGCGGTGCCGGGCCCAAGATGTCACCGAGCGTCAGGGCCAGACCCATCACCAGGAACGGCGCCATCGGAACCGCGTAGAAGTAGTACATCTGCCGGTCCAGGTCCGCGAACCACGGCAGCAGCCCGGCGCCGTAGCCGACCAGCATCGCCGCGTACCGCCAATCGCGCCGGGTCGCGGTGCGCCACAACGCCCAGGCGAGCATCGGCAGCGACAACCACCACATCGCCGGTGTGCCGATCAGCATCACGGCCTTCACGCAGACCGACTGCCCGCATCCGGTCACGCCGTTGTCGGCGTAGTAGTACAGCATCGGGCGCAGGCCCATCGGCCACGACCACGGCTTGGATTCCCACGGATGATGGTTACCGGCCGAATTGGTCAGGCTTTCATGAAATTTCAGCGATTCGGCCTGGTTGTGCCACAGCGAGCGCAACGCGTCCGGCACCCACGACCAGGTGCCGCCGGCGCCCACGGCATTGCCCACCGAATAGCGGTCGTAGCCGTCCTCGCTGGCGAACCAGCCCCAATAGGACGCCAGATAGACCAGCAGCGGAATCAGTACCAGCGCATACAGGGCAGGTCCGATATCGCGGACCGCCGTACCGACCCAGGGGCGCGGCACCCCGTAGGCCTTGCGCGCGGCCACATCGAAGCACACCGTCATCAGCCCGAAGAACAGGATGAAATACAGGCCCGACCATTTGGTTCCGCACGACAATCCCAGCAGCAGACCGGCTCCGAACCGCCACCATCGCACCCCCAGTCGCGGGCCGAAGGCGCTGAATGCGATGGCGGCGCTCCCGGTGCCCTCCGTGGTTACGCGTGCTGCCGCCTGCGGGCCCGCCGCTCGCGCCGCGGGCGCTATTCGACCCTCGGCGTCGGCCCGGGCGAGGCGCGCCCGCATCTCGTCGCGGTCGACGATCAGGCAGCCGAAGGCGCCGACGACGAAGACCGCCTGGAAGATGTCGAGCATGCCGATGCGCGAGGACACGAACGTCACCCCGTCGGCGATCAACAACACGCCCGCGATCGCGCCGATCAGCGTGGACCGGGCCATCCGCCGGGTGATGCGGATGACCAGCAGGACCAGCAGCGACCCGAAGACCGCCGCGGTGAAGCGCCAGCCCCAGCTGGTGTAGCCGAATATCGCTTCGCCCAGCGCGATCATCTGCTTACCGACCGGCGGATGGACCACCAGCCCGTAGGCCGGGTTGTCCTCGACCCCGCCCCCGGTGAGTATCTGCCAGGCCTGCGGTGCGTAATGCTTCTCGTCGAAGACCGGGGTGCCGGCGTCGGTCGGGTAGTTCAACATGGTGAACCGGGTGACCGCGGCGACCGCCGTCAGGAATATGGTGACCAGCCAGCCCCGGGCCCGGTCGGTCGGTCCGAAATCGGGTGCGGGGCGCAGCGGCGCCGGACTGGACAAGGCCGGGCCCGCGCCGATCGCCGGTCGCGTATCGGTCAGCTGGGTCACGCTCCGATCGTATGCGGTGTGCGGCGGTGGGTAGCGCGGCGGTGAGCCGACTCGCACGGCGCACCTGCGGACTCGGGCGCGGTCCGGTCCCCGGGTAGCGTTTGCCCGGACCGGGCGCGGGTGCGTGGTGGCGGCCGGCCCGGACGGGCCGGGCGGCGATGGAAAGGACGGCGATGGGCGAGCACGGCGGGCGGTTGGTGCTGGCGGCGACGCCGATGGGCGATATCGGTGACGCGTCGCAGCGGCTGCGCGACGCCCTGGCGAGCGCGGACGTCGTGGCCGCCGAGGACACGCGCCGGACCCGGACCCTGGCCAAGGCGCTCGAGGTGGAGATCACCGGACGCGTGGTGAGTTTCTACGATCACGTCGAGGCCGCGCGAATCCCGTTGCTGCTGGACGAGATCGAGTCCGGGAAGACAGTCCTGCTGGTCACCGATGCGGGGATGCCCTCGGTCAGCGACCCCGGCTACCGGATGGTCGCGGCATGTATCGAACGGGATCTTCCGGTGACGTGCCTGCCCGGCCCTTCAGCCGTCACCACCGCGCTGGCCTTGTCCGGATTGCCGATGGAACGGTTCTGCTTCGACGGCTTCGCCCCGCGAAAGTCCGGGCAGCGCAAGCAGTGGCTCGCGACCCTGGTCACCGAGCCGCGCGCGGTGGTGTTCTTCGAGGCCCCGCACCGGCTCGCCGACTGTCTGGCCGATGCGGCGGAGGTCCTCGGCCCCGAACGCCGGGCCGCGGTGTGCCGGGAGCTGACCAAGACCTACGAGGAGGTCGTGCGCGGCGGACTCGGTGAGCTGGCGGCATGGGCCGTCGAGGGTGCGCGCGGAGAGATCACGGTGGTGGTCGAAGGGGCGCAACCGGTTTCGGCCGACCCGGTCGATCTGGTGGACGAGGTGGAAGAACTGGTCGCCGACGGAATTCGCCTCAAGGACGCGTGCGCACAGGTCGCCGCGCGTGCGGGCGGGGTGTCGCGCCGCGAACTCTACGATGCGGTCCTGGCCGCCCGCGCGGAATAGTCCCGGGTCGCCCGGTTGCCGCGGTTCGGTGGCACCGTCGGCGCCGTGCCCGGCGCGGAAACAGAAGCCTCGCTCGCTACGCGTGCACCGGTGCCGGCGCCAACCCCAGCGCGGCGTTGGCGAATTCGATGAAGGTGGGCGCTAATTCGGGTACGCGCTGTGCGCCGTCGCGGACCAGGACACGGCGGGTGCGCTCGCCGATGGCATCGGGCACCAGCGCGATCAGCTCGTCCGACAGTTCCGGTATCGCGGGGTCGGCGGCGCGGGCCTTGTCGTGATATTTCCGGTACATGGTCGCGAACCGGTCCAGCGCCATGTCCCGGAAGTCGGTGCTCGCTTCGCCGACCAACAGAGATTCCACCAGGATCAGCCGCGCGAAATCCGGTTCGGACGCGATCACCGCGCAGAACGTGGTGATCACGGTGGCGATGCGGCAGCGCGGATCGGCATCCCGGGGCAGTTGTGCCAGTTCGTCGACGATCCGGGCGCGGATCATCTCCATACCCGTGTGGACAGCCTCGACGAAGCAATGCTCTTTGTTGCCGAAGTGTTCGTAGAAGGTGCTTCGCGATACGTGGGCACGGGCGACGATATCGGTGAGTGTCGTCGCGGAAAAGCCACGGGCGCCGACACATTCGACCATCGCGCCGATGAGTCGGCCCCGGGGGGTGCCGAGCGCCTGTGCGCGAACGCTGCGGTGGCGCTCGGCGAATTCCGCATCCATAACCAGGCTCCGGTCGCCTACTTCGGTTCGATGTACTTCGGGAACACCGGCTCCGGCGCGGGTAGGGCCAGTCCGGCCTCGATCGGCGTGGCGATATCGGCGAAGGTGCGCGCGGTCTGGCCGAGTTGGTCCAGAATCCGCCCGGCCGAACCCGGGATCACCGGCTGCACCAGGATCGACACGATCCGCAGCACCTCGAGGGTTACGTACAGCACGGTCGCCTCGCGGGCCACGTCTTCGGGCGTGCCCGATTTGGCCAGCGCCCACGGCTGCTGTGCGGAGAAGTACTTGTTCGTCTCGCCGAGGGTCAGCCAGATCGCCTCGAGCGCCAGATGTAGTTGCTGGCCGTCGAATTCGGTGCGGCAGCGCTCCAGCAAGCCGTTCGCGCGATCGAGCAGCTCCCGGTCGGCCTCGGTGAATTCGCCGGGAGTCGGGACGGTCGAATCGAAGTCGCGCGCCACCATCTTCAGGCTGCGCTGCACCAGATTGCCGTATTCATTGGCCAGGTCGGTGTTGATCCGCCCGACGATGGCGTCGTGGCTGTAGGAACCGTCCTGGCCGTAGGAGATTTCGCGCAGCAGGAAGAACCGCACCGCGTCGAGGCCGTACTGGTCGACCAGCGCCAGCGGGTCCACCACATTGCCGACCGATTTCGACATCTTCTCGCCCTTGTTGAACAAGAAGCCGTGCACGAAAACGCGTTTCGGCAATTCGATACCCGCCGACATCAGGAAGGCCGGCCAGTAGACGGTGTGGAACCGGGTGATGTCCTTGCCGATGATGTGCACATTCGCCGGCCAGAACCGTTGGAAGGCGGCCGAATCGGTATTCGGGAATCCGACACCGGTCAGATAGTTGGTGAGCGCGTCCACCCAGACGTACATCACATGCGCCGGATCACCGGGCACCGGCACACCCCAGTCGAAGGTGGTCCGCGAAATCGACAGATCCTTCAGGCCGGCCTTCACGTAGCTGACGATTTCGTTGCGCCGGGTGGCGGGCAGAATGAAATCCGGTGTGTTCTCGTACAGTTCGAGCAGCCGGTCCTGATATTTCGACAACCGGAAGAAGTAGTTCGACTCCTCGGTCCATTCCACCGGGGTCCGGGTTTCGGTCGCCAGTCGCGTCCCGTCCTCGGTGACGGTGGTCTCCTCCTCGGTGTAGAAGGCCTCGTCGCGCACCGAGTACCAGCCCGAATAGGTGTCGAGGTAGATATCGCCGTTGGCCTGCATGCGCTCCCAGATCGCGATGCTGGCGGCGAGATGATCCTCGTCGGTGGTGCGGATGAATCGGTCGTAGGAAATGTCGAGCGCCTTGTCCATGCGTTCGAACACATCCGAATTGCGCGCGGCGTATTCCTCCACGGAGACGCCGGCGGCGCGCGCGGCCTGCTGCACCTTCTGGCCGTGCTCGTCGGTGCCGGTCATGAAGAACACGTCGTAGCCGTCGAGCCGCTTGAACCGGGCCAGTGTATCGGTGGAGATGTACTCGTAGGCATGGCCGATATGCGGCGCGCCGTTGGGGTAGGCGATCGCCGTGGTGATGTAGAAGGCCGGTGACGTGCGTTCGGGTGCGCTCATGGTGTGTCCACTCTAATCCGCCGCCGATAATCCCTCGCGTCGATATCCCGTCGTCCACTCCTCGCTCCCGCCGGGTTCACCTGCCGTCGGTGCGGTGTGTCTAATCTGGTCCGATGCCCGGTAAACGACCCGCACCCGAGCCGCCCGAACCGCTGTCGCCGTTGATCGACGCGCACACTCACCTCGATGCCTGCGGCGCCGAGGACGCGGAATCGGTTGCCGCCATGGTGGATCGGGCAGCCGCGGTCGGTGTCGGCCGGGTGGTGACCATCGCCGACGACCTGGATGCCGCCCGCTTCGCCGTCGACGCCGCGCACTGGGATCCGCGTGTGTACGCCGCGGTCGCACTGCATCCGACCCGGGCGAACGCCCTGGACGATGCCGCCCGCGCCGAACTGGAGAAGCTGGCCGCCGACCCCCGCGTGGTCGCCGTCGGCGAGACCGGGCTCGACTACTACTGGCCCGGCAAACTCGACGGCTGTGCCGATATCGAGGATCAGGTGGAGGGCTTCCGCTGGCATATCGACCTCGCGAAACGGCTGGGGAAGCCGTTGATGATCCACAACCGCGAGGCCGATCACGACGTGCTGGCGGTCCTGCTGGACGAGGGTGCGCCGGACACGGTGATCTTCCACTGCTTCTCTTCCGACGCCAATATGGCGCTGGCTTGTGTGGCCGAGGGGTATCTGCTCAGCTTCTCCGGGACGGTGAGTTTCAGGAACGCGCACGAATTGCGCGAGGCCGCGAAGCTGGTGCCGGACGAGCAGATCCTGGTGGAGACCGATGCGCCGTTCCTGACGCCGCACCCGTTCCGGGGCGCGCCGAACGAGCCGTACTGCCTGCCTTACACCGTGCGCGCCCTGGCCGAACTGCGCGAACAGGATCCGGCTGTACTGGCCGAGATCACGACCGCCAATGCCGAGCGGGTCTACCGGCTGCCGCGGGGCTGAGGCCGCACGCGTGCGGTGCGTCACATAACTCGCGACCGGAATGCGAGGTGTGCTCCAGTTCACTTACGATTGCGCGGTCGTGATATTTCCGGATCGTCGATATCGAATCGTGATGTGGAAATCCCCTGTTCCACGGCATGTAGTTGCCAGGGACTGACCCCCTCGTTATCGTATTGTGACCATGCCGGAGTTTCGGATATCCGCTCTCCAGCGGATCAACACGTCGCGCTCGCCGCTGCTCTACGCGGCGATCGCCGCGATGCTGATCACCCTGATCATCGGGGCGAGTCTGGCGATCGTCAGCCGCAAGACCGTCATCCTGGTCGTCGACGGTCAGCGCACGACCGTCACCACCATGGCCGCGAGTGTGAAGGGTGTGCTCAAGGCCGGCGGCTACAAGCTGGCCGGTAAGGACTCGGTGTCGCCGTCCGGTGATGCCGACGTCGTCAACGGTGCGACCATCACGCTCAATCGCGCCCGGCAGCTCTCGCTGACCTTCGACGGCAAGACCAAACAGGTGTGGACCACCGCGTACACCGTCGCCGACGCACTGACTCAACTGCAGCTGCCCGGCGACGTTTTCGTCTCGCCCTCGCGTCCCACCCCGCTGCCGCTGCAGGGCGCCGCGCTGGCCGTCACCAGCCCGCGCACGGTGCAGCTGTCCGACAACGGTGAACCGATGAGCTACGTGCGGCTGGCGGCACCGACGGTCGGGGAGCTGCTGCAGGTACAGGGCGTACCGCTGACCGGCGAGGACACCGTGGAGCCGGTGGCCGTCACCCCGCTGCACGACGGTATGAAGATCACCGTCACCCGCAAGCACACCGAGAAGGTCACCGAACGCGAACCCCTCGACCCGACCGAGAACGTCATCGAGGACACCGACCTCAACATGAGCCGGACCGTCGTCGAGAATCCCGGCAAGGCCGGGGTGCAGGACGTCACCTACGCCGTCTCGATCGTCAACGGCAAGGAAACCTCGCGTGAGGCCGTCGGGCATACCGTCGTCGTCCCCGCCCAGCCCAAGACCGTCCGCAAGGGCGCCAAGCCCGGCACCGAAGTTCCGCCCGTGCGCGACGGCGCGGTCTGGGACGCGCTGGCCAAATGTGAATCCGGTGGCAACTGGGCCATCAATACCGGCAACGGGTATTTCGGCGGTATCCAGTTCGACCAGAGCACCTGGTCGCGGCAGGGCGGGCTGAAGTACGCCGAGCGGCCGGATCTCGCCACCCGGGAAGAGCAGATCGCCATCGCCGAGGTGACGCGGGCCCGGCAGGGCTGGGGTGCCTGGCCCGCGTGCACGAGTCGCTTGGGGATCAGCTAGTCACATCAGGGCGCCGCCGTCGACGCGGATCTCCGAGCCGGTGATGTAGCGGCCGTCCTCGGAGGCGACCATGGCGACCACGCCGGCGACGTCGGCGGGTTCGCCCAGGGCGCCGCCGTTGAGCCAGCCGGTCAGGCGGGAGAAGAGGTTCCAGTCGGCGTCTTCGGGGGTTTGCAGATTGTTGGTGATTCCGCTGGTGATTCCGCCCGGGACGATGTTCACCGCGCGCAGGCCCTTCTGTGAGTACTCCAGCGCGACCGCATGGGTCATCGCGTTCACCCCGCCCTTGGAGGCGGCGTAGGCGGCCATATACGGATTCGCGCCGAGTGCCGCGGTGGAGGAGAAGTTCACGATCACCGGATGTTCGGACTGCAGCAGCGTCGGGATGGCCGCCTGCATCATCAGGAAGGTGCCGGTGAGGTTGATGCCGATCACCTGATTCCAGCTGTCGAACGCCATCTCGTGGGTATGCGCGGTACGCATGATCCCGGCCGCGTTGACCAGCACGTCCAATCCGCCGAGATGGTCGACGGCCGCGGCGACGGCCGGGCGCACCGATTCCGGGTCGGCCACGTCGACGGTGACCGTATGGAGCCGCTCGCGATCCGCGCCCACCTCCGCCACGGTCTCCTTCAGTCCGGGCTCGGAAATGTCGGCGCCCACCACATGCGCTCCCTCGGCGAGCATGCGCACCACGATGCCCCGCCCGATGCCCGAGCCCGCCCCGGTCACCACCACCCGTCGTCCCTCGTGCCTGCGCATCATTGCGGCCGTCCTCTCCTGCTGCTTCGGGTGCGGTGAGACCTGATGTGCCACCGCCTGTTCCGCGAGTACACCGAAACTAGAACGTGTATCAATTGACGTCAACGCTCCGCGACGCCCCGGCCTGGGGATTTCCGGACCGTGCGGTGTGTGCACCGTAAAATCAGCAGATCCCAGATGATGTGAGGTGTCCATGCGGTTGTCGAAATGTTCGGCTCGGATGCGGCGGCCGCTCGTGGCCGCGGCCCTGTTCACCGCGTTGGCGGCCGGCTCGGCCGTCGCGGTGCCGGACGCCATCGCCGAGCCGGCCGGAACGACGATGTCGGTCACCGCGCAGCCGGACGGCTGGCACGGTATGACCGGGGCGGCGCTACTCGACTATCGGACGACGACCTCGCGCGGTGAGCCCGTCCCCGCCAGCGGTGCGGTGTTCCTTCCGCCGGGCGAACCGCCCGCGGGTGGCTGGCCGGTGGTGGCCTACGACCACGGCACGAGCGGGCTCGGCATGGGATGCAGCGGCATCTCGAATCCGGGTACCGCGCCCTACCCGTCCGGCCGGGCCAAGGAAGACCGCATCCTGCAGTACTTCCAGTCCAAGGGATTCGCGGTGGTCGCGCCGGACTATCTCGGGCTGGGCGCGTTCGACACCGGTCCACATCCGTATCTGGAACGGCAGTCCGAGGCGACCGCGACCATCGACCTGCTGCGGGCAGCGCGTGCGACCTATCCGCAGCTGTCGCGCACCTGGATCGCCGTCGGTGCGTCGCAGGGCGGTCAGGCCGCGCTGGGTACGGGTCATCTCCAGCAGAGCTATGCGCCCGACCTGGACTTCCGCGGGACCATCGCGGTCGACCCCGAATCGGATCTGGAGCACGTTCTGCCCATCGCCGGGCCGTGGGTGCCGAATATTCCGGAGATCGGCGACGGCAGCACCGCCTTCATCGCGGGAGTGCTCGTCGGAATGCGGGAAACCAGGCCCGATATCGACGTCGACAGCTATCTGAGCCCGCGTGGGCGCCAACTGCTCGACAGCATCGGCACCCTGTGCCTGGACGGGATGATCGCGCAGGTCAACGGCGCATCGCTGGGCGATCTGCTGTCGCGGCCGCTGGGCGACCCGCGGTTCACTGCCGCGCTCACCGACTATCTGGCCGTGCCCACGAACGGCTACGACGCTCCGATCCTGTTGCTGCTCAACGCCACCGACCGCACCGTGCCCTCGCCGCTGCACGCCGCGCTGGCCGCCCAGTTGGCCGCGAACGGCGTGGACGCGCAATCGGTGGTCGGCACCGGGCAGCACTGCGACCTGAATCCGCAGATGTGGGCGGCGATCGACGCGTTCGTCGCGCGGGTGCAGTCCACGCCGTACCGGCCCTAGCCGCACTGATACCTTGTCGGGCGTGTCCGAACCTGTGAGCGAAGCCCGTGGCCTGGCCGAACTGCTCGGCCCCGCCGAAGTGCGGGTGCTGGCGGAACGGTTCGGCGTGCGCCCGACCAAACAGCTCGGACAGAACTTCGTGCACGACGCCAACACCGTGCGGCGGATCGTCGCCACGGCCGGCGTCGGACGCGACGACGTGGTACTCGAGGTCGGCCCCGGGCTGGGCTCGCTGACGCTGGCACTGCTCGACGTCGTGGACCGGGTCGTCGCGGTGGAACTGGATCCGGTTCTCGCACAGCATCTTCCGGAAACCGTATCCGATCGCGCCGCCGGACTCGCCGACCGGCTGACCGTGGTGCCCGGCGATGCGCTGCGCGTATCGGCCACCGATATCCCCGGTGAGCCGACGGCGCTGGTCGCGAACCTGCCCTACAACGTAGCGGTACCCGTGCTCCTGCATCTGCTCGCCGAATTGCCCAGTATCCGAACGGCTTTGGTGATGGTGCAGGCCGAGGTGGCCGACCGGCTCTCCGCCGAACCCGGCTCCCGCATCTACGGCGTCCCGAGCGTGAAGGCCGGGTTCTTCGGCGCCGTCCGCCGCGCGGGAGCCGTCGGCCGCCAGGTGTTCTGGCCGGTTCCGCAGGTGGAGTCGGGACTGGTCCGCATCGAGCGCTACACCGACCCACCGTGGTCGCTCGACACCGCCCACCGCGAGCGCGTGTTCGCCGTGGTCGATGCCGCTTTCGCCCAGCGCCGCAAGACATTACGCGCCGCCCTGGCAGGGTGGGCGGGATCACCCGCCGAGGCGGAGCGGCGATTGGTCGCGGCGGGAATCGCGCCTACCGCGCGGGGGGAAACCCTCGACACGGCAGCCTTCGTGCGCCTCGCCGAGCAGGGGTGATCAGCTCGCAGCGGACTGCGAGGGCGTCTAGCGCACGGGGCCGCCACCCTTCGGCGGTGCTAGATTCAGCCGGTTCGATACTCACGAAGGGGGCGGGTCATGGATGTCGACCCGGAAAGCCTGCGTCAAGCCGCAGGTAAGATCAACAAGGTCGCTGACGACGTCGACAACTGGTGTCGTTTGGGCGGCAACGCAGCGGCCGCTCACCTCACAGGCCTCACCGCTGCGTCTTTGCTCGACTCGGCAGACAATGCCAGCCGGCAGGCGAAGGCTGTCCTCCAAGCTCGGATGCGGGAAATTTCTCTGGTACTGAGCATTTCGGCAACCGAATACAGTGATACGGACACCGATATCGCTGCGCGTCTGAGCCAACTCGGCGATCTCAATTCCGGAGATCCACACGCTGGAGCCCAGCGATGAGCCAGCCTGGCGAGCCGACGCTTCCCACGCGGGATCAGGTCACCTCCTGGGATATCGAAGGCCTTCAGGCCGTCGCCGCCAACGCCGCCGCTATTGCTGATTCGATCAAGGCGGCATCGGACACCGTCCACACCACGATCCACGATGATCTGCATTGGTCGGGTGACGCCAAGAACGCAGCCGACGATCGGGCAGATCGCGAACAGCGCGAAATGCGTGCGGTGGCGACCGCGTACTACGACCTGGAAGACGTGTACAAGAAGGTCTACCAAGCGATCGAATACCCGGTGGCACAAATCAAGTCGTTGGTGCGGCTGTACGAGGTGGAGCCCGTCGTGATCGGAAACGACGCAGCGTGGACCGTTCACAATATGGCCGACGAGGATGACGCTGCCGAGATCAGCCGGACTCTCGTGGGATACGCGACCACGATCGCGAATGCCGATGCGCAGTGGAAGCCGAAGATCGAAGCCGCGATCGACGAGATCCGCAAGATGGTTCCTCTGGCCAATTCGCAGGACGCAGCGATTGCGGGCGGAGGCCTCTCACCGGAACGGGCAGCAGCCGTCGCCTACGCGAATCAATGGGCGCTGGGACGTAATCCGGAGTATGACAACCACGGCGACGCCGACTGCACGAACTTCGTTTCGCAGTGTTTGCGTGCCGGTGGGTTCAAGGACGAAGGCGACGGTGGGGTGCCGTACATGCACCACGACGAATCCGGCCGGTGGTACTACAACCACCACGACGATATGCCTGATGACAATTCGTATTCATGGAGCGGCGCCCCTAATCTCCACGACTATCTTCTGCGAAACAATCCGGCACCGGGCACACCCAGTGGCACGGAGGTGCAGACCGGCACCATCGATTCGACAACCTCGCAGGCCGACCCGCTGGCGCTCAGTCATGCCGGTTTGAAGCCGGGCGACATCGTCCAGTACGAGCTGAGTAGTGGCGAACACTCGGGACAGATCAACCACACCGTCATATATGTGGGACAGAAGCCTGTCACTTTGCCCAACGGTCAAACGGTGATGGCCGATGTCGTCGACTACCACTCGCACGAGAACAAGCAGGTCGCCTGGTCGTTGCAGCAGGGCGATTGGACGTCGTTCCCGGTCAAATATCACATGATCAAAGTCAACTATCCCGGAGACTGAAGGCGAATCGGTATGCGTCGGAAATTGGTGTTTGCTGTCTGCGTGGCCGTCGTCGTCCTCGGTGCGGTGGACTTCTATTACTCCACGGTCCGGTACGAGGCGTGGACATGGATGTTCACGCCTCCGCCTCGTATCGACGGCACCGACTACGGTCGCGTTGCCGCGCCGGCCGACAGCGCCGAGCTCGACAAACTGCGGAACAGGTACGGAAAACCGCACGACAGCGGGCGCCGGTGGCCGCTTCCGTTCCGGATCGAGGAATCATCGCGGCATTGTGATTCCGAACCGTGGGTGTTGTACGTGCACGGATTCGACGGCAAGGTCTATCCGTACGTATTGAATTCAGGGTGTGTCTGAGCGCACTGGACGACGGCTTCGTCGGTCAGAGCGATCTTTTCGCTGTGGCCGGCGGATTCGATGCGGACCGATACCGGTCCGGTGGCGGGGACGTCTTCCTCTGTGGGGAACCAGATTCGGCCGGAACGGGCCAGGATGAGCAGCCCGTCGTGGCTGCCGATCGGGGCGAATTCGGATAGTTGTGGCGGGAAGGGTGGGAGTTCGAAGGCCTCGGCGAGGTGGCGTACGGCCTGGTGGACGTCGGGCACGCCGATGCCGACCTCGCTGATCGACAACAGGTGCGGGGTTTGGTCCGGGCTGCCCGGTGCCGCTCGATCGGCCTTGCGCGCAATCAGTTCCAGCAGAATTCCGTCCGGCCCCCGGAAATACAGCGATCGAGAATCCCATCCTTCCGGGCCGTCGATGATGTCGGAACCGCCGACCGTGAGCAATTCGGTCCGCTGCCGCAACCAACGACGGGCGAGGTCGAAGTCGTGTGGCGAGATGCCGAACGCGAGATGGTGCACGCCGTCGAAGACAGCGCCCGCGGTCACCCTCAATCTGCTGGAGCCGATCTCGACGACAACACCATCAGGCTGCGCGATGACCGGAAGCTCGAGCACGTCGCGATAGAACTCCGCCGTGGCGGCGAAATGTGTTGTGGTGAGCTCGACTTCGAGGATCTTCATCGCGGCGCCCTTCGGTGGGATACGGTCGCCTCCGACGCTAAAACCTGAACCGCGGTTAACGTCAAGGTCAGGCAGCGGACCCGGGCAAAGGTGTGGTGGTCACATGCGGCTCGGATCGTGTGGGCGAGAGTCCGCGGTCGGTGTGCGGGTCGGCAAGTCTTGTGACGGGGGTGCCGGCGCGGCGGTGGCGGCGGGGTTGTCGCTCGGCGGGGTGAACGGGATCGGCAGCGGTATCGGAGGAGTGGCGGGGCGGTGGCGGGTGATCAGGACCGAGTAGGCGCAGAGGGACGCCATCACGGTGAATCCGCCGCTGACCAGGATGTTCTTATTCATCGAATTGCCGCTGACGAAGGGCGTGCCGATGGCGAGGAGTATCGATCCCACCGCACACAGTGCCAGGCTCGCCCGGAAGACCTGCTGTCTGTGGTCGTCGAGGGCGCGTGCGAGAAACATCGCGGCGATGCTGACGAACCAGATCACCAAACCGATCCCGAACAGGATGCTCATGTGGTCCCTGCCTTGTCCTCGTGCGCGGCCGGTCGCTGGGAAACAGGCCGACGCGACAGCGCATTCTTCTCTTCGGACGGAAAGTATGGCGGACCGGGGCGGGAACGCCGAATGTCCCGTCCGATCGGACGGGACATTCGGCGGATTCGTTCAGTGGAAGCGCCGCAGGCGCAGGCTGTTGCTCACCACGAACACACTCGACAGGGCCATGGCCGCACCCGCGAGCATCGGGTTGAGCAGTCCGGCCGCCGCCAGCGGAATCGCCGCCACGTTGTAACCGAACGCCCAGAACAGGTTGCCCTTGATGGTGCGCGAGGTGGCCCGGGAGAGCCGGATGGCCGTGCCGACCGTCCGCAGATCGCCGCGGACGAGCGTGATGTCGCCGGCCTCGATCGCCACGTCGGTGCCGGTGCCCATCGCCAGGCCCAGGTCGGCCTGGGCGAGGGCGGCCGCGTCGTTGACGCCGTCGCCGACCATCGCGACGACCTTGCCCTGATCCTGCAGGCGCTTCACCACGTCGAGTTTGTCGGCGGGCAGCACCTCGGCGATCACCTCGTCGATGCCGACCTGATCGGCGACCGTGCGCGCGGTCGCGGCATTGTCACCGGTCAACAGCACCGGCGTCAGTCCCAGCGACCGCATGTCCGCGATGGCCTCGGCGCTCGAGGCCTTGATCGCATCGGCGATGACCAGCACACCGCGCGCCTGCCCGTCCCAGGCCACCACGATCACGGTGCGCCCGGCGGTCTCGGCTTCGGACTTGGCCTGCGCCAACGACTCCGGCAGCGGGATCGACCAATCCGCGAGCAGTTCGGTGCGGCCGATCACGACCGCGCGCTCACCGACCAGACCCTGCACGCCCTTACCGCCGTGGCTCACGAACTGCTGCACCGGCTCCTCGGCCAGACCCTGTTCGGCGGCGCCACGCACCACCGCCCGGGCCACCGGGTGTTCGGATCCGTGTTCCACCGCCGCGGCGACGGCCAGCAGCTCGTCGCGATCCTGGCCCTCGGCGGGGATGACCTCGGCCAGCGACATGGTGCCGGTCGTAACCGTTCCGGTCTTGTCCAGCACGACGGTGTCGATGCGCCGGGTCGATTCCAGCACCTGTGGCCCCTTGATCAGGACGCCGAGCTGGGCGCCCCGGCCGGTGCCGACCAGCAGTGCGGTGGGTGTGGCCAGGCCGAGCGCGCACGGGCAGGCGATGATCAGCACCGCGACCGCCGCACCGAAGGCCACCGCCACCGCGGCGCCGCTGCCGAGCCAGAAGCCCAGTGTGGCAACCGAAATCGCGATCACGATCGGGACGAACACGCCGGCGACACGGTCGGCCAGCCGCTGCACGGGCGCCTTGCCGTTCTGCGCCTCCTCCACCAGTGCGGCCATCTGCGCCAGCTGGGTGTCGGCGCCGACGCGGGTGGCCCGCACGGTCAGCACCCCGCCGGCGTTGACGGTCGCGCCGATCACCGGATCGCCCGGGCCCGCCTCGACCGGCACCGATTCACCGGTCAGCATGCTCATGTCGATAGCCGAATTGCCGTCGGTGACCACACCGTCGGTGGCGACCTTCTCACCCGGACGCACCAGGAACAGATCGTCGACGCGCAACTCCGACACCGGAATTCGGTGTTCGACGCCGTCGCGCAGTACCGCCACATCCTTGGCGCCGAGTTCCAGCAGCGCCCGCAGTGCCGAACCGGCCCGCTCCTTGGCACGGGTCTCGAAATACCGCCCGGCCAGGATGAAGACGATCACACCGGCCGCGACCTCGAAGTAGATGTTCGACGCCGACGCGGAGCGCTCGACCGCGAAGCTGAAGCCGTGCTTCATACCCGGCATCCCGGCATCGCCGAAGAACAGCGCGTACACCGACCACGAGTAGGCCGCCAGGGTGCCCAGCGAGATCAGGGTGTCCATGGTGGCGGTGGCGTGCCGGGCGTTGATCCACGCGGCGCGATGGAAGGCGGCGCCGCCCCAGAACACGACGGGCGTGGCCAGCGTCAGCGAAAGCCATTGCCAGTTCCGGAATTGCAGCGCCGGAATCATCGCCAGAGCGATGACCGGAAGCGCCAGCGCGAGGCTCACCAGCAGCCGATTCCGCAGTTGCCGTAGCGGCGAATCGGTGGAAACCTCTTCGGCCGCAGCGGTTTGCGCGGGACGCGTGTCGTGGACGGTGGCGGTGTAGCCGGTGTCGACGACACGTTCGATGAGTTGATCCGGCGTCACCGTTTCGGGGAAGCTGACCTTCGCCTTCTCGGTGGCGTAGTTGACCGTGGCGGTGACGCCCTCGATCCGGTTCAGTTTCTTCTCGATGCGTGCGGCGCAGGAGGCGCAGGTCATGCCACCGATATCCAGCTCGACGGAGCGCTCTGTCGTGGGCGCGCTCATTGGTGACCTCCTCCGTGCTCTCCGTTGTTGTGCTCGTTGTCGTGGTGCCCGCTCTGCTGCCCGGCTACCGCCTCGGCGGTGAATTCCGCCGTGTGAACCGCGCCGCCGTGGGCGAAGTCCAGATAGAGCCGGAAGGCGCCGGTACTGGGCGCTTGGGCGTGGAAGGCGACCCGCGGCCCGGCGGGTGTCGAGCCGACCTCTCCTTCGGGATGAACATGAAGGTAGGACAGATCGTTCCCGCGCAGTGCGACCAGATGCCCGTAGGCACCCAGATAGGGTTGCAGATCGGTGACCGGCCGCCCGTCGCGGGTGACGGTGAATCCCACCTCGCCGCCGCCGGTCGAGAGATCGCCGTCCATGCGAACCTGGTAGCCGTCGACGGTGGTGGTGCGTGAGACCGGCGGCAGGGGCCGATCGGCGGTCGCGCCGGTCACGGTGACGGTGCGGCTGAGCACCAGTTCATCCGGCGCCGCCGCGGGCCGGGAATCGGCGAAGATGCGATAGGTGCCCGGCTGGGCCCACGTCCAATCGATCGACCAGGTGCCGGTGGCGTCGCGGACCGGGTGCACGTGCCGGTATTCGGTGGTATCGGAGCGGACGGCGATCAGATGCAGGTCCCGCTCGTGCAGATCGGTGTACTGGGTGACCGGTGCGCCGTCGGGGCCGGTGATCCGGAATCGGAGGGTGCCGGGGGTGTGGGGTTCGGTAGGTGCGCTCACCTCGGAGAGGGTGTATCCCTCCTGGGTGGCCTGAAGTCCGGTGCCGTGGCCGGCGGCCGGCTCGGCCGGATCGCCCACCAGGGCGCCGATGCCGAGCGCGGCCCCGAACAACACGACCAGTCCGCCGCCGAATGCCGCGAACTTCAGTCTGTCGTTCATTCAGCTCGCCACCTGATATCCCGCCTCGTCGACGGCGGCGACGACCTCGGCGTCCGTCAGCGGTGCGGCGGATTCGACCTGGACGCGGCCGGAGGCGAGGTCTACGTCGACGCTGGTGACGCCGTCGATCTTGCCGATCTCCTTCTGCACCGACGCCACGCAGTGGCCGCAGGTCATCCCGGTGACGGTGTAGGTGCTGGTAGCCATGATCGCTTCCTTCGCTCGCTCTTATACGGTGAGGGGGTATCCCCTGACATCACTGAACATACCCCCCATGGGTACCTGACGCAAGGGGGACGACGGGGAATTTCGTCCGCCGTGGCGCGCATCTCCGGCGACACCCGTCTGCGCAGGTAATCGGCCTGGCGTTGGCCGGAAATTCGGCGTCGGCCGCCTGTCATGGCGGCCGGTGTCCGGCGAGTCCCCAGCTGCGGGAGCCCCGCGTCGCGCGGCAAACCGACCGTTTGCCGCGCGGACGGATAACCTAGCCCCGTGCTGTCTGTAGTACCCAGTTCCGTGGTCGTCCGCGCCCCCTCCAAGGTGAACCTTCATCTAGGGGTCGATGACCTGCGTAGCGACGGATACCACGAACTGACCACGGTCTTCCAGGCGCTGTCGCTGGCCGACGATGTGCGGATCGCTCCGGCCGGATCGCTGGCCGTGACCGTGCACGGGGAGGGCGCCGCCCAGGTGCCCACCGATCGCACGAACCTGGTGTGGCAGGCCGCCGTCCGGCTCGGACATCTGGCCGGCCGCGCTCCGCTGGTGGAGATCGAGATCGAGAAGGGTATTCCGGTGGCCGGGGGGATGGCCGGCGGCAGCGCGGATGCCGCCGCGACGCTGGTGGGGCTCAACGAATTGTGGGGGCTGGAGATGTCGCGCGACGAGTTGGCCGAGGTCGCGGCCGAACTCGGCAGCGATGTGCCCTTCGCGCTGCACGGCGGCACCGCACTGGGCCGCGGCCGTGGCGAGAAACTGCTCCCGGTGTTGTCGCGCAACACTTTTCACTGGGTGCTGGCATTGGCGAAGGAGGGGCTGTCGACGCCGAAGGTGTTCGGCGAACTGGACCGGTTGCGCGAGAACGGCGATCCGCCGCGCCTCGGCGACCCGCAGGAATTGCTGCAGGCCTTGGCCTCCGGCGACCCCACCCAGCTCGCGCCCTTGCTCGGCAACGATCTGCAGGCCGCCGCCCTGTCGCTGAATCCGGCCCTGCGCCGCACCCTGCGTGCCGGCGTCGAGGCGGGCGCCCTCGCCGGAATCGTCTCCGGCTCGGGGCCCACCTGTGCCTTCCTGTGCGGTAGCGAGGACGATGCGGTGGAGGTCTCGGCCGAACTCTCCGGCGCCGGGGTGTGCCGCAGCGTCCGCACCGCGACCGGTCCGGTGCCCGGTGCGCGTGTGCTGGCCGACGGGCGTCACTGACCGGACGTGACGAGCCGGCGCCGATCGGCTCGAGTGCGGGTCGGCGCCGGCCGGTAGCTACGTACGACCGTTCAGCTGAGGGTGTCGGCGAGGCGGTCGACCTGTTCCGGGTCTCGCCCGTAGCAGTAGAAGATCACTTCGTCGGCGCCCAGATCGGCGAATTGCTTTGTGACCGTGCGGATCTGCTCCGGTGTGGTGAGCATGCCCTCGACCATGTTCGCGCCGTAGTCGCTGAAGGCGTAGTACGCCGACATGGCGGCGCGGGCGTCGTCGATGACGTGCCGCGGACCCAGGGCCACGTTGACCTGCGCGACGATGCGCGGTGAACCCGGGCGATCGTATTCGCGCCAGAACCGCCGCACGGTGTCGAACAGGCCCGGCGCCCACGAGGGTGCGGCCGCGGCGAGGAATCCGCCGCCCCAGCGTGCGACGCGTTCCAGCGCGGCGGGCTGGAATCCGCCGAACAGCAGTTCCGGACCGCCGGAGGTGTGCGGCAGCGGGCCGATCGCGGCGCAACTCTCGCTGTAGGGTTCACCGGACCACAGCCGGCGCATCGTCGTGATCTGCTCGTCCAATCGCTTTCCGCGCGTGCGCAATTGCGTCCCGGACGCTTCATGGTCGTCGGCGCGGCCGCCGACACCGAGCCCCAGGGTGAATCGGCCGCCCGAGAGCCGGTCGAGGGTGGCGACCTGTTTCGCGAGCAACGCGGTCTCCCGCAGTGGTGCGAGGAGCACTTCGGTCTGCAATCGGATCCGCTGCGTCGCACCGGCCAGATGCGCAAGTGTCACAAGGGGTTCCGGATTGTCGTAGACCAGTCGATCGAGCAGCCCGAGGGTGGAGAACGGGCCCGATTCGGCCCGCTCGGCCCATGCGACGAGTGACTGGGGGTCGGCGATCGGCAGCCCGATGCCGACCTTCACACCGTGGGCTGTGCGCGGTGCTTCCGGCTGCCCGGAACTGTCGCCTGCACGGTCGCCGGACGACGAGGTGGCGATGGCAGATGACGAGTCGGTCATGAGAATCCTCCGAATGTGGGGTCGACAAATCAGCGCCGCCCACTCCGCGCCCTCACGAGGCGGGGCTCCCGCACTACGGCCATACTTCTGGAGAGCCCATTTGGATTGCCCGCAGAGTACCTATGCCTCAACCTTTTTCGCAACCGCGATCCATGTGGAGCCACGCGGTACCACTGCGGTTCGGTCCGTCGCAGAGGAGGTAAACGGCCGCATTGGGGTGGCTACGGGTTAACGCGAAGCCGAGATCTGCGTGCATGTGGTGACCGCGCCGGCGCCGGCGTGCGTGGCCTCGAAGTCGGCGTACGCGTGTGGCTGGGGGACCGGTCTGCGTGGGGCTCCGAGATCGGCATGCTGGTGTAGCCGGAGGCCGACCCGTGCGTGCGGTCCGCGTCTCCCGCGAGTTCCACGGAACGCACCACCGGTGGTCGCCGTCAGGGCGGCGTATTCGGAGAGCGCGGGCTCGGGCCCGGTTCACCCGCGCCGGAAGTGCGCACCCTCGTGCCGTAATCTTCACGGGTGAAGCCGACGGGCGTGGTCCCGCCGCTGCGGGAGCGCAGCCGGCGCGCGCGACGCGGCCGGATCCGCCGAGCTCGTGGCACACCCGGAGGCCCGCCATACTCGGAGAGGACTGACCCCTTGGCGAATCTGATCAATCTGGAGCAGGTCCACAAGAGCTTCGGAATCACCCCGCTGCTGGACAACGTGTCCCTCGGCGTGCAGGAGGGTGAGCGGATCGGGGTCGTCGGTCTCAACGGCGGGGGTAAGACCACACTGCTCGAGGTGCTGACCGGGCTCGAGCAGCCCGACAGCGGGCGGGTGAGCCGGATCAACGGCCTGCGCATGGCGGTGGTGACTCAGCGCGGTGTGCTGCCGGAAGGGGCCACCGTCGGCGAGGTGGTGCTGGCCGGGCTCGCCGAGGACGCGCGCACGGACGGTGTCGCCGAACACGAGTGGGCCGCCAACCCGCGCATCCGCAGCGTGCTCGACGGTATCGGCATCGCGGATCTGGGCATGGACACCTCGGTCGCGAATCTGTCCGGTGGCGAGCGTCGCCGTGTGGCGCTGGCCGCCGCGTTGGTGCGCGAACTGGATCTGCTGGTCCTCGACGAGCCCACCAACCACCTCGACGTCGAGGGTGTGCAGTGGCTGGCCGAACATCTGCTGGCGCGCCGCAGCGCACTCGTGGTGGTCACCCACGATCGCTGGTTCCTCGACACCGTCGCCACCCGCACCTGGGAAGTGGTGGGCGGCAAGGTCGAAAGCTATGAAGGCGGCTACAACGACTGGATCTTCGCCCGCGCCGAGCGGGCCCGCCAGGCCGATGCCACCGAGGCGCGCCGCCGCAATCTGGCCCGCAAGGAATTGGCCTGGCTGCGTCGCGGACCGCAGGCTCGCACCTCGAAGCCGCGCTACCGGGTCGAGGCCGCCGAGGCCCTGATCGCCGATGTGCCGCCGCCGCGCGACACCGTGCAGCTGGCCTCCTTCGCACGGAAACGCCTGGGCCGCGTGGTGATCGAACTCGAGGACGCCACCCTCACCACCCCCGACGGCCGCGAATTGGTGCGCGATCTGACCTGGCGGTTGGCGCCGGGAGAGCGGGTCGGCTTGGTGGGTGTGAACGGATCGGGCAAGACCACCCTGTTGCGCGCTCTCGCCGGTGACGCGGAACCGGCGGCCGGTAAGCGGATTCAGGGCCAGACCGTCCGGATCGGCTGGCTGCGGCAGGAACTCGACGATCTGCCCACCGATATGCGGGTGCTGGAAGCGGTGTCCGATGTCGCCGAGCGAACCTGGCTGGGAGACAAGGAGATCAGCGCCGGGCAGCTCGCCGAACGGCTCGGATTCACACCGGCCAAACAGCGCACTCCGGTCGGTGACCTGTCCGGCGGTGAGCGCCGCCGCCTGCAACTGACCCGCATCCTGATGAGTGAGCCGAACGTGCTGCTGCTCGACGAGCCCACCAACGACCTCGACATCGACACCCTGCAGCAACTCGAGGACCTGCTCGACGGCTGGCCCGGGACCCTGGTCGTGATCAGCCACGACCGGTATCTGATCGAGCGCATCAGCGACTCCACCTGGGCGCTGTTCGGCGACGGCAAGCTCACCAACCTGCCCGGCGGGATCGAGGAGTACCTGCGTCGCCGCGCGACACTCGCCGACACCGCACGCCGCCCCTCCGGAACCTCCGCGCCGACCGAAACATCCGCTCCCGCAACCGATTCCGCCGCCTACCGCGCCGCGCGCAAGGAGTTCGGCCGGCTGGAGCGGACCCTGGAGAAACTCGGCGAGCGGGAGGAACGCCTGCACACCGCACTGGCCGAAGCCGCCACCGATCCGGAGAAGCTGGTGAGCCTCGGCGCGGAACTGAAGCAGGTGCAGGCCGAGAAGGAATCGACCGAGATGCGCTGGTTGGAACTCGCCGAAGAGGTCGGCTGAGCCGGAGGTGCCTGCGCCCGCGCAGCCGGAACCGGTTCGTCGTAAGGCGGCCGGGACGAGCGGCCACGGCGTGGCAACCTCAGAGCGCGTGGCCCAGTGGTGGCACCGGCAGGCATGCAGAGGTGAAATCCGTGCCGAACGAGGTGAGCGCGATGCTGCGGTAGGCGACCTTGGTGCCGAACCCGCGCTTGAGCAACCGCCGCACCTCGGGCTGTGATTCGAGCAGCTGATAGCGGGCCGGGTTGTCCAGCTGATCGCCGTCGATGGTGATGAGTCCGAGGCGGCGCAGATTGGTCAGATAGGTGATCGCCCGGTCGGGGAAGCGCAGCGCCGCGGTCTCGCCGATCAGCGACATGCCGACCTCGATGCGCTGGGTGCCCGAACTCAACGGCCGCCCGGTGCGGATGTCGAGCGCCGGCTGCGGGCCGTCGAGGTAGAGGAAGCGCAGGATCCGGGCCTCGTCGGGAGCCAGTTCGGCGAGGATGCGCGCGAATGCCGGATGGTCGCTGTCCTCGCAGTGCACATCGGCTGAGCGGCGCAGCAGTTCGGCGCCGCGGTCGCGCAGGCTCGGCGCCGAGCCCGCGGGGGCGCCCGCGGGTGCGGCATCGATGCCGAGCGCCCGTCGCACCGAGTCGCGAACCTGCTCGCCGGCCTCGGAGAGCACATGCCGCGGCGGCTGTCCGGACATGCTGCCGCGCACCACCGTGGCCGTCACCCCTGCCGCGGTGCCCAGGCCCCAGGCCGCGGCCTCGGTCACCGCGGAGAGCGCCACCCGCACCACACCGGTCGTGGTGCGTACGGGACCCGCCCAGCCCGGGCGGGCATCCTCGGGCAGCATCAATTCGGCCGACCGGCGCGCGACGAGGTCGGTGGAGCGGGCGTCCGGGTCGGGGAAGACCGTCTCGATCTCGGTCGCACCGGTACCGGCCGCCGCGTCGGCGCCGGATTCGGCCACCACCTCGGCGTATTCGATCGAAAACTCGGCGCCGTCACCGGTTTCCGGCGCGGATCCGCTCACAGCCATACGTTCGCTACTTCCGTTCCGAAGATCAGAAGATGAGCGTAACCGGCGATGAGCCCCAGCACACCGCCATGGACGAACAAAAGCCACTCGTCCTGTTTGATCGCCGCGCGCAGCATGTCGACGAAGTCCGGCGGTTTCAGCGCCGCCATCTGCTTGGCGATGTACTGGCTGACCTGCCGGCTCTGCTGGGCGTTGAATCCGGGATCGGCGAAGGCGGCCGGTGCCAGCGATTTGGCCTCGTCGGTGAAGCGGTTCTGCAGGGTCGCGTAGTCGCGACTGCCGATCACGAACTTCAGCGCCCCGCGCATCGGCCCGAGCGCGCGGTCGGTGGCCGGGCGCAAGGTGTCCTCGAGCACCTGCATGGTGCGGTCCGAGCGCGGGCCGTTCAGCAGTTCGTCACCGACATTGGCGATCGTGATGATCTGGGTGGCCACCAATTCGGCATAGCCCTCGGTGATTTCGGGCTGTCGCTTGATCAGCAGACCCTGCCGCCACGGGCACCACCACTTCGGATAGGCGGGTTCGAAGATCATGTTGAGCCCGATCCAGTTGACCACCCAGCCGATGATCACACCGCCGACCGGCAGCACCACCAGCGGCGACCAATGCGTCAGATGCAGCACCGCGACGAGCACCAGACCCATCGGCGCGCCGAAATAGAAGCCGAAGTTCTGCATGAACCGCAACTCCTTGGCGCCCAGCACCTGAAATACGGTGTTGAGCAACTGCGGCCGCGATTGGAAATATCGGATCACCATCTGTTTGACATCGAGCAGTTGTTCGATGTTCGACCCGAGTTCGTCGGTCAGTTCCTTGAGGATATCCGGAAGTTGTTCCCGGACCCGCTCGTGTACCAACTCCCGGACCTGCGCGGGCAGGTTGTACCAGAGCTGTGGATGTTCCCGGCGGGCAATCTCCTCGACGATGTCGCGGATCTGCGACTGCGCCATATCGGTCAGATGCGCGGCCAGTTCATCGGGCTCTAGTTCGCGATAGAAGTCGGCGACGCTGCCGAGTTTCGAGAGCCCTTTGTCGACCGCGATCGAGGCCATCTTGTCCGCGCGCGAGGGCACGATTCCCTGCCAGCCCATGCGGCCGTCGTACTGCAGCAGCGGCAGCACCTGAATGCGCTTGGGAAGATAGGGGAACAACCATTTCAGACCCGGTACCCGAAACCCGTGAAAGCGTAGCGGCTTGAACAGCATCAGGATGCCGGTCCAGTTGGTGATATAGCCGATGACACCCGTGAAGAGGGGGATCGTGATCAGTTCCAGCAAAATCGTCGGGTGAAAACCCAGCAAACTATCCAGCACGACACCCTCCTGCCGACCCCTTACCGGTGACCGCCGTCACACCGGCACTACAACGTACCCCGTCGGCCAGGCGAACCTTACTGTGAATTCCGGAAACGGGTCCAATTGCGACCGGAGCGACGCGGCCGGAGACGCAGCGAGCGTAACCACGGAGGTCGCCGCGGAGGTCGCCATGCAATTCCGCGACTGTAGCGACGCGGCCGGAGGCGGCAGCCTGCGTAACCACGGAGGTCGCCGCGGAAGTCGCCATCCAATTCGGGTTGGAAGCCGCTACACGGTAGCGTATCGGCGGAGACTTCGATCACATCGTGCGATCGGAATGTCGCACCGGACAGCGGCAGCCGCAAGAATGACCGGAACCACATTGATGCCGCTATCGCTGTGCGGGTGTCGGCGCTCATGGCCGAGAGCCGCCGAACATGGCCGGTGGCCTTCGGGGTGCGGTAAGAATATGTGAGCGGATTCGTTCACCTGGCGATATTCGGAGAATGACGTGACAGACGACAGGACCGGACAGGATGTGGTCCGACCCGGTTCCCGCGCTGTGGAACGCAGCTCGGACGTGGAGAAGCGGCAGATCAGCAACGAAGCCCGCATGATCCGCGGCGTCTTCCGGGCTGCCGGCCTGGCAGCCGGGACCGCGGTCCGCGGCGGCCAATGGGCCGTCGGCACCGGTCTCGAGGTCACCAAGCAGATCGCCCAGGCCGCGCTGGACGGCGAATCCTCCACCGAGATCGCCGAACGCACCGGAGCCGCTCTGCAGTCCGTCGCCCGCAGCGTCCTCGGCGTCACCGAGGGGTCGGTGCGCGAGATCGTCAGCTACGTCCCCACCAACGGCCAGGCGCCCGGCCCGTCGACCGGCGGGCTGGTCCGCTCCTCGACCCTGGTCGATCTGCGCCGCCGCGGCGACAATCTGCTCGCGCGCTCGGCCGATGTGTACTTCACCGAGGAAGTCCATCCGGCCTACGACCGCATTCTCGATCAGCTGTCCTCGGACGAGGCGCGGATTCTGCGGTTCATGGCCATCAACGGCCCGCAGCCCTCGGTCGACGTGCGCACCAACCGGCCGCTGGGGATCGGTTCCGAGCTGGTCGCGGGAGATCTGACCTCGGTGCCGGAGCAGGCCGGCGTGCGGTATCCGGACCGGTCGCGGTTGTATCTGATCAACCTGAACCGGCTCGGTCTGCTGACCACTTCCGACGATCCGGTGGTGTTGAGCCGTTATATGGTGCTCGAGGTCCAGCCGATCGTGGAATCGGCGCTCAAGCAGGCCGGCCGGGTGCCCAAGATCGTGCGAAAGAGCTTGCGCCTCACCGAATTCGGCGAGGACTTCTGCAAGACCTGCTTCACCATCAACGGGTCCTGACCCGCGGCCGCCGGTCAACGCTGTGTAGCGATACGATACAGATTTTCCGATCTGCGCAGATTCGCCGGATCCGGTGGGATTGTTGAGGTATGGATTCCGATGCCGTCTCCGCGATCAGCCGGCTGAAGTTCCGGTACCTGAGAGCACTCGACACCAAATCGTGGGAAGACTTCGCCGACACGATGATCCCGGAGGCGACGGCGACCTACAGCGAGTACCTGCAGTTCGAGTCGCGTGATGCGTTCCTGGCGTTCATGCGCAATACCCTCGGGCCCCACGTCATCACCGAACATCGGTGCGACCATCCCGAGATCGATATCGACGGCGATTCGGCGACCGGCACCTGGTACCTGGCCGACACCGTGCTCATTCCCGGTCACAACATGCTGCTGCGCGGGGCCGCGTTCTACAACGACCGGTATGTGCGCTGCGACGACGGCCATTGGCGTATCGCCCACACCGGATACGAGCGGACCTACGAGGTGGTGCTGTCGCTGTCGGACCTGCCGAGTCTGCGGCTGACCGCCGGCCGGTGGGGCGTGATCACCGGTGAACCGGGTTCGGTGCCCGATATCCCGGCCGTGGTGTCGAATATCGAAGACACGCCGGGCGGGTCGGTCGAGGAAGAACCGGACGAGGCGATCGGCTGAGTTTTCGGCGTGGTCCGACCACGCGGTCAGTCCGCGGTCGCGACGAGGGGTTCCAGCGTCAGCTCAGGCATTTCCTTCTCGATGTACTGCAGCCGCCACTTGTCGCTGAACAAGGCCAGGATCACGCCGTCGGTGCGGGTGAAGACCTCGACGCCGCGCTGGCGGTCCAGCTCCGGCGAGGAGGCGGCGTCGGTGCGCCGGGCCAGCTGATAGGGCAGGAAGTCCAGCTGCGTTTCGACGTTGAATTCGGCCTGCATGCGGGCGGTGACCACCTCGAACTGCATCGGGCCGACCGCCGCCAGCACAGGAGAGGCGTCGCCGCGCAGATCGTTGCGCAGCACCTGCACCACGCCCTCGGAGTCGAGCTGATCGATGGCCTTGCGGAACTGCTTGTACTTGCCGGCGCTACGCGCGCGCAGGGTGGCGAAATGTTCCGGCGCGAAGGACGGAATCGGCGGGAACTCCACCTTCTTGTCCACGAACAGCGTGTGCCCGGGGGCGAGGGCGGTCGCGTTGACCAGACCGACCACATCGCCGGGGTAGGCGGTGTCGACGGTGGCGCGTTCGCGGCCGAAGACGGTGAGCGCGTATTTGGTCGCGAACGGGCGTCCGGTCTGGGCGTGCGTGACGACCATGCCGCGCTCGAATTCTCCGGAAACGATGCGCATGAACGCCAGCCGGTCGCGATGCGCGGCGTCCATACCGGCCTGCACCTTGAAGACGACGGCGCTGAACGGGTCGGCCGGCTGCCGCGGTGCGCCGTCGACGTCGGCGCGCGGGCCGGGCGGCGGGGCCAGTGCCACCAGGGTGTCGAGCAGTTGGCGCACCCCGAAGTTCAGCATCGCCGAGGCGTAGATGACCGGTGAGGTCTGCCCGGCGAGGAACAGTTCCTGATCGTGGTCCTGGCCGGTGGCCGAGAGCAGCTCGCTCTCCTCGGCCGCGGTCTCCCACGGTTCACCCTCGCGGGCGGCGGCCTGCTCGGGCGAATACGACTCCTCCGGCGCGATGGTCGCGCCACCCGCGGTCCGGGTGAAGTGGATGTATTCGGTGGCGGCGCCCTCGGGACCGCGGCGCAGCAGGCCGCGGAAATCACCCGCGATGCCGACCGGCAGGAACAGCGGCGTGGGGGTCAGGCCGATCCGCTCGCTGATCTCGTCGAGCAGTTCCAGCGGTGCCCGGCCCGGGCGGTCCCACTTGTTGATCACGGTGATCACGGGGATGCCGCGGTGGCGGCAGACCTGGAACAGTTTGAGCGTCTGCGGCTCCAGGCCCTTGGCGGCATCGATGAGCATGACTGCGGCGTCGACGGCCGTCAGCACCCGGTAGGTGTCCTCGGAGAAATCGGAGTGGCCGGGCGTGTCGACCAGATTGATCACGCACTCGCCGTACTCGAACTGCAGCGCCGTCGAGCTGACGGAAATACCGCGCGCCTTCTCCATTTCCATCCAGTCGGAAACGGTGGATTTCCGCCCGGATTTTCCGTGGATGGCGCCGGCCTCGGAAATCATCTTCGCGTGCAGGGCCAGGGCCTCGGTGAGCGTCGATTTACCCGCGTCCGGATGGGAGATCACCGCGAAGGTGCGCCGCCGTTCCGCCTCCTGCGCCACCCGCCCGGATGTGGTCGTGCTGGCTGAGGGGGAATTCACCGATCGGCTCCTCTTCGCGGGACAGGGCAAAGCATCAGAATACGGGAACAGGCCCGTCCGGCCCGCGCCGGGCGGCGAGTGCCGTGGGGAAAGCCGCCGGTCAGGGCCGGTGTGCTGGGCATCCGGCAGGTGCCAGGTCAGTCGGCCAGGTGTTGGGCGACCGTTCGCAGCGCCAGCCGGTTCGGATCGATGCCCGGCGCGATCAGTTCCACGCTCCCATTCGCGACCAGCGTCGCGATGCCGTGCAGATTCGTCCACAGTCCGAAGGCACGTTCTTCCGCACGGTCCGGCACGCAACCGGCGACCAGATCCGCCCACGACCGATAGATCGGAATCGTCTTGCGGCGCAGGTTCTCTCCGGATCCCTGCAGCAGATCGTGGCGGAACATGGGGGTGAACATCTCGGGCCGCTGCGCCGCGAAGTCGATGTACTCACCCGCCATGCGGTCGATCCGCACCCGCGGAATCTCGTTGTCGTGCACCGCGAAACGCGCGCCGAGATCGGCGAACCCGCGCACCGCGACCGCGGCCAGCAGGGTCTACTCCATCGTCGAAGGGTGTGCGCATGTGGTACCGGTCGTGCCGGTGGCATTGAGCGGCACCGATCGGGTGAATCGGCGTGGGCGGCGGCTGCTGCGCTTCGGCAAGGTTCGCATCGTCTTCGGTGCGCCTCGCACTTTTCCGCCTGTCGATCGCGCAGCGGTGCGTACCGCCACCGACGAGCCCATGGTGGAATTGGCGATGCGTTCCGGCCGCCGCTACGTGGATTGCTACGCCGCGCACTTCCGCGCCGGATCCGCCTGAACCGGCCCGGACCGAGGATGGACCGGTGTCCGGTTCGGCGTGCAATACCGCATCGGGGTGCTGCGCGGAAGCGTTTTCCGCTACATGCTATTGTTCTCAGGTTGTCTCGGCGAGGGTGTCGCACCCAGTGCACACCGTGATCGACGCGGCTCGGCTTCCGGCCGTTGTCGTGCGGTCATCGCCCGACGAGCAGACCCTTTCGTCAGGGCCGTCCGAATCAGGACAGTACCTGGCCAGCACACCGTCCGCCCCGGAAAGCCGTAGGAGAGTATTTCAGTCATGTCCGACGTCAGCGTCCTCGCAGCTCAGACCCGCACCGAATTCGGCAAGGGCGCCGCGCGCCGCACCCGTCGCGACGGCAACGTTCCCGCCGTCCTGTACGGCCACGGCGAGGCGCCGAAGCACCTGGCGGTCAACGCCCAGGCCTTCGCCGCGATCCTGCGTGAGCACGGCACCAATGCCGTCCTGAACCTCGAGATCGACGGCAAGAAGCAGCTGGCCATGACCAAGTCGGTGGTCGTCCACCCGATTCGCCGCTACATCGAGCACGCCGACCTGCTGATCGTCAAGCGTGGCGAGAAGGTCGTCGTCGACGTGCCGGTCGCGCTGGCCGGCGATGCGGGCCCGGGCACCCTGGTCACCCAGGAGGCCACCACCGTGTCGATCGAGGTCGACGCGCTGAACGTGCCCGAGTCCATCGAGGTCTCGATCGAGGGCGCCGAGGCCGGCACCCAGATCACCGCCGGTCAGATCGAGCTGCCGAAGGGCGCTGCCCTGTCCGGTGACCCGGAGGCCCTGATCGTCAACATCATCGTCGCTCCGGCCGCCGAGGCCGTCGAGGGCGAGGGTGCGGGCGAGGCCGAGGGTGAGGTCGAGAGCGCCGAATAATTCGGTCGCTCAACGGATTTCGATGACGGAATCTGATGACGGAATCTACTGCCCCCGCGCTCGTGGTGGGCTTGGGTAATCCCGGGCCCGAATACGAGCGCACCAGGCACAATGCCGGTTTCCTGGTCGCCGATGTGCTCGCCGAGCGCATCGGCGGCCGGTTCACCGTGCACAAGAAGTCGGGCGCCGATCTGCTCGAGGCCCGGCTCGACGGGCGCAAGATACTGCTGGCCAAGCCGCGTACCTACATGAACCTGTCCGGCCGCCCCGTCGCGGCGCTGGCCCGGTTCTTCTCGGTTCCGCCCACCGAGGTCATCGTCGTGCACGACGAACTGGATCTGCCCTTCGGCAGCATCCGGCTCAAACGCGGCGGCGGCGAAGGCGGTCACAACGGGCTGCGTTCGATCTCGAATGCCCTGTCCACCAAGGACTATCTGCGGGTCCGGTTCGGTGTGGGCCGCCCGCCCGGCCGGCAGGATCCGGCCGATTTCGTACTCAAACCGTTCTCCGCGCCCGAACGTAAGGAGGTTCCGGTGCTGGTCGAACAGACCGCCGACGCGGTGGAGTTGCTGTTGCGGGTGGGGCTGGAAACCGCCCAGAACCAACTGCATTGAGTGATCTCTGCGAAGATCGGTGGCCGTGCAGGACTACACGACGATTTTCGATCGGTATCGGGGCACGCTACTGGGCGGGGCGGTCGGCGATGCGCTGGGCTGGCCGATCGAATTCCTGAAGCTGGAACAGATCCGGGATCGGTTCGGTCCCGACGGGCTCACCGGATTCGCCCCGGCGGCAGACGAATCCGCGCCCAGGCAGATCACCGACGACACCCAGATGACGCTGTTCACCGCCGAGGGGCTGTTGCGGTGCGCGCCGGGCGCGGATCCGGCGCCCGCTCTGCGCGGCGCCTATCTGCGCTGGCTGCGGACCCAACGCGAACACGCGCCCGACGCACGCCCCGACGGCTGGCTGGCGAGTCTGTCGTATCTGTACGCGGTGCGCGCACCGGGCAACGCGTGTATGGGCGGGCTGAACCGGCAGGCGCGGAGCTATCGCGAACCCCATCCCTTCGGCGTCCCGGGTCCGGTGAACGAGGACTCCAAGGGTTGCGGGACGGTCATGCGGTCCGCCCCGTTCGGATTGGCCGCCCTCGGACCCGAGGCCGCCTTCCAGGCGTCGGCGCGGTGTGCCCAGCTCACCCACGGCCATCCCACCGGATATCTGGCCGCCGGCGCCTTCGCCGCGCTGATCGACCGGCTCGTCAACGGCGCCGATCTGCGAACCGCGGTGCAGGACACCACGAGTCAGGTGGAGGCGGTCGCCGGCGGTGCGGAAACCGCCGCCGCCCTGCGCAAGGCCGTGGCCATTGCGGACGCGGGACCCGCCACCTCCGAAGGGGTCGAACAGGTCGGTGCGGGCTGGGTGGCCGAGGAATGCCTGGCCATCGGCGTCTACTGCGCGTTGGACGCCGAGCGGACCGGGGACCTGCGCCGCGCATTCCTGTTGTCGGTCAACCACTCCGGCGACTCCGACTCCACCGGTTCCGCGGCCGGCAACATCCTCGGAGCCCGTCACGGCCTCGACGCGCTACCGCTGGATTGGTGCGGTGCGGTCGAGGGCCGCGACGATCTGGCCCGCGTCGCCGACGATCTGGTCGCCGCCTTCGTGTACCGCGACCGGACCCCGCTCGGCGACCGCTATCCGCTGGACGCCTCGGAAGATCCGGTACCGCAGCAACTATCGTGACGATCAGTTCAGGTGCGCCGCGGTGGCCGAGCGGCGCAGCTTCCCCGAGGACGTCTTCGGCAGCGCTCCCGGGCCCAGGACGGTGACGCTGCGCGGGCGGGCGCCGACCGCGCTGAAGACCTCGTGCACGACCTCGTGCTCGATCCGGCGCACCACCTCGGGATCCTGGAAGTCGTTGCTCTCCACCACGACCGCGAAACTCTCGCGCTTCTGCCCGGCGTCCAGGCGCACCGCGACCGCGTTGCCCGGCCGCACGCCGGCGACGCGCAGTGCGGCGCGTTCGATATCGGTCGGGAAGATGTTGCGCCCGCCCATGATGATCACGTCCTTGATCCGGCCGCAGACCACCACCGAACCGTCCTCGGTCACATAGCCGATATCGCCGGTGTCGAGCCAGCCCTCGGCGTCGCGCGCGGGCCGGAAACCGTCGACGGTCACATAGCCCGCGGTGACCGCGGGTCCGCGCACCTCGAGCACACCCACGGTTCGGGTCGGCAACGGCCGGTGCTCGTCGTCGACCACCCGGATCTCCAGATTGTCCACCGGCCGGCCGAGCAGAGGCAGGCGGCGCAGATTGCCGTGGTGGGCCGGCGCGTCCGTCACCGGAATCGCCTTGCCGAGCGCTTCGAGCAGATCCGCGTCGACGAGGTCGACGACCTGCCCGACGCCCGGATCCGGAATCGACACCGCCAGTGTCGTTTCGGCCATGCCGTACACCGGTGTGAGCGCGGACGCGCTGAGCCCGAAGCGTTTCCCGGCCGCGGCCAGGGCCTCCATGGTGTCGGGATCGACCGGTTCGGCGCCGTTCCACATGTACCGGACACTGCTCAGATCCACGCTGCCGTCCTCGGCGCGCGCCAAGCGGCGGGTCAGCAGCGAATAGGCGAAATTGGGTGCGGCGGTGACCGTTCCGCGGTACTTCGAGATCAGTTCGGCCCACAGGATCGGCCGCCGCAGGAAGTCCATCGGCGTCACACAGACCACCTCGGCGCCCAATTGCATCGGCACGCTGAGGAATCCGACCATGCCCATATCGTGGAACAGCGGCAGCCAGCTGACCATCACGTCCTGATCGAGCTGGAACTTCACCCGGTCGAACATGGCGTAGGCGTTGACATAGAAGTTCTCGTGCGTGATCCGCACCGCCTTCGGCGATCCGGTGGAACCGGATGTCAACTGCTGCAGGGCGATATCGGATTCCTCGGTCGGCACCGGATCGGTATCGGATCCGGCGGCCAGGTCGTCGGTCAGGACCACCGTGATACCGCGTTCGGCCAGCAGCGGCGCCGCCACCTCGAACGGCGCGCCCAGCACCACCGCGCGGGCCTCGATCATCCGCAGCACCGTCTCGGTGTCGCGGGCCCACAATTGCAGATCCGTGCGCGGCGTCGGCTGATGCAGCATGGTGATCGACGCCCCGCGCATCCAGATCGCCTGGCAGGCCGGCGCGATATCGGCGGGCATACCCGCCAGCACACCGACGGCGTCGCCGTGCTCGATCCCGGCCGCCGCGAGCCCGCCCGCCATTCGTCGCGCGAGGCGGTGGATCTCGTCCCACCCCCGGCGTAGCGGCGCCTCCGGCTCCCCGGTGATCAGCCCCCGGCGGGAACGTTGTGCGGTCGCGAACATTTCCTCGGTGAACCGGCTCACCCTCGAACTCCCGTCTCCACCCGACCGGCGGTCGGCACATCTGCACTATCTCGGTGCGCGGGCGCGGCGTTAGCCGGCGCCGGAGCGTGATCGTTTCAGCGTCGCACTACGAATAACACGATGAAAATCGGAACTCGGTTCGGCCGCCTCAGCCCGCGAGGCGGTCGACGGCCTCGAGGAAGCGATCGAGCTCCTCGACGGTGACGAAGCAATGCGGCGAGGCACGCACGACGGACTCGAGCCGCCGCGCGGACATGTCGAGCAGCGTCGAGCTACGGTAGCTGACCGTCACCGTGATGTCTGCGGCACGCAGGCTCTCGCGCACCTCGTTCGGATCGACACCGTCGACGGTGAACGAGACGATGCCGGAATGTTCGGTTCCCAGGTCCCGCACCGTGACTCCCCGGATCGACGGCAGATTCTCGCGCAGATGCCGCGCCTTGGCGGCCACGTCGGCGAAAACGTTCTCCGGCCCCAGATCCAGTAGATACCGCACCGCCGCGCCGAGGCCCAGTCGCGCCGCCACGTCGCATTCCCAGAATTCGAAGCGGCTCGCGTCGGGAGCCACGCGGTACTCCTGGGGTCCGGTCCACGCGGCGCTGTGCAGATCGAGGCGGCTGGGTTCGAGTTCGCGGCAGACGTCGGGGTGGACGTAGAGGAAGCCGGTGCCGCGCGGGCCGCGCAACCACTTGCGGCCGGTGGCCGACATCGCGTCGACGCCCAGCTCCGCGACATCGATATCGATCTGACCGGCGGATTGGCAGGCGTCCAGCAGTACCAGCGCACCGACGCGATGGGCGATGCGGGTGGCCTCGGCAACCGGGTTGACCAGGCCGCCGTTGGTGGGAGCGTGCAGTAGCGAGACGATCTTCACGCGGTCGTCGAGCATGGCGTCGAGGGCCACCAGGTCGATCTGCCCGGTGTCGTCGCTGGGAATCGTCTCGACGGTCGCCCCCGCCACCCGCGCCCGCTGCAGGGCCGCGATCACATTGCTGGCGTAGTCCGAACCCGAGACCAGAATGCGATCGTCCGGCCGCAGCGGTACGGCGTAGAAGAAATCCGACCAGGAACGCGAGGCACTGTCGCTCAGGGCGATCGCCGCGGCGTCGGTGTTGATCAACGACGCGATCGCGGTCTTGACCGCCGCCAGATCGTCGAGCCGTTCCGAGGCGGCGCGATATCCGCCGATCTCGGCCTCCCGCCGCAGATGCGCGACGACGGTATCGACGACGACGCGCGGGGGTAGTGAGGACCCCGCGCTGTCGAGGAAGACCGGCGGCGGTCCGGCGGTGTCGTAGGCGGGGATATCGGCGCGCAGGCGGTCGCTATCGAGCACCCTGTCGACGGTAGGCCATCACCAACCACCGCTGCCGGACGCCGTCCCGAGAACGGCCCGGATCAGGCGCGCGGACTCCGCGGCCATCTGTTCCGGCGGACACGGCCGGCCGTTGTCGAGCCACCACACGATCGACTGGACGAACATCGCCCCGACGATGCCGGGCACGAAATCCGTCGCGGACTGTCCGGGGAGATGTGCACTGGACATGGCCGCGAGGGTGGTGCGCATGCGGTCGGTGAACCACGGACTTCCCTTGCGGCCCAGCAATGCCGCGTACAGGCGGTGATAGCGGTCGATATGGGCGAAGAAGCCGGCCCAGCGCTGTTCGGGCGAGCGCTCGGCGTCCGGATCGCCGGCGGTCATCTCCGCCATCGCCTCGTCGAAGATCTGCTCGACGAGTTCGTATTTGTCGCGATAGTTGCGGTAGAACGCGGCCCTGCTGACCATCGCGCGCGTGGTGAGTTCCCCGACCGTGATCCGGTCGAAGCCCCGCTCTTCGATCGCCTCGATCAACGCCTGCCGCAGAAGGGTGCGAGTGCGCACGACGCGCACGTTCTGCTGAGACATTTTCGGCTCCTTGTCTGTTTCGGGACAGATCCGCCGAGATGAATCTTGTCGTGACACGGGAAGTTTCGGAGGCTGGACAGTGTGTTCGGAACGAGACAGGTTGTCTCGCCGAAACCCTACCTGCGAAACGAGAGAAGATGCCATGCGTGCTGTACGGGTGACGGAGTTCGGCGATCCCGAGGTGCTGGTTCCGGCGGAAGCCGCGGAACCGGAACCCGCTGCCGGGCAGGTCCTGGTGGAGGTCGAACGGGCCGGTGTGGCCTTCGGCGACGTGATCGTGCGATCCGGCCGGTATCCGCTACCGCTGCCGTGGATCCCCGGGCTGGAGGTCGGCGGGCGGGTCGTCGGCCTCGGTGCCGGCGTCGATCCGGCGCTGCTCGGCCGGACGGTGGTGGCGACGACGGTCGGCCAGGCGGGCGGATACGCCGAACTGGCCCTGGCCCCGGCGGCATATACCTTCCCGGTACCGGACGGTCTGCATCCGGAGGTCGCGCTCACCGTGTTCCAATCCGGCGCGGTGGCGCGCGGCCTGCTCGCGGCGATGGCGGTGCGGCCCGCGGAGACGGTGCTGGTCACCGCGGCCGCGGGCCGGATCGGTTCGATGCTGGTACAGACCGCGAAGGCGGCGGGCGCGCGGGTGATCGGCGTGTCGAGTGCCGCGAAGACGGCCGCCGTCGCGGAATTCGGCGCCGATCACGCCTTGGATTACGGGTCCGGGGACTGGGCCGAGGGGGTGCGCGCGCTCACCGGCGGCCGGGGCGTGGACGTCGTGCTCGACGCGGTCGGCGGCGCGGTCGCCGCGCAGGCCCTCGCGGCGGCCGCCGACGGTGCGGGCCGGATCGGCCTGTACGGCTTCGCCTCCGGCGACTGGGCGGCCCTCGACGCCCTCGGCGTGGCCCGGCGGGGACTGACGGTGACCGGTGCGCTCGGCGTCGTCATCCGCAAGTCGGATGCCGAACAGCGGGCGGACGCCGAGCAGGCCCTCGCCGCGGCGGTGCGCGGTGAACTCGTGCCCCGGATCCACGCCCGGCTGCCGCTCGCGGCGGCCGCGGCCGCCCATCGGGAAGTGGAACAGCGGCGTTCGGTGGGGGCGGTGGTGCTGGTGGTACGGCCGTGACCGGCATGTTCACCATTTCGACGGATTTTGTGTCGGTGCGCGCGGCTACCCTGGTTCGAGCGACGGAAGAACCGGGCGCGGTCTCTCGTTGCACTGCTACACGCAATACCGGCACCCGGTCGATGCGGCACTGTCGCCGACATGGGCTCAGGGTGAGCGGAACGCGGTGGGTGATCCCCCGCAGGCTCGAGCGGAGGTTGGCATGGCGGTAACGGTAGACAAGGCGCCGGCCGGGTTGGGTGCCGGTTTGTCTTCGCGCGCCGCGGCGGAGGCATATGTGGGAGGTGTCTGTTTCAAACAGGGCCCACCCGCGTTGATCGGTGCCGAACTGGAGTGGCTCACCGCTCGCGGGGAGCTGTCGGCGCCGGATTCGCGTCCGCGTTTGTCGATACTCGCGGATGCGTTGGGTCCTTATGCCCCGCAGTCTATTTCGCCCGATTCGCCCGCCAAAGTACTTCCCGGTGGCAGCCGGATCACCATCGAACCCGGTGGTCAGATCGAACTGTCCAGCGCCCCCTTCGCCGATGCCGCGCAACTCTGCGCCCGGCTGCTCGAGGATTCTCGCTTTCTCTCCGGCCTGCTCGAAACCCGATCCATCCGAACGTATTCCGCCGCCGCCGATGCCGGCCGGCGGGCCCGCCGGGTGCTTCGCCTGCCGCGTTATCGCGCGATGGAACGGGCCTTCGCGGGCGTGGGCCCGTACGGCAAGCTGATGATGTGCAATACCGCCGCCACGCAGGTCAGCGTGGACGCGGGTGCCGATCCCGCCGAGATCGCGGCCCGCTGGAACGCGCTGTACGCGGTCGGCCCGGCCCTGGTGGCGGCGTTCGCCTGTTCGCCGAGTCTGCACGGGGCTCCCACCGGCGTTTGGGCGTCGCAGCGGATGCGCACCTGGCTGCGGCTCGATCACACCCGCACCCGGCCGCCGGTGCGGAGCTGGGCCGATCCGCTCACCGAGTACGGCCGCTGGGCGCTGGACACCCCGTTGCTCTGCGTGCGGCGTGGCCCGGCCGAGGCGGATTGGACGGCGCCGCCGGGCGCGACCTTCGCCGATTGGCTGTGCGGTGCGCTCGACGACGAGATCGGCCGCCGCCCGGAGGTCGAGGATCTCGACTACCACCTGACCACGGTCTTTCCCCCGGTGCGGGCGGCCGGACATCTCGAGGTCCGCTATCTGGACGCACAGCCGGGTGATCAGTGGTCGGTGCCGATCCACGTCGTCGACGCGCTGATGTCGGCGCCGGCGGTCGTCGCGGAGGCCACCGCGCTGGCCGAGCCGGTCGCCGACGAATGGGCCTCGGCCGCCCGCTGCGGCCTGGCCGATCCCGAGATCCGTTCCGTCGCAGTCGAATTGCTGAGTCTCGCCGCCGAACACGCCCGCAGCGACGAGGCGGCCGAGCAGGTGTGGGCCGCGGTGCGGCGATGTCGCAGCGGGCGCATTCCGGACGGGGAGGTTGCCCGCTGCGCACCCGCCGAGACGGCCGAATGAGTACGACCGGCGGCGCGCATCTCGCTGCGGTGCGACGAGGCCGCCGGGCACGACCCTTGGGAGAGCACTGATGACCGTTCACACCGGAACCGATCACGCCGCGACCGAGCGATTACGCACACAGATCGCGGAGGTCCTGACCCGCGCCCGCGCCCGCACGACGGTGCTGACCGAGGCGGTCGACGAGGCCGAGCTGGTTGCCCAGCATTCGCCGCTGATGAGCCCGCTGGTGTGGGATCTGGCGCATATCGGCAACCAGGAGGAACTGTGGCTGGTCCGCGATGTCGGCGGGCGTGAGCCGGTGCGGGCCGATATCGACCACCTCTACGACGCCTTCCGGCACGCCCGCGCCGACCGTCCGGCGCTGCCGCTGCTGGATCCGGTGCAGGCACGCGGATACGTGGGCACCGTGCGGGACAAGGTGCTCGACGTCCTGAATTCCAGTCCGCTGCGGGGAAACCGTCTGGTGGACAGGGGTTTCGCCTTCGGCATGATCGCCCAGCACGAGCAACAGCACGACGAGACCATGCTGGCCACCCATCAGCTGCGCGCGGGCGTCGCGGTGCTGACGGCCGCGCCCGCGCCGGCCGCGCGCGTCGCGGTCGGCGACGAAGTCGTCATTCCCGCAGGCGAATTCACCATGGGCACCTCGTCGGACCCGTGGGCACTCGACAACGAGCGTCCCGAACATCGCGTCCAGCTGCCCGGATTCGCGATCGACGCGGCGCCGGTGACGAATGCGCAGTATCTGGCGTTCATCGACGACGGCGGCTATCGGCGGCCCGAGCTGTGGTCGGAGCGTGGCTGGGCCCATCGCGTGGAGGCCGATCTGGCCGCACCTCAGTTCTGGGAGCGAGACAGCGACAATCGCTGGTGGCGACGAGTTTTCGGCACCCTGTCGCCGGTGCGCCCGCAGCAGCCGGTGGTGCACGTGTGCTGGTTCGAGGCCGAGGCCTACGCCAACTGGGCCGGGAAGCGATTGCCCACCGAGGCCGAATGGGAGAAGGCCGCGCGATTCGATCCGGCCACCGGGCGGTCGCGGCGATATCCGTGGGGCGACGCCGAACCCGACGAGACCACCGCCAATCTGGGGCAGCGCCATCTGGAACCGGCCGATGTCGGCGCGTACCCGGCCGGTGCGTCACCGTCCGGGGTGCATCAGTTGATCGGCGACGTCTGGGAGTGGACCGCCTCGGGTTTCGAGCCGTATCCCGGATTCGCCGCGTTCCCGTACCGCGAATATTCCGAGGTGTTCTTCGGCGGTGACTACCGCGTCCTGCGCGGCGGATCCTTCGGCACCGACCCGGTCGCCTGCCGCAGCACCTTCCGCAACTGGGACCACCCGATCCGCCGTCAGATCTTCTCCGGCTTCCGCCTCGCCCGCGACCTGCGACCGGACGAGCGCTGATGTGCCGACATCTCGGCTATCTGGGACCGCCGGCTCCGGTCGGTGAACTGCTCACCCGTGGCACGCATTCGCTGCGCACCCAGTCGTGGGCGCCCGACGATATGCGCCACGGGGGAACCGTCAACGCCGACGGTTTCGGAGTCGCGTGGTGGACCGGGGCAGGAACCGCGAGCCGCTATCGCAACCCCGCGCCGATCTGGACCGACCCCGCGGTCGAGGAGGTGCTGCCGCAGCTGTCCTCGCCCGCGGTGCTGGCCGCGGTGCGTTCGGCCACGGTCGGTATGCCGGTGGAGCGAACGGCCTGTGCTCCGTTCACCGACGGCGGATGGGCGTTCAGCCACAACGGCGTGATCCAGAACTGGCGCACGGCATTGCCCGCGGTGGCAACGCGATTCGGGTCGCCGGATCTGCTGGATGCCGAATCCGCGACCGATTCGGCCGCGCTCTGGGTGGTGCTGCGCGCCGCCTTGGACGGAATCGGCGCGATGTCCTCGACCTTCGCAGGCCGGAGCGCGTCCGACGCCCGGCTCCGGGCGGTCGCCGCCGCGATGTCGGCGACGGTTCGCGCCGTACTGGCGCAGGCGCCGAGCGCTCGGCTGAACCTGTTGCTCGGGGACGGCGAAACACTTTGGGCCACAACCGTTCACCATTCGCTGTCGGTGCTCGTCGCCGACGATTTCGCGGTGGTGTCCTCCGAACCGTACGACGACGACCCGCGCTGGCAGGCGATTACCGACCGGCAACTGCTGACGGTGCGGCCCGGCCTTCTCGTGGTCGAGCCGCTGGACGCGGCACAACCTGTTCTCTCCGCAGGACCTGATGAATCCGAAAGGGCCCGTACATGATCGAACCGACGCTGGACATCCACCTCACCGACGACGATCTCGACGCAGCCCTGCGATCGGACGCTCGGACCGGACTCACCACGAATCCGAAAACGCTGCCGCCGAAGTGGTTCTACGACGCGCGCGGCAGCGAACTGTTCGAAGCGATCACCGAACTGCCGGAGTACTACCCGACCCGCACCGAGCGCGCGTTACTGGAGCGGGTGGTCGGCGAGATCGCGCGCACCGCTCAGGCCGAGGTACTGGTGGAGCTGGGCGCCGGCTCGGCCGCCAAGACACGCCTGCTGCTCTCGGCGCTGTTGTCCGAGGGGCCGCTGAAGACCTATGTGCCGCAGGATGTGTCGGTGTCGGCGCTGCGCGGTGCCGCCGAGCAGATTAGCACCGAGTTCCCGAATCTCGCGGTGCACGGGGTGGTCAGCGATTTCACCCGAACCCTGCACAATCTTCCGCGCGGCGGTCGCCGCATGATCGCCTTCCTGGGCGGCACCATCGGCAATCTGGTCCCGCAGGAGCGGGCCGAATTCCTGGCCGGTATTCAGCAGGTGCTCGAGCCGGGTGAGCAACTGCTGCTGGGGGCCGGCCTGGTCACCGATCCGGTCGTGCTGGTGCCCGCCTACGACGACGCCGCGGGAGTGACGGCCGAATTCAACCGAAACGTTTTGCACGTGTTGAACTCTCGATTGCATGCCGACTTCGACCCGGACGCCTTCGCTCATATCGCCCACTGGGACGCGGAGAACGAATGGATCGAGATGCGGTTGGCGGCAACCCGGGATATGACGGTCACGGTCGCCGACCTCGACCTGGTCGTGGACTTCGCCCAGGGTGAGCAGATGCGCACCGAGATCTCGGCCAAGTTCCGCATCGACGGACTCGGCCGGGAGCTGGACAGCGCCGGATTCGCCACCGAACAGGTGTGGACGGATCCGGACGACCGATTCGCCCTGGTCCTCGCCGAACGACGCTGATCGCCCGGCGCGGGTTCTGCGCCGAGGTCAGTTGCCGACGACCGCGGCCAGCCACTCGACGACCGGCCGCAGATCTTCCCAGGCGGCTCGGACTTCGGTCGCGGCGCGCGGTGTTTCCAGCCAGGGCGGTGCGCCGAAGTCCTTGTGGATCACGAGGGATTTGTGGCGCAGCAGGTCGATGCGCGGATGGTCGGCGGGGAAACCCTTGGGACGGGTCTTCAGTTGCTCCCCGCCGATCACATAGCCGACTGCCGCCAAACCGGCCAGCAGTCCCTGCAATTCGTAGCCGCGCACCTCGTCGTCGATGGTGGTGCGCAGCCGCGCGAGCTGCTCGGGCGTGGGCGCGTACACCCCACCGGCCACATACAGCCCGGGCGCGCCGATCTGGACGTACCACCCCGCTCCCGGGGCGGTACGGACCACCGCGCCCTGATGGTCCTTGTAGGGCGCCTTGTTCTTGGAGAACCGCACGTCGCGATACGGCCGGAAGATCTTCGCCGGTCCGAAGTCGTTCTCCAGTTCCGTGGTGAGCGCGATCATCGGCGCCCGCACGGACTGTTCGTAGACGTGTTTGTTGGCGGTCCAGAAAGCCTTCGAGTTGTCGGCTTCCAAATCCTCGTAGAAGTCGAGCCCGGCGAACGGGAACCCCGCGAATCCGCTCATACCGCCAACTTAGCGATCGCCGCGGACATGTTCCGCGGCGCCCGCTCCGACCGGCCGCCGCTCAGTCGCCCGGCTCGTCGACCACCTCGATGGCGGCGACTTCGGCGGGCCGCTCGTCCTCGTCGCGCAATTCCTGACGATGCCGGCGGCGGGTCCATTCCTGGTCGAGTTCGCTGCGAATCCCCAGGCGGCCGTCGTCGTCGTTCTCGTGATACCTGATTTCCAGGTCGTCGGGCGGATCGTCGATGTAGCGCTGATATTCGCGGATCTCGTCGGCCTGTTCATCGTCACCGAGGTCGTAATCCAGGTCTTCGCGCTCGTCATCGCCCATCTCGAACACCTCGTCCATCAACGGGTAAGTGTCGTCGTCGGCCATCCGTCGCCTACCTCTCTCGCAGGCCCGGCACACCCTCAACATTCGCGGTGCACCCTACAACCAACGCTACCGCTGATCCCGAAAGAAGAGGAGAGAACAATCCCCAGAACAAATCAGTCGCCCCGACGGATAGTCACCCGACGGAACGACTGATTTCACAAGAACATGGGTAACTCCCCGGGCACGCCCAAAAACCGACACGCACCCAAGGCGAGACCGACTGCCAACGCAACCGCAACCCCACGGCACGCTGAATACGCGGAGAGGCGGTTAGGCGGAGCCGTTGAACAGGCCGGTGACCGACCCGTTCTCGAAGACCTCGCGGATCGTCCGCGCCAGCAGCGGGGCGATCGACAGCACGGTCAGCGAGGGGAACTTCTTGTCCTCGGTGATCGGCAGGGTGTTGGTGACGATGACCTCCTTGGCGCCGCAGGAGGCCAGGCGCTCCGCCGCAGGGGAGGACAGCACGCCGTGGGTGGCGGCGATGACCACATCGCCGGCCCCGGCCTCGCGCAGCACGCGCACGGCCTCGGCGATGGTGCCACCGGTGTCGATCATGTCGTCGATCAGGATGCAGGTGCGGCCCGCGACGTCACCGACGGGACGATGCGACTTGACCTGGTTCGGCACCAGCGGGTCGCGGGTCTTGTGGATGAACGCCACCGGCGCGCCACCGAGCGCGTCGGCCCACTTCTCGGCCACCTTCACGCGACCGGCGTCGGGGGAGACGATGGTGACGTTCTCGGTGCTGTAGTGGTTGCGCACGTACTCCGACAGCTGGACCAGCGCGTGCATGTGGTCGACCGGGCCGTCGAAGAAGCCCTGGATCTGATCGGTGTGCAGGTCGACGGTGATGATGCGGTCCGCGCCGGCGGTCTTGAGCAGATCGGCGACCAGGCGGGCGGAGATGGGCTCGCGGCCGCGGTGCTTCTTGTCCTGGCGGGCGTAGGGGTAGAACGGCAGGACGGCGGTGATCCGCTTGGCCGAACCGCGCTTGAGCGCATCGATCATGATGAGCTGTTCCATCAGCCACTGGTTCAGCGGAGCCGGAAAGCTTTGCAGCACAAAGGCATCCGAGCCGCGTACCGATTCTTCGAAGCGAACGAAGATCTCGCCGTTGGCGAACTCGCGGGCGGTTTGCGGCGTGATCGCGACGTCGAGTTCCTTCGCGACCTGCTCGGCCAGCTCGGGGTGAGCGCGCCCCGAGAACAGCATCAGGTTCTTCTGGTTATCGGTGGAGAACGCGGTCACTCTGTGTTGCCATCCTTTTGCTCGGTTGCCTGACTCGCTCTGTCATCGGCCGCGATCGCCTCCGCCGCCGCCTGCGCCGCGGCCGTCCCGGGACGATACCGCTGCACCCAGCCCTCAATGTTCTTCTGCGCTCCGCCGGACACCGCCAGCGCTCCCGGCGGAACGTTTCTACGCAGCACAGTACCCGCTGCCGAATATGCGCCATCGCCCACGGTCACCGGCGCCACGAACATCGTGTCGCTGCCCGTGCGCACATGCGAACCCACGACGGTGTGGTGTTTCTTCACCCCGTCGTAGTTGACGAACACGCTCGATGCGCCGATGTTGCTGTATTCGCCGATCGTGGCGTCGCCGACGTAGGTCAGATGCGGGACCTTCGAATGCGCGCCGATCGAGGCGTTCTTGGTCTCTACGAATGCGCCGATCTTGCCGGACTCACCGACGATCGTCCCCGGTCGCAAATAGGCAAACGGCCCGATTGTGGCGGCGGCGGCGATGGTCGCGCCCTCGCCGTGGGTCCGGACCACCTTCGCGCCCTCACCGACGAGCACATCGGTCAGGGTGGAATCGGGGCCGACCTCGGCATCCTCGCCGATCACGGTATTGCCGAGCAGTTGCACGCCGGGGCGCAGCACCGCGTCGCGGCCGATGCGCACACTCGCATCCACCCAGGTGGTGGCCGGATCGATGACGGTGACTCCGGCGCGCATATGGCGCTCGAGGATGTAGCGGTTCAGCGTGCGGGCGGCCTGAGCCATCTGCACCCGGTCGTTGACTCCGGTGACCTTGGCGGCGTCGACCAGACGCGCGCCGTGCACCGGATTACCGGCCTCGCGCGCCAGCTTCAGGACATCGGTCAGATACAGCTCGTGCTGGGCGTTGGCGGTCGTCAGGCGGCTGATCATCGTCCGCAGCACGGCGACGTCGAAAACGTAGACGCCGGAATTGACTTCGTTGATCGCCGCCTGCTCCGGCGTGGCATCGGCGTGTTCGACGATCTCGAGCACGCCGCCGTCGGCGTCGCGCACGATCCGGCCGTACCCGTTCGGATCCTCCGGAACGAAGGTCAAAACCGTGACCGCGGAACGCGGTTGATAACTGCGATGCTCGTCCAGCAGGGCCGAGAGGGTGTGCCCGTCGAGCAGCGGCACATCGGCGGAGGTCACCAGCAGGTCGCCGGTGAAGTCCGCGGGCAGCGCCGTCAGGGCGCACTGCACCGCGTGCCCGGTGCCCAGCTGCTGTTCCTGCACCGCGGAGGTGATCTCGCGACCCAGTTCTGCCGCAACGGAATTCACCGCGGCGCCGACCTGTTCGCGGTCGTGGCCGATCACCGTGATCAGGGCGGTGGGGTCGATCTCGTTCGCCGCGTGCAGGGCGTGCTCGAGCATGCTGCGCCCGGCGAGCGAATGCAGCACTTTCGGTGTCTTGGACCGCATTCGAGTTCCGGCACCGGCGGCGAGAACGACGACGGCGGTCTGCTGTGGCATGGATCTCCCTCGGCTGCCTGTCATCGTGCTGGTACGCGCTGTCTTTGCCTGCGCCGGACCTTCGCAGATCCGGTCTGCGGCGGGCCCGGCGGCTGGCCGTCCGCCCACACCCTAGTCCACCCGGGCCCGGGCCCCGGCTCGGGGCTTCACTCGATATTCACGCAGGTCACAGCCCCATCGCCAGCTCCGCCGCCAGGACTCGAACCTGAACTAACTGAACCAAAATCAGTGGTGCTGCCATTACACTACGGCGGATCGTCGCACCGATGAACCCTGCGGGTCCACCGCTACGCACGGCATGCGCGCAATATCCTCGCACGTTTCCCCGCATCTCCGCGAATTGCGGGCAGATTTTCCCGCGCGTGGTCGCGGGTCTGCGAGATGGCCCGGTCGCGGTCGGGTAAATTTGCACAACGCAACATCTGATTTCGAAAGCACATGGGTAACTCGTCGGGCACGCCCTGACCGCAGGTACGCTGCCGACCGCCGGTCCGGCTGAGAAATCTCCAGGTACCTACGACCGGCAAGATTCCCGGAGAGGCGGGGGAGAGAGGCGGGGGAGCAGCGATGACTTCCGGTGATGCGGCGCGGGCGCCGCGCCCGCGGATGACCGGAACGCAGCGGCGCCAGCAGTTGATCGAGATCGGACGGGCGCTGTTCGCCGAACGCGGATACGACGCCACCTCCATCGAGGAGATCGCCCAGCGCGCTCAAGTCTCCAAACCCGTTGTGTACGAACACTTCGGCGGTAAGGAAGGGCTCTACGCGGTCGTCGTCGACCGCGAGATGTCGACGCTGCTGGACATGATCACCTCGTCGCTGACCCAGAACCGCTCCCGCGTCCGGCTGGAACAGGTCGCCCTGGCGCTGCTGACCTATATCGAGGAGCGCACCGACGGTTTCCGGATCCTGATGCGCGATCAGCCCGCCTCGGCCGCCGCCGGCACCTATTCCAGCCTGCTGAACGAGGCGGTCAATCAGGTCGCGCACATCCTCGCCGGCGATTTCGAACGCCGCGGCTTCGACACCAGTCTCGCCACCCTCTACGCGCAAGCCCTGGTCGGCATGGTCGCCACCGCGGCCACCTGGTGGCTCGACGAGCGGCAGCCGTCCAAAGAGGTGGTCGCCGCGCATCTGGTCAACCTGTGCTGGAACGGGCTCACCCACCTCGAGGCCGATCCGCAGCTGGCCTCCGAATGGCCGAGCGCGACACCCGGCTGACCGGCGGTGGCGATGCCGGGGGGTAATAGGGGACCGAACTGGACGGTTAGCCCATTGTTTGCGAAGGAGACTGGTCTTAATGCTCGATTCCGCTGGCGACGGCCGGTCGGATGGTACGGTTCACCCATCCTTCAAGTGCTGTTCGAGCTGTGATGTCGGTCAACTTCGGGATATCGGTCTACTTCAGGATGGCTGGTTTGAGGACAGGCGGATCTGATGGCTAGGCAAGCGCGTGCGGAAATCACCCGCGATTCGGTGCTGGCAGGCGCGGCCGACGTCTTTCTGCGACTCGGTTACGCGAATGCGAGCCTCAGCGAGATCATCTCGCAATCCAACGTCACCAAGGGCGCACTGTACTTCCACTTCGGATCCAAGGAAGAACTCGCGCGCGCCGTAGTCGACCAGGGCAACGAACGACTGCGCGGCGCCTGCCAGGGCTTCTTCGACCCGCGCGTGCCCGCGCTCGAAGCCGCCATCGGCATCACCTACGTCGTCGCCGACCTCACCATGAACGATCCGATGGTGGGCGCGATGCTCAAACTGACGCACCAGATCGGCGACTATCGCGGCGCCTCGGGCGAGAACATCACCAAGACCTGGGGTGAAACCCAGATACTGCTCGCCGAGCGGGCCATCGCCCAGGGCGACCTCAAACCCGACCTCGACCCCGAAACCATCGGCCTTCTCCTGCAGGAGATGACCGCCGGAGTCCACATCACCGCCGTCGGCACCGAATCCATCGACCAGATGGCGGTGCGCATGGAACGCATGTGGTACTTCCTGCTGCCCTCGATCGTGCCGGACGAGAAGGTGGCGTACTTCCGGGAATTCGCGGCGCGGAGGCTGCGTCGCTACGTGCCGTAATCGGTCGCGACGTCAGACGACGGTACCTGTGAACGCCGGAGCCCACATTTGCGAGATGTGCGCCCGAGTGGTTCTCGGCCGCCTCGATTTTGGACTGACGGAGCGAGGGAGCGCAGCGACTGAGCGGAGGAGGGAAAAACGAGGCCTGAGGGCCGAGAACCCCGCCGGAGCGAAGCGGAGGCCGAAAACATAGACTCGGTTGGTCGCTCTGAAATCGCCGATCTGTGCAGCGGGAGTTTCTTTCATGCCGAGCCATCGCCCACCTCTTGCGGGACTGGCCGAGGTGGCCGGTGCCGATGCCGCGCTGAGCCAGGTTCGGGAGTTGATCGGGCGCTCCTCGGTGCAACTGGTCGCGCCGTCGGCGATCCGGCCGTTCGTGGCGGCGACCGTCGCGGCCGCGCGGCCGCTGGTGGTGGTGACCGCTACCGGGCGGGAGGCCGACGATCTGACCGTCGAGCTGAGCGAGATCATCGGCGATCGGGTCGCGCTGTTCCCGTCCTGGGAGACGCTGCCGCACGAACGATTGTCGCCCAGCGCCGATACCGTGGGCCGGCGGTTGCAGGTGCTGCGGCGGCTGGCGCATCCGGAGGATCCGGGCCATCCGGAACCGCTGCAGGTGGTGGTGACCACGGTCCGGTCGCTCATGCAGCCGATGGCCCCCGGACTGGGCGAGATCGAACCCATCGTGCTGCGCGTCGGCGCCGAATTCGATTTCGACGAATTGACCACGCGGCTCGTCGAATTCGCCTACGAGCGCGCCGATATGGTCGGCAAGCGTGGCGAATTCGCGGTCCGCGGCGGCATTCTCGACATCTTCCCGCCCACCGCCGATCACCCGGTGCGCGTGGAATTCTGGGGCGACGAGATCAGTGAACTGCGCGCGTTCTCGGTCGCCGATCAGCGTTCGCTCACCGAGGTCGAGGTGGATCTCGTTGTGGCGCAGCCCTGCCGGGAACTGTTGCTGACCGAGGACCTGCGCGAGTCCGCGGCGAAGGTGGCCGCGGACAACCCGGCCGACGCGGCGCTGGTCGAAATGCTGGAGAAGCTGGCGCAGGGCATCCCCGTGGAGGGCATGGAGGCGCTGCTGCCGGTGCTGCGGCCGGGCGAGCTCCAGTTGCTCACCGATGTGGTGCCGACGCAGTCGCATGTGCTGCTGTGCGATCCGGAGAAGATCCGCACCCGCGCCGCCGATCTGGTCCGCACCGGACAGGAATTCCTCGAGGCGTCGTGGACGGCCGCCTCCTTCGGCGGTTCGGCCCCGTTGGGCGCGCACGGTCTGGATCTGGCGTCCTCGGCGTATCGCGGCCTGGATGTCGTGCGGGCCGGTGCCGAGTCGCGCGGATTGCCGTGGTGGACGCTGAGCCCGCTGGCCGCAGACGATCCCGCGGAGATCGTGCTGCCGGTGCTGTCGGCCCCGGCGGCGCGCGGCTCGGAGGAACTGGTCGCGACCGTCTTCGCCTCGCTACGCGCGCACGTGACCACCGGTGGGTGCGCGGTGATCGTGGTCGCGGGACACGGTACGGCGCAACGCATTCAGGAACGTCTCGCCGATGCCGAGGTTCCGGCCGCGGCGCTCGAGCCGGGCGCCGAACCGGTGCGCGGGCTGGTCGGTGTGCTGTGCGGTTCGCTGCACGACGGCATCGTGTTCGACGACGCGAAACTGGTCGTCATCGCCGAATCCGATCTGACCGGCAACCGCGTCACCGCGCCCGGCGAGGGGAAGAAGCTCCCCGCCCGCCGTCGCAATCAGGTCGATCCGCTGGCGTTGAGTTCCGGCGATATGGTCGTGCACGATCAGCACGGCATCGGCCGGTTCGTGGAGATGATCGAACGCACCGTCGGCGGCGCGCGGCGCGAATACCTGGTGATCGAATACGCGCCCAGCAAGCGCGGCCAGCCCGGCGACCGGTTGTACGTCCCGATGGACTCGCTGGATCAGCTCTCCCGCTACGTGGGCGGGGAGATGCCGAGTCTGTCCAAACTCGGCGGATCCGACTGGGCGAATACGAAACGCAAGGCGCGCAAGGCCGTTCGCGAGATCGCCACCGAACTCGTGCAGTTGTACGCCGCGCGGCAGGCCGCGCCCGGCCACGCGTTCGCCCCCGATACGCCGTGGCAGCAGGAGATGGAGGACGCGTTCGCGTTCACCGAGACCCACGACCAGCTCACCGCTATCGCCGAGGTGAAGGCCGATATGGAGCGCCCGGTCCCGATGGACCGGGTGATCTGCGGCGACGTCGGCTACGGCAAGACCGAGATCGCGGTGCGCGCGGCGTTCAAGGCCGTTCAGGACGGTAAGCAGGTCGCCGTACTGGTGCCGACAACGCTGCTGGCACAGCAACATCTGCAGACCTTCACCGAACGCGTCGCCGGATTCCCGGTCACGGTGAAGGGCCTGTCCCGCTTCACCGATCCGGCGGAATCGCGCGAGGTGATCGACGGTATGGCCACCGGTGAGGTCGACATCGTGGTCGGCACGCACCGGCTGCTGCAGACCGGTCTGCGGTGGAAGGAACTCGGCCTCGTGATCATCGACGAGGAGCAGCGGTTCGGCGTCGAGCACAAGGAACACATCAAGGCGCTGCGCACCCACGTCGACGTGCTGACCATGTCGGCCACGCCGATTCCGCGCACCCTGGAGATGAGCCTGGCCGGGATTCGCGAGATGTCGACCATCCTCACCCCGCCCGAGGAGCGCCACCCCGTCCTCACCTACGTCGGCGGCTACAACGACAAACAGGTGGCCGCTGCCGTGCGCCGCGAACTGCTGCGCGACGGCCAGGTCTTCTACGTGCACAACCGCGTCTCCTCGATCGACAAGGCCGCCAAGCGAATTCGCGATCTGGTGCCCGAGGCGCGGGTCGCGGTGGCACACGGCCAGATGAACGAGGACACGCTGGAGAAGACCGTGCAGGGCTTCTGGGAGCGCGAGTTCGACGTGCTGGTGTGCACCACGATCATCGAAACCGGTCTGGACATCTCCAACGCCAATACGCTGATCGTCGAACGGGCCGACACCCTGGGACTTTCGCAGCTGCACCAGCTGCGCGGCCGGGTCGGGCGCAGCCGGGAACGCGGATACGCCTACTTCCTGTACCCGGCCGAGAAGCCGCTCACCGAAATGGCGTACGACCGCCTGGCCACCATCTCGCAGAACTCCGATCTCGGCGCGGGTATGGCCGTGGCGATGAAGGACCTCGAAATCCGCGGCGCCGGAAACGTTCTCGGCGCCGAACAGTCCGGACATGTCGCAGGGGTCGGCTTCGATCTCTACGTGCGCCTGGTCGGTGAGGCGGTGGAGGCCTATCGCGCCGCCGCCGACGGCCGGCCGATCACGACCGAGGAAGAGGTCAAGGAGGTGCGGATCGACCTGCCGGTGGATGCGCACATTCCGCCCGACTACATCGCCAGCGACCGGCTACGGCTGGAGGCCTACCGCAAACTTGCTGCGGCACAGGACGATTCGGCGCTCGCGGCCGTGGTGGAGGAGCTCGTCGACCGGTACGGCCCGCTGCCGGTGGAGGTCGGCCGGTTGGTGTCGGTCGCCAAGTTGCGACTGCTGTGCCGCGAGTACGGCATCCAGGAGGTCGGTGTCACGGGCACCACGTTGAAGGTGTCGCCGCTGCAGCTGCCCGATTCGAAGCAGATGCGGCTCAAGCGGCTGTATCCGAGTGCGAACTACCGGCCCACCACGGGCATCGTGCAGTTGCCGCTGCCGCGGGTGGAGGACAGCGTCGGCGCGGCGCGGGTGCGTGATGTGCAGTTGTTGCAGTTCGTCGCCGATCTGCTGCTGGCGCTCGACGGCAAGCCGAAGGGCATGGTCGACCTCGCGATGGGCGCGGAGGTCGCGGTCGGGTGAGCGAGGACCAGGGCGAGCGCCCGTCGGGCGGAACCGGCGACGCCGCGGCTGATTCCGCACGGGTCGCGCACGGCCTGACCGAGGCGGTCGAGGTCATGGACCGGCTGTGGGATTTCGGTGGTTGGGAGGTCACCCAGACCCACGACTCGCTGCGGCCGTATCTGCTGGAGGAGACCTACGAACTCCTCGACGCCATCCAGCACGGCGACGCCGAGACCATCAAGGAGGAACTCGGCGATCTGCTGCTGCAGGTGCTGTTCCATTCCCGGATCGCGCAGGCCGCAGGCGAATTCACGGTCGACGATGTGGCCGCGGCGTTGGTCGCGAAACTGGTGCACCGCAGTCCGCATCTGTCGGATCCGGTCGTGGACGCCGGTGCGGATGTGGCCGCGAAGGTCGCCGCCCAGGAAAGGGCCTGGGAGGAACGTAAACTCACCGAGAAGGCGCGCCGCTCCTGCCTGGACGGGATCGCGATGGCGCAACCCGCGCTGGCGCTGGCGGAGAAGGTTCGCTCGCGCAGCGCGAAGGCGGGATTACCCGAGGATCTGGTCCCGGAGGAGCTGCGGACGATTCATCTGGGCGGACCCGAAAGTGCCGAGGAGCGGCTCCGCAAGGCCACGTTGGACTTCGCGGCGCGAATCCGGGCCGCCGAGGACGCGGCCGAGCGGACCCGCGGCGTACGCGGGCCGCTGCGTCCCGACGAGTGGCGCGCCCACTGGGAAACCTTCGCCGACTCGCTGGGGGACCGGCAGCGCCACGGGTGAGATCGCGGCGGCGCTGCTCGTTCGTGTCGGGTGGTCAGGAGCCTTCCGCGAGATAGCGTTCGACGGTCTCGACCTTCGAGGTCAACGCGCCGGTGACTCCAGGACGAATATCGGCCTTGATCACCAGGCTGCAGCGCGGCGCGACCGCGAGGACGGCGTCGGAGGCCTGCTTGATGACCCCCATCACCTCGTCCCATTCCCCCTCGAGCGTGGTGAACATGGCGTTGGTTTCGTTCGGCAGCCCGCTGGCGCGGACGATGCGGACGGCTTCGGCTACGGCGCGGCCCACATCGGCGCCGGTGCCGAGCGGGGTGACCGAGAAGGCGGCGATCATGGGCGTCAATTCTTCGCGTCGACCATCTGCTGCAGGGTGGCGACACGCGAGCGGAGGTATTCGAGTTCCGGTTCGTCGAGAACCGTGCGCTGGATGCCCGCCTCGACCTCGAACGCGCCCTGGCGGTGGTCGTCGATCACCTCGACATCGATGGCGACGGCCACATAGTCCTCGGCGCCGGGCATCGGATCGGCGATCACCCGCGCGCGACCGCGGGCGCACAGTGCCACATTGCCGCCGCCGAGGATCAGCAGCGCGACGTCGGGACGTTTGCGCAGCCGGGCCAGCGACCCACGATCGAACTTGAGGCTCAACAGGATTCGCCGATCGTCGGCGCGCACCGGCCAGCTCACGGGAATCGCGTGCGGCGACGGATCGGTGGTCACCAGGACGGCGATGGTGTCCAGCGGCCAGGTGGGCAGGATGTCCAGTTCGGGATGCTCGGTCGCGGGCTGCTGACGTTCTCCGGCACTGGCTACCATCTCGTCACCTCACGGTCGGCTCACGCGGCGGCATCGGCCGCGACTGGCACCCCAGTGTAAACCGTTGTGCCGCTTACTTGCTGGGGTGCGAGCCGCCGAGGTGAACCGCACTGGTGGTAGGGGTGCGTACGGATCAGTTGAGGCTGTCGGCCAATTGGCGGGGTTCGGCGACCTCGCGGTGATGCAGCAGCGAGAAGTATCGCCGCAGCATCAGTACGGCCGTCGCGGCCAGGCCCGCGGTCAGCCCCCACCACACGCCGCTCGCGCCCAGGCCCAGTGGGAAGGCGAGCAGCAATGCGGTCGGCAGTCCGACGATCCAATAACCCACCAGCGACAACCGGAATCCGGCCCGGGTGTCCTCGAGCCCGCGCAGCAGGCCGTTGCCGATGTTCTGCGCGGCGTCGAAGAACTGCAGGACGACGGCGATCAGCAGCAGGCTGTGCGCGAGCTCGACGGAGGCGCCGTCGCGGCCGGTGAGGAACGGACGCAGCACCAGATCGGGCGCCGCGACGTACAGGACGCCGACCACGGCGGCCACCACGGCCGCCTGCCGCAACACCAGCCCGGCCAGGTTCTGGGCGCGGCGGAACTCGTCGCGGGCCACGGCCCGGCTGACCAGGATCGAGACCCCGTGCGAGAGTCCCACCGCGACCTGGAACACGATGTAGACGAGCTGATACACCACGTTGTGCGCGGCCAGCGCCGCCGGGCCGAGCGTGCCCATCGCGAGGGCCAGCACCGAGAACATGCCGGCCTCGGAGCCGTAGGTGAGGGCGATCGGCGCGCCGAGCCGCAGTTCCGCGGTGACCGTTCGCCGGCGTACCGGCCACATCCGCATCGGCAGCGTCGGCCCCAGCGCGGCGTCGCGGCGCACCATCACCCAGAACACCGCGAAGGTGACGAGGAAGACGACCGAGGACGCCACGCCGACGCCGGTCAGTCCCAGGGCGGGCAGTCCGGCCCAGCCGTGGATCAGCGCCAGCGCGACCACCGCGTTCAAGGCCACCGAGCCGAGCGTCACCACCAGCAGTGCCTGTGGCTTTTGCATGCCGACGGTGTACTGGCGCAACACCTGGAACCACAGGCAGGGCAGCAGGCCGGGGGCGAGCGCCACCATCATCGGCCGGGCCGCGGCCAGCACCGCCTCGGCCTGGCCGAGCCACTGCAGCGACCAGCCCAGGCCGACCAGGATGAGACCGCCGAGCAACCCCGCCGCGGTCGCGATGAGGAAGCTCGATCGGACCACATCGCGGATCTCGGGCTCGGGGTCGCGGTGCTGCTTCTCGGCCCGGCTCACCACGGTTGCCACCTGATTGCCACTGGCGGTGATCAACCCGACGCACATGGTGCGGATCTGGTTGAACAACACCAGCGCCAGCCCGCCGGCCGCCACCTGGTCGACGCCGAGGCTGCCCATCAACGCGATATTGGTGGTCGAGATCGCGACCTGGGCCAGTTGGGTCAGCGCGATGGGCGTCGCGAGTGCCGTCAGCCGGCGTCCGTCGCCGCGGGGTGTGGCGGCGGTCATGCCCGAACCTCCCGGGCATCGCCCGGATTCATCGAGCCCCCACGAGATTTCGTGCTTCGGAGGCGGCCGGGGCTCCGGGGGCGTAGCGGTCCAGCAGTTCGGTGACCGCGTGCTCGGCGGTGCGATCGAGCAGATCGCGATCGCTCATCCATTCGTCGTCGAAGACCGTGTCGAGGTACTTCTCGCCGCCGTCGCAGACGATGGTGACGATCGTCGAACCCGGTTCGAATTCCTCGAGCCGTTGCAGTGCCACGTACACCGAGCCGCCCGCCGATCCGCCGATGAGCAGACCGGAACGCTGCGCGACCGCGCGGGCGGTGGCGAAGGCGTCCACGTCCGAGACGGTGACTCCCTCGTCCAGCAGCGAATAGTCCACGGCCGTCCCGACGGTCGCGCCGGGCGGGGTGCCGGTGCCGGACTGCCAGTACGGTCCGCCCGGCCCGCCGAAGGCGATCGATCCGACCGGTTCCACCCCGATCACCCGCGCGGGATGGCCCAGGTCGCGCAGCCGCCGCGCGGTGCCGAACAGCGATCCGCCGGTGCCGACCGCGGACAGCAGGATGTCGACATGTTCGAGATCGGCCAGCAACTCCTCGGCGACGGCGTAGTAGCCGACCGGATTGGCCTCGTTGTTGTGCTGTTCGGTGAAGTAGGCGTCCGGCCGTGCGGCCGCCATCGCCTCGGCCAGGTCCTCCCGGGCGGAGGTGGCCAGGCTGTCGTCGCCCTCGGCGGCGACGTAGACGAGATCGGCACCCATGGCTCGCATCGCGCGCAGTTTGTCCTTACAGGCGTGGTGGTCCACGACGGCGGTGAATCGATAGCCGCGTTCGGCCGCGACCACCGCCAGTCCCAGTCCGGTATTCCCGGATGTCGACTCGATAATATGTCCGCCATCTCTCAGCAAACCCCGTCGTTCGGCATCGAGCACCATTTCGCGGGCCATCCGGATCTTCGCCGCGCCGGTCGGATTGCACTGTTCGAGCTTCAGTAGCAACCGGGTGCCGCCGTCGGTGACGGCCAACTCGAACAGGGGAGTGTTTCCGATCAGGTCCGTCACGCGCGTGACGATGGGCATGCGAGTCTCCTCGGGAGTGTGGTGGGGAAACGGGGCTATCGTTCGAGCGCCCAGCGCAGCCCCGGCGGCTGCGCGGGATCCGCGTCCGGGCTGCTCGACAGCAGCACCTTCGGCGGGATGGGGAGATCGTGGAACGACGATTCGTTCGAATCCATCTGATATCCGGCGGTATTCGGGTAGACGAGCAGATCGCCGACCACGGCCGGACGCGGCAGCGGAATGCGCCGCCAGCTCAGCATGTCCGATTCCAGGCAGGTCGCGGCGCCGACGCAGGCCGGAGTTACCGCACCCGGCCGCATCGGCCACAGCACCGGGTCGGGCAGATATTCGCTGTCGAACCATTGCTCGGACAGGCTCAGGCTGGTGCCGTCGACGGTGAGCAGCTGGTAGGGAATCGACTGTGCCGTGCGAGTTTTGACGCCCTGAACGCGGAACACGGTGCTGCCTGCGCGGTCCAGCAGTGCGCGCCCCGGCTCGACGGCGAGCCGAATGGCATGGGCGCGCAGAACTTTCGCCAGATCGCCGTGGTCGAGTACGGCCGCCAGCGCGGCCGATCCGGCGGGGCGCTGATGGTAGGGGTAATACGAATCGAACGTCTTGTCCGCGTGGAACCAGTGCGGACCGTGTGCCTCGGTGAAGGCGCGCCAGGCCGTGTCCGGCAGGTACTCGACGCCGAATCCGCCGCCGAGGGAAATGGTGGTGGCCGGATGTCCGAGGGCGCGGGCGTGCCGGCATCGGTCGACCAGCGCGGCCGCCAATTCCGCACGGGCGATCGGGTCGTAGCCGGAGAGGTGAAAGCTGAACCCCTCCACCCGGATCGGGGCTGGATCGCTGCGGTGCAGCACCGTGTCGAGCTCGAGGTCGGTCATGCCGAATCGGCTGGTCGAATCCGGCGGGAGTACCCGCAGCAGCACGCGGGCGGTGGCGCCGAGGTCGGTGAGCCGGGCGAGTTCGCCGGGGTCGTCGACGGCGATCAGGGCGCCGTGCCGGGTGGCCAGCCACAGCAGCTCATCGGATTTGGCCGGTCCGGTCACCACCAGATCATGACCCCGGATGCCGTTCGCCAGAGCCGAACTCAGCTCGCCGACGCTGGCGACATCGACGCCGGCGCCGTGTTCGGCGCACACCCGCACCACGGCTCCGGACTTGTTCGCCTTCTTGCCGTAGTAGATCGCGCCGTCCACCCCGTGGCGCCGGAACTGCTCGCGGAAGCCGTCGATATTTACACCCACTCGCTCCGGGTACAGCACGTGGAACGGGCCGCCGATCGCGTAGGCGATGTCGTCGAGCAGATGGGCGTCGGCCAGCAGTCGGCGCTCCCACTCGTCCCGGTGAGCGGGGAGGGGCGGCGCCGTGATCGAAGTAGAGGTCAACGTATCGTTGGGCGCCTGCGTACTCCGGCTCGCGGTCACCGCGTCGTCTCCGAGGCCGACGACCGCTTCGAGTCACCGAAAGTTGTTCGCGCAGGGGGCATACCCCATGGGCGCGCTCGCCGCGGTGTCGCCGGTCGGCCCGCACGTGGTGTAGCGGGCGGCTGGATCGTCGTCCGGTTCGCGGTCGGCCGGGACGAACGCGTAGCGCCAGGGGAGTGCGTCCCGGTCAGTCCCACAGCGGCACCTCCGTGCCTCGGCCCTCGGCGATGGCGCGTTCGGCCAGCGCGTGCGCGACGGCGATATCGGTGAGGACCAGGCCGCTGTTGTAGACGAACAGACGTTCGTCGGCACTGGTGCGCGCGGTCGCGCGGCGGCCCAGAATAGCGGGCAGTTCGGCGTCGACCGAGCGCAGCCGCCCGTCCGGTCCCGCCATGTCGGTGCCGGTCAGCGCCATCTGTTCGGCGCTGGTGGCCACCACGCGGTCGGCGTCGGTGAGCGTCGACGGCGCCAGTCCGTAACCGACCAGCACGGCCACCGAACCCGGTGCCAGATCATCGGATTCGAGGGCGACCTGCGTCCCGGGCCCGGCGGTCGCGAGCACCACATCGGCCGTCGCCGCCGCGCCGCGCGGATCGTCGACCACATCGAGATCCAGGTGCGGCGCGTGCGCGCGCAGGTGGGTGCCCACCGCTTCCAGCCCCTCGGGATGGGTGCCGTACACCATCAGCCGGTTCAACTGCGGATTCGCGGCGAGCAAGTGCGGCAGGGCGTTTCGGCCCTGGGTGCCGGTGCCGATCAGCAGCACGCTGCGCGCACCCGGCCGCACCGTCTCGCGAACCAGCAGCGCCGACACCGCCGGTGTGCGCAACGCGCCGACCCGCGCGCAGTCCATCATCGCGATCGGGGTGCCGGTCGCGTCGTCGTAGAGGGTGATGGTGGTGTAGTAGCGCTTGGTGCTGCGGTCGTGGCTCGGATCGAATTTGTACGAGGTCTTCATCGCGACCACCCGGCGGCGGCCGTCGCGCCCGAGCATCGCGTACGCCACCGACCAGCCGTCCGGATGCGCCACACTGAGCTTGCGCGGGTTGTCCGAATCACCCTGTGCCAGGGCCAGATAGGCGTCCTCGACGGCGCGCACCACCTCGTTGGGCGCGATCGGGACATCGGCGAGATCGCTGCGGCTGAGTACGCGCAACGGGGTGGGGCGGCTGCTCACTGCGTTCCTCGGTTCACTGGTCGGTTCATCGGGGCGAGATATTCGGTGCCGCACAGAGATTCGGCGCGAACGGCCGCACCGTTCGCTGTCCGTATCCGCTTTCGCCGGACTCGGCCGGTGCGCGGCGGCGTGCCAGCCGGATGTTGACCCGCTTGAGCCAGCGGTCGGTCCCGTCGTATCGGGGCGTGAACGGAACCCGGCCGTGCACGACGACATCATTGTCCATCAGCAGCAACTCCCCCGGCTCCAACACCGCACGGTGACAGACTCGTTCCAATTCGGTGCCGAGATGGGCGTAGGCGCAACGGTATTCGGCCCCCGCGTCGTCGAGCGGGGTGTAGGCGGGGTCGTAGCGCAGGGTCGGTCCGCCGTCACCGGCGGCGACGGTGGCCACGGGGGCGGGGCGGTGCTCGCCGAAATCCTCGCCGTAGGAGACGTCGGGCAGGATCGGCAGTGTCGGTTCGGCGAGCAGCCGACGCCCGTCCGCATCCAGATTCACCTGGCGGACCGAGGAGATGGTGGTACCCACCCGATCGGGATTGCGCAGACAGCCGAGCAACAGCAGATGTGCGCGCTCGGGGTGGAAAGCGTCCTCGGTGTGCGGGCTCAGGAGCGTGGTGCTGCTGGCGCCGGACTGTTCGTGTTCGTGGCCGGGTGTGGGCAGGATGTTGTTGACCAGCCGCCCACCCTGCTGGCCCTGCCAGCCGAAGGGTTCGCCGGCGCAGCGGGCGAGCAGCAACAGGGCGATATCCAGGCGAAACGACTCCGGGCACGCCGGTTCGGCGGCATGGGTCCAGTCGGGCGGCGTCGGGCCGAGCTCGTCGTCACGCACCGGCAGGCGACTGATGATCGCCGCACCGGCGGGGGTGTCGGGCGGTCGCAGGGCGGTGCGCACCGCGGCCGGAAGTTCGGCGGCGCGGGCGTCCACGAGCCGGATCAGTGCCGGATCGGAGAGGGTGCGGCGGATCGGCGCGGAACCACCGGGTGTGCGGTGGAGTGTGATCGCGATCTCTTCGGCCGAACAGAACACGGCCGCCGCGGCTTCGGGGGCGAGCGTACGGCGGTCGATCGGTTCGGTTTCTTCGTGTTGGGGTGTCTTACGTTCGCGGAGAACGTTTTTCACCAGGAGTTCCCTTCCTCGCAATGGGGATGAAGCAGGTGGTGAAGACTCGGAATGCGAAGTTAGTCGCTCCGTTGATCTTAAGCAAGGCTTACCTAAAGTGCGCCATTGAACATAGCGTTTCGATATGAGCGGCGGCGGGGAGAGGTAGCTGATCGTATGCCGGGCCGGGTCGAGTGCGCCGTCACGGTGCGTGCCATCCGCGCGCGAATCTGGATGATGGAAACGTGCGTTCGACCATCCCCGGATTCCGGCCCCTCGCGTTCGCCGCCGCCGCGGCGGTCGCGCTGCTGTCCGGATGTGCGGGAACCGACAACCTGCCCCCGATTCCGGACGGAATTCCGCCCGGTGCGGGCGCCCCGGTTCCGCCGATCGACCTCGATGCGCCCGGTCGCAGTGCCGAACAGTTGCGTGGCTGGGCGCAAGCACAGTCGGACGCGCTCGGCATCCCCACGGTCGCGCTCGAGGCGTACGGATACGCGGCCGAGGTCATGGCTCGTTCGCGTCCCGACTGCGGAATCGGCTGGACCACGATCGCGGGCATCGCGCGGGTGGAGAGCAAGCACGGCCGCCACGGCGGTTCCGAGCTGGATGCCGACGGCGAGGTCCGCCCGCCGATCCGCGGCATCCCCTTGGACGGATCACCCGGTGTCGCAAGGATTCTCGACGACGCGGCCACCGCACGCGCCGGCGCCCCGGTCTACGTGCGCGCCGAGGGGCCGTTCCAATTCCTGCCCGAAACCTGGCAGCACTGGGGTGTGGACGCCAACGGGGACGGCCGCGCGGATCCGGACAGCATCGATGACGCCTCGCTGACCGCCGCGCGCTACCTGTGCGCCAGCGGCGGCGATCTCCGCACCGCGGAGGGCTGGCAGAAGGCGGTGCTGACCTACAACCAGTCCGCTACCTATATGGCGACCGTGCGGACGAAGGCGGCGGCATACAGCGTCGGCCGCCGCGCTTGAGCGCCGCGCGCCGGCCTGACGCTGGTGCGGCGCGGACCTTCGAACCCGGCGGCTACTCCTTGCATGCGTGAACGACCGGGACCGCGTGCCCACCGGTGTCGTGCGGTCCGGGCCGTACCCATTAGGCTCGCAAGCGCACGGGCCCGCCGTGCGACCTGCTCATGGACGGCGGTGGGCAGGGCCCCTGAATTGATTGCCAGCAGCCGAAGGAGTGTCGTTTCGTGGCCATCATCGAACAGGTCGGAGCTCGCGAGATCCTGGATTCACGCGGTAACCCCACCGTCGAGGTCGAGATCGCTCTCGACGACGGCACGCTGACCCGCGCGGCGGTGCCGTCCGGTGCCTCCACCGGCGAGCACGAGGCCGTGGAGCTGCGCGACGGCGGCGACCGCTACGGCGGCAAGGGTGTCCGCAAGGCCGTCGAGGGCGTGCTGGACGAGATCGCACCGGCCGTGATCGGCCTGGACGCGGTCGAGCAGCGCACCGTCGACCAGGTGCTGCTTGATCTGGACGGCACCCCGGACAAGTCCCGCCTGGGCGCCAACGCCCTGCTGGGTGTATCGCTGGCGGTGGCCCGCGCGGCCGCCGAATCCTCGGGCCTGGAACTGTTCCGCTACCTGGGCGGGCCGAACGCGCATGTGCTGCCGGTGCCCATGATGAACATCCTCAACGGTGGCGCCCACGCCGACACCAGTGTCGACGTGCAGGAATTCATGATCGCCCCGATCGGCGCGCCCACCTTCCGTGAGGCGCTGCGCTGGGGTGCGGAGGTCTACCACGCCCTCAAGGCCGAGCTGAAGTCCAAGGGCCTGTCCACCGGGCTCGGCGACGAGGGCGGTTTCGCCCCGGATCTGGCCGGCGGCACCCGCGAGGCGCTGGACCTGATCGCCTCGGCGATCGGCAAGGCCGGCTACAACCTCGGCAGCGATGTCGCGCTGGCTCTCGATGTGGCCGCGACCGAGTTCTACACCGCCGGAACGGGCTACAAGTTCGAGGGCACCGAGCGCACCGCAGAGCAGATGGCCGAGTTCTACAACGACCTGCTGGGCGCGTACCCGCTGGTCTCGATCGAGGACCCGCTGTCGGAGGACGACTGGGACGGCTGGGTCGCGCTGACCGACCTGATCGGCGACAAGATCCAGCTCGTCGGTGACGACCTGTTCGTCACCAACCCGGAGCGGCTCGAGGACGGCATCGCCAAGGGCGCCGCCAACGCGCTGCTGGTGAAGGTCAACCAGATCGGCACCCTCACCGAGACGCTGGACGCGGTCGAGCTGGCCCACCGCAACGGCTACAAGTCCATGATGAGCCACCGCTCGGGCGAGACCGAGGACACCACCATCGCCGATCTGGCGGTCGCGGTCGGCAGCGGTCAGATCAAGACCGGTGCTCCCGCCCGCAGCGAACGCGTCGCCAAGTACAACCAGCTGCTGCGCATCGAGGACGCGCTCGGTGATTCGGCTCGCTACGCCGGTGACGTCGCATTCCCCCGGTTCGTCTTCGAGGGGTAGTAGCCTCGACAACGGGTGTGGCGTGCGGGGCCGGTCGATACCGCGGCCGGTCACCGCGCGAAACCGTTGCGCTGTGCGGTCGAATCGCAGCGCCGCTATGGAGGCAGGCGATTTCGAGGTGTGGGGATGACGGAGCGACGGGCGCGCGGCACCAGTCCGGCAGGACGCGGTGACCGCCGCTCGACGCGCTCGCCCCGCCCCGAACGAGCCGCGAACGGCTCCACGCGCACGTCCGCCGGCAAACGGGCCGCGCAACGACGTTCCGCCGGCGCGAAATCCGAACCGCGCACCACGCGCGCGAAGTCGAAGAAGTCCGAGGATCGCCACGATCACCGGATTCTGGGGCTGTCCACCGGGCGCGCGGTCATCTTGGCGGCGGTGCTGTGCGCGCTCGCGCTGACCCTCGCCGTGCCGATGCGCACCTATTTCAGCCAGCGTTCGGAATCGGTGCAATTGGCCGAACAGCGCCGCGATCTGGAAAACGATCTGACCCGGTTGCGCGACCGCCGCGCGCAACAGCAAGACCCCGCCTACATCCGCTCCGAGGCGCGCGACCGGCTGCGGCTGGTGATGCCCGGCGACACCGCCTACATCGTGCAGGTGCCCGGTATCGAGCAGCCCGCGGTGCCGGTGCCGACGAGCCAGGCGCGCCGCCCCGATCCCTGGTACACCCAGCTGTGGCGCAGTATGTCCGAGCCGCAGTCCACCACCGAGGCGCCGCCACCGCCACCACCCCCGCCGCCACCACCCCCGCCCGAAGGAGAACCCCGTTGACCGACCCCGCTACGCCCGAGCCCTCGTCCGGCGAGGCGCGTGCCGAGCGGGGTGCGCCCGCCGCGGCGGATCTCGAGATCGTGGCCCGCCAGCTCGGCCGGGAGCCACGCGGGGTGCTCGCGATCGCCTATCGCACGCCCGACGGCCAACCGGCGGTCGTGAAGACCGCGCCGCGCCTGCCCGACGGCACCCCGTTCCCCACGCTCTACTACCTCACCGATCCGCGCCTGACCGCCGAGGCGAGCCGGCAGGAGGCCGCCGGGCTGATGCGCGGGATGACCGAGCGCCTGGCCGCCGACCCGGAACTGGCCGCCGCCTACCGCGTCGCGCACGAGAGCTACCTGTCCGAACGCGACGAAATCGAGTCGCTGGGAACGGATTTCAGCGGCGGTGGGATGCCCGAGCGGGTCAAATGCCTGCACGTGCTGATCGCGCACGCACTGGCCAAGGGCCCGGGGCTGAATCCGCTCGGCGACGAGGCGGTCGCGCTCGCGGCCGATACCGGACTGCGCGGCACGGCGATTCCGCAGGACTGGCCGAAATACGAGCAGTATCAACCGAATACCGATGCGGGAGACAGCGATGAGTGACCGGGTTGCCGCCGTCGACTGCGGCACCAATTCCATCCGGCTCCTGATCGCCGATGTCGGCGCGGACGGCCACCTCACCGACGTGCACCGCGAAATGCGGATCGTGCGACTCGGCAAGGGTGTCGACGCCACGGGGGAACTGAATCCGGAGGCGATCGAACGCACCCGCGTCGCCCTGCACGATTATGTCGACCGCATGGTCGACGCCGGGGTGAGCCGGGTGCGCATGGTCGCCACCAGCGCCACCCGCGACGCGCGCAATCGCGACGATTTCTTCACCATGACCGGGGTGGAACTGGGCCGCGCCGTGCCGGGCGCCCAGGCCGAGGTGATCACCGGCGACGAGGAGGCGCGGCTCTCGTTCGCGGGCGCGGTCGGCGAATTGTCCAGTGCGGAAGGGCCGTTCGTGGTCGTCGATCTCGGTGGCGGGTCCACCGAGGTGGTGCTCGGCGACAGTTCCGGCGTGCAGGAGGCCTACTCGGCCGACATCGGCTGTGTGCGGATCACCGAACGCTGCCTGCACGGTAATCCGCCGACCGGCGAGGAGGTCGCTTCCGCGCGATTCATCGCCTCACAGCAGCTGGCCCAGGCCTTCGGCGTGGTTCCGGTCGAACGCGCCCGCACCTGGGTCGGTGTGGCCGGCACCATGACCACGATCGCCGCGGTCGCGCTGGACCTGCCCGAATACGATTCGGATCGGGTGCATCTGACCCGTCTCACGTTCGATCAGCTCCGCGCGGTCTGTCACCGCCTGATCGGGATGAACCACGACGAACGCGCCGCTCTCGGTCCCATGCATCCGGGCCGAGTCGACGTGATCGGCGGCGGTGCGGTGATTACCGAGGTGCTGGCCGACGAGCTGGCGCGCCGGGCGGGGATCTCCGAGCTGATCGTGAGCGAGCACGACATCCTCGACGGGATCGCGCTGTCGATCGCCTGAGGGGGCGGCGCGGGGGCAGCACCGCTGAGGGGCGGTCCGCGACATCCCGCGTGATCGGCGTTTTGGGCGAGCGGCGTCCCCCGTTGCTGGACAATTGCGTCTCATGAGCAGGGTGGAACCCGTCCCGGGAGAGCAGGCGTCGCCGGAGACACGCACGATATTCGGCCATCCCATCGGGCTGGTCAATTTGTTCGGAGTGGAGCTGTGGGAACGGTTTTCGTTCTACGGCATGCTCACCATCCTCGGGTACTACCTGTACTACTCGCTGACCGAGGGCGGGCTGGGGCTGGAGAAATCCACCGCGACGGGCATCGTCGGCGCGTACGGCGGGCTGGTGTATCTGTCGACCGTGCTCGGCGGCTGGCTGGCCGACCGGGTGCTCGGGATGGAGCGGACCGTCTTCTACGGCGGCGTGGTCGTGATGGCCGGGCATATCGCGCTGGCGGTGCTGCCGGGATTGACCGGGGTGGGTGTGGGGTTGGTGCTCGTCGCGCTCGGTTCCGGGGCGTTGAAGGCCAACGCGTCCTCACTGCTGGGCACGCTCTACGAGAAGGGTGACCCGCGTGCCGACGGCGGTTTCACGCTGTTCTATCTCGGCGTGAATCTGGGCGCGTTCGTCGGCCCGCTGATCACCGGGCTGCTGCAGACCCACCTCGGATTCCATTACGGATTCGGGGCGGCGGCGGTCGGCATGGCGCTCGGACTCACCCAGTACGTGATCTTCCGGCGCAATCTGGGTACCCACGGGCGGGAAGTGCCGAACCCGTTGCCGCGCAGCCAGATCGGGAAGGTGATCGCCTTCGTGCTGGTCCTCGGGGTGGTGGTCGCCATCGCGATGTGGACCGGGCTGGTCCGGTTGTCGAATCTGTCGTGGGTAACCACCGGCGTGATCGCGGCGGTATCGATACTCTATTTCGGATTGATGTTGACCAGTCCGAAAGTGGTTGCGGTGGAACGAGTCCGAGTGCGGGCCTTCATACCGCTGTTCATCGCCAACGCGGTGTTCTGGTCGCTGTTCCAGCAGATCTTCACGGTGCTGGCCGTCTACTCCGACGAGCGGATGAACTGGACGCTGTTCGGCTGGACCGCACCGGCGAGCTGGATCGGCTCGGAGGAACCGATCTGGGTCATCGTGCTGTCGCCCTTGTTCGCGCTGATGTGGACCCGCCTGGGCACCAGAGCCCCCACCACGCCCCGAAAGTTCGCCTACGGCGTGATGGGGATGGGCGCATCGTTCCTCCTGTTCGTCCCCCTGGCCGGCTTCGAGGACAAAACCGTTCCCGCCCTGCTCGTCTTCGTGATCCTGGCCGGCTTCGCCGTCTCCGAACTGCTGCTGTCCCCGATCGGCCTCGCGGTTACCACTCAGCTCGCCCCCGAGGCCTTCCGAGCCCAGATGATGGCCCTTTACTTCTTCTCCGTCGGCATCGGCACCTCGATGTCCGGCGTCCTGTCCGAGTTCTACGACACCAGCCACGAAGTCGCCTACTTCGGCATCACCGGCCTGGTCGCGATCGCAGTGGGAATCGTCGTTTACTTCCTAGCCCCGCAGGTCAGCCGCTTGATGGAAGGCGTGCACTGAGCAAATCCCCGGACAATTCCGAGACGGACGTACGACTTAGGTACGCTATCCCAGCCGCCCCCGTAGCCCAATTGGCAGAGGCAGCGGACTTAAAATCCGCACAGTGTCGGTTCGAATCCGACCGGGGGCACCGAGAAGGTGCAGGTGGATAGGGTTCGTGGCCTGCGAATCGGGTGCGGCGGCGGTCAGTGAACCGCCGGGCGGCGTCCGAACATCCTTCCCATACCGCGCCGGGGGGCCGAGGTCCGGTGGCCGGGGGCGCGTTGCTCGGTGACCTCGGCGGGTTCGGTTGTCGCGCTGGTTGTGCCGGTGTGGCTGTAGTAAACGGGTGTTTCCGGCCGGGTGGAATGGAGTTCGTCGCGGGCGGCGCGTCCGCGACGGGCGGTGCGGCGGGCGCCGGCGAGTAGCAGGCCCAGTCCGGCGAGCGCGACGGCGCCGACGACCATGCCGTAGAGGAACAGCACGCCGGTGGATCCGGTGACGTGATAGCCGAATGCCGCGAAGTCGTCGGTCAGGACATGGCCGTTGCCGCTGTTGGCGAATACTCCTACGACACCGATGATTACGGCGGCGACCAGAACGACGAGTCCGAAGATGACGATCATGACGATTCCTCGAATCGGTTGGTTTGCCCGGTGGTGTGCGGTTGTTCGAGCCGATCACGCCAACTGGGGTGGGTGCGGATATGTCTCGAGCCACCGGCGTTTTCGTTCAGATCGCGGCTGATCGCCGTATCTTCGCGCCGTGCGGGGTTCGGTCGGCGATCCGAATGATGTGCATTGCAGCGCCGCCGATCGACGACGGCCGTAACGACCGCTCCGATCGCTATACCGGCGAGCAGGGGCAGGACGATGATCATCGCTTCGCGCTGCGGATGCTGTTGTCGTGCCGCGTCATTCGACGCTCCTGTCTCGGCCGCAGTGGGCCGATTCTGCGAATCAGTCGACGATGTGTCCTCAGCGCGGTCACATGCGTTGTATCGCTGACTCTTTCGTTCCACTGGCGGTATGTTCCGGGGCGTGGTGCGCAGTCCGTGTCGTCGTCCAGGGGATCATCGACCGTCATCGCCGGCGATGGCGTGCCCATCGAACGGCCGAAGTCGGTCGGTCGACTCCAGCCTAGACCCTTCTACAACGTCAGTCTACGGCGTAGACTTACAGCGTAGGGGGGGTCCGATGAAAGCCGGCGAATCCGATGAACGACCCGCGAGCAGGCCCCTCCGAGCGCCCGATGACCCGCGCCACGATCCTGGCCGCCGCCCTCGAGATCGTCGACCGCGACAGCGCCGGCCGGCTTTCGATGCGCCGCCTCGGCCAGGCTCTCGACCGTGATCCGATGGTGCTGTACCGCCACACCGCCTCCAAAGCGGCACTCCTCGACGGCGTCACCGAGGTCGTGCTCGACCAACTGGTCGTCGACACCGACGATCCCGACTGGCGGCACCAAATCCGCGCTGTCGCACGTGATTTCCGGCGCTTGGCCGTGGCGCACCCCAACGTGGTACCGCTTTTGGTCACCAGGCCGCTGGTGACCCCCTTCGGGCTGCGCCCCCTGGGCAGTCTCCGGCCCCTGGAACATATTCTGGAGCTGCTCGCCCGAGCCGAATTCAGTGGTGCGGACGCCTTGCGTATCTCTCGCGCCCTGTTCGGATTTCTCTACGGTCACCTGCTGGACGAGTTCCAGGAGCTCATCGAGAAGCCCGGCGAAGCCACCGACCTGCTGCGGATCGGGCTGCAACGCCTACCGCCTGCCGAGTTCCCGCGGCTTCGCGGCGTCGCCTCGGACCTGGCCTCCTACGACGGTGGCACCGAGCTCGAACGGGGCCTCGACATTCTGCTCACCGGCCTCGCGGCCATTGCACCGGTCGCGCCGCGACCGAGATCGGAGAATCGACAATGATGCTGCAATCCACCTCGACCCAGCCGCCGCGCCGCCCACCGCTGCGCCTGCGATACACGATCGACGCAGACGAATCCCGCGGCCTGGACGGGGCATGGTGGCCGTACGGGGACGATCTCGTAGCCGAACTTCCGGCTCTGCTGGCGACGTTCGAACCCGGATTCGGCGCGATCTATCGCATGGTCTACTGCCTCGGCGAATGGTCCAACGCGCCGAAGGCGTTCAATACCGCGGAGCATCGAGTGCGGCTCGACGGCTATCGGCACCGCACGGCGCATACGATCGGCTTGCTGGGAAGCGGGGGTCGGGCCATCGCGTTGCTGATCGTCCCGCCCCGCACGAACGGCGAACTCGCCCGCGCCGCCATGAGCGCGGCCGCAGACCCGACCTGCACCGCGACCGTCGCCGACCTCGTGGCGATGACCGCACGTAGCGGTGACGCGGAAACCGATGTCCGCGAGCAGCGCTGGGAATCCGAGGGAGGCGCCGGAAGGTACTGAGGTCGTGACGGACGCGCGTCGGCGCGGCCCCTCCAGGTCTTCACTCATTGCCGCTGTCCCCCTCGGCTATTCAGGCAGCTCCGGAACCAGCTGCCCGGCCACCTCTGTGAGTTTTCCGCAAGGGTCTGCGATGGGGAGTGTCGTTGCCGGGCCAACCGAGCAATGTGATCTGCACGATCCCTTGCTTGTTCGGAAAAATGATGTCGCACTTCAGATCTCGCGTGGTGCCATTGACTCGGAACTGTTGACCGCTTCGACCGGCGACGGTCACGGGCGCGAAATCTGTGTTTTCGGGTTGGCCTTGTCTAGATATCGCCGCACTGATTCCCCTGGATCGCCGGCCGGACACAGATCGGTCCGAGCTATATGACGCACACCGCCGCCAGGCGGTTCCCCCACCGGATGAGCGAGGAGACGAACGGCCTGATCGAGGTCCCGTCTGTGAGCGATTGCGGCCGGCGCAGCGGCCCGCTGTTCCCAGCTTGCGGCGAGGTCGGCGAGCTTGTGAGGCGGTGTTGAGTCATCGCACCGCGGCGTGGCTGTGGGATATGTTGCCGGAACCCGAATCGGTCGAAGCGACTGTGCCCCGGGGCCGGTATCGAGCTACACCCGCGTGGCTTCGGTTGAGCCGCCGCGAATTACGATCCGATTCGATCGATGAGGTCTGGGGGCTACCCGTAACCACCCGGGCTCGCACGTTGCTCGATTGTGTGCCGATCCTGCCGGACGCCGAGGCGGGCCGCATGGTCGACAATCATGCCCGCGCGGTGGCACCCGCGTTGTCGGGCCTGACCACCGGCCAGTACGGCTCGCCGCATTTGCGCGCGCAATTGCGTTGCGCCGCATTCGATGCCGCCTCGGAGCCGGAACGGTTGTTCGCTCGCGCGCTGGCACGGCGCGGTCTTCATCTGCTGCCGAATCAGCCGATCGGACAGTACGTCGGTGACCTCGTCGATGAACGGTCGCGAACGATCATCGAGATCGACGGTCGTGAATTCCACAGTGATTCCCTGACGTTCCGTCGCGATCGGCGGCGTCAGAACGCGCTGTTGGACGCCGGGTGGTTCGTGTTGCGATATGCCGCCGCCGATGTGAACAGGTACCTCGATGCATGCGTCGAGGAGGCCGCGCAGGTGATTCGACGCAGACGCAGAAGCCGCAGATAGGAGCGTCCACCGCACTACGCCTGCGGCTCGTTGGTGCGCCGGAACGCGCTGACGATCCGCGGCGCCGTGCAAGATCTCTGCGTCCGCACCCGAGCGCGCGACTCCCCACGTATCCGGGGTGTCGGCTGCGGATACGTGGGCGAGGGTGTGGCCGCTGTCGCGGACGATCATCCGGCGACAAGCGAAGTCGAACGTCCCTTCCAGGCCAGCAGTCCGGCCTGGACGATGAAGAACACGCCTCCGCCCGTCGCGTATACCGACAGTACGTCCAGCCTCGGTGCCTCACCGAGGGATTGGCCGATGTAGAACAGTCCGACCAGGAACGACAAGCCGCCGGCGATGAGCATCGGCCACTGTTTGCCCAGCTCGGCGCCGCGACGGTACAGGCCGACGGCGACCTGGGCCGCACCGGACAGGACCGCCCATGCGCCGAAGGTGGCGAGGGTTGCGGCGGCGCCGCCGGTGATGGCGGCGGTCCCGGCCGCGACGGCGGCCAGCGTGCTCAGGGTGGCATTGAAGGCGGTGACGCGGCGTTCGGGGCCGGCGTCGGTCGCCTTGTAGTCGATCAGCGAGGAAACGGCGTCGAGCAACGGATAGGCGACCAGGAGGCCGACGGCGAGGGCGTCGAGGGTTTCGTGTGCTGTGGCGAAGACGGCCGCCCATGCGACGGCGAGTACGCCGCGGCCGAGGTACAGCCGAATCAGGGCGGCGCGTTCGGTTTTCGTGACGGCAAGGGTGCTCATCGGATTCTCCTCAGTTGGGAACGAACAGAACTTCACTGTCGTCCGAGGATCCGGTCGCGACATCCGTCGCATGACGCTGATGACGACGTAATCGCTCGCGTCGGCTCCGATTACGTCGCCGGCAGCGTCATATGACGGATGCCTGGCGACGGGCGCGCCTCGCACAGTGGATCCCGTATCCGCACCACTTGTTCGAAGGGCGAAATCACATGGTCGTAGTCGGACGTGGCCGCACGCGGCGGCGCGTTGTCCGGACGGTTTCGGCAGTCGCGGCGGTTGCCGTCGCGGGGAGCGTGGCCGTCGCCTGTGCTGCCGAAACGACATCCCAGGCCGGTCCCGGCGAGGATGCGCCGAAGCCGACGATCGTGCTGGAGCACGGCGCGTTCGCGGACGCGTCCAGTTGGGGCGGTGTCATCGAGAAGTTGCGCAGTGACCATTATCCGGTTGTCGCCGCGGCGAATCCGCTGCGCGGGCCCGCCGCGGACGCCACCGGTTTGCGTGGCTTGATCAGCCATATCAACGGGCCGGTGATCCTGGTCGGACACTCCTACGGTGGTTCGGTGATCAGCGCGGCGGGTGCCGGGAACGATCAGGTCAAGGGCCTGGTCTATGTGGCGGCGTTCCTGCCGGCGCCGGGGGAGACAGCACTCGGGCTGACGAATCAGTTCCCGGGCTCCACTTTGCCGGGCACAGTGAATCCGGTGCCGGTCACGAACAACGACGGCAGCCCCGGCACCGACCTCTACATCCAGCAGGACAAGTTCCGCGACCAGTTCGCCGCCGACGTCGCCCCGGACCGCGCCGCCCTGATGGCGGCGACGCAGCGGCCGATCGCACAGTCCGCGCTCGAGGAGAAGGCCACGGTCGCCGCATGGACCGAGAAGCCCAGCTGGGATGTGATCACGACCGCGGACAAGAACATCCCGGTCGCGGCGCAGCGGTTCATGGCCGAACGCGCCCACGCCCACGTCACCGAGATAGCCGCATCGCATTCCGTCGCGGTCTCGCACCCCGATGTGGTGGCCGGGGTGATCGAACAGGCTGCTCGCGACTCTCATTGAGCGACGGTTCGACCAGGCAGCCGGGAGCCGTCTCGGCTGCCTGGACCCGAACCCGCTTCTCGCCGGAGTCGCTGAAGATCGGCCCGGCGAGCCTGATCATGGCCCCTAGGACCACTGCGGGTCTCCCGCGATGCGCAGCGCAGAACACCCGGCCGCTCGGGTCCGGATCCACTCTATCGCATATCGTACGAGAACGATATAATTGGGAAATCATATTAGTTCTCGACCGAGCGAGGCTCCGATGTTCGTCGCCTATCTGACCGTCATGCTCGTCACCATCGCCGCCAACACCTTCTCCGGGGTCGCCGCCGTCACCAGATTCGCCCCGGTCATGGCTACGTTGGCGCCCGCGATGGAGACCGCCGGAATCCCGCAGTCGTGGCTCACCTTCCCGATCGGAACCTTGAAACTCGCCGGTGCGGCCGGGCTGCTGCTGGGTGTGCTCGGGGTGCCGTACGTAGGTACGGCCGCCGCGATCGGCCTGGTGCTCTACTTCGTCTGCGCGGCCTATACCCACATCCGCGTCGCCGACTATGCGCAGACCTTCTATCTGGCCGCGGGACTGTTCCTGCCCCTGGCCGTCGCCTGCCTGGTGTTGCAGCTCGCGGACCAGCGCATCTGACGCGGAGGGCCGGCCCACGCGGACCGGACCCGTGGCCCGCCGGCGAACTGATCGTGCAAACCGCGCCCGATCGGGCGGTTTTCGGGCTGTTGCAGAATGTGCCGAAGGCTCGATAGTGACGTCACATCAGGTGACCAAACGACCTTCCTCGGGACGCGATATTGCCTCTGCCGCCCAGCTGGACCTGTGACCCAAGTCATGGCGGAAACCCGCTCGCATTCTGCAACAGCCCGTTTTCTCGCATTCTCGCCGAGGTTTGCACGAAAAGTCCTGCGCCGAAGCCGGGCGCTACCGATCCCAGGCCCCTGCCGGTGGTGCGGCAGGGGCCCGCGGGTCACGCGTTCAACAGGCCCTTCGCGATGTGTGTGACCTGGATTTCGTTGCTGCCGGCGTAGATCATCAGCGACTTCGCGTCGCGGGCAAGCTGTTCCACCTTGTACTCGGACATGTAGCCGTTGCCGCCGAACAGCTGGACGGCCTCCATGGCGACCTCGGTGGCGGCGCGGGAGGAGTAGAGCTTCATGGCGGACGCTTCGGCGAGGGAGACGGATTCGCCGGCGGCGGTGCGTTCGATGGCGTTGAAGACCATGTTCTGCACGTTGATCCGGGCCACTTCGATTTCGGCGAGCTTGAGCTGGATGAGCTGGAAGTGGCCGATCTCCTTACCCCACAGCGTGCGCGATTTCGCGTAATCGACACAGAGCCGGTGACATTCGTTGATGATGCCCAGCGCCAGGGAGGCGATGCCGATGCGTTCGGCCGCGAAGGATTCCTTGGCGCTGTCCTTGCCGTCGCCCTTGGCGGGGTTCTCGGTTTCGCCGAGCAGGCGGTCGGGGGTCAGGCGGACGTTGTCGAAGACCAATTCGCCGGTGGGGGACGAATTCATGCCCATCTTCTTGAACGGCGCGCTCTGCACGAAACCGGGCATGCCCTTGTCGAGGACGAACGTCAGCACCTTGCGGTCGCGGCGATCGGTGCCGTCCTCCTCGTCGAGTTTGGCGTAGACGACGGTCACGTCGGCGTACGGACCGTTGGTGATGAAGGTCTTGCGGCCGTTGAGGATGTAGTCCTCGCCGTCGCGGCGAACGTAGGACTTCATACCGCCGAATGCGTCGGAGCCGGAATCGGGTTCGGTGATCGCCCAGGCGCCGACCTTCTCGAACGTCACCAGCTCCGGCAGCCAGCGCTTCTTCTGCGCGAGGGTGCCGCGGCTGCGAATGGTGCCGACGGCCAGGCCGAGGCTCACGCCCATCGACGCGACGAGGCCCAGGCTCACTCCGGCCAGCTCGCTGTTGAGGATGACGCCCATACTGCCGGATCCGCTGAAACCGCCGGACTTCCCCGGCATGCCGGCTTCCTCGCGGGCCAGCGATTTCGCCAGCCCCTCGCGCGCCATCTCGTCGAGGCCGAAGGTGGCATACAGCTTGCGGATGATGTCGAACGGCGGCAATGCCCCGCTCTCGAGCCGGTCGACATGCGGTTCGATCTCCTTCTTGATGAAGCCGCGCACGGCGTCGCGAAGCATCAGATCTTCGTCGGACCACTTGTACATGTCGTCAACTCCCGAGTATCGCCGGAACGGTCGCCTCGAATATAGAACACGTTCTAATTCGGAAGCGCCGCCGCGTCGTCGCGCGCGACCCGAGCCGAGGGAATCGACTCTCCCCACCAGTGGTGCTCGACCGGCTCCCGCGGCACCGCGATTCTGAGATGATCTCGCGGGCAACAGGTCTCATCCCTCGCGTGCGCAGGCACGTCGACAGTCGAAGGGTTCCGTGATGACGAACCGACCTGCTTTTCCCGATGCGAACGAACGTCCCCTCGATACCTGCCTCCGCCTACGCAAGACCGCTCCGGTGGTCGAAGTCGATTTCCCAGGCGGGGTTCCGGCCTACCTCGCGCTCTCCCACCGGGCGGTCGAGGAGATCCTCGCCGGCGACAACAAGACCTTCGCCCGGGATCCGAAACACTGGCCCGCCCTCTACGACGGCTCGATCCCCGAGGACTGGCCGTTCCGGGCGATCGTGCAGGGCGATCATCTGTCGACCAAGGACGGTGCGGACCATCGACGACTGCGTGGCCTGGTCGGGAAGGGTTTCACTCCGGCTCGGGTCCGGGATCTGGAGCCGCGGATCCAGGCGATCATCGACGGCCTGCTCGACGGTGTGGCGGCCGCGGGGGATACGGTCGATTTGGTGCCGGCGTTCTGCGACGCGCTGCCGATGGCGGTGATCAGCGAGCTGTTCGGCGTACCGGAATCGGAGCGGGCGCAGCTGCGGCAGTGGACGCTGACCTCACTGTCACAGGAGATTTCGGCCGAGGAGGCGTTCTCGACGCAGGTGGCGCTGCGCGGCTATCTCTACGAGTTGGTCGAGCGCAAACAGCGCGAGCCCGGTGACGATCTGACCTCCGATCTGGTCCGCGCGCGGGACGAGGGCGATCGGCTCACCACGGACGAACTGGTCGCCATTCTGTGGCTGATGTTGATCGCCGGCCACGAAACCACCGTCTACCTGCTCGGGAACGCGGTCGTCGCGCTGGGACGGCATCCCGACCAGCTGGCCCTGGTGAAGGCGGAGGATCGGTGGGCCGACGTCGTGGAGGAAACGCTGCGTTACCGGCACTCGGTGATGATGACGAGTTTCCGATTCACGCTGCAGGACGTGACGATCGACGGGGTTCCGATTCCGAAGGGGAACGCGGTCGGCGTCGTCTACCAAGCCACCGGAGTGGACACCGCGCAGCACGGCGAGACCGCCGACGAATTCGACATCACCCGCCCGCCGCGGCCGCACCTCGGATTCGGGCACGGACCGCGCTACTGCATCGGCGCACCGCTGGCCCGGCTGGAGGGCCGGCTCGGGCTGACGAGCCTGTACCGGCGGTTCCCGGACCTGACGCTCGCCGTGGATCCCGCCGAAATCCCTTATACGCCTTCGTTCTTCACCGTCGGGCCGGTGTCGATACCGGTTCGTCCCGGCGCCGATCGCGGCTGAACACGCCAACGCCCGCGAGACCGGTTGTCTCGCGGGCGTTTCGGTTCGTAATCAGCCGCGCACCATCTCGGTGTCCTCGACGTCCTCGGAGTCGAGGACGACCGCCTCCGAGGAGGCCGAGCGGTTGGGCAACAGCACCGCCATCACGATGACGATCAGCGCCAGGCCGGCGGATATCCCGAAGGCCAGCCGCATACCCGACAGATGGGCGACGAGCGGTGCGATCCCGCGATCGGTGAGGGTGGTGGCGCGGGCGGTCATCACCGTGACCACCAGGGCGGTGCCGAAGGCCGCGGCCACCTGCTGCAGGGTGCCGAGCATCGAGCTGCCGTGCGAGTACAGATGCTGCGGCAGCGCGCCGAGACCGAGGGTGAAGACCGGGGTGAAGGCCGCGGCCAGCGACACCATCAGCAGGATGTGCAGCGCCAGCAACTGCCAGTACGGCATGGTCAGCGAGATGCGGGTGAAGCCGGCCAGGGCCGCCGCGATGCCGATCGCGCCGGGAATCACCAGCATGCGCCCGCCGAAACGGTCGAACAGCCGCCCGATCGTCGGCCCCAGCAGACCCATCGCCAACCCGCCCGGCATCACCAGCAGACCGGTTTCCAGCGGTGACAGCGACCGCAGGTTCTGCAGGTACAGCGGCAGCAGGATCATCGAGCCCATCATCGCCAGGAAGGCCACCGCCATCAGCACGAGTGCCTTGGTGTAGGTGCCGGACAACAGGATTCGCAGATCGAGCAGGGGAGACCCGGTGCGCTGGAGGTGGATCTGGCGGGCGGCGAACACCGCGATGAAGGCCACGCCGGCGGCGACGATCAGCGCCGGGATCACGATGTTGCCCACCTCGAACCGGCTGAGGCCGTAGACCAGGCTGCCGAAGCCGAGGGCCGCGAAAACGACACTGGCCCAATCGATCGCGCCACTCTCGGGTTCGCCGACGTTCTCCAGTTTCCGCAGGCCGAAGAAGGTCACCGCACCGGCGATGGGCAGCACCAGCAGGAAAAGCCAACGCCAGGAACCGATCTGGAGTACCAGGCCGGAGATGACCGGACCCATGGCCGGAGCGACCGAGATGGCGAGGGTGACGTTACCCATGACACGGCCGCGATCATGTTCGGGCACCACGGTCATCAGGGTCGTCATGAGCAGCGGCATCATCACCGCGGTGCCGCCGGCCTGTACGACGCGACCGACGAGCAGCACCGCGAACGACGGCGCCGCGGCCGACAACAGGGTGCCGGCGAGGAAGACGCCCATCGCGAGCGCATAGGCGCGGCGGGTGGTGACGCGCTGCAGGAACCATCCGGTGACGGGGATGACGGCCGCCATGGTGAGCATGAACGCGGTCGACACCCACTGCGCGGACCGCTCGGTGACGTGCAGATCGGTCATCAGGCGTGGGATCGCGTTGATCATGATGGTCTCGTTGAGGATCACCACGAAGGTCGCGAGGACCAGCAGCCGGATCACCACGGGGGTTCTTCGTCCAGCCGGGCGATGGACTGGTTCGGCGGGCATGTGTACCTCCGGGTGTTGCGACGCAGAATGTCCGACCGACGTCGAGCCACCCTCTGTGCCTCGAACGCCACACCAGACCTGACGACCGTGACCCACTCAACTCATCGGTGCCGCGCAAGTATTCCGGTGAACCGGACACGTGAGCACGTGGTTTTTCGCGCCGAACCGCACTGATAGCCGCGAGAAACGACTGCTCACCTGCGCCTGTTCCGTGGGGCGCGGAGGGGAGAGACGCTCGTCACACCGTGGTGGCCGGGGCCGCGGGCACCATGGCCTCCGACCCGTCACCCCGGCCGGCCGCGGGCAGCGGACCGAACAGTGCCCGGCCCGCCCGCCAGTTCTCCCACATGCGCGTGATCAGAATCGTGAACGCCGTGTACACGCCGCCGAGCAGCACATCGAAGGCCCAGTGCTCGCCGCCGTAGACGAGGGTGAAGCCCATCGCGCACGGATAGATCACCAGGATCGCCCGCGGCCACCAGTGGCGCGTCAGCGGCCACAGCGTCGCGGCCACCAGTACCGAGAACGCCGTGTGGAGCGAGGGCACGGCGGCGACGTAGTTGCCGTGGTCCTCGAGCCATTGCGCGCTCACGTTGGGATCGACCACGCCGAGCCCGAAACCGGATATGCGCCGCACGTGTTCCGGGATGGCTCCTTCGCGCCCCGCGTACCAGGGCGGCGCCGCGGGCACCAGCACATAGGTGACCAGCGCGAGATACGACAGCAGCAGAATCCGGCGCATATACCGGACCCACAGCGGCCGGGAGTACACGTAGAAGATCGCGGCGACCGCCCAGGGCAGGATGAAATGCGTCGTGTAGACCACGCCGATGATCGGCGTCCACGAGGGCTGGCCGTCGCCGGCCAGATGGTCCTGCAACCAGATCGTCGGCAGGGTGCCGCCGAACATCCAGCGATCGGCGGTGACCAGTTCGTGCATGCGCAGCGGCATGCCGAGTTTGTCGGCGAGGTCGCGGGTGTAGTCGTAGACCATGAGCGCCGCGATCAGCGGCAGCCAGTCGGTCAGTACCCGGATGTGCTGGCGCCAGGGCCGGTCGATGGTGAAGGCGAGAACGCCGCCGATCATCCACGCGGCTTCCTGCACGCGGCCACCGGGTAGTGCTCCGGTGATCAAGGCCGCGACCAGTGCGGCCAGGTAGGCGAACCGCACGGCGTAGCGGATCAGCCGCCGTTGGCTGGTCGGCTCCGCGATTTCGGTGGTCTCCGGCTGTACACCGAGCATTCGGCCAGTGTGCCACCCACATTCACGGGCCGGACACATCCATCCGGTTCGCGTGTCGGGGTGACGTCGTGTTCCGGAGTAGCACATACGCACGTCTCATCGCCGCACTCAGCACGGGTAGCGCCGCCGTGGCGACCGCCACCGGACTCGCGAGCATGTTCGCCGGAAACCTCCGACCGGCGTTCGCCGGATACCCGGAACGGCGGGGGTCTCTCGGTAGAATCCGTCCCCGATGAGGTCTCACCGGGTCGGATGGGGAGGATGCGGCAGTGCTGGAGGTGTGGGGGCGTCGGACCGCGGTCAGATATGCCGGCGGGCGGATCACCACCACGCCACTGGGCGTCGACGACGATGTCGCCATGGATGTGCGGGTCTGCGATCTGCGTGACGCCTGCCTCGCCGAGGCCGACAGCGGTGACCTGCTGATCCTGCTGTATTTCCGGGCTCCGGACTATGTGATCAAAGGTGTTGCCACCCGGCGCAATCCGGCGACGATCTTCCTCGAACCCGAGGTGTTCACGCAGGCCGCCACACTGGTCCGCGCGATCGGCGACGATCTGCTCGAGATGCGGCGCATCGTGCGGCAGCGGCCGAATCTGACCCCGCCCCGGCCGGTTCCGGGGCAGTACGGCCCGATCCGCCCCGACGTGTCGCGTGCGGCCGAGCGGATGCGCACCCCGGAAATGTGCGCGCGGGAGCTGGCGGCCCTGCACGCCTACGCTCGCCCGGACGAGTACGTCCTCGAATGCGCACCGTGCGGGCATCGCGGGGCGCCGGGGCTGGTGGTGATCACCACCCTGCGGCTGCTGTTCGTATCGGCCGGGGCCACCTACGAATTCCCGGTGGCCGCGCTGGATCGCACCGATGTGGCCGCGCCGCCCGGATCGGTGGCGACGCTGCGCGTTTCGGACGGCAACACAGATCTGGAATTCGTCTCCACCGAGGCCGAGGATCTGCTGCGCGTCGACGGCGCCGTGCGGCTGGCCTGCGAGATCGAACATGTCGACGGTTCCATCGTGATGGCGCGTCCGTCGTCGCTGGACCTGTTCGGCGAATGGCAGTTGCTGGTGGAGCGGCGCAAACTCGGCATGGTCGACACCGAGCAGTTCAAATGGGAGGGCATCGGCATTCTGCGCGCGATGCCGCAGTAACCGCCGTCAGTGGAACGGGGAGAGGCCGAATACCGGCGCGCCCGGATGCAGCGCCACCCGCCGCCACGGACTCGACGGGCGCATCAGCAGGCCGCGGATCATCCAGCGGCGTTCGTCGACCTGCTCCTTGGCCGCGGCGAGGTCCTGGGTGGCCGCCCAGAAGATGGCGCCGGTGAGGAAGCCGGCCGCGAACTGCCGCCAATTGCGGTAGTGCTGCTGGGCTTTGGCGAGCGCGCGGCCCAGCAGCGTCCACGCCTCGTCCTCGTCCAGATATCCGGCGGTGTGCGCGGCGCGGGCGATGAAGACGATGCGCGAGAGGTCCCAGGCGGTGGCATCGGTGTTCAGCGGTTGCGGTAGCCGGTCGACGATGCCGAATTTGATGGCCTGCAACCAGGCGTCGTAATCGCGGTCGATGCCGTTGACGCCACGGTAGCCGCGCACCTCGGAGACGGTGTGCAGGAATTCGCGGTGGCTGTCGGCGAGCCCGGTGCGGTCGACGCGGGTGGTGTCCTGGGCGGCCGCGGTCGCCAGCGGATGCACCATCGCGAACAGCGGTGCGTGCATCCCGCTCAGCAACCGGCCGATGGTGTCGCGCGCATCCTCGGCGTTGTCGACGCCCCACGATTCGTGCAGGCCCTCGATGGTGGATTCGCGCCGGGTCTCCGAACTTCCGGGGTGTTCCGGCTGGAAGGCGAGGGTGTCGTTGTAGGAGCTCCAGCTGCGGCCGTAGTACGCCCCGATCGCCAGCGCCCGGATGCGATCCTCGCCGATCGCGACACCCGACCATTTGTCCGAGCCGGGATCGAAATCCGAACTCGGAAATCCGCTGACGCGCGGAAGTCCGTGCGGTCCGGCGACCATGGTCACCACTGCACCCCCTCGCCCGTGAATACTGTCCGTGCGAGCCTACCGACCGGCCCCGCCGGAGCTCGCGAACCCATCGCGTACTTTCGAACCGAACCCCGGCCCGCGAAGGAGTAGGACATGCAGACCGTGACGTCGCAGGACGGCACCACCATCGCCTTCGACCGGATCGGTTCCGGCAGTGCGGGAACCGTCGTGCTGATCAGCGGCGCATTCGGTTATCGGCAGGTCCCCAACACCGTCGAGTTGGCGCGGGCGCTGGCCGAGAACTACGGCCTGCGCGTGCTCAACTACGACCGGCGCGGGCGCGGCGACAGCGCGGACTCGCCGGGGGTCTACGACAGCGCCGACGAGATCGCCGATATCCGCGCGCTGGTCGAGGCCGAGGGCGGATCGGCCGCCCTGTTCGGCTGGGGCTCGGGCGCGATCCTGGCGCTGCTGGCCGCGCGCTCGGGCGCGATCACGGGAATCACCGACGTGGTCGCGTTCGAACCGCCGTTCGTGGTCGACCCGAAGGATCACGTGCCGCCCAAGGACGCGGAGGAGAAATTGCGCGAGCGCATCGCGGCAGGCAAGCGCAGCGGTGCGGTCCGGTACTACATGACCAAGGTGATGGGTGTTCCGGGACTGGTCGTCGCGGTCATGCGGATGTCGTCGGTGTGGAAGAAGCTGGTCGCCACCGCCGATTCGACGGCCCACGATTTCGCTGTGCTGAAACCGTTTTCGCGCGGTGAGACCATCCAGCCGGAAGACTGGGCCGCGCTCACGGCGCCGACCCTGCTGCTGATCGGCGATCGTTCCGCCCCCGCGCTCACCAAGGGGGCCAAGAAGATGGCCGAGGTGCTCCCGAATGCCGAATTGCGGGAACTGCCCGGCGTGAGCAACGATCCGGTCGCCGCCGAACTGGCCCCGGCGATCGGTGAATTCCTCACGCGCACACGGTGATCAGCGCGGCCACGACGACCGGCTAGGGGATGCTGGCGGGTGCCCGCACGACCCGCCCGCCCAGGCGTTCGGTCACCTCGAAACCCTGCTCGCGGAACCAGCGCGCCAGGATCGGGACCGCCGAATCGTCGTCGCGGAACGTGGGGACCAGCTGCGCGACGATATGCATGCCGTGGGCGTCGGCGGTGCGGCACAGATGGCGCAGCGTCGCGGTGCCCAGGCCCATCCGGCGCAGCGGCGGAATCACATCGATGTGATCGAGTTTGACGGTGCTGGCATAGATTTCGAACTGAACCGCGACCGGGCCCTGATCTCCGGCCAGCGTCGCCGGATCCGCCGGCACCGGGCGCACCTCGCCGGGCAGGTGCACGATGAGCCGGCGTCGCGCCTCGTCGTCGGGCGCCATGCGGACAGCTTGCACCACGCGATCGGTGATATCGCTGACGGCCGTGCGGTCACCGTCGGCGGCGAGCGGACGGATATCGGTGGTCCTGCGCGCCGTGTCGCGCAGGGTGCGCACCCAATGCGGATCGGCTTTGCCGTAGCGCTCGGCGAGCTGACCGATGGTGTGCTCGAGTCCGAAACAGCCGCCGAAGGTTCCGGTGTCGCCGCCCGACAGCACGCCCCACCGATGATCGTCGGCCCCGACGCAATGTCGCGCCAGTTCGGCGCGGATCTCGTCGCGGCGGCGTTCGGCCTGATCGACCGCCGCGCCGGGCAGAATGCGCAGCCAGCGTTTCCATCCGTCGAGATTGGCGCGGATCCGGCTACCGGCGAGATCGGCGCAAGCCTGCTGGTAGTTGCTCCAGGCTTGCTCCCGTCGCTGGATCAGCTGCCGATCCGGGCGGGTGCGATCACCGTCCGCGGTCGGCGTGTTGTCGTCCATATTTATCTACGGTACGACGGAAGTGCAGGGTGACCGGGGTGTTGGGAAATCGCCGGTGGTGTGTCGCCGACGCCGGGTGGCAGGCGGCCGAGGATGCCCCGGAGATTTACCGATCGATTGCGCCCGGCGTGTCGGCTCAGGACTCGGTGGGCACCTTGGTGCGCAGCGAACGCAACGACGCGGGCAGCAGCGGTTCTGCCGTCGTGGGCCGCGGTGCGGTGACGACATACAGGGCGACCAGCAGCACGCTCAGCCACACATAGGTGTCGCCGACCAGATGCTGCCACGGCGTCCAGGCCAGTTCGCGGTTGTTGTCGCCGGGTTCCCAGTTCTGCGGGCCGATGGTGAACACGACCGCGGTCGCGATGATGATCGCGTACCAGATCATCGCCGACCTGCGCGGCAGCCGAGTCGCGACGCCGACGGCGGCCAGCAGGCCCGGCGCGATCCAGACCCAGTGGTGCGACCACGAAATCGGCGAAACCAGCAGGGTGAAGACGGCATTGAACGCGAGGGCCAGCGCCGGATCGGCGACCGCGCGCCGCATCGCCGCCACCACCAGCACCAGCAGCGCCAGACTCAGCAGCGCCCACAGGGCGGTGAAGGCCGGTTCGGGGACCTGGAAGCGTGACAGCACGCCCTGAATCGACTGATTGGTCCGGAAAGCCGACCCGCTGAGGCCCGAGACATTGCCCATCCCGCCGAACCAGTACTTCACCGATTCGTGCGGCATCAGGGCGAACGCGATGCCGGTGGCGACGGCGCCGGTGAGCGCCGCGGTGAGCGCCGAACGGTAGTCGCGGCGAACCAGGAAATAGAGGACGAAGGCGGCCGGGGTCAGTTTGATCGCTGCGGCGATGCCGACCAGGACGCCGCGCGGCCAGCGGGTGCGTTTGGGCAGGCAGTCGGCGGCGACCAGCACCATCAGCAGCAGATTGACCTGCCCGAAATCCAGTGTCGAATGCACCGGTTCCAGCAGCATGCCCAGCGGAATCGCGCAGGCGCTCGCCCACAGCACCACCTCGGTGCCGCCGCTGCCCCAGACCCGGCGGGCCACCAGATAGAGCGTGATCGCCAGCGCCAGCGTGGAAACCACGAAGAAACTGATCGCCGCGGCATTCCACGGCAGCAGTGCGAACGGGCCGAGCGCCACCGCGGCGAAGGGCGGATAGATGAACGGCAGACTGATCCCGAGTGTGGTTTTCGGCAGACTGCCGTACATATCGGCGCCGTCCCACATCGCCTGCACGCCCAGGCGATACACCTGGAGGTCGATGAATTCGCGCTTGATCGGCTGCAGTGGCCAGCTGGGCCGCAACAGCCAGAACACGCTCAGGGCGACCAGCAGTACCGGAACCAGCCAGACGAGCCGACCGATGCGGTGGGCTCCCGGCATGCGAGGTCCCGACAGCGGCCGGGCGGATGTGGAGACGCTAACCATCCGGGACGAGGTTACCGACTGCGGGCGCCGGAGCGAAGCTGGGGGCGAATTTCCACCGGCGGCACCCGATAGCATGAATTCGCTATGACGACTCTGCCCGAGCAGCCGGGAGACCGCTCGGCCGAGGCCCCGCTGCTGCTGACGAACGCTCCGCCGCGCACCCTGTCGTTCGGTGATCAGGCCGCGTTCTGGGCCAACCTGGGCGTGAGCCTGATCGGCTTCACCGGAGCCTTCTACGTGCTGCAACCGGCCGGCCATCCCCAGTTGCCGGTCACCGCGGCCGTCCTCGCCACCGCGGTGGGAACCGTGCTGGGCACCGCGATGGTGGCGGCCGCCGGCGCGGTGGGCGCGCGCACCGGCGCGCCGGCGATGGCGAACTTCCGCGGACTGTTCGGCACCCGGCTGTCGTATGTGCCGACCGTCGCCAACATCGTGCAGTGCATCGGGTGGGGAGTGTTCGAGCTGACCGTGATCGCGGGCGGGGTCGCGGCGCTCACCCACGGGAATCTGCCGCACGGTGCGGTGATCGTCGGGGCCGGTGCGTTGTGTACGGCGATGGCGATCTGGCCGTTGAACGTGCTGCGTATTCTGCGCAAGTACGTGACGGTGGCGGTGGCGGTGGCCATGGGCTGGTTCACGATTCAGTTCCTGCGCCAACCGCTGCCGCCGGCGACCGGCACGTCGTGGAGCGGATTCTTCCCCGGCGTCGATACCGCGCTGGCCGTGGCGGTGTCGTTCGTCCCGCTGGCCGCCGACTACACCCGCCACGCCCACGGCGCTCGCGCCGCCACCGGGGCCACGATGGCCGGCTATTCGATCGCGCAGACCTGGTGCTATCTGCTCGGCATCGTCGCGCTGCTGCAGGCCGGCGGTGATCCGGACCGGATCTTCGACACCTTCCTCGGCGTCGCGGCCGGATGGCTGTTCTTCGCGGTGCTCGTGCTGCGGGAATCGGATCAGTCGTTCGCCAATGTGTATTCCACCGCGATGTCGCTGCAGAATCTGCTGCCGCGCGTGGACCGGCGCTTCCTGGCCGCGGCGGTGGGTGCGCTCGCTACCGTGCTGGCGCTGGGGGTGCACGACTTCACCGGTTTCTCGAATTTCCTGCTGCTGATCGGATCGGTGTTCGTCCCGCTGTGCGCGGTGCTGGTGGTCGACTTCTTCCTCGGTCGCGGCCGTCGTGGGTGGGATCTGTCCGAGAACGCTCCCGCCCGCCCGCTCCTGCTGGTGCCGTGGCTGCTGGGCTTCGTCGTGTACCAGGTGCTCAATCCGGGATCGGTGGATTGGTGGGCGCCGATCTGGCTGCGGGCACAGGACCTCGTCGGTGTGCATCCCGGCTGGTGGTCCTCCGCCTCGCTGTACTCGTTCCTGGCCGCGGCCGCCTGCACCGGTGTGCTGGCCCGTCTCGAACGGCTGCCCGCCCGGCCCGAGCCGGAGCGAACGTCCTGAGCCGGGCGGGAGACGAGTCCGCGGAGAAGGACGATCAGGTCTTCGCGATGGGCGAAAGTGGGTCGGCCGCACCGGCGTTCTCCCCGCTGACTCCCGGCGAGCTGGGAGATCTGTTCGCCGAGCCCGGCGCGACACCCGTGATCGAATGGCGCAGCCGGCGGCCGTTGTCGTCCACGGCCCGGGTGCGGCTGGGCGACGGAACGCGAGTCGTGGTCAAGCGGATGCCTTCGGCGCTGCGCGATCCCGGGACCCTCGCCCCCGAACACGCCTTCATGAATCATCTTCGCGCACAAGGCATTCCGATTCCTCGGGTGCGGGCGACGGAGCGCTGCGAGTTCACCTACGAAATCCAGGAACTCGGGGCAGGCGAGGACCGGTACCGCGACGATTTCTCGTGGAGCCCCTATCACTCGGCCGACGATGCGGCCGCGGCCGGAACGATGCTCGCGCGCCTGCACCTCGCCGCGGTGGGATTCGAGGCACCGGAGCGCCCGCCGCATCCGTTGCTGGCCGGGCTGTGCACTGATCCGGTCGCGGCCGTCGACCGCTACGTCGCCGCTCGCCCGGAGGTCGGCCGCTTCCTGGCCGCTGAGCGATATCCGGACGCGGTGCGGTCGCAGGCCGGACCGCCGGTGGATCCACCGGGCGCGACGGATGCCCCCGCATCCGAACTCGCCGCCGCGGTCGCGACCTTGCCCGCGCTGTGGACGCACAACGATTGGCACGGCACGAATCTGCTCTGGTCGGACGGCGAGGTCACCGCCGTCCTGGATTTCGGCCTGGCGAACCGGACCGTGGCCGTCTTCGATCTCGCCACCGCGATCGAACGCTTCGCTGTCGACTGGCTCTCGATCGCCGCGGGCGGCCCGGCCCGGGTGCAGGCCGGGCAACTGGCCGCGTTCCTGCGGGGTTACTGCGAGATCAGGCCGCTGCATCGGGTGGAGCGCGAGGTTCTGCCCGACCTCTTCCCGCTCGTGCACATCGTCTACGAATTGTCCGAAATCGATTACTTTCTCACGATTCCGCCTCGTCGGCAGGTGCGCAATGCCCGGATCGCTTACCGTAACTACTTTCTCGGTCGCTCGGTTTGGGCCGCATCGGCCGAGGGCAAGGCCTTCACGACCATGTTGCGACGACTGACTGCCGAGTGCTGTTAGGTTGCTGTCTGCGGGTCACGGGGGATCGGTGACAACGGAGGAGACGGGTGTGGCTGAGCCGACGCCAACGCAGAACACGGCCGGATCGGTGCCGAACCCCCGGTGGGGTGGTCTGCTGCGAACCAAATCGGTCGAACAATCGATCCGGGATACCGATGAGCCCGATTCCAAACTCCGCAAGGATCTGACCGCCTGGGATCTGACCGTCTTCGGTGTCGCCGTGGTGGTCGGCGCGGGCATCTTCACGCTGACCGCGCGCACGGCCGGCAATGTGGCGGGGCCATCGGTCTCGCTGGCCTTCGTCTTCGCCGCCGTCGCCTGCGGTCTCACCGCCCTGTGCTACGCCGAATTCGCCTCCACAGTCCCCGTCGCGGGCAGTGCCTACACCTTCTCGTACGCGACCTTCGGCGAGCTGGCGGCGTGGATCATCGGCTGGGACCTGATCCTCGAATTCGCCCTCGCCGCATCGGTTGTCGCGAAGGGATGGTCGCAGTATCTGGGTGAGGTGATGGGCTCGCTGTCACCGATCGTGCACATCGGCTCCGTCGCATTCGATTGGGGCGCAGCCCTGTTGATCGTCATCCTGATGGTGCTGCTCGCGGTCGGCACCAAGGTGTCCTCCCGGGTGTCGGCGATCGCCGTCGCGATCAAACTGTCGGTGATCGCGGTCGTCATCGTGGTCGGGTTGACCTATTTCAAGGCCTCCAACCTGACGCCGTACATCCCGCCGTCGCAGCCGAGCGATGCGGGTGAGGGCCTGCACCAGTCGCTGTTCTCGTGGCTGACCGGGGCCGGTAACAGCACTTTCGGCTGGTACGGACTGCTGGCCGCGGCGAGTCTGGTGTTCTTCGCGTTCATCGGCTTCGACGTGGTGGCCACCACCGCGGAGGAGACCAAGAATCCGCAGCGCAACGTGCCGCGCGGCATTCTGGGTTCGCTGCTGATCGTGACGATCCTCTACGTCGCGGTCACCATCGTGCTGACCGGCATGGTGCCCTACACCGCGCTGTCCGGGAACGACGCCACTCTCGCCACCGCCTTCGGCCTGCACGGGGTGACCTGGGCGAAGAACATCATCTCCGTCGGCGCCCTGGCCGGTCTGACGACGGTGGTCATGGTGCTGTACCTGGGCCAGACCCGCGTGCTGTTCGCGATGGCGCGCGACGGCCTGCTTCCGCGCCGCCTGGCCCGCACCGGCCGTTTCGGCACGCCGGTGACGCTCACCGCCGGCGTGGGTGCGGTGTGTGCGGTGCTGGCCGGCTTCGTGCAGTTCGGCACGCTGGAGGAAATGGTCAACATCGGCACGCTGTTCGCGTTCGTGCTGGTGTCGGTCGGCGTGCTGATCCTGCGGCGCACCCGCCCCGATCTGCCGCGTGGATTCCGGGTGCCGCTGGTGCCGCTGATCCCGATTCTCGGTGTGCTGGCGTGCCTGTGGCTGATGTTGAATCTGTCGGTGGAGACCTGGCTGCGATTCCTGATCTGGATGGTGATCGGGTTGGTCGTCTATTTCACCTACGGTGTGCGGCATTCGGTGCTGCGCTCGACACCGATCTCCGACACTCCCGCGGCGGCGTCCGAGGGCCGGGCTACCGAGGGCCGAGCTACCGAAGGCTGAGTTTCCGAAGGCTGGTCATCCGGAGGCTGGGCACCCGCATACGCCGCGAAGGCCAGGGCGCGGGCTCGATCGAGCTGGTCGATCACCACCTCCCAGGCCGGGTGCCCGGCATCCGGCGCGTCCAGCAGATCGCGATGGATACGCAGCAGCGTGCGGGTGGCCTCGGCGGTATGCGCGGCCGCCTGCAGCGCGGGGGCCGACGGCACGGTGGTGAAGTGCAGTCCCGCGATCCGATGGGCGAGCCAATACGCCTCGAAATGCGCCTGGGCGCAATGCTCCTCGCGTTGTTCCCGATCGTCGGTGGCGTAAGTCGCGGTACCCGGCCCGGCGGCGCGGGCTCGTTCCTCGAGTGCGGTGAGATCGGGAGCGCCGGTCAGGGAGTGGCGTAGATCATCGCCCATCATCCGGTACAGCAAACCGGCGAGCAGGGCGTGTTCGACCGCTGCCGAATCGGTTCCGGACATTTCCGAAATACGGGCTTGCTCGGCGGCTTCGTCGGTATCGGCGCGGAGCACCGCCAGCGCGGCCCGCAATTGCGCAGTGGTAGCCATCGCGAGACAGGCTACCTCCTAGCAAACGTTTTGCCCATACCGTCCGGCGAATGGTCCGCGAGGTCCGCCACGGGCGGTCCCTCGGCGTCCCGATACGTGCGCGCGACCAGTGCGGCGCGCAGATACCAGAGGCCGCTCGGCTGCGAGGGATCCAGTCCGGTGAGCTGACCGATCCGTTTGAGCCGATAGTCGACGGTATTGGTGTGCACCTGCAACTGCCTGGCGGTGCGGCGGCGGGACAGGCCCGTGGCCATGTGCCGCCGCAGGGTCTCGAGCAGATCCGGGTGGTCGTCGAGGGGATCCAGCAGTGTCCCCAGCCGTTCCAAACCCGGTCCGGGACGGGTCAATTGATATTCCATCGCCAGATCCGCGAAGCGGTACAGCCCGGGCGGGCTGGCCAGCCGCAGCACGGTGTCGAGCAGTTCGTGCACGCGGTCGGCGGCCGCGGAGATCTCCTCGGTGGGCGTCGCGAGCGCGGTGGCGGTGAGCCCGACCTGCGCCGCCTCGGACAGTTCGGCGATCAGCTCGTCGAGTTCGTCCTCGCCGAACATCGCCTCCGGGACCAGGATCGTGCCGCCGTCCACGCTGAGTAACGACAGCACCCGCCCGCCGCTGCGATTGGCGAGTGCGGTCTGCAACCGGCGCAGTTTGCGGCGCGCCACCACTTTCCCGTCCACGTTGGGATGGGATTCGTCGGGGTGCGGCGGGATGCTCATCGCCACCACGACATACGCGGGTTCGATCTCGATCCCGCTCGCCCGGGCCATCGTCGAGGTGGGGTGCCCGGCCAGCAGCGCCGAGACCAGCGTGTGCACCGCGGTGTGGTGTTCGGTGACCGCGGCCTGATGTTCGCGCACATAGGCGAGCGCGACCGCGGGGGTGATGGTGTCGAGAATCCGCAGCAGCAGCTGCGCCGGATTCTCGGGCCGCTGCTTCGGATCGGTCTGGGTGAGCAGCAGATCGAAGGCCAGCCGGAATCCCTCGTGCACCGCGTGGTGGACGGTATCGATCGGAATGCCCTCGCGTGCCCAGTTCGCGGCCGCGCGCTGCAGGCGCCCGACCTTCTCGTCCGGCTCCCGGCCCTCGAGGATGTCGACGGTCAGTTCCAGGCAGACCCTGGTCACCGCGGTGATGTCGCCGTGCAGGGCGTCGCCGGGCAGTGTGGAGCACGGTGCCACGTGTTCGGCGAAATGCCCGACCAGTTGGCGGGAGAGCACCCGGACGTCGTGGCGGGGGCGGGCGTTCATCGTCGTACTACCTTCTCACTGCTCAGGAGGCGACCGGCCGGGCGGGCGCCGGACGCAATCGATGGGCGACCAGCGCCGCGGACAGCAATCGCGATCCGTTCGGATCGCTCGGGTCGACGCCGGTGAGTTTTTCTATGCGACGCAGCCGATAGCTGAAAGTGTTGGGGTGGATGTGGATTTCGGCGGCGGCGGCCTTGCGGTCGGAGCCGTGGCGCAGATGCGCGTCGAGCGTCTCGATGAGATGCGGTGCCCGGCGCAGCGGTTCGATCCGTTCGGCCAGCCGGTCACGAGCCACCCCGGGCCGCGTGAGCTGATATTCCAGCAGCAGATCGTCGAGTCGGTACACCCCGGTCGGCCGCCCCGACATGCGTGCCAGCTGGGCCACCTCCGCGGCCTGATGCGCCGCTTCCGGCACGGATTCGCGCCTGGTGCACGCGGTTTCGGCGACGAGAACATCGGCGCCGAACTGTTCGGCGAGTTCGGTGGCCAACTCCGCGCCGGCGCTCTCCGGCCACTCGCGAACGCCGGGGAGCAGCACGACCGCGGTGTCCCCGTCGAATGTGTGCAGCGCGGTCGGCCCCGCCACCCGATCCAGAACGCGCTGCAGGATGCGGATGCGGCGGCGGACAACGAGATTCGCGGCCGCGGCGGGTTGCGGATCGGTGCGCACCTGGACGACCAGCACCGAATACCGTTCGGCCAGCGCGGTATCGGCGCGCGCCGCCTGCTCCTCGGCGGGCTGTCCGCCCACCAGCGCCGCGCACAGGGCGCGCTTGGCCTCCCGTTCCGGATGGTAGATCGAGTGTTCGACCGCCGCATAGCCCTCGACCGTGATCAGGTTGATGTGCATGAGCAATTCGAGTGTGCGCGAACCGAACTCGATCAGCTGGTCGACATCCGCGGGCTCACTCAGCGCCACCGCCTCCTGCAGTACCTGCTGGGCGGAGCGGTGGACCGCCTCCATCAGCAGCGGCAGCGGCAGCCGATCCTCCGCATGCCGCTCGATCACCGGTTGCACGAAGGCGGCGACCTCGTCACGGGTGAATTCCCGCCGCTGCGCCATGGCGCGCAGGAAGGCGTGCGCGCATCCGTAGATGGCCGGAAGCACTTCGACGAAATGGTCCGCGGGCAGATCGGCGGCCGATGCGGAGGTACCCAGGCCGGAGGCCAGGACGCGTTCGGCGAACTGCGGCAGGCGCTCGAGGATGCGCACGGCGAGACTCGAGGGTGCGGAATTCACGGCAACCGGCATGCGCCGATTGTCGCGGGCCACAGGGATTGCGGCAAGAGGTCGCGGCGCCGCGGCCGGAATTCGTTTCCGGCGACAAATCCCGCCACCGGATCTGGGTATCCGAGTGCAGTGACTTTCCCGCCGCTGCCGATGAGGCTGAATGTGGGCCGCCGAAAACGATTTCCGGTGTGCCGGCAGGGAAGGTAGCAATGAAGCTTCGACATCGAATCCCGGCGCTCGCCGCGCTGATCTGCGTGGCCGTCATCGGCTCCGGAACCGCGACCGCGGCGCCGCCGGACGCCCCGGAAACGCAGCTGGCCGATCTGATCGCCGCGGGTCTGCATCCCGCCGCGGACGGCGATGTGCCGCGGCCGATCCTGGACACCGGCAGCAGTTCCGGTTCCGGCGGCCGGGTCGGCAGCCACGCGAGCGACGCGGTGGGGGAAGGTCCCGAAACGACCTCCTACCTGGCCGCATTCGGATACGGGCTCACGCATCCGGATGCCGCCCCGCCGGGCGCGAATCGCTGGGATTGTGTGCCGAGCGCCGACCATCCGAAGCCGATCGTGCTGGTGCACGGCACCTGGCTCAACGCCTACGACAGTTTCGCTTATATGGCGCCGAAACTCGCGCGGGCGGGCTTTTGTATTTTCGCTTTCAATTACGGACGGTCCGGTCTTCTCGACGGCGGTGGTCTCGGTGCGGTACTTCCCGGACGTTATGCGGTCGGGCCGATCGAGGATTCGGCGCGGCAACTGGCGGCCTTCGTCGACCGGGTTCGGGCTACCACACATTCCGATCGCGTCGACATCGTCGCGCATTCCCAGGGGGCGCCGGTAGCCGATCAATATCTGAAATTCGACGGCGGCGCCGAAAAGGTCGGACAGCTGGTCAGTTTCGGCGGCACCCATCACGGAACGACATTGCTGGGCATGGCCACGCTGGGGCGGATCATCACGAATCTGGGTATCGATATCCTCGGCTTCTACCGTCCGCTGGTCGGCCCCGCGAATATTCAGCAGGCCGTCGGCTCGCCGTTTCTGAACCAGCTCAACCTCGCCGGCGACACCGTGCCCGGCGTGGCGTACACCGTGGTGGCCTCCCGCTACGACGAGGTGATGAATCCGGTGGAACTGGCCCTTCTGCGTGCCGGTCCGGATGCCGCGGTCGACGACATCACCCTGCAGGACGGCTGCGAACAGGATCTGTCCGATCACCTGACGATGATGTATTCCCCGCGGGCGCTCTCGATCGCGCTGCACGCGCTCGATCCGCAGCGGTATCCGACACTGAGCTGCAGCTTCAACCCGTGGCTGGTCGGCGGCGGGGGTGGATTGTGAGCGGCCGGCGGTCGCGGCCGCCGCGGCCGGACGCCGACCCCTTCCATCGGGCGCCGGAAGGTTTCGAGGCGCAGCCGGCGGGCGCCATCCTGCGCAGCCGGGTCGTGGAGCTGGCGGCCTTCGGTGTCGTGCCACTGCGAATGTCGGCCTGGCAGCTGCTCTATCGCACCAGCGACCTGAACGGGACGGCCGAGGCGGCGGTGACCACGGTGCTGCTGCCCCGGGACTGTGCGCCCGGGCGGCCGCTGATCTCCTTCCACTGCGCGATCGATGCCGTTGCACCGCAGTGCTTTCCGTCCTACGCGCTGCGGCGCGGCGCCCGGGCGATCGGAGCGATTCCGCAGCTCGAACTTCCCTTGATCGCGGCGGCGCTGGATCGGGGGTGGGTGGTCTCGGTGCCCGACCACGGCGGTAGTGAGGGCCGATTCGGGGTGGCGCGGGAGCCGGGACACCGCGCGCTCGACGGTATCCGGGCGGCGCTGAATTTCGTTCCGCTGGGCTTGAATTCGGGTACACCGATCGCCCTGTGGGGATACTCCGGCGGCGGCCTCGCCACCGCCTGGGCGGCCGAGCTCGCGGAAACCCATGCACCCGAACTGAATATCGTCGGCGCCGTGGCCGGCTCACCGGTCGGGGATCCCGGGGCGGCGTTCGAGCGCCTGAACGGCACGGTATTCGCCGGATTCGCCATGGTCTTCACGGCGGGGCTGCGTCGCGGCTATCCGGATCTGGATACCGCACTGCGGGCGGCGCTGCAGCCTCGCTATCTGGCGATGCTGGCCGAAGCCGAAGTGTCGGCGACCTTTCCGCTGCTGGCCCGGCTCGCCCGCCGCGACGTCGGGCGCTACGCCGCGGGCGGACTGCCCGGTCTGCTGGATACCGCGGCACTGCGCACGGTTCTCGCCGACATCCTCCCCGGCCGCCGGGCGCCGCGCATGCCCATGTTGATCGTGCAGGGTGTCCACGACGAGGTGATCGCCGTCGACGACGTCGATGCCCTCGTGCGGCGCTACGAAGCGGCCGGGGCGGATATCGGCTATCTGCGTGACCGGCTCAGCGCGCATCTGCCGCTGGAATTCCTGGCCATCCCGGTGATGGTCGACTGGCTCGCCGACCGGTTCGCCGGACGGCCGACGACTCCCGGGACGCGCACGGTGTGGTCGGTGGCGGGGACCCGGCGCGCGCTGGCGGGGCACCGGCGACTGGCCGCGTTGAGCGTGCGGTTGCTGACCGGGCGTCCGATCCGGGGTGCGGCGCCGGACGACCCGGCCGACGGTGTCGAGCTCGGTGCGGCTCGCTCCCGGCCCGCCTCGGTCGCGCGGAGCGGCCGGTCGCGACCATGATCGTCGGCGGACCGGTCAGTTGACCTGGAACCGCAGGTAGCGGCCGCTTTCGCGAATGCGGTGTGTCCGGCTGCGGGCGAGGCGGCCGGTGCGGTTCAATTGGATCTGTTTGACGAGTTGTCACTGCATGCTCTGCGCTCCAACCGGCATCACCTCAGTACCGGCATCACCTCAGCATCCGAGAGGACAACGAACGTGAGCATGGTTCTCGCCGTACACGATATGTACACCACCGTGCTGGCTCAGGTCGGCAACCCCACGCCGGAAACTCCGCCGGCCGCGGACAAACTGCTGAAGCTGGTCCGCTACTTCACCTGGTTCGTCCTGCTGTCCGGCGTCACCGCCATCACCTACGGCGGCGGCCGCTTCGCCTGGGAGAAGTGGAACGGCGGCGGGCTGGAGTCGCCGAAGATGGTGGCCGGCGCGATGATCGGCGGTGGCGTCGCGACCAGTGCGGGCACCATCATGAACGCCGTCATCGGCAGCTGACCGCCCCACCCACGCGGGCGTGCCGGATAGCCGGCACACCCGCATGCGTGTGGTTCCCGAGCTCGTCCGCGAGCCACCGTCGACCCCGCGAGCCGAACGGCCGGTGAGCCGAACGGCGCGACCGCGGGCGATCAGTTCTGCCCGAGCATCCCGCGCATCTGCTGAATCTCGGCCTGCTGTGCGGTGAGAATGTTGTGCGCCAGCGCCTTCGCGTCGGCATTCGTGCCGTCGGCGAGCTCGGTATTCGCCATATCCACCGCGCCCTGATGGTGCGCGATCATCATCTGCAGCCACATCCGGTCGAAATCGGCGCCGGAGGCGTCGCGCAGCTGGGTCATCTGCTCGGACGTCATCACGCCGTTCATCGGATGGTTCATGGTCGCCTGCGGAGCCGGCTTGCCGAAACTGCGCAACAGCGCGGCGAACTGCTCCATCTCCGGGGCCTGCGCCTTCTCCACATTCGCGGCCAGGGTGATCAATTCCTGATTCTGCGACCGGCCGGGCACCAGCTTCGCCATCTCCACCGCCTGCGCGTGATGCGGATACATCATCGTCAGGAAGCTGACGTCGGCGTCGTTGTAGTCGGTGCGGGTCGCGGTGGACGGTGCGCTGTTGTGATTCATCCCGGGCATGTCGGCCATCGGCGAATGCGACGACGTTGCCGAGGGCGAGGGGTTCGAATCGCCGGAGTTGTCGCTGCTGCAACCGGCGAGGATCAGGGCGGCCGCGGCGAGTGCGGCGGCCGGCAGCATGCGGAGACGAGAAGTGAACATGATTGTGCTCCTGGGGAATTGCGATGGGCGAGGACCTGTCGTGCCGGTATCCGCGCGCGTTCGCACGCCGATCCGGCGGGCCGGTCAGATCCGCAGAATCGCCAATTCGGCCAGGGAGAGCACCGTCCACGGAGGTGGTCGCGTGCGGCGGCGCAGCTCGAAGCGCGCGAGGCGCCCGGCGCCGAGAATCCGAGCGGCGCCGAGCCAGGCGATCACCGCCAGGCCGAGGACCAGCGCAAGGGTCACCAGCACGAAAACGCAGGCGTGCATGCCGGCGTGGGTGGTGCAGCCGTCACAGCCGGAACCGTCGGCTACCGCGGGGGTGCGCATCGGCGCGGCCTGCGATCGGTCCGCGGCCGGGGCTTGCTCGTTTCGGGCGGCCGCCGCCGCGACTCCTCCCGGCGCTGTGACCGCCGGGAAGTGGCTGCCGTGCGGTATCGGCGAAATGCCCGGGGCGGCAAGCGTATTCGCGGCAGCAGGCGAAGATACCGCCGGCTCGGCGGCGGCGCCCATCGCGTGCCCGGTGGAGAAGACCACCGCGTGCATGACGGCGACGCCGATCAGCAGGGTCAGCACACCGAGCACCCGGACGAATCCGGGCGCGCGACGGAGGCGACCCATGGCGAGCACGGCCCCATTCTACGCATCCCTCGGTTACCCCCGGGCGGTATGGGTGGCGAAGATCATCCGGTCGCGATGTCCACGACCAATCGCACGGGCCGGTCCAGCGCGGTCACCGAGAACGGCGGCCGGTCGGCGTTCACGCCGATGAACGATTGTGTGGTGCCTTCGTAATCCTGGGCCCCGTAGACACCGGCGATGCCCGGCGCGCTCGGATCGGTGGCCGGGTTCGGGCCGCTGTAGGGCGCCACCCCGCTGTCCCACGGATAGGCGGTGCCCAGGATCTGCACCTCGAGGATGGAGGTGCCGGCGATCTGCAGTTCCCGGCCGCTGCCGTTCTGCACCGCGCGATCGGTGTACCGCACATTCCATCCGGGCGCCCCGCCGGTGCCGCCGAACTGGTACACCACCCGGTCGTAACCGTCGTGGTGGCCGATGCGCACATCGGTCACGGTGAGCCGGGTGTCGGTGGCCGGGTCGGCCTGCTGCGGTGAGGTTCCCGAGGGCGGCGCCTGATCGGGTTCCGTGGTCGCCGTGACCGCCCCTGTCGCGGACGGCATCGACGTTCCAGTGGCCGGAGTGGAGTCGCCATCCGAGCAACCCGCCAGCAGTACGAGCCCGGCGACCATCGTCAATGCCAGCCTGTTACGCATGGGACCGATGGTATGCCGTCGGGTGCCAGGGGTCGTGGTGACGACACGGCAACGGTCTAGCACACTGTAGGAATGCTGGAGGTCGACGACATACTGAGCCGATTGCGGCGCTATCCGGATGTGGAAGCGGTGAACCTCTACGCCGTCGACGCGGCGGACCGACTGATCCTCGACACGGCCGCGGATGTGCTCGCGGCGGCCGGACCGGGGCGGGTCGCGGTGATCGACGACTGTTACGGCGCACTGACTCTCGGCGCGGCGGCCGCTCACGATGTGCGCGACATCCGCGTCCACCAGGATCTGCTGACCGGTGAACAGGCGCTGGCCAACAATGCCCGCGCGATGGATCTGGCCGACCGCTACACCTCGCACGATCTCGGCCCGGAACTGCTCGCGGGGGTCGACGTCGTGCTGTTGCGATTACCTCGCATGCTGTCCGGGCTCGCCGAGATCGCCGAGACGATCGCGCGATACGCCGATCCGGAGGTCACCGTGATCGCCGGCGGGCGCGACAAGTATCTGACGCCGGCGATGAACGACGTACTGGCGGAATACTTTTCGAGTGTGCAGGCCAGTCGGGGCCGGCAGAAGTCGCGGACGATCACGGCGACCGGGCCGAAAACGCCGGGAGCGCCGCAGTTTCCGCTGCGTGACCACCTCGACGAACTCGCCCTGCAGGTGGTGGCGCATGGTGCGGCCTTCTCCGGGCCGCGGCTCGATATCGGCACCCGCTTCCTGCTCGAACACCTCGATCGGATGAAACCCGACGCCCGCGAGGCGATCGATCTCGGTTGTGGCACCGGCATACTCGCCACAGCCCTGGCCAAGGCACGCCCGCACATCACGGTGGTCGGAACCGATCAGTCCGCGGCCGCGGTCGCCTCGGCCCGGGCCACCGCCGCCGCGAACGACGTCGGCGATCGGGTGACCGTGGTCCGCGACGACGCGATGGCGGCGGTGGGCGACCACAGCGCCGATCTGGTGTTGTGCAACCCCCCTTTCCACGTCGGCGCCGCGGTGCACACCGGATCGGCGATCAAGATGTTCTCCGAAACCGGGCGGGTACTGCGCCCGGGCGGGGAGCTGTGGACCGTATACAACAGCCATCTCAACTATCGCGGCGTCATGGACCGCTTGGTCGGCAAGACCGATGTGGTCGGGCGTAATCGCAAATTCACCGTGACTCGGTCCGTGTGTGGCCTGCACACCGCCCGGCGGGAGTAGATTACGGGCAGTACAGTCTGATATGTCCGATTTGATGTCCGGTTCGGGAACTTGCTCCCGGAGCGGATCGTTGGATACTCAGACGGACACGACGGACGTGGACCGCTACTTCGGAAAGGCACGGGACCTTGCGCACCACAAGTAACCCGATCTTCAAAAATTTGCCGCAACAACAGGGCGGTGGATACGCGGGATTCGGTTCGGCGGCAGCGGGCGCCGGGCAGTTCGCGCAGTACGGACAGCAGAGCCAGTACGGTGTCCAGCAGCCGTATCAGCAGGCGCCGGCCACCCGGCCGATGACGATCGACGATGTCGTCACCAAGACCGGCATCACCCTCGGCGTGGTCACCATCGCCGCGATCATCGCCTACGGTGCGACCGCGGCCAACCACGCGCTGGCCCCGCTGTTCGTGATCGTCGGTGGGCTGGTCGGCTTCGTGCTGGTCATGGTCGCCACCTTCGGCCGCAAGCAGGACAACAAGGCCATCGTGCTGAGCTACGCGGCCGCCGAAGGCTTCTTCCTGGGCGCGCTGTCGTTCATGTTCACCAATGTGGAATTCGGTGGCGTCGGTGGCGGCGGTCTGATCGCCCAGGCGGTTCTGGGCACCTTCGGTGTGTTCTTCGGCATGCTCGTGGTCTACAAGACCGGAGCCATCCGGGTCACCCCGCGCTTCACCCGCATGCTCGTCGGCGCCATGATCGGTGTGATCGTCCTCATGCTGGGCAACCTGATCGCCGCCTTCTTCACTCCCGGCGGCTTCGGCCTGCGCGACGGCGGCACCGTGGCGATCATCTTCAGCCTGGTCTGCATCGCGATCGCGGCCTTCAGCTTCCTGCTCGACTTCGACGCCGCCGACCAGCTGATCCGCGCCGGTGCGCCGGAGAAGGCCGCGTGGGGCGTCGCCCTGGGCCTGACCGTCACCCTGGTCTGGCTGTACCTGGAGATCCTGCGCCTGCTGAGTTATCTGCAGAACGACTGATCCCGCGCCCGAACACCGACGAGGTGGCTGCCACACCGGCAGCCACCTCTTCGCGTTTCGGGGGTGTCGGAAATCTCCGCGTGCGGGCCCGAGCGCCGCGGCGACATTCAGGCGAGCAGTTCGGCAGGGAGCACATCGGTGGCGACGTGGTCGTCACCGCAGTAATCGGCCAGAACCGCGACTCCGCCCGCGTTGTTCAGTCGCAGCGGCAGGATCTCCAGATATTCCGGCGAGGCGTACCAGGCTTGTGCCGCCTCGTAATCCGGAAATTCGATGACGATCGCGACGGCATCCGTGGGCCCTTCGGCGACCAGCTGCCGGCCGCCGTGCACGATGAACTTCCCGCCGAACGGCGCCAGCGTCCCGTCGATCCGGCGCAGATACTCCACGATCTCGGCGTTGACATCCACATCGTGCAGGTGGGCCACAGCGTAGGCAGGCATCTCGAACTCCTCGAACCGAGTTGTGTTGACGCCATTGATATTTCCGCGCCACCGTAGTGAAGTCGATTACCCGCCGGGTAATGAGTGCCTCCCTCGACCCGCCGCCCCGCAACGACAATCGACCGGCTCCCCACCTCTTCGGTGCGGAACCGGCCGACTGATTTCGCGAGCACATGGGTAACTCGTCGGGCACGCCCAGACCCCGACGAGGCACCCACCCGCCGCCCCGCAGCGCGGATCTCGCGGCACTCACCCGTCCGCTGAAGGCGCGGAGAGGCGGGACAGTCTCAGCTCAGGCGCTCGATGACCATGGCCATGCCCTGGCCACCGCCGACACACATGGTCTCCAGACCGAACTGCTTGTCGTGGGTCTGCAGGTTGTTGATCAGGGTGGCGGTGATGCGGGCGCCGGTCATGCCGAACGGGTGGCCGAGGGCGATGGCGCCGCCGGAGACGTTCAGCTTGTCCAGGTCCATGTTCAGCTCACGAGCCGAGCCCAGCACCTGCACGGCGAAGGCCTCGTTGATCTCGTAGAGGTCGATGTCGTCGATGGTCTTGCCGGCGATCTTCAGCGCCTTGCGCACGGCCTCGATCGGGCCCAGGCCCATGATCTCCGGCGACAGACCCGACACACCGGTGGACACGATGCGCGCCAGCGGGGTCAGGCCCAGCTCCTTGGCCTTGGTGTCGCTCATGATGACCAGCGCGGCCGCACCGTCGTTGAGCGGGCAGGCGTTACCGGCGGTGATGGTGCCATCGGGACGGAAGACCGGCTTGAGCTGCGAGATCTTCTCGTAGGTGGTGCCGGGGCGCGGGCCGTCGTCGGTGGAGACGACGGTGCCGTCGGGCAGCGTCACCGGGGTGATCTCACGCTCGAAGAAGCCGGCCTTGATGGCCTCCTCGGCGCGGTTCTGCGACCGCACGCCCCAGTGGTCCTGCTCCTCGCGGGAGATGCCGGTGAACTGGGCGACGTTCTCGGCGGTCTGGCCCATCGCGATGTAGATGTCGGGGAGATCGCCACCCTCGCGCGGGTCGGCCCAGCCGTCGGAGCCGCCCTCGGCGCGCTTGGCGGTGCGGGCCTCGGCCTCGGCGAACTTCTCGTTGTGGGTGTCCGGCCAGCCGTCGGAGGTGCCCTTCGGGAACCGCGACACGGTCTCGACACCGGCGGAGATGAACACATCGCCCTCACCGGCCTTGATGGCGTGCAGCGCCATCCGGGTGGTCTGCAGCGACGACGAGCAGTACCGGTTCAGAGTCACGCCGGGCAGGAAGTCGTAGCCGAGCTGAGTGGCGACCACCTTGGCCATGTTGAATCCGGCCTCGCCGCCGGGCTGTCCGCAGCCGAGCATCAGATCGTCGATGTCGGCGGGGTTCAGCGCCGGAACCTTGTCCAGGGCGGCGCGGACCATCTGGGTCGCGAGGTCGTCGGGACGCATGGTCACCAGCGAACCCTTGCCTGCGCGGCCGATGGGGGAGCGGGCGAACGAAACGATGACGGCCTCTGGCATGAGGACTCCTTATATCGAGGTCGCCGAATCGGTCAGCCGACCGTTTCGGTACAGGGGTACGACAATTCAACCCCGAATCTACGTCGCCGCCGTGTGGCTCGGAACACCCGGTCGGGACTGATCCCGTTCATCGAGTTCGCGCAGCAGTGCCGGGAGCAGATGCCGGGCCGCCAACGCGTAGCCGGCGGGCGAGGGATGGAAGCCGTCGGCGGAGAAGAGCACCTCCGGGGTGCTACGGAAGTCGTGGCCGAGCAGATCGCCCATCGCGACGGGGGTGCCACCGGCCGAACGGACCGCACCGACCTGGGCTCGGGCCAGCCGCGCGCTCCAGCGGTGCACGACCGTGCTCAACGGCTGCGGGATCGCGGCCACGGTGCCGAGATCCGGGCAGGTGCCCACCACGACGACGGCGCCCGCCTCGTGCAGGCGTCCGACCGCGTGCCGCAGCCGCTGCGCCGAACGCCAGATCGAATGTTTTTTGGTGACGTCGTTGGCGCCGACCAGGATCACGGCGGCGTCCGGCGGCGGGCCCGCGATGAACATGGCGTCGACCTGTCCGGCCAGCCCCTTCGAGGTGGCTCCGGATATCGCCTTGGTACTCAAGCGAATTCGCCATCCGGTGGCATCGGCCAGACCGCGGGCCACCAGGACGCCGGGTACCTGTTCGGCGTCGGCGCAGCCCACTCCGGCGGCGGTCGAATCGCCGAAGATCATCAGATGCAGGTCGAACGGCACAGCCGCGCGCCACGGTTGCGGGGCCACGCACTCGCGGGTGTACACCCCGTCGGCCTCCGGAGGCTTGGAGGTGTCGCGGCCGATCACGGTGCGCGCCGCGCGGGCCTGTGACATCAGCAGGCGGTAGGTCGCCCAGCCCGCGGTGCCCGCCCCCGAGCCGACCGCCACCCCGGCGGCCGCGCTCGCCGCGACGGTTCGCCACGTCCTGGAAGCCACCCGCCAACCTCCCGTCTCACATCCGACCTGTCACCGACCGGACCCTCCGCGGCGGGCTCGGCGCCCGCGACGGTGCGAATCCGGTGCGGCCGCAGGGGCGCTCCCGGTCCGGTCCTACCGATTATGCGGCGCGTGCGACGCGCCGACCAGGGACGGGGCCGAGGCGGGTCAGAAAACGTCGAATGCGCCGTGTGCGGGAATGTTGAGGTTGTTGGTGGTGACCGTGACCTCGATATGACCCGGTCCGGTGTTCTGGAACTCCGCGTACAGGATGCTGCCGTAGATACCGGAGACGACGTTCAACCGGTACTCGCCGGCCGCCCCGGTGTTGGTGTTGCGCCACGCGACCGTGGTGTCGACGTTGCACAGCGGGGCCAGCGGATACTGTCCCGGGCCCACACCCTGGATCGCCAGGGCCTGGACGTTGAACACCGCCCGCCCCGGCCAGTCGGGACTGGTATCGACCCAGGTCCGGATATTGCCCCCGCACAATCCGCCGTAGAACACACTCGGCGTTTGGGGGAATTCGACGGTCTGTGCGCTGGCCGAGGCGGACGCGATGGTGGTCACGGCCCCGACGGTCGCGGCCACGACTGCGGCGGCGCGAGCTGTCTTCGGCATCCTCACGCCCCGCATACTAACCGCAGCGCTATCGCCTCGCTGGATCGAACGCAGCGCTCGCCGTACCAAACGCAAGTCGTCCGTCCGGCTCTGCGACGATGTAGCTATGCGTATCGCGAACCACGTCGTCGACCTGATCGGAAATACCCCGCTCGTTCGGTTGAACTCTGTGGTGGGCCCGAACTCCGGGGTGGTGGCCGCGAAGATCGAATATCTCAACCCGGGCGGCAGCTCCAAGGACCGCATCGCGGTGAAGATGATCGACGCCGCCGAGGAGCAGGGATTGCTGAAGCCGGGCGGGACCATCGTGGAGCCGACCTCCGGCAACACGGGGGTGGGGCTGGCCCTGGTCGCCCAGCAGCGCGGTTACAAATGCGTCTTCGTCTGCCCGGACAAGGTCAGCGAGGACAAGCGCAACGTGTTGCGCGCCTACGGCGCCGAGGTGGTCGTCTGCCCGACCGCGGTGCCGCCGGAGCATCCGGACAGCTACTACAGCGTCTCGGACCGCCTCACCCGTGAGATCCCGGGTGCGTGGAAGCCCGATCAGTACTCCAACCCGGGCGGCCCGGCCAGCCACTACGAGACCACCGGTCCCGAGATCTGGCGCGACACCGAGGGCACGGTCACCCATTTCGTGGCCGGTGTGGGCACCGGCGGCACCATCACGGGTGCGGGCCGGTATCTGAAAGAGGTGTCCGGCGGCAAGGTCAAGGTCATCGGCGCCGATCCGGAGGGGTCGGTCTATTCCGGCGGCACCGGCCGGCCCTATCTGGTCGAGGGCGTCGGCGAGGATTTTTGGCCCTCGGCCTACGACCCGTCGGTGCCCGACGAGATCATCGCCGTCTCCGACGCCGACAGCTTCGAGATGACCCGCCGCCTCGCGCGCGAGGAGGGGCTGCTGGTGGGCGGTTCCTGCGGTATGGCGGTGGTCGCGGCGCTGCGGGTGGCCGAGCGCGATCCGGACGCGGTCGTGGTGGTGCTGCTGCCCGACGGTGGCCGCGGTTACCTGTCGAAGATCTTCAACGACAACTGGATGAGCTCCTACGGCTTCCTGCAGACTCGGCTCGACGGCAGCACCACCGAGCCGACGGTCGGCGACGTCCTGCGCGGCAAGTCCGGCGCGCTGCCGGATCTGGTGCACACCCATCCGCAGGAGACGCTGCGCGACGCGATCGAGATCCTGCGCGAATACGGGGTCTCGCAAATGCCGGTGGTCGGCGCCGAACCGCCCGTGATGGCCGGCGAGGTGGCCGGCAGCGTCACCGAGCGCGATCTGCTGTCGGCGGTATTCGAGGGCCGGGCGCATCTGACCGATCCGGTGTCGAAGCATATGAGCCCGTCGTTCCCGCTGATCGGGTCCGGCGAGCCGGTGTCGTCTGCGACCAAGGCGCTGGAATCCACCGATGCGCTGATGGTCGTCGAGGACGGCAAGCCGATCGGCGTCATCACCCGCCATGATCTGCTCGGTTTCCTCAGCGGGGCGGGGCTGCCCACACACTGATCCCGTTCGGCAGCCAACTGCAGAGTCGCACAACAGCACAGTTCGCCACGATCACCCGGCCGCGCACGCGAGCCGGGTGATCGCGTTTCCACGTGCCCCGGGGCGCCGGCGCCAGATCTGCCGGCCGTTACCGTGCGGCGCCGCCCGCAGACTCCCTCCGAGGCAACCGATCGATCCGCAAACCTTGGCTATCGACTGCATCACGGCGGGGGTTACCGAGCGTTATCGATCGTTACCGAACAGTTGCCGAAGGCGCGAAAAAGCGGACAAAACACCCCCAAACGCAACGACACGCGTTATTTTTCTGTGATGCGCAGCACGTGCCCGTGAGGCATGGATTCCCAGGTCAGCGCTATATAGCAAGACGCAATCGATGCGAAACGCGAGTAGGCGCACCGTCTGTTCATTTCGAGTTCAGTTTACGTTTACCTACCGCAACCATCCTGTGACCTCGTTGGTTGTCAGACGCGAGTCTGAGTCAGTAGCCGGATCGTCATCCGAAAAAAGCATGCAGCACGCGAGGTGAGTCCCACAGGGGCCCGCCCTGGTCCAGTGCTGCCTGCCGCAGGCCACCGAGGCCGACACACAGTAGGGAAGAACATCGAATGTCGAAGACCACGACAAGCAGTAGAGCCAAGGCGGTCGCGCGTACCGCCGGATCAGCCACCCTGGCCCTCGCCGCTTTCGCCGCCATCACCTCCGCCGGTGGCCACAAGACCGACGATGTGAAGCCGGCCGCGTTGGCATCCACGCTGGTCGCCGCCGCCGAGAAGACTCAGCCTACCGCTGCCGCCGAGCCCATCGCCGCGGCCGCCCCGCCGCCGGCCGCACCCGCCGCCGCCATCCCGGCCCCGATGCCGGCTCCCGCGCCCGCCCCCGCGCCGGTTCCGCCGCCGCCCCCGCCGGCTCCGGTCTACCCGGACAACCTGGACGGCTGGATCCACAACGCTCTCGACATCATGGCCGCGCACGGCATCCCGGGCAGCTACGACGGCATCTATCGCAACATCATGCGGGAGTCCTCGGGTAACACCCAGGCCATCAACCTGTACGACTCCAACGCCGCCATGGGGATCCCGTCCAAGGGTCTGCTGCAGGTCATCGACCCGACCTTCGCGGCCTACCACGTCGACGGCACCTCCTGGGACATCTGGGATCCGGTCGCCAACATCGTGGCCGCCTGCAACTACGCAGCGCATCGCTACGGCTCGATGGACAACGTCAACTCGGCGTACTGAACCGCGGCGACCGCTTCCGAGCGGGCATGACCCCGCTCACATCGATCCCCGGCCGGGGGTTCCCGCCTCGAGCGCCGCGACGGCACGGATCTAGGCTGGTCGGCATGACCGACGATCAGCTGGGGTTCTCCACACGAGCCGTGCATGCCGGGTTCGATCCCGACCCGCAGACCGGTGCGGTGAACGTGCCGATCTACGCGAGCTCGACCTTCGCCCAGGATGGCGTGGGCGGGCTGCGTGGCGGCTACGAGTACGCCCGCACCGGTAACCCGACCCGCGCCGCGCTGGAAGCGAATCTGGCCGCGCTGGAATCCGGGAGTTACGGGCGGGCATTCTCCTCGGGGATGGCGGCTACCGACTGTGTGCTGCGGGCGACGCTGCGCCCGGGTGATCACCTGGTGATCCCGAACGACGCCTACGGCGGGACGTTCCGGCTCATCGACAAGGTGTTCACGCAGTGGGGTATCGAATACTCCGTGGCCCCGGTGTCGGATCCGGACGCGGTCGCCAACGCGTTGCGTCCCAACACCAAACTGGTGTGGCTGGAGACGCCGACCAACCCGCTGCTCAACGTCGGCGACATCTCGGCACTGGCCGACGTCGCGCACGGCGGCGGCGCGAAACTGGTGGTGGACAACACCTTCGCCTCGCCGTATCTGCAGCAGCCGCTGCTGCTCGGCGCGGACATCGTGCTGCATTCGACCACCAAATATCTGGGCGGTCATTCCGATGTGGTCGGCGGTGCGCTGATCACGAACGACGCCGAACTCGACGCCGCCTTCGCCTTCCTGCAGAACGGCGCCGGCGCGGTTCCGGGTCCCACCGACGCCTTCCTCACCATGCGCGGCATCAAAACTCTTGCGCTGCGGATGGATCGGCATTGCGACAACGCGGAGACCCTCGCCGGATTCCTCGCCGAGCACTCGGCCATCTCGCAGGTGATCTACCCCGGCCTGCCCGAACATCCCGGAAATCCGGTGGCGCAGAAGCAGATGCGCCGCTTCGGCGGCATGATCTCGGTGCGGCTGCGCGGCGGTAAGCAGGCCGCGCACGACTTCTGCGCGCGGACAAAGATTTTCACCCTCGCCGAATCGCTCGGTGGAGTGGAATCGCTGATCGAACACCCCGGTGCGATGACCCACGCCTCGACCGAGGGCTCCGAACTGGAGGTGCCCGCGGATCTGGTGCGACTGTCGGTCGGTATCGAGGACATCAGCGATCTGCTCGCCGATGTGGAGCGCGCGCTGGGCTGACACAGGGAAACGACGAACGGCCGCACCGGAATCGGTGCGGCCGTTCGTGTAGGTAGAGCTATGTCAGGTATCCGGCCGGGCTGCTGCCGACCCGGCCGAATCTGCCGAGGAGCGCGCGCAGCGCAGCCGCGGTGGTATCACCGCCGCTGCTCGCGTCCATCGACGACACCTTCCCGTCAGCTGTGGTACGGCTCCGCGCTGACCAGGGTCACCTTCATCATGTTGCCGTTGGGCAGGCGGTATTCGCGCGTCTCGCCGACCTTCGCGTCGATCAGGGCGCCGCCGAGCGGGGAGCTCGGCGAGTAGGTCTCCAGGTCCGACCGGCCCAGGCCCTCTTCGCGGGTCGCGATCAGGAAGGTCTCGGTATCGGTTTCGTCGCCGTCGTAGTAGACCTTGACCACCGAGCCCGGAAGCGCCACACCGGATTTGGTCGGCGCGACGCCGACCTTGGCGTTGTTCAGCAGCTCCTGCAGCTGACGGATGCGGGCCTCCTGCTGACCCTGCTCCTCGCGCGCGGCGTGGTAGCCGCCGTTCTCCTTCAGGTCGCCTTCTTCGCGGCGTTCGTTGATCTCGGCCGCGATGACCGGACGGTTGGCAATGAGCGCGTCGAGTTCGCTCTTGAGCCTCTCATGCGACTCCGGTGTGAGCCAGGTCACTTGCGTCTCAGTCATCTCGATCACTCCCTAGTAGTTGTTCCCGGCGTGCCGGGGTCCGTGATACCCGTCGCGCATGCGCGAGCACGTGTCCGCGCACAGCAACAGTCGACGGCTAGAGCGATCCGGGGGGATGTTCCTCGAACCCCGACGGTGCGCGGGCATTGTGTGCCCGGGAACCGGCAGCGCTGGCCGTCAATGCAGCAAACACGGCTCCGAGCGTTCGGAACCGTGTTCGCGCCATTCTAGCACGAATTGGATATGTGCAGGTAGAAGGCTTGAATGTGGGGGTGTCAGCCGGCCTTCAGGTAGGCCGGTACCTGATCGCTGCACCCATAGATATTGCCGTTGGCGGGCCGGGCGGTGGTCCGCACCGTGGTGGTGAGTTCGACGGTTCCGCTGTCCGAGCCGGGGATCAGCACCTCGCGGCGGCCGATCTCGCTGCCCTCGGTGTCCATGCCCCGTACCAGGCACACCACCGGCTGCTCCGGATGCTTGCGGGTCAGCTTGAAGTGCACGGTCAGCGTGGAATCGTCGACGACGTCGTAGCCGAGTTGGTCGGGCTCGATATCCTTGGGGCCGTACTGCCGATAACCCACATAGGCGACGATCAGCCCGAGTATCACCACCACGATGCCGAGTGCGATCGGAACCCAGCGGCGGTTGCGCACAGGACCGGTTCCGTAACGATTCGACACCCGATCGTTGCCCGCTCCCGTCGCCCCGGTCGCGGCGTCGGCGGTGCGCCCGTCCGGATCGGTCCGGTCGGACTGCGGTGCCGCCTCGCTCATGATGTGGTTGCTCCCGTGGTCGATCAGGGGGTAGGTCGGAACAAAAGACCGTCGGATGGAACTATAGGGAATGCAGTTCGGACACCCGCGTGCCGCTCGGGCACGGCGGACGGCTATGAGGTGAAACGGTGAGCAACGAGGTGAACGAGAAGTGAGCGGCAGCTTCGATCGGCCGCTGCGCCTCATGGCGGTGCACGCCCACCCCGACGACGAGTCGAGCAAGGGCGCCGCCACCACCGCGAAATATGCCGCGGAGGGTGACGACGTGCTGGTCGTGAGCCTGACCGGGGGTGAGCGCGGCTCCATCCTCAATCCGGCGATGGATGTGCCGGGCATTCTCGATCGCATCGACGATGTCCGCCGCGAGGAGATGGCGGCCGCCGCGAAGGCGCTGGGCGTGCAGCACCGCTGGCTGGGATTCGTGGATTCCGGTCTGCCCGAAGGAGATCCGCTGCCGCCGCTGCCCGAGGGCAGTTTCGCGCTGGTGCCGCTCGAGGAGGCCACCGAGGCCCTGGTGCGGGTGGTGCGCGAGTTCAGGCCGCACGTGATGACCACCTACGACGAGAACGGTGGCTATCCGCATCCGGACCACATCATGTGCCACAAGGTGTCGATGGCGGCCTTCGAGGCGGCCGGCGACCCCGAGCGCTTCCCCGACGCGGGCGAACCGTGGACGCCGCTGAAGCTCTACTACAACCACGGTTTCAGCCTGCAGCGGCTGGAGACCTTCGCCGACGAGTACGACCGGATCGGGGAGCCGTTCCCGATGCGCGACTGGATGGAACGCATCCGCAAGGCCGCCCAGGAACACGGCGATGTGATGTCGCGGGTGACCACGCAGATCGACTGCGGCAAGTATTTCCCGCAGCGTGACGAGGCCCTGCGCGCGCACGCCACACAGATCGACCCCAACGGCATGTTCTTCGCGATCCCGCTGGAGATGCAGCAGCGGTTGTGGCCGACCGAGGAATTCGAACTGGCCAGGACCCGGGTGCGCACCGCGATTCCGGAGACCGACCTGTTCGCCGGAATCCGGGACGCCGACGATGCGGAGGCAGATGACATGGTCGCCGACGATATGGTCGCCGACCGGGCGGTCGAGGGCACGGTTCGATGATGTCGATGTTGTTTGCGCACACCGCGCTGCTGGCCCAGAACACCACCACGAACCCGACCGGTCCGGAATTCGGCAAGGCGTCGCCGCTGGGTCTGGTGATTATCCTCGTGCTGCTGGCCGGCACGGTGCTGTTGATCCGCTCGATGAACAAGCACATCAAGAAGCTGCCCGCCGATTTCTCCCGCGAACATCCGGAACCGGACCAGGAAGCCGACGAGGGCACCGAACATGGTGTCGCCGGCGAAGGTGACGATGCGGCAGGTGGCGATCGGGCGGAGCAGCCGCGCGACGGCGCCGCCAACGGATCCGGCCGCGGCGATTCGGGTCCGTCCACCCCTCCGCCGGCCTCCGGTAAGGCCTCCTGAGATCCGCTGATTCGCCGCGCCGTCGCCGATTCGCCGCCCAATCGCAATCGGAGGCCGGCCACGGCCGCGGGCGGCGACGTCGATTGATGCTCTGATCTGCTTCGATGTTGCCCGGGTCATACGACCCGGCGCTCGCTCACGCATGTCTCGATACCGCGCTTCAGCGGGAATCGGCCGGACGACTCCTATGGGATCCCACACGATACGTGCGGGTAACCCTGCACGGCGTACACATTCGTGGAATAAAGGTGCACACTACGCGGAGCCGCGATACCTCGAATTCTGCCCATGCACCGGGCCTACGCTGTGGAAAGGAGTCGGCGAGTGTTCAGCCGCATCGCCATCGTGAACCGGGGTGAGGCCGCAATGCGCCTCATCCACGCCGTCCGAGATTTGGCCGCGGCGACCGCGCGACAGATCGAAACCGTCGCTCTGTACACCGATGTCGACCGGAACGCGACGTTCGTGCGCGAGGCCGATATCGCCTACGACCTCGGTCCGGCCTCCGCCCGCCCCTACCTGGACCTGAAGGCGCTGGAGAAGGCGCTGGTGGCGACCAAGGCCGACGCCGCCTGGGTCGGCTGGGGTTTCGTCGCCGAGGATCCCGCCTTCGCGGAACTGTGCGAGCACATCGGTATCACGTTCATCGGTCCGAGCCCGGACGCCATGCGCAAACTCGGCGACAAGATCGGCGCGAAGCTGATCGCCGAAGAGGTCGGGGTGCCGGTGGCGCCTTGGAGCCGCGGTGCGGTCGAGACGCTGGACGCCGCCATCGCGGCGGCCAAGGACATCGGCTATCCGCTGATGTTGAAGGCCACCGCCGGTGGTGGTGGCCGCGGTATCCGTGTCATCACCAACGAAGCCGAACTGGTCGACGCCTACGAGCGCACCAGCCAGGAAGCGGCCCGCGCCTTCGGCAGCGGTGTCGTCTTCCTGGAGCGGCTGGTCACCGGCGCCCGCCACGTCGAGGTTCAGGTGATCGCCGACGGTCAGGGCACCGCGTGGGCGCTGGGCGTGCGCGACTGCTCGGTGCAGCGGCGCAATCAGAAGGTCATCGAGGAGTCCGCCTCGCCGGTGCTGCGGCCCGAGCAGGTCGCCGATCTCAAGGCCTCGGCCGAGCGGCTCGCGGTGGCGGTCGGTTACCGCGGCGCGGCGACCGTCGAATTCCTCTACCACCCCGGAGACGAGCTGTTCGCCTTCCTGGAGGTCAACACCCGCTTGCAGGTCGAGCACCCGATCACCGAGTACACCACCGGGTTCGACCTGGTCCGGGCGCAGTTGCACGTGGCCTCCGGTGGACGGCTCGAGGGTGAGCCGCCGGCCGAACGCGGGCACGCCATCGAGGCCCGCCTCAACGCCGAAGACCCCGACCGCGACTTCGCCCCGGCGCCGGGGCGCATCGCCCTGCTGGATCTGCCGGCCGGCCCGGGTATCCGCGTCGACACCGGTGTCAGCGAGGGCGACACCATCCCCGCCGACTTCGACTCGATGATCGCCAAGATCATCGCCTACGGCCGCGATCGCGAAGAGGCCCTGGGCCGGCTGCGCCGCGCGGTCGGCGAGACCCGCGTGATCATCGAGGGCGGCGCGACCAACAAGAGCTTCGTCCTGGATCTGCTCGACCAGCCCGAGGTCATCGACGCCAGCGCCGACACCGGCTGGATCGACCGGGTGCGCGGCGAGGGCCGGCTGGTGGCCCAGCGGCACACCGCGGTCGCCTTGGCCGCCGCCGCCATCGACGCCTACGAGGAAGAGGAGCGGGCCGAGCGGCATCGGCTGCTGTCCACCGCCGCCGGTGGCCGCCCGCAGGTGCAGCACGAGAGCGGCCGCCCGCTGGATCTGAAGCTGCGTGGCGCGAGCTACCGCCTGCGGGTCGCGCGAGTCGGCGCGCATCGATTCCGGATCGGCATCGAGGCGGCCGGCGAGATCGCCACCGCGGACGTCGATCTCGAGCGTTTCGACCGCCACACCGGTCAGATCGTGGTCAACGGCACCCGGTATCGGCTGGTCACCGGCACGCACGGCCCCACCCACGTGGTGGATGTCGACGGCGTGACGCATCGGGTGAGCCGTGACGAAGGCGGTGTCGTGCGCTCGCCCGCGCCCGCGCTGGTCGTCGCCAAGCCGCTCGAGGTCGGCGACGAGGTCGAGGCGGGCGCGCCCGTGCTGGTCCTCGAGTCGATGAAGATGGAGACCGTGCTGCGGTCGCCGTTCAAGGCGCGCCTCAAGGAGTGCAGCGTCTCGGTCGGCTCACAGGTCGAGGCCGGCGCGCCGCTGCTGCGGCTGGAACCGATCGCCGACGACGATCAGGCCGACGAGGCCGCCGCGGTCGAGTCGGTCGAACTGGACCTGCCCACCGCGCCCACCGAGGTGCTGGCCCACGAGCGCACCGTGCGCGGCCAGGAGGATCTGCGCGGGCTGCTGCTCGGTTTCGACGTCGACCCGCACGACGGCGGCCGTGTCCTGACGGACTACCTGGCTGCGCGCCGCGCGGCGATCGCGGACAACCGCCGCCCGCTCGCCGAGGAACTGGAATTGATCGAGGTCTTCACCGATCTCGCCGAGCTGAGCCAGTTCTGGGGTGAGGACGCCGGTCACGGCCACGTCCACAGCGCCCGCGAATATTTCCACACCTATCTGCAGAGCCTCGACGTCGAGCGGGCCGGACTGCCGGAGTCTTACCGGGCCAAGCTGTCGAAGGCGCTCGCGCACTACGGCGTCACCGACCTGGAGCGCACCCCGGAACTCGAGGCCGCGGTCTTCCGGATCTTCCTCGCCCAGCAGCGCCCGTCCGACACGGTCACCGTCGTCACCACGCTGCTGCGCGAATGGCTGGGCGAGCCGGTGCCGGATCGGGTGCTGCAGGAACCGGTGGGCCTGGCGCTGGAGCGGCTGGTGGCCGCGACCCAGGTGCGCTTCCCGGTGATCGCCGACATCACCCGCGGTGTGGTCTACGCCTGGTACGGCCAGCCGCTGCTGCGCCGCAACCGCGCCCGCGTCTACACCACGGTCCGCAAGCATCTGAGCCATCTGGACGCGCATCCGGACGCCGCCGACCGCGCCGATCGCATCGCCGAGATGGTGCGCAGCACCGAACCGCTGGTTCGGCTGCTGGCCCAGCGGCTGGTGCGGGGCAACCCCGACAACACTGTCATGCTCGAGGTGCTGACCCGGCGGTATTACGGCAACAAGGGCCTGACCGACGTCCGCACCCAGGAGGTGGACGGCTGCACCTTCGTGGTCGCCGAACGCCGCGGTGTGAATCTGGTCTCCGCGGCGGTCAGTTTCGACTCGCTCGACACGGTGCTGAGCGGGCTCACCGAACTGGCCGGCGGCGCCGCCTCCATCGAGGCCGACATCTACCTCGGCTGGGAGAACCAGCCGGAGGACTTCGACGCGATGGCCGCCGCTCTGCAGGAGGTGCTCGGCGCCCGGTCGCTGCCCAACCAGGTGAATCGGATCACGGCCACCGTCGCGGGCAGCAACGGCGCGGTGATGCACCACCACTTCACCTTCCGCCCGTCGGCGACCGGTCTGGCCGAGGAGCGGTTGATCCGCGGCCTGCACCCCTATATCGCCGAGCGGATGCAGATGCGCCGCCTGCGCAAATTCGATCTCACCCGGCTGCCGTCCTCCGACGAGGAGGTCTACCTGTTCCGCGGTGTCGCGAAGGAGAACCCCGCCGACGAGCGGTTGATCGCCTTCGCGCAGGTGCGCGACCTGACCGCGCTGCGTGACCACGAGGGCCGGCTGCTGTCGCTGCCGACCGCCGAGAGCACGGTCGCGACCTGTGTCGACTCGATCCGCCGGGCACAGTCGCGGCGGCCGTCGGCCAAGCGCTTCCACACCAACCGGATCGTGCTCTACATCTGGCCGCCGCTGGATGTGACCCGCGCCGAGCTGGACACCATCGTCGGTCGCGTCGAACCGGCGACCGCGGGCGCCGGGCTGGAGGAGATCCTGCTCATCGCCCGCCAGCCCGACGCGCAGACCGGTGAGCTGGTCAAGCTCGTCGTGCGCATCCGGTTCGATGCCACCGGCGGCACCGAGGTCACCGTCGGCGAGCGCACCGACGATCCGGTCGAACCGCTCGACGAGTACCGCCAGAAGGTGTTGCGGGCCGCCGGCCGCGGCACCGTGTACCCGTACGAATTGACCGGTCTGCTCGGCACTTTCACCGAATACGACCTCGACGCCGAGCACACCCTCGTCCCCGTCGACCGGCCCAAGGGCCGCAACACCGCGGCGATGGTCGCCGGTGTGGTGAACACGCCGACCGACCGGCATCCGCAGGGCATCACGCGGGTGGTGCTGCTCGGCGATCCGACCAAGTCGCTGGGCGCGCTCTCGGAGCCGGAGTGCCGCCGGGTGATCGCGGCGCTGGATCTGGCCGAGCAGATGCAGGTGCCGCTCGAGTGGTACGCGCTGTCCTCCGGCGCCCGGATCTCGATGAAGTCCGGTACCGAGAACATGGACTGGGTGGCGGCGGCGCTCAAGCGCATCGTCGAATTCACGCAGGACGGCGGCGAGATCAACATCGTGGTCTCCGGCATCAACGTCGGCGCGCAGCCGTACTGGAACGCCGAGGCGACGATGCTCATGCACACCAAGGGCATCCTCGTGATGACCCCGGATTCGGCGATGGTGCTGACCGGTAAGCAGGCGCTGGACTTCTCCGGCGGTGTGTCGGCCGAGGACAACTTCGGCATCGGCGGCTACGACCGCGTGATGGGCCCCAACGGTCAGGCGCAGTACTGGGCGCCGAATCTGGCCGGAGCCCGCGATGTGCTGATGTCGCACTACGACCACACCTACATCGCTCCCGGTGAGCAGGGTCCGCGCCGCGCGCAGACCACCGACCCGATCGACCGCGACGTGTGCACGTTCCCGCACAACGTGCCGGACAGCGATTTCACGACCGTCGGCGAGATCTTCTCCGCGACCGCGAACCCGGATCGCAAGAAGCCCTTCGATATTCGCACCGTGATGCGGGCGCTGGCCGATCAGGACCACGCCGTGCTGGAGCGCTGGGCGGGTATGGCCGATGCGGAGACCGCCGTCGTGCAGGACGCGCATGTGGGTGGTATCCCGGTCTGCCTGCTGGGCATCGAATCGCGGGGTGTGCCGCGGCGCGGCTTCCCGTCCACCGACGGACCCGACACCTACACCGCGGGCACGCTGTTCCCGCGGTCGTCGAAGAAGGCGGCCCGCGCGATCAACGCGGCCAGCGGCAACCGCCCGCTGGTGGTGCTGGCGAATCTGTCCGGCTTCGACGGATCGCCGGAGTCGATGCGCAAGCTGCAGCTCGAATACGGTGCCGAAATCGGCCGCGCGATCGTGAACTTCCGCGGGCCCATCGTGTTCTGCGTGATCTCGCGCTACCACGGCGGTGCCTTCGTGGTGTTCTCGAAGGCGCTGAACCCGAATATGACCGTGCTCGCGCTGGAGGGTTCGTTCGCCTCGGTGCTCGGTGGCGCCCCGGCCGCGGCCGTGGTGTTCGCCGGTGACGTCAACACCCGCACCGCCTCGGATTCGCGGGTGCGCGAACTGGAGTCGCGGGTCGCGAACGCGTCGGGAACCGAGCGCGCGGAACTGTCCGCCGAACTCGACGAGGTCCGCTCGCAGGTGCGCGCGGAGAAGCTGGGCGAGGTCGCCGCCGAGTTCGACCGGGTGCACAACATCCACCGCGCCGTCGAGGTCGGCTCGGTCGACGCGGTGATCAGCGCTCGCGAGCTGCGGCCGCGCATCATCGAGGCGATCGAGGCGCGTCTCGGCTGATTTCACGCCCGTGACCGGCCGTCCGCGGCCGGTCACGGGTTCGGCCGCGTTGTGATGATCATGGCGGGGTAGTCCGTTGTCGTGACGGTAATCACGCGACTTCTCGTAATGGTGTGGACGGTCGTTGCCGGGGGTGCTTTCGCGGCGGGTTCGGCCGCGGCGGATCCGGCAGCGCATGTGGTGGGCGAACATCCGCTGGGTCCCGCGGCGGTCGAGATGGACGTCTATTCGCCATCGATGGACCGGGTGATCACGAACCGGGTGATCCGCGCGGCCGGTGGCGGACCGGCGCCCACGCTTTATCTGCTCACCGGCATCGGCGGCGGTGTGGACAACATCTCCTGGTGGGACGACACCGATGTGCGCGCGTTCTTCGCCGACAAGCGCGTCAATGTGGTGATGCCGATCGGCGGGCCCAACAGCATGTACACCGATTGGAACGCCGACGACCCGGTGATGGGCCGCAATCGCTGGCAGGCCTACCTCACCCGGGAACTGCCCGACGTGGTCGACGCCCAGCTGGGGACCACCGGCCGCAATGCGATCGCCGGGGTGTCGATGAGCGGGGCGTCGGCGGTGGACCTCGCGATCCAGGCGCCCGAGCGGTTCGCCGCGGTGGCCTCCTACAGCGGGTGCCCGTGGTCGAACGATCCGGCCGGGATCGCGATGGTGAGTGCCCAGGTCGTGCGGGGTGGTGGCAATCCGGGCAATATGTGGGGCCTGCCGGGAACCGGGGTGTGGCCCGTACACGATGCGTTCGCGCGGGCCGGCGCCCTGGCGGGCAAGGCCATCTATTTGTCGGCGGCGTCCGGCATCCCGGGCGGTATCGACCGGGGACTGCCGTTCCCACCGGTGGAGGCCGTCGCGAGTGCGTGTACCGCTGCTTTCGCCGGTCGGCTCGGACAGCTCGGCGTTCCGGCGGTGTTCGTGGACCGGCCCGAGGGCTCCCACACCTGGGGACTGTTCGAGGCGGACCTCCACGATTCCTGGCCCGTACTGGCCGGTGGTATCGGCGCCTGAGCGAGCGGCGCCGAAACCCGGCCGCGGACGTCTCGTCTCCCGTTGTCAACGGTTCCCATCGGTGGGAACGAACGCCGCCGAGATCAGCCGGTTCACGAGCGCCATACCACTGTCGCGATGAACGTTTTGGTGACGCTGCCCTGACGGAACCGCCCGTCCACTGGCGCCGGGGCTTTCGTAATCGTGTCTGCGGCCCCTGAGGTCCCGGACCACCGCCCTGTGGGTCCGTTCACCTGCGCGAGAACCGCCGTCGCTCGGTCGGGCACGCTGGATACCGCAGCCTGCGTCGAAGCCGAATCGACTTGTGGGAGAGCCGAATCGGCGCGCTCGTAGACGACACTGCTCGTCGAGGGGACGAACTTCAGGGCCAGAGTTCCGGCGACCGAGATCACTACGGCGGAGGCGGCGCTCACCAGGGCCACCCGCCGACGCCTGCGAGTCGGCCGGGACACCGCAGGGGCAGTGCCGGTGCTTTCGCGCGGGTCGTTCATTCCGGAAAGACTGTCGCACTGATCATCTCGCGATCATCCGGAAATACCCTCGAGTTGCGCAGGGTCGACCCTGATGCCCAGGCGGTGTCGACCCTGGGATCGGACGCGGGTGGTCGTGACCTTCGACGATCGGACTGCTCGCCGAAAACCGAACGGCGCGAAGAATTCTCAGACCGCTGCGGGCCGGAACCGCCGGTGGCAGATCTCGCAATCACAATCGAAATAGCCGAGTCCGGCATTGCCGTGGGCGCCACGTCGTTCGGCTTCTTCCAGATCCGCGAACCAAGGCCGCCGCCGCATCGGTACCGGTCGAATCTGCGCGCTGTCGTTCATGGCGACGGAGTACCCATTTCGGACAGTGCGTACGGTCACGGTTTCGGCGCGATGGTGTGGTGATACTGGAGGGGATGGCGAGCACAGATCCCGAACCGATCCGGGAAGCGCGGACGCCGATGGCGGGCGCCGGATGGTCGGCCGCCGACCGCGCGGCCTACCGTCGTTTCGTGCGCAACCAGCACCCCGACGTCGGCGGCGATCCGGCCGCGTTCCGGGAAGGTCTGGCTCGCTACGAGGCCGCCCGCCGGGCCGGTATCTCCGCATCCGAAGTCGACCCGACGGACCGATTCGACGGGCCGGTGCGGTTCGTCGCCACACCGCGTGGCTGGCGGCGGGCAGTGCGCGTGCTGCGTCCGCGCCGGCGTACCCGGCGCCTGCAGTGATCGATATGCCGGAAGTCGCTCCGGCTAATGGCCGACAGCAGCGATAGCTGGGTATACGCTGATGTAAGGCCATTCTGTGATGTGGCTTACTCCAAACATCGGGGTCTCATCGCTCGACCTATCCCGCGGCAGTGCGGTCGCGCCGGCGTGTCGAGCAAACGAGGAGAAGGCCATGAAAGGTGGCACAAGTATCGCGATAGGGGTGGGCATAGGTTACGTGCTGGGGCGCACGCGGAAGATGCGGTTCGCGCTGGGGGTGGCGGGGGCGATGATGGCGAAACGTTCGTCGGACATCCCCGGTGAGTTGCTGGAGCGGGGAACATCGCTGCTCAAATCGTCGGCGGATCTGACGCAGCTCACCGATACCGTTCGCGACGAATTGCTGGGCGCGGCCCGGTCCGCCGCCGTGACCGCCGCGAGCAATCAGCTCGACTCACTCAACACCCGGCTGCAGCAGGGCTCGTCCCTGTTGTCGGGCGACTCCCTATTGTCGGGCAAGGACCGCGAGCGAGCACCGGCAGCCGAGCCGGACGACGAAGGCGAGCCCGAGGTCCTGGACGTGGAGTCCTCCGACGAAGATCTCGAGGAAGTCGATTCCGGCGACCGGGAAGAAGACCGGGAGCCGCCCGCCCCGAGGGCACGCAAGGCGGCAGCCCCCCGCGCGCGGAAGACGACTTCTCGGACTTCCACTCGTAAATCCGCGGAACGCAAACCTGTTTCGGTCAGCCGACGCCGTAGCTCCGATACCGGCGAACCGCCCGTGCGCCGCACGAGGAGGTGAGATCGATGGCGAAAACGGCTCAGCAGGCCGGCCCGCTCCAGCAATCGGTGCAGAACCTCGCGGGGACGCTGGCCGAACGCGCGGTGGAAGGGCTCTCGGCCAGGGTCTCGAAAACCGCCGGCCGGTTGAACGACTATGCGGGTGGTGAAGGAAATCTGCTCGCGGCGGTGACCGGTGTCGACAAGCTTGCCGGCGGATCTTCCCCACTGCAGGCCGTGATGAGCGGAGGTATGAGCAAACTCAAGCACTCGGCCGGGCAGACGTTCGAATCGATCAAGAATTCGCTGACCGGGGGTGGTGGCAAAGGCGGCGGCGGAAAGAAGCTGAAGCTGACCAATATCGTCGAGGAGATCGACGTCGGCGTGCCGATCGATCTGGCCTACGACCAGTGGACGCAATTCGCGGACTTCCCGAAATTCACGAAGAAGCTCGAGCAGGTCGAGCAGGTCTCCGACGAGAAACTCAGCTGGACCGGCAAGGTGTTCTGGTCGAGGCGAACCTGGGAGTCCACGATCATCGAACAGGTTCCGTTCGAGCGCATCATCTGGCGTTCCAAGGGCGCCAAGGGCTATATCGACGGTGCCGTCGGCTTCTACGAGCTCACCCCGAACCTCACTCGCATCCTGGTGGTGCTCGAGTACCACCCGCAGGGAGTGTTCGAGAAGACCGCCAATATGTGGCGCGCCGCCGGGCGCCGATGCCGGTTGGAGCTCAAGCACTTTCAGCGTCATGTCATGACCGATGCGGTCCTGCACAGCGACGACATCGTCGGCTGGCACGGCGAGATCCGCGACGGCGAGGTCGTGGAAGACGACGAGACGGCGCGACAGCGCGAAGAGGAAGAGAACGCCGCCGAGGAAGACCACGCCGAGGAAGACCACGCCGAGGAAGACCATGACGAGGAAGACCACGACGAGGACAACGCCGACGAGGAAGCGTTCGACGACGAAGAACCGGATGAGGCAGAAGAAGACGAGGAAGACGAGCACGACGAGCAGGACCGGGATCGTAGCGATCGGGACGAGGAGGAAGAACCGGAGCCGCCTCGCCGCCGAACGGCCGCCCGCAAGAGCTCGGTCACTCGCCGCCCACGTGTGAGCGGAGGAGCAAGAAGATGACGATCGAACCCGCGGGAGGCGGCGGCGGAGGTGGAGCCGGCACGATGGCCCGGCCGAATTCGTCCAGCCTGGCCGATGTAATCGACACCATTCTCGACAAAGGCCTGGTGATCGACGCGTTCGCCCGGGTGTCGCTGGTGGGCATCGAATTGGTGACCATCGACGCGCGCGTCGTGGTCGCCAGTGTCGACACATATCTGCGGTTCGCCGAAGCGGTGAACCGGCTCGAGATCTCGACCAGTGAGCCGAAGGGCATCACCGACATCGTAGGCGACGTCACCGAAGGCGCGGCCAAGCACAAGACGAAGGGCGCACTCGACGCGGCCGGCCAGAAGGTCGCGGACTTTCTCGGCGACGTGCAGGAGAAGCGGCAGACGGTGCACCGGCCCTCCAAGCGAGAGGAGCGATGATGGCTGCCGATGCCACAGCCGTCTATGTCTACGGCATCGTGCCCGCCGACGTCGAGCCGCAGCCGCATGCCACCGGAGTCGGCGATCCACCGGGTGAGGTCGCGGTCGTGCGGCACGGCGACATCGCCGCGCTGGTCAGTCCGCTCTCCTCCGATCGGCCCCTGGGCACACCTCAGGACCTCACCGCCCACGAGAAACTGCTCGACGGGTCCGCGGTGGTGGCTCCCGTGTTGCCGCTGCGGTTCGGCGCGGTCATGACCGATACCGATGCGGTGGAAAGTGAACTGCTCGAGGCGAACGAGGACGAATTCCACGCGGCCCTGGTGGAACTCGAGGGACGGGTGCAGTTCGTCATCAGAGGCCGTTACGTCGAGGACGCGATTCTGCGCGAACTGCTCGACGAGAATGCCGACGCCGCCCGCCTCCGAGACGAGATCCGTGGGAAATCGGAGGATGCGACCCGCAACGAGCGAATCATGCTGGGCGAGATGATCAACCAAGCCATCGAGACGAAGCGAGCCGAGGACACCCGCACAGTGGCTTCCGAACTCGAGAAACTCGAGGCGATGGTGAACCTGCGCGACCCCACCCACGAAGAGGATGCCGTTCACCTCGCGGCACTGATCGAAACGGCCCGCCAGGACGAGCTGGAGGAGTTGTTGCGCCGGCTCATGTCGGACTGGGACGGCCGGGTGGAGTTGAGTCTGCTCGGGCCGATGGCGGCCTACGACTTCGTGACGAAGCGAGCACCGGAGGGGTGAGGCATGGGTCTGTTCTCTTCGATACTCCTGCTCCCCGCCGCGCCGGTTCGTGGCGTGATCTGGCTGAGTGAATTGATCCAGGAGCAGGTCGAACAGCAAATGCACGATCCCGTGCGGTTGCGGCGCGAGCTCGAGGACATCGACCGTGCCGCGGCCGCCGGCGAGCTGTCCGCGGAGGAGGCCGCGCAAGCGCAGCAAGAGATCCTGAATCGGATGACCGGTCCGAGGTAGGTCCGACCGACCGGAAGAAGTGACTCCCGTGGCCCGCGACACCATTTCCAACGATGCCCAGGCATCGGACGAACAACCGCCCCTGACCGCGGCGCAGGCCGCCGGGGTGGCGGTCGAATGTCTCGCGGAACTGACGTCGCACCCCCTCCAGGGCGTCACGAGCGTGGAGCCGACCGACGACGGCTGGCTGGTGGAGATCGAGGTGCTCGAGGATCGCCGGATCCCCTCGTCGGCGGACATCATGGCGCTCTATCAGGTGGAGATCGATTTCGACGAGAACCTGCTGGCCTACCGCAGAACCAAGCGCTACATCCGCGGCAGCACCGACATCGGCACGAGGGGGCAGCGATGACGGTGGTCGGAGGCGAGTCGTACCCGCCGCAGCCCTACGGGGGCGGGGGTGGGGGAGGGCACTCCACCAATCTCGCCGACATCCTGGAGCGAGTCCTCGACAAGGGGTTGGTGATCGCGGGCGATATCCAGGTGAATCTCCTCGACATCGAATTGCTCACCATCAAGTTGCGGCTGGTGGTCGCGTCCCTGGAGACGGCCAAGGCGGTGGGCATCGACTGGTGGGAGACCGATCCCTGGCTCAGCAGTAAGGCTCATACGCTGGAAAAGCAGGACAGCGACCTGGAAATCGAGAACCGGGAGTTGCGCGAGCGGATCGCCCAATTGGAGGCGGCGAACGAACGCCGGCAGCCTATCGAGCGTGGGCGCGAGTCGAGGAAAGAGCGATCGTGACGGGTCGTTGCCTGGTCTGGCTGTACGCGGTCGCGCCCCACAGCGACGAGGAGGCGGAAACCGCCGCGCCTACCGGAGTCGCGGGGGAGCCGGTGCGGACGATCGTTTCCAGCGATCTCACCGCGATCGTCGGCTCGGTGCCGCTGGACGTGTTCGGCGAGGAGCCGCTGCGCCGGAACTTCGAGGATCTGGACTGGCTGGAGGCGACCGCGCGGGCACACGACGCGGTCGTCTCGGCCGTGGTGCGCCGCGGCCCGGCCGTACCGTTGCGGCTGGCCACCGTCTTTCGCGACGACGAGCGGGTGCGCGAGCTGCTCGACGAACGGCGAGCGGATTTCGTCGCCGCGCTGGAATTGGTGAGCGGGCGCACCGAGTGGGGAGTGCGCGCGTACGGTGACCGCGCCACCCTCACCGCCGCCGTGGCCGAGGCCAAGGCCGACGCCGACGCGATGACGCCAGGCGCGGCGTATCTGGCGCGGCGGCGCGCGCAATTGTCCGCGCAGGAGACCGTCGAACGCGATGCGGCCGAGCGGGCGGCACAGGTGCACGCGCGGTTGCTGCGGCGGGCCGCGGCCGGACGTTGTCAGCCGCTGACCGATCCGGCGGTGAGCGGCCGGCGCGACTGGATGGTGCTCAACGGCACCTACCTCGTCGACGACGACCGGACCGAGGACTTCACGGCGACCGTGAACGCGCTCGGCGCCGAATTTCCCGGTATCCGGCTCGAACTCACCGGCCCGTGGCCACCGTATTCGTTCGCGGGCGTGCAACGCGAGCCGACATGACGCGCGCCGGCACGTCACCGCCCCATAGCGCCGTCGACACCGAGCGGCGTATCGCGCTGGTGGACCTCCTGGACCGGGTGCTGGCAGGCGGTGTCATCATCACCGGCGACATCCGACTCGCCATCGCCGATGTGGATCTGGTGCAGATCTCCCTGCGCGCCCTCATCTCCTCGATCAGCACCCTGTTTCCGCCGGCCTTGTCCGCGTCACCCGACAAGCACGGCGATGACTGAATTCGGCGGTATCCCACCGCGTATCGACACCGACCCGGAATCCGTCGAGCGCGGCTTGGTCACCCTCGTGCTCACTCTGGTGGAGTTGCTGCGTCAGCTGATGGAGCGCCAGGCGCTGCGCCGCGTGGACGCCGGCGACCTCACCGACACCCAGGTCGAACGCATCGGAACCACCCTGATGCTGCTCGAACAGCGCATGGAGGAATTGCGCGAACACTTCGGCCTCACCCCCGAAGACCTCAACATCGACCTCGGCCCACTCGGGCCATTACTGCCCCCGCCGGATTAGCGCCCATGAGCATCTAGCAGGATGAAAGCTCTGTGCCGCAGTGGATTCGGATCGGCGTGCCCTCCAGGGAGCTGGACGCGGGCGCGGGGCCGGTCAGCCGGACGGACAGCAGCGAGACCAGGGTTACCACGTCGACCGGGCACGCTGGGACGCTGGCACAGCCATCGGAGGTGCTGCCGTCCGATCCCCTTGCCGTCTGGCCGGACAGCAAGGTGGTGTGCACGACTATCGTCGTAAGAGTCTGTCAGTAAGCAGCATTGGCTCCGTACTCGGCCTGCTCATGGGTGAATCCGTCGTACACCAGCTGATCGATGAGTCCGGACCGCGAGAACGACGTGTAATCGAGATACTTCTTGGCACACCGCGCGGCCTGCTCGTTCCAGTCCGTGTTCAGGCTGTCCACCGCGAACGTCGCGTCCTCTGTGGAGTAACCGTCGTATTCGAGCTGCTTGATCAGACCGCTGCGGGAGAAGCCCGCGTACTCGAGGTACCGCTTGGCTGCGCGGGTGGCGTTGCGCTGACCGGAACTGGGCTGCTGCTGCTTGGCCGGGGAGAATGCGACCGCGATTGCGTGAGCGGGTGCCGCAGTGGTCACTACGGCAACGTCGGTTGTTGCCGACGCGTTGTCCCATGCAGGTGCGGCAGGCGCGGCGGCGATCGCAACTGTGGAACTACCGTTCGGTGAAGCCGCGCTGGTCTTTTCGATGTTTCCCCCGCCGAAAGCGGCGGCAAGGGCTGGAACCAGAACAATGGCACCGGCCACCCACCGCCACGTCTTCCGCTTCGTCGGCGCGGGCGCGGCCGACGGCAGGGTGGGCTGCTGGGCGGGGAACTGCTCGGTCATTTCGTGCTCCTGTCAAGATGGTGCGTCGTCGCCGACGCGCGTCCCGCGCATGCGAGAGCCATTCAGTATGGCGGGCAGCAACGACAGATTTCGGCCATTCGACCGACAATTGGGCACGTAGGATGATGGCTGCGGCGGGATCGCTACGGGCCGATGAACATCGATCGGTCCGCGTGTGGGTAGTCGGTGCGTCTGATGCCGATCGGCCGTGATTTTTTCGGACATCGCGTGGGTGGGACTTCGAGTCAGGAGACGAGGGCACGATGGCGCTGACAACGTCACTCGCCGGGCGGGTGCGCAATACCAGCCTCCCCAAGAGTCATTCGCTCTTGCCGCTGCTGGAGGCGATAGTGAACGGCTTGCAGGCGATCGATGCTCGCTTCAAGACGGACGTGTCGCGCGGTCGTCTGAGAGTCACGATTCAGCGCAGTGATCAAGGAGAGTTCGATCTTGGGCTGGGTAGTTCGGGGCGTGCGCTGAAGCCGATTGTCGGGTTCGTGGTCGAGGACAACGGCATCGGGTTCACACCGGAGAACGTGGCATCGTTCGAAACGTTGGACAGCGATCACAAGGCGAGTCTCGGTTGCCGCGGTGTCGGTAGGTTGTTGTGGCTCAAGGCTTTCGACAAGGTTTTCGTGCGCAGCACCTATGCGGTTCCGGGGAGCGATCGGACCGAGGATGTGGGATTCCGGTTCTCGGTGGAGCGTGGAGTCGAGCACGACGATGTGCCCATCGGATGTACGGAGGTCGGCAGCCGTGTACACCTCAGCGGGTTCGGAAGGCCCTTCGAACGCAGTGCGCCGAAGACTGTTGCCATCATTGCCCGGGAAGTGTTCGAACACTGCATCTGGTACTATCTACGCCCCGGCGGTGCGCCGGAGGTGTCGATAGCCGACGGTGACGAAACGATTCATCTCCGGGATCTCATGCGCGACTTCGCGCTTTCGGATTACGACCCGGTGCAGATCGAGGTGAAGGGCGAGAAGTTCGACCTGACGAGCCTGTGCCTGAAGTCCCCCAACCGGAATCTGAAACCACGGCTGAACTGGTGTGCGGCGAACCGCGTCGTGTTCGAGGACAACCTGACTGGCAAGGTAGCCGGTCTGCACGGGAGATTGAAGGACGACGCCGGAATCGAATTCACCTATGTCTGCTACCTGACCTCGAATTTCCTGGACAACAATGTGCGCTCCGACCGGACGGCGTTCGACATCGACACAGATCGACCGGACGGCACCCTCGGAGACGACATATGCCTGGACGACATCAGGTCGGCTGTTGTGTCCGAGGTCGAACGGATCCTGGCCGGTCCGCTGGCGACAGCCCACAGTGAAAGCAAGGTCCGGGTCGAGGAGTTCGTGAGCACTCGCGCGCCGCGATACCGGCCGGTCTTGGCGCGGCTACAGGAGCTTGGCGTCACGGTGGACCCCTCGATGAAGGACTCCGAGCTGGAGCAACTGCTGCACCGGAAATTGCAAGAGCTGGAAACGAATACCCTCGCGCAAGGCCAGCGACTCTTCGCGGAAACCGGTTCGACCGTGCCGGAGAACTACGACGAAGAATTGGCCAAGTGCCTGCAGACCATCGATGACATCAACAAGTCCGATCTCGCGGCGTACGTCGCACGCCGCAGGGTCATCCTCGATTTCCTGGACAGGTTCATCAAACTGAATGACGACGGGAAATATGTCCGCGAGGATGCCATCCATTCACTGCTGATGCCGATGCGGACCGACTCGAACGAGATCGGCACCGACGCCGCGAATCTGTGGATCATCGACGAGCGGCTCGCGTTCCACGACTACCTCGCATCCGACAAGACGTTGAAGGCCATGCCGATCACCGGCTCGGAGTCGACGAAGGAGCCGGACATCGTCTCCACCAGACGGATCGGTCCGGACGTCCCGGTACTCACCGCGAGCGGATCGACGATGCCGCTGTCGTCGATCGTTGTCGTCGAGATCAAACGGCCGATGCGCAACGACGCCGCAGAAGGTAAGGACCCGATCCATCAGTCGCTCGACTATGTGAAGCGGATCCGGAAGGGCGGAGTGACGACTGCTGCGGGCCGTCCCATTCCGAATTCGGAGAACTTGCCGGCTTTCTGCTACGTCATCGCCGATCTGACGGCGACGATGAAGGACAGGTGCGACAACGCGGGGCTGCAACCCACGCAGGACGGCATGGGCTACTTCGGTTACAACCCTGCAGCCCGTGCGTACGTCGAAGTCATTTCGTTCGACAAATTGTTGAACGCCGCGACCGAGCGCAACCGGGCCTTCTTCGACAAGCTGGGATTCCCGGCGACCTGACCGCACGAAACGACCGGCGCCATGGCGGTGCCGGTCTGCCCGCACGACCTCGATGGCGCGAACTCGGCTCGTGACGAGGCTGTCGGGGCGGCGGGACTCCGAGAAAGCCAGCTATGAGCAGCTGATCGCGGAGTTACGCGCCCAGATCCTCGCCGCGCAGCAAGCGGGCGCTGGGACGCCCGATACGCACGACTATGACGAGGCGCAGACTAGCCGTGACCTCATCGATCTCGTGCTCCGCAAATCCGGGTGGGCGCTGGATCAGAACGGATCGCCTCGAGCCCGTGACCCGCGAATCGGTCAGGCGGTCTGCGCGTCGAGGGGGATGGCCGTGGCGCGCAGGCGTGTGAGTACCTCCTGCATCGCGTCGAGGTCCTCGTCGGAGAACAACTCCTCGGGGCCGCGTGGGGCGATGCTGCTGAACGGCGAATCGTAGAGCGCGCCGACGTCGACGATGCCGTTTTTCGTAATCACCTTGATCAACAGTTTGATGAAGTCGAGTTGATTCGCGCAGAGGATGCGTCCCTCCTGGAACTTGTCGAAGGCGGCGATGGCGGCTTCTTCGTCGAGACCTGCGATCGCGCGCACGAACAGACCCAGCTGCCCGGCGTGTTCGGACTTGGCCTGCTCCACATCCTCGGCCGTGCCGAAACCCTCTGCGACGAAGATATTTTCCAGAGAAGCGATATCAGCCGTGGTGATCTGACCGTTGCGCCGCAGCTTCTGCACCGCGATCTGATCTGGGTGTTCGGCGAGGTAGGTGCGCACCTTCGCCTCGAACCGCGACTTTCCACGGATCGAAGTCGGTATAGACAGGGCTGCGCCGGGTCGGCTTGATGTTGGCGACCAACGCGCGCAGGCGGCGGCGCAGAGTCTTCGAGCATCGGCAGGGTGACATCCACCCACCAGGCGTCCGAGCACACACCCTCGGAGGAAGTCGTGATATTTCGAGACTGCCGGAATGTTCTGGAGGTCCGGGCTGAGCACGTTGGTCATTCCGGCCGGGACCTCGAAAGAGCGTGCGGGCCATCACTTCATCGACATTTCTCGGGCCTACCTGCTGCACGGCGACCGTCGCCAGGCCTTCGGCGCTCTGCAGAAAGCGAGGGCAATTACCCCGGCCCAAACTCGCTACAACCCGATGGTTCACGAGACGGTGCGGGCACTGGCACGCGCGGAGGCTCGCAGTGTGGACACCGTGCACGGGTTCTCTGTGTGGTGCGGAATTGCTGACCGGCTCTGATCAGTCCGGTAGCCCTTTCGTCGAACCGGGAGCCAGGAACTCGACGCGGAACGACTCGATATATTGACCGCGCTCTTCGAGGAAGTAGCGGGTGTGCGGCTGCTGCTCGTGTTCATCGAATGCCGCACGGTCACGATAGACCTCGTAGAAGACACGCGCCAACGGTTCGTCGGTAACCCTGTGAGTGGCATAAACGAGAGTGCCGGGCTCATGGTCGATGATCGCCGGGACGGTGTCGGCGACCAGCGCATCGAAAGCTGCTGCTTTCGTTTCGTTCTCCAGATTGAATTCACGACCAGCGCGAACGACATCAGGCTTTCTCGAACAGCGCGTGCGGACAGTCCGGAGGATAGCGCGCACGGCCGTGCGGCCCTCATGCCACGAGTAGGGGCCGCTTCCCATCTGGTGGACGATGGCTCGAGTGCGCGGCCCGGACCTGCTAGTCACGGAGCGTGCGGCTCAGCTGCCGCGTCAGCGGGTGTCGCGGTGTGTCGGTGCTGTGGGAGGGTGGAGCCATGAACCGCTTGGCCGACGCGACATCGCCCTACCTGCGCCAGCACGCCGACAACCCGGTCGACTGGCGGGAATGGGGTGCCGAGGCGCTGGCCGAGGCGCGGTCGCGCGATATCCCGATCCTGCTGTCGGTCGGTTACGCCTCGTGTCACTGGTGTCACGTGATGGCGCACGAATCGTTCTCCGATCCGGCCACCGCCGAACTGATGAACGCGAATTTCGTCTGCGTGAAGGTCGATCGCGAGGAACGGCCCGATATCGACGCGGTGTACATGTCCGCGACCGTGGCGATGACCGGGCAGGGCGGATGGCCGATGACGTGTTTCCTCACGCCGGCCGGGGAGCCGTTCTACTGCGGCACCTACTATCCGAAATCGCCGCGCGGCGGTATGCCCTCGTTCACCCAGCTGCTGACCGCGGTCGCCGATACCTGGACCAATCGCCGCGACGAGGTCGACCAGGCCGCCGGTCAGGTGGCGCAGGCGCTGCGGGACCAGGGCGCCGGGCTGCCCGCGAGCGAGTTGACCGTCACGCCCGAGCTGCTCGCGCACGCGGTCGCCACGGTGCTGCGCGATGTCGACGAGCGCTACGCCGGATTCGGCGGGGCACCGAAATTCCCGCCCTCGGCGCTGCTGGAGGGCCTGCTGCGCCATTACGAGCGCACCGGGGAAGACGCTGCGCGACAAGCGGTTTCGGCGACCTGTGCGGCCATGGCGCGCGGGGGGATCTACGATCAGCTGCGCGGTGGCTTCGCGCGTTACTCGGTCGATGCCGCCTGGGTGGTTCCGCATTTCGAGAAGATGCTCTACGACAATGCGCAACTGCTGCGCGCCTACGCGCATCTGGCGCGGCTGGAGGCGAGCGGTGAACCGGGCACGGGCGACTCACTGCCGCAGCGGATCACCGAGGAAATCGCGGCCTTCCTGCTCACCGATCTGCTGACCGCCGAGGGCGGGTTCGCCTCGGCCTTCGACGCCGACACCCATGTGGAACCCGGGGCGCCCGGAATCGAGGGTGCCACCTACGTGTGGACGCCGCAGCAGCTCACGGAAGCCCTCGGTCCCGAGGACGGCCCGTGGGCCGCAACGATTTTCGGCGTGACGCCCGAGGGCACGTTCGAACACGGCACCTCCGTGCTCACCCGGTACACCGATCCCGGCGCCGGACCGGGCGAGGATCCCGCCGACGCCCACCGCTTCGACGACATCCGGCAGCGGCTGCGCGCGGTGCGAGACCGACGGCCGCAACCCGAGCGCGACGACAAGGTGGTCACCGCCTGGAACGGCATCGCGATCACCGCCCTCGCCGAGGCCGGTGCCGCACACGACCGGCCGGAATGGGTCGACGCCGCGGCGCGGTGCGCGCGGTACCTGCTGGATCGGCACCTCGTCGACGGCCGTTTGATGCGCGCCTCACTGGGCGGCGCGACCGGTAACGCGCCCGCCGTCCTCGAGGACTACGCGTGGCTCGCGACCGGCCTACTGGCCCTGCACCAGGCCACCGGCGAACTGTCCTGGCTCGACCGGGCGCAGCAGCTGATCGACGTCGCCACCACCCTTTTCGAGGACCCGGCACAACCGGGCAGTTGGTTCGACACGGCCGTCGACGCCGAGAAACTCGTCGCCCGCCCGCGCGATCCACTCGACGGGGCGACCCCGGCCGGGGCCTCCACCTTCGCCGAAACCCTGCTCACCGCCTCCGCCCTGAGCGCCCCGGACCGCGCGGCCCGCTATCGCACGCTGGCCGATGCCACCCTCGACGCAGGCGCCATCATCCTGGCCCGTGCGCCGCGCTCCGGCGGCCAGTGGCTCAGCGTCGCCGAGGCGGCACTGGCCGGGCCGATCCAGATCGCGATCTCGCAATCGACCGATGCCGCGGCGACGGCCGAATTGCTGCGTACCGCACGCCGATTCGCCCCCGGCGGCGCGGTGGTCGTCGCGGGGCAATCCGATTCGATCCCATTGCTTACGGACCGTCCCGCCCGGGGCGGCGCCCCCGCGGCCTATGTCTGCCGCGGCTCCGTGTGCGATCTACCGGTATCCGAACCGCAACAGGTGCGCACCGCGCTCGTAGGCTCCTGACGCCACCGCGGTGGTCGCTGCCGAGAGCCGCCCTCACTCCTCGACCGGAGCGTTCGCGCCCGGTCCTACCGGTTTGCGATCGGTCCAGCACGCCGTCGGCTCCCGGCGGCCGCGCAGCTGGATCTTGTCGTAGAGCACCCAGCGGGAACGTTCGGATTCGGTCGCCGCGTCGATCACGGCCTGGCTGGCCAGGATCCGGCGGGGGACCTCCTTGGCCTCGGTGGTGAGCCGGGAGGCCTCGTTGACGGCGTCGCCGATCACGGTGAATTCCAGCCGGGTGTCGGTGCCCACGTCGCCGGCGAAGACGCTGCCGCGCGCCAGGCCGATGCCGATATCGAATTCGCCGCCGAGGGCCACCTCGTCGCGGATGCGCCGTGCGGCGCGCAGGGCGGGAGTCGCGTTGTCGCCCAGAGCGATCGGGGCGCCGAAGATGCACAGCGCCGCATCGCCCTCGAATTTGTTCACCAGCCCGCCGTTGTCCTCGGTCGCCGAGACGACCACGGCCAGTAGGCGATTGAGCTGATCGACGAATTCGCGCGGCGCGAGTTCGGTCGACATCTCGACCGATCCGGTCACGTCCACGAACAGCGCGGTCACCACCCGCACATCGCCGGTCAGGTCGACGCCGCCGGCCAGTGCGCGTTCGGCCACCTCGTTGCCGACGTGGCGGCCGAAGACGTCGCGCATGCGTTCGCGTTCGGACAGATTCTCGGCCAGCTCGTTCACCGACAGTTCCAGGCGCCCGATCTCACTGGCGCTGGTGATCGGCACCCGCGCGGACAGTTCGCCGCGCGCGATCCGGTCCAGCGCCCGCCGCAGCGTCCCCAGCGGCGCCGCCACCGACCGGGCCAGCGTGGCGGTGGTCAGCGCCCCGACCAGCAGGCCGACCAGCGACATGTACAGCGCGGTCCGCACCCGATCGGTGGCGTCGGCCACCGGATCGCCGAGGACGGTGATCAACATCAGCAGCGGCATCGCCCCGGCCACCGCCCAGGAGATGACCAGCCGGTTGAGCACCGTGGCACTCCAGTGCGAGGTACCGCCGAGCACCCGCGCGATCACCGGGATCGTCGGCCGGATGAGCCGGTCCACCACCAGGAAGGTGAAACCCGCGGATTCCAGCCCGCCCAGGAAGAACATCGCCCCGATCGCCCACAGGGCCCGCGTGGGCACCACCTGGGCGAACAGTGCCGTTGCGATGGCGACACCCGGTATCCAGATGGCCAGCGCCCGCACGGTGATGGCGATGGGCAATCTCAGTAGTCGCTCGGCCTCCGGCCGGGTGGGCCGGCGGGTCTGATCGATCCAGCTGAAGTAGTACACCCGGTCGCGCACGGCCAGCACGATGCCGGCCAGTGCGCCGAGCACCGGATAGATCGCGGTCTGGGCCACGGCACTGAGCCAGTCCTCGCCGAGGTTGCCGAGAAATCCGCTCAACCACAATTCGACGACGATGACCGCGAGGCCGCCCAGATTGCAGACCATCACCACCGTCGAAAGGCCCCAGCGCGCACGCAGGGCCCAGAGCACGAGTCGACTGGTCATAGCCCCTGGCAGTGGTCTGGTTCGGTATTACCGGTTTCGGACGTATAGCACGAACGAGCATAGAACCCGCCCGTACGGCCGCGGCAGGTTACCGGTGATCTTGCCCTACGAGAATACGACCAACCAGATCGCGACGTAATGACACAGGGCGGCGAGAACCGTTGCCGCATGGAAGAATTCGTGGTGACCGAAGACCTCCGGCCACGGATTCGGCCATTTCACGGCGTAAAGGATCGCCCCGGCGCTGTAGGCGATACCGCCGATGAGTAGCAGCACCATCGGTGTGACGCCCACATTGTGGGTCAGTGTCGCCGCGACCGGCACGATGGCCCAGCCGAGTAACAGATACAGCGGCACCCCGACCCACCGTGGCGCGGTCGGCCACAGCACTTTCAGCGCCACCCCGGCCACGGCCCCGGCCCAGACCACGCTCAGCAGGGTGACCCCGGTGCGGCCGGGCAGTCCCAGCAGGGCGAACGGTGTGTAGCTGCCGGCGATGAACAGGAAGATCATCGAATGGTCGGCGCGCTTCATCCGCGTCCGGGTGCGCACGGACTGCCAGGTCACCCGGTGGTAGATCGCGCTGATGCCGAAGATGCCGCAGACGGTCACGCCGTAGACCAGCGTCGACCAGCCCGCGGTGGCGGACACGGTCGCCGCGGACGCGACCAGCACGGCCACGGCGATCGCTGCGACGGCGACCGCGTAGGTGTGGATCCAGCCGCGCATCCGCGGCTTGACGGCCAGAGTGCGCAGCCCCTCCTTGGCCGGATGCTCGAGCGAGGACACCTCCCCGGGGGCCGGATTTGCCGAGCTCACCGATTCGGTCACTGGTTCCCTCCTGAGTAACCTACGGTTGCGTAGGTTAGTTCTCCAGCCACTGTACCGGCAGTAGGCTCCGCGTGCCGGACGCCGCCGCGATAGGGTCGATCGGAACCGGGGAACTGATTCGTGGTGTCCGCTGCCATCCCTGCGCAGCAGAAATTGGCGGAGAACTCGGGCGGCACGCGAGAGGTGGATAAGGTTGGCAGCCGTGAAGCTTGCTAGTCGGGTGCTCAGCGGTAAGGTGCGCAACCTGCCCTATCGCATCTACGAGGCGCAGCTGTCGAAACAGCTGGCAGGCAAACAGCATCCGCGTCACGTCGCGGTCGTCTGTGACGGAAATCGCCGCTGGGCGCGGGAGAACGGCTTCACCGACGTCACCCACGGCCACCGGGTCGGTGCGCTGAAGATCGCCGAACTGGTCGGCTGGTGCGAGGCCGAGGGCATCGAGATGGTGACGGTGTATCTGCTCTCGACCGAGAATCTCAGCCGCTCCGCCGACGAACTGGAAACCCTGTTCGAGGTGATCACCGATGTGGTCGAGGAACTGTCCGCGCCGGAGAACAACTGGGGTGTGCGCATCGTCGGGTCGCTGAAGGGCCTGCCCGAGGACGTCGCCCGCCGCATGCAGAAGGCGGCCGACGAAACGCACGGTCGCGGCGGTGTGCATGTGAACGTGGCCATCGGCTACGGCGGCCGGCAGGAGATCGCCGACGCGGTGCGCTCGCTGGTGCGGCAGGAGATCGCGGCCGGGGAGACCGGTGAAGATCTGGTGCAGTCGATCACGGTCAACGCCATCGGCCAGCATCTCTACACCTCCGGTCAGCCCGATCCGGACCTGGTCATCCGCACCTCGGGAGAGCAGCGGCTCTCGGGCTTCCTGCTGTGGCAGAGCGCCTACTCCGAGATCTGGTTCACCGAGGCCTACTGGCCGGAGTTCCGCCGCGTCGACTTCCTGCGCGCGCTGCGCGACTACGCGGCGCGGCATCGCCGTTACGGAGTGTGAGCGGGCGGGCCGCAGATAACGGCCCGGCGCAGGATGTATTGCATTGCAAGATCATCCCCCGATCCGGCGCCGCGCACGCGTACCGTCGCGAACATGAGCGAGATGCGCGGCGGTGCGACCGAGGTGGCCGGAACGACGGTGCCCTACGTCACCTATGCCGAATTCGGCCGGCGATTCGTAACCTACGCCGCCTCCGAACAGCGGATTGCCGCTGTTTTCGCCCAATTGGCAGGCAGCGCATTCGATTTCGGCCCGATCGGGGTCGGCCCGGCGCATCTGGCGAAGGCCTCGGCGCAGGTGCAACTCGGTGATCCGGTGTTGAAGCGCTCGGTCGGCGAGGTCGTCGGTTTCGAGCTCGCCATCCCGCTCGATATCGATCTGCTGCTGGATCTCGCCGTCGATCGTCACCGCTTCGAGGTCACCGGTTTCGTCCACGTCCACCTGACGGTCCGCACGGCGGCGCCGCTGCGGATCGTCATCGACATCGCCGAACCGCACCCCGGCGACGTGCGGATCAATGTGGCCACCGCGACCCGGCGCGGCCAACTGCTGCGGCTGCTGGCCAGCGTCGATCACGAGATCCGCCGGTTCGTCGCCCGCTATGTGGCCGGCGAGATTCGTAAACCGCATATCGCGGCTGTCCGCGATATCGATGTCGCCGCCCGGCTCGACGCGGCCTGGCCGGCTTGACGCGTGTAGTGCGAAACCGAATCAGAGCTTGCGCAGCCGGATCCGGTTGATGCTGTGGTCGGAATCCTTGCGCAGCACCAGGGTTGCGCGTGGCCGCGTCGGCAGGATGTTCTCCACCAGATTGGGCCGGTTGGTGGCGTTCCAGATCTCCTGGGCGGCGATGGTCGCCTCGGAATCACTGAACTTCGCGTAGTGGTGGAAATGCGACTGCGGGTCCGCGAACGCCGTTTTCCGAAGGGAGAGAAAGCGATCGACATACCACCGCTCGATATTCTCGATGCGCGCGTCGACGTAGATCGAGAAGTCGAACAGGTCCGAAACCATCAGCCGCGGCCCGGTCTGCAGGACGTTGAGCCCTTCCATGATGAGGATATCGGGCTGGCGCACGCAGTGGAACTGGTCCGGCAGAATGTCGTAGGCGATATGCGAATACATCGGTGCGCACACCTCGGGCGCACCGGATTTGACCTCGGTGACGAAGCGCAGCAGCTTGCGCCGGTCGTAGCTTTCCGGAAAACCCTTGCGGTGCATGATGCCGCGCCGGGTGAGCTCCGCGGTGGGATAGAGGAATCCGTCGGTGGTCACCAGATCGACGCGCGGATGGTGATCCCAGCGCGCCAGCAGCGCCTGCAATACGCGGGCAGTGGTCGATTTACCGACCGCCACACTGCCGGCGATGCCGATGACGAACGGCACCTGATGATCCGGATGCGTTTCCCCGAGGAAGGTCGCGGTGGCGGCGAACAGCCGCTGTCGGGCGGCGACCTGGAGATGGATCAATCGGGCCAGCGGCAGATAGACCTCGGCGACTTCTTCGAGATCGATCTGCTCGCCGAGACCGCGCAGGCCGATCAGTTCTTCCTCGGTGAGGATCAGCGGAGTCGATTTACGCAGGGTGCGCCATTGTTTGCGATCGAATTCGACATACGGACTCGGCTCGCTCATCCGTGCCACCTACGCACACTCCCGGTCCGAAGTTCCCCCGCCGGGCGGGCGCGCCACCACCCGTAACGACGTCACCGATGAACCTGTGCCGTGCCCGGCGCGGTGAAATGCGCTCGACAGTCCTCGCATAGGCGAATTCTCCTCGGGGTGGGCACCGCACCGAACGCGGGGTGCTATTACTCGCCGGTAACCCTGGGTGACATTTCTCTCTCGACCGACGGGTTTCGGTCGCCGACGAGGCCGGGAACGGGGAAGCGGCTATCGTCGGATGTCATGGCTGCGCATCCGCTCGTCACCGAATATCTGCGCCTGGGACTGGCATTCGACCGATTGGAACCCGGCTTCGTCGACGCCTACACCGGCGATCCCGCGTTGCGCCGGGCCGTGGAGTCGGCGCCCGCGCCGCAGCCGCGCGAACTGGCCGACCGGGCAGCGGCCCTGCGCAAGGAACTGCCCGAGGCCGGGCTGAGCGAGCAGCGCACCGAATTCCTGGAGGCGCATCTGCGCGCGCTGGAATGCTCGGGACGCAAGTTCGCCGGCGACGACATCTCCTTCATCGAGGAGGTGCGGTCCTATTTCGACGTCGATATCGCCCTCGGTGACGTCGAGGACTATCGGGAGGCGCACCGGCAGCTCGACGAGGTGCTGGCCGGTGACGGCTCGCTGCTGGATCGGATGACCGCGCATCGGCGCGCCGACGAGATTCCGCCGCACCGCCTCACCGAATGTGTGCAGGCGTTCTCGGGCGCACTGCGCGAGTTGGTGCGCGAACGCTATCCGCTGCCGGATCACGAGCAGGTGGAATACGAGATCGTCGGCGACAAACCGTGGTCGGGATTCAATTACTACCTCGGCAATTTCCGGTCCCGGGTCGCGATCAATTCCGATCTCAAACAACATATGGCGCAGCTGCCGGCGCTGATCGCGCACGAGGCCTATCCCGGTCACCACACCGAACACTGCCGCAAGGAGGCCGGGCTGGTCGCCGCCGGACAGGACGAGCAGACGCTGTTCGTGGTGAACACGCCGCAATGCCTGATGGCCGAGGGGCTGGCGGATCTGGCGCTGAAATCGATCATCGGCCCGGACTGGGGAATCTGGGCGCAGGAGATCTACGCCGACCTCGGCCTGCGATTCGACGGCGAACGCGCACAACGACTGTCGAGCGCCTCGGCGAAACTGCTGGCGGTCCGCCAGGACGCGGCGCTGTTGCTGCACGATCGCGGCCGCAGTGCCGACGAGGTCGCCGAATTCCTGCAGCGCTGGAGTCTGACCACACCCGAGCGCGCGCGGCAGTCCCTGCGTTTTCTGTCCTCGCCGCTGTGGCGGGCCTACATCAGCACCTATGTGGAGGGGTATCGCCTGTTGGGCGGGTGGCTGGATCGCGCGGTCGACACCGACGATCGGGTGGCGCGCTTCGGCCGGCTTCTCGACGAGCCGCTGACGCCGGCGGCGCTACGCAGGATGTGAGGACGCGCCGTAGCGAGAATCGGGGAATATCCGGCCCCGGACATTCGGTGGCGATGTCCGTACGCGGAAATAGTTAGCACCGCAAACAATGGCGACCGTGATCGGTATCGCAATATCCGGTTCGGGGCTATCGAGCAATTCGCCGGAAATCTGATATCGAACACCGACCGGATCCGCGCCCCGACTCGCGAACCCGGCCGAAGGGTGTCGGTGCTACTACGCGCCCCAGCCCGCGCACCCGGCGTTGCCGCCGGAGGAGATGGTGCAGGCGGACTTCAGGATGGCGAAAAGCATGTCCTGAATCGAGTTACCGGTACCCGCGGTGAAAAACAGCATGTGAACCCCTGATGTGATCGAATGAGTCGATGACGCTGTCACAGTCGTCGACAGCGCGGCGAATGTTACGCCTTTTTTACACAGTGGGCAGCCCCATTTTATGGGGCCACAACGGGCTGGTGTGCAGTCGCTATTGCGCCTCGGCGGGTATCGAGGTCGCCGCGCCCGGCACCGGTGCGGGGCACGACGGAGCGGCCGGGGGCCACCACATAGACTGTGCGCGTGACCCAGACGACCGCCCCCTCTGTCAACACCCAGTCGCTCGCCGATCTCGATCCCGAGCTCGCCGCCGCGATGGCGGGCGAACTCGCCCGTGAGCGCGACACCCTCGAGATGATCGCCTCCGAGAACTTCGTGCCGCGCGCGGTGCTGCAGGCGCAGGGCAGCGTGCTGACCAACAAATACGCCGAGGGTTATCCCGGTCGCCGCTACTACGGCGGTTGCGAGCACGTCGACGTGGTGGAGAACCTCGCGCGCGAGCGGGTCAAAGATTTGTTCGGCGCCGAATTCGCCAACGTGCAGCCGCATTCGGGCGCACAGGCCAACGCCGCGGTGCTGATGTCGCTGATGAATCCGGGCGAGAAACTGCTCGGCCTGGATCTGGCGCACGGTGGTCACCTCACCCACGGCATGCGGCTCAACTTCTCCGGCAAGCTCTACGAGGTGCACGCCTACGGGGTGAGCAAGGAAGACCACCGCGTCGACATGGACGAGCTGCGCAAGCAGGCGCGCGAGGTCCGGCCGAAGGTGATCGTGGCCGGCTGGTCGGCCTACCCGCGTCACCTGGACTTCGCGGCGTTCCGCGAGATCGCCGACGAGGTGGGCGCCTACCTCTGGGTCGATATGGCGCATTTCGCCGGTCTGGTCGCCGCCGGTCTGCACCCCTCGCCGGTGCCGCACGCGGATGTGGTGTCCTCGACCGTGCACAAGACCCTGGGTGGACCGCGTTCGGGTCTGATCCTGGCCAAGCAGGAGTACGCGAAGAAGCTCAACAGCGCCGTCTTCCCGGGCCAGCAGGGCGGTCCGCTCATGCACGTGATCGCCGCGAAGGCCGCCGCCTTCAAGATCGCCGGCACCGAGGAGTTCAAGCAGCGCCAGGAACGCACCCTGTCGGGCGCCAAGATCCTGGCCGAGCGTCTGACCGCCGCCGATGTCGCCGGTAACGGCGTCACCGTGCTGACCGGCGGCACCGATGTGCACTTGGTGCTGGTGGATCTGCGCAACTCGCAGATGGACGGCCAACAGGGCGAGGATCTGCTGCACGAGGTCGGAATCACGGTGAACCGCAACGCCGTTCCGTTCGACCCCCGTCCGCCGATGGTCACCTCCGGCCTGCGCATCGGCACCGCCGCGCTGGCCACCCGCGGCTTCGGCGACACCGAATTCGCCGAGGTGTCCGACATCATCGCCACCGCGCTGGCGGGCAATGCCGATCTCGCCGCCCTGCGCGCGCGAGTGTCCAAGCTGGCCCAGGACTTCCCGCTCTACGACGGCCTGGAGGACTGGAAGCTGCTCGGCTGAGCCGTACCGCAGTGCGATCGACCCCGGTAGCCCGGATCGGGCCGCCGGGGTCGATCTGTGAGTGCCCTTGTCCGCCCGGGCATCTCGCTTCCCGACGGCGCACGGCGAGCCTTCGCGACGTGCGCCGGTCGGTCCGGCGGCGCTCAGTCGCGGGTGCTCAGGTATTCGATGTACAAGGGCCGCAAGGCCTCGGCGATCTCGCCCTCACCGGAGTGCATGTAGTCGTCGAGCATCGGCAGCACATACTTGATGTCCGCCTCGCTCTCACCGATGTTCCCGGTGGCGGCCTCCGCCGCCGGAATCTGCTCCAGCAGCCGCCACAGGAACTTGACGTCGCCGTGCCGGACGGCGTGCTTGACCGCTCGGTCGTGCAGTTCCTTCGACGACAGCTTCTCCAGCTCTGCCACATCGCTCATGTAGCGACTCTAGCGGGTTCGGCCGGGTGGCCGGGCAACTCCGTAGCTGACCGATAGCTACCGGTCGGCGTTCACTACCTATTCATCGACACGCCTGTCATCTCGGGAGCCGGAATCGCGAAATCGCAGTACCGTCGAAGTGCGAGCCGCGTCGGTGTGGCTCGTCCGGGAGGTTCTGATCGTGGCTGAGCAACTCAGTACGAGAGGGCCGGTACCCGGCCCTCGGGTCATTTGACCCCAGGGCGGACCGGCCCAGCGAGAACGTCCGTGCGGGTATGGCACGGACAACAAAGGAGCCCACCGTGACTGATGCACGCTCCGTCATCGCTCCCTCGAAAGCCCGCTCCGACAAGAGCGGAGGCTCCGGAAAGGGAGCCGGCACCTCGCCCCGCAAATCCTTCGTGATCGACACCTCCGTGTTGTTGTCCGACCCCTGGGCCATGACGCGTTTCGGTGAACATCACGTGGTGTTACCGCTGGTGGTCATCAGCGAACTGGAGGCCAAACGGCACCATCACGAACTCGGCTGGTTCGCCCGCGAAGCCCTGCGCAATCTCGACGATCTGCGTTTGGAATTCGGCCGGTTGGACCTGCAGGTCCCGATCGGCACCGAGGGCGGCACGCTGCAGGTGGAGTTGAATCACACCGACCCGGAGGTACTTCCGGTCGGGTTCCGCACCGACACCAACGATTCCCGCATCCTCGCCTGCGCGCTCAACCTCGCCGCCGAGGGGCAGCGAGTAGTGCTGGTGTCCAAGGACATTCCGCTGCGGGTGAAGGCGGGCGCGGTGGGCCTGCCCGCCGAGGAATACCACGCCCAGGACGTGGTGATCTCCGGCTGGACCGGAATGACCGAGCTCGAGGTCGGCGCCGAGTGCGTCGACCGGCTCTACGCCGATTCGGTCATCGATCTGGACGAGGCCCGGGACCTGCCCTGCCACACCGGGATTCGGCTGCTCGGCGCCAAGGGCAGCGCGCTGGCGCGGGTGACCGCGGACAAGCGGGTGCAGCTGGTCCGCGGCGATCGGGAGGCCTTCGGCCTGCACGGCCGCTCGGCCGAACAGCGCATCGCCCTCGATCTGCTGCTGGACGAGAGTGTGGGCATCGTCTCGCTGGGCGGTAAGGCCGGCACCGGCAAATCGGCGCTGGCGCTCACAGCGGGCCTGGAAGCGGTGCTGGAACGGCGTTCTCAGCGCAAGGTGGTGGTCTTCCGGCCGCTGTACGCGGTGGGCGGCCAGGAGCTGGGCTATCTGCCCGGCAGTGAGAGCGAGAAGATGGGCCCGTGGGCCCAGGCGGTCTTCGACACCCTCGACGGCCTGGCGAGCCCGGAGGTGATGGAGGAGGTGCTCGCCCGCGGCATGCTGGAGGTCTTGCCGCTCACCCACATTCGCGGCCGGTCGCTGCACGATTCGTTCGTGATCGTGGACGAGGCGCAGTCGCTGGAACGCAATGTGCTGCTCACCGTGCTCAGCCGGTTGGGCAGCGGCTCGCGGGTGGTGCTCACCCACGACGTCGCTCAGCGCGACAACCTGCGGGTGGGCCGCCACGACGGTGTCGCGGCGGTGATCGAAAAGCTCAAGGGCCACCCGCTTTTCGCTCACGTCACGCTGACTCGCAGCGAGCGCTCGCCGATCGCCGCGCTGGTCACCGAGATGCTGGAGGAATACGGGCCCAACGCCTGACGGCGGCCGGCCGAGCGAAAACCCCGAGGCGGTAGCGGACCTGTTCCGCTACCGCCTCGGCGGCAAAAGGTGTGTCCCAGCAAACATTCGGAATATGGTTCAGCTCACACATTGGCGGGTATGTTTCCGCAAGAACCCTGCTCGACGTGATTGTCGATGTTTCAGATAGGTTCGCCGGATCATTGCCGAGCGCCGGCCTGTGGGTCGGTGGCCTTCGCCGGGACGGCGCTGCTGTTCACCGCCGCCTGCAGTAACGACAACAACGACAACAACAGCTCGGGGACCACCACGACCCATGCCGGTGCTGCCGAGACCACCGGCGCGATGGCTACCGGGACCATGGCTTCGGGCACCATGACGCCGGGCGAGACGCCGCCGGGCACTGCCGCGGCCACGGAAACCGAGATCGCGGCCCAGAACGGCCAGGAGATCGCGGTCTCCGGCCACATCCTCACCAAGTACACCGACATGGGCGGTGTGCAGAGCCCGCTCGGCGAGCCCACCGGCGCCTCGGTCCAGGGGCCCAACGGTGGTTCCTGTCAGGAGTTCACCGGCGGTGCGATCTGCTGGAGCGAGCAGACCGACGCCCACGTGGTGTGGGGCGATATCCGCACGGCCTGGGAGAGCAACGGCGGCGTGAACGGCAAGCTCGGCTATCCGACCAGCGACGAGAAGGACAACCCGACCGGTAAGGAGAGCGACTTCACCGGCGGCACGATCACCTGGAACTCCGCCGATCGGCAGACCACGGTAACCACCAAGTAGGCGACTCGCGCGGCGCGGCAGCGACGGATCGTCACGGTCTCGCGGGCCGCGCCGCTGTGTATCGCACGGCGTCCGCGCGTAATTCCCCCGCTCGGCCCGGACAGCCGGTACCTTGTCGGGGTGCAAACTCAGTTGACCGATCGTGAGCTGCTGGAATCGCTCGCGCATGCGGTGGAAGACAATCTCCGGCGCCACACCGAGCTGGCGCAGGTCTGGCAGCCGCACGAGTACGTGCCCTTCAGTGACGGACGCAATTTCGGCTTCCTCGGTGGTGTCGACTGGGATCCGGAACAGGCCACCCTGGGCGAGGTTGCCACGGTTGCGCTCACCGTGAGCGTGCTGATCGCCGACAATTTGCCGTCGTACCATCGCGAGCTCGGCAAGTATCTGCGCACCGGGCCGTGGTGGCGCTGGGTCGGCCGGTGGACGGCCGAGGAGAACCGCCACGAGATCCTCATCCGCAACTATCTGATGGTGACGCGGGCGGTGGATCCGGTCGAACTCGAGCGCGCGCGGATGGAACATATGACCACCGGCTTCCGCCGACCGTCGCTGCATCTGCTCGATGTGCTGGCGCTGTGCGCCTTCGAGGAGTCCGCCTCGGCCGTGCGGCATCGCAATATCGCCGCGCTGCAGGAGAATTCGATGGTGACCGCGATCGCGGACCGGATCGCGCTCGACGACGAATTGCAGTCGGAGTTCTTCGGCAATCTGGTCGCCGCGGCGCTGGACCTGGTGCCGGATCAGACCATGCGGGCGATCGCCGATCGGATCGCCGAGTTCCGGGTTCCCGAACTCACCCTGCGCGACGGCCGCAACAGTACCGACGTCCTGGCCGAGGCCGGCATCTACGAACCGAAGCGCGCCGGCGAGCTGGTTTTCGCGCCCCTGCTGGAACGCTGGAACATCTTCTCGCGCACCGACTTCGGCCCCACCGGTGAGGCGGCGCGGGCGGAGATCGCCCACCTGCGCGGCTGATGTCGCGACGGTCGTGGTGTGCCGGTGCGCGCACCGCGACCTCGGGCACCGGCCGGTGCGGATCCTCGGTCCGTACCGGGCGCTGCTCGGCTGCGCGTGCTCAGCGCCGGCGGACCAGGTTCCAGATCCCCGCCGCGGTCCCGCGCAGGAAGTTCTCCCAGCTGAAGTGGTCGTGCCACAGGGTGATCCGGCCGTCGACGAGTTCGAACGTGCCGCATACCCAGAACCCGATTTCCAGCGGGCCCATGCGCAGGTAGTCGGTGCGCTCGGTCAGCACCGTCTCGCCCTCGACCGCGGGCGCGCCGTCGGTTTCCGCGGCGATGTGGTGCATATCGGCGCGGAAACCGAACGCATCGCGACTGAGCCCACGCAGCACCGCGCCGACCCGATGGATGCCCCGGATATCGGGCAGCGAGGTGTTCTTCCAGACGATGTCGGGATCCAGCAGATCCAGCGCCTCGTTCACCGCGCTCATTTCCATCGCGGCGAAGAACTCGCGCACCGTGGTCACGGCGTTCTGTTGTAGCTCCGGTAATTCGGCCATAGTCCGACTGTAGGCGTGCGAAGGCGCGGACGGGGGATGATCGGGGTCGTTTCGGCTCGTCGTCCGCTGTTCGCCGCGGTTCAGCCGCGCCGCCGGGCGATCAGCGCGGCCACTCCGTCGAGAATGCGCTCGATGCCGTAGCTCAGGGCCGCGTTGCGATCGTCGGCGGGGGTGTCGGCGAACGCCGCCACGACCTCGGGATAGCGGTCCGCATGAGCGGCCAGCACCGCGCCGACCTGCCGGGTCATCTCGCTTTCGGCCTGTTCGGGGCCGGTCGCGGCGGTCTGCTGCACCAGGCTGCGGACGTGGCCGTTGAGCAGCACCACCGTGTCGAGGCGTTCGGAGCCCCGTAGACCGGTTCCCGCCAGCGGGGCCAGTGCGGCCTCCATCCAGCCCAGTTCGTTCGGGCCGAGCGGCCGCGCGCCCGTGGTGAGTTCGATGGTCCACGGATGCGCCCGATAGCGCTCGTACATCGTGTAGGACCACTGCCGCAGCGCCTCGCGCCAGGGTTCGGGGTCGGATTCGGCGGCCTCGACCTGCGGCGGCTGTCCCATACCGTAGTCCAGCATCAACGCGGTGAGCTCGGCTTTTCCCGGCACATAGCGATACAGCGCCATTTTGGCGCAGCCCAGCCGCTCGGCGAGCCGCTGCATCGATACCGCGGCCATCCCGTCGGCATCGGCCAGCGCGATGGCCTCGGCCACGATGCGCTCCAACGACAGCGACGGCTTGGGGCCACGCCGGGGGCGCTGCGAAGTACCCCACAGCAGTTCGTGGGCAGTCGGTCCGGTCATGACGCCATCCTCTCCGAATCCGGGCTTGACGGAAAACTGCGTCCAACATACGCTAATTAGCGTCCGACAGACACAGTCACTGATCGAGGGGTCCTCATGCGGAATACGACAGTTCTCATCTCCGGTGCGAGCATCGCCGGCCCGGCGCTGGCCTACTGGCTGCAGCGCTACGGCTTCGCCGTCACCGTCGTCGAGCGGGCGCCGGAATTGCGGGCCGGTGGTCAGGCCGTCGACTTCAAGGGCGCGACCCACCGCACGGTGCTCGAGCGGATGGGCGTCTGGGAGGAGATCCACCGTCGGCAGACCGGCAAGACCGATATGGTCCTCACCGACGCCGAGGGCCGCGAATTGGCCGTCATGTCAGGCGATTTCACCGGTGGTGATGTCGAGATCCTGCGCGGGGATCTGGCCGAGATCTTCTACGAGCGCACCGCGGACCGCTGCGAATATCTGTTCGGCGATTCCGTCACCGCGCTGCGGGAGACCGCTACCGGCGTCGAGGTGGAATTCGAGAACGCGCCCGCCCGCACCTTCGACCTGGTGGTCGGATGCGACGGTATCCACTCCCGGGTGCGCGCCTTGGCCTTCGGCCCCGAGACCGACTACGTCAAGCACCTCGGCTACTACTACTGCACCGCCGGTGCGGCCGGCTGGGGCCACGATCCGAACGGGCCGCGGCAGCGCAACCGCTCGCTGGCCTACAGCGAACCCGGACGGCTCGCGGTCCGCGGCGGTAACAAGGCCGCGCACATGTACATGTTCGCCGCCGATCGGCTCAGCTACGACCGGCGCGACGAAGCGGCGCAGCGGCGGGTGCTGGCCGAGGCCTTCGCTGGAGCCGGGGGACCGGTCCCGGCGATGATGGCCGAACTGTCCGGACTCGACTCCTTCTACCTGGACTCGATCGGGCAGGTGCGGATGAAGGGCCGCTACACCGCGGGCCGGATCGCGCTGGTCGGCGACTCCGCGTACGGAAATACGCTGGGCGGCTTCGGAACCGGGCTCGCGGTGGTCGGCGCCTATGTGCTCGCCGGTGAGCTGGCGCTGGCCGACGGCGACCACACCGCGGCCTTCGCGCGGTACGACGAACTGATGAAGCGCTACGCCAAGATCGCGGGCAACAGCAACGCCGGCCGCTTCCTCGCGCCGCGCACCGCCCGCGGGATTCGGATGCGCAACTGGTTCCTCGGCTCGCGCATGTTCGACCTGATGCTGAAGTACAGCGACAATGCCGCCAACGACATCGAATTGCGCGACTATCCGGCGCTGGTGGCGGCCTGAAGCGCACTTCCGGATCCGACCTCCCGGCGCGCCCCGGCGGCCGGATCCGGAGACCGTGTGATCAGTCCTGTTCCTCGACCTTCGCCATCGACAGCACGTCCAGCCGGCGATCGAGCTCCTCTTCCGACAGCTTCTCGCCGATCAATCCGCGATCGACGACCGTCTCGCGAATCGTCTTGTTCTCGCGCAGTGCCTGTTTGGCCACGGCGGCCGCTTCCTCGTAGCCGATGGCCGAGTTCAGCGGTGTGACGATGGACGGCGAGGACTCCGCGAGCCGGCGCAACCGTTCGGTATCGGCGGTGAGGCCGGCCACGCACTTGTCGGCGAAGAGGCGAGACACGTTGGCCAGCAACCGAATCGACTCCAGCACGTTGCGGGCCATCATCGGAATGTAGACGTTCAGTTCGAAAGCGCCGTTGCCGCCGCCCCACGCCACCGCGGCATCGTTGCCGATCACCTGGGCGGCGACCTGCGTAACCGCTTCCGGCAGCACCGGATTCACCTTGCCGGGCATGATCGAGGAGCCCGGCTGCAGATCCGGCAGCTGGATCTCCGCGAGCCCGGTGAGCGGTCCGGACCCCATCCAGCGGATATCGTTGGCGATCTTGGTGAGGCTGATGGCGATGGTGCGCAGCGAACCGGAGATCTCGACCAGACCGTCCCGGGCGGCCTGGGCCTCGAAGTGGTTGCGGGCCTCGGACAGTTCGTCCAGCCCGGTCGTCTTGCGCAGTTCCGCAACGACTTTCGCGCCGAAGCCGGCGGGCGCGTTGAGTCCGGTGCCGACGGCGGTGCCGCCGATGGGCAATTCACCGAGCCGCGGCAGCGCGGCGACCAGGCGTTCGGTACCGGCCTCGACCTGGCGGGTGTAGCCGCTGAACTCCTGGCCGAGCGTCACCGGGACGGCGTCCATCAGGTGGGTGCGGCCGGACTTCACCACGGTTCGCCATTCGGTGGCCTTGTCCAGCAGTCGCAGCCGCAGATGATCCAGCGCCGGAAGCAGTTCCTTCACCACGGCCTCGGTGGCGGCCAGATGCGTCGCGGTGGGGAAGGTGTCGTTGGACGACTGGGACATGTTCACGTCGTCGTTGGGGTGCACGGTGATGCCGCGGGCGGCGGCCAGGCTCGCGATCACCTCGTTGGCGTTCATGTTCGAGCTGGTGCCGGAGCCGGTCTGGAAGACGTCGATGGGGAACTGGTCGTCGTGGCGGCCCTCGGCGATCTCGTTCGCGGCGGCGATGATCGCCTCGGCCTTCACACCGTCGAGCAGCCCCAGATCCCGGTTCACCGTCGCACACGCGGCCTTCAGCAGGCCGAGGGCGCGGATCTGAGCGCGTTCGAGGCCGCGGCCGCTGATCGGGAAGTTCTCCACCGCCCGCTGCGTCTGCGCCCGCCACAGCGCGTTCACCGGAACGCGGACCTCGCCCATGGTGTCGTGTTCGATGCGGTACTGCGTCTGGTCGTCGGTCATAACTCGACACTAAGCCGGTTGGCGGAGCGAGTGGGCTGCCACGCCTGAGGCTTTTCGCACAGGAATCGGCGGAATACCGGCGGTTCGGTCGGATCGCGGCGCGGCCGGGCCGCCGGCAGGCAATGCCCGCCGACGGCCCTGCCGCACTCGCTGTCAGATGTAGACGTAGGCGACGCCGTTACTGGTGCCTCCCGGGGTCGTGGCCGTGATCTGCACTGTCCCGGCCGTCCCCGCCGGTGCGACGGCGGTGATCTGAATGGCGGAGTCGACGGTAAACGAGGTAGCCGGTGTGCCGCCGAAATCCACTGCGGTCGTGCCGGTCAGATCCGTCCCCGCGAGAACGACGGTGGTCCCCCCGGCGGCGGGGCCGACGTTGGGTACCGCCGCGAGCAGGGTCGGTACGGCGATATAGGTGTAGGCAGTGCCGTTACTGGTACCTCCCGAGGTGGTGGCGGTGATCTGCACTGTCCCGGCTGTTCCTGCCGGTGCGAGGGCGGTGATCTGGGTGGCGGAGTCGACGGTGAACGAGGTGGCCGGTGTTCCACCGAAATCCACTGCCGTGGCGCCGATGAGGTTGGTTCCGGTGAGGACGACGGTGGTGCCGCCGGTGACCGATCCGACGTTGGGTACCGCCGCGACCAGGGTGGGCACCGCGATGTAAGTGAACGCGACGCCGTTGCTGGTTCCGCCGGCGGTGGTGACGGTGATCTGCACGGTCCCCGCCGTTCCCGCGGGTGCGAGGGCGGTGATCTGGGTGGCGGAGTCGACAGTGAACGAGGTGGCGGGTGTGCCACCGAAGCTCACCGCGGTCGCGCCCGACAGATCCGTCCCGGTCAACACCACCGTGGTTCCGCCGGTCACCGGACCCACGGTGGGTACCGCCGCGATCAGCGTCGGTACCGCGATGTAGGTGTATGCGACACCGTTGCTGGTCCCGCCGGCGGTCGTGACGGTGACCTGCACGGTCCCCGCCGTTCCCGCGGGTGCGACCGCGGTGATCTGAGTGGCGGAGTCGACAGTGAACGAGGTGGCCGGTGTGCCACCGAAACTCACCGCCGTGGCGCCGGTGAGGTTGGTTCCGGTGAGGACGACGGTGGTGCCGCCGGTGACCGATCCGACGTTGGGTACCGCCGCGACCAGGGTGGGCACCGCGATGTAGGTGTATGCGACGCCGTTGCTGGTTCCGCCGGCGGTGGTGACGGTGATCTGCACGGTCCCCGCCGTTCCCGCAGGTGCGAGGGCGGTGATCTGGGTGGCGGAGTCGACGGTGAACGACGTGGCCGGGGTAGCACCGAAGCTCACCGCGGTGGTGCCGGTGAGGTTCGTTCCGGTGAGGACGACGGTGGTCCCGCCCGTCACCGGACCCACGTTGGGTACCGCCGCGACCAGGGTGGGCACCGCGATGTAGGTGTATGCGACGCCGTTGCTGGTTCCGCCGGCGGTGGTAACGGTGATCTGCACGGTCCCCGCCGTTCCCGCGGGTGCGACCGCAGTGATCTGGGTGGCGGAGTCGACAGTGAACGAGGTGGCCGGTGTGCCGCCGAAACTCACTGCCGTCGCGCCGGTGAGGTTGGTTCCGGTGAGGACGACGGTGGTGCCGCCGGTGACCGATCCGACGTTGGGTACCGCCGCGACCAGGGTGGGCACCGCGACATACGTGTAGACGACACCGTTGCTGGTCCCGCCCGCGGTCGTGACGGTGACCTGCACCGCCCCGGCAGCCCCCGCCGGCGCGACCGCGGTGATCTGGGTCGCGGAGTCGACGGTGAACGAGGTAGCCGGTGTCCCACCGAAACTCACTGCCGTGGTGCCAGTGAGGTTGGTCCCGGTGAGGACGACGGTGGTGCCGCCGGTCACCGATCCCGCCGGGGGAGTGATGCCGGCCAGGGTGGGTACCGCGACGTAGGTGAACGCGACGCCGTTGCTCGTGCCGCCCGCGGTGGTGACGGTGATCTGCACGGTCCCGGCCGTTCCTGCCGGTGCGACGGCGGTGATTTGAGTGGCGGAGTCGACGGTGAACGAGGCCGCGGGTGTGCCGCCGAAATTCACTGCCGTGGTACCGGTGAGGTTCGTTCCGGTGAGGACGACGGTGGTTCCGCCGGTTACCGGGCCCACGTTCGGCACAGCTGTGATCAAGGTGGGCACGGCGATGTAGGTGTAGGCGACGCCGTTGCTCGTACCGCCCGGTGTCGTGACGGTGACTTGTACGGTTCCCGCCGCTTCTGCGGGGGCGACGGCGGTGATCTGGGTGGCGGAGTCGACGGTGAACGAGGTGGCCGGTGTGCCACCGAAACTGACACTGGTGGCGCCGGTCAGGTTGGTTCCGGTGAGGACGACGGTGGTTCCGCCGGTCACCGATCCGGCGTTGGGCACGATCGCGGTCAACGTGGGCACCAGGAGATACGTGTAGGCGACGCCGTTGCTGGTTCCGCCTGCGGTGGTGACGGTGACGAGGACCGTGCCGGCCGCGTGGGCGGGGGCGACGGCGGTGATCTGGGTGGCGGAGTCGACGGTGAAGGACGTGGCCGGTGTGCCACCGAAACTGACACTCGTGGCGCCGGTCAGATCGGTCCCGGTGAGAACGACCGTCGTTCCGCCGGCGATCGGCCCCGAACTGGGAGCGATCGTGGTGAGGACCGGTACGGCGACGTAGGTGTAGGCGACGCCGTTGCTGGTTCCGCCTGGGGTGGTGACGGTGACGAGGACCGTGCCGGCCGCGTGGGCGGGGGCGACGGCGGTGATCTGGGTGGCGGAGTTGACGGTGAACGAGGTGGCCGGTGTGCCACCGAAACTGACACTGGTGGCGCCGGTCAGGTTGGTTCCGGTGAGGACGACGGTGGTGCCGCCGGTCACCGATCCGACGTTGGGCACGATCGCGGTCAAGGTGGGCACTGCTACGTAGGTGAACGGGACGCCGTTGCTGGTTCCGCCTGGGGTGGTGACGGTGACGAGGACCGTGCCGGCCGCGTGGGCGGGGGCGACGGCGGTGATCTGGGTGGCGGAGTTGACGGTGAACGAGGTGGCCGGTGTGCCACCGAAACTGACACTGGTGGCGCCGGTCAGGTTGGTTCCGGTCAGGACGACGGTGGTGCCGCCGGTCACCGATCCCGCGGTGGGAGTGACGGTGGTCAGGGTGGGCACTGCGGCGTAGGTGTAGGCGACCCCATTGCTGGTGCCGCCCGAACCGGTGACGGTGACCTGCACCGTGCCGGCCGCATGAGCGGGCGCGACGGCAGTGATCTGCGTTGGCGAATTCACGGTGAAAGTTGTTGCGGTAGTGCCGAACCGGACGGTCAACGGACCGGTGAACCCGGTGCCGGTGATCGTGACGTTGTTCCCACCGGAGGTGGGGCCGGCGGTCGGGGAAATGGAGGTGATGGTCGGAACGACCACATAGACGTAGGTCACCGGGTTGCTGGTGCCGCCCGGCCCGGTAACCGTCACGGAGACGATTCCGGTGCCCGCCGGGGCGACAGCGGTGATCTGAGTGTCGGAATCGACAGTGAACGAGGTCGCCGGAGTAGCACCGAAATTGACTGCCGTGACTCCGGTGAGGCCCGACCCCGTGAGGGTGACCGTCGTGCCGCCCGAGGTCGATCCCTGGCTGGGGCTGATGCTGTTCAACGCGGGAACGGCGAGGTAGGTATACGGCAATCCGTTGCTGGTGCCCGCCGACGTGGTAACGGTGACCTGTACGGTACCGACGGATCCGGAAGGCGCGATCGCGGTGATCTGCGTCGGCGAATCGATCGTGAAAGTCGTTGCGGTAGCGCCGAATCGCACGGTCGTGGGGCCGGTGAACCCGGTACCGGTGATCGTGACGCTGGTTCCTCCGGTCGCAGGCCCGGACGTCGGCGAGAGTGAGGTGATGGTAGGCATGGCATTTGCCTCCTGACTGCTGTGATGGGCAGCGCGGATAGCTGCCCGGGTTGCTCTGCGTTTCCGCTACTTCAATTAACGTCCGTGAAACACGTTGTGGGACGCTCTGCCCGGTTCGTTTTCGTCCGTTTTCGGCCTTTCCGTCCTGTTCCAAGATCAGCAAGCACCTTGTCCCGCAGCGTGTTTCGGCGTCGATGCGGCCGTGCTCCGAGGGGGAGAACGATCGAGGGCCGTGGCAGTTGTGGAAAACGGACGAAAACGGATCGGAGATCCGTTGCTGCCCAACGGTGTTAGGGGGCCTAATGGAAAGCGGGCCACAGATCGAGTAAGGCGACCACCCGGTATGCGGACACGCGGATCATCGCGTTCGCCGTGGCCGGAAAAAGGTCGCGCAGCTCATCGTGGTCGTGATGGGCGGGATCGGTAACGGAATTTCCTGCACCTGTGCCGGCGCTGTACCGGCTTCCAGCCGGTTGCCGCACGCGTCGGCGGCCCCGCGTGAGGTGCGGTCGTCGATCGAGCCGCCGCGGGGGCGGTGGTTTCAGGGGTAAGGGGGTTTCCTTGGCTACCGTTCTGAAGATGCTGCTGGCGCAACAGCATCTCACCAGCCATGCGGATTTCCTGGCCGCGTACGACACCTGCGCCGCGCGCCTCGATCCACCCATTCCTCCCGGGTACGGGCCGGCGAAGACCCAGTACTACCAGTGGCTTTCGGGCAAGATGGTCGGGCTCCCCCGGGACTACCACTGCCGGGTGCTGGCTGAGATGTTTCCCGGCTGGACGGTTCAGAACCTGTTTCGGACGGCAGACGAGGCCGCGCCGACCGGCAGGGGAGTGCTCGAAACCGGTCTTCCCGCCACCGATATCGAACTGGAGTCGTTCCTCGGAAGCGAAATGCTCACCACCGGAATCACTCTCGTCTACCCGGCCCTGGAGCTACCCCTGCGATCGGTGCCGGCGCACCGGGCGGTCGATACGTCCGACCTGTGCGCATTCGAGGGGCAACTCCGCGCGTTCGCGGCGGATCATCGCTCGAATGTGCTGGCGGCATTGCCGGAGCGGGAGGTTCGCGGCCTGCTGTACGTGTTGTCCATGCTCCAGCGCCGGACCGGGCTCTCGGCCGATGTCCGAAGCGACCGGGAGGTTGTCGCGCACGACGACCGGCCCTACATCGCCTTCGGGCTGACCGGAAACGCTTGCACACGGAGGTATCTCGACACCGCCGACCGGCCGCTGTTCACCCTCGACGACAGCCCCGCCGGATCGGAGCAACTGACGTTGACCGACGGAAGCCGATTCGGCCCGAGCGGAGGACACAGCATCGGCATCATCGCGCGAGTGCGGCCGAGCCCGGCGCTGCGCCCCACCCGATACCGGATTTTCTGCGCGGGCTTGGGACCGAGAGGTACCACCGGGGCGAGCTGGTACCTCGCCAACTCGTGGAGTCTTTTGCAGCGCCGAGTAAGTGACCACGAGTTCGTCGCCGTCGTCGACATCGGGGACGACAGCGACGAGACTGCCCGCCTCGAGTATCTGCTGATCGAATCGGCGCAGTGAGGCGCGAGTCGGCACTGCGCTCCCACCCCGGAGCGCGTGTCGAGGCAGATCCCTGTCGACGGGGTTAGGCCAAGAGGCCGAAACCCCGCCGGAGCGAAGCGGAGGCCGATATTACGGCAGCGGCGGGATCGCGGTCTCGTCGCCGACGAAGTCGACCGAGGCGTACTCGTGCAACTTGGTCAGGCGATGGTAGGCGTCGATGATGCGCACGGTGCCGGACTTGGAGCGCATCACGATCGACTGGGTCGAGGCGCCGCCGCTGTAGTACCGCACACCGCGCAGCAGGTCGCCGTCGGTGACGCCGGTGGCGGAGAAGAAGACGTTCTCACCCGAGACCAGGTCCTCGGTGGTCAGGATGCGGTCGAGGTCGTGACCGGCATCGAGCGCCTTCTGCTTCTCGGCGTCGTCGGTGGGGGCCAGCTTGCCCTGCAGCGCACCGCCCATACAGCGCAGCGCGGCCGCGGCGATGATGCCCTCGGGGGTGCCGCCGATGCCGACCAGCATGTCGGTGCCCGAATCGGGACGGGCGCAGGCGATGGCGCCGGCCACATCGCCGTCGGAGATCAGGCGGATGCGCGCGCCCGCGTCACGGACCTCCTGGATGTGGCGAGCGTGGCGGGGCCGGTCCAGCACACAGACGGTGAGGTCGGAAACCAGCGAATTCTTGGCCTTCGCCACCCGGCGCAGATTCTCCGCGATCGGAACGGAGAGATCGATGACGTCGGCCGCCTCCGGGCCGACCGCGATCTTCTCCATGTAGAACACCGCCGAGGGGTCGAACATGGCGCCGCGTTCGGCCACGGCCAGCACCGAGATGGCACCCGGCGAACCCTTGGACATCAGTGTGGTGCCGTCGATCGGGTCGACCGCGAAGTCGACCTCCGGACCGGTCCCGTCGCCCACGGCCTCGCCGTTGTAGAGCATCGGGGCCTCGTCCTTCTCGCCCTCGCCGATCACGACGGTGCCGCGCATGGAGACGGTGGCCACCAGTTGCCGCATCGCGTCGACAGCCGCACCGTCGCCGCCCTCCTTGTCACCGCGGCCGACCCAGCGGCCCGCGGCCATCGCACCGGCCTCGGTCACCCGGACCAACTCCAGTGCGAGGTTGCGGTCCGGGGCCTCGCGGCGGCGACTGGTTGCGGGTGTGGGTGCCGTCATGACGGTGCCTCCTCGAGTTGTGTATTGCTGCATGAATTGTCGCAGAACGGTCGGATCCGCCATTCAGGTACTGCTGTTCCACTTCGTGGGAGGAGCGTCCGCGCCGGTGAAGGCGGCTGTGATGTCGGCCTCGTGGCCGGAGGGCGAGGCTCGGCGGCTTCGGCCGCGTGTGGATACTTGGGACGTGTCGCAGAAACCACGCATCCTCAACGACTACCGGGATCTGATCTGGTCGCTGATCCCGCTGGTACTGATCTGCGTGGTGCTGGCCGCGGTGGCCAGTCAGTGCAGCTTCTCCGCGCACGGGCCCACGCCCGGTCAGGTGCCGAATTTCGATGTCCAGTCGGCATTGCACGACGACGCGAAGGCGCTGCCCTTCCCGATCCGCGACCCCGCGGTTCCGGCGGACTGGAAGGCCAATTCCGGTAGTCGCGACACTGTGACCGGGACCGGTGGCGGCACCGTCAGCACCGTCGGTTTCATCACCTCCAACGGCACCTACCTGCAGCTGAGCCAGAGCAATGCGAGCGAGAGCGCGCTGGCTGCCCACATCGTCGACACCCGCAGTCCTTCCGGGTCCCGGATGGTGGGCAACCAGAAGTGGACCGTCTACCACGTGCAGGGCAGTGAATCGGCCTGGATCTCCGACTTCGGGCAGAGCCGCGTGCTACTCAAGGGCGCCGCGAACGAGACGGCCTATCTGACGCTCGCGCAGGCCGTCGACGCGGCCGCCCCGCTGCAGCCCTGAGGATCGCCGCCCCCGTGGCTCAGCGGTGGCTCACGACGTTGACCACCGTGCCGTCCGGATCGCGGACGAAGAATCGCCGCACACCCCACGGCTCGTCGCGCAGCGCGTAGACCACCTCGGCTCCGGCGGCGACCATCGTCTCGTGCGCGGCGTCCACATCGGCGACCTCGACGCTGATATCCGGCTGCGGCTCATCGGCGTTCGCGCCGATCAGCAGGATCTGCGCGGTCGGATTGCTCGGTGAGGCCAAGCCGACCGCCCAGCCGAGATCCATCACCTCGTCCAGGCCCATCGCCCGATAGAAGGCGCGGGCCCGCGCCATATCGGCGACCCGCAGATCCGGGACGACACGACGGACGTCCATGTTCAGTCCTGCTCTGCGCCGCGCCGCGACAGGGCGTCCTCGACGCGGCGGCGGGCTCCGGCGAGATGTTCCTCGCAGCGGTTGGCCAGCGCCTCACCGCGTTCCCACAGGGCCAGCGAATCGTCGAGGTCCATTCCGCCCTGTTCGAGCATCTTCACGACGTTGACCAGCTCGTCGCGGGCGCGTTCGTAGCCGAAGGTCGCGATTTCGGCGACGTCGCTCTCGGTCATGACGACTCCTCCTGTTCGGATGGCGGTGCCGGCCGGTCCGTAACCCGCTGAGCCGGCAGGGGATTCGCGAGGGTCCGACTGCCCAGGGCCGCGGCGCTGATCGCGCCGTCGGCGACCCGGATACGCAACTGCGTGCCCGGCGGGGAGTCGGCGACGGTGCGCACGACATGGCGTTCGGTACCGGTAACCCGTTGTACGACAGCGTATCCGCGGGCCAGGGTGGCGGCCGGGCCCACCGCGGTGAGCTTGTCGCGCAGATGCCGCGCGGTGGTGGCCTGGGTGGTGAGGCAGTGCTCGACCGCGCGGTGGGCCGCGGTGCGCAGCCGTTCGATCTCGTCGTGGCGCTGCTCCAGAATCCGCAGCGGATCGGCCAGTACCGGGCGCGACCGCAGCTGCTGCAACGCGCGCGCCTCGCGATCGACCCAGCCGCGCAGGGCGGCGGCCGAGCGGGCGCGCAGTTCCCGGACACCGGCGAGTTCGGCCGCGGCGTCGGGGACCAGGGTTTTGGCCGCATCGGTCGGGGTGGCCGCGCGCAGATCCGCGACGTAGTCCGAGAGCGGATTGTCCGGCTCGTGCCCGATCGCGCTGACGATCGGGGTGGTCGCGGAAACGATGGCGCGGCACAGGGTTTCGTCGGAGAACGGCAGCAGATCCTCGACACTGCCACCGCCGCGCGCCAAGACGATCACCTCGACCTCAGGGTGATCGTCGAGCTCGGCCAGCGCGTCGAGTATCTGCGGCACCGCGGTGGGGCCCTGTACGGCGGTGTTGCGGATCTCGAAACGCACCGCGGGCCAGCGCTGCTGGGCCACGGTCACCACATCGTGTTCGGCGGCACTGGCGCGGCCGGTGATCAGGCCGATCACCTTGGGCAGGAACGGCATCGGCCGCTTCAGCCGCGGATCGAACAAACCCTCGGCCGCCAGCAGCGCCTTCAGCCGTTCGATGCGGGCCAGCAGTTCGCCGATACCGACGGGTCGAATCTCGGTGACGCGCAACGAGATCGTGCCCCGGCCGGTGAAGTACGACAGTTTGCCGTAGACCACCACCCGGCTGCCCTCCTGCAGCGGGACGGCCGAGGCGCGCAGCAGTTGCGGATCACAGGTGATCGACAGCGACATGTCGGCGGCGGTATCGCGCAGCACCAGGAATGCGGTGCGGGTTCCGGGCCGCAGATTGATCTGGGTGATCTGTCCCTCCACCCAGACGCTGCCCAGTCGATCGATCCACTGCGCGACCTTCATCGCGATGGTGCGAACCGGCCACGGCTGTTCGGCCGAGTTGGCGGGGCGGGCAGCAGAACGCGCCGGTTCCCCGGAGGCTCGGGCCCCGGCGGCCGGCGCGTCGGCGTGTGAGTCGGTCACTTGGCCTGCACGGTGGCGATCCGGTTCGTCAGCATGGTCACGAACGGCGCCCGGTCGAGGGTCTGCTGCTCGTAGGCCAGCAGGTCGGCCAATTCCTCGACGCTGAGCATGCGCAGCCGGGCCCGCAGCTGAGCCAGCGTCATGTTCGCGTAGTCGTACCGCCCGGCGACCTCTGGTTCGATCACACCGCGCGATTGCGCCGGTGTGGACGCCGCGGCGCCGGCGTTGCCCGTTCCGGTGGTGTCCGTGTCCTCGCCGGTCGCCTCGGTGGCCCCCGCGTCGGCCGCCTCGGCGGCGGTGCTCTCCGCCGCGTCCGTTTCCGCGGCGGCCGCTTCGGTAGTGTCCGATTCCGCAGTGTGAGATGCGGCATAGCCGTTGGTCGCCGAGGGGGTGATCGAGGCCGTCGGTTCCGGGACGCCTTCGGCCGGGTCGGATTCGGCGAACAGATCGAAGCGGCTGAGCCGTGCGGCGAAATCGCTGTCGCTCCGCGCAGCGAAATCGCCGCTGCCGAACGGTTGCTCGTCGTCGAGATCCTCGTCGAAGGTGGCCCATTCCGGCTGCTCCACCGGGCGATTGGCCAATCTGTCGAAGACCTCGTCACCCTTGAGGGCGAGGCTGGTCACGAACTGCTGCAGATGCATCGAGGTCTGCAGCAACTGGCTGATCGCGGTGATCGGCAGATGGATTGCCACAGTGGGTAACCGGCGAGTTTCCTCGAGGGCGTAGACGGCGGCCCCAGCGGCGACCCGGGCCAGGTAGGGAGGTCGGAACATGTCCCTAGCCTGCCCGAAACGGCCGGTGATGCAAAGAACAGAGTTCACGTGTTCCATTCTCGCGCGTCCCGCCACACCGCCGCACCCGCTGCGCGCGGGCGGGACTTTCCCCGTCGGCCGGCGCACGTAAGCTGTGGACATGTCCTCGGCTATCCCCCTGAATGTCGGAATCGCCCGGTCGGCCGATGCGGCCGGCGTCGGCGCGGGCAAGCGGGTGCTGCTCGCGGAACCACGCGGCTACTGCGCGGGTGTGGACCGGGCGGTGGAAACCGTGGAACGCACCCTCGAGAAGCACGGTGCGCCGATCTACGTGCGCAAGGAGATCGTGCACAACCGCCACGTGGTGGAAACCCTGCGCGAGCGCGGCGTGGTCTTCGTCGACGAGACGGACGAGGTGCCCGAGGGTGCGGTGGTGGTCTTCTCCGCGCACGGTGTGTCGCCGGCGGTGCACGAGTCCGCGGCGGCTCGCAACCTGCACACCATCGACGCGACCTGCCCGCTGGTGACGAAGGTGCACCAGGAGGCCAAGCGCTTCGCCCGCGACGACTTCGACATCCTGCTCATCGGCCACGAGGGTCACGAGGAGGTCGAGGGCACCGCCGGTGAGGCGCCCGACCACGTGCAGCTGGTCGACGGCCCCGACGCGGTCGACGGCGTCGAGGTGCGCGACGAGAACAAGGTGATCTGGCTGTCGCAGACCACGCTCTCGGTGGACGAGACCATGGAGACGGTGCAGCGGCTGCGCAAGCGCTTCCCGAATCTGCAGGACCCGCCCAGCGACGACATCTGCTACGCCACCCAGAACCGCCAGGTCGCGGTGAAGGCGATGGCACCGGAATGCGATCTGGTGATCGTCGTCGGCTCCCGCAACTCCTCCAACTCCAAGCGGCTGGTCGAGGTCGCCCTGAACGCGGGCGCCCGCGCGTCCTACCTGGTCGATTTCGCCCGCGAGGTCGACCCGGCCTGGTTCGAGGGCGTGACGACGGTCGGCGTCACCTCCGGTGCCTCGGTGCCCGAGATCCTGGTGCGCGGCGTACTCGACCTGCTCGCCGAACACGGCTACGGCGAGGTCCAGCCCGTCACCACCGCGAACGAAACCCTGGTCTTCGCCCTGCCGCGCGAACTGCGCACCACCGGCCGCCGCTGAGCGAGCGGGGGTCCTCCGAGGCCCTCGGCAACGCCAGGGTCCGTGCCATTGTCCGGCGACGCTCGCGTGTCGGTCGCGATGAGCGATTCGCTCGCGTGTCGGTCGCGATGGCCATTCGCTCGCGTGGTGGTCGCGATGTCGGTTCGCTCGCGGGACGGTCGGCGCCGTCCGACGATACGCCGCCGTTCACGTCCGGGACGTGTCGCTCAGCTGTGCGGGGGCTCGTCGATGCCACTGCTTCCCGACCTCGAACGACGTTGGGAGCGTGCTGTTTTGCGGCATCGGTAACGGCGCGCGCCATCGAGACGATGAGTGGGCGTGGGGAATTCGGGGATGACCGCTGCGGGCGCAGCCGTAACCGGTTCGGCGCCCGCGACGTTCGGCTCAGCGGTCGCGGTAGCGGACGTTCGGCCGAGGATGCGGGGGCACATCACTCGGCGGCTGCGGCCGGCCACGACGGGGCTGCGGTTCGGCGACTCGCGTGCGTTCGGCGGTCCGGGTGCGCTCACCCGTGCGGGGATAGGCCGCGGCGGCGGAGACGCGCGGCGGGCGTTCGGCCACCTTGCCGCCCGCGCGGCGCGCCGCGCGGGCGGGTTCCGGCTCCGCGCTCCGCTTGGCCGCCCCGGACCCGCGAGCGGTCGAATCGCCACGCTTGGGAGTCTTGGCGGCCTTGGTGGCCTCCGCCCCACGCTTCTGACCCCGGGAACTACGCCGCAGGGTGTCCTCGGCGCCGCCGGCTTCGCTCCGCGTGCGACGCGCCCGGCCGGCGGCCGAGCGCGGATTCCAGCTGTCGCTGCCGCGCGTGCGTTCCCGGCCGGGGCGCGCGGTGGTGTCGGCATTGCGGTACAGCCACACTCGCAGGGCGCCCACACCCAGCACCAGGACCGTCGCCAGTGCCATGGTCGGGAATCTGTTCACCAGCGGAATCGCCAGATTCAGCAGAATGTCCTTCACCGAAGTCGAGCTGTGCCCGATCAGCTGCTGATAGGCCAGTGGGACGGCGATGAACAGCAGTAGCGGCGGAGTCACCATGGTGGTGAACAGGCCGCGATAGCGCACCACGCATGCCGCGATCACACATCCGATGATGTAGAACGCGGCGAACACATGGGTCAGCTCCTTGCCGCTGTTTCCGGAGTCGATGAAGAATCCGATGAAAGTGCACGCCACCGCGATCAATACCGCGGCGCCGGCGGGGATGCCGGGCACCGACGGGACGATCGAGAGGTGCGAGGCGGGTACATCGGATCGCTCGCGTTGGGTAGCTGCCACGTGAAGCACACTATCTGCCGCGGCCGGAACGTGTGTCGAGGCCGGGCTGCTGCCGGAGTTACTCGTTGGTGTCCGAGAAGCCTACCGCGCGCGGCCACGACTGGACGGGAGCAATTGCCGGTACGGCGCGATCGCCGATATCGAGTTCGTGCAGCCGGCGCGCGGTGACCATCACGCGGGATTCGATCGAGGCCACTGTGTGGTTGAAAGCGTCGACGGCCTTACCGAGTTGGGTGCCGAGCTTGTCGAGATGGCTGCCCGTGGTGGACAGCCGGTTGTACAGCTCCCGGCCCAATTGCTGAACGGTTGCCATATCTCGGGAAAGTGCTTCCTGCCGCCAGCCGAACGCGACGGTGCGCAGTAATGCGATCAGGGTCGTCGGTGTAGCGAGGATCACGTTGCGGCCGAAGGCGTACTCGAGAAGACCGGCATCGGCGGTCAGCGCGGCGTCGAGGAACGGATCGCCGGGGATGAACAGGACCACGAATTCCGGGCTGGGATCGAAGGCCTCCCAATAGGCCTTGCCGGCCAGCTGGTCGACATGCGCCCGCAGGTGTTTGGCGTGCCGGGCCAGATGCTCGGTGCGCCGACGCGGATCTGTCTCCCCGGTGGCGTCCAGATAGGCCGTCAACGGCACCTTGGCGTCGACCACCAGTTGGCGGTCACCGGCCAGCCGGACCACCAGGTCGGGGCGGATCAGACCGTCGCGGCCGCTCGCGGTGACCTGCGTGTCGAAGTCGCAGTGTTTGGCCATGCCCGCCAGTTCGACGACCCGCTCGAGTTGTATTTCACCCCAGCGCCCGCGCACCTGCGGCGCCCGCAGAGCCGACACCAGCTCACCGGTCTGCGTGGACAACTGCTGGGAGATCCGCTGCATCCCCGCGACCTGTTCGCGCAGCCCGGAGTAGGCGTTGATGCGATTGTGCTCGACCTGCTGGATGTGCTGGTTCAGACTGCCCAGCGCCTCGCGTAGCGGCTCGACCAGCGTGCCGATGGCCTGCGAATTGTGCCGTGCCGCATCGGCGCTCGCGGCGCTGAGCGAGTGCCGCAGCAGCTGTTCGTTCTCCCGCAGCGCCGCGAGTTGAGCTTCGGCCGCGGCCGCCCGCTGTCCCGCCCGGGCGGCATGCCCCAGCCACCCGAGGCCGGCCCCCGCGCAGAACACCAACAACAACGCGAACAGCATCGATGCGGTCATGAGCCCGATAGTGCCCTATCCCACCGACAAGTTCGCGAATCCCGGCAATTCCCCAGCACCACTCGTCGACACGCCGGAGCGATTCAACCTTGTCGGTGAGATGGCTTAGCCTCTTGCCACATGCGGATGCTGCATACCTCGGACTGGCACATCGGGCGCACCTTTCACGGTGTCGACCTGCTGGCCGATCAGGCGCGTGCGCTGGAGGCGGTGGCGGAGCTGGTGACCGCGCAGCAGGTCGACGTGGTCGTGGTACCGGGTGACGTCTACGACCGGTCGATTCCGAGCGCGGACGCGATAGCGGTGTGCAACAAGGGCTTCGAGGCCATTCGCGCCGCGGGGGCGACGATCGTCGCGACCTCGGGTAATCACGATTCGCCGACGCGACTGGGCGCCCTGGGCAGCTTCGCCGCGGCGGGCGGACTGCATCTGCGCACGTCGGTGGCGGAGGTGGACCGGCCGGTGATGCTCGCCGACGAGCACGGACCGATCGCCTGCTACGGCATCCCGTATCTGGAACCCGAAATCACCCGCGCGGAACTGGATGTGCCGCAGGCGCGTTCGCACGCCGAGATCCTGGACGCCGCGCTGGGCCGTATCCGTGCGGACCGGCAACGCCGCGGCGATCCGCGAACCGTGGTGCTGGCACACGCCTTCGTGGTCGGTGCCGAGGCGACCGGTTCGGAACGTTCGATCGCCGTGGGCGGGGTGGAGACCGTGCCGCTCAGCGCGTTCGAGGGCATCGACTACGTGGCGCTGGGTCACCTGCATTCGCCGCAGACGTTGTCGGAGTCGGTCCGATATTCCGGCTCGCCGCTGCCGTATTCGTTCGCGGAGCGTTCGCATCGCAAGGCGGTGTGGATCGTCGATCTGGACGCCGACGGGCTGGCATCGGTGCAGCGGCACGAACTTCCGGTGATACGGGGCCTGCGTCAGCTGACCGGCGTGCTGGACGAGCTGCTGTCCGCGGCCGAATATGCCGAGGCCGAGGACGATTACGTCTCGGCGGTGCTCACCGATCACGCGCGCCCGGTCGATGCGCTGCGCCGGCTACGCGAACGCTTCCCGCATGCGGTGCATGTGGAATGGACCCGCCCGGAGGCGAATTCGCAATTGCGCTACCGCGAGCGGGTACACGGCCGCCGCGACAGCGAGATCGCGCACAGCTTTCTCAGCGATGTGCGCGGTGAACCGACGGCGGGGGAGATGGCGCTGATCGAGCAGGCACTGTCCGCGGCTCGGCGCGAACCGGTCTCCGAAGTGGTGGCGGCCTCGGCGGAGTTGTCGGCATGACCGGCGCCCGGGCGGGTGGCGCATGAGGCTGCATCGGCTGGAGCTCACGGCTTTCGGGCCGTTCGCCGAGACGGCGCGGGTCGACTTCGACGAGCTCGGCGCCGACGGGCTGTTCTTGTTGCACGGTCATACCGGCGCCGGGAAGACGACGGTGCTCGACGCGATCGCCTTCGCGCTCTACGGCCGAGTGCCGGGAGCCCGCGGCGAGAGCAAACGCCTGCATTCCGACCACGCCGATCCGCAGACCGCGCCCCGGGTGGTGCTGGAGGCGACGCTCGGCGGCCGCCGGTTGCGCCTGACCAGGTCGCCGGAGTTCGAGCGGCCGAAGAAGCGCGGCACCGGTATGCGGACCGAACAGGCCGCGGCGACACTGGAGTGGCTCGACGGGCGCGGGCAACATCTGTCGCGCATCCCCGATATCGGCGACGAGGTGAGCCGGCTGCTGGGGATGAGCGCCGATCAGTTCTTCCAGGTCGTGCTGCTTCCGCAGGGCGATTTCGCGCGGTTCCTGCGCTCGGACAACGAAGATCGGGAGAAGCTGCTCGAGCGGCTGTTCGACACCGAACGCTTCGGCACGGCCGAACAATGGCTGGCGCAGCGGCGACGCGAGAGCGCCGCGCAACTGGACAACCACCGCCAGAGCGTCGACCGCCTGATCGCTCAGGTCGCGATCACCGCCGGCCTGGGCGCCACCGAAGCCGTCGGGCCGCTCGAGGCCGTGGAATGGTCACAGCAGCTCCTCGCGCAGGCTCGCGCCGAGGCCGAGCGCTCCGCGACGGATTTGACTCGCTGTCAAGAGGATTCGGCCCAGCGGCACACTGCTGCCGAGGAACACCGCCGGGTCCAGGAGCGTCGCGAACGCGCCGCGATCGCCCGCCGCCAACTCGACGACTACGCCGCCTGCGCGCCTCACCGCGATCGCGTCCAGGCAGATCTGGACCGCGCCC
>NZ_BDBF01000001.1 GCF_001612845.1 Nocardia elegans NBRC 108235 | reverse complement strand
CGCGATCGGCGTCGGCAGTGCGCCGACGCCCGGGGTCGGTGGCGGCGTGACGGTGGCCGCGCCTGCAGCTGTAGGGCGGGGGAGCGTGCCTACGCCGTCGGTGAGCGGCGGCGCGATCATGGCGGCCCCTGCGGCGGTCGGAATCGGATCCGTCCCTGCTCCGGATTTCGCGTCGGGCATAACGGTTACCGACGATTTCAACCGGGCGGACGCGGCGAGTCTCGGCGCGAATTACACGGTGATCGGCGGCAATTCGCCGGTCATCGCGACGAACAGGGCGCAGGCCGGCACCCCGGGATTCAGCCAGACGCTCGCGTATATCGCCCGGCACAACACTGCTCTGACCACCGATACGCAAGAGGTTGTGTTCGTGCCGATCGCCGCCACGGTCGGGCCGACGCCAGCGCAGGGCGCCGGCGCTTTTCTGCGCAGTACGAGTGCGGGCAATTTCGTGTGCGTGAGCGTGACCGATACGCAGGCGTTCATCAACACCTTCATATCCGGGACCTTCACCAACCGGGCGACGAGCGGCACGATCGCGGCGCCGACGAGCGTGCGGTTCACTGCGGTCGGAAACGTGTACTCGGTCTATATCAACGGCAGCGCCGCCGCGGCGGTTACGTGGACCGACTCGGGCGCGCTGCTCGGCATCGGCTCGTCTAACCGCTACTTCGGGCTGTTCTCAAATGCGACATACAGTTTCAGCGGCGGCAACCGCGGCTACGCCATCGACAGCATCACCGCACGCGACGGCGTCTCCGCATAGCACCACCTACCGACAGAAATCGCCCCCACCGTTACCACGGTGGGGGCGATTTTCGGCGTTGGGGTCTATGACTCCCGGTCACGCTGCCGCGGCGGACGCTGCGGCCAACGCATGATCGCGAAATATATGCCTATCGAGGCGAGGGAGCAGATCACCAGAAGCCCGAACATTCGAATCCCTTCCGTTGCTTGGTGTCCGGCCATCGCGCAAACGAGAGCCGCGGCATGACGGTCTCGACGTCGGCCACGGCCATCACGGCATTGAGCGTCAATGCATCGAGGTGCTCGGTCGACGGGGTGAGGACCGCATCGACGTCGGCGTCACGCACGAGATCGGGGAGCGGCACGAGGCTCGCATCCGGCCAGACGAGGGCGTAGCCGAGGTGTCGCGCAAGACGACGCAGTTGCGCCGCATCCCAATCCGGCGAATCGCTCACCTCGTCAGATATCCACGCAAGGGCGGTCGGCTGGGCCCTCATCGCCAACCGCCAATTTCGGTTACGTTCACAGCGCCTCCCATATCGTTTGGTAGGCACCCGCCGCCGAGGTCTGCACGGCGCCCGGCGGCGGGGCTGACCTGATGTTTTCCGTTGTCCGGCGGGCGTTTCCGGACAAAGACCGGACAAAAACCGGCTAATCTGAGCTCGGCCACTTCCGCCGTAGGGGGCGTGCATGGATATCGTCGTGACATGGACAGCGTTCGAGTGCACTGCGCTACGCGACGCGTACCAGATGCAGCAGGCCACATTCGCCGCCGCGCTCGGGGCTGCGGAGCGATCGGTCCGTGGATGGGAAAAAGGACAACGGCCGGTCGGCCGCCACGCGCAGGGGCTCTACACGGGGATGCTCGCCAAAGCGCCAGCGGATGTGGCGGCCCGGTTCGCGATCCTGCGGAAACCGGAGGATGACGACGACGTGAAGCGGCGCGAGCTGTTCAAGGCTGGCGCGGCGGCGGGCGCGGGAGCCCTGGCCACGCTGGGACTCGGCGACGCAACCGAGCGCGCGAATTGGCTATTGTCCGGCGCCGGACGCCCGGACATGGCAGCCGTGCAGTTGATGCGCGGCACGCTGCACCAAGCGATGCGGCTGGACGACCTGTTGGGATCCCCGGCCGCGCAAGGCATGGTGATCGCCCAGCAGCAGGTCACCGAAGCCATGTTGCGCGACGCCCCAGCAGCGGTGCGGCCGACGCTGCTGTCGCTGTATGCGGAGTGGACGGGGCTGGCCGGTTCGCTGGCGTGGGATGTGCGCGACTACGTGACCGCCGGGCGGTTGTACGCTCAGGCCCGCGAGTTCGCGCACGAGGCCGAGGATTCCGACCTCGGCGCCTACATGTTGTGCCACCTCTCGCAGCTGGCGACCTGGCAGAAGCGCCCCCGCGTCGCGGTCGACTACGCGGTCGCGGCCCGGTCGTGGGTGGCGCAATCGTCGGACCGCCACCTGCGCGCATACGTGGCAGTCCGCAACGCCGAGGCCGCTGCCATCGCCGGTCAACCCTCCGCGTGCCTGTCTTCACTCGAGGAGGCAGATGCCGCGCTGGTCGGTCTGGACCCGGTGCATCCGGCGCAGTCGCGTGCGTATTTCATGGGCGGCGCGATCCAGGAGAGTTACCGCGGTAACTGCTTGGCCATCCTCGGGCGAGCCGAGCAGGCCGCGGAGGCATCACGGGCCGCGCTGGCGATGATGCAGCCGGAATATGTGCGCGACCGGGCGGTCACGCTGCTGGAATTGGAGCGTTCGCTGATCCAGATGGATGCGATCGACGAGGCAGCCGGAGCGGTCGCCGAGGCGGCGGAGCTGGCCGAGCAGAATCGTTCCCCGCGGCTGGCGGGCGCGATCGCCGAGGGCCGCGGGCAGCTGTCGCCGTGGTCGGGCGCCCGTGCGGTGCGGGAGCTGGACGAGCAGCTGGCTGCTCGCGATATCGTGACGGTATGAGTACCGACCGCGACCGTGTGGCAGAGGTGTTGTCGCGGATCGATGCCGCGAATGCTCGTATCGAGCGCACGGGAGAGCTGGGGGAGCAGGTCGGCGGCGGCCGTGCACCGTCGCGGTCGGCGACCTTCAAATGCGCATCCGCAGACCTGCACATCGCAACTCAAGCCCGCAACCAGCTGCTCATCGACATGGTGGGCGACGCCGAGTCAGTGCCAGCCGAGCTGGCTGCGCAGCTGAGGATGACCGGCCGTCACGCGGCATCGGTACTGCAGATCGCCCGCACCGGCACCGAACAGCTGCAGCGGCACACGTTCGGGTTCATCACCACGAAGTGACTCTCACCTCTACACGTAACGGCCCGCGCATCCGTGGGAGATGCGCGGGCCGTCTCGCGTGCCGAGGCTATCGGGTCACGGGTGGCAACCGCCTTGCTGCTGCAGAGACCAATTGGCGATTTGCCACGACAGCGCGCCCATGCCCGCGCCGATGATCGCGCCAGGGATCGCGCCGACGATGAAGATCGGCAGACCGGCGAGACCACCGATAATCGCACCGATTCCGGCGCGCAGTTCCATCGTGTCACCAGGCATCAGGCACAGGATCGGTTGCGCGGTGGTGATCGGCTGCACCTCGGGCTCGGTCGCTGCGGCGGCGACTGTGGCGGGCTCGGCCGGTGTCTCGGCGTTCGCGGTGGCGGCGAGGCCGAGGAACGCGACGGCGAGCAGCAGCGCGGCGACGATGCCGGATGCGGCTCGGCGCGCGACGCGACTGGTATTCATACAGAAGTCCTTTCGGCGTGGTTTGTCCCAATCAGAATTGCCCGGCACGTGCATTGCGTTACATCCGTCCCGGCGCGGCGCGGAAAGAATCGGGGCGCATTAGGTGCGCCCCTTGAGCTCTGGCGCTGTGAATTTCGGCGAGTCCATACCGCGCAGCCACCGATCGAGCCACGAACCGACCACGCCCCGGCTGACGATCGCGGCCCGGTCGGAGGGCACCGTGCCGCACAGATCGGCACCGCATCCGAACGCCGGCAGATCGGTCGCGGTGTAGTGCCCGGCATTCCGCATCGAGACGACCTCGAATCGGTTGCCGCGGAATTCGTTCCAGCTCGACGCCCACACGCCGGTCAGATCGAGCGACAGCACCGGCAAATCGAGCGTCGGCGCGTCGGCGACGCCATCCCAGCCAGCCGGGGCGTCAAGGGCGACGACGGCCCGCACTCGCGAATCGGCGGCCGCCAACTGCACCGCGGTGGTTCCGCCGTAGCTGTGGCCGAGCGCGGCGATCCGGCCGAGGTCGAGGTGCGCGCCGACGATCGGCAGCACGGCGAGGCGGTCGAGCATGAGGCGGAGATCGGCGGTGCGCGCGTGCAGCTGGCGGCGCATGTAGTCGGTGTCCGTGGTCGGCGGGGTGCCGAGAATGATTCGCCCATCCGGGAATTGCACAGCGGGGCTCTCGCCAGTGTGGTCGATGACGACGACCACGTAACCGCGGCTCGCGAGATCGGTGGCAAGGCCTGACAGGATCCACCGCGGTGTGCCCATGCCGGGCGAGGCCACGACGACGGGTAGGCGGTCACCGGCGACCGGTGCGCCCTGGGTGGCAGCGGCCTTCGCGCCGACCATGCGCACCGCGGCGGCCGTGGCGTGCATCCACGACGCCGACACGGCGGCAATGCGGGCCTGCGCGGCCGAACCCGCGGCGGGCACGTAGGCGGCGGGCGAGCCCACCTCGAGGGCCGGGTACCAAACGCTGACCACGATCGTGCGGTCGCGGTCCGGGTCGGTGAGCGCGGTGTCGATTCGGCCGACCGGGTGCGCGCCGGCAGGGGCTGCGATGGGCGACGGCCGGAACGCAATCGGGTTGCCGCGCGCCCATCCGGCACCGGTGCCCAGCAGGGCGACCGCCGCAACCGTGGCGGCGATAAGGCGGCTTACCACGGGCGCACCCCAGCCTCTTCGCTGATGCCGAGGCCGCCGAGCAGGGTGCCCCAAGCGGCGGCGAGCGCGAAGGAGGGATTGTCGGGGTAGTCGCGCAGCCCATCCTCGGCAGCCTGTCGGAACGCGACGACCAGTGCGTCACGGGACAGGGTGTGCGTATGGCCGAGGGCGAACTCGCGGCGCTCGCTATCGGCGATATCGAGGGGCGCTGGCGGGGTAGTCGGTACGGGTTCGACAGCAGTCATTTCGGGGCTCCCGATCGGGGCTGATGGCTGTTGATGCCATCAACACTTGGATGGAAACCCGCAGGTCGCGGAGAGCGTCCGAGAAATCGTCAGAATCGCTGAGGAGCAGGTCAGGGGCCAGAAACCAGGGAATTTGAAGGGGTTCGAGTCCCCTTAGCTCCACTTCATAGCGAATCCGCAGGTCACTGACCTGCGGATTCGCTGTTTTGGCATCGCGCGAACTCGTTGCGCTAGTTGATCGCCGAAGATGAGTACGACGAAGCCGGCGATCACTGCGGATGCTTCGCTGGGGTCGATGTGCCTGTGCGCGGGTTGCGGCAGCAGGCCCTCGACGAGCGACAGTCGGTTTGGGTCGCTTCCGTTCGGGTATGGGCTGGGCAGATCACCGCATCTTCCCGGGAATATGCAGCGATCGAGAACGCGTCGGTTCAAACGAGTAGCCGACGCGTTCGACCGGCCCAGTGTGTGTGCCGGTTGACGAGCCCGCGACGAGTCGGCGCGGCGGGCACGCGCCCGCTGCGTTTTTCATCGGTCGCGCGGATTCGGATCGCCGGTTCGCCATCGCCGCACCGCGTCCGCTTGTGCGGTGCGGTTGCGCCGTTCTCGCGGGGTGATCATCAACAGTTCGTCCACGGTTGACGCGTCGCCGGTGGTGGCGGCGGCGTTCATCGCGGCGAGGGCCCGATCGTCGTCGGTGTAGGGCGGGACGACCAGGATGACCAGTCGACGGTCGCGGGTGCCCAGCATTTCGATCGTGTTGACGGTCCCGTTGCGGTGACCTTCGAGGCGGATGGCCAGCCCTTCGACGACCAGATCGCTGGGCGCGTTCGCCCACTCACCGAGGCGATAGGTGATCCGGCGGACGGGTCCGAGCCGGCCCGACACGCTCGCCAGCAGCGCGGGCAACTCGACAGCGAGGTCGTCGCTGCGCGGCCACCACGCTCCGTCGACGTAGCCGATCTTCGCCGAGTCCGGTTTCAGCCGCAGCCGCGGTACCAATTCCCCGACCGAGCCCGAGTTCTCCCTGTTCGGGTGAACATTCTCCGGTGTCATGGTCGACGCTCCTGTCTCGAGCGGGTATCGGTCCGTTGCTGGTGTCACGGTCCGGGTGGTGGGCCGAGATGGCCGGCCGCGGCGAGCCGCATGCGTTCCCGGGCGACCTCGGGCGCCGTGGCGGCGGGGATGACGAGCAGCGCGAGTGCGGTGTTGTGCGCTCCGTAGAGATGCACGACCTCGGGCGGTTGGTCGTCGCTGCGGCCCTTTATGCGAATGTGGTCGTCGGTACCGATGCGTCGTTGGGCGAGACTTGTTGCGTTCCATTCGAATCCGACGCGCATCGTGGTCCCGAGGCGTGGGGCGACGGCGCTGATCAGGTCGTGCAGTTCCGACGTGAGATTCGGGGTCCACGGCCACCAGGCGCCGTCGACGTTTCCAGGGACGGCACCGCGTTCGCGGAGCATCAGACGGGGTGTGCGTGTGGGTGTGCGGAAGGGCTGTCGCTCGTCCGAGGCGGACGTGTCCGTCTCGAAGTGGTTGACGATCGGACGTCGTGTATGGAGGCGGGGCATGATCTATCCCTCCCGTGGAGTGCCGGCGGCCACCAATTGGGAGTGGGCGGCGCGGGCGTCGGTGGATGGAAGGATCACGCGGAGCACCATGACGGCGGTGTCGGCGCCGACGACATACATCGTGTTGCGCAAGTGGAACGGATAGGGCTCGAGGCTGATCGAACGACTTCCGACCGTCATCTGCCGGGGTGGCCGTGACCAGCCGTCCGGGTCGTAGACGATCCGATCGACCGGACCCAGCCGAATCGTCAAGACAGCCAGTAGATCCGGGAGTTCGGTAGCGAGGTCGGCGGACTCGGGCCACCACGCACCGTCGATGTAGTCCGAGTGACGATTTTTCGGCTTCAGGCTCAGTCGCGGTGGGTGGTGGGTCACCGCGGCTTCGGGCGGGCCCGTCGAGAGGGGAGCCGGGGCGGGGGAGGCGCGTTCCGGTAGGGGATCGAGGTAGCGGCGAATTGCTTCCGGAAAAGCCTTGGTCTTCGTTGCGATTGTGTGAGCGATGGTCATGATGGACCGGTCCTTACTCGTCGAGGCGGGATGTGGTGGCAATGATCGGCATGTCGACTGTTGCCTGTGCCCGAATCCGTGGCTGCCGACTCGCCGAAAGAGGGGGACGCGGGTGCCGACGCTCGAATGGGAGTGACTACTCCAGTAGACGCCCATGTCGAGACAATGTCAACGCTGTAGGTATACAGTTTATATCTACGGTTGTCGGCCTCGGAGGAAATGAGCCCGCGTCATGAACGAAACGTCATCGGAGGTCCAAGGTCCGACAGGTGGGGCCCGCATGGGTCGTGCCGCGAATGGTCGTGGCGCCGGTCGGGTCACCCGCGTGGGAGTACTCGCGGCGGCGCTGGCGATCATCGACAGTGACGGCGTCGAGGGATTGTCGATGCGCCGCTTGGCCGAGGCGGTGGGCCGGGACCCGATGGTTATCTACCGGCATGTACCGAACAAGGCGGCGGTGCTCGACGGTGTTGCCGAGATCGTCTTCGCGCAGCTGCGAGTGGACAGCGCCGACCCGGACTGGGCCGGCGGGCTACGGAAGGTCGCTCGCGATTTCCGTGCCCTGGCGCTGGCGCATCCCCGGGTGGTGCCGTTGCTGGTGACGCGGCCGCTGGCGACACCGCTCGGGCAACGTTCCCCAGCGGTGGTACGGCCGCTCGAGGACGTACTGGCATTGCTGACCCGTGCCGGTTTCTCCGGAGCCGATGCTCTGCACATCTATCGTGCATTGTTCGGCTTCCTCTACGGCCATGTGCTCAATGAGCTCCAAGAATTGGTGGAACGCCCGGAAGAGACCGACGACGTGCTGCGTCTCGGTCTGCATCGGTTGCCGGTCACAGAATTCCCGTTGCTACGCCGACTCGCCCCGCTGCTGGCCGATTACGACGGCCGCGCCGAATTGGAACGTGGACTCGACATCCTGCTGGCCGGCCTCACGGCCACACTGTCACATCCCCGCGCGGATCCCGCCACACGCGATGCCGCTGCCCGCGGGGCGGAGGAAGGATGACCGCCTTTCACGGAAGGTCGTGCGAGCTTGATGACAGGCGGCGGCCGAGGGTTTTCAGTCCGGCTCGGATCCGCGCTTTGGCGGTCGGTAGCGGGATGTCGAGGTCGATGGCGACCTGAGCGTAGGTGCGGTCACCGTAGAAGGCCAGCTCGATGGCTTCGCGCTGGCGGCTGCGAAGTTTGCACACTTCCACGGCGACAGCGCGTTCGTCGAGGCGCTGGCCGACCTCGTCGTAGACCACGTCATGGTCGGGAGGGAACTGTCTACGGCCGAAAGCGCGTTCGCGGTCGGCCAGCGCTTGCTCCGAACGCACCTGGTCGACAGCGCGACGATGCGCGAACATCATCAGCCATGCCATCGGACTTCCGCGGTCGGCATCGTAGTCCCCGGCCGCGATCCAGATGTGAAGATATATTTCCTGGCTGACTTCCTCGGCCAGAACCGGACTGTGCAGGATGAAGGTCAGCCTGGCGAGCAACCGAGGTCTGGTCGATCGATAGAACGCGGCGAAGGAATCGGTGTTGCCGTTCGCGGTCTCTTGCAGCAAGGTAGTCAAACTTGCAGCGTTGGTCGTCGAAGTACCGTTACGGGGACGTAGCTCGTCCTTCATCGCACACCGTTCGTCTCGCGAAATAGGTGATGCCGGGCGGCAAAGGTGCGTGCCACCTGGCCGAACCGCCGAGCTGATACTGGCGCCGCGCAGCGCTGAAATTCGCCCCGACGCGTATCGAGGGTCCACGTCCGGGTCGGCAGAAGCGGCCGGACTGCGTCGTCGGATCGGCGACACCTACACCATCGCTCAAGGATGCCGGGTGTTAGCAGGGTGAGGGGCGTCGTTACCGGACCGACACCGGTTCGCCGCTGATTTCGATGTCTGGCTACCGAGATCATGCGAGCGGCCGCCGGAACCGGATCGCCCGCACCATCCGGCGAATTGAGCCGATCCGCAGGCCCGCACTCGCCGAAAGGCGCTCGCTGCCACGCCCGGGGCGGATAACAGGGGGACGGGTCTGCGGGAGCGGACTTGCGCCGAGCGCTGCGTGTAGAGTCGAGGCATTCGGCGGCATCACGTGCGCTGACCAGCAGAGGTAGCGACGTCCCCGAATGCGACATCCGGTCTTCGCCGAGGCCGCGGCAGGAGCGTCCCATGACGCCACAATCGCTGAACATGCCTGTGTCGGTCGGTAGTCGAACGCTCACTGCCCCCCCCCACGATTACGTCCGCGCCCGGATTCTGATGCGAGCGGCTATATCGATGCGACTTGGTGGCCACGATCGAGCAATCTGACAGCCGAGCTGCCCGATCTGATTGCCGCACTTCGGCCGCGAGCAGGACAGATATGGCGCATCGTCTACGATCCGCGCACCTGGTCGACCACCGACCGGCATCTCATCGTCGCGGGACGCGCTATGCGACTGGACCGGTACCCGTTCGAGTTGTTCGGCCTCATGTATCTGTGCGCGACCAACGGCACCGTGATCGTGTTGCGAGCCATCCCGGAGGGCACCGATCCTGCCGTCGCGACATCGGTACTCGCGGCGGCCGGGCGAACCGCTCGGAACGACGCTGCCCGGCAGTGACGGCCGCGAACCCTGAATCGCGACCACGTTCCGTCACGAATATGCCGCGACGAGGCGCGACGACCGAGCCGTCCATGTCGGTGCCGCGGAGATACAGGGGTCCCGATCGAGCACCTCACCATCGGACAGCGGCGGGCAGCGGCATGGCACGGTGGCCGGCTATGTCGCTACCCGGGGTAGTTCATGATTCCGGCTTGTCGGCGCCGGCGCTTACGGCCCTGCGCATCTGCGCGTGTGCCTGGTCTGCGGGGGTGGCGGGATTGATCACCAGCAATCGAAGGTGCCGATCGTGTGGGCCGAAGACATACATCACTTGGGGTGGCTGGTCCGGAAGCGGGCCGGTGACCTCGATCCCGTCGGGCGCGTCGATGCGACGTTGGGACAGGCTCAGCGCATTCCAGTCGAAGCTGATCCGGGCGGTCGCGCCCAGTCGCGCGGTGAGGGCGGTGACCAGGTCGTGCAGTTCGGTGGTGAGGTTGTCGGTTCTGGGCCACCATGCGCCGTCTACGCCGCCGGATTCCTCGTCACCCTCGCGCAGCAGCAGCCGCGGTGTGCGGGTCGGTTTGTCGAATGGTTGCCCACCGTCGGCGCCGGCCCGGAATCGGCCCGGGCCGCGGTCGGCGGCGGCACCGCCGCTGTCCTGCGGTGGGTTCTGTGTCATATCAGGCCTCCCACACGGGACGCGGATCGGGCGCAGGATGGGCTGCGTGTGCCGCGGTCTGCCGGGTCCGTCGGGTCCGGTCTCAGGACACAGAGTGTGTGGGCGGGCAGGTGCCGGTATCCGTCCAGGCGAACCGAACGTCCGCCGATCATCGTGCGCCTCGGTGCCGGCTGCCAGGCGTCCATGCTGTACATGATTCGGTCGATGCTGCCTGCCCGCCGGCCCAGCGCCTCCAGATCGGACAGTTCGGCGACCAAGTCGGTCGTGCGGGGCCACCGGGCCCCATCCACCGCATCCGGGCGCGGTGCTCGCGGTGTCGGTAACCGGCGTGATACCGGCGGTCGGCTGTGGAGGGTAAAGCGTGGCGAGCGGCCCTGCGGGATCGGCTCGTGTTGTCGCGTCATCACGACGCTCCTGACCGGGGCCGCGTGGCGGGCCCTGTTCATTGGCCGGGCGACGACGAGATCACGGGTGGTTTCGTACGAAAAGCCCCCGGCATCTTCCATCCTACCCACGCCCGCGGCGCCCACCGGGCCGATAGCGCGCGTACGCACAAGCCGAGATTCGAAGCATCGCAGGTAACTTCCTCCGCGGGGTGTCGTCCCGTCGGATGGGGTATCTCCGACTCATAAGGCCCGCACCCGACCGGCGTTGGAGGCCGTCATGATCATCACTTTCGGGCTCGGCGTGCTGCCGGCTGCTGCATGCCTCCCGACGGCCGCGGCTACGAGAACTGTGACGTTATCGGCCGGTGGTGGCCGATGACCACGAAGGACCGAGCCTGGGATCTCGGGTATGCGGCCGGCTGGCGGCTGGTGCGGGCCCTGCCGCAGCAGTGGGCGATGCGATCGTTCGAGGTCGCGGCCGATCGCGCTGCTCGCGGTGGTGGTCCGATTCAGCTGCGGCGAAATCTGGCCCGGGTGCTGTCCACCACCGCGGCGCAGGTGCCCGACGATCTCGTGCGCGCGAGCCTACGCTCCTACGCTCGCTACTGGTGTGAAGCGTTCCGGCTGCCGTCGATGGATCCGGTGCGGCTCGCCGCGACCATCGACTCGGCGGCCACCGGGCTCGAACACATCCACCAGGCGGTCGGGCACGGGCGCGGGGCCGTGCTGGCGTTACCGCACAGCGGCAACTGGGACCTGGCGGGAGTGTGGCTGGTCCAGCGGGTCGGCACACCGACCGTCGTCGCCGAGCGGCTGCAACCGGAATCGCTGTTCCACCGCTTCGTCCGATTCCGGGAAAGCCTGGGATTCGAGATCGTCCCTCTCACCGGCGGCGCCGCACCGCCGTTCGCGCAGCTGACCGCGCGGCTGCGGCAGGGGCGGATCGTCGGGCTGCTCGGTGAACGCGACCTGACCGGTGCGGGTGTGCCGGTCACCTTCTTCGGTGAACCGGCCTGCATGCCGGCCGGCCCGGCTCGGCTGGCGATCGACACCGGTGCACCCTTGCTCCCGGTGCACTGCTGGTTCACCCCCGACGGCTGGGGTTTCCACGTCGGCGCGCCGATCGACACCACCGATGGTGTGCAGGCCACGACCCAAGCCCTGGCCGACCGGTTCGCCGCCGGTATCGCCGCGCACCCGGCCGACTGGCACATGCTGCAACCGGTGTGGACCACCGACCATCGTGCCCGTGAGCGCGCGCAGTAATCCGCACCACTGATCCGGCTCCGCAGCCGGGAATGCCGCAATTGATGCAGCGTGTGCCGGCCGTCGTCGAGACACTCGGTGTGGGCCTCGAACTCGCATATCTGCAGATTCGCTCCCGCACGGTATCCGGGTATATATGGCGCGAACCAGTTGTATCGACCCGAGAGGTGAGGAACGCGGTCGGCTGGTGGGTGTCCCCCCAGCGCGGTGCGGCCCGGCGGGCCGGGCGACGATCAGGGCCTTGCCAGCCGAGCCGACCCAGTTCACCGATGATGATCAACATAAGCGCGGAATCCGACAGGCGATGCGGCATGCGCCATCCCTCGATTCCATTCGCGCAGGTCGTCCGGCAGATGTCAGCGAGTAGGCTGGACCGTATCCGGAGGCATCCCGCATGTCGACCAGTCGAGGTCGCGTCGTCTCCGATTCGGATTCCGGCCCTGGCAGGCTGTGACAGGAGCGTCTCATGGCGCAGCCATCGGCAACCTTGCATCCCGCACCGCCTCGTCGCCCACCGCTCTGTACACCACGATTGCGATTGCGTCCGCGCCGCGATGGCACCGGCCACATCGACGGTGTCTGGTGGCCCCGCACACAAGACCTGGCCGCCGAACTCCCAGGACTGCTCACCGCCCTCCGGCCGCGCCTCGGACTGGTGCGACAGGTCGTCTACGACCCGACCGGATGGTCACCCTCTGCTCGGCACCTGCAGCTCGGCAGTCATCGAACCCACTTGGACCCCTATCCTTTCGAGCTTTTCAACACGATGCACGTATGCAGCGCGCACGGCATCGTCGTCATACTGCGGGTTATCCCCTCCACCACCGACGGTACCGCGGCCAACGCGGCGCTGGCAGCGGTACCGGGTGCAGGGAAGCGGGTCGATCACGATCGCTGACAGCGCACCACATCCTCTCACCGTGCCGGCCGACGAGGCGTATGCCCATCGCGCCCTGTTTCAACTTGTCGAACGCCTACTGGCCTCATCCGAATCGCCGGCCCCTCGACAGTCATAGTGTTCGGGTTGTGGAGCGTTAGGCCTACAGTCGTTTCCGAGGCTGGATCCTTCGGGGCATCGGTCGGTTCCGTTCTCGCCCTGCGATGCCCCTCTCTCTATGTGTCGTTGATGTCGCCCCTGATTCCGCGGTCGCGCATCGGTTGCTCGGCCGGTTCGCCGGGCGCGCGATGACGGCCGCTCACCTGCTGTGCCAGACCGGCTCTCGGCTGCCCACCCATGGCTTCCGCACCGCGACTAAGTTGCTCACCATTCTTCGCTGAAACTGTAGACAGTCCTGGGCTTAGTTATGTATGTTAATCAATATTCTGAGCTGCCAAGAGGCGGGCCCGACCGTTGGGTCCGCGCTGCTCGTGGCAGCCGCCCGCTCACCGTGGAGACGGAGGCTTCGACGATGAACCCCTATGTCCTGATTCAGAATCTGCTCAATCAGCTCGATCTCGGGTCCGCGGGGATCAGCGCCCAGTAGCGGGCGCATCCGCGCCGGAGTCGCGCGGCGGCTCGAGCATCGGCACGAGAAAGTGCCGGGCCAGGGCCGCCACCTGCTCGTCGTCGTCGAGATCGATGACCTGGCTGGGAAGCGCCAGATAAGAGGCGGAGATCCGGACCATCAACTCGGCCACCAGATCGACGTCGACCTCCCGCGCCACCTGGCCGGCGCGCTGCTCGCGGCGGAGCTGGTCGGCCACGAACCTGCGCACCATGGCGACGGTGTGGCCCTGATCGCCGATCATGGATCCGAGCAGCATGTCGGGTTCGGCGGCGAGCAGGCCGCCGATGATCGGGTTCTCGCGGATCGCCCGCAATGAACTGACGAAACCGAGGACGACCCGGTCGGCGGCGGTGCGCGCGTGCCGGATGTCGACCAGGAACCGGTCGAACCAGCGCCGATATTCGCGCACGATCACCTGCTCGACCAGGGCGTCCTTCGTCGCGAAACGACGGTAGACGGTGATGCGGGAAACGTTCGCCCGCCGGGCCACGTCATCCATCGTCGAGCGGCGAACGCCGAGGGCGCCGAACTGTTCGACCGCCGCGTCGAGGATGCGCGCGCGGATGTCGTCGCCCTCGTCGACCTGGTCGACCGCATCCGTATAGGCGCGTTCGAGTGGTGACGTGCCGTTTCCTGAACCCTTCGAGGGCGGTGATCCCAACTTCACGGTGTCCTCTCACGCGCTTCGTTTCGAAAATCCTGACAACTTCTTGTGATCGCGGCCACGGTGTGGTCTCATCAAGATACTCAGATACAGAGTTTGTATCTCTGTATCTGCTTCTCAATGAAGAGGGACAATAGCATGGACGGACTGGGTCTCAGCAGGCGCGACGCCCTGCGAGCAGGCGGTGGATTACTCGGTGCGGCGGGGGCGCTCGCACTCGGCGCGCGAACGGCGCGCGCGGATCCGTGGACGTGGTCGCCGAGCGGTTCCGTGGTCGGCAGCGGCGGCGGGGCGGACCCGCTGACGATGTGGGATCCGGAGGCCGATCCGGTGATCGCCGACGTCATGGACCACGAGGACATCCCGCGGATCAACAATCTGCTCCGCACCTGGGTGCGCAACGAGCAGCCCATCCCCGACGGGTTGCCGAAGAATATGCGCGACTTCATGGAGTACGCGCGGCAGCTGCCGTCGTGGGCGGACGAGGCCAAAATGGCGGCCGGCTTCGAATTCAACAAGAAACGGGGAACCTATCTGGGCGTGCTCTACGCCTTCGCCAGCGGCATGATGGCGAACGTCATTCCGCACGAGGCGCGCGCGGTGTACTACTCGCGGGGCGGCTCGCATCTGAAGGACCGGATCGCCAAGACCGCGAAATTCGGCTACGACATCGGCACGGTCAACGCCTACCAGCCGGGCGGCGAAATGATCGTGACCTGCGTCAAGACTCGTATCATTCATGCCGCGGTCCGGCATCTGCTGCCGCAGTCGCCGCATTGGCCGAAGGAACATATCCCGATCAGCCAGGACGACAAGATGGTCACCTGGCACAGCCTCGCAACGACCATCATGCGGACCTTCCGGGCCTGGAATCTGCAGATTCCGCAGGTCGAATCGGAGGGCTACCTGCATACCTGGCAGCTGGCCGGCCACTTTCTCGGCATTCGCGACGAATACATTCCCGCGACGTGGGAGCAGGCCGATGCTCAAGCCAAACAGCAGCTGGACCCGATCATCGAAGCGACGCCGGAGGGGATCGAGCTCGCGCACAACCTCATGGACCTGGGCTTCGACCTCGATCTGACGCTGCTCAGCAAGCCGATTCTGGGCGCGTTCACCCGATTCATCCTGGGCGACAAGATCGCCGACGATCTGCGGATCGCGCGGGAACCGGTGTGGGATCCGTTGCTGAAGTTCAGTTGGGGCCCGTTCGTCGCCGTGCGCGAGGGCGTGATGGGCGTGATCCCGCCGACCGCGGACGCGACCTGGCTGTTCGACGAATTCCTGCGGCAGTTCGTGCTGTGGTACATGGCCGAACTGCGGATGCCGCTCAGCATCGAGATCCCGCAGACCAACAGGTGATTCGCCGACTTCGCGGGCGACAAGCGATACCAGAAGCGAAGGTGGGACAGAGATGACAACGAATCCGAATCTCTCGCGAATCCGGCGCGGCGCAACCGGAATATTCGTCGCCGCGACGGTCGCCGTCGGTGGACTCGCCGTGGAACTGGCGGTGCAGGGCGGCACCATCGGTCATGCGGCGAAACCCTCGGGAACCGTGGAACGGGTGCCCGTGGACCTGCGGACGGCCGATCCGGTCTCGGCACCGACTTCTCCTGCGCCGCAACCGGAAAGCGGCCGGCCGGGGGAGTGGACGCCCACGCCGCCGGTGCAGAATTCCGACAGCGATCCGCACGAGCACACCGCCGGGTCATGAGCACCGGGCGAGGCGCGGTGGCGGCCTCGGAGACGTTTCCGGCGATCGGAACATCGGTCGTGGTGGTTTGCACCGATGCCCGGGAGCTGGCGCGCGCGGTCGGCCTGGTCCGCGCGCGGCTGGAAGAACTCGATCGTGCCGCCTCGCGCTTTCGCGCGGATTCCGAACTCGCCGTGATCAATTCGCGCAGCGCCGACGCGGCTCGCCGGGACCGGTCGGAGCAGCTGCGCATCCCGGTCGGCACGACCCTCGGGTCGTGCCTGCGGGCGGCGATGCGTACCCAGCGCCTGACCTCCGGGTTGGTCTCGGCCTCCCTCGGGGCCGCGCTGATCGCCTGCGGCTACGACGACGATCTGGATGTGGTGCGCGCCCGCGGTGACGTGGGCCCGGCCGCATTCGATCCGAGCTCGATTCCGTTGCGGCACATGATCTTCGACGAGCAGCGGTGGGAGGTCACGTTGCCCGCGGGAACCGCACTGGATCTGGGCGCGAGTGCGAAGGCGTGGGCAGCGGACACGATCGCCGCCGAGCTGGCCGCGACCGGACCGGGTGGATATCTGGTGAATCTGGGCGGCGACATCGCCGTCGCGGGCGCCGTCCCGCCGCACGGGTGGTCCATCGGGGTGAAGGATTGGAACGACGTCGTGGTGCAGGTCGTCACCTCGACCGGGCAGGCGTTCGCGACGTCGTCGACGCGGCTGCGCACGTGGACGCGCGGCGGCGTACGCCGCCATCACATCATCGATCCGCGCACCGGACGCTCCGCCCGGACGCGGTGGGCGCAGGTCACCTGCGCGGGACCCGATGCGGTGCAGGCCAATGCGGCGTCGACGGCCGCGATCGTTCTCGACGATCAGGCGCCGCGCTGGCTGACCGATCGCGGCGTGCCCGCCTGCCTGATGACGGTCGACCACGAGGTGGTGACGACTCCGGGGTGGCCCGCCCCGACCGCGGCGCGGAAGCGGCACGTGTCATGACCAGTCCGTGGCTGTGGTACGTCTCGCGCGCCGCCGGCGTGGTCACTCTCGTACTGCTGACTGTCGTGGCGTTGCTCGGGATGTTCACCGCCGCGCGGGTGCGGCCCCGGCTCGCGGTATCGGCGGTGGCGATGGGACTGCATCGCACCCTCGCCCTGGGCCTGATCGTCTTCCTGGCCGCGCATATCGTCACCGCGACGGTCGATACGTACGTCGATCTCGGATGGCTGTCGACGGTGGTGCCGTTCACGGCCGGTTACGAGCGGCAGTGGGTCGCGCTGGGCACCCTCGCCGTGGACATCGTCCTGGCGGTCGTCGCGACATCGCTGCTGCGCCACCGGTTGCCGACTCGGATATGGCGTGCGTTGCACCTGCTCGCGTACGCGATGGCGCCGCTGGCGGTGGTACACGGAGTGACGATGTCCTCGGCCGCGGATCCGGCGCTGCTCGCCGTCACCGTGGGCTGCGGTGCGGCGCTGGCGGTCGGCGCCGTCTGGCGGTGGGCCGTTCCCGACGCACAGCGGCATCGCCGCTCGGACATCGCTTCTCAGGAGTGGACATGACCGGGCTGCCGGACCTCCTGGCGGCCGCGGGGTTGCGCGGCCGCGGCGGCGCGAACTTTCCCACCGCCGCCAAACTCGAACTCGCGGCCCGCCACCGGGCCGAGTTGATCGTCAATGCTTGTGACGGAGAGATGGATTCGGCCAAGGACGCATGGGTCGTCGCGCACCATCTCCCCGAAGTGCTCGACGGTGCCCGGCGAATTACGGCGCAGCGGGTGCGGGTGGCCGCGCATCGCGGCTCCGAGACGCTCGCGCTCCTGGACGCGGCCGGCGTGGACACGCTCGCGGTACCGCGGCGATACGTATCGTCGGAGGAGTCGGCGCTGGTCCGGCTGGCGCACGGTGGTCCGGCGCGACCGGTGATGCGGTTCGAACCCATCACCGTCGGCGGCCGGGACCCGCGTGGGCGGCGGCTGGCGCCGACCCTGGTGCTCAACGTCGAAACCGTATGGCGGATGCAGCAGATCGCCGAATACGGTCCGGGCTGGTTCCGCTCCTACGGCACGCCCGACGAGCCCGGCCCGCGGCTGGTGACAGTTGCCGATGGCGTCCGCAATCCGGGTGTGCACGGCGCGGAGGCGGGCCTGCCCCTGTCCGAAATCTTCGATCGGGCAGGCGGTCTCACCGCCTGTCCGCAGGCCCTGTGGCTGAACGGTCTGAGCGGTGGGTTCCTGCCCGCCGAGGCGCGTCATACGCTGTGGTCACGAAATGCTCTGTCGCCGTCCGGAATCGGAACCGGCGTCGGCGTATTTCGTGTCGTCGCCGCGGGCAGCGATCCATGGCAGGTGGTGCTGTCCGCGCTGACCTACGCGGCGGGTGAATCGGCCGGCCAGTGCGGCCCGTGCAGGTTCGGATTGCCCGCGCTGCGTGACGATCTGATCGACTTACTGAACCGGCGAGCTCCGGCCGACACCGCCGAGCGGCTCCTCCGCAGGCTCACCCGTGTTCCGGGGCGAGGTGCGTGCCGTTTTCCCGACGGAGTGGCCCGGTTCCTGGCCTCCGCCTTGGACGTCTTCGGTACCTCGCTACTCGTCGAAAGTCTTGGTAGCAAACGTTTCCCGACCGCACGACAAGGATAAATCGTGTCCCTGACAGCTCGGGCCCTCGGCATCGCACGGCCCACGTCCGGCGCGCTGGCGATCGATCGCATCGCGTGCACCGGCCACGGTATCTGCGCCCACATCGTGCCGGAGCAGATCGTTCTGGACGACTGGGGCTATCCCGTGCTCGGGGACGCCGAACCGGACCCCGCGCTCGCTACCGAGGCGATCAAACTCTGCCCGGCCGCGGCCCTGCGCTGGGTGGCATCGCCGGAACACTGACGAGCGGAATAGGCAGGCGCCCACAGCATTCGACGTCATAGTTCGGTGCGCACCGTCATCACCGTGGGCGCTGCCGTGCCGGACCACCCGCATGGCGAGGCGCAGGTCGCGATGACCGCGTCGGTGATGGTGCCGTCGCTGTAGAGCGTTGTCCGCAGGACGGCCTGTGCCGGGTAGCCGCAGGCCTGGCATTTGCCGAAGTAGTTGAGAATTTCGCGCGATCGGACAGCGGCGATGCTGCGCCGTCCGGATACGCCGCCCGGCTGGGGGATTTCGCTGTGCACGGTGATCCTTCGATTTCGGCGGACGCGGCGGTGCCGGTGACCGACAATCGAGCCGGTCGTGTCCCGGTGGATCCGCTGCCGAGACCGGCGATCCCCCTGCGGTACCGCCGGGCTCATGCAACAGTCGTGCCGAGTCCGTCCTGGTCACGCCGCTTGGGGCCGTTCCACGGTCGACGACACCGTTCCATGCTAAGTCGCGAGCGCTGCAGATTGCATGAATTCATCATAACTTCTGGACGCTTTGTGACAAGTCCTAGAGTCAACCATAGTCCATATGAGCACCGAATATCCGTCGCCCGACAGCTCCGGGCTACGACTTCCAAAACTGTGAATTTCGAGTAACATATGCTCTCGCGGGCCCGCGGATGACCGGGCGCCGCGGCCGGCGGGCAAGGGTGCCCGCATCCGGTGCGTGCGGGAGGCGCGGGCACCGGATGTCCGGCCGATGGGTGAAAGGACTTGTGTCGCAATGCTGAAGCGACTCGATCGGCTTCTGAGCTACGAGATGAAGGTGTCCGAATTCCTCGGGACACTCATCATCCTCGCCGTGCCGTACGGCGTCATCGGGGTCATCTGGACCCTGACGCACACCTCGCACCTGAAGCAGATGCACGGCATCGACGTGATCATCTCGTTCCTGGGATCGATCGTGTGCTGGCCCGTGCTCACCTTCTCGAACGTCTGCATGACCTAGTCATGATGGCGCTGGTGTGGCTCATCGACATCGTGGTGATCGGAGTCAAGATCCTCGGTGGGCGAATCAAGGTCAATCCCGTTCTCCGATTCGGCCTGTGGGTCGCGGCGCTGTGTGCCGTGGGCGCCGGGATCGCACTCCTGGGGGCGTTGCTCGTGCTGCTGCAGCACTACTTGGAGAACCTCCCGGGATGATCCGGGCGACGACTGTCCGAGCGCGGAATATTCCATAACTTGCCGCGTCGGGTCCAGGGTCTTGACCGTAATCCGTCGCATCCGACTTGATTCTCCGATGCGAGAACAGTCGATAACTTACTATCTTGTGTCGCACCGAATCGGTGTGTAACACTTCACACGCTCAACGCCCGGTGGCCTGGTTGCCGCTGTCTGCGACAAGCGGTGAGCGTGAGAAAGGAACGACCGCTGTGACGTCGACCCGAGCCTCCGATCGGCCGGACCCGCCGCTTCCGCCTTGGCGGACCGCCGACGAGGGTGAGCTGCAGCGACTTGTCGATGCGGCCGGCGGCCTCTGGCGCCGGCATCCGCAACGCTCGCTGGAGACCCTCGGCCGGCAGGTCGCGCTGGGCCGGGAGGCCTTCGTTCAGCTCTTCGTCGCGATGATCAAGCGCCGGTTCCCGTACCAGGAATTCATCAAACAGTGCGCCTTCATGGCCAACGTCTCGGCCGCGCCGACGGTGTTCGTGGCCATTCCCATCGCCGTCGTGGTGTCCATCGAGGTCGGTGCCCTGGTGAACCAGGTCGGTGCGACGACGTTCATCGGTTCCGTTGCCGCACTGGGAATCATCCGGCAGGGCGCGCCGCTGGTCTCCGCGCTGATGATCGCCGGTGCGGTGGGTTCGGCGATCTGCGCCGATCTCGGCTCCCGGACGATCCGCGAGGAGATCGACGCCATGCGGGTGATGGGTGTCGATCCGGTGCGCCGGCTGGTCGCCCCCCGCCTGGCCGCGGCGGTCCTGGTGAGCATATTGCTGTGCGGCTTCATCGTTTTCGTCGGATTCGCGACGGCGTACATGTTCAATGTGTACGCGCAGTCCGGTACCCCCGGATCGTTCATCGGATCGTTCGCGTCGTTCGCCGTGGCCAGCGACCTGTTGATCGCCTTGACCAAGGCCGCGATCTTCGGCGCGCTGACGGCGATCATCGCCTGCGATGTGGGCCTGCACACCAGCGGCGGCCCGGCCGGAGTCGCGAATTCGGTGAACTCCGCGGTGGTCAGCTCCGCGTTGATGTTGTTCGCCACCAACATCATTCTGACTCAGCTGTCGAATACCTTGCTCCCGACGAAGGTCGCGTGAGATGGCCAGTTCCTACACCCCGCCCGTAGCCCGGCCGCTGCGGGCCGTCGGAAACGCCGCGCTCGCACCGGTGCACGCGAACCAGCGTCTCGGGCATCAGACCATCACCTTCTTCCAGGCGGTGGCCGCGATTCCGTTCGTGGTCAAGCACTATCGGAAGGAACTCGCCCGGCTGACCGCGGATGTGAGCTGGGGTAACGGGTCGCTGATCGTGGGTGGCGGCACCATCGGCGTGGTGTTCATCCTGTGCTCGTTCGGCGGCATCATCGTCGGAATGGAGTCGTTCACGGCGTTGAACCTCCTGACCATGAGTCCGCTGACCGGCGCCATCGCCGGATTCGCGACCACGCGCGAATTGGCGCCCATCCTGGCGACCCTGGCCTTCGCGATCCAATCCGGCTGCCGGTTCACCGCGCAGCTGGGCTCGATGCGGATCTCCGAGGAGATCGACGCGCTGGAATCGTGCGCGATCCGGCCGCTGCCGTACCTGGTCAGCACCCGGATGATCGCCGCGACGGTGACGATCGTGCCGCTCTACAGCGTGGGTCTGGCCGCCGCCTACCTGACCACGAAACTGACGGTGCTGTTCCTCGGCGGCACCACCGCGGGGACCTACGACCACTACTTCTTCCAGTTCCTGATCGGGCCGGACGTTTTCTATTCGCTGCTGAAGGTCGTGATCTTCACGCTGCTCGCGACCTTCATCCAGTGCTACTACGGCTATGTCGCCAGCGGCGGCCCGGAGGGAGTCGGGGTCGCGGCCGGGCGGGCGATCAAGATGGTGATCGTCGTGATGGTCTTCGCGAATCTCTTTCTCACCCTGGCGATTTGGGGCATCGACCCCGGATTCCGGATCTCAGGATAGGTGTCGTTCGTGATTCTCGATCCCAGTGGCCGCGGTGCGACCGCTCGCCAGCTCACGCTGGCCGGTATCGCGATGCTGCTCGTAGTGGCCGCGCTGCTGTATCTGCTGGCGCTGCGCTACACCGGTCGCTTCACCGAGAAGGTGCCCGTCCATGCCGTGCTGACCAGTACCGGAGACGGCCTGCCCAAACATGCCGACGTGAAATTCCGAGGCATGGTCGTCGGCACCGTCGATTCGGTGGAGGTGGTGGCGAAAGGGGAGCGGCAGCGCGCCGATATCGCGTTGAAACCGCATGTCGCCGAGGCGATTCCGGCCAACGTCACCGCCCGCGTCATCCCCAACAATCTGTTCGGCGTGACGGCGATCGAATTGGTCGACAACGGGCCCGACACCGCGAAACTGCATTCCGGCTCGACCATTTCCCAGGACACCGGCACGGCGACCATCCAATTGCAGACCACGCTCAACGTGCTGCGCAATGTGCTGAGCAATATCCAGCCGGAGAAGCTCGGCCGGGTGCTGGCGACGCTGTCCGCGGCGCTGGAACCCTCGGCGCGGGTGCCGGGTTCGACCGTGGAGCGGCTCGACACCTGGCTCACCCAGGTGCACGACATTCCCGATATCGGCGACCTGCTGGGTGATCTGGGCCGTGCCGCCACCGCGCTGAGCCAGTCGGCGCCGGAATTGGTGGGAGTGCTGTCGGATTCGGTGACGACGGCTCGCACCCTCACCGAGCGGCGCTCGAATCTCGTCGCGCTGCTGACGAATGCGGGCGGCGCCGTCGATTCGGTCAACCACCTGTTCGCGCGCAATCCGGATTCGGGCAAATTCCTCGTCGCCGGTCTGGACGATCTGTTCGGCGGTCTGGCCAAGGATCCCGAGGCCATTCCGTTCACCGCCGCCAACCTCAATACGGCGTTGCAGCGTTTGAAGACCACGTTCCACTGGGGCCCCAAACACCAGATGGTGTGGGCGATGGACGCCTCGCTCACGCCGTTCCAGCAGTACACCGCGCAGGACTGCCCGCACTATGGTGACGAGTACGGCCCGCGCTGCGGTGGGGCTACCGTACCGAATGTCGCTCCGCCACAGGAGTATCCACCGCAGCAGCTGCCCCGCTGGCTGGACGCGGCCGGGCCTCGGCCGACCCCGGCGGCCGTGGCACCGACCGCGCCGGCACAGCAGCCGCTGATCCCCGGTCTGCCGGTTCTGCCCGGCGTTCCGGCGCTGCCCGGTCTGCCGAGTCTGCCGCTGATCCCCGGCATCACCGCACCGGCCGCCTACCAGGCCACGCCCGCTGATCCGGCGGCCATCCGTCCCGCCGCACTGCGTGGACCCGCCGCGGTCGCCGCGGTGGTGGGGGGCCTGCCGAATCTGGCGCAGCTCCTGCTGCTGGGGCCGGTGCTCGCCGGTGGCTATCTGACCGTCGGCGAGATGCCGGAAGGCGGTGTGACGCAGTGAAATCGACGAAGGCACTGATCGGTTTCGGAATCTTCGCGGTGATCGCGATCGCGCTGACCTCCACCATCTACGGCACGTTGCAGCGCACGGTGCCGGGCTCGACCACTCGATATTCGGCTGTCTTCTCCGATGTGCTCGGACTGCGCGTCGGGGACGACGTGCGGATGGCCGGGGTGCGGGTCGGCCGGGTGGACAAGATCGACTTCGTCGGCGACTACAAGGCCGGGGTGGAGTTCAGCATCCGGAGCAATCAACATCTGACCACCACGACCAAGGCCATGGTGCGGTACCAGAATCTGATCGGTCAGCGCTACGTCGCGCTGGCGCCGGGTAAGGACGCGGGCCGACAGTTGCCGGCGGGCGGGCGAATTCCGCTCGAGCACACCGAGCCGTCGTTCGATGTGTCGGCCTTGCTGTCCGGCTTCGAACCGCTGTTCTCGGTGCTGCAGCCCGATCAGGTGAATTCGCTGTCCGAGACGCTGATTCAGGCGCTGCAGGGCAACCAGGTCTCGCTGAGCACCTTGATCACGCAGGCCGCGCAGCTGGCCGGAACCTTCGGCCAGCGCGACAAGATCCTCGGCGATGTGGTCTCCAACCTCAGCAGTGTGATGGCGGGCCTCGCGCATCGCAGCAACGAGCTGGAAACCCTGATCACCCAGACCCGTTCGCTGATGGACGGGCTCTACGCCCAGGGTGAGGCGTTGAAGTCGTCGGTCGACCAGGTCGCCACCTCGACCGATGCGCTGGTCGGGCTGGTCGCCCAGGTCAAACCCGGTATCGCGGCCGCGCAGAACAAGGCCACCACCGGCGTGGCGCTGCTGCTGCTCAACGGCGCGGCGCTGGACCGGGCGGCGGTGCAACTGCCGAACGTGCTGAACCGGGTGGCCCAGTTCTCCAGCTACGGCGCCTACGGCAACGCCTACTTCTGCGGTCTCGACGTCTCGCTGTGGGGCGTGCTGCTGCCGCCGGGCCTGTTCTCCCAGATCGGTGGCAACGCGCATTCGGAGGTGTGCCGATGATGGCGAGGTTCTCGCGACCGAGGTTGCCGAAAGTGTTCGGCTTCCTGCGCAACCGGTATCTGCGGCTCGGCCTGATCGCCTCGGCGACCGTGCTGATCCTGCTGCTCGGCTCCAGTGCGCTGACCCAGGCGCGGTTGGGGGACAAGACGATTCGCGCCGAATTCGCGCAGGCCGCGGGGCTGCGCGCCGGTGCGACCGTCGACGTCTCGGGGATCGAGGTGGGCGCGGTGCGGGCGGTGCGGCTCGACGGCGCCAAGGTGGTCGCGGACCTGAAGGTGCGCCGCGATCTGCGACTGGGCCCGGACGCGCACGCGGCGATCAAGATGTCGACCATCCTCGGGCGGTTGCATGTCGATCTCGTTCCGGGCAACGGAAAAGGGCTGCCGGACAACCGGATCAAGCTCGACCACACCAGCGTGCCCTACAACCTGAGCAAGGTGATCCAGGACCCGCAGTACAAGGCGTCGTTCGAACGGATCGAGCGGATCGACCCGCAGAAGTTGCGCCAGGCCCTCGACACCATGAATCAGCAGATGGGCGATTCGCCGCAGCTGGCGGTGCAGGCGCTCGACAGCATCGGCTCGCTGGCCAAGGTGATCAACGACCGCCGCGACGAGGTCGACACCCTGCTGAAGGGGATGGATCAGGTCTCACAGCTGGTCGCCGACAATCAGAACAGCGTGCTGATGCTGCTGACCCGCGGCGAGGCCATCGGCCAGGCGGTGCAGAAGCGCCAGCAGCTGCTGAAGAGCCTGCTCGACAATGTCGCCTCACTGTCGAAGTTGTTGCAGGACATGGGATTGGAGAACAACAACCAGTTCGGCCCGATGATCCGGGATCTGAACACCATGTCCGAGGGGCTGGAGAAGAACAAGGCCAACCTCGACCGGCTCTACGAGATCATGCCGGTGACCTTGCGGCAGTTCAACAACGTATTGGGCAACGGACCGTACGGCGATGTGTATGTGCCGTGGGGGCTGTTCCCCGACAACTGGATCTGTTTCGCACAGGTCGTTCAGGGGTGTAAGTGATGAAACTGCGCGCACTGGCCCAACTGGCCGCGGTGTGCCTGGTCGCCTCCGCCGGCTCGGGCTGTTCGCTGCTGCCGGGTTCGCTCGGCACCGCCGCCAACGAGGCGCTCGGCGACAACATGCGCATCAGCGCCGACTTCGACAATGTGGCCGGGCTCTACGCCGGCAACGAGGTCGATGTGCTGGGTGTGCCGGTCGGCACGGTCGAATCGGTGGAGGCCAAGGGCACCTACGTGCAGGTGGTCATGAAGGTCGACAAGAGCGTGAAGCTGCCCGCCGACGCCATGGCCGCACTGGTGAATCCGCAGCTGATCACCAACCGCCATGTCGAACTGGCGCCGGCCTACGACGGAACCGGGCCCACCATGGCCGACGGCGCGCATATTCCTCTGCCGCGCACCAGGACACCGGTGGAACTCGACCGCATCATGCAGACCTTCGACCAGTTGGGTGCGTCCCTGAAGGGTGACAGCGACACCGGGCCGATGGCCAGCCGGGTGTTGTTCCCGTTGCTCGACGGCAACGGCGATAAGCTGCGCGAGACGCTGGACGCGCTCTCGGGTGCGTTCGAGACGACCTTCGCCAACAAGGACCAGATCTCCAACACGATCGTCAAACTCAACGACATCACTCAGGTCATCGCCCAGAACGATCAGACTGTGCGGGATTTCAGCGGCCGGCTCACCGAACTGCTGAAGTTGATGGGCGATCAGGCGCCCGGCTTGCAGGCGGTGCTCACCCAGCTCAACGATTTCGTCGCCAATACCGCCACGGTGGTGGGGCAGAACAAGGATCAGCTCGCCGGAGCCCTGAGCCGGTTCGTCGCGATCAGCGATCAGATGCGTGCCAATGCCCGCAATCTCACCGAAATCGTGGATGTCGCGCCGCTGATGTTCGAAAACCTCGCCAACGCCACCAGTTACGAACATCAGGCGCTGCGTCTGCACGGCCTGCTCGACAAATCGGTGCTCGACGGTGAAGCGCTCTCGACCTTCTGTGAGCGGGTGATGATGCGCCTCGACGGCTGCCGGACCGGCCGGATCGCCGATATGGGGCCCGATTTCGGACTCACCGCCGCACTTCTGGGGATCAGCGGAAAATGACACGATCACAGCGCAGAACATCCCGCCGCGGCATCGTTTTCACCGCCGTCGCGACCGCCACCACACTCGGTATCAGCGGATGCGGTCCGACCCTCGAGAATGTGCCGATGCCCAAGCCGGGTATCGACGGTCCGGGCTATACCGTTCATGCCGCGTTCACCGATGTGCTGAATCTGCCCGATCACGCCCACGTGCGGATCGGCGGCACCGATATCGGCACCGTCACCGGTATCGAGACCACGAATTTCATCGCCGACGTGCGGATGCAGATCCGCTCCGACATCGTGCTGCCGCGCGGGACCACGGTGGAATTGCGTCAGGCCACGCCGCTGGGCGACATGTCGGTGGCCATGACCCTGCCGTCCGCGCAGGAGGCGGGCCCGCCGCTGCGCGACGGAGACACCATCGGCACCGATCACACCGGCACCGCGGCCTCCGTCGAGCAGTTGATGATGTCGGTGGCCATGCTGGTCAACGGCGGCGGTATCAACCAGGCCGCACAGATCACCACGCAGATGAATTCGATGTTCGCCGGGCGGGGACCGCAATTGGCGCATCTGCTGAGCGAGATGACCAGCGTGATCGCCGCGCTCAATCAGCGCACCGGCGATATCGACGCCACCCTGCAGGGATTGAATACGCTGTCCGGGGAATTGGCCAGGCGCAAAAAGGAACTCGGCGCGGCCGCCGACACCTTCCCGCAACTGCTCGGACTGGTGAACGAGAACAATCAGCGCATCGTGGATCTCACCACCAAGGTGTCGACCACCATGGCGGCGCTGGGCGATTTCACCGACACCACCAGCCCGCAGTTCCTGAGCCTGTTCGACAGCATTCAGAAATTGATGTCGGGCTTCACGGAAATGGGCGGCAATCTCACCGAGGCGCTCGACGGGCTCAACGACATCTATCCGCCGCTGATGGCCAGCCTGCGAGGTTCGGGATTGGCCGTCATGCCGGTGGTGTCGTATCTGAGCATCGGCGCCCTCAGCGATCCGCACGGCAGCCGATGGCCCGAAATCGGTGACGTTCCGGCGTTCGCCGGCAGTTTGGCGCAGGTATTCGAGAAAGTGTTCGGCCGGGTCATCAGTCCGCCGCAACCGGCGCCGGGTGCGGCGCCGCCGGAAGCGCCCGGCACGCCGGCCGAACCTTCCCAGCAGGGTGGTGAGCGATGAATACGCCGCTGTGGAATTGGGTGGTGCGCCGCCGCATCGCCCTGGCCAACCTCAGCCTGATCGTGGTGCTGGTGATCGGCTCCGGATATCTGGCCCGATATGTGCTGCGGTTCAATCCTTTTCCGCACACCTTCACCGTCACCGTGCAGCTGGCCACCTCGGGTGGCATTCTTCCGGGCAACGACGTGACCTTCCGCGGCACCCGGGTCGGCAAGGTCGCCGATGTGCGGGTTTCCGGCGACGGAATCGACGCGATCGCCGAAATCGACGACAGCGCGAAGATTCCCGTCGGGGGCGCGGTGCACGTCGGCCGATTGTCCGCGGCGGGTGAGCAGTATCTGGACTTCCGGCCCGACGCCGACACCGGGCCGTATCTGTCCGACGGCGCCGTCGTGGAGCGCGCACGCACCAGCGTGCCGATCCCGGTGCAGAATCTGCTGACCGACCTCAGCGGATTCATCGGCGGGATGAATCCGGACCGGCTCACCGTGGTCGTCGACGAGCTGGACAAGGCGCTGGGCGGCGGCCCGGATCGATTGCGCAACATGATCTCCGGGATCAGTCGTGCGATGGCGGGGCTGTCCGATCTGCTGCCGCAGACCCAGCAGCTGCTCGAGAACCTGCAGGTGATCGCGGAGACCACCTCGCACGCGCAGCCCGATTTGAGCACGCTGACCGCGGCGGGCAGCGCGCTGTTCCAGCAGGCCACCGCCGCCGACAACGAGATCCGGAAATTCCTCGACCAGGGGCCCGGCGAGCTGGCGACGCTCGGCGACGTGGTGGCGAAGAATCAGGATCCGCTGACCGATCTGGTCACCAATTTCGTCGCCATCACCAAGGCGGCGAAACTGCGGCAGCCGGCGATCGAGGCACTGTTTCCCGCACTGCGCCAAGGTATTCAAGCGCTCGGGGTGCCCGCCCACGACGGCGCCTATCACACGCTCGCCGACTTCTGGCCGCGTCCCACCTGCGACTACGACACGATTCCGGTGTCCCCGGCCAAGGTCATGACCGACACCCGGGTGCGGCTGTACAACTACTGCCTCACCGCCGATCCCGCACTGCAGGTGCGTGGTTCGGCCAACGCGCCGCGGCCGAACATCCCCGACAACGGGTCCGGGCCGCCGCCGGGCGTCACCGGCAACGAACTGTCGGCGCCCATCCCGCCCGGCCCCATACCCGACAACTAGGAAGCGAACGCGATGAGCGACAAGGAAAGCGGAGGCGCCGAGGAGCGCGAACCCACGGTCGACACCGTCGACGAAACGGAGACCGCGGCGGCCCCGGCGTCCGATACGGCCGGATCGGATGCGGCGGGGACATCCGATACCACCGAGTCGAGCCCCACCGAAACGACGGCCGCGGCCAAGATTTCGCTGCTGTCGCGACTGCGTCCGGCCGCCGGGGGACGCGGTGTGCGGATCGGTCTGCGGACGGCGGCGGCTCTGGTCCTGGGCGCCGCGATCGGCAGCAGTATCTACTTCTACCTGCAGAACAAGGATCACGAGGAGGTGCTGGAGGCGCAGGCGCAGGCCCGCCAGGCCGCCTGCGCCTACGGCCCGGTGGTCTCGACCTACGATTCCAAGCACCTCGACCAGTACGTCCGCGATGTGCTGGCCGGCGCCTCCGGTGAATGGAAGAAGCAGTTCGAGTCCAACAGCAAGGACCTCAGCGACGTCCTGGCCAAGGGTGAGGTCGTCGCCAAGTCGACGGATGTGCAGTGCGCCATCCGTTCCGGGGACAAGAATTCCGCGGAGGCGATCGTGGTGATCGGCCAGACCATCACCAGCCTGGGCACCCAGGGCAAACCGGAACCGGGCCAGTTGTCGACGGTCATGCGACTGCAGAAGCAGGGCGATCGCTGGCTGGTCGACAAGATCAGTACGCCGCTGACTCCGCTACCGCCGCAGTCGTAGCGGTTTGCCAGCGAAAAGAATTGGCGGACAATGTGAGTCGCGCACAGGACGGGCGTGCGAAGGCGACGGCGCCGGCCACGCACAATCCCGAACGTGTGATCCGCCGCCGGCCGAAGAACCGCCGCGCGCAGATCGCCTCCGCCTCGGCGGCGGCCTTCGGATCGCTGGGTTATCACGGCGTGAGCATGGAGGACATCGCCGCCCGGCTGGGGATTTCCTCGGCCGCGCTGTACCGGCACTATCCGAGCAAGTACGCGCTGTTCCGTGAGGAGCTGCTGCGCTTGTCCACGGCCGCGGTGACCGCGGTGACGCTGCCCGCGGAGGCGCACAGCCACAGCGCCGAAACGCGACTCGGACTCGTCATCGATGCCATCGTGGCCGACACCATCGCCAATCGCCCCACGGCCGCGCTGGCCCGGTGGGAGGCGCGCTACCTCGATCGCGACGATCGCCGGACCTTCGACGAACGGTTCGAGACCGCGATCTCCGCGCTGCGCGCGCTGATCGGCGAGCTGCGCCCTGAGTTGTCCCGCCGCGCGGGCCTGGTGCGTGCCGTCGCGATCTTCAGTGTGGTGAGCAGTATCGGCGACCACCACGCGCATCTGCCGGCGAAATCGCTCGCGGTGCTGCTGAGCGAGGCCGCGTGGTCGTTGATCCGCGCCGACCTGCCGGTGGCCGCCGACCCGCCGGAACCTGTGCGAGCGAACGAGATTCCGCAATCGTTCAAACATCAGGTGCTGCTCAACAAGGCGGTCGAGCTGTTCCACGAGCGCGGCTACCCCAATGTGAGCGTGGAGGAGATCGCGGCGGCGGCCGAACTGTCGGCGGCCTCGGCGGTGTACCGGTACTACCGCAGTAAGGATGCCTTGCTGGCGGCGGCATTCCGGCGGGTGGCCGACCGGATGGCCGCCGCGATCGCACCCGCGGTGGAGGCGTCACAGACCTCCGAGGAGGCGCTGGCGAGGTTGATCGACCTCTATGTCGAGGGATCGTTCGCCGAGCGCGAGCTGACGTTCGTCTACTACGCCGAATTCGGCAGTGTCGGCGCCTACGAGCGCACGGTGCTGCGCAATATCCAGCGGCTGGTGGTGGCCGAATGGGTGGAACTGCTGGTGGATGCGCGGCCCGAGCTGGCGCGGGCGCAGGCCCGCATCCTGGTCCATGCCGGATTCGGGCTCGTCGTCGGTCTGGGGCGGCTGTTCGGCAACGACCAGCAGATCTGCCCTCGAGCCCAGGTGATCGGATTGATGGAGATGACGTTGTTCGGACGGCTCGCCGCGCGACAGACGTAGCTGCCCTTGAATGTGCGACAACTTAGATAACGGAATACGGCTTCAAGTACGGGATATTTCGTTCTAGGCCCGTTGATCGAGAGAGAATTGCGGGTAACATGGTGGAGGCCGGGCCGACCCTGAGGAGTATACGAGGGGATGTCGCCGGGGCAGAGGGAGAAATCCGCGAGAGCGCCGGTAACCGCGCATCGGTGGTTGTCGCGTCGGCTCCGAGGCGAGCCGGTCTGCCGGGCGGGCCCCTCGGTCTCCCGTGTCGCATGGTGCCGCCGATCCCGGCGGCACCGCCCGCGCCCCGCAGCGCGGGGCCCGGCGCATCTCCGGTCGCGCCGGCGAAACGTTCCGAGAGAGGACTCGCATGACAACGGCAACGCAGCCTTGGGAGCCGAATTACACCGACCCGCACAGTGATTCCTACGTCCCGGAGGAATCACTGCCGGTCGGGCGAGGCCGGGCGGAGGACGAGCGAGCTGTGCAGCCCGACGTCGCGCAGACGCCGCCGCTGACTCTGGAGCAGACGCGCATTCACATCCCGGACTTCTATCGCTCACCGCGTAAGCGCCCCGCGCAACTGCCCGACGCCCTGGATTTCTGGATGTTCGCGGGCGCCGCGGCCAACGTCGCGATGCAGTTCGCGCATCCCGCGGTGGCGGCCGGTGTCATGGAGAGCACCGTGGAATCCGGTGCGCTGATGGTGCATCCGTGGAAGCGACTGCGCACCACGGCCTCGTATCTGGCGGTGGCGATTCTCGGCACGCCCGAGGAGAAGAAGGAATTCCGTGAGGCGGTGAACGTCGCGCACCGGCAGGTGCGGTCGAAACCCGGCTCGAAGGTGAAGTACAACGCCTTCGACCGCAATCTGCAGCTGTATGTCGCGGCCTGCATCTACATCGGCTTCGAGGACTCCCATCAGCTGATCAACGGCAAGATGTCACCGGAGGAACTCGAGGCGTTCTATCAGGGCGCGGACACCTTCGGCACCACGCTGCAGGTACATCCCGACATGTGGCCGAAGACGCGCGCCGAATTCGACGAGTACTGGGTCGAAGCCTGCCGTCAGGTTATCGTCGACGACGCCTTCCGAGCGTATATCGGTGACCTGCTGCATCTTCGGATGATCCACTGGTACATGCGACTGCTTTTCGGTGGGCTGCTGCGCTTCCTGACCGCCGGCTTCCTGCCTCCGCATTTCCGCGAACAGATGGGCGTGGAGTGGAGCGCGGCCGATCAGCGCCGATTCGAGCATCTGTTCCTGTTCGTGGGATTCGTGAACCGCTTCATCCCCAAGTTCATTCGGTTCTCCGGGACGAAGATGATGATGCGGGATGTGCAGCGTCGGATCCGCAAGCAGAAAGTTCTCGTCTGAATCCACCGGTGCGGCACGGTGATTGCCGACCGTGACGCGTGCGGCGGACCGGCCCGATCCGCCGCACAGTCCGGTGTGCGGCCGGGGAGTACCGCCATGCGGATTCGCGTGGCCGCAGCACAGCGGCGCAGGGCGAATCGGTCGCCTCGATGCGGGTCGAGTCCCAGGCAATTCATGCGCCGGAGCGCCGATGAGCGCGCGGACGGCGGGGGTGTCGGCCACTCGGCCGGCCTCCGCTTGCGAAAATCCGGGCTCGCTCCATGCGGACGGGAACTGGGGACCACGACGGAACGAGCCCGGATGGACGGTCCGGTCGATCACACCCACGGGCACCACGAGCTCGGCCGGTCGTCGCGAACAGTACATCACCTCATGTGAATTGACGTCAACATAATCGCGGAAATCGATGCGTCTTGCCGAGCGGCGCCGACAAAGTAACTGCATCTAGATAGCTCAATTGCCAGTGATAAGCGAAAGCGCAGATCGCTCGGCTCTTGTCCTCTGTCGAGGATTCACCGATAACTACTAGGCGTCTCGTTCGCGTCGCCGAGTGTGTGATGGCGCACTAATAGTTTGTGCACTAACTATTAGCACGCTAATCTGGCCTCGACACGAGGAGGTGGCATGACAACCGACGTCGACGATCCGCTGCGGCTGGACCGGCAGGTGTGTTTCGCCCTGGCCGTCGCGAACCGATCGGTGCTGACGGTGTATCGCCCGCTGCTGGAGCCCTTGGGGCTCACCCATCCGCAGTATCTGGTGATGCTGGCGCTGTGGGGCGAGGCTCCGATGTCGGTGAAGGCCATCGCCGAGGCGATCCAACTCGATTCCGCCACGCTGTCTCCGCTGCTCAAGCGGCTCGAGTCGGCGGGCCTCATCACCCGCCACCGTGATCCGCGCGACGAACGCACACTGCTGATCGATCTGACCGAAGCCGGGTGGGCGCTGCGCCGCCAGGCCGAGTCGATCCCCCCGGCGGTCGTGCGGCGGCTGGGCGTCAGCCTGGCCGATCTGGAGGAACTGCGCGAGGTGCTGACCCGCGTCAACGAGGCCGCCCGGCGAGCCGCGCTCGCCGATACCCAGGGAGCTACCCATGAGTGAGCAGAAGCCGAATCCGGTTCAGCGCGTGCGCTATATCTGCGGCGCCACCCTGCCGCCCTCGATGCAGCAGTGGGTCCTTCGCGATCTGACCGGGCCGGGCGCCGCCCGCCGCTACCTGCTGCGATTCCTGGTGCCGATCATCCCCGTACTGTGCCTGTTCCTGCTGGTCCCGGGCCCGCTGTGGATCGGATTGTCGATGGCGGCGCTGCTGTACGTCCCGCTGGTCTACTTCACCATCGCGCTGATGTACGTGTATCGGCGGCACCGCCTGCTCAAGCACGGGCTCGATCCCGAACTGGCCGACATCGCGGAACGGCAGCGCGCGGCGGCCGAACGCGAGCAGTACGAACTGCGCCACGGCCGCGGCTGACGCCCACGCGGTCGCGGAATGTGTGCCCGCCGAACCGATTCCGTGCCACGACGCGAACGACCGGTCTCGGCTCGTCGCGCCCGCGGTCGGTTATCGGGGGTGTACTGTAAGTGCTGTCGGTAATCGCACAGTGCGCTGTGCGCGCGAGCGGTGCGGCCGATTCGCTGGCCGGACGGGCCGTCGATGGTGAGAGTCTGAAGGACATCCGATATGAGTGAGCAGCCGAATCTGTTCAGCCACAGTCCGGTACCCATCGAGACGCCGGCGCCTGCCGGTGGGGTGGCGCATCGTCCGCTGTTTCGCAGTGCGAGTTCCTCGGCCGGACCCGAGGGCGGGGAGGCGCCCGCCGACGATATAGCCAGGTAATCCACGCGGCGCCCGTAGTCGATCAGTCCGGGATTACGGACACGATCCGGCAACGGGCGCGCCCGTACGTACCGGAGGCGATCGCGGTGAACGGGCGCGGAAACGCGGTCGCGGCGGGAATTGATACGAAAGCTATACCCGCCGCGACCGAACCGTTAGCAAATCATCATCGAATTGCCGATTTTCGCTCTTAGACGGTGATCAGATGTCGAAAGAGGGCTTTCGTGCTCCGGTAATGTCGGTCCCGCAATCATTCGGCTAACGAATCGGCGGGGAAGTCACGACCAGGCGTTACCTGCTGGGGACGGAGTCCGGCATGAGTGCTGTGACTTTCGGTTCCCCGGATATCCGGGGGCACGTACATCGGTTGTCGGCCGGAATCACCGACGCGCAATGGCTGCGAGTGGCCGTGGAAACCTCGGCCGCATGCGTCATCGCCGCGATCGCCGGGCTGGCCATGATGATGCCGATCAGCCAATCCTGGCTGTCGCCGGGATCGGCGCTGCAGGTCGACCTGCTGATCTTCAATATGCCGCTGGCCCTCACCGCCGGCGCGCTGATCGCCGTCATCGCGGTCTCGGTGTCGGCGGCGATCGGCAGCAGCCGCCTGGCCTGGTGCACTGTCTTCTGTGCGACCTCGGCGATGCTGGTGAACCACACCTTGCTGGTGAAACTGGAGACTCGGACCCTGTCGACGCTCAACTACGTCGATTCCATGCTCGCCGGAGTGATCCTGGGCTGTCTGGCCACGGCGGTGTGGCATCGGCGAGCCCCTGCCGGGGGGTATCTGTTCGGTGCGCTGGCTTCGATTCTGTTCGCCGACCTCACCCAGGCGCCGGATTTCGCCTCCACCGTCGCGGGGGAGGGCATCATGCGTGGGGCGCCTCCGGTCTGGATGATCGTCGTCGCACTCGTCCTGATGCTTTGCACGGCCGTGCTTTTTCGCCAAGAACAGCGACCGGAACCCGACGACAGTGCGGTGGTGCCGCTGAAACCGGTGGTGTCCGCGGTCGTGATCGTCTCGGCGACGCTCGGGACCTCCGTCTGGATGGCCCGCGGCGGCGCGCTCGTATCGATTCTGGTGGGCGGGGCGCTTCTGCTGCTCGCGACCGCGGTGGCGGCGCTGCTGCTTCCCGGACGCGACGGAATGCTGGTGGTGGTCATGGTGGCCTTCGCTTCGGCGGGGTCGGCCCTGCTCACCGTTCCGCGGCCGGCCTGGTCGACCGTGCTGGTGGTCGCGGCCGCGGGCGCCGGCCTCTACGCCGGATGGCGCATTCGCCTGCCGTTGCAGGCTGTCGCCGGATCCGTCGCGCTGTCCATCGCCGCTGCGGTGAGCTCGTCGGTGGTGGACGCCCCGACCGCGGCGGTAACCGTGCCGAGCTGTATCGCACTGGCGGTGGTCGCCGGATATGCGCTGGGATGTGCCATCGGCCCGCGGGCGACCAGCGCGGTCGTCGGCATCGTCATTCTGTTCGTGCCGTCCGCGGGGGTGGCTCTGCAGGGCCGCGATCTCGGCCGGATCGAATATTCGCACACCTGGTTCCGCAGTGCGGAGGCCGCGGTCACCGCGGTGCCGGGACTCGTCGCGGCCGGAATCGGCATCGGGTGCGGCGCCATCGTGCTACTCATCGGACGGCTGCGGCCGGGCGATCCCTTCGGCCGGCCCGCCGCGGACAGCGCGGAGAAGCCGAATCCGGCTCAGGCGCGGCGCAATTCGCTCACCACCGCGAAGTCGACGCCGTCGGCATCGGCGAGGTAGACCGGCTGGGTGGTGTGCGCGCCGCGCACCTTCACCTCACCGCGCGGGCCGCCGTAGCGAACCCGGGCGGCATGGCGTTCGATGGCGCGCACGTCGAGGCTGCGCGCCGCCTCCGCCAGCGAGGCGAACAGCAGCAGGCCCTCGTAACAGGATTCGCCGATATTGTTCAGCGCGGGTGCGAAGGTGCCGTACCGAGCCGTGTAGCGGCTGCCGAAATCCATCGCCTCGGGCGAAACCACACTCTCGAAATAGCCTGAGGCGGTGAACAATCCGCGGGTGCTGTCCGGGCCGCCCGCGAACAGGACGTCCTCGCCGATCATCATGCTCAGCCGCAACCGGTGCTCGTCGAGACCCGCGCGGGCGAAGGCGCGATTGAACGCCGCGCAGTCGGCGCCGACCAGCAACAGCAGCACCCCCTGCGCCGAGGAGTGGCGAATCAGGTCGAGCGCGGGACCGAAGGCGCGGCTGCCGAGCGGGACGAATGCCTCGCCGACGATGTCGATATCGCCGAACGCCGCCGCCTCGCGGGTGACCCGGGCGGTTTCGCGCGGCCACACGTAATCGTTGCCGACGATGCACCAGCGGCGGATGCCCTGCTCCGCGCGCAGCCAGCGCAGCGCGGGAAAGAGCTGATGATCGGGCGTCTCGCCCACCATGTACACGCCGTCGGAATTCTCGCCGCCCTCGTAGAACGTGGTGTAGACGTACGGGACCCGCCCTGCCGTGCGTGGCGTCAGCACCCGGCGGGCATTGGACAGGTGCCAGCCCACCACGCCGTCGACGGCGCCGGTGCCGATCATGCGATCGATATGTTCGGCCAGCAGTGGCAGCGGCGCGCCCGAATCGACCGTGTGCAATCGCACCGGCCGCTCGAGGATTCCGCCCGCGCGATTGATGTCCTCCACCGCCAGCGCGGCGCACGCCTCACAGGAGGGGCCGAACAGGCCCGCCGGTCCGCTACCGGGCACCACCAGCGCGATATCGACGGTGTCGCGCCCGCCGCGGGAGTTCGAAACCCTCACCGGAACCTCCGCCGCCCGAAACATCCATCGCCGAATAGTCGCCCCCCGAGCCGACCATGTTAACGACGGCCCGTGTGGGTGGCGAGTCGCGACCTTCCAGGGCTGGTGAAGGCGCCCCGTTTGGCATATACCCCCTGTGGGTATATGGTCTTGGTAATCACTCGACCGGTCGAGAGGAGTCGTGCACATGGACGGCAACGGCCATGAAACCGTCGTACTGGATCTGAACGGCCTGCACTGGGCGAGCCGGCGGCAGGTCGCCACCCGGGTCCTGCAACGCCGCCCCGGCGTGCTCGAAGCCACGGTCAATCCCGCCGCCCAGACCGCGACAGTCAGCTTCGACCCGAGCCGGACCTCGGTCCACGACTTGCGGGAGTGGTTGCGCGACTGCGGGATCCACTGCTCCGGCCGATCGGTTCCCCGGCACATCTGCGATCCGCTGGCCGAGCCGTCCGGTCCGTCTCGTCCCGACGGCGCGCACCGGCACGAACCGGAACCCAGGCACGATCACGACGGCACGCACGGTCACCACGGCACCCACGATCACCACGACATGTCGATGGCCGCGATGGCCGCCGACATGCGCAACCGATTCCTGGTCGCGCTGGTGTTCTCGGTGCTGGTCATGGTGTGGTCGCCGATGGCCACGGACATGTTCGGCATCGACCTGCCGGTGCCGTTCGGGCTACGCCAGGATGTGTGGGCGCTGATCCTGAGTCTGCCGGTGGTCGGGTATTCGTCGACGATCTTCTTCACCGGTGCGTGGCAGGCGCTGCGGGCGCGGACCCTCGACATGATGGTGCTGGTCGCGGTCGCCATCGGGGCGGGATGGCTGTATTCGCTCGCGATCACGCTGACCGGCGGCGGGGAGGTCTTCTACGAGGCCTCGACCATGCTCGCCACCTTCGTGCTGCTCGGGCACTGGTTCGAGATGCGCGCCCGGGGCGGCGCCACCGACGCCATCCGCACGCTGCTCGACCTCGCGCCACCGCGCGCGGTGGTGGTGCGTGACGGCGAGGAGGTGGAGATTCCCACCGCCGAGGTCGCCGTCGGTGATCTGCTGCTGGTGCGGCCGGGCGCCAAGATCCCGGTCGACGGCGTCGTGGAAGACGGCGACAGCGAGGTCGACGAGTCGATGGTGACCGGGGAGAGTCTGCCGGTGCACAAACAACCGGGTGCTCCGGTGATCGGCGCGAGCATCAACGTCGACGGCACCCTGCGCGTGCGTGCGGACAAGGTCGGTTCCGACACCGCGCTGGCGCAGATCGTGAATCTGGTTCAGCAGGCGCAGAATTCGAAGGCGCCGGGCCAGAAACTGGCCGACCGCGCGGCGTTCTGGCTGGTACTGGTCGCACTGATCGGCGGTGCGGCCACCCTGGTGGGATGGTTGCTCGCCGGTGCCACCTTCGCCACGGCCATGCTGTTCGCCATCACCGTCGTGGTGATCACCTGCCCCGACGCCCTGGGCTTGGCCACGCCGACGGCCGTCATGGTCGGCACCGGACTGGGCGCTCGTCGGGGCGTGCTGTTCAAGAACGCGCTGGCCCTGGAGACGGCGGCGCGCGTCGACGTGGTGGTGCTGGACAAGACCGGCACGCTGACGAAGGGCGAACCGGCCGTCACCGAATTCGTGACCGCGGCGGCGGAGCCCTCGCCCCGGCTGCTCGCGGCACTGGCCGCGGTCGAACGGGAATCGGAACACCCACTGGCACAGGCGATCGTCCGCTACGCGCAGGAGCGCGGCGCCGCGCCGGCGCGGGCCGAGAAGTTCGAGAACGTGCCGGGGCACGGCGCCGTCGCCACGGTCGACGGGCAGCGTGTCGTGGTCGGCAACCGGCGACTGCTGGATCGGGAGGGGATCGAACTCGGCGAATTGGCCGACGCTCGGGCCCGGATCGCGGACGGCGGCCAGACCGCCGTGCTGGTGGCGGTCGACGACAAGGCGGTCGCGGTGGTCGGGATCGCCGACGCACCCCGTGAGACCGCCGCCGCGGCGGTGCGCGAAATGCACGATCTGGGTGTGGAAGTCGTGATGCTCACCGGCGACAATCGCGCCACGGCCGATCGCATCGCGGCCGAATTGGGCATCGATACGGTCATCGCGGAGGTGCTGCCCGGCGACAAGGCCGACACCATCGCGCAATTGCATTCGGGCGGAAGGAAAGTCGCGATGGTGGGCGACGGCGTGAACGACGCGCCCGCGCTGGCACGGGCCGACCTCGGCATCGCCATCGGGGCCGGCACGGACGTGGCCATCGACACCGCGGATGTCGTGCTGATGCGATCGGACCCGCTCGATGTGCCCACCGCCTTGCGGATCGGCCGCGGCACGCTGCGCAAGATGCATCAGAACCTGGCGTGGGCGGTGGGATACAACGCGGTCGCACTCCCGATCGCCGCCGGCGTGCTCGAACCGGCCTTCGGATTCACCCTCCGCCCGGAGATCGCCGCACTGACCATGTCGGGCTCCAGTATCATCGTCGCGCTGAACGCGGTGTCGCTCAAACGACTTCGGCTTCCCGAGCCGCAGGGCTGAGACCCGGACCGGCCGGACGGCAGGGAGCCGCGAGGATGCCGCCGCTACGGCCGGGCGACGGGCGAGCGGGGAACGACCGCCGAGATCTGTGCGCACAACTGCCAGGGCCGCTCGGTGTCCACGGTCGACTTACCGCTGGTCAGAATCGCGCCGGACAGTCCGCGGTCGAGGTCGGCCCAGCCGTACTGGGTGGTCAATCCGCTACGGCCGAAATGCTTTTCGGTGTGGGCGCCGAATTTCGACCGCCGCCCGCCCAGCTCGAAGCCGGCGCGACTGACCCGGCCGGCGATGCCGGGGATCCGGGGGGCGGGTGCGATCGCGCTGTGCAGAGTGTCGGGAGACAGGATCCGCACACCGTCGAGTTCCCCACCGCGACAAAGGATTTCGTAGAAGCGCGAGAGTTCCGCGGCGGTGGTCACGAGATTGCCGGAGGGAAGCTCCGCGGTGAGGAACGCGCGCACCGAATCCGCCGAGGTCGAGGCGCTCATTCCACCGCCGAGCGCCTTGCCGGCCACCAGCGACCAGGCCCGGGAGGGTCGCGGTCCGGTGCGCACACTCGGCACCACCCGGTCGACGTCCTCCGGGCTCACCCCGAAGGTCGTCCACCGGAAACCGAGCGGATTCAGCACCTGCTCGGCGAGATGGTCGCGCATCCGTTTGCCGGTCGCGCGCTGGACCAGCAGACGCAGGATCAATCCGCTGGTCAGTGCGTGATAGACGCGAAAGCGCCGGGGCGGCCAACTCGGCCGCAACTCGGTCAGCGCCCGCACCGCGACCTCCTCGTCGACGACGGAGTCGAAGCCGCGGTAGCCCGCCGGCATGAACGGCACCCCGGCGGCGTGGGAGAGCACATCGGCGATGGTGATGCGGCCCTTGCCGTGCGCGGCGAATTCCGGGATGTAGTCGCACACCCGGTCTTCCGGCGCGAAGGCGCCCTGTTCGATCAGCATCGCCGTCACCGTCGCGGCGACGCCTTTGGCGGTGGAGAAACCGCAGAACGGGGACTCGACGGTGATCGGTATGCGTTCGACGTCGGGCCCGTCGCCGGGGGCGTTACCCCAGCCGTGGCCGATGGCCCGGTTCAGCACGATCGCGCCGTGGCGGCGCAGGCAAATCTGGATCGCCGGAGTGGTTCCCATCCGGTACCACGCGCGGACCGACTCCCACACCGCCTCGACGTCGCCGCGGCTCAGGCCCACCGCGGTGGGGTCGTCCTCGGGGCCCACCGCGGTCACGGTGTCCGGGTCGGCGGGTACGGGAACCATCGGGGCGACACTGCTCACGGCGTCAGCATAGTGATGGAGGGCATCGGTGCAGGTCAGAGCGGGCACTACAGCCCGGGCGCGACCGGTTCGACCGTGCGCCATCCGACGCTGGTCACCGACGGTTCCAGACTCAGCCGGCTGACCGCCGATTCCATCTGCCGGTCGTCGCGCTGATCGCCGACCAGATCCGCGCGCACCTCCACCCGGCCCGCATCCTCGGCGTTGGCGCTGGCGACCGACACGAGCCGGAAGTCCGTGCGCGTCAACGCCTGGACCAGCAGCGCGCGCACATGCGCTTCGTGCGCGTCGTCGGTGACGGCGGTGAACGCGTAGTGCGCTGGTTGCTCGTTACCCGATTCCGGCTGGCGGTCGACCGCTCGCCCGGCCGCCCGCAACGCGATATTGACGATGACCACCGCGACGGTTCCCGCCGCCGCGGTGCCGTACATTCCGGCGCCGGAGAGCGCGCCGACCGCCGCCGCGCACCAGAGTGTCGCGGCGGTGTTGAGCCCCCGCACGTTCAATCCGTCGCGGATGATCACACCCGCGCCGAGAAAGCCGATACCGGAAACGATTTGGGCCGCGACCCGGGTCGGATCGGCGGCGCCGCCGTGAAAGCCGTGCGCGGACAGCAGCACGAACAACGCCGCGCCCGCGGAGACCAGGGCGTTGGTCCGCAATCCGGCCATCCGGGCCCGGTACTGCCGTTCGAAACCGATCACCGCACCGAGACCGACACCGGTGGCCAGGCGCAGCAGCATCTCCCAAGTCGACATGAGACAACCCTTCGATGGAGGGCGAGAACTCGCACGCGCAGGCTACCGCGACATCGGCACGGTCGCGTCGACACGAGAATGGTCGCCGAGTGAATTCTTGGCAAAACGACGTATATGACTGTCGTCGGGCACAGCGACCACCTCCTTCCGGGACACGACCCGCGTAGAACGGCGCCGGCCGGCGGCGCCGGGAAGGAAGTAAACACCGCCGATCGGATGCTGGCAACCCCGCCGGTGGCCACCGATTTGACAATCGCGAATTCCGGGTTCACTCTTTTGCAGTCAGCACCTCGCTAGGCGAGGCTCCTGTACGAACACAGGCCACTGATCCGACGACGTCGAGAGACGCCCAGGGTTAGGACAGATCTTCCCGGATTAAGGGATGATCCGAAGTGGCTTCTCCCGCAAGGGGATACGTCGTACAGTGCCGAAGCTCTGACGAGAGGGGTGCGTCTCCGCCGTTCGGGCGGGTCTCCCTCTCGCGTGGTGCCGATCACCAGAACAACGACGTGCGCGTGCGTCCCGGCAGCGAGGAGGTGAGGGGCGATGCCATCCGGAGATAGTCCGTATCCGAGTTCGCGAACCGTATCGTCCCCGGCTCGCTGCCTGTCCGCCTGAACTCACCCCCGATCCACCGCATCGGCATCGCCGATGTGGGGTTCCGGGGTGCCGCGGGCTGCCCGCAGCCGGGTTTCACCTCTGAGGAGAACCCATGTACCGCAATGTCTTCCGTCGACTCACCGGCCGCCGCCTGACCGAATTCGAGCGCCGCAACCTGCGTTCCTGCCGTCCCTCGGCGCCCGTGCACACCGCCGCGCTCGGCGCTCACCTCGAGCGCCGCCCGGGCGCACTCCACTAGCCCCGGAACTCGAAAACAACTGGTGAGCACAGAGTTTCAGGAAGCGAGCGCGGCGATGACCACCTACTCCGACGACACCCGCACCCCGGCCGCACCCCCCGGCGCTGTCGCCGATCACGCCCACGTCGGCGATATCGTCGGCGCGCTGGGCGTGATCCGGCAGCACGACGACCTCGCCGGCCGCAGCCGGATGCAGCGATTGCGCATGCTGGCGGCGGTGATCGGGCCCGGCCTGATCGTCATGGTCGGCGACAACGACGCCGGCGGCGTGGCCACTTACGCCCAGGCCGGTCAGAACTACGGCATGGCTCTGCTCTGGACGCTCGTGCTGCTGATTCCGGTGCTGTACGTCAACCAGGAAATGGTGGTGCGGCTTGGTGCGGTGGCCGGTGTCGGCCATGCCCGGCTCATCTTCGCGCGATTCGGGAAGTTCTGGGGCGCGTTCAGCGTCGGCGATCTCTTCGTGGTCAACGCGCTGACCATCGTCACCGAATTCATCGGCGTGGCAATGGCTCTGAGCTATTTCGGATTGCCGAAGGCGGTATCGGTGCCGCTGGCGGCGGTCGCGCTGTTCGCCGTGGTCGCGGGTGGGTCGTTCCGGCGGTGGGAGAGCCTGATGATGACGCTCATCGCGGTGAACATCGTGCTGTTCCCGATGGCGTTGCTGGTCCATCCGAGCGTATCGGGCGCCGGGCACGGGCTGATCCCGTCGCTGCCGGGCGGGCTCTCGTCGACCCTGTTGCTGATCATCGTGGCGATCGTCGGCACCACCGTCGCACCGTGGCAGCTGTTCTTCCAGCAGTCCAACATCGTCGACAAGCGCATCACCCCGCGCTGGATCCGCTACGAGCGTATCGATCTGTGGCTGGGAATAGTGGTGGTGATGGCCGGCGCGATCGCGATCATGGCCGCGACCGCCTACGGACTGTCGGGAACCGGTCCGGTCGGCGGCTTCACCGATGCCGGTGCGGTCGCGGCGGGCCTGCGTGCCCACGCGGGCCCGGTGGTCGGCGCGCTGTTCGCGATCGTCCTGCTCGACGCCTCGCTGATCGGCGCCAACGCGGTCGGTCTGGCCACGACCTACACCCTCGGCGATACGCTCGGGCGGCGGCATTCGCTGCATTGGAAGGTGTCCGAGGCACCCGGTTTCTACGCCGGTTACGCGGCCCTGCTGGCTGTCGCCGCCGCGATCTCGTTCAGCCCCGACCACGTGCTGGGCCTGATCACGCAGGGTGTGCAGGCGCTGGCCGGGGTGCTGCTGCCCTCGGCGACGGTATTCCTGGTGCTGCTGTGCAACGACCGCGACGTACTCGGCCCGTGGGTGAATACGCTGCGGCAGAACATCTGCGCCGCGATCATCGTCTGGGCGCTGGTGCTGCTCTCGGCCGCGCTCACCGCCGCCACGTTCTTCCCGGGCCTGAGCACCCGGACCCTCGAGTTCGGGTTGGGTGCGGGCGTGCTCGCCGGTCTGGCCGGGGGTGCGGTCGCCCTGCTCGCCCACGGGCGAACCCGGCGCCGCTCCGCCGCGGCGACCGCGGCCCGTTTCGGCGACCTCGACCCCGGTCAGGTGCAGGAACTGGACCGCGGCTCCGAACGCGCCGAACTCGCCGGGGACCGCGACACCTTCCGCACTCCGGCGCTGCACACCCTCGAGCGTCCGTCGTTCACGCCGCTGCGCACCGCGGGCATGCTCGCCCTGCGTGGGTATCTGCTGGTGGCCGTCGTGCTGGTCGTGGTCAAGATCGTCGAATCCATCGGGTGAAGGGCGCGGGGCGGTGGGATTCGCCTGATTCGAACCGCCGAACCCGGGTAGTACGCCTGCAAGCAGGGAGGAGTGCGCCCTGTGCGGCCGCAACCGGGACACGGAGGTGCCATGATGACGGACCCGCGGATGTCGCGTGAAAGCACATCGCAGGAGCAGGCGCAGCGGCGGCGGATGCTGCGAGCACCGCGCAAACATGCCGGTGAGGGAATCGAGGACACATACAACATTCCGGGCATCATCCTGTGCGCGTTGAGCTTCGTGGCGCTGGCGCTCGCGCTGACCGCTGCCGGATACGGCTTCGGCGGGTGGGCGATCGTGGCCGGCGTGGTGTGCGCGGTGTGCCTCATCGGCGGCGTGACGTGGATCGCGCTGGAGAGCAGGCGCACCCAGGCGCGTGACCAGTGGGAGCCGCACCAGCGACAGGGGCACTGATCAGCGTGTGAACGCGGCGGGCCCGCCGCGGAGGCGAGACCGCCGCACCGATCCGATCCGGGAGAGGAGAGAGATGGTCGAGAAGACTCGCGCCGGCGGTTTCACCACCGACGACGCCGGAATTCCGGTTGCCAGCGACGAAGACTCGCTGACGATAGGCCCCGATGGCCCGATCCTGCTCAACGACGCGTATCTGATCGAGAAGATGGCCGCGTTCAACCGCGAACGCGTACCCGAACGTCAGCCGCACGCCAAGGGCGGCGGCGCGTTCGGCGTCTTCGAGGTCACGCAGGATATGAGCGCCTACACCTGCGCGAAGGTGTTCCAGCCCGGGGCGAGGACCGAGATGCTGGCCCGGTTCTCCACAGTGGCCGGTGAGCGGGGCAGCCCGGACACCTGGCGTGATCCCCGTGGATTCGCGTTGAAGTTCTATACCGAGGACGGCAATTTCGACCTGGTCGGCAACAACACCCCGATCTTCTTCGTCCGCGATCCGATGAAGTTTCAGGACTTCATCCGATCGCAGAAACGCCGGGCGGACAACAACTTACGCGACCACGATATGCAGTGGGACTTCTGGACGCTGTCGCCGGAGTCGGCGCACCAGGTCACCTGGCTGATGGGCGATCGCGGTATCCCGCGCACCTGGCGGCACATGAACGGCTACTCCAGCCACACCTACATGTGGGTCAACGCCGAGGGCGAGAAGCACTGGGTCAAGTACCACTTCATCACCGACCAGGGTGTGGAGTTCTTCACCCAGGACGAGGGCGACCAGATGGCCTCGATGGATACCGACTATCACATCCGGGATCTGTGGGAGGCGATCGAGCGCGGGGACCACCCGAGCTGGACGCTGAAGATGCAGATCATGCCGTTCGAGGCGGCCAAGACCTACCGGTTCAACCCGTTCGATCTGACCAAGGTGTGGCCGCACGGCGATTATCCGCTCTACGAGGTCGGCCGGATGACGTTGAATCGCAACCCGTCCGACTATCACACCGAGATCGAACAAGCCGCCTTCGAGCCGAGCAACGCGGTGCCGGGAACGGGACCGAGCCCGGACAAGATGCTGTTGGGCCGGTGGTTCTCGTATCCGGACGCCCACCGTTACCGGATCGGCGCGAACTACAAGGAATTGCCGGTCAACGCGCCGAAGTCGCCGTCGCACTCCTACACCAAGGACGGCCACATGCGGCACCACAATCCGGGCGACCCGGTCTACGTGCCGAATTCCAAGGGCGGACCGCACGCCGAACCCGGCCGGGCCGGTCCGACCGCCGGCTGGTACACCGACGGCGAAATGGTGCGCGAGGCCTACACGCTGCGCCGCGACGACGACGATTGGGGTCAGGCGGGCACACTGGTCCGCCAGGTGCTCGACGACGCGGCACGAGAACGGTTGGTGGACAACATCGTCGGCCATCTTCTCAACGGTGTGTCCGAGCCGGTCCTGGCGCGCGCCTTCGAATACTGGCGCAATGTGGACAAGGATCTGGGCGACCGGGTGGAATCCGGCGTCCGGGCGAAACAGGACGAGAAGGATCCGAAGGCGGCCGGTCAGGGCAATCCCGCCCGGTCGTCCGCGCAGCGGAAGGCCTGACCGGACCGCCCGTACGAACGCGAACCCCCTCGGCCGGGAGTTGCCCGGCCGAGGGGAGCGAGCGGGCGGTTAACCGGGCGCGATCGTGGTATCTCCCGACCATGATCGCGAACTCCGCTGCCGCCCCCCACGTCCTGCGGGAGTACTCGTTCATCGCCGACGGTCAGCGCGGCGCCCTGGTCGGGCCGCGCGGCGACATCTCGTGGATGTGCCTGCCCGGCTGGGACGGCGACGCGGTCTTCGCGTCGCTGCTCGGTGGTTCCGGAATGTATGCCGTCACCCCCGCGAGCCGGTTCGTGTGGGGCGGCTACTACGAGCAGGGCACGCTGATCTGGCGCTCGCGCTGGCTGTCCGGGTCGGCGGTGATCGAGTGCCGGGAGGCGCTGGCCTTTCCCGGCGACCGGCATCGCGCGATGCTGATGCGGCGGATCGTGGCGGTCCAGGAGGACGCCGAGGTCGACGTGGTGTTGCGGCCGATGGCGCGATTCGGCGCGGAATCGGTCCGCCGGCCGCACTGCGAGGACGGGGTGTGGACCGCCCGTGCGGGCGCGTTGCGGATGCGCTGGACCGGCGCGCCGAAGGCGGAACTCGATCCGAGGGGACCCGACCGCGGGTGGACCGATCACCTCGAGATTCCGGCCGGGCGCTGTCACGATCTGATTCTGGAACTGTCCGACCGGACCCTGCCCGACGAGCTGCCCGACCCCGATACCTGTTGGGAGGCAACGGAAAACGCGTGGCGGCGCGACCGCCCGGATTTCGGCGCGAGCGCCGCGCCCCGCGACAGCGCCCACGCGTTCGCGGTGCTGCGCGGGATGACCGCCGATACCGGCGGAATGGTCGCGGCCGCCACCACCAGCCTGCCCGAACGCGCCGACCAGGGCGAGAACTACGACTACCGCTACGTCTGGATCCGCGATCAATGCCTGGCAGGGCAGGCGATCGCCGTCGCCGGTCCGCATCCGCTGCTCGACGACGCGGTCGGGTTCACCGCCGCCCGGCTACTCGACGACGGTCCCGCGCTGGCCCCGGCCTATACCGTCGACGGGAAGAGCGTGCCGGCGGTGCGCGATATCGATCTCCCCGGATATCCGGGCGCCCGGCCGGTGATCGGCAACCGGGTGCGCGGGCAGTTCCAGCTCGACACCTTCGGCGAGACGCTGTTGCTGTTCGCCGCGGCCGCGCGCCACGGCCGGCTCGGCGGCGATCATCGCCGCGCGGTCGATATCGCGGTTTCCGCGATCGCGGCCAACTACCACCGCCCGGATGCCGGTATCTGGGAGATCGAGGATCGGCTGTGGACCCATTCCCGGTTGATCTGCGCGGCCGGATTGCGCGCGGTCGCGGCATGCCCGGACACCGGCGCCGATACCGCCTACTGCAGTGCGCTGGCCGATACGCTGGTGGCCGAGGCGGCCCGCACGGGTGTGCATCCGACCGGCCGCTGGCAGCGCGCCCCCGATCAGCCCGGTGTGGACGCCGCGCTGATGCTGCCGTTGATCCGCGGCGCGATCCCGGTCTCCGATCCGCGCTATGCCGCCACCTTCTTCGCGGTGCAGCGGGATCTGACCACCGACTACTGCGTCTACCGCTACCGTCACGACGATCGCCCGCTCGAGGTGAGCGAAGGCGCGTTCCTGCTGTGCGGTTTCACGATGGCGATGGCGGCCGCCCAGCTCGACCGCCCGGTGACCGCGATGCGCTTCTTCGAACGCAACCGCTCCTCGTGCGGCACCCCGGCTCTGTTCGCCGAGGAATTCGATGTCACCCAGCGGCAGTTGCGCGGCAATCTGCCCCAGGCGTTCGTGCACGCGATGCTGCTGGAATCCTCGCTGCGACTGGGACCGCTCGCACCCGAACTGCCGTCGGAGGCGGTAGTGGCGAGTACGGATCGGTCGGATTAGCTGCGGACTAGGTGATGTCGACGATCGGCAGCCGCAGCGCACCGGGGGCGTCGGCGGGAACCACGGGGGCCTTGGGGGTGACCGGGGCCAGCCGCCGATAGGGCGAACCCAGCGCCGGCCGCTGATCCGGCTCACCCTTGTTGGGCCACAGCGCCAGCGCTCGTTCGGCCTGTGCGGTGATGGTCAGCGACGGATTGACGCCGAGATTCGCCGAAATCGCCGAGCCGTCGACGATGTGCAGGCCCGGATGGCCGTACATGCGCTGATAGGCATCCACGACACCGGTCTCCGGGGAATCGCCGATCACGCAGCCGCCGATGAAATGTCCGGTCATCGGAATGCCGAACAGGCTGGTGATGCCGGCGGTCGCGATGCCGTCGATCTTGTCGGCCACGCGGCGGGCGACCTCGTGCCCGGCCGGGATCGACGTCGGATTCGGTTGTCCCTCACCCTGTTTGGTGGTCATCCGGCGGCCGAACAGACCGCGCTCGGTATAGGTGGTGAGCGAATTGTCCACCGACTGCATCACCAGCAGGCCGATCATCCGCTCCGACCAGTGGCGCGGGTTGTGCACCTTCGCCAGATCGCGGCGGCGCCGCCAGTTCTCGCGCAACCACAGCCGGGCGGGCGAGGTGCTGCCGTCCTCGTCGTACATCACCGTCGTCATCAGCGACAGCACGTTGCTGCCCTTGCCGTAGCGCACCGGTTCGATATGGGTGTCGGCGTCGGGATGGATCGAGGAGGTGATGGCCACCCCCTTGGTGAAATCGGTGTCGGATCGCCGGCTCCGGATCGACAGCAGCTCTTCGGAATTCGTGCGCGACAGATAGCCGAGCCGCGCGGAGATGTGCGGCAGCGAGCCGCGGTCGCGCAGCCGGTGCAGCAACCGCTGCGTACCCAGCGCGGCCGCGGCGAAGATCACCTGTTCGGCGGTGAAGCTGCGGCGCGCCTTGCGAACCCAGCGCCCGGTGCGAACGGTGTCGACGCGGTACCCGCCCGACGGCAGCGGCATCACATCGACCACGGTGGTGTGTGGATGCACGGTGGCCCCGGCCTTCTCGGCGAGATACAGGTAGTTCTTCACCAGCGTGTTCTTGGCGTTGTGGCGGCATCCGGTCATACATTCGCCGCAGTGGGTGCAGGTGCGCCGGGACGGGCCGACACCGCCGAAGTAGGGATCGGGCACCTCCTGTCCGGCGCGAGTGCCGTTGCCGCCGAACAGGACTCCCACCGGAGTGTGCCGGAAGGACGCGCCGACACCCAGTTCCTCGGCCACCTCGCGCAGCACCCGGTCCGAGGCCGTGGTCGCCGGATTCGTGGTGACGCCCAGCATGCGCTTGGCCTGGTCGTAGTGCGGTGCCAGTTCGGCGCCCCAGTCGGTGATATGGGCCCACTGCGAGTCGGCGAAGAATTTCGCGGGCGGTTCGTAGAGGGTGTTCGCGTACACCAGCGAGCCGCCGCCGACACCGGCGCCGCTCATGATGAAGGTGTCCTTCAACAGGGTCAGGCGCTGGATGCCGAAACATCCCAGCCGCGGCGCCCACAGGAATTGCCGCGCCCGCCAGGAGGTCTTCGCGAATTCGTCGTCGGCGAAGCGGCGGCCGGCCTCGAGGACGCCGACCCGGTAGCCCTTCTCGGTCAGGCGCAGCGCGCTCACGCTGCCGCCGAATCCCGACCCGATGACTACCACGTCGTAGTCGAACCCCATCGCCGCGCCCTTTCCTGGTCCCGATCGTCCCCTCGTACCGTATGGGCAGATCAGGGGCGGACGCAGAGATCGACGGCCAGAAAATCAATAGTTCCGGTCACGCCGGTAGGCGGCCGGAGTCGTTCCGGTCCAGCGCTTGAAGGCGTGGATGAACGGCGTCGCCTCCGCGTAACCGAGCCGGATGGCGATGTCGTCGATGGTCAGCGGCGTCCCCGAGAGCATTTCCTGCGCGAGCGCGCGGCGCACCTCGTCGAGCAGCGCCCGGTAACTGGTCCCGGCCTCGGTGAGGCGGCGGCGCAGCGTTCGCACACTCATGTTGAGCTCCCGGGCCACCGCCTCGATCGGCGGCGGCGTGGTGATACCGGTCGCGCCGCTGCCGGGCAGCAAGCGTTCCCGGACCTCGGCCGCGATACCCGTGCGCGCGCTGCGGCGCTGCACCAGATCCCGGCACTGAGCGATACAGACCGCCCACGTCTGCTGATTCGCCTGGGGTAGCGGCTGGGCGAGGATTTCCGGTGCGACGGTGAACATGGTGTGCGCGCGCCCGAAGCGCGGCCGCGCGCCGAGCACGGCCTCGAGCCGGTCGGCGTAGGGCGGTTCGTCGTAGCCGAATTCCATGCGGGCGAAGGAGAAGTCGTGGCCGAGCAGATCGGCCATTACCCGATGCATGGCGACGATGTCGCGCTCCACCAGGAAGGTCTGCACATCCGGCGGGATGAGCTCGTGATGGATCCAGGCGACCACATCGTCGCGCCGATACTCGACGATCGGTGTGCAGAAGGCGAATCCGAGCCGGTAGTACCGCATGGCCAGCGAAATCGCCTCGCGCAGCGTGGGACTGGTGACGCAGGCGAAGCCGAAGATGCCGAAGGTGCTCAGCCGGTACCGCCGCCCGACCTCGACGCCGAGCGCGGGGATGTCGCCGAGTTCGGCGACCAGATTGCGCACCACCGCCAGTTCGGCCTCGGCCGGAATCTGGGCGCCGGGGTCGGTGAGCGTGGCCGGCGCGATACCGGATCCGGCGAGCAGCCGGGCGCTGTCGACCCCGTGCTCGGTGGCGAATTCGATCATCACCGCGACGCTGGCGATCCCGCGGGGGAAATTCCAGGTGCGGACCTCGGGCGCCTCGACGGTGTGCATGGCACCATTATGGCCGAAACTATTGATCTCTCGGGACGATCCGTCGAGGATAGGGTTGTCGGATGGAGCAGGCGCAGTCCGCCGGCGGCCGGGAAGACCGCGACCGGGAATGGGACCGCGAGGTCCGTGGTGAGACGGAAACCGAACAGCTGGACCGCAATCTGACCAGTTTGATTCAGGAATTGCGGGTGGTGCAGACGGGCGTGCAGTTGCTGACGGGCTTCCTGCTGACGCTGCCGTTCCAGGCCAGGTTCACCACGGTGTCCACCCCGATGCGCGGGCTGTACCTGGCGGTTGTGACCGCCTCGATCGCGGCGACGGTCTTCCTGATCGCGCCGGTCGCCGCCCACCGCATCCTGTTCCGGCAGCATCGTCTGGGCAGCGTGGTGCGCACCGCCCACACCTTCGCGCTGGTCGGGCTGGCGCTGCTCGGCATCGCGCTCACCGGGGTCGCGGTGCTGATCTTCGACACGGTGGCCGGTGCGGTCGCCGCCACCGTCATCGGTGTGTGCTTCGCGGTGCTGTTTCTGCTGACCTGGTTCGCCCATCCGTGGCGGGAGCGCCGGCGCGGCGCCCAGACGCGGTGAGGGCGCCCACAGCGGCCCGAAATAGCGGTCGGCGGGCGTTTCGTGCCGGGGTCGCCGGGTATCGCGCCCGATGTCAGTGATTTCGACGTGTTGGAGGTGAATCCCTTGTCGGAGCACGAGAAGGGCGGAGGCCGCGAAGGTCTCGAAGGCGTCGTGGAAGGCGCGAAGGGTAAGGCCAAGGAGGCCGCCGGTCAGGTATTCGGAAAGGACGAGCTGCGTGAGGAGGGCAAGGCTCAGCAGAGCCGCGCCGAATCGCAGCGCGAGGCCGCCCAGAAGGAAGCCGAAGCCGAGAAGCACCGCGCGGAAGCCGCTGTGGAGGAAAAGCGGCAACAGGCCTTCCAGGACAACGGCGGCTCCTGACGGTCGACGTAAGTAGCGGAACCGACCGAAAGGGTGCCCGGCCGATGTGACCGGGCACCCTTTCTTCGTTCGAAATGATGTTGCGTGAGAATCGGATTCGCAACGGGAGATGTGTCGCGCCGGGTATTATCTGCCCAGCGCGCTGGCGAGCTGTTTCTTGGTCATCTTCGACCGGCCCTTGATATTGCGTTGGCGCGCTTCGTTGTACAGCTGATCGCGGGTCGGTCCCTGTGAACCTTTGCCGGACCGCTGGCCACCGCGGCGCTGCGGCGACATATCGTTGGTGGAACTGCGGCTCGCGGTACGGGTTTTGCCCGCCTGCGCACGATTCTTGTTGACCGTGCGTGCGCCGATTTCCTCTGCGCGACCTTTACTCGCACCCCGTTTCCGGGCCGAGGACTTCACATGTTCGTACTGGCGTTCTTCTTTGGCAGACCATTCCTTAGGCATGACTACACCTTTCGGTCGTGTGAGTGGATGGTTCGATCCCTAGGTCGGCTGCGGCTCGCAGAGCGCCTGCTGCCGAAGACTTTTCAGCGTGCGGGACAGAATGCGGGAGACGTGCATCTGGGAGATCTGCAGTTTCTCGGCGATCTGATTCTGCGTCTTGGATTCGAAGAAGCGCATGATCAGAATTCTGCGTTCCCGGGTGGGCAACGCATCGATGAGCGGGCGTACCGCCATCGCGTCCTCGGTCAGTTGGTAGCACTGTTCCTCGGCGCCGAGCTTGTCCATGATCGCGCCGTCGTCGGTGTCGACGACGGCGTCGATGGAGTTCGGCTGATAGGCGTTGCCGGCGATCATGGCCTGCACCACCTGCGGACCGTCGACGTCGAGAGCTTCGGACAGCTCGCGGGCCGTGGGCATGCGCCCGAGTTCGTGAACCAGATGTTCGGTCGTCGGACCGATGCGCAGCCACAATTCCTTGACGGCGCGCGGTACCCGGGTCGACCAGGTGTAATCACGGAAGTGACGGCGAACCTCGCCCATCACGGTCGGCACGGCGAAGGAGAGAAAGGAATTTCCCCGTGCCGGATCGAATCGATCGACGGCCAGGACGAGACCGAGCCTCGCCACCTGGTGCAGATCGTCGAACGTCTCGCCGCGGCCGGAGAATTTCCGAGCGATATGCTCGGCCAGCGGCAGGCAGAGTTCGATGATTTCCGCTCGGACCGACTCCCGATGCGGATCGGCATGATCCAGAGCGGCCAGTTTCTCGAACCAGGGTTCGATGTTGTCATAACTGTTGGCACCGTGGCGTGCGGCGGTTTCGGCACGACGGGCGATCGGTTCATGTGTCATTCGAGATACCTCGCTTCCAACTGAATCCGACCCAGATGGGGTACCCGTTGGTGCGGCTCTCAAAAGACGTCGAAGGGCGCACGCCGGAATATTCGCCGATTTCCGCGCGATGACCAGGGCGTACGCTGTTCCTGATAATATCCGGCAGCGGCCCGAATTTGTGGTTTCAGCCCTCCGGCGAGTTGCCGACCCGCCGGTCGTAGTCCGCGCGGGCGGCGCGATCGACCTCATCGGTGAATATTCGGTGCACGCCCATGCGGCGGGCGGTGAATTCGCCGAACGCGCGCGGGGTGAGCTTGTTGAACGCCATCGCCACCCCGGCAAGCCTGGTCACGGTGACCCGGCGCCGCGGTCGCGCGATCAGCCGTGTCACCGCCCGGGCGACATCCTCGGGTTCGGCCAGCAGACCCATCGGCGCCTTGGTTCCCGCGATCAGTTCGGTGCGGGTGAAGGTCGGCAACACCGCCGAGAAGTGCACTCCGCTGCCGCGGCATTCCAGCCGCATGGCCTCGGTGAAGCCGAGCACGGCCTGTTTACTCGCGCAGTAGGTCGCCATACCGGGCGTGGGGTTCTCCCCGGCCAGCGACGCGATATTGACGATATGGCCGCGACCGCGCGAAAGCATCTGCGGCAGTGCGGCTTTGGTACCGTTCATGACCCCGAGCACGTTGACCTCGAGGATGCGGCGGGTGATGGCGTCGGATTCGGCGGTGAAGCGGCCGACGGGCATGATGCCGGCATTGTTGATCAACACGTCGACGGGGCCGGCCCCGGTCTCGACCGCCGCGAGAAAGTCCGCGAACGAGGCCGGATCGGTCACGTCGAGCGTCAGGGCCGCCGCGGCGCCGAGCCGCGATCCGGCCGCGGCGACGGCGGCCGCGTCGATATCGCCGAGCACCACCCGCGCACCGGCGTCGCGCAGGTGCTCGGCGATCGAATAGCCGATACCCCGTGCGCCGCCGGTGACGGCGACCACCGTGCCCGGCAGCCGGGTGCTCACCCGCGCCGCCGGCGCCGGTACCGGACCGTGCACGGCTGCTGCAGCTGCACCACCATCTTGGAATGGTCGTTGCGGTAGCTGTCGGAGGGCTGCGCCATCTCGAATTCCCAGTCCCGCAACAGGATCGAGAAGATCGCCTTCAACTGCATGAGCGCGAACGCCTGGCCGACGCAGCGGTGCCGCCCGGCGCCGAACGGGATCCACGTCCAGCGGTTCACCAGATCCGCCTGATCGGGATCGATGTAGCGGCCCGGATCGAAGCGGTCGGGGTCGGGGAAGTCCTCCGCGATCCGATTGGAGACCGCGGGTGTGGCCGCGACCAGATCGCCCGGCGCGATGCTGTGCCCGCACACCTCGAATTCGCCGCGCGCCACTCGCATCAGGATGATCAGCGGCGGATGCAGCCGCAGCGTCTCCTTCAACGTCGCCTCGAGCTGCGGAATCTGGCGCAGCGCATGGAAACTCACGTCCTGGCCGTCGGCGTAGAGCTCGTCGAGTTCGCCGACGACCCGGGCCAGCACCTCGGGATTGCGCAGCAACTCGATGGTGGTCCACGCCGCGGTACCGGAGGTGGTGTGGTGTCCGGCGAACATCATCGAGATGAAGATGCCGGTGATCTCGCTGGCGGAGAAGCGCAGTTCGCCCTGTTCGTCGCGGATCGAGACCAGCACATCGAGCATGTCGCGATCCTCTTTGCCCTGCGGCGGGTTCGCGATGCGGCCGTTCATGATCTCCTGGACCAGTTCGACCAGTTTCGCCCGCGCCTCGTCGCGGCGCCGGAAGCTCTCGATGGGCGCGTAGGGGTCGACGTAACACAGCGCGTCGGTGCCGCGCTCGAGTTCGTGATACAGGTGCGCGAACCGCTCGTCGAGTTCCTCCCGGAACTTCTTGCCGATCAGGCAGGCCGAGGAGGTGTAGATCGTCAGCTCGGCGAAGAACTCGAGCAGGTCGATTTCGCCCTCGTCGCCCCAGCCTTCGAGGATCCGGTGCACCTCGTGCGCGATGGTCTCGGCGTGCCCGCGCATGAAGTCACCGCGCAGGGCCTGGTTGTGCAGCATCTCCTTGCGGCGTTCGGGGCTGGCGTCGAAGACCACACCGTCGCCGAAGATCGGCTTCATGAACGGGTAGGCGGCGCCCTGGTCGAGATCCTCGTCGGCCGCGCGGAAGAAGAATTCGTTCGCCTCGGCGCCGGAGAGCAGGATGACGTCCTTGTCGGCCAGCCGGAACGAACCCACATCGCCGCACTCCGCGCGCACCCGCTGCATCAGCGCGATCGGATCGGTGCGGAACTCTTCGAGGTGGCCGTGCTCGTGTTCGCCCCCGGAGACCTGCCGCGGCTTGACCAACGTCATGAGAAATCCTTCCGCATTCCGGATCCATCGTTGATGGACACGTGTCTGGACGCTACTACGGAAGGGTGGACGAGGCAAGGTCCGGCACCGGTTCCGGCGGCGCCGGAGTGGCGTGCGGGATGGAAGTCGGAAAGGGGCGCTCAGCGCAGGACCGGCGCCGAGCGCACGGTGCTGAGCTGCCGGATGATCGCGGCGGCGTGGTTGTCGAAGCGGTCGCGGTCGATGGTGATATCGCCGATCAGATACGGGCGGTAGCAGTAGGCGAGCGCGCCGAAGATGGCCATCGCGTTGAGCGTCGCGTCGGTCTCGTCGGGAGCCGGTGTGTCGGTGTCGTCGGCGGCGATCACCGCCGCGATCGGCCCGGTGATCACCGCGACCAGCTCGCTGCCGCGCCGGGTCAGCGCCGGGGTGGCGATCGATTCGACGAACAGGATGCGCCCACGCCGGGGATCCTCGGTGAGGAAATCTGTGAACGCGCGCACCACGTGACCGAACAGCAGGTCTCGCTCCTCGGGTGCTTCGGCCAGTGCGGCGAGCAGTCGATCCCGGCACTGTTCGACGGTGTTCTCGAGGACGGTGGTCATCAGATCGTCGAGATTGGCGAAACTCTCGTAGAAATAACGTTCGGTGAGCCCGGCCTGTCGGCATACTCCGCGCATCGAGGTCTCGGCCGCGCCGACGCCGGCCATGAGCTCGTAACCGGCCTGCAGTAGCCGTTCGCGACGTGCGGCGATGCGGTCCGCCGGTTCGCGTCCACGCCAGGGGCGGCTGCCCGTTTTCGGAGTGTGCGGCGAATCGGCCATGGCGGTGATGCTACCGGGGGGCGGCGACAAGGCGTTTTGTTGACATCGGCTGCTGTTGACATCCAGTGATGTCAACATTACCGTCGGAGCATCGCTTCGACCACCCGCAAGGACGCGACATGAACACCTCGGTCTACGACGACCAAGCCCATGCGATCAGGGCCCGCGATGTGCGATTCGATTTCGACTCCGTCCCCATGCACTACATTCCGGGCGAGGTCATGGCCACTCACATCATCAACGTGATGCACCTGGTTCTCCCGGAGGGGGAACGCGCGATGGCCGCGGCCCTGGCCGAAGCGCTGCCCTATATCGACGACGAGCGGCTGCGCGAAGAGGTGCAGGGCTTCATCGGGCAGGAGAATCAGCACGCCAGCTCGCACGCGCAGGCGCGCCGCCACCTGGAAGCGCTCGGGCTCGACGTGGCCCCGATGGTGGAGACGGTGGCCTGGCTGGTCGATCGCCTACTCGGTGATCACGGCTTGACCGGCCGCGCCAAATACGAGTGGCTGTGCGAGCGGCTGGGCCTGTTCGCCGGGATGGAGCACTACACCGCGGTCATCGGAGAGTGGCTGCTGACCAACGACGTGCTCGAGGCCAAGAACATGCATCCGGCGATGCTGGACCTGATTCGCTGGCACGGCGCGGAGGAGGTCGAACACCGCAGCGTGGTCTACGACGCGTATATGCACGTCGACGGCGGATATCTGCGCAAGGCCCGCACGGCCGTGCTGGCCAGCTCGTCGCTGATGGTTCTGTTCGTGATCGCGGGCGGCTATCTGTTCGGCAAGGATCCCGATCCGCGCAAGGGGCGGTTCTGGCCGCTGCAATTCCTCAGCGCCTCCGCCCGCGGCGTGGTGCCGCGGATGTCGACCTTCCTGACCGAGATTCCGCGGTACCTGCGGCCCGGATTCCACCCCTCCCAGCTCGGGAGTATGGACAACGCGCTGCGCTATCTCGCGCAGTCGCCGGCGGCGCGCGAGGGCCGGCGGTGACGGCAGTGGCGTACCCGGTGGCCGCCGAGCGGCCGGGGTATCGGCCGTCGCTACCGCTGCGGGCGGTCGGCGCGATCTTCGACCTGTACAAGCGCGGCGTCACCACGGAACCGCGAATCGAGGTGTTGTCGCGACCGAATCCGGTGCGGCGCAGCGGTTTCGAGCGCGAGCTGATCGTGGCCCGGCGCGAGATGCGGGCTGCGGACGTCGTCGTGCTGACGCTGGTCGCTCCCTACGGCGAACGGTTGCCGAGCTGGGTTCCGGGCGCGCACATCGATGTGCTCCTGCCCTCCGGGCGGCAGCGGCAGTATTCGCTCAACGGCGACCCGGCCGACCGCGGAACCTATCGCATCGCCGTGCGCCACCTGCCCGACGGCGGCGGCGGATCCGACGAGATCCATCGCGACGTGGCGGTGGGGGACCGGTTGCGAGTGCGTGGGCCGCGCAACGCCTTCGGATATATCGATGCCCCGCACTATGTCTTCGTGGCCGGCGGTATCGGAATCACGCCGCTGCTGCCGATGGTGGCCGACGCCGAACGGCGCGGAATCGATTGGCGGCTGGTCTATCTCGGCCGCAGCCGGGCCACGATGCCGTTCCTCGACGAGCTGTCGGCCCACCGCGGCGGACGGCTCGAGATCCGTCCCGACGACGAATTCGGTGTCGCCGATCTCGATCTGATCCTGGCCGACGTGCCGCGCGGCACCGCGATCTACGTCTGCGGTCCGCCGCCGCTGATGGCCGCCGCGCTGAACACCGACGCCGCCCACGAGCCGACCGTTTCGGTCCACACCGAACGGTTCTCCCCGCTGCCGGTCCAGCACGGCCGCCCGTTCCGAATCCGGCTGCGGCGCAGCGGTCACACCGTGGACGTGGCCGCCGACGAATCGGCACTGGCGGCCATCGGCCGGGTCCTGCCCGACGTCGCCTACTCGTGCCGCCAGGGTTTCTGCGGTACCTGCGCGGTGACCGTGCACGCGGGCGCTGTCGACCATCGAGATCGGCGGCTGAGTCCCGCCGAGCGCGAGACGACGATGCTCACCTGCGTCTCCCGCGCGGCGGGTGACTCCCTCGAACTCGACCTGTGAGTACGAGACCGGTCGTTTCGGGCAACGAGGCCCGCACCGAAAGGAATTCGACGATGGCAGTATCCGAGAGCGCCCCCGCCGAACATACGCCGATCGCGGTGATCGGCGCCGGAGTCGCCGGAATCGGCCTCGCGGTGTCGTTGCGCGCGGCCGGATTCGAAGACTTCCTGATTCTCGAACGCGCCGACGATCTGGGCGGCACCTGGCAGGCCAACACCTATCCCGGGTGCGCCTGCGATGTGCCCTCGCACCTCTACTCCTATTCTTTCGCGCCGAATCCCGACTGGTCGCGCACGTACGGACGCCAGCCCGAGATCCTCGGCTATCTGCGCGACGTCGCCGAACGCCACGATGTGGTGCGGCATATGCGCTTCGGCACCGACGTGGAGCGCGCGCAGTGGGACGAAGGGCGGCGGCGGTGGCTCGTGCGCACCGACCGGGGAGTGCTCAGCGCCGATGTGCTGATCTCGGCGGTCGGCCCGTTCAGCGAGGCGAAGATTCCGGATATGCCGGGGCGCGAGACCTTCCGCGGCGCCCAGTTCCACTCGCTGCACTGGGACCACGAGCACGACCTGACCGGCGAGCGGGTCGCCGTGATCGGCACGGGGGCCTCCGCGGTGCAGTTCATTCCGGAGATCGCGCCGAAGGTGCGGCGGCTCACGGTGTTCCAGCGCTCGGCCCCGTGGATCGTCTCCCGCCTGGATCGGTCCACCCTCGGCGTGGAGCGCGCACTGCTGCGCCGATTACCGCTGCTGGGCACCGCGCTCCGGGGCGCCTACTACGCGGGTATCGAGAGTTTCGGCCTGGTCGGATTCGTCGACCGCCGCTTCCGCCATCCGTTCCAGGCGCTCTCGCGGATGCAGCTGCGCCGCCAGGTCCACGATCCTGCCCTGCGGCGGAAACTGACTCCCGACTACATGATCGGCTGCAAGCGCGCGATCTTCTCCGATGCGTACTACCCGGCCCTCACCCGCGACAATGTGGAGGTGGTGACCGAGTCGATCGCCGAGATCCGTCCCGGATCGATCGTCACCACCGATGGTGCGGAGTATCCGGTCGACACCATCGTCTGGGGCACCGGGTTCGGTGCGATACCGAAGCTCTACGAGCGGATCGAGGGCGTCGGCGGGCTGACCGTGGCCGACCACTACCGCCGCCGGCCCAGCAGTTATCTGGGCGCGGCGATCGCGGGTTTCCCCAATATGTTCCTGACCCTCGGCCCGTTCGGCGCCGCGGGGAACCAGTCCGCGATCTTCATGATCGAATCGCAGATCGCCTATATCGTCGACGCGCTGAAAACCCTGCGCGACAACGCTGTCGATCGTGTCGAGGTCCGTGCCTCGGTGCAGGACCGGTTCCTCGACGAGATGCGGCAGCGCAGTCGCGATACCGTGTGGCTGGGCGGCGGCTGCGACAGCTACTACACCACCGACAAGGGCGAGAACGCCGGGCTGTATCCGAACTGGAGTTTCGAATACCGCCGTCGCGTAGCGAGTTTCGACGCGGACTCCTACCTGCTGTCGCAACACGTACCGGATCCGACCACCGCAGAGATGAGCAGTATCCGATGATCACAGGACCGTTCGATATGGTGCGCACGCTGCTGGCCCCGGTGCTCGGCGGGGGTGAGCGACTCGACGTGCGCGACAAGGTCGTGATAATCACCGGCGGCGCCGCCGGCATCGGCTACGAGCTGGCCCGGCTGCTCTACGACCGCGGCGCCTACGTCGCGCTGCTCGATATCGACGCCGAAGCCGTGCGCGCGAGCGCGGCCGCACTGGGCATCCGCGCGGTCGCGATCACCGTCGACGTGGCCGACCGGGAGGGGGTGCGGCTGGCCGTCGGACAGGTGCGGGAGAACTTTGGGCGCATCGATGTGGTGGTGGCCAACGCCGGCGTGGTCCCGCGCCCGGCCACCGTGCGGCTGCTCGATCCCGAGGAATTCGACCGGGTGCTGGCGATCAACCTCACCGGCGCCTTCAACACCATCCAGCCCGCGCTCGACGACGTCATCGCGGCGCACGGCCACGTCGTCGTGGTCTCCTCGTGCGCCGCGTTCGCCCCCGGAATGGGCGGTTCGCCGTACATGGTGAGCAAGGCCGGGGTGGAACAGCTGGGCCGCGCGCTGCGGGTGGAGCTCGGCGGAACGGGCGCCACGGCCGGGATCGCCTATTTCGGTGTGGTGGAGACGGCGATGACCCACGACACTCTGGACGAGGACGAACTGGGCGCCGAATTCGGCGCGCTGCTGCCCTGGCCGCTGGATCAGCGCATCACCGCCCGGCGGGCCGCCGAGGTGATCGCCGGGGCGATCGAACGCCGGTCCGCGCGCACCGTGGCGCCCGCGGGATGGGAGCCGTACGCCCTGCTGCGGGGCGTGGTGAACGTGGCCCTCGACCACAAGCTGAGCGCCGACGAGCGGGTGCGGTCGTTGACACAGCGGCTGGAACAGCGCATCCTCGCAGATCGCGGCAGGTAACCGGACTCGCAAATCTGAGAGATTTCAAAGGATCGGCACAGACTCCGATCAGGACCGCTCGGCACCATGGATCCCGAGGACCACTCGGCGAGATGAGGTGTGCGATGGTCGATATCGAGATCACGGGTACGACGGTCACGGTCCATGTCCGTGGCACCCACCGGTTGCTCTCGCTGTGCGAACGCGTGCGCTTCGATCTGTCCCACATCGCCGCCGTCGCGCCCGCCGAGGTGGATCTGCGGCCGCCGTGGATGCGCGCCCCGGGCACCTTCTTCCCGGGCGTGATCGCGGCCGGTGTCTTCCGCGGCAAAGGCCGCAAGGAGTTCTGGGATACCCGCTTCGACGGGCGTGGCGTGCGCATCGAGCTGACCGGCACCGAATTCAGCCGGATCGTCGTCGACGTGGAGGATCCGGACGAGGTGCGCCGGATGCTCGCCCGCGCCGCCGCGGCCTGAGCCCGCCGCCCGGTGCGGCGTGAGCCTGCTGTTGCGGCTGGAGCCTGAATCTGCCGTTGACGCCGCGGCGTGAGCCTGTCGCTGCGCCTGGGGCGTGAGGCTGCTGCGGTGGTTGGAGCGTCAGCTTGCCACTGTGTCCGCGCCGTGAGCTTGCTGCTGGGGCTGGGGCGTGAGCTTGCTGTTACTTCTGCGGGCGTGAGCCTGTTGGTGCTGTTACGGCTCGAGCCTGCCGCCGGGCTGGAGCCTGAGCCGGTCGCTGCGGCTGCGCCCGGTTGTCCCGCGGCGTCTTCGCCCCGAGTCTTCCGCTGCGGCTGCCCGAATCCGACGCTGCTGCCGCGAGCCGACCGCTCTGTCTGAACAGCCGGAATCGGGCGAAACTTCGTGCCTCGCAGACCCGTTGCGACACGCCGAATCGGCGTGCCGCGCGCGACACGCCGAATAAGTCTGGCATTGGGGCTAATCCGCAGTTTCGCAGATGGCGGTTCATCGACTATGAATGGCATGTGCCGTTCCCACTTCGTGAACACTTGCCGGCCACCGTATCTCACCGGGCGGTGGTCTAGTTGACCGTCGAACACCCGGGAGAAGATGAGGTCAGGCAGCTCGCGCGACGGGTCGAGAAGGCCCGCGGGCGGCTTGCGTACCAGTTCGATCCCGCGCTGACCGAGGCCCTCTCCGAGAACGAGCTGCAGGCCGAACGTGAACTCGCGGAGAAGATCCGCGAGCAGGAACGCGAACAGCGCTGGAAAAATGTCCAGGCGGCGGCATCGACGTCCGACCGCGCCAGGCAGACCTCCGAAGCGATCGCGAAGGCCGATATGCGAGATCTGTTGATGGCCCGCAAGGCAATTGCGGCGCAGAGACGAGAATCCAGCCCGCACGCGAAGGTCGCGTCGCTGTATCGGCATCGCGCCTGGTCGATGCGCGCTCTCGCGGGTGTGGTCATCGCCGGCATGTTGTGGTCGGCGGTCAACGTGCAGCACAACATCGCTCCCGGCGGCCCCACCGATCCGCTGTACTGGTTCAGCTACCTGCTCGAAGGCATGATCAGCGTCTGCCTGGTCATCATCATGATCGGCACCAACAAGGTCGCCGAATGGGGCATCCTGGAGAGCCGCCGTCAGGTCGCGCTCGCCGAACTGGCCCTGCTGGCGCTGACCGTCGGCCTCAACACCTACCCGTACCTGCGCAGCGGCGACTGGTACAACGTCGGCGTGCACGCCGTGGCGCCGGTGATGATCGGTGTGGCGCTGCTGGTGCACGACGCGGCCAGCCAGCGCTACGGCCAGGCCATCACCCAGGCCACCGATCAGATCCGCGATCTGCCCGACCCGGCCGAACAGATTCGCCGCAGCATGCCGACCTTCGTCAGCTTCATCCGGCAGGCCGCGCCCGACACCCGCCCGGCCCCGATGGCCGCGCTGCCGGGCGCCGGCGACACCACATCCGAGGCTCCGGCCCCCGAATCCGCGCGCACGGTGGAGACGGTCGATCCGATCGTCGAGCCGGACATCTGGACCCCGAAGAAGTCCTCGAGTCGCCGGTCCGACACCGATGCGGCGGATTCGGTCGCCGACGGCAAGCCGAGCAAGCCGCCGAAATCCGATGCCTCCGACGACGACTCGGATCCGCTGAGCGCCTACGACACCGGCCAGTTCCGCATCGCGGACAGCCTCGAACAGGAACTCGAACAGATCCGTGCCGAGCGGAAGGCGGCCCGCGCCGCGAAGCAGCGCGCGGCCTCCAACGGCTCGATCGTGGACTGATCCATACTCCGGTACGTCCCCTCGTACCGTCCGCACAACAGCCCGGCGCGCTGAGCGCCGGGCTGTTGTCGTCTCCGACCGGCGTGGCGTAGGTCACAACCGGGCGCCTCCGACTACAGTGCCTGCGGTCAGCGCAATCATTGCCGGCGTTTCGGGTTTCGTGTGGAAGTTCGAGGAGGCGTGGTTTTGCTCGTCCGTGGTTCCGGATGCCGATGAGTATCCGCAAGCAGGCACTCGGGTTCGGCGCATTCGCCATCGTCTCGATTCTGGTCACGGTGGTCATCTGGAATACCCTGGCGCGCACCGTGAACGGCCCGACCGACCGTTATTCGGCGATCTTCAGCGATGTGCTCGGATTGCGGCCCAACGACGACGTGCGCATCGCCGGTGTACGGGTCGGCAAGGTCGCCGAGATCGGCTTCGATGTCAATCCTCAGACCAACAAGCACCTGGCGAAGGTGACCTTCGACGTGCAGCGCGATCAGCACCTCTACACCGACACCAAGGCGCTGGTCCGCTATCAAAACCTCATCGGCCAGCGGTATCTCGCGCTGGCGCCCGGTACCGCACCGGATTCGCGCCTGCTCGCGGCCGGTGGCCGGATTCCACTCGAACGCACCGAACCGTCCTTCGATATCTCGGCGTTCCTCAACGGCTTTCAGCCGCTGTTCGAAAATCTGCTTCCGGAACAGGTGAACGACCTGTCGACGACGTTGATCCAGGCGCTGCAGGGCGACGGCGTATCACTGTCCACCTTCATCACCCAGGCCGCCGCACTGGCCTCGGACTTCGAGCGTCGCGACGCGATCCTGAAAGACATCATCACCAACCTGTCCGGAGTGATGTCGGGTCTGGCCCGGCGCAGCGACGAACTGGAAACCCTGATCACCCAGACCCGGGCGCTGATCAGCGGACTCTACGACCAGGGGCAGTCGCTGCTGGCCTCGACGACCCGGATCGCCACCGCCAGTGAGAGTTTGGTGGCGATGGTCCAGCAGGTACAGCCCAAACTGGTTCCCGCGCAGAACTCGACCCGCGACGCGCTGACGCTGCTGATCGACAACGGCGCGAAATTGGATCAGGCCGCGATCGATCTGCCCGGAATTCTGTCCGACGTCGGCAAGTTCTCCGGCGACGGCACCTACGCCACCGCGTATCTGTGCTCCCTCGATGTCTCGCTGTACGGAATCCTGTTCCCGCGCGGACTGTTTTCGCAGATCGGCGGTCATGCACAGTCGGCGGTCTGCCGGCCCTGACCCGCGACGGCAACGGGCCCGGCTCCGCGAGGAAGCCGGGCCCGTTGTTCGTGCGCTCAGGCGCGACTGCGTATCGCCTTGTAGATGACCAGAATGATCACGGCACCGACGATCGCGCCGAGGAAAGTGTGCTGGACGGGCGGGTGGACGCTGAACTTGTGCGGGGCGAAGACCAGACTGCCCAGGGTCCCGCCGACGTAACCGCCGACGATGCCTAGCACGATGGTCAGAATCCAGCCGAAGTTCTCCTTACCGGGAACCAGGAGGCGAGCGATCGCACCGGCGATGAGGCCGATGATGATCATCGTGATGATACCCATGGTGAATCTCCTTGCGGGCAACCTGTAGGGGACCCGACCGTAGCAGGGAAAGGCCCTGTCCGCAGGCGCATGTGCCTATAGTCACCGGACTGGCGCAAGAGTGTGTGACCGGCCGTTATGCGGGTATTCCCGTCCGAATCCACGGCCCCGGACACGACGTCGCCCCAGGCGGATTCGCGCCCGGGGCGAAGGGGTCGTGCCGGCCGATCACAGCTCGGCGGGAGTCTTCTTGGCCACGCTGCGGACCTCGATGGCGTAGATCATCTCCATCACGCCCATGAAGATCAGCCACCACCCGACGACCAGTGCCAGCACGGTGATCGAGTGGATGGGCCAGACCACCAGTGCGATACCGCCGATCAACAGCAGAATGCCGAAGAAGATCGCCCAGCCGCGGCCCGGGACCCCTTGCGGCGCTTCGGCTCCCGCGACCATGGCGGCGATGCCGCGGAACAGCCAGCTGATGCCGATCCACAGAGCCAGCAACACCAGGGAGTTGCCGATGCTGCGGAAGGCGAAGAAGGCGAGGATGAACGACAGGATGCCGCTGATGAGGGTCAGCACCCGGTAGCCGGTGCTGACGTGCGGGCCGAAGGCGGCGATCAACTGCAGAATTCCCGAGATCAGCAGGTAGACGCCGAACAGGATGCCGGCCACGGCGAGCGTCGGACCGGGCCAGACGAGCACGATAATCCCGACGATCACCGACAGCAGGCCGATGACCAGCAATGATTGCCATGCGCCACGGGCCAATTGGTGCAATGGCCCCACGTAAACTCCCTCTTTGCTGGTTGTCATGTGGGCAGGATAAATCCAGTGGATGCGATAGCGGGCAATTAACCAGTATCGAACGAGTTACGGTGTGCGAGCCGGCGCCGTATCCGGGTGTTTCCGCTGTCGTGCGGGCCCGATCTCGCCCGACTGGACCGCATTGTCGCGACCGCGCGATGGATAGGCTGTGTGCGGGTATCGACACCTGTCCACCGCTGCGCAGAATCGAGGCGTCATGGAACTGAGTCTGCACTACTGGAACTTCTCGACTCCCGCAGATCCGGCGCGTACCGCGGGTGCCATCGCGGAGACCGCGCGGATCGCCGAGGAGGCCGGTTTCACCGAATTCACGGTGATGGATCACTACTTCCAGATGGAACACACCGGGGTGGCCGAGGAGCCGATGCTCGAGGCCTACACGACCCTGGGGTACGTGGCCGCGCTGACCGAGCGGATGCGTCTGGCCGTGCTGGTGACCGGTGTGATGTATCGGCATCCCGGTCTGCTCGCCAAGATCGTCACCACCCTCGATGTGCTGTCCGGCGGGCGGGCGCAGCTCGGCATCGGAGCCTCCTGGTACGAGCGGGAGCAGCGCGGGCTGGGTGTGCCGCTGGTGCCGATGGGGGAGCGCTTCGAACGGCTCGAGGAGACACTGCAGATCTGCCTGCAGATGTGGAGCGACGACAACGGCCCGTATCGGGGCGCGCATTATCAGCTCGACGAAACGCTGTGCGTACCCGCGCCGTTGAGCCGTCCGCGGCCGCCGATCCTGATCGGTGGTGGTGGTGAGAAGAAGACGCTGCTGCTGGTCGCCCGCTACGCCGACGCCTGCAATCTGTTCGCCTCCTCGCCCGAGGACGTCACGCGCAAACTCGATGTGCTGCGCGTCCACTGCAAGGCGGAGGGGCGCGATTACGACGCTATCCGCAAGACCGCCACCTACATCGGCCCGGTCGTGGACGATCCGGACGCCTTCGTCGCCGACGCCGAACGCTATGCGGCGCTGGGCATTACGCAATTCGACATCATGCCGGACCGGAATCCGGTCGAATACGCCGAACGCGCCGCGGAGCTGGTGCCGCGCCTGCGCTCACTCTGAGGCATTCACTCGGAGTCATCCCTCGGAGCACGCCCGTACTCGCCGAAGGCCGGTTCCAGCAGATCGAAGATGCGCTCGGCCTCGGCGGTGACGGTGGCCGCGACCCGGCGCCGAGGCGCGCCGGACAGCTGCAGCTGCTGAATGCGCTGGAACAGCAGCCGGCAGGCCGCCGCCAATTGGGCGGCCGCCGTCCGGCGCAGCAGGTCGTCTCCGGGCAGCACCTCGGCCAGGGCCTGCTCGCGCAACTCGTGCAGCTCGCGCACCCGCGCGGTGAGTGTCGGGCTGTCGGCGAGCATGCGGCTGAACTCCGGTCCCGAGAATCCGACGTCGGCCGCGTAATCCTGTGCCGCGCAACGGAACAGGCGGCGCAGCGCGTCGAGTGCCGATTCGTCGGCGGCACGGGCGGTGACCGCGGTGGCGAGTGCGCCGACGAACTGCTCGTGATGGTCCAGCGCCAGATCCTCCTTGCGCGGGAAGTAGTTGGTGACGGTCTTCTTCGCCACCCGCGCGGCCTCCGCGATCTCCGCGATGGTGGTCGCCTCGAATCCGCGCTCGATGAACAGCCTGGTCGCGGTGTCGGAAATCTCCTGGCGGGTCTGCTGCTTCTTGGTTTCCCGCAGTCCGGGCGTCGCACTGGCCATGGCCGAAATATTACCACCGACATAAAAATCGCCTTGACCTACCGCGGCGCGGTCGCCTATCTTACGTCGGTAGTAAGAATTTCGAGGAGGTAAGGATGTTGCCCCGTAACAGCTGTTGAGTCACTTCGAGCATCAGCCCGCGGCCATCTGCCGCTCCAGGTCGAAAGGCACTGTCAGTGCGCGCAATTCAGTTCTCTCCCGCGGCGGATCGCCTCGCCCGCTCCCGGCTCGTGGAGGTCGAACGGCCCGAGCCCGGACCGGGACAAGTGCTGGTCCGCACCGAATTGACCGGTGTAGGTGTCGGCTTGGTGCGGATGCTGCGGGCCGATGCCGAGGCGAATCCGGGCGGTGAGATGGTCGGGACGGTGGTCGCGGTGGGCCCCGGCGTCGCGGAATCCTGGATCGGAGCCAGGGTGGGCGGGGTGGTGTTCGCCTCGTTGTACGCCGAATACGTCTGTGCCGTAACGGCGATGGTGACCGAGATACCGGCCGATGTGCCGGCGGCCGACGCCCTGGCCGTGGTGCGTGGCGGCCTGGTCGCGATGGGGGTGGTGCACGCGGCGAAAACCGTTGCGGGCGCCTCGGTTCTGATCACCGCCGCCGCGTCCGGAGCCGGACATCTGGCGCTCCAGCTCGCACGAGCGGCGGGAGCGTCCCGGGTGGTCGCCGCCGTCGGATCGACCGGAAAATTCGATTTCGTGCGGCAGTGCGGCGCCGATGACGTGCTGACCTACGACGATCCGTGGCCCCGTGCCGTCGACATCGTGCTCGACGGCGTCGGCGGTGACCTGGTGCAGCGCGGGGTGAACAGCCTGGGCCCGCACGGCACGCTGGTCGCCTACAGCGCCGGTGGTGGCGCGGTCGACACGTCCACGCTGCTGGGCGACCTCAAAACGGTCACGGGCTTCTCGATGGGACTGCTGTCGCGGACCGAACCCGAACTGATCGAGCAGTATCGGGCGCGGTTGTGGAAGCTGTTGGACGAGAAGGTGATACGTCCCCACGTCGAGGTGCGTGACTGGACCGAGCTGGATGCCGTCGTCGATCGGATCGCCACCCGCCGCAACCTGGGGCGGATGGCGATCAGCGCCGGACCCGGCCCTGGATGAGCGCACTCGCGCTCACAACACCGCCTGGGTCTGGGTGACCTTGCCGACGAGTTTGCCTGCGTCGTCGTGGATTTCGGTTTCCACCACGATGAAGCTGCGCCCCGCGTGCAGCGGCGTCGACGAGGCCACCGCGTAGCCGGACCGGATCGCCCGCAGGAAATTCGTCTTCGACTCCACGGTCGTGGTGCCCTGCTTGCCCTCCGGCAGATTCAGGTACGCGCACACCGCGCCGGTGGCGTCGGCCAGCGACATCAGTACTCCGCCGTGCAGGACGCCGCCGAGTGTGCACAGGCTCTCGTCCCAGGCGAGCCGGCTGCGCACCAGCTTCGGCCCGTGCTCGAGCACCTCGACGCCGAGCTTCTCGGTGAACGGCATGGTGCTGTGGAACAGCCGGGTTCCTTCGGTATCGATCATGATGTCGAGCTTGCCCGGACGCGTGCGCGAGGTCCATTACCTTCGGGGTAACGGTCCCCGGCGGGCCGCATCGGCCACCAGTTCAGCGGGCCCATCAATCGCACCAGCGCCGGCACCAGCAGCATCCGCACCAGCGTGGCGTCGATGACCAGCGCCAGGATCATGCCGAGGCCGAGGAATCGCATCGGCGTCAGCGGGGACAGCGTGAAGGCGCCGGTGATGAACACCAGAAGCGTTGCGGCGGCGGTGATCACGCGGGCGGTGCGGACCGTGCCGGTGCGGACCGCGGTCACGGTGTCGCAACCGTCGTGACGGGCCTCGACCATGCGCGAGAGCAGGAAGACCTCGTAGTCGGTCGAGAGCCCGAAGACGACGGCGATGATCAGCACCATCATCCCCGCCGAGAGCGGTCCCACGCTCACGTGCAGCAGATCGGCGAGATGGCCCCGGCAGAAGATCCAGGTCAGGATGCCGAAGGTGGCGGCCAGGCTGAGGAATGCCAGCAGTACCGCCTTCACCGGCAGCACCGCCGAGCGGAACGCCGCGCCGAGCAGGATCAGCGTGGCGAGCACCATCACCGCGATCATCAGCGGCATCCGAGAGGTGATGGCCGCGACGCTGTCCACGGTGGCCGCGGTATCGCCGCCGACTTGGATCTCGACGCCGTCCGGCGGCTCGAGATTCCTTATGCGCGTGACGGTTTCGATGGCGGCGGGGGAGCGGTCCGGGTCGTTCAAGGCCGCGTGCAGCACCACCGCGTCGTCCACCGTGGCGAGTCGCTGCACGTCGTGTACACCCGGGACCGCGCCGAGCGCCCGGATCGCGGCGGCGGTGGGGCGGGAGTCGGGTGGGGCGCCGTCACCGCGCAGCAGGACGGTCGCGCCGCTACCGGCCTGCGGGAAACGCGTGGCGAGTTCGTCGACACCGGCGCGCACGGCATTGCCCGCCGGGAGGGCCGTGTGGTCGACATCGCCCAGCCGCACGCCCAGGAGCGGCGTGGCGAGCACGAGCAGCAGCCCGCCGACGGTGACGGCCACGACGCCGGGCCGGCGCACCACCGCGTCCACCACGCGGCCCCACCATCGCTCGGCGCGGCGCCGGCCGCGTTCGAAGGCGTCGCGGCGCCAGCTCCAGGCGCCGACGCGGTGACCGAGCAGGGCGAGCGCGGCGGGCAGGACGGTCAGCGACAGTCCCGCGGCCAGCAGTACCGCCGCGATGGCCCCGAAACCCAGCGATCGCAGTACCGCCTGCGGAAAAACGAAGGTTCCGGCGAAGGCGCAGGCCAGCAGCAGTGCCGAGAATCCCACGGTCCGGCCGGCTGTGGCCAGGGTGCGGGTCACCGCCTCGGAAACCGCGGCACCCGTGGCGAGTTCCTCGCGGAATCGGGTGACCACGAACAGCCCGTAGTCGATGGCCAGGCCGAGTCCCAGCAGCGAGGCGACGTTCACGGCGAAGACACTCACCTCGGTGACGTGCGCGATCACCGCGACCGCGCCCAGTGAGCCCACGACGGCGAGCACACCCACCAGCAGCGGCAGGCCGGCGGCGACCACCCCGCCGAACACCAGCACCAGAATCACCGCTGTGACCGGCAGCGAGACGGATTCGGCGAGCACCAGATCGTGGCGGGACTGCCGGTCGATCTCGTCGGCCAGGGCGCTGTAGCCGGTGAATCGCACCGAGACGCCGGGAACGGTCAGCGCCGCGGCGATGTCGTGATAGGCGGCGATGCGCTGATTGTCGTCGCCGGCGGCGAACACCACGGCCAGCCCCTGCCGTCCGTCCGCCGACCGCAGGAAATTCTGTTGCGGTGGAGCATTGTTCCAATAGGTTTGCACCGGCTGCGCCAGCAGCGCCGAATCGATGTGGTCGACCGCCTGCTGGACGCGCGGGCCCAGTGCGGCGAGGTCCTGTCCGTCGGGCGCGGTGAAGATCGCGATCACATCGGGGTTCTGCCGGCCCAGATGTGCCGTGACCACCCGGTCGACGAGCGCGGATTCGCTTCCGGGATCGGCGAATCCGGCCGCGCTCACCCGCTGCTGGACGTCGGCGCCGAACAGTCCGCACACGATCGCGAAACCGATCGCCGCGAGCAGCACCAGTTTCGGGCGGGTGCCGACCAGCCGCGCCCAGCGCGTCATGCGAGGGCCGAATCCGGTTGCGGCAGTTCGCTTTCCAGTGTGGAGGCGATGCGGTCCAGCAGCGCTTCGAGCCGATCCTCGATGTCGCGGCCGTTGCGCGCGGAGACCGTCAGCTCGGTACGGCCGCCCGCCTCCACCATCGCGAACAGCAGCGGCATCGCGACGCTGTGCTGGGGCAGCACCCGCACCGACGTGGGCGACCAGCCGGGCACCGCCAGCGCGCCGAGATCGAAGCGGCCCATATGCGACACCGTCGCCGAGGCGAGGTTGCGTCCGAAGCGGGCGCCGAGCACGTTGGTCGTACGCAGAATGGTGCGGCCGACGGCGTGCGGTGCGTTGGCGATCGCGCCGGCGGCAAACTGATTGAGTTCGGTGCGGTCCCGCAGACCCGCACGCATGTGTTCGCGCACCTGTCGCCAATCCTGGCCGGGCCGGACGTCGAGGAACAGCGGCAACGCCAGATTCGCCGTCGACCGCAGCTGTGCGTCGTGGCGGCGCAGATCGACCGGCACCATGATCCGCTGCGTGCTGCCCGCGGCGTCGGCCAGCAGTGCCGACACTCGCGCCACCGCACCGGGGCCGGTGGCCCCGATACTGCGGTGCCGCAGCAGATGCCGGGGGCTGCCCACCTCCTGACGGCCGTGGCCGACCGCCGAGCGGAATCGGGGAATCATGGCGGTGGGACGTCCCGGTGCGCCGAGCCGCCGCACCAGTTCCCGGTCGGCGACCGGGTCGCGAAGTTCTTCCGGCTGTTCGCCGCGCAGCGCGGCGAGGACGTTGCGAGTCCACAGCACCATGCCCATCCCGTCCATGACGCCGTGGAACACCCGGAAGATCACGGTGACCGGGTCGCCGGTCAGCAGCAGCACCTCACAGGTGGTTTCCGGGGTGGGGCCGATCGCCGACGCGAGGACCGGGTCGGCCTCGAGCCGGTCGTAGTTCACGACATGTCCGGGAATATCGCGCACGGCAGGGGGCACGCCGGTGTCCACCCAGTACTTGCCCTCGCGTCGCAGCCGGGCACCCGGACAGGCGGCGGCCGCGACCGCGACCGCCCGGCGCAGCGCCTCCGCGTCCAGGGTCCCGGTTCCCGGGATCGCGAGTTGCATCAGAAACGGCGGGGCCATATCGCGCATCGGGAAGTACATGCGCTCGGTGGGGGAGATCCGCCGCCGGAAGACGGTACTCATGATCGGCTCCTGACTCTGCGTTACCGCAGCTCGCGGGTGAGTTTCTCGATGCCGCCCTCGGATTCGAGCCAGGACAGGAACCGGGCCAGGCCCTGTTCGCGGTCGATGATCGGCGCGTAACCGAAATCGCGTGCCGCCGCGCCGGTGTCGTAGGTCGCGGTGCGGGTCAGCAGCGCCACCACGTAACGTGACAGCGGTGGCGACCAGCGCCGTGCGATCGCCGGTATGCGCCAGACCGTTTCGATCACCGACACGGCGGCCGCCAGCACACGCGGATCCGGCCGGCGGCTGGGAGCCGGGTAGCCGAGCCCGCCCGCCACCTCGGCCAGGAAGGCCCAGACGTCGGTCCGCTCCGCATCGGCGACGAAATACGCTTTGCCGCCGACCCGGTCGGAGTCGGCGGCGCCCAGACAGGCGTGCACGATGTTGTCCACATGGCACAGCGAGGCCCGGACCGAGCGGCCGGACGACAGATCGGGCAGGCGCCCCTGTGCGGTCCGGCCGAGCAGGCGCACGATCGGGCCGGAGCGGTCGCCGGCTCCCCAGATCGCGCGCGGCCGTAGCGCGCAGGTGGTGAAACCCGGGGTGTCGGCGGCGAGGACGGTGCGCTCCGCGGCGGCCTTGGTCTCGGAATAGAGGTTCAGGTAGTGGCGCGGATACGGCACCGATTCGTTGATGTCGATCTGATCGCCGCCGTCGCGATCCATCAGAGCGCTGGGGCTCGAGATGAACACGAAACGCGTGGCTCCGGCGGCGCGGGCGGCGCGCAGCAGAACTTCGGTGGCGCGGACGTTCTCGGTGTGGAACTGGGCGCGGGTGCCGCGTTCGTCGACGCGGGCGGCACTGTGGAACACCACATCGACTCCGGCACACGCGCGTTCGAGGGATTCGTCGTCGGTGAGGTCGCCGTAGGCGATCCGCACACCGTGGAGTTCGGGCAGATCGCCGAGGTTGCTGGTCCGCCGCGCGAGGACGGTCACCTCGTGGCCGCCCTCGCGGACCAGGCGGCGGACCAGCGCGCCGCCGAGAAATCCGGATGCGCCCGTGACTAGTGCCTTCACCGTTCGTTCTCCTCGAAAAATGCTGTGCTGCCGACGGTTTCGGTGCGCCACCAGGTGAGTCCGAACAGCTGGGTCATGACGGCGGTGTACAGGCGCGACCGGCCGCTGCCTCGCGCGGCGCGCAGGGCGACCGGAATCTGGGCGGCGTGCACGCCGATGCTGAGCACCGCGTCGAGCCACCACAGCGCGCGCAGCCAGCGGCGGCCGGAGCTCCGGACCGCCGGACCGGCCAGCAGGAACAACCATCCCGCGATCGGAACAGCCCGCAAGGCAACAACTTTCACATTCATCGCAACGCCTTCGCGGTCTGCCGAGCCGCCCACACCGCGAGCTGTTCGCGCCCGATCTTGGCGTTGTGCCGGATATCGACCGGAAATCCCGGATGAAACAGGAACTCCGAGATCTTCGTGGTCAGCTCGAATTCCGCGCCACGCGCGCGCAGCGCGGCGGCCACGTCGTCGCGATCGGCGTCCGGGCGCAGTTCCACGCACAGCACGGGGCGCTGTGCTTCCGCCGGCCCCACCCCGACCAGTGCCGTGCGCGCCACACCCGCGACGGCGTTGAAGATCTGCTCGACCTGCACCGTGAACATCGGACCGTCGGCGGTGCGGACCCGCTGGGATTTGCGCCCGCAGAACCAGATTCGCTCCTGGTCATCGATCCACGCCAGGTCACCGGTGCGATGCCAGACGGTCTCGCCGTCGACGATCTTGCCCGTCGCGTTGGCCGCGGTGGGCCAGTAGTAGCGAGTGCTCACATTCGGCCCCGCCACCACCAGTTCGCCGATGCCGCGGGTGGCCGCCAGTTCATCCTCCCGGGCGCGGGCGTCCGCCCACGTGGGCAGCGGGTCGTCGGTGATCGCCACGATTCGCGCCCGCACCCGGTCGGCCGGACGGCCGATGCAGGTGCCCGCGCCGGCGCGGGCGCGTTCGGACGGGCCGTCGAGCAACTCGCGCGATTCGATCGTCGACATCGGCAGTGCCTCGGTGGACCCGTATCCGGCGTAGACCAGCACATCCTCCTCGAGCACCGCGCGCAGGCCGGCGATACACCAGTCCGGGACCGGCGCGCCACCGGAATAGATGCTGCGCAGTGTCGGCAGCCGGGTGCCGGTCTGTTCGAGGTGGCGCAGCAGCGGGATCAGCACGGCGGGGGAGGCGAACATGGTGCGGACGCCGAACCGGCCGATCGCGTCGGCCACGTGCGCCGGATCGGTCGCACCCACCCGGCTGGGAATCAGCGGCGGCAGCACGCACTGCGAACCGAGCAGCAGATCCAGAATGCCGACCAGCGGCAACGTGATCAGCGAGGTCTGCGGCGGCACATGCCCGCGAGCGGCGTGGACCTGCTCGACCATGGCCGACAGATTGCCGTGGGTCATCTCCACGGCCTTGGCCGGTCCGGTGCTCCCGGTGGTGAACGCGATCATCAGCAGGTCGCCCTCGGGCGCCGGAGCGCGGTCCGGCGCGGTGCCGGACGGGCGGCGACCCCAGCTGCCGAATGTCGCTCCGCCCCAGAACCACCGCCGCCCGACCGTGACCGCGACCCGCACCCCGCGGAAGTAGCGGCGGAACAGCACCCGCGCCGCATGCGCCTGCGGAATGCCGATGAACGCCTCGGCGTCGGCCGCCTGCAGGCAGCGCAGCATCCGGCGCAGCCCCATACCCGGATCGATGACCACCGGCACCGCGCCGATCTTCAACAGTCCCAGCATGATCGCGTAGAGCTCCGGCCCCGGCAGCACCAGCACGATGGTGCGGGTCCCGCTGCCGACGCCCGCGGCGGTGAGCCGCTCCCCGACAGTGTCGGACCAGCGATCCAGGTCGGCGTAGCTCAGCCGCCGATAGTGCGGGGTGCCCGCATGGTCGGCATCGGCGAAATACACCGCGGTGCGGTCGGGTTCGGCGGCGGCGACCAGGCGGAACCGGTCGACCGCGCGCCAATAGGTACCGCTCACGCCGCCGCACCGGCGGCGACCGGCAGGCGATACACCACGGCCGCCGCGGACGGTCCCGCGCCCGCCGCGACGAACAGTACGGTGTCGAAGCCGGCGAGCGAATCCTCCTCCACCGCACGGTGATAGGCCAGCGGCAACGCCGCGGTGTGTGGATCGCCGGCGGACAGGTCGGGGGTGCGGACCTCGCCGATACCGAGGGTGTCCGCGAGCAGCCGCGGGAACTTCGGCGTGGGCGTGGAGGCGATGAGAACGGTTGCGGTCGGATCGATTCCGTCGGCGTCGAGGGCGCGGCGGCCGGCGTCGGCGGCGATCTCCAGCAGTCGATCCTCGAATCCGGGTTCGCGTTCCACCGTCATCAGTCCGCGTCCGGCCGTGCCCATCGTGGTGACGTCGACATACGACTGCACCACGGGAGTACCCGAACCCGCGACGGTGTGCACGCGGCCGAAGCCGACCGGCTCGTCGGTGTGCTCGAGCAGCAGCGCGGCACCCGCGGTGGCGTAGGGGAACTCGTCGTCGGCCGCCGACCGGGCCAGCGACGGATGGGTGTCCCCGGAGACGATCAGGACGTGGCCCGATCCGGCGGTCTCGAGAATCGACTGCGCGACCTGAACCGCGTTCAGCACACCGGTGGCGCCGTTCATCAGGTCGAAGGAGAACGAGCGCGGGTCGCCGAACCGGTAGTCCAGTCCGATCCCCGCCTCCTTCTGGATCAGCGCCGACACCGCCGGTTCCACGGTGTTGGAGTCGCGGAAGATTCCCGCGTTGATCAGCACCCCGACCTGCTCCGGCGCCACCCCGGCGCGTTCGAGGCTGCGGCGCGCGGCGCGGCCACTGTGCTCGACGATGCTGAACGTGTCGCCCTCGCGACTGATTCCGGTGGATGTGATGGCAACGCCCATGACCAGTACCTCAGACCTTCAGAGACGAAATCGTGGTGGACAGGAAACCGCCGACCACCCCGGAGGCGGCCGGAACCATCAGCAGTTTCGAGCCGGCCGGGATCTCACCGCGGCTCAGATGGTCGTGCAGCACGATGAAATGCGAAGTGCTGGAGGTATTTCCGTATTCGGTCAGCACATTGAGGTCGGGCGGCATCGGTGCGCCGAATTCCCGTTCGGCGATGGCGTTCATATACGGGATCGCCGCCGCGCCGAACTGATGGTGGATGACGAAGTCGAAGTTCTCCTCGGCGAACGTGGTGCCGCGCTTCTCGTAGAACATGCGCTGGGTGTCGGTCCACAACAGGAAACGGGCCTCGTTGTGCATCTTGCGGTTGTCGGTGTAGAGCGCCACGCCCGGGGTCTTGTCACTGGGCATGCCCAGGCACAGGTGCGAGAACTCCGAGGCGGTGACCAGCTCGATGTAGTCGATGCGGTCGGCCTCGTCGACGGAACGATCGAGCACCACCGCGGCCGCGGAATCGCCCACGGTGAGCGACGCGAATTGCAGATCATATTTGTCGGAAATTTCGCGCACCGCGGTATCGGCGATCGGAGTAATTGCCTCACCGCTCACCACGATGCCGTTGCTTACCATTCCGGATCGAATCATCCGATCGAGAATGTAGGTTCCGCTGAGCATTCCCGCGCAGGCATTGGAAAGGTCGAAGGTAATGGCGTTCCGCGCACCGATGCGTTGTGCCAGAGCCGACGCGAAGGACGGCTCCATATATATTTTGTCGGCGTCTTTGCTGCGGGTGATCGAGGTGGAGATGACCACCTCGATCTCCGGTCCGGAGTACTGTGACCTGGACAGACAATCGTCCAATGCCTTGCCGGCCAGGACGAAAGAGTCCTCGTAGGACTCCGGGCGAGTGTCGTGAACGCGGCGTTCGCGCACGCCTGTGATCTTTTCGAGATCGAAGGCCGGCGGTACGGCGAGGCGCGATATCAATTCCTCCGTGGTGACCCTTTTTTCGGGTAGATATGCGCCGATCGCTTCGAAACGAGAATGCGGCACGCCGCCTCCTGAATTGGCATGACGAATGCTTGCGGAATTTGTTCGTGACGTGATGCTACCCGAGAGTAACTAGCGCATTCTTGATCCGCATCTCGACGCTTCTACCGGGTAGCGGTGAATGCGATGTATTTGTGACAGCGCGTCGCAGCAAGTAGTAACTACTCGGCAATCGATGAATATCGCCGCTACATCGAGACTTCTGTCGATTCGCGAAGTGGATCCGGGAGTCCGCTAACTTGCAGAGTGCGGGATTCGTGGTGAAACTTCACATCGATCGGGGCGGTCGATTGTGAGAGACCTCACCAAGCGCGGGGCCGTCCGAGCCGGATCAGCCCAGCCGTGCCATGACCGCCCTCGGCAGCCGTGGCAGCACGAGGTTCAGTGCGCGCCAAGGCCATTGCGGCACACAGGCACGCACCGGCTCGGACTCGATGGCGGCGACCATCGCGGCCACACCGCGTTCGAGCGGTGCGACCAGCCGGGCGTCGTCGGCGCGTGCCGACATCTCGGTGGCGATGAAGCCCGGCTGCACCGTGGTCACGGCGATCGGGCTGCGGCGCAGTTCGATCGCCAAACCCTCACCGAGCGCGGACAATCCGGCCTTGCTCGCCGCATACGCGGCCTTCTTACCGGGTAGCCCGCGCACCGCGCTCATCGACGAGATCAGCACCAGATGCCCGGCGTTCTGGTCGCGAAAGATCTCCAGTGCGGCCTCGGCCTGGGCCAGCGCACTCACGAAATTCGTTGTGGCCGTCGCGATATTCGCATCCGCACGCCCGGTGCCGAGCGCTGCGCCCTTGCCCAGGCCGGCGTTGACGATCACGCGATCCAGTCCGCCGAATTCGTCGCGGAATTCCCCGAATACGCGCGGGACCGCCTCGTGGTCGTCCACATCGAGGGTCCGCAGCGAAACCCGGATATCGGGATGGCCCGCTCGCAATTGCTCGCGCAGCGACCGCAGGTTCTCCATGCGGCGCGCGCACAGCGCGAGATCGCGCCCACGCGCCGCGAACTGCCGAGCCATCTCGGCCCCCAGGCCCGCACTCGCTCCGGTGATGAGAATTCTGCGCCTGGTCATGGCACCCCACCCTAGTGCCGCTCGGCCGCCTGATCAGGAAATCCGGCGGGCTCCGGCGGCGGGCACCGCCACGAAGAATCGCGGTGGAGAGAAACCGTCGTCGCGAAACCGCCGCCGGATCGCGGCCGCGATCGAATCGGTCCGCTCGATATCGGTCACCGCGATGATGCTGCCGCCGAATCCGCCGCCCACCATGCGCGCACCGTGGGCCCCGGCGTCGAGCGCCGCCGCCACCGCCGCATCCAGCTCCGGCGTGGAGACCTCGAAATCGTCGCGTAACGAGGTGTGTCCGCTGGTGAGCAGCGGCCCGATCGCGCGCGGATCACACCCGTCGCGCAGCAGTTCCACCACGGTCAGCACCCGCGCGTTCTCGGTGACGACGTGGCGAGCGCGCCGCCGCAGCACCGGGTCCGCCAGCCGCTGCGTTTCCGCCGGATCGGTGACGGCACGCAAGGAATGCACGCCCAGAGCGTGCGCGGCCTGCTCACATTCGCGCCGGCGCCGGCCGTAACCGCCGTCGGCCAGCCGGTGCGGGGTCTCGGTGTCGGCTACCAGCAGTTGCAGTCCGGCCGCGGCGAGATCGAAGGGAACCTGCGCGAATTCCCCGGTGGCGAAGTCCAGGAACAGGGCGTGACCCGCTGTGCAGAGCAACGAGGCGGACTGGTCCAGGGTCCCCGTCGCCGCGCCGACATAGGAGTTCTCCGCGGCCCGGCCGATGTCGATCAGCTCGGCGCTGTCGGCATCGATCTCGAACAGATCGCGAATCGCCAGTGCCGCAGCGCATTCCAGCGCAGCAGAGGACGACAGCCCGGCTCCCACCGGTACCGCCCCGTCGATCTCCAGCACCACCCCGGACAGTTCGTGCCCGCGGCGCCGATATTCGTGCACCACGCCCAGCGGATAGCGGGCCCAGCCGGTGACGGCGGAATCGGCGAGCCCGTCCAGCGATTCGCACACCTGCCCGGGGTGCTGTTTCGAACTCACCCGCACGGTGCCGTCCGTCGTGGCCTCGGCGGTGCAGGTCACGACCTGGGGCAACGCGATCGGCAGCGCGTAACCGTCGTTGTAGTCGGTGTGCTCGCCGATGATGTTGACCCGGCCGGGCGCGACCCATACGCCGCGCCGGGGTGCCGCGCTCACCGCACCTCCCGCAGTTCGGCGGCCACGGCCTCGGGTGTGGTGTCGCTGATGAAGACGTTCATCCCCGATTCCGAACCGGCCAGATACTTCAACTTGTGCGCCGTCCGCCGGATCGAGAACAGCTGCAGGTGCAGCCACCAGTCATCGCCCGGCACACCGGATTTCGGCGCTTGATTCCATGCCGCGACGTACGGCATGGGGGTGTCGAATCGGCGCGCGAAGCGTTGCTGCACATCCAGGTACAGATGCGCGAAACCGTCGCGCTGGGCACCGTCGAGATCGGGGATATCGGCCACCCGGCGGTGCGGATAGAGCTGAACTTCGTAGGGCCAGCGGGCGAACGGCGGTACGAAGGCGGTCCACTCCTCGTTCGCCGCGACCACCCGGACGCCTGCGGTCCGTTCGGCGCCGAGAAGATCACCGAATAGATTGCTGCCGTGGGCTTTTCGATGGCGGGTGGCGTTGGCCACCATCGCCGCGGTGCGCGGGGTGGGGAAGGGGTAGGCGTAGATCTGGCCGTGCGGATGCGACAGCGTGACGCCGATCTCCTCGCCGTGATTCTCGAAGCAGAACACCTGGGCCACGCCGTCGAGCGCCCCGAGTTCGGCGCTGCGCTGGGCCCACGCGTCCACCACCAGGCGCGCCCGGCCCGGATCGAGCCCGGCGAACGAACTGTCGTGGTCGCTGGTGAAGCACACGACCTCGCAGCGGCCGAAACCGTTGCGCAGCAATGTCTCCGGCGACCCTTCGACGTGGTCGGAAAGTTCGGCGCGGCCGGTCGACAGCGAAGGAAAGCGGTTCTCGAACACCACCACCTGATAGTCGGCCTCGGGGACCTCGGTGGGATGGCCGGGGCGCGACGGGCACAGCGGGCACAGATCCGCCGGGGGCAGGAAGGTCCGGCTCTGGCGGTGCGAGGCGATCACCACCCACTCGCCGAGCAGCGGATCGAAACGTGCCTGGGAATGTGTACTGGTCCGGGGCAGATCCCGGGTGTCGGCGGCGGTGCGCGGCACCGGCTCGCTGTCGAAGTAGATGATCTCGCGGCCGTCGGCCAGCGACCGACGACTCATCACCGGACTCGGCCGCGCCATCGCATCCCTCCGCTCGATCCACCGGATCTCAGCGGGACACTAACATCGCGGCCGCGACAGGCGGCGGGTGCCGGATCCGGCGCGGCGGATAGACCGCGCCGGACCGGCCTCGCTCAGTACTCGCTGCCGAACAACCCGCCCGGCCCGTAGGAGCCGGTCGGCGGCGGCGCCGGCATCATCACCCAGCCGCCGCAGTTGGCCGAGGCGAACGCGACATCGGACGATTTGATCAGCACCCGCACCGGAGTGGTGTGGGTGCGGTCGCTGGCGACGATGGCGGCGTTCGGGTCCGGCGGATCACCGGGTTCGGGAATCTTCCACAGGCGCTCCCAGGAACAGTCGTGCGCCGGGTCCGCCGGCCCCGCGGACTGATAGATGCCGGGCGCGATGTCCACGCCGACCCGGTACATCCCGTCCCCGGGAATGTTCGTCGCCGGATCGGCGGCAGCGGTGCCGGATCCGAGCATCGTCACCGTGGACGCGACGGCCCCGGCGATCACAAACGTGCGTCCACGCACGGCGGTCCTCCTCGATCTCGCAGACGGCCGTCGACTATCGGGCGGCCGGAGAAGATCCCCGCATCTTCCGGGGCCTTGGTCTATCAGAATTGCGATAGGCGCGGACCGGATCGGAGAAATATCTGGAGATTCGACAACGCCCGGTGGGCGGTGGGCAGACGGCCGCGAAATGCCGTCGCTGAACGTCCCCGCGGGATCCCCTCGCGCCCACGGGGACGGCACCGGCGTGCGATTCGACCGCCGAGGTGCGAGATGGGAACGTACTGCAGCGCCGGCGACCCGTGCAACACAGCGGTATTTCAGAATTAAATTACTCTGGCGAATCATCCGGGTTCAGCATTGCGGCATTTTCGGCCGCGGGCCTGGATATCGGCGGATCGTGCGGATTCGCCCGGCCGCAGCGACATTCGGGCAATGATGTGCATTCCCTCGGATTTCGCCCCGATGTGGTCAGCGACACAAACCTGCCGGTTGTTCCGTGTGTTCGGGGAGTGCGACCGCAATGAGATAGCTCTGCGATGTCCGTTTCTCGTGCCTACTGCCGACGAATCGGCCGTACGACCGGCGTGTCTGCGGAAATGACGTGCCACTGCGGTTCTAATGGGGGTAACGGTTCGGTAACTGAGCTTGCGTAGGTGATGCTGGCGTTGCAACAGTGAACCACTGGGTTTGATGTTACTAGTGGGAAGGGAGGGGTGTGCCCGCCTCCGGGTGCGCCGTCCGAACATGAACCATCCACACATCATCAAGACCGGAGTCAGGCTCGCCGTCGCCGCGGTCACCACGGCCGGTGTGCTGGCGCCCGCCGCCGCTCTCGCCGCGCCGGCCGCGCCCGCAGATCCCGATATGTCGACCAAATTGGTGGGTAAGACGGTATTTCTGGACCCGGGCCATCAGGGAAGCAACCACAACGAAGACCTCAATCGTCAAGTGAACAACGGCCGTGGTGGCACCAAGGAGTGCCAGACCACGGGGATGACCACCCGCAACGGCGTGCCCGAGCACACCATCAACTGGAATGTGGCACAGCTGGTCCGGCAGTCGCTCGAGGCGCTCGGCGCGCACGTCGTGATGAGCCGCCAGGACGACACCGGCTGGGGCGGATGTGTCGACGAACGCGCCGCGGCGGCCAACAGCTCCGGCGCCGCGGTGGCCGTCAGCATCCACGCCGACGGCGCACCGGAACAGGATCACGGATTCCATCTGATCGTGCCGCAGCTGCCGGTTCCCGATGCCAAGGCGAACGAAGCGCAGTCGGGTCCCGGTCAGGTCGCCACGAATGCCATGCGCGACGCGTACAAAAAGGCCGGGTTCACGCCCGCTGATTACGCGGGCGCGGTCGACGGTCTGCAAACCCGGTCCGATATCGCGGGCCCGGCGCTGACCGAGGTGCCCGACGTCTTCATCGAAATGGGCAACGGCGCGAATGTCGACGACGCGAAAAAGCTCGAATCGCCCGAGGGGCAGCTCGAGCATGCCATCGCGATCACGACCGGGCTGGTGAGTTATCTGATCGGAGTGGCTCCGGGTGGTGCCTCGCCGGCCGCGTCGCCCGCCGACAGTCCCGCGAGCGCGCCGCAGTCGGCGCCGGGGCAGGACAATTCCGCGCCGCAGACCGGTACGTCACAGAGCACCACGTCGCCGAATACCACCCCGCAAAGTCCGGCACCGCAGAATGCCACGCCGGAGAGTGCGTCCCCGCAGGGATCGGCTACACCGAATTCCGGCGCCCAGAACTCGGGGACCCAGAATTCGGGGACGCAAAATTCGGTAGCACCGCAACAGAATTCGGCAACGGACGCGTTGCGTGGCGGGCCGAACTCGACACCCGCCACCACGCAGTCCGCGCCGCCGTCCACCGCGCCGTCGGCTCCGGCCACGACGCAACCGGGCTCGAATCCGGCCGGCACCTATCGCACGGCGCCGGGAACCTATTCGAACACCGATCCGGGCACGTCCGGGGTCTCACCGCAGACCTCGACCGCACCCGGAACCAGCGGCACCCAGAAACCGCAATCCGGTTCCGGCGCCGGTAATCTCGCCACCACCGCCATGCAGCTGCTGCTGCCGCTGGCGAAATCGCTCGGCTTGGGCAACAGTGCGCTCGATTCCGAACTGGTGAATCTGGCCTACACCCTGGTCTCCACCCTCCTGGGGCAGAGTAAGTAATCGGCCCCGTTCGTGCCCGCCCCTCCGCACGAAGGGGCGGGCACGTCCTCGTCCGGGCCTGGGTAAGCTCGGCCGAATGGATCGGCGCATACCTGTTCTGGTGGTCGCGGGATTTCTGGGAGCCGGTAAGACCACGCTGCTGAACCATCTGCTGCGGCGACGCGAGGCCCGGATCGGCGTCGTGGTCAACGATTTCGGCGCGGTGAATATCGACGCCATGCTGGTCGCGGGCCAGGTGGACGCCATGGTCTCGCTGGGCAACGGCTGCGTGTGCTGTGCGGTGGACGTGACCGAACTCGACGAGATGTTCGCCCGGCTCGCGGAGCCGCGCCACGGCATCGATGTGATCGTGGTGGAGGCCAGCGGCCTCGCCGAACCTCGCAACCTGATCCGCATGGTCATCGGCAGCGACAATCCGCGCATTCGCTACGGCGGCTTGATCGAGGTCGTGGACGCCGAGCATTTCGACGACAGCCGCGCCCGCCATCCCGAACTGACCACGCATCTGCGCCTGGCCGACCTGATCGTGCTGAACAAGGCCGACCGGGTGCCGGCCGCGCGGCTGGACGACCTGCGCGCGGAGATCGAGGGAATCGCTGCGGGGGTGCCGGTCTATGCCACCGCGCACGGCCGCATCGATCCGCCGCTGCTGTTCGACGTTCCCGAACGCGGCGAATCGACGGTCGCGCGGCAGTTGTCGTTCGACGAACTGCTCGACGATCACGACCACGACGCGCCCGGACACCGCCATCTGCACGACGGCTACGACAGCGTATCGTTCACCACCGCAACCGATCTCGATCCGCGCCGCCTGGTCGGATTCCTGGAGGATCCGCCGTCGGGCCTGTTCCGCGCCAAGGGCGCCACCGCGTTCGGCGTGCGCGGTGAGAACCGGAAGTTCCTGCTGCACATGGTCGGCCGGCATGTGGTCTTCGAGCCGGCCGCGTGGTCGCGCGGTGAGACCCGCGAAACCCGGCTGGTACTCATCGGATCGGGTCTGGACGCGGACTCCGCGGCGGCACGGCTGCACGCCACCGCTCACACCGGACCCGAACCGCTGGACGAGCAGGCATTGCTGCCGGTGTGGCGGTACGTGCCGAGGGGCGACTCGGATCAGAGCGCGTGAATCTCCGGTGCCATCTCGATGAGCCGTCGCAGGCGCGGCGGCGTCCAGGGCCCGTCCGGTCCGAGAATCGCGTGGTCTATGCCCGTGGCGGCCAGGGTCTTCAAGTGGTCCAGCGCCGGTCCGGGACCGGAGTCGATATCCAGGGCGGTGGTGACGGTCTTCTCGATCGTGGAATAGTCGCGGCCGATCTCGTCGCACTGGCGTCGCAGCACCGCGAGTTTGTGCGCGAGGTTGTCGGCGTAGCCGCTACCGGGAAGGTCGAACAGATTGCAGGCGTCGGCATATCGGGCCACCAGCGGCAGGGTTTTGCGTTCGCCACTGCCGCCGATCAGGATCGGCGGATGCGGGCGCTGGATCGAATTCGGTGAATTGAGCGGCCGCGCCAACTCGTAATGCTTTCCCCGATAGGGCGTCTCGTCCTCGCTCCACATGCGGTGTGCGATCTGCAGCAATTCCTCCAGTTGTTCGAAGCGCCGGGGCAGTCGCGGGAACGGAATACCCAGGCCCTCGGCCTCGAATGTGGTTCTCGGGCCCATCGGTTCCGGATCGAAGGGCGCGCCGGCGCCGACGCCGAAGATCAGGCGGCCGCCGCTGAGGACGTCGAGGGTTGTCGCGGATTTGATCAGCACGCCGGGATGGCGATACGGCACCGCCGTGACCAGCGTGCCGAGCCGGATACGGTCGGTGATGCCGGCGAGAAATCCCAGCGCGGCGTAGGCCTCGAGCATCGGCGACTCCGGCGGATGTCCGCTGATGCCGATCTGGAAGAAGTGGTCCATCACCCAGAGGCTGTCAATACCCGATGCGTCGGCCGCTTGCGCGAGTTCCGTGACCGCCGAACCGATTTCGCCGTTCGGGACGGGCCAGGAGAAGTCGGTGAGTGCGATGCCGATTTTCACGTAGATCTCCCGTTCAAAGTTATTAGCCGGGCAATGACTATAACGTGAGTCGGCTAACGAATACAATACCTCTACGCTGAACACACCATGACCGACGACGACTTCCAGACCGCGTTCTGGTCCACCAAACACGCCCTCGCGGTGGCGGCGGCGGCCGCCTACGCCCGGCACGGCGTGTACGAGGGCCAGCAGTTCATCCTGCGCCAGCTCTGGCAGGAGGACGGTCTGACGCCCGGTCAGGTGGCCAAACGGCTCGGCCTGGCGACGCCCACCGTCACCCGGGCGACCACCCGGATGGAAGCGGCCGGACTGGTCCGGCGCGAACCGCATCCGACCGACCGCCGACTGGTCCGCCTGCACCTGACCGCACGCGGGCGGGATCTGGAGCACGAGATCGAAGCCGAGAGCGCGCGATTGACCGAACGGGCGCTGACCTCGTTCAGCGCGGCCGAACGCGCCGCACTCTTCCGGGCGCTGCGCCGCATCGAGGCGAATCTCACCGAGTCCACACCGGCGGCCGAGGCGAATCCCGGCCCCGAGCCACGCTGACGTCGTGGCCTAGCCGCAGGCGTTGACCCACTCGGACATGCCGTCGGCGAACAGTTGGCGTTTCCAGATCGGGACCTCGTGCTTGATGCGGTCCACCAATTCCGCGCAGGTCTCGAAGGCCTCGCGGCGGTGCGGAGCGGCGACGGCCACCGTGATCGCCAGATCGCCGACCGTCAGCTCGCCCACCCGGTGAACCGCGGCGACCGGTAGGCCGGCGGACTTCCCGACCTCGGCGCACACCCGGGTCAAGAACTTCTGCGCCTCGGGGTGAGCCGAATACTCCAGGGCCGAAACCGCCTGTCCGCCATCGTGATTGCGGACCTTGCCGGTGAAGACGACGACCGCGCCGTATTCGGGGCCGGTGACCGCGCGCTCGACCTCCTCGGGTTGCAGCGGCTGATCGCTGATGCGGGTGAGCGGCGTGTACTCACTCATGGCGGCCTCCTCCGGCGACCTGGGCCAGCAGATGATCCAGCAACGGTTCCAGGACCGCGATCCCGTCGCGGACCCCGCCCGGCGAACCGGGCAGATTCACGACCACCGTAGTGCCGGACAGGCCCGCGACGCCACGGCTCAAGGCCGCCAACGGAAACGCGGCCGTACCGCGCCGGCGGATCGACTCGGCGACGCCCGGCAATTCCCGATCCAGCACCGCCAGCGTCGCTTCCGGGGTGGCATCGGAGGGCGAGGCGCCGGTCCCGCCGGTGGTGATCACCAGTCCCGGCGTGCCGTCGAGCGCGTCGCGCAGACCGGCCGCGATATCGGCATCGGCGTAGACCAGCGGTCCGCGCACCGAAAAGCCCAGTCCCGCAAGCCAGTCCGCCAGCACCGGACCGGTCTTGTCGACCCGGGTGCCGGCCGCGACGCCGGTCGAGGCCACGACCACGACCGCGGTCCGGGAGCCCTCGCCGGAGTGCGTCGCGTGGTGTACCGCATCGCTGTGGCGCCGGCCGGAGGGGCAGTGCGCGGTCGCGGGTGAATCAGCCGATACCGCGGCATCGTCGGACGATGCGAGATCGGGCCGCTCCCAATGGCCGCGCTTGCCACCGTCTTTCGTCAACAGGCGCACACCGTCGAGGACGGCCGCCGGATCCACCGCCTTCACCATGTCGTGCAGCGTGAGGCCGGCGATCGCGACCGCGGTGAGTGCCTCCATCTCGACGCCGGTGGGGCCCTTCGTCTTCGCTCGCGCTTCGATGGTGATGGCGGCCTCGGCGAAACCGAAGCGCACATCCACCGAGGACAGCGCCAGCTGATGGCACAGCGGAATCAGCTCCGAGGTCTTCTTCGCCCCCGAGATACCCGCGATGCGAGCCGTCGACAGCACATCGGCCTTCGGCAGGTCGTCCGCGCGCACCAGCGCCACCACCTCGGGCGTCGTCCGCAGCAGGCCGGCCGCGACCGCCACCCGTGTTGTCTCGGCCTTCGCACTCACATCGACCATGCGCGCCCGGCCTTCGGCATCGACGTGCGACAAGGTGCCGGCGTCGTCTTTCGACACGGCGCCGGATTCGGCATGGGACAGTTCGTTCACAGTTCGCGCACCCTCACCAGCGAACCGGCCGCCACCGTCGTGACCTCGGCCGGAATTTCGATCAGAACATCGGCCTGCGCCATCGCCGCCACGAGATGCGACCCGGGGCCCGACACCGAACGGACCCCCGCACCTTCGCGCCGGCCCCGCAGGAACTGCCGCCGACCCGCCGGGGACCGCACCGGATCCAGCAGCGCCACCTCGTAATTCGGCACCGGCGCCAACCCGCTCAGCTGCCGCAGGATCGGACGGGCGAACACCTCGAACGACACCATCGTGCTCACCGGATTGCCCGGGAAGCTCAGAATCGGAACCCCGTCGACCACACTGATGCCTTGCGGGCCGCCGGGCTGCACGGCCACCGAACCGAACTCGCCGCCGACCTCGGCCAGCACCTCCTTGACCACTTCGAAATCGCCCTGCGACACCCCGCCCGAAGTGAACACCACATCCGCGGCCGTCGTCGCGATCGACAACTTGCGGCGGAACTCGCCCGGATCGTCGCGGCTGTGCGAAACATCCACCACATCGATTCCGTTGGCGCCCAAGGCAGCAGCCAGCGCGATGCCGTTCGAGTTGTAGATCTGTCCGGGGCGCAACGCGACACCGGCCGACACCAGCTCGTCGCCCGTCGTCAGAACCGCCGCCCGGATCCGCCGCGCCACCGCGACCGAGCTGATGCCCACCGCCGCGAGCGCCGCGATCCGATGCGGCGACAACAACGACCCGGCCGCCACCAGCAGCTCACCTTGCCGAATGTCGGTTCCCGCCTCGCGCACGAAATCGCCTGCGTTGCGGCCGCGTTCGATCGACACGCCGCCGTCGACGGCGCGGGTGTCCTCCACCGGCACCACACAATCGGCGCCCGGCGGAATCGGCGCGCCCGTCATCACCTTGACCGCCGCACCGTCCGGCAACCGATCCGGGCCACCCTGACCGGCGGCCACCACACCGGCGACCGGCAGCGTCACGGGCGTCACCGCGACCGACTCGGCCCGGACCGCATATCCGTCCATCCCCGAATTGCGGAACACCGGCAGATCCAGCGGCGACCGCACATCCTCCGCCAGCATCCGGCCCCGCGCCCCGTGCATCGCCAATTGCTCCACGTGCCGCACTGCCAGCGGTCGCAGCAGCTGTTCGATCCGCTCCCGATGATCCTCGACGGACCGAGCCACAGTCTTGGCAGGCTGACTCATAGACGTCAGCCTAGCTGGGTCTTTGGCCTCCGCTTCGCTCCGGCGGGTCTCGGCCCCTTGGGCCTCGATTTTCACTCCTCCGCTCAGTCGCTGCGCTCCCTCGCTCCGTCGCTGCAAAATCGAGGCGGGCCGAGACCTTTGGGGTTCACCGTTGCGAGTGGGTGCGGACCGGGTGCTTGGCCTCCGCGTTCACCTGCTCGGGAGGTGCTCGGTCACCTCACAGGTGTGGACTTGCGGGACGTGAGGTGGGGGCGGCCCCCATAATGGAGGAGTGACCGTCGTTCTCATGGGGATTCCCGCCGTCCGGGGCGGGCGGCCCTCGCTGGACGGACGGCCCGATACGGAGCTGCTCGTCGACAAATTCGGGCGCACGGCCCGGGATCTGCGAGTGTCGATCACCGAGAAGTGCTCGTTGCGGTGCACCTATTGCATGCCGGAGGAGGGGTTGCCGGCCATCCCCGCGGACGAATTGCTCTCGGCCGCGGAGATCGTGCGGTTGGTGGAACTCGCGGTGCGGCGCCTGGGCATCCGCGAGGTGCGGTTCACCGGCGGCGAGCCGCTGATGCGGCGCGATCTCGAGCAGATCGTCGCCGGATGCCATGCCGCCGTTCCCGACACGCCGCTGGCGATGACCAGCAACGGCATCGGGCTGGAACATCGTGCGCGTGGGCTGGCGGCCGCGGGGCTCGGCCGGGTGAACGTCTCCCTCGATACGGTCGACCCCGCCGGATTCGCGCGGCTCACCCGCCGGGACCGGCTCGGCTCGGTGCTGACCGGCATCCGCGCCGCCCATGCCGCCGGTCTGTACCCGGTCAAGGTGAACGCCGTGCTGATGCGCGAAACCCTTTCCGGTGCGGTCGATCTGCTGCGATGGTGCCTGAACGAGGGATGCGAACTGCGGTTCATCGAGGAGATGCCGCTCGACGCCGACCACGAATGGGCACGCACCAATATGGTCACCGCGGCCGAGCTGCTCGACGTTCTCGGCGCGGCCTTCACCCTCACCGAGACCGGGCGTGCCGACCCCTCCGCCCCGGCGGAGACCTGGCTGGTGAACGGCGGTCCCGCCACGGTCGGCATCATCGCCTCGGTCACCCGCCAATTCTGCGGCGACTGCGACCGCACCCGCCTGACCGCCGACGGCATGGTCCGGTCCTGCCTGTTCAGCGACCAGGAATACGATCTGCGCTCCCTGCTGCGCGGCGGCGCGAGCGACGACGAACTGGCACAGCTGTGGCGCGGCGCGATGTGGAACAAATGGGCCGGGCACGGCATCGACGCCGCCGATTTCGTCCCCCCGGAACGCACGATGGGAGCCATCGGTGGTTGAGGTCAGATATTTCGCCGCGATCGCCGACGCGGTCGGCAAATCCAGCGAACATCTGGACCTGCCCGATACGGCAACGGTCGGCGACCTGCGGACGGCATTGCGCGCGGCCTACGGCGCCGATCTCGATCCGATGCTGAAGGTCTGCGCCTATCTGGTGGGCGAGGAACTCACCCGCGACGACAGCACCCCCCTCACCGCCCGCGTCGACGTACTACCGCCGTTCGCGGGCGGCTGATCAGCGCCCGTTTCTCGAGCGGTGGGCTCGGCCCCTCAGTTCTTCCACCAGGAGTCGAGCGGCGACACCGGCACCGTCCGCTTGTGCCGGGTGTTGCAGTAGATCGTCTCGACGCGCTCCGCCACCTCCGGCGCCACGTCCTTGCCCTCGAGATAGTCGTCGATCTGGGCGTACTTCAGGCCGAGCGCCTCCTCGTCCGGCAGCGCCGGGCGATCGTCTTCGAGGTCGGCGGTGGGCACCTTCTCCCACAGGCTCGGCGGAGCGCCCAATTCCTGCAGCAATGCCGCACCCTGGCGCTTGGTCAGTCCGGTCAGCGGAGTGATGTCGACGCCGCCGTCGCCGTGCTTGGTGAAGAACCCGGTGACCGCCTCCGCCGCGTGGTCGGTGCCGACGACCACGAGATTCAACTGCCCCGCGATCGCGTACTGGATGATCATCCGTTCGCGCGCTTTGATGTTGCCGCGCACGAAATCACGCAGCTCGGTCTCGTGTCCGAGCAGTTCGCGCACGCCCTCGGCGGTCGCGGCCGCCACCGCGTCGGCGCCGGGCTTCACATTGACCTCGACCACATGGTCCGGGCCGATGAAATCCAGCGCCCGCCGCGCGTCGTCGGCATCGGCCTGTGTGCCGTAGGGAAGCCGGACCGCGACGAACGTCGCCTCCTGTCCCCGGGCGCGCAACTCGTCCACGGCCAGCTGGCACAGTTTGCCGGTGAGCGAACTGTCCTGACCACCGCTGATGCCGAGAACGAAACCCGTTGCCGGCGTGGAACTCAAATAGTCGGCCAGGAATTCGACGCGGCGCCGCACCTCGACCTTCGGTTCGATCTCGGCCGCGACACCCAATTCGGCGATGATCTGTTCGCGCAGGTTCCCCATGCGGTCACTCTACTGGGCGGGTGCCACCAGTGCGCGCACCACGTTTTCCCAGTGGTCGGCGATCTGTTCGGGCCGATAACCGAGGACCCGCAGCTGATGCAGCACCAGGCCGGCGTCGAGGATCGCGAGCAGTGTGTCCGCCGTCAGCGCGATATCGCCGTTCACGTCGAGCTGCCGAAGCAACAGCGACACATGGGTTTTCGAGATGTTGTACGGCGCGCTGGCGTAGCGGCCGGATTCGTCGGCGGCGCGGCGCATTTCGCCCTCCACCTCGATGCCGGCCAAACGGGCGCGACCGTAGGCGATCAGCCGCTGCAGCGGCGGGGCGCCCGGGCCCAGCGGCGGCGGCCCGAACATGAACGCCGCCTGCAGTTTCTGCTCGGACTGGTCGAGCAGCGCCAGCATGAGACCGGCCCGGTTGCCGAACCGGCGGAATACGGTGCCCTTGCCGACGCCCGCGCGCTTGGCGACCGCGTCCATCGTGACGCCGTCGGCGCCGAACTCGCGGACCAGCTCCTCGGCGGCGTCGAGCAGCAACTGCCGGTTGCGTACGGCATCGCTGCGCTCGGAGTGTTCGGCTACCGGCAGCGCGGTGGTGAGTGCGGTCGGCGGGAGGTCGACGGCCACGGCCTCGAGTGGCAGCGCGCCTGGGCGCGGCGCGGCGGCGAAGGCCGGATCCGTGGCGCACGGATCGGACGAATGGGACGAATTCGACGGCGTCGAATCGGGAGTGTCGCAGTTCACAGTTCGTTTACCCCATGACCCGGGAATGAAAGCGGACCGTAGTCCGGTTATCGTGTCGTGACAGCGGAAGCCACCGCCGCCCCACCGCACAAGGAGTGATCATGTCACAGACTCGCATCCTGGCTCTCGTCGGCAGCTTGCGCGCCGGTTCGATCAACCGGCAGCTGGCCGAGGCTGCCGCCCAGACCGCACCGGAAGGTGTCGAGGTCGATATCTACGACGGTCTCGGAAATGTTCCGTTCTACAACGAGGACATCGACGTACCGGGTCGGGTGCCGGCGCCGGCGCAGGCGCTGCGTGACGCCGTCGCCGCCGCCGACGCCCTGGCGCTGTTCGTCCCCGAATACAACGGAACGATCCCGGCCGTGCTGAAGAACGCGATCGACTGGGCCTCGCGGCCCTACGGCGCCGGTTCGATCAAGGACAAGCCGGTCGCCGTGATCAGCGCCTCGATCAGCCAGAACGCCGCGAAGTGGGCGCACGGCGACACGGTGAAGGCGGTCGGTGTGGCCGGTGGCACCGTCGTGGAGAGCGCGCACCTGCACTTCGGCACCATCGGCCAGCGCTTCGGCGAGGCGCATCCGCGCGACGACGCCGAGGCTCTGACCCAGCTCGCCGCCGCGGTCACCGAACTGGTCGCCGCGCGGGAATCGGTCAACGCCTGAGCGTGAGACGGTAACCGGCTCGAGCTGTTCCGAGGGGCCGCACCCGATGGTGCGGCCCCTCGGTGGCGTCGGGGGCCATCGGCCGAGAGGGGCGGCGACGTGACCGGCGTCCTAACACTCTCGCCGCCCACCTCTATAGGATATGAAAACCATTTCCAACAGGAGGTCGTGATGAAGGTCCGGAATTCACTGCGTTCACTCAAGGACAAGCCGGGCGCTCAGGTGGTGCGACGCCGTGGCAAGACCTATGTGATCAACAAGAAGGAGCCGCGGTTCAAGGCCCGCCAGGGCTGATCCGGCTCGGCTGCGACACACCGAAGTAGCCGCCGAATGCCGCGTTCGTTCCCCGGAACGGGCGCGGCATTCGGTCGTTTCGGATGTGCCGAAGCGGGCCTGTTGGGATCCCTGTGACCGATGTGACCAGAGGTGGTATTGGGTTTGCTGGGAGAGAGCTGCGACATGAAATCGTGATCTGCGCCACTGTCGTGTCGGGTTGCGAATCGACTGTCCTGGTACTTACGGCCGTCGAATTTCATCTTTGTGGTTCGCAACATGTCGTGTTGTATGAATCTGTCGGCCACTAGGTGTAGTGTCTACGGCACTGGAAGGGGAGACGGATTCCGAGCCGATCACGGCACTGTGATCACCGGTGGTGCCCCTACTTCCAGGGGTTTGCGCAGTACCAGATGGATCGTGCTCAGTACGGATGCTCACAGCAGATGGCGTACCGATTCAAGGCTGCATCGGATAAGGCAAGGAGAGAGGGTCACCCATGAGTATCACGGTCTACACCAAGCCCGCTTGTGTCCAGTGCAACGCCACCTACCGCGCGCTCGACAAAGCCGGTGTGGAGTACGAGGTCGTCGATATCTCCGAGAACCCCGATGCCCGCGACTATGTGATGGCGCTGGGATATCTGCAGGCCCCCGTCGTCGTCGCCGGCGACGAGCACTGGTCCGGTTTCCGTCCGGACCGCATCAAGTCCCTGGTGACCGCCGCGGCCTGATCCGCTCCGGTCACCGTTCGTCCGACGAGCAGAGTAAGGGGGAGTGGGATGGCTGGGTTGTCCGGGGAAGGAACCCAATCGACGCCCGCTCTGGTCTACTTCTCGAGCGCGTCGGAGAACACGCACCGCTTCGTCGAACGGCTGGGTTTGCCGGCCGTTCGCATTCCGCTCCACACCGCCGATTCGCTGCGCGTCGACACGCCCTATGTGCTGATCTGCCCCACCTACGGTGGCGGCCGGCACGTGTTCGACGCGCAGCGCGGCGAGGGGGCAGCCGGTCGCTCGGACAAGGAATTCGTCCCCAGGCAGGTGGCGAAATTTCTCAACGATCCGCATAATCGTGCGCTGTTGCGTGGGGTGATCGCGGCCGGCAACACGAACTTCGGCGATACGTATTGCTATGCGGGAGAGGTCATCTCGCGCAAATGCGGGGTGCCGTACCTGTATCGCTTCGAACTGATGGGAACCGCCGAGGACGTCGAGCGCGTCCGAGAGGGATTGGGATTGTTTTGGCAACGACAACAGCACCGGCCGGAAAGACGGCCCGCCTAGAGCGCCCGGTCAGCACCGAGACCTCGACCGAGGGCCTGGACTACCACGCGCTCAACGCGATGCTGAATCTGTACGGACCCAACGGTGAGATCCAGTTCGACAAGGATGTCGCCGCCGCCCGGCAGTACTTCCTGCAGCATGTCAACCAGAACACCGTCTTCTTCCACAACCTGGACGAGAAGCTCGACTACCTCGTGGAGGAGAACTACTACGAGCCCGAGGTTCTCGACCAGTACAGCCGCGCGTTCGTCAAGAAGCTGTTCCAGCAGGCCTACGCCAAGAAGTTCCGGTTCCCCACCTTCCTCGGCGCCTTCAAGTACTACACGTCCTACACGCTCAAGACCTTCGACGGGAAGCGGTATCTGGAGCGGTTCGAGGACCGGGTCTGCATGGTCGCGCTGACCCTGGCCGCCGGCGACGAGATCCTCGCCCAGCAGCTGGTCGAGGAGATCATCGACGGCCGCTTCCAGCCGGCCACCCCGACGTTCCTGAACTCGGGCAAGAAGCAGCGCGGCGAACCGGTCTCGTGCTTCCTGCTGCGCATCGAGGACAATATGGAGTCCATCGGGCGCTCCATCAACTCGGCGCTGCAGCTGTCCAAGCGCGGCGGCGGAGTCGCGTTGCTGCTCAGCAACATTCGCGAGCACGGCGCGCCGATCAAGAAGATCGAGAACCAGTCCTCCGGCGTCATCCCCATCATGAAGCTGCTCGAGGACTCCTTCTCCTACGCCAATCAGCTCGGCGCGCGTCAGGGCGCCGGCGCGGTGTACCTGCACGCGCACCACCCCGACATCTACCGCTTCCTCGACACCAAGCGGGAGAACGCGGACGAGAAGATCCGCATCAAGACGCTCTCGCTGGGTGTGGTGATCCCCGACATCACCTTCGAGCTGGCGAAGAAGAACGAGGACATGTACCTGTTCTCGCCCTACGACGTCGAGCGCATCTACGGCGTGCCGTTCGCCGACATCAACGTCACCGAGAAGTACTACGAGATGGTCGACGACAAGCGCATCCGCAAGTCGAAGATCAACGCCCGCGAGTTCTTCCAGACCATCGCCGAGCTGCAGTTCGAATCCGGTTACCCCTACATCATGTTCGAGGACACGGTGAACCGGGCCAACCCGATCAAGGGCAAGATCACCCACTCCAACCTGTGCTCGGAGATCCTGCAGGTCTCCACGCCGTCGGTGTTCAACGACGACCTGTCCTACGCGAAGGTCGGCAAGGACATCTCCTGCAACCTGGGCTCGCTCAACATCGCCAAGGCGATGGACTCACCGGATTTCGGGCAGACCATCGAGGTCGCGATCCGGGCGCTGACCGCGGTCTCGGATCAGACCCACATCTATTCGGTGCCCTCGATCGAGCAGGGCAACAACGAATCCCACGCCATCGGCCTCGGCCAGATGAACCTGCACGGGTATCTGGCGCGCGAGCGGGTCCACTACGGATCCGAAGAAGGTGTGGACTTCACCAATATCTACTTCTACACCGTCGCCTACCACGCGGTGCGGGCCTCCAACAAACTCGCCATCGAGCGCGGCACGGCCTTCGGCGGATTCCCCGAATCCAAGTACGCCAGCGGCGAATACTTCGACAAGTACACCGAACAGGCATGGGAGCCGAAGACCGATCGTGTGCGGGAGATCTTCGCCGAAGCGGGCGTGCACATCCCGACCCAGGAGGACTGGCTCGAGCTGAAGGCCTCGGTCATGGAGCACGGCATCTACAACCAGAACCTGCAGGCGGTGCCGCCGACCGGGTCGATCTCCTACATCAACCACTCCACCAGCTCGATTCATCCGGTGGCGTCGAAGATCGAGATCCGCAAGGAAGGCAAGATCGGCCGCGTCTACTACCCGGCGCCCTACCTGACCAACGACAATCTCGAATACTTCGCCGACGCCTACGACATCGGCTACGAGAAGATCATCGACACCTACGCCGCGGCCACCCAGCACGTGGACCAGGGCCTGTCGCTGACCCTGTTCTTCAAGGACAGCGCCACCACCCGCGACGTCAACAAGGCCCAGATCTACGCCTGGCGCAAGGGAATCAAGACCCTGTACTACATCCGCATCCGGCAGATGGCCTTGGAGGGGACCGAGGTGGAGGGCTGCGTCAGCTGCATGTTGTGAGGATTGCGCAACGGGCGCCCCGGTTCCGGCCGGGGCGCCCATTCGTAGTTCGACGGTGTGTCCTGGTTTTCGCGGTTCGGCGCGGCGGCGGTTGGGGGTGTACCCTGCATGCGGGCGCTGTGCGTCCGGGCGATGACCAGGCGACGATGCAGGTCATCGGGGTGCCGGGAGGGCATCCGAAATTCTCTGACGGTGTAGTGCGGGCGATGAGGAGGTGGGTGGCTGTGCGTAGCGAACCCCCGAGTCGAAGGCCGCGCGGCGCCGTCCTCCTGTTCTGCCGGTAGAGCTTTCGGTGGCGAGGTCGGTGCCTCGCGGTGTGATCCGTGATCCCGTACCCACTCGCAGTATGCCGAGGTTCTGTCATGTCGACCGATCTGTTCTTTGCCGCGCCCGCACGCCCGGATGTCCCGGATGAGGGTCGTTCGGCCACCGAGTCCGGGCTGTACACCGCCGGAGCGGAAGCTGGTCGAGCGTCTGCCGACGAGAAACACGCCACCGAAGCGGGTGTGCACGACAGGTGTGCCGCCGGCGCGAGCGGACACGACGCTGCCGGCACGGCGGAAACGGCTGTCGCCGAACAGCATTCGGATCACATCTCGCTCCGCGACCTCATCGACGACCGCCGCGTCGACGCCGCGCTGACCTGGCTGGACGACCACGCCCCGCACCGGATCGCCGACGAACTCGCGCGCATGGACGCCGTGCACGCCGGCATCGCGTTCCGGCTGCTGGACAAGGACCGCGCACTGGCGGTGTTCGAGGAGCTCGAGCCGGTGGACCAGCAGCAGATCCTGTCCGGGATGCGTGATCAGAGCTTCCGGGAACTGGTGGAGGGGATGGACCCCGACGACCGCGCACGGATGCTGCGCGAGGCCCCCGCGACGGTCGCCAAGAAGGTGCTGGCCGGGCTGAGCCCGCGCGAACGGCGGATGACCGCGGCGCTGCTCGGCTATCCCGAGGGTTCGGTCGGTCGCTACATGACCCCGGAAGTCGTTGCGCTGCACTGTGATCTGACCGTCGAACAGGCGCTGCGGGTGGTTCGGGCCAAGGGCGCGCACGCGGAGACGGTGTACACCCTGCCGGTGGTGGACGGCGGTCGTCGGCTCACCGGCGTGGTCGAGATGCGAGAACTGGTTCTCAGCGATCCGGAGACGATGCTGACCGAACTCGTCGTCACCGCACCGGTTTTCGCCCGCGCGACCGACGCCGCGGAGAAGGCCGCGCGGCTCATGCGCGCGACCAACCTGATCAACCTGCCGGTCGTCGACAGTGAGGACCGGCTGGTCGGACTGCTGACCATCGATGACGCGGTCGAGGTCATCGAGGCCGCCGACAGTGAGGATGTGGCGCGGCAGGCCGGCGCCAGCCCGTGGTCCGGGCACTACATGGCCGCCGGTGTGTTCCAGCTGGCCCGCTACCGCGCGATGTGGTTGCTGTTGCTGCTGGTCGCGGCCACCCTGACGGTCACGGTGACCGACGCGTTCGAGGCGACGCTCGCCCAGGCCGCGCATCTCGCGTTGTTCATTCCGCTCCTGATCGGCGCGGGCGGCAATGCCGGTGCGCAGGCAGCGACCTCGTGTGTGCGGGCATTGGCCGTGGGGGAGGTGCGGGTGTCGGATCTGCTGAAGGTCATCTGGCGTGAATGCCGGGTCGGTCTGGTGCTGGGGTCGATGCTCGCGGTGGTCGGCATGGTGATCGGCGCGGCATTCGTCGGCGCGCAGATCGCGCTGGTCGTCGGCATCACCCTGGTGCTCATCTGTGGCTGGGCCGCGACCATCGGCGGCACAATGCCGTTGCTGGCCAAGAAGTTGCGCATCGACCCGGCGGTGATCTCCGCGCCCATGGTGACGACGCTGGTCGATGCGACCGGGCTGGTCATCTACTTCACGACGGCGAAGCTCGTCCTCGGCATCTGAGTCGGGACCGCGGGCGACGGTGCAGTCCGCTGTCGACTGCGGCCGTCCATGATGCTCGCCGGGGGTACCCGTCGCCGGGGCGTGGTCGCACGAGTGATGCGGGGCGCTCGAGATGGGGCGAAACCGATTCGGCGGCAATGCTTTACGGTACGTCGTGAATGACCGGGCGACGTTGGCGGCGAACAGGTACTGGATGGCTTTCTCTCGGTAGCAAGCCACCCTCCCAGCCGGTGAGACTGTCTCCACGCGAAGTGATTCCGAGGTGGCGGCCTCGATGCCGCAGTGGGAGAGAAGGAAAAGCGCATGACGACATATGTTCTGGTGCCCGGCGGGTGGAAGGGTTCCTGGTCGTTCGAGACGGTGGTTCCGCTGCTGGAGCGCGCCGGTCATATCGTCCACGCCCTGACCCTGACCGGTCTGCGGCCGGACGACGATGTCGCGACGGTCGCGACCGCCAACCTCGACACCCACGCCGACGACGTCGTGCGGTTCATCGACCGCGCCCACCTGACCGATGTGACGCTGGTCGGGCACAGTTACGGCGGGATGGTGATCGCCGCTGCCGCCGACCGTGCCGGCGGCCGAATCTCCCGCCTGGTGCATCTGGACGCGTACGTCCCCCGTGACGGCGAATCGTGCTGGTCGGCGATGAACGACTATTTCCGGCATGTGATCGCCGACGGCGCCGCGACCACCGGTTATGCCGTTCGCCCACCGGGCAACGGCGATCCGCGCCGCCGCCCCCACCCCCTCGCCTCGTTCCTGCAAACAATCCGGCTCACCGGTGCATTCGCCCGAGTTCCCCGCCGGGAGTTCGTCTACTGCTCGGGCTGGGAAGACCGCACCCCGTTCGCCGAACAGCGCACCCGGCTCGAAACCGACCCCGGGTGGGTGGTCCACGACCTCCCCACCGGCCACGATGCCATGCACGAGGCTCCGGAGGCAGTCGCCGAACTGCTGCTGAGCGAGTGAAGTATGCACACATCGTGGATGCGTTCGGACACCTGGATCAACATTCCGAGCTGTAATCGCTCGTGTCCGGGATGATCGAGAGCCATCCGCGTCAGTTCAGTCGTAGGAGGCCGGCGTCGGTGGCTCCGAAACCGCATGCATCGCGGTAGAAACTGTGCAGATGTGGTTCGTAATCGACGTGGAGCCATTCGATTCCGAGTTCGCGCAGGTCGCCGAGCAGGGCGTCCACCAGGTCGGATCCGATGCGCCGCCGACGGAGATCCGGGGCGACCGCGGTGTCGAGGAGGAACGCGTGGTTGCCACCGTCCCACACCGCGTGCACGAACCCGACGAGTCGAGCACCCACGAACGCGCCGACCCATGACCGGCTGTGCCGTTCCAAGCGCGCCTTCCAGGGCACCACGGTCCGGTCACCGCCGAATGCATCCGCGTGCAGCCGCGAGAGGGCCTCGTCGTCGACGGCGAAACGTATGCGGAGATCAACGGTCATGAGGCATCCTCTCGGAGCAAGTGGCGCGATGAACCGGGGGCGTCGTCCCGGCATTGGATCGCTATAGCAAACTCCCGGCATCATTGCTGCGATCATGGCGGCGGCAGTAGCCTGTGTATCGCGCGCTCGTCATTCGCTCTCGGCCGCGGTGTGGAACTTCCCACCCCGGAACGCATTTGCCCAGGACATGGGAGACACAAGCCCTTGTGCTGTGCTGAGCGGCGGCCCACTAGGAGTAGTGTCCGAGCGTACAATGACCGGCGAAGCGGGAAGGGTGAGTGAGCGGGCGTGAAGCTGATCGATCGAGTGTCTGCGATCAACTGGAATCGGGTGCCCGACGAGAAGGATGCCGAGGTCTGGGACCGGCTCGTCGGCAACTTCTGGTTGCCGGAGAAGGTTCCGGTGTCCAACGACATTCCGTCGTGGAACACGCTGAACGCGCACGAGAAGCAGTTGACCATGCGCGTGTTCACGGGTCTGACCCTGCTGGACACCATTCAGGGCACGGTCGGCGCGGTGAGCCTGATTCCGGACGCGCGCACCCCGCACGAAGAGGCGGTGCTGACCAATATCGCGTTCATGGAGTCGGTGCACGCCAAGAGTTACAGTTCCATCTTCTCCACGCTGTGCTCCACCCGTGAGATCGACGACGCCTTCCGCTGGTCGGAGGAGAACCCGAATCTGCAGCGCAAGGCCGAGATCGTGCTCGAGTACTACCGGGGCGACGAGCCGCTCAAGCGCAAGGTGGCCTCCACGCTGCTGGAAAGCTTCCTGTTCTACTCCGGCTTCTACCTGCCGATGTACTGGTCCTCGCGCGCCAAGCTCACCAACACCGCCGACCTGATCCGGCTGATCATCCGCGACGAGGCCGTGCACGGCTACTACATCGGCTACAAGTATCAGAAGGGCCTCGAGGACCTTACTCAGCCCGAGCGCGACGAACTCAAGAACTACACCTTCGAGTTGTTGTTCGAGCTGTACGAGAACGAGGTCGAATACACCCAGGACCTCTACGACGAGGTCGGCCTCACCGAGGACGTCAAGAAGTTCCTGCGCTACAACGCCAACAAGGCGCTGATGAACCTCGGCTACGAGGGTCTGTTCCCGCGCGACGAGACCGACGTCAACCCGGCCATCCTGTCGGCGCTGTCCCCGAACGCCGACGAGAACCACGACTTCTTCTCCGGCTCCGGTTCCAGCTACGTCATCGGCAAGGCGGTCAACACCGAAGACGAGGACTGGGAGTTCTGAACTCGGCTCGCTCATGAAGGGCTGACGATCGGCGCGCCGGCCGAGCGGACGGGGCTGACGGTCAAGGCGATTCGGTTCTACGCGGATCGGGGGATCGTGGCGCCGACCGGCCGTAGTCGCGGCGGATATCGGCTCTACGATGCCGAGGCCTCCGCACGCCTGGAACTGGTGCGAACGCTACGAGAACTCGGCGTCGACCTCGCGACGATCGGGCAGGTGCCGGCCCGCGAAACCTCGATCGCGGAGGTGGCGGGCGCGCACGGCGCGCAGCCCCCCGACTCCTCCGCTCATTGATCGCGGAAAGCCGAGAAAGGGCCGCCGTGGGTTAGCGGCTCACCGGCAACCCGGTGGATCTGCGCGGCGAGCGCGGTGTAATCGACGGTCCGGGTGGTGTCGATCGTGACGGTGGGCGTCAGTCCGAGCGGTGCGGCTTCCCGGGCCCATCGGTCCCACTGCGTACCGAGGCGCTGGGCGTCGTGATAGAAGCCGGGGCGGCGCCGGCTCGCATACCGGGTCCTCGCCACCGACGGTGGTACGTCGCACCAGATTTCGACGGCCCGGTCCGCGCCCGCCTTCTCGATACCGGCGCGGGCGAATTGTGTGTCTCGTGGTGCGAACCACCAAGAATCGATGACGACCGAGGTGGGACTGGTTCGCGCCAGCGACCACACCGCGTCCATCGCGACACCGCCCAGATCCGGAAGACCGGCGGGATCCTCGACGCAGGTCGCCAACGCTTCCTTGACCGTGTCCTTCGAGAGGAATCGGGCGCGCAAGACCGGTGCCAGCGCCTGGCCTACGGTTGATTTGCCGGCGCCCGGAAGGCCGTTCACCAGCACGAGAAGTTTGCCCATCCGCCCCATCATGACGTGCCCGGACGACGCGTGGCCCCGATGTGGTGGGGTGGGTGTCGATCGGGCCGACCGCTCGGTATTATTCGAATATGTGTTCGAGTTCCGGGGGTGTGTCGTCGGAGGGGGCGGGCGATGGGTTCTCCGGCCGGGCGCCGCGACGGCTTCCGGACGGTGTTCCGCGGACCGAGGGGACCGAACCGCAGCTGCGGTATCCGAACGAGACCGGCTATTACTACCGGGTGCTCGTGCAGCCGCCGAAACCGGTGTGGGTGCGGTTGGATGCGATTCTCATCCGGGATCCGGGCGCGCCCCGGCACGTCAACGGGGCGGGGCTGGATATGACGGGGGAGCGGCCGGGGACATTGACCCACTGGGTGCCCTCGTTCAGTGGCGACTGGCTGGGCCGGGTGAATTTCTCGGTCTGTTATGCGGACGGGCGGACGCCGCTGCACCTGACCGACCAGTTGGTGCCGGCCTACGCATTGCGTCCGCGGGCGGCAACCGACGATCCGCGCCGCACCCCGGCGAGCCGGCCGGCGAAACCGTCGGATGCCGACGAGCGGATAGCCGGTGAACCGGGCCCCGAGCTGCGATGAACCGGTACGCCGCTCGCTCAGTCGGTGACGTACCCGTTCAGCGTCTTGCGCAGGTCGTCGAGGATCGCCCGCGCGGCGGTGAGCCCGGAACCGTGCCAGAGGTCGTCCTCGACGGCGAAATCGCGCTTGTCGGCGACGGCGCCGAGCTCTTTCCAGTCGTCGCCCTTCATGATTGATTCGCCGTGGCTCTGACCGTCGGGGCCGTCGAACATCAGATAGATGATGTCGCCCTCGATCTTGTTGCGGTCGCTTTCGGTGGCGAGGCTGTCCACGGTGAACGAGCGATCGCGCTGGGCGCCGGGTCGCTGCACACCGGCGTCGGCGAGCACCTGCCCCGCGAACGTGTCGGTGCCCTGAACCTGAATGTCCTTGGGGGAGAAGCGGATCACCGATGCCTGCGAGAAATTGGCCGCGATCGAGGCTCCGGTTTCGCGGGCGTACGTGCGGTAGTCCGCGAGCGCCTTCGCGCCGGCCGAACCGCGGCCCAGGGCGTCGGTGTAGGCGGTGAAATCGTCCTGCCATCCGCGGTGGTCGACCAGCACGGTCGGGGCGACCCCGCGCAACGCGGCGAGATCCCCGTCACCCGCGGCGCCCAGGATCAGATCAGGTTGCAGCGCGGAGATTTTCGCCGGGTCCACCGCCCCGGAGGTCCCCACGCTCGGGATCTTCAGCACGCCGGTGCCCAGATAGTTCGGTTGCGGCGCCGGGCCGGGTTGCGTGGTCGCGCCGACGACCCGCTCCCACAGGCCCACGGCGCAGACCGCGTCCAGCGCCGCGGTGTCCAGGACGACAATGCGTTTCGGATCCGCGGGCACCTGGGTGCCCGCCACCGTGCGGGTGCCCGACGCCTGATCGGGGGCGGTGGGCAGGGCGCAGGCGCGGGTGGTGTCGCGCTCGATGCCGACCACGCTCGCACCGGCGATATTCGTGGTGGTCCGGACGATCGAACTCGATGCGTCGTCACCCCCGGTGCCGCACCCGGTGACCAGAGCGACCACCGCGCCGACGGCCGCACCGCCGAGCGAGAGCCGGCGCGCACTGGTGCGCTTGCGGGTCTTGGGCTTTCGGGTGGAGACGCGTTCGCTCACCGGCATGCAGCGTAGGGTACATGCGCCCGTGTGCAGGGTCGTTGCGGCACCGTCCGCGCGGCGAATACGACACAGAGTAGGACCCCGTCGGACGCCTGCGACGCCACGGTTTACGATGCCTCTAGCGCAAGCCACCGTCGTTTCGTCATGCGCCGGAACGCACGAGCGTGCGAAACGAGCAGAAGGCACACCTTCAGGAGGATCAGTGACTGCTGTAGAGCCCCAGCCAGTCCCCAAGCTGGAAGCGACACGGCCGTATCCGGCACGACTGGGCCCGAAGGGTTCGTTCATCTACAAGGCCGTCACCACCACGGACCCCAAGGTCCTCGGTGTGATGTACCTGGTGACCGCGATGTCGTTCTTCATGATCGGCGGCCTGATGGCCCTGCTGATGCGTGGTGAGCTCGCTCGTCCGGGTCTGCAGTTCCTGTCGCCGGAACAGTTCAACCAGCTGTTCACCATGCACGGCACGATCATGCTGCTGTTCTATGCGACCGCGATCGTGTTCGGCTTCGCCAACATCGTGCTGCCGCTGCAGATCGGCGCGCCCGACGTCGCCTTCCCGCGTCTGAACGCGTTCAGCTACTGGCTGTACCTGTTCGGCGCGACCATGGCGACCGCGGGCTTCATCACCCCCGGTGGCGCCGCCGACTTCGGCTGGACCGCCTACACCCCGCTGTCGGACATCGTGCACTCCCCGGGTGTCGGCGGCGACCTGTGGATTCTGGGTCTGGCCGTTTCCGGTCTGGGCACCATCCTCGGTGGTGTCAACATGCTGACCACCGTCGTCTGCCTGCGCTGCCCCGGTATGACCCTGTTCCGGATGCCGATCTTCACCTGGAACATCGCCGTCACCAGCGTTCTGATCCTGCTGGCCTTCCCGCTGCTGACCGCCGCGCTGATGGCGCTGGCCTACGACCGGCACCTGGGCGGCCACATCTACGACCCGGCCACCGGCGGTTCGCTGCTCTACCAGCACCTGTTCTGGTACTTCGGCCACCCCGAGGTGTACATCATCGCGCTGCCGTTCTTCGGCATCGTGTCCGAGATCTTCCCGGTCTTCAGCCGTAAGCCGATCTTCGGTTACACCACCCTGGTCTACGCGACGCTGGGCATCGCGGCGCTGTCGATCGCGGTGTGGGCGCACCACATGTACGCCACCGGCGCGGTGCTGCTGCCGTACTTCTCGTTCATGACCTTCCTGATCGCGGTTCCGACCGGTGTGAAGTTCTTCAACTGGATCGGCACCATGTGGAAGGGGCAGCTGACCTTCGAATCACCGATGTTGTTCTCGGTCGGCTTCCTGGTCACGTTCCTCTTCGGTGGTCTGTCGGGCGTCATCCTGGCCAGCCCGCCGCTGGACTTCCACGTGTCCGACACCTACTTCGTGGTCGCGCACTTCCACTACGTGCTCTTCGGCACCATCGTGTTCGCCACCTTCGCCGGTATCTACTTCTGGTTCCCGAAGATGACCGGCCGCATGTTGGACGAGCGCCTGGCGAAGTGGCACTTCTGGGCGACCATGGTCGGCTTCCACACCACCTTCCTGGTGCAGCACTGGCTGGGTAACGAGGGCATGCCGCGTCGTTACGCGGACTACCTGCCGACCGACGGTTTCACCGCGCTGAACACCGTCTCCACGATCGGCGCCTTCATCCTCGGTGCCTCGACGCTGCCGTTCATCTGGAACGTCTTCAAGAGCTACCGCTACGGCGAGGTCGTGACCGTGGACGATCCGTGGGGCTACGGCAACTCCCTCGAATGGGCGACCACCTGCCCGCCGCCGCGGCACAACTTCTACGAACTGCCGCGGATCCGGTCCGAGCGTCCGGCATTCGAGCTGCACTACCCGCACATGGTGGAGCGCATGCGGGCCGAGGCCCATGTGGGCTGGGGCTCGAAGTCCCATCACGTGGCCGAGCTCGAGAAGGTGTCGAGCTAGTACCCCGCTTCGAAGAGAGCAGTCCCGGCGCGGCGGCCGTCCAGTGCGACGGCCGCCGCGTTCGGCGTTTCGGGGGTGCCGCGCCGGGTCGGCGGTGCGGCAGTGACCCCGGCGACCGGTGCGCGCCGGTGGCCGCACCCGACCTGAGAGAATGTCTGCTGGCCGTCGCGGACCGCGATCGCCGCGGAAGTGGAGCTGTGACGAAGAGATGGAGTTGCGCGTGGGCACGTCCGAGTCCGATCGTGGCACTGCCACCGAGACGACGGTGCTGATCACGGTCACCGGACCCGATAAACCGGGCGTGACCTCGGTGCTGCTGGCGGCGCTGTCCCGGCACGGCGTGAGCCTGCTGGATGTGGAGCAGGTCGTGATCCGGGGCCGGCTGACCCTCGGTGTGCTGGTGACGAGTCCGGGCGATCCGGAGGATCTGCAGGATCAGCTCGAGGACGCGATGGCGACCGTCGGCATGCAGGTCGACGTCGAGATCGGCGCCAATTCGGTCTCCGGGGCGCCGCTGTCCACACACGCGGTGGTGGTGCTCGGCAGCCCGGTGACCGCTCGCGCGTTCAGCACCATCGCGCGCACACTGGCCGCCCAAGAGGTCAACATCGACTCCATCCGCGGTATCGCCGACTACCCGGTGACCGGTCTCGAGCTGATGGTCACCGCACCGCCCACCGAGGACGCGCTGGCCGAAACCCGTCTGCGCACGGCGCTGGCCGAGGTCGCCGCGAAGGAGAAGGTGGACGTCGCCGTCGAGCGCGCGGGGCTGGCCCGGCGGGCGAAGCGGCTCATCGTCTTCGACGTCGACTCCACCCTCATCCAGGGCGAGGTGATCGAGATGCTGGCCGCCCACGCCGGTGTCGAGGAGGAGGTCCGCAAGGTCACCGAGGCCGCGATGCGCGGGGAGATCGACTTCGCCGAATCGCTGCGTCAGCGTGTCGCCACCCTCACCGGACTGGACGAAACGGTGATCGATCAGGTCGCCGAGCGAATTGAGCTGACCCCCGGCGCGCGGACCACCATTCGCACCCTGCGCCGCCTCGGATTCCGGTGCGGTGTGGTTTCCGGCGGATTCCGTCAGGTGATCGAACCGCTGGCGCACGAGCTGGAACTGGATTTCGTCCACGCCAATACCCTCGAGGTGGTCGACGGCAAGCTGACCGGTCAGGTCATCGGCGAGATCGTCGACCGGCCCGGAAAGGCGGTGGCGCTGCGGCGTTTCGCGGCCGAGGCGGGCGTGCCGATGGAACAGACCGTCGCGGTCGGCGACGGGGCCAACGACATCGACATGCTCAACGCCGCCGGCCTCGGTATCGCCTTCCAGGCCAAGCCCGCGCTGCGGGAGGTCGCCGACACCGCGTTGTCGCATCCGTTCCTGGACGCGGTGTTGTTCATCCTCGGGGTCACCCGCGACGAGGTCGAGGCCGCGGACGCCCGCGATGGTCTGCTGCGCCGAGTGCCGCTGAGCTGATGACCGAACCCGAGATCGACGCGTCCGAGGGCGCCGCACCGCCACTGCTCCTGGATTCGGGTTTCCGCGCCCGGCATGCGGAATTGGCGCTCGGTTACGGGGGCGGTGGCGATCCGGACGATCCAGCGCAGGTGCAGGCGATGCAGATGGTGCTGCACATACCGAAAGCCGAACCGCCGCGACGCAGTGCGGTACTGGAGGCGGCGGCCGCCGCGGCCGTGGCGCTCTGCCTGGACCCGCGGGTGGGTCCGGACGGTGAGTGGCAGGACCGCTATCTCGCGTGGAAGCGCTCGCGTATTCGGAAGGTCGCGCGCCGGGCCCGGGGCGCGCAGTGGCTCGCGGCCAACGAGGTGGACGGTGTCACGCTCGAGGTGGACGGCGCCGAGGCTCGCGCGCTGGTGCCCGGTCCGGTCGGCGACATCGACCAGCGTATTCGCAAACTGCAGATCGGCGGCACCGATCTCGAATCGGACGAGCCCGGTCCCGCGGACCCGGAACTGCCCGTGCTGTGGGTGAATTCGGCCCTGAGCATGACCGTGGGCAAGGCAGCGGCGCAGGTCGGTCACGCGAGCATGTTGCTGGCCGGTGCGCTTCCGGTGGAACAAGCCTTCGCCTGGGCGCAGCGTGGATTCCGCTGCGCCGTCCGGGATGCGGAGCCGGATCTCTGGGCCCGCCTGTGCGCCCGAGTGAACGGTGGCGACGGGCCCGAGACGATCGCCGCCGTGCGGGATGCCGGGTTCACCGAAGTCGCCCCCGGATCGATGACGGTGATCGCGGTGGCGCCGCCGATGAGCCCGCTCGACGACGCGGCATAGCGCGGCGCGACCACCCACCGCACCGAGCCGAGGCCCGGCGTGCCGTGGCGTGTCGAGCGCCGTAGGGTGCTCAAACGTGCGGAATGTCACTGCGGCAATGGCCGATTCGGATCGTGGGGGAGCGGGTGGCCGACTATGACGGATAGCGTGCACACCGACCACGTTGGCAACGGATCGAGCGCGTCGGCAAAGATGGAGCTCGTGCCGCAACCGGATCCCGATCTGCTCATCGATTTCAACGAGGTGACCGTCCGGCGTTCGGGCCATACCCTGGTGGGTCCCGTCACCTGGCAGGTGGAGCTCGACGAACGCTGGGTCGTCCTCGGCCCCAACGGCGCCGGTAAGACGTCGCTGCTGCGGATGGCCGCCGCCGAGCTGTATCCGACCTCGGGGTCGGCCACGCTGCTGGGCGAAGTGCTCGGCAAGACCGACATCAGCGAGCTGCGGCCGCGCATCGGACTGTCGTCGGCGGCGGTGGCCAGCCGGATCCCGGTGGACGAGAAGGTGTCCGATCTGGTGGTGTCGGCGGGGTACGCCGTGATGGGCCGCTGGCGCGAGCGCTACGACGATGTCGACACCGACCGCGCCGTCGATATCCTGGAAAGCCTGGGCGCCGAACACCTTTCCGACCGCGCCTACGGAACCCTGTCCGAGGGCGAACGCAAACGCGTTCTCATCGCCCGCGCTCTGATGACCGATCCCGAACTGCTGCTGCTCGACGAACCGGCCGCCGGGCTCGATCTGGGGGGCCGCGAGGAACTGGTCGAGCAACTGGGCGATCTGGCCGCCGACCCGGATGCTCCGGCGACTGTGCTGGTCACCCATCACGTCGAGGAGATTCCGCCCGGCTTCACCCACGCGCTGCTGCTCAACGAGGGCGATGTGATCGCACAGGGCCTGCTCTCGGACGTGCTGACCGCCGAGAACCTCAGCGAGGCCTTCCGCCAGTCCATCGCCCTCGATCGCATCGACGGACGGTATTTCGCGCGGCGCTCGCAGCGTTTCGGCCGCCACCGCGCCTGAGCTGGTTCCCCGGCGCCTGTTCCCGCAGTGCGCACCGGTGCCGCATTCGGGCACCTGCTGCCGATCGGAACCAAGCGCGCGTTATGGTGCGATTGTGAGTGAATCTGTTGCGGAAACCCCGGCCGAGCCACCGGCGCCGAAGGACGCTTCGACCGTAGTGCTCGTGCGTGACGGCGCATCCGGACCGGAGGTATTCCTGCAACGACGGGTCAAGGCGATGGCCTTCGCGGCGGGCATGACCGTCTTTCCCGGTGGCGGTGTCGACCGCTCCGACGCCGATGCGGAAATCGGCTGGGCGGGGCCGGACCCGACGTGGTGGGGCCGTCGTTTCGGGGTCGACCGCGCTCGCGCGCAGGCGCTGGTGTGCGCCGCGGTCCGGGAGACCTTCGAGGAATGCGGTGTGCTGCTGGCGGGACCGACCGCCGACACCGTCGTCTCCGATACCGTCGCCTACCGCAGTGCCCGGGAGAAGCTCGAGCGTCGCGAACTGTCGTTCGGCGATTTCCTGGCGAACGAGAATCTGGTGCTGCGCGCGGATCTGCTGCGCCCGTGGGACAACTGGATCACGCCGGTGGTGGAACCGCGGCGCTACGACACCTACTTCTTCGTCGCGGTCCTGCCGGAGGGGCAGCGTGCCGACGGCGCGACCACCGAGGCGCACGAGGTGGCGTGGCGGACTCCGGCGCAGGCGCTGGACCGCTGGCGGGCCGGCGAGGACGTGCTGCTGCCGCCGACCTGGACGCAGCTGAGTTCGATCGCCGAATTCGCCTCCACCACAGAAATTCTCGCGGCCGAGCGCTCGATCAGCCCGATCATGCCGGTCTTCGAGCCGGTCGACGGTCAGCCGATGCTGCAGTTCCCGAACAACCACCGGTATTTCGCCGACATGCCGGACGCGTCCCGGTTGCAGGGTTCGAAGCGAGACTGAGCCGGGAGCGCGACCGCGAACATCCCGACGTCGCAGGTATCCCGCCACGCACAGTAGGCTCGCCGCCGTGGCCGAATTCGTGACCGTGGACCGTGTCGAGGCGGGAATCGCCGTACTGCGTTTCGCCCGGCCGCCGCTGAATCTCATCGATCTGCACCTGGCGCTGGAGCTGGCCGCGGCCGCCGCGGACCTCGCGGCCGACGACGAGGTGCGGGCCGTGATCGTCTACGGCGACGAGCGAATCTTCAGCGCGGGCGACGACATGGCCGAACTCGCGCGCTGGACGCCCGCGCAGGCCGGTGCCGTCGCCGCGGATCTGCAGCAGGCACTGGGCTGCCTGGCCCGGATTCCGCAGCCGACGATCGCCGCGATCACCGGGTACGCGGTCGGCGCCGGCCTCGAGCTCGCTCTGGGCGCCGACCGCCGGCTCATCGGTGACAACGTCAAACTCGGCCTGCCGCAGATCCGGGCGGGCCTGATCCCGGTGGCGGGCATTTGCCGGCTGGGACTGCTCGTTGGCCCCGGCCCGGCCAAGGATCTGGTGTACACCGGCCGCTACGTCGATGCCGAGGAGGCGTCGGCGATCGGGCTGGTCGACGAGGTGGTCGCGCCCGACGACGTCTTCGCTGCGGCGCTGCGGTGGGCGCGGCAGTTCACCACCGGCCCGGCGCGCGCGCTGGCCGCGGCGAAACGGGTCTTCGAGGCCGGTCCACACGGCCTCGACCGCGCCCGCGGCGAGTGGGCGGAGCTGTTCGAAACCGAAGACCGCAGCGTAGGAACACGTTCTTATTCAGCGTCCGGTCCGGGCGTCGCGGAATTCCTGGGCCGCTGACCCACTCCGCGTGATCACTCGATACGCTGTGCCACCATGACCGCACGTCTTGACGACCCCGCGCCGAACCCGCACGCCACCGAGGCCGAGGTCCAGGCCGCGCTCACCGACAACAAGCTCGCGCAGGTCCTCTACCACGACTGGGAGGCCGAGACCTACGACGACAAATGGTCCATCTCCTACGACGAGCGCTGCATCGAGTACGCGCGCGGCCGCTTCGACGCCGTCGCGCCGAATGCGCCGCTGCCGTACGAGCGGGCCCTCGAACTCGGTTGCGGCACCGGTTTCTTCCTGTTGAATCTGATGCAGGCCGGAGTGGCGAAAACCGGTTCGGTGACCGACCTTTCGCCGGGCATGGTCAAGGTCGCCACCCGCAACGCGCAGAACCTGGGGCTGGATGTCGACGGCCGCGTCGCCGACGCCGAGACCATTCCCTACGAGGACAACACCTTCGACCTGGTCGTGGGACATGCTGTGCTGCACCACATTCCGGATGTCGAGCAGGCGCTGCGGGAATGCCTGCGGGTACTGAAGCCGGGCGGCCGTTTCGTGTTCGCCGGTGAGCCGACCACCATCGGCAACTTCTACGCCCGCAAACTGGGCCAGATCACCTGGAAGGTCACCACCGAGGTGACCAAGCTGCCGTTCCTGTCCGACTGGCGGCGACCGCAGGCCGAACTGGACGAGTCGTCGCGGGCCGCGGCCCTGGAGGCCGTGGTCGACCTGCACACCTTCGATCCCTCCGAGCTCGAGCGGATCGCCCGCAGCGCCGGTGCGGTGCAGGTGCACGCCGAGACCGAGGAATTCGCGGCCGCGCTGTGGGGCTGGCCGGTGCGTACCTTCGAGGCGGCGGTGCCGGAGGAGAAACTCACCTGGCGCTACCGGATGGCCCAGTACAAGGCATGGCTGGGTCTGAGCAAGCTCGACGAGAAGGTGCTGCGCCACGTGGTGCCGCGCCAGTTCTTCTACAACGCCATGATCACCGGCGTGAAGCCGGGCGCCGCCGGAAAGTAGTGGGCGGCAGGCTGTCTCGCGTGCGGACCAGCTACGCTGCCGGTCCGGCGCGGACCGTCTCGACGGGCGTGGGGTGCGTGCTCCGGCCGTCGGCGGTGCCGGTGTCCTACCGGCGGGCGGTCTCGGCTTGCTCGATACCCGTTGCGGCCCAGTCGGTCTCGCCCGTGCTGCGGCCGGAGCGGCGCTGATGGGGTACTCGTTCACAGCGGGAGACGTCGGCTTTCTGGACAGTGCGGCGGGCCGGGGCGCACTGTCCGTGGTCGGGGAACACGAGCTGACGCCCGCGACGATGCTGCGCGACCTCGAGGTCCTGCGCCGCGACTACGGCGAGCGCACAGCCGCGCTGGTGGAGACCGTGCAGCTGCGCCGGCGGGCGGCCGCCAAACTCGACGACGCGGCCGAATGGCTGTTCACCGACGACGCTCTGCAGCAGGCGACGCCGAGTCTCGTGGCGCGACACCGGGCCCGGCGGCTGGCGGGGCGTCCCGTCCACGACGTCACCTGCTCGATCGGCGCGGAACTGGCCGCGCTGCGGCGGGAATGCCCGGCGGTGCTCGGCAGTGATCTGGACCGGGTGCGGCTGGCGATGGCCGCGCACAATCTGGCGGATGCGCCGAATGTCGCACTGGCGCAGGCCGATGCGCTGCGGCCGTGCAGTGCCGGCGCCGTGGTGATCGCCGATCCGGCGCGGCGCGCCGGAGGCCGGCGCACCCACGATCCCGCTCAGCTGCAACCGCCGCTACCGGAGCTGCTGGCCGTCTACCGCGACCGTGATCTGGTCGTGAAATGCGCTCCCGGACTGGATTTCGACCGTTTCGCGCTGCGGCGCCCGGCCACCCAACCGTTGCCCGCGCGAGCCGACCGGACGGCCGCGGACGGGTACGCGGGCCTTTTGTGGGACGGTGAGGTCGAGGTGGTCTCCCTCGACGGTGCCGTGCGCGAAGCCTGCCTGTGGTCGCGCGGGCTCACCGAATCCGGGGTGACCAGGCGGGCGACGGTGCTGCGCAGCGACGGTTCCTCGTGGTCGCTGACCGATGCCGAACCCGACGACCTTCCCGACCGCGAGCCCGGAACCTGGCTCGTCGACCCGGACGGCGCGGTGGTCCGGGCCGGCCTGGTCCGCCACTACGCCGCGAGATACGGCCTGTGGCAACTGGATCCGCGCATCGCCTATCTCACCGGCGAGACGGTGCCGCCGGGTGTGCGCGGTTTCCGCATCCTGGAGCGGCTGGAATTCCGGGAGAAGCCGTTGCGCGCCGAACTGCACCGCCGCGACTGCGGTCCGCTGGAAATACTGATCCGCGGCGTCGACGTCGATCCCGATGCCCTGCGGCGCCGGATCAAACCGCGTGGCAGCACCCCGCACACCGTGGTGATCACCCGGATCGGCCGTACCGCAACGGCATTCGTCTGCGAAACGCCGCGCGTGGGGTCGGCGGCGAACTCTACCGATCCGGTGTGAAGGCGAACAGCTCGCCGATCCGGGTGCCGACCACGACCTGGCCGTCGGGTCCGATCGCGGTGGACACCGTCGTGCCCTGCGCACCCGGCAGCGGGGCGGAGGCGATCGTCTTACCCGACTTCGTCTCGAAGGTCAGCAGATGCAGCGCATCGCCCATCGGCACCACCACGTAGCCGGTATCGCCGGCCGTCTGCACCGGACGGCCGCGCAGGGTGAGATCCTTACGTTCCCAGGCGATCTCGGCGCGGTCGCCATTGTCGTGCAACGCCAGCAGATGGCCGTCGTCGCCGCCAGGAATCAGCAGCCCGTCGAGTTCGGAGATGCCGCCGCGCGGGGCGAAGCCCAGCGGCTGCGTCCATTTCGTATGACCGTCGGCGGTGTCGACGGCGAGCAGGCGACCGCTGTTGTCGCCCACGTACAGCGTCTTCCCGTCCGACGACAGCGTCGGGCTGGTCGCGCTGCCGTCGGTGAGGATGTCGACGCTCCAGTCCTGGGTGACCTTCTTGTCGGCGTAGTGCAGCGCCACCACGGACGCCGCGGGCGCGCCGGTCCGCCAGGCGGTCAGATAGAAGCGACCCGAATTCGGGTCGAGAGCCGACACATTCGCCACCGCGCACTGCGGACCGCCGACGGCGCAGTCGTCGATGCCCTGCCCGTCCGCCGGGCGCGTGACATTCGGGTGCGCGAGGAAATCGGGGTCGCCCAGCACCTGATAGGTCGACACCTCGCGGTCGCCGGTCTGCCGGTCCAGGACGTCGACCTGACCGGACTGCGAGACCGACAGCACGGTGCCGTCGTGGGTGAACTGCACCGAGACCGGAACGCCGGCAACGGGAGTGCGCCAGCGCGGCTGCCCCAGCGCGTTGAACGAGAACACCGCGCCGTCGTCACCGACGTACACATTGCTCGCCCCGTCGACCGCCGAGGCCGCGGCGACGGCATCCGGTCCCAGCGCATTGCAGAAGCGCTTGCGCCCGGTGGGCATCTGGAACGAGAAGATCATGCCGGTGGTCCCCGGCTTGCCGACACAGTCGGTGGTGGTGCGGGAGGTGACGAACAACTGGCCGTCCGGGCCGATCGTGGTCGCATTCGCCAGCGGGCCGCCGATCGGGCGCGACCAGCTCAGACTCAGATGCCGGGCGCCGGTGACGGGACTCGCGCCGCTGTTGCGGGCATCGTGGAAGGCCGACTGCCAGCCCTTGCCGGAACCGACCTTGATGTCGTCGACGGTGCTGCTGCCGCATCCGGTCAGGGCCAGGAGGCCCAGGGCGCCCACCGCCGCGATCGCGCGCCTCGGGGCGCCGCCCCGAATTACCGAGTGGCGCAACGTCGTCGGGTGGTGTCCGCCGCGGTCGTGCTCGCTGCGCTCGGGTCGCCGACTGCCGCTTCGCACCTGCTGCACTCCCATCTGTTCGTAACGGGCCTGCACGAGACTACGCTGGTACCTCGATCAGGTGACCACCGAGGTAACCGTCGCCCGAGGAGAGGGAGCTGGCCCGTGACGAGCATGTGGGGCGCACCGTTGCGTTCGCGTTGGCGGGGTTCGCGCCGCCGGGATCCGGAGCAGGCGCGCTTTCTGACGATGGCGTCGCTGCGCTGGGTGCTCGCCCATCGGGCGTACACGCCGTGGTATCTGGTGCGGTACTACCGGCTGCTCAAATTCCGGCTGGCGAACCCGCATATCGTGCTGCGCGGCATGGTCTTCCTGGGCCGCAATGTCGAGATCCACGCCACCCCCGAGCTCGGCCGCATGGAGATCGGCAAATGGGTGCATATCGGCGACGGCAACGCGCTGCGCTGCCACGAGGGCTCGCTGCGCATCGGCGACAAGGTGGTCTTCGGTAAGGACAACGTCGTCAACACCTACCTCGACATCGAGATCGGCGAGTCGACCCTGGTCGCCGACTGGTGCTACATCTGCGATTTCGACCATCGGATGGATGATGTGACGATGCCGATCAAGGATCAGGGCATCGTGAAGAGCCCGGTCCGCATCGGCCCCGACACCTGGATCGCGGCCAAGGTGACCGTGCTGCGCGAGACCCGGGTGGGCCGCGGCTGCGTGCTCGGCGCCCATGCCGTCGTGAAGGGGGAGATCCCCGACTTCAGCATCGCCGTCGGCGCCCCCGCCCGGGTGGTCAAGAACCGCAAGAAGGCCTGGGACGACGCCGCCGAGGAGCGGGCCCGGCATGCCGCCGCGCTGGCCGATATCGAACGCAAGAAGGCGGGAGTCGGCGCCGGATCGGACTGATCCGGCAGACCGGGATTCCTCGCGTACCGCTATCGGCTGGGTAGCGTGCGCGGCAGGCCGAACCACGGCAGCACCGTGCTCTCGAATCGGGCCAGGGCGCTGATGCGCTCACCGGCGAGGGACAGGACGTACAGGCCGGTGCCGTGACTGCTGCCGTCCGGGCCGCGCAGGTAGGCGCCGAACGCCGGCTGGCCGTTGGCCCGCGTCGGTACCAGGTCGAATCGCCGCCCGGCGGCGAAGATGCCGGCGCAGAAGCGGGTGGCGACCTCGCGGCCCACGTATTCGAACGGGATCGGCGGCATCGAGATGAAGACGTCGTCGGTCAGCAGTCGTACGAGCGCCTCCACATCGGCCGATTCCCACGCGTGCGCGAATCTCGCCACGATCGCCTCCTCGTCGGCCGACCCCGGTGCCGGTGACCGGCCGATCGGCCGGCGCCGCTCGAGTGCCGCCCGGGCCCGGGACAGCGCACTGTTGACCGAGTCGACGGTGGTGTCGAGCATCCGGGCGGTCTCGGTCGCGCGGAATCCGAGGACATCGCGCAGGACGAGGACGGCAACCTGGCGCGGCGGCAGCAGTTGCAGTGCGGTCACGAAGGCCAGCGAGACGGACTCGCTCAGCTCGTAGCGTGCCTCCGGGCCGGAAGGCGCCTGCTCGAGCAGGGCGTCGGGACAGGGCTGCAGCCACACCACCTCGCCGAGCCGGGAGGGCTCGGGCGGTTCCACGTTCGGCACGTCCCACTCCTTCGCCCGGCGCCGGCCCGCGGCCCGGCGCGCGTTCAGGCACCGGTTGGTGGCGATCCGGTACAGCCAGGTGCGCAGCGAGGAACGCTCCTGGAATGCGCCGATACCCTGCCACGCGGCCAGCATCGTGTCCTGCAAGGCATCCTCGGCATCCTGGAGCGAGCCGAGCATCCGATAGCAGTGCAGCTGTAACTCCGTGCGGTACGGCGCGGTCAACGCCCGAAACGCCGCACCGTCGCCCGCCCGCGCCCCGGCCATCAGGTCGCCGATCGCCACCGCGTCGTCATCTCCGTCGGTCATGACACACCTCCACCGAATATTGACACCGCGGCGACGGTGAATGTGTCGGTCCGGACGCGACCATTTCGGCCGATGCGGCGGTGTCTGTCTCTGTAGCAGTCCCGCCACCGACAAGAGGAGTACCGCCATGGGAAAGATCGTCGTCTTCGAGAATGTGTCGCTCGACGGAGTGACCCAGGATCCGACCGGTGCGGAGGGTTTCAGCGGCGCGGATTGGCGTGCGGCGATGTCACCGGACGACCGCGCGGAATGGGCACGGCTGATTCACGACGATGTGCTGGACGCACAGGCATTGCTGCTGGGCAGGCGCAGTTACGAATACTTCGCGGCCCGGTATCCGCGGCGCACCGGCGCGACGGCGGACCGCATGAACGGTCTGCCGAAATACGTTGTGTCCGCGACGCTGTCGGATCCCCAGTGGAACAACACGACCGTGCTGCGGGGCGATCTCGCCGAGCAGGTGGCGAGGTTGCGACACCTCGTCGACGGCGAGATCCGGGTCTACGCGAGTACCGAACTGGTGCACGCGCTGACCGGCCACGGCCTGGTCGACGAGGTGCGACTGGCGGTATTCCCGCTGGTGATGGGCGCGGGGAGCCGGCTCTTCGCCTGCGCCGACGGCTCGGCACCGGTCTCGCCGCGCACCTTGCGGCTCATCGGGGTTCGCGCGGTCGGCACGAGTCTTGCCCACCTGACCTACGAACGCCTGCCGGAGGCGTCCGCCGGACAGCCCGGCCGCCGGGACGGCCGAACCGGCATTCCTGTCGGTGACGCCGGGTAGCCTTCGGCTCATGAACCGGTATGCGGCCTGGTTGCGGGGGATCATGCCCAGCAACCCCAATATGCGCAACGAGAAGTTGCGGGCGGTCTTCGAGGGCCTCGGCTACGAGGGGGTGGGATCGGTGCTGGCGAGTGGGAACATCGTCTTCGGCAGCACCGAAACCGATATCGCCGCAATGGAATCGCAGATCCAGGCGGCGTTGCAGGCGGAGCTCGGCATCGGCGGCGGCACCATCATCCGCAGCCGGGAGGAGCTGCAGAAGCTGGTCGACTCCGATCCTTTTCCCGGCCTCACACATGCGCGCGGCACCTATCTCACCGCGACCTTCGTGAAGGATCGAGCCGGGTCCGCTCCGCCGGACCTGCCTGGCAACCTGGAGTCGGCCGTGCGCATCGTGCGCTTCGACGAACCGGCGCGGGCGCTGCTGGCGGTCATCGACAACTCCGTCGCGGGGACACCGAACCACATGTCGTGGCTGGAGACCGTCTACGGCAAGGACATCACCACCCGCACCTGGCTCACGGTGCAAAAGGTGCTGGCCAAGCTGTAGTTTTCCTTCCTGAAGTCTTGACTGGAGAAAAATCAGGAGGAAACTAGGTAATACACCGGAAAACCGGAAATCACCACGGAGTCGAACGAGACGTCGAACGACTCACGGAGATGGTTTCCAGGATCTGGCCAGGCCCCCGGCAAGCCAGTCGAATATCCGGAACCGTCAGCGACGACTGAGGTTCAGGTATCGATGGAGACTACCGGGGACTGCTGTGTTCGGGGGTCTTCCGAGGTGCCGGCCGAGAATGCTTCAGGCGTAGGGACCTTCAGCCGAGAGTCATTGCCGCGCGGACCTGTTCGGGGTCGAGCGCGCGTCCAGGCAGAGGATGGGCGGCCTCGGCGCGTAAGCCGTCGAGCAGGACCGTCAAATGCCGGCGCCACGCCTCGGGGGCGACCTCGCGCACGCCGTCGGTCGCGCGCACCACCGACCACAGCAGGAGGCCGAGATCGGTTTCGGTGATGTCGCTGCGCAGCTGCCCGGCCTCCTGCGCTCGCGTCACCAACCGCTGGAACATGGTGTGCCCCTGCTGTTTCGCCACCTCGATCGGACTGTCGGCGGGCAGCGAATACACGCAGATATCGGTGAAGCCGCGATCGCTCGCCTGCCACTGCGCCAGCTTCGTCAGGTGGTCGACCAGTCCCGTCCACGGGTCGGCCGCCCGCAAGGCCTCCTCCGCGCTGCGGCCCGACTCGACGACCAGGTCCAGTAACGCGTCGCCGATCAGCGCCTCGCGAGTGGGGAAGTGGTTGTAGAGCGTGCCGATACTGACCCCGGCGTCGCGTGCGATCTGATTCAGCGAAGCGTCGAGGCCCTCGGCCGTGAACCGCCGCCGGGCCGCCGCGGCGATCTTGTCCCGATTGTCCCGGGCGTCACGACGCCGCGGGCGCGCGCCGGCCGCCGTTTCCCCGGTACTCGCCACCTTCTCGACCATGACCTCACACTAACAACTTGAAAACCCACTCGACTTGGCCTTAACTTGAGTGGGCGCTCAAGTTGAACACCTTCTCGAGTTATGGAGGTTCGGTCATGCCACATCTGGCAGTGTTCGGCGCGGGTCCCGCCCTCGGATTGTCGGCGGCGCTGCGATTCGGCCGCGCGGGCTATTCGGTGACGCTGATCGCGCGCAACGCGGACACACTCGAACGGTTGCGGACGCGGCTCGCGGCCGAGGGGATCGAGGTGGACGTGCTGCTCGCAGACCTCACCGACGACGCCCGGATCGACTACGCGCTCGCCGAATTGCGGACGACGCACGGACTTCCGGACGTGGTGGTCTACAGCCCGGGTGATGTGAGCCGGCTACCCGTCGATGCCTTGTCGCTGGACGCGGACACCCTACGCAGTTGGTTACCGATCAACCTGACCACGCCGGTACGAATCATGCACACGCTACTGCCGGCGATGACGGCCCGCGGCTCGGGCGCCGTCCTCATCGCCCAAGGCGGAGCGGTGCGCGAACCGCAAGCGGCGCTGGCCAGTTCGAGCGTGCCGCAGTCGGCCTTGCTCAATTACCTGTACGCGATCGACCAGCAGGTCCGACCGAGCGGCGTGCGGGTGGGCGCTCTGCTCATCACCCGCCTCATCGAAAACAGTGCGGCGCAACAGTTGTTCGATTCCGGCCATTTCGCCTCGGTGGAACCGAACGACGTGCGGCGCGTCCATCCCGATGCTCTTGCCGAGGATCTGTTCGCCATGGCCACCATCGACACCGCCGTCGAGCGAGCGGCCTGAACCCAGGGGCCACGCATTCCGGCCCGCATCGTTGTCGCGGGCCGGAAGGGGGGATTCGGTCGGGTGACGCTACGCCGCTCGTCGATTCTCGGGAACCGGCGCCGCCTGCTGCGGCTTGTCGCTCTCGTCGAAGCCCGGGCGGCCGGTGCCGATGAACGCCACCAGCCAGGACAGGACCGCCACGAAGCGGTTACGGAAGCCGACCAGATAGAACAGGTGGACGGCGAGCCAGGTGGCCCAGGCGATGGTGCCGGTGAACTTCACGCGGTCGTTGAGTTTGGTGACCGCGCTGAACCGGCTGATCACCGCCATCGAACCCTTGTCCCAGTACACGAACGGGGTGCCGGGCTGCTTCTTGCGGCGGATGATGTCGGCGACGTGGCGACCCTCCTGCATGGCCGTCGGCGACTGGCCGGGATAGCCGTTCAGCGAGGTCATATCGCCGATGGCGTAGATATCGGCGTGTCCGCCCACCGTGCAGTCCGGGTTGATGAGAAGCCTTCCGGCACGGTCGGTTTCGCAGCCGGTGGCCTCGGCCAGCAGCGTGGCGAATCCGCCGGCCGCCACACCCGCCGACCACACCACGGTCTCGGCGCCGATACCGCGCTCGACACCGTCCTTGGTCTTGACGGTCACCTTGCCGGCTTCGATATCGGTGACGAAGGTGTCGAGCAGCACCTCGACGCCGTTGCGGCTCAACGACTTGCGCGCATACTCCGACAGGCTGCCACCGAACGGCGGCAGCACCGCGCCCGCACCCTCCACCAGGGTCACCGAAATCTCCTGGTGATAGTGGCGTTTCGCGAGCTCCTTGAGCTGACCGGCGACCTCGACGCCGGTCGGGCCCGCGCCGACGACCACAAAACTCAGCAGCCGTTCCCGGGTTTCCGGATCGGCCTTCGCCGCCTCGGCGAATACGCGCTCGATCTGCGCTCGCAGCAGTTTGGCATCGTCGATGGTCTTGAGCGAGAACGTCTTCTCCGCGAAATCGTCGCGGCCGAAATACGATTGGGTGGCCCCGGTGGCCGCGATCAGCGAGCCGTAGCGAATCTTGCGTGGCCCCTGCTCGGCTTCGTAGGTGAGGACGGCGGCAGCGGCGTCGATATCGACGACCTTGCCCAGCCGCACATCCGCGCCCTTGTGCCGGCGCAGGATCTGCGCGATCGGTGGGGCGATGTCGGTGGACGGGAGCACACCCGTCGCTACCTGATAGAGCAGCGGCTGGAACAGATGTTCCGGCGTCGCCGAGATGAGAACGTAGTCGATCCCCGATTTGCTGAGCTGCTTCGCGGCGGCGAGCCCGCCGAACCCCGAACCCACGATGACCACATCGGTGGTTTCGATTCCCGCATCCACGTCTTGCATGACAGCCTCCTTCTGTCATGAGTAAACGCGATTCATGCCCTGGATGTTTCGGGGGTCAGGGCGCATAATATTGATGACTCTTATCTAGATCATTCATGAATGGAGATCTTGATGGAACTTCGTCAACTCACCTACTTCGTCGCGGTGTGCGAGGAGTTGAGCTTCAGTCGCGCCGCTGTGCGCTGCTTCATATCGCAATCGGCTATCAGTCATCAAATCGCGCGACTCGAACATGATCTTGGTGTGCAGCTCTTCGAACGCTCGACGCGCTCCGTTGTGCCGACTGAGGCAACCGTTCGGCTACTTCCCCTTGCGAAACAAATGCTGAGCCTCGAATCCGCTATTCGCGCAGCTGTTCGCGACTCCGGGCCACGAATTCGCCTGGCAGCGAATATGTCTTTCGCAACAAGATCGCTATCCGCGATAGCCGGAGCACGCGAAGCGCATCCGGGTGCCGAAATCGAGTTCGTCATCAAGCCTTTCCGGCAGCGCATCGCCGCGGTCGCCGACGGTGACTGTGATCTTGCTCTCATCCGCGGCAGTGTCGAACAGCCCGGTCTGACGGTCGAACAACTGTGGGTGGAGGACCTGGTCATCGCCGCATCGACCGCCCACCCGCTGGCCGGCCGCGGTGATGTGACATTGGCCGAATTGGGGAAATATCCGCTGCTGCTGCCCCCGGAGACGGAACAGGTGCTTCTGCACAACGTCGTCCGGCACGCGTTCGCCGAACTGCCGACCCGCCCGAGCTACGGCCCGCCGATCCCGCCGGACCACACCGCGACGATGGAGTTGATCAATCGGCCGGACGCCTGGACGATCCTCTACGCCGACAGCGCCACCGAAGGGATCGCCACCCTGGAACTCGCCGGCCGGCCGCTGCGCATTCCGGTGTCGGCCGTACTTCGCAGCGATATCCGGCGCTCACCCATCCTGGTCACCCTGCTGGCCGCCCTGCACAGCTCCTGAAAACGGAACCCCCTGAAAACGAAACAACGCCGCACCGGAGGCCGGTACGGCGTTGCTCGTGGTGAAACGGTCAGGGACGCGGTTCGATCCGGTGGAACAGGAATTCCACCAGCGTGATCAGCGATCGCAGGCAGGTGCCGCGGTCGCGGGCGTCCAACGCGGTCAGCGGGGTGCCCGGTTCCAGGTCCAGCGCATCGCGAATCTCGCTGAGCGGGAAGCGATGCGCACCGTCGAATTCGTTGATCGCCACGGAATACGGCACGCCGCGTTCCTCGAGGATGGAGAGCACCTCGTCGGCCTTGTCGATGCGGCGGGTGTCGACCAGTACCAGCGCACCGAGCGCGCCGTTGGCCAGCTCCTCCCACAACGGCAGGAACCGGCGCTGCCCCGGCGTACCGAACAGATACAGCGCCAGTTGCGGATTGAGCGTGATGCGCCCGAAATCCATGGCCACCGTGGTGGTCTGCTTGCCCGGGAGACCGGCCATATCGTCGATCCCGACGCTGGCCTCGGTGATGGTCTCCTCGGTGCGTAGCGGACGGATCTCCGACACGCTGCTGACGAACGTGGTCTTACCGACGCCGAAATTACCTGCTACCAACAGCTTCACCGACCGCGTGACCGTTTCCGGTACATAGTCGACCGTACGATCGGTCACAGCGGCGGGTCGTTCGGACAGGGCGGTCGGGCGCTCAGACGGCGAGAGCGCGGAGCCCATTCAGTACCTCCTCGAGCAGGGCGACCTCCGGCACATGATCCGCCGGGGTCGGGTTGACCAGATGGCCGCTGTCGAGCAGGTCCGATACCACGATCTTCACTACCGAGGGCGGCAGGTCGAGATATGCGGCCACCTCGGCGAGCGACAGTGCAGCGTGCCGACTGCAGACGTTCAAAACCCGGCGCGCGTCCGGACTGGCACCGGGCGTCGGATCCTGTGCTGCCACAACCAGTGTCACCAGGTCGACCGAGCGAGTCGCACGGGTACGTCCGCCCGTGCGTACGTAGGCACGGACCAGGTCGGGATCGCGCCGGTGCTTGCTCATGCCCGATCGCTACCGGGCCTGTGGCGGGGCAGGCTGCCGAGTTCGCGGCCGACTCTCACGGCGAGTTCGTTCATCCGGTGAGCGACCATGCTGACGTCCACATCGGACATGGTCGAGACGCCGATCAGGGCGCCCTCACCGGCCGCGGTGATGAAGATCATGCCCTCGTCGTACTCGGTCATGTTCTGCCGCACCGTGTTCGCTCCGCCGCAGAATTCGCTGAGGGCCTTACCCAGGGATCTGAGGCCGGAGGCCGCGGCGGCGAAGCGCTCGGCGTCGTCGAGGGAGATGGCGCCGACGTGGGCGATGCGCAGGCCGTCTTCGGACAGTAGTACGGCGAATCGGACGCCGGGAACGGTCAGATCCTCGAGCATCCACGACAGCTTGTTATCGCCGTCGGTCACAGTGGTGCCGGGTGTGGCCATCAGGATGTCATCCCTTCGGAGTTGTCATGTGCGGCTGCACGTCCGCTGGTGGAACCGGTCTGCCAGGCTTCGGCGATGTCGACCCGGGGCAGGCCCGTATCGGTATGCGGCTGTCCGGTATCGGTGCGGGGCCCGCGGGCGGAGGCGGGCAACGCCACGCTGCGCCGCCGCCGGCGCGGCAGCCCGCCCGGCGTGATCTCGTGCACCGTGGACGACTGACCGGTCGGTGTCGGGTCCGCCGCCGGCAGCGGTTCTGCCTGGGCGACCGGGGCGGCCGGTGCCGCGGAGAGGGTCACCGGGGCGGGGGCGGCATGCGCGCTCCCGACCGCGGCGGGTGCCGCGGCGACCTCGATCGGTGTGGAAATCGGTGGGGCCGTCACGCTTTCGAGGTTGTCGGGCCGCGCGGCCAGCAGTCCCTCGGGTACGTAGACCATCGCGCGCATACCACCGTAGATATTGGGTCCGTCGATGTACACGGTGAAGCCGTAGCGGCGGGCCAGCGCGGCGATGCCGGGGAAACCCACCCGCGGGGTCGGGCCCAGTTGGTGGATGTCGACGGTGCGCTCGCCGGCGAGGACCTGGCGGGCCTCTTCCATCTGTTCGGGGTTCATCCGCACGCCGGCGTCGTCGATGATCACCGTCAGGCCGTGGTGGCCTTCCTGGAAGGTGACGTCCACGAAGGAGGTGGGTGGCGAGTAACGCAGCGCGTTGTCCAGCAGGGTTGCCATCGTGTGCACGAGCGGTTCGACCGCACGGCTGATGATCACCCGGTCGAGCTGCTGCGGCCGGATCCGGGTGAAGTCGCGGACGCGGCCGATGGCGCCGCCGACGATGTCGGTCAGCGACTGCTGCGGCCAGCGGCGGCCGGGCAGACCGCCACAGACGATCACGTACGACTGCGCCTGGCGGATCATCTGCTGGACGCTGTGGTCGATGCGGATCAGCGTCTCGTAGACGTCGTCCCCGCGGTGCTGGCGCAGTGCGGCGCTCACCACCTGGCCGACGTCGGCGCCCAGGCTGACCACGGAGGTGCCGAACGCGCGGACCGCGGCGCTGGTCGCCTCGCGGGACGCGTTCTCGACCTGTTCGCGGATGCTGGCCTCGGTGGCGGAGATCGCCTGCTGCTTCTCGTATTCCAGCTCGTGGCTGGTGCGCTCATGGGTTTCGGCGGCCACTCGGTGCAGGTCGTCGGCGTAACGCTCGGTCAGCCGCTGCAGCAGCTGGGCGAAGCGAGAACCGCCGCGGTCGATGGCGGGCAATTCGACCGTCGATTCGGCGCGGCGCACCGAGTCGGCCACCAAACCCATTGTGGTGCTCGTGAAATGTTCGAGCTCGTCCTCGTGGGCGCGCAATTCCGCCTCGGCACTGCGGGCACGGGCGCGCTGCTGCGACGCGTAATACGCGGCGTACAGAGCTCCCGCGATCGTCAGTATCAGAATGGCGGCGAGGATCCACGAAAGAGTCACGGCGGTAGCTTGATTCATCAGTTCCCTCGGTGCCGGATTTCCGGCCGCTTCGTCCTTTCCAACTCGACGACCGCGATCGGCGCGGCCGGGATAACACTCAGGTCGGACGGCGGGAACGCGGCAGGCAGGATGATACTGCACCTAACCTGGAGGAGACCTCGAAGCGCTTACCGGACAGGCGAATTCAGCATCGACCTACCGGCGGAGGATCCCGATCGGCCCCAGCACCCGACGACAGCAAAGATAGCAGCAATTCCGTGTGGCAGCGACCGATTCGTTATCTACGGCTCGGTAGGAATATCTTCATCGCCGGTGTTTCGCAATCGTCCTGATTCGGTGCGGCTCAACCCACCTCGAAAGATGGTGCAATTCCGCTCAGGGCGGTGGCGACGGCGAGGTGTAACCGCAGGTCACCGGGCGCGTGATCGTCGACGGCCCAGGATATTTCCTCCATCGTCCGCAGAAACGCCCACCGGCACGCGCGGCCGGGGTCGACGCCGGTGGCCGCGGCCGTATCGGTGACCATTCGTTTCGCGTGCTCGGCGGTCGGCAAGCGCTGAATCCGAATCATGATCAGGAAACCGATATCGAATGCGTCCTCGCCGAGATACGGCTTCGGGTCGATCAGCAGCCATGGCTCCCGTTCGGCGGCAACGATATTGCCCAGGTGGGTATCGCGATTGACGAGGACCGGCGTTCCCTGTGGCCGGGCGAGTTCGGCGCATCTAGCCACCGCGGCGTCCAGCAGGGTGGACGGAACGGCGTGGACCAGTTCGGGTTTCGGTTGCCCGAAGCGGACGGACCAGTCGGCGAGTACCGCGGAAACGGTGGGAATGTCCGGATATCCGTCCGGCAGCGTGACGGGTGGGCGGCGCAGACGCCGGTACAACCGGCAGGCCACATCGACCTTGTCCGCATGTTCCGGCAGGCCTTCCAGGCTCGGGAATCCGGGCTGCGCCAGCAGTGGCGTGCCCGGCCGGGCCCACTCGAGCAGGAGGGCGCCGCTGTCGGGGTCGTAGTCGTGGAGGCGGACCGCTCCGTCGCCGTCGTAGCAGTACAGGCCGGCCGCCTCGCCGACGTTCTCCGCGTCGACGACCGGAATCTTCAGCACCGCCACCGATCCGTCGGCGCGGCGGACGGGGGCGGCGTAGGAGTGGGTGCCACCGGCGAAGGCGGCGCCGAGCGAGGTCAGCTGCCACTGCGCGGACAGCGCCTCGACGCGCTCGGGAAGTTCGGTGAGCCAGGTCCGGCCGCGCGCGCCGAAGACCGTGCTCACGGTCTCGACGACCTCGGGCGGGAGTGCGATCGGCGGTCCGGTCGGAGTCGGCACGGCCTCAGCCTGGCCGAGGGCGGCGAGGGTGCGCAAGCGGATTATCGCCTGCCCCAGGGTGTTCCGGGTGATGTTCCCCCGCGCGTGGCGATGGTCGCCTCTAGGCTTGGGCCGTGGGAAACGAGCACGTGCGGGCCTCGGACGCGGACCGGGAGAAGATCGTCGAGCGGTTGCGCACGGCGATGAACGAGGGTCGATTGAATCTCGCCGAATTCGACGATCGGGTCCAGCAGGTCTACGCCGCGCGTACCTACGGGGAGTTGTCGCCGATCCTGTCGGATCTGCCCGCGGTGCGGGATCGGGCGGGTGCCGCGCGGCCCGGGCGGGTGCCGCCGTGGGTGCTGATCATGTGGACGCCGTGGATCTTCGTCAACATCCTGTGCGTCGTGATCTGGCTGGCCACCGGCGCCGGGTACTTCTGGCCGTTCTGGGTCGCGGTGCCGTGGGGGCTGGCGCTGTGCATACCGACCGTCATCGGCATCACCGTCGGCGGGAACCAGACGCCGCGGCCACCGGACTGAGCATCGCGGACCGAGCAGCGCGAACGGAACGCAGACGGCTCGCCGAACCGATACCGCGAGGTACCGATTCGGCGAGCCGTACTCCCTGCAGGGGTCTCGATCAGCCCTTGTGGGTCTTGACCGCCTCGGTCAGCTGCGGCGCGACGTTGAACAGGTCGCCCACGATGCCGTAGTCGCTGATCTCGAAGATCGGCGCCTCTTCGTCCTTGTTGACGGCGACGATGGTCTTCGAGGTCTGCATGCCGGCGCGGTGCTGGATCGCGCCCGAAATGCCCAGGGCCACATACAGCTGCGGCGACACGGTCTTACCGGTCTGGCCGACCTGGAACTGGCCCGGGTAGTAGCCCGAGTCGACGGCGGCACGCGAGGCGCCGACCGCGGCACCCAGCGCGTCGGCCAGCGGCTCGACGACCTTGTGGAAGTTGTCCTCGCTGCCGACGCCGCGACCACCGGAGACCACGATGGTGGCCTCGGTGAGTTCCGGACGGTCGCCACCGACGACGGGCTCGCGGGAGGTCACCTTGGTGACGCCCTCTTCCTGAGCCGGAACCTCGACGGTCACCTTCTCGCCGGCGCCGGCCTGCGGAGCCGCCTCGATCGCGCCCGGGCGCACCGAGATCACCGGCACGTCGCCGGTGGCCTTGGCGTCCACGGTGAACGCGCCACCGAAGATGGAGTGGACCGCGGTGCCGTCGGACTTGACGTCGATGACGTCGACCAGCAGGCCGGAGCCGATGCGGGCGGCCAGGCGACCCGACACCTCCTTGCCCTCGGCGGACGCGGCGACCAGCACGGCGGCCGGCGACGCCGACTCGACCAGACCGGCGAGCACGTCGACCTTCGGGGTGACCAGGAAGCCCTCGACGTCGTCGGACTCGGCGACGTAGATCTTCTCGGCACCGGCCGAGGTCAGCGCGTCGGCCAGCTTGTCGGCGGTACCGGGCGCACCCAGCACGACCGCGGCCGGGGTGCCCAGCGTGCGGGCGGCGGTGAGGAGTTCGGTGGTGACCTTCTTGGGGGCACCTTCGGCGTGCTCGACGAGCACGAGTACTTCTGCCATGTTGCTTCTCCTGAAGTCTGTGGTGATTGCGCTCGGTGGGCTCAGATGATCTTCTGGCCGATGAGGTACTGCGCGACCTGGTTGCCGCCCTCGCCCTCGTCGACGACCTTCTCGCCCGCGGTGCGCGGCGGCTTCGGGGTGACACCGGAGACTGCGGTGCCGGCATTGCCCACGCCGACGGTCGACGGGTCGATGCCCAGGTCGGCCAGGGTGAACGTCTGCACTTCCTTCTTCTTCGCGGCCATGATGCCCTTGAAGGAGGGGAAGCGGGGCTCGTTGATCTTCTCGGTGACCGAGACGATGGCGGGCAGGTTCGCCTCGAGCTTGAACACGCCCTCGTCGGTCTCGCGCTCGCCGGAGATCTTGTCGCCGTCGACGGTCAGCTTGCGCAGGTGGGTGAGCTGCGGGATGCCCAGGTACTCGGCGATGATGGCCGGCACGGCGCCGGCGCGGCCGTCGGTGGCCTCGTTACCGGCGATGACGAGCTCGATGCCTTCGATCTGGCCCAGCGCACCGGCGAGCACCCACGCGGTCTGCACGGCGTCGGAGCCGTGGATGGCGTCGTCCTTGACGTGGATGGCCTTGTCGGCACCCATGGACAGCGCCTTGCGGATGGCCTCGGTGGCGCGCTCGGGGCCCATGGCGAGCACGGTGACCTCGCCGCCCTGGGCTTCCTTGATCAGCAGAGCCTCTTCGACGGCACGCTCGTTGATCTCGTCCAGGATCGCGTCGGCGGCCTCCCGGTCGAGGGTGTAGTCACCATCGCTGAGCTTGCGCTCGGACCAGGTGTCGGGAACCTGCTTGATCAGTACGACGATGTTCGGCATTGGTCTTCGTCGACCTCCTGTTCTGGTGGCACGTGAGGTGGGGTCGCACGATCGGGTGGCCGTACGTCCACGTGAAAAGCTCCGTCACATCTAAAGCTCCGTCCGGGAGATTACCCTACATTAAGTTACTCACGGGTAACTTAGGGTGTGATGTTCTCCATGGCCGGTCCGGGCGCCGGTGTGATACAGGCAACCGCTAACGTCGATCCAATGAGTGAGGCTGTCGTCTCCCCGGTGAGCGGGGAGTCTGCCGGGGTGGAGTCGCTGCCACTGACCGGCGAACGGACCGTGCCGGGTATCGCGGAGGAGAACTACTGGTTCCGCCGACACGAGATCGTCTACGCGCGCCTGCTCGAACGATGCGCCGGGGCAACGGTTCTGGAGGCGGGCTCCGGTGAGGGCTACGGCGCGAACATGATCGCCGACGTCGCCGCCCGGGTGATCGGCCTGGACTACGACACCAGCGCGGTGGAGCATGTGCGCGCGGCCTACCCCCGGGTCGAGATGATCCAGGGCAATCTCGCCGACCTGCCGCTCGACGACGCCTCGGTCGATGTGGTGGTGAACTTCCAGGTCATCGAACATCTCTGGGACCAGGGCCAATTCCTGCGCGAATGCCTGCGGGTGCTGCGCCCCGGCGGGCAGCTGCTGATCAGCACGCCGAACCGGATCACCTTCTCGCCCGGTCGCGATACGCCCTTGAACCCCTTCCACACTCGAGAGCTGAACGCCGCCGAACTCGCGGAACTGCTGGAGCAGGCCGGATTCCGCGTCGACGTCATGGCCGGGGTCCATCACGGCCCGGCGCTGGTCGCTCTCGACGAACAGTGGGGCGGCTCGTTCATCGACGCGCAGATCGAGCGGGCGCTGGCCGGGGAACCCTGGCCCGCCGAACTGACCGCGGCGGTGGCCGGTGTGCGCACCGGCGATTTCGAACTGCGCCCGGCCCCCGGTTCGGCCGTCCCGGTGTGGGATCCGGAGATCGATGCCAGCCTCGATCTGGTCGCCATCGCGGTGAAGCCGTGAGCGATTCGCGGGCGGTGCCGGGCCGGTTCAGTCTGGTCCTGCATTCTCATCTGCCGTGGCTGGTCCATCACGGCCGCTGGCCGGTGGGTGAGGAATGGTTGTATCAATCGTGGGCGGCGTCCTATCTGCCGGTCGCCCGGGTGCTGAGAACCCTTGCCGCGGAAGGCCGTTCGCATCTGCTCAGCTTCGGCATCACGCCGGTGCTGGCCGCCCAGCTCGACGATCCGCACGCGCTGGCGGCCATGCACCACTGGCTGGGGAACTGGCAGATGCGTGCCGACGAGGCATCGATGGCCGGCAAGCGTGAGCTGGGCGGCTACGAACACGCACTGGCCGCCGAGGCCCTCGCCGATTTCGAGCAGCGGTGGCGGCACGGCGGTTCGCCGGTGTGGCGGGAGCTGATCGACGCCGAGGCGATCGAACTGCTGGGCGGTCCGCTGGCGCATCCGTTCCAGCCGCTGCTCGATGCGCGCCTGCGTGACTTCCAGTTGCGCGAAGGCCTGGCCGACGCGCGGCATCGCTGGGGGCGCACCCCGGCGGGGATCTGGGCGCCGGAATGTGGCTTCACACCGGGGATGGAAACCGGCTATGCCGCAGCGGGTGTGACGCATTTCATGGTCGACGGTCCGGCGCTGCGAGGCGACACCACCCTCGGCCGGCCCGTCTGGGACAGCGATGTGGTCGCGTTCGGGCGGGATCTGCAGGTCAGCTACCGGGTGTGGTCGCCGAAATCCGGATATCCGGGCCAAGCCCACTACCGCGACTTCCATCACTACGACCACGAGACCGGTCTCAAACCGGCCCGCGTCACCGGCAAGCAGGTCGCGGGTCCGGACAAGGCGCCCTACGATCCCGCGGCCGCCGCGGCGGCGATCGAACGCGATGTCGCCGATTTCGTGGCGACCGTGCGCGAACGGCTGATCACCGAATCCGAGCGGATCGGCCGGCCGGCGCTGGTGGTGGCGGCCTTCGACACCGAACTGTTCGGCCACTGGTGGCACGAGGGGCCGCAGTGGCTGGAACAGGTGCTGCGCGCCTTGCCCGAGGCCGGGGTCACCGTCGGCACCCTCGCCGACGCGCGGGCGGACGGATTCGTCGGCGAACCCGTCGAACTGGCCGATTCCTCGTGGGGTTCGGGTAAGGACTGGCGGGTGTGGGCCGGCGATCAGGTCCGCGACCTGGTCGAACTCAACGCCGAGATCGTGCGTGCGGCCCTGGACACCCTGGACAAGATGGCCGCGCAGTCCGACGGTCTGCGTGATCCGGTCGCCGATCAGCTGCTGCGCGAGGCGATTCTGGCCGTCTCCAGCGACTGGGCGTTCATGGTCAGCAAGGACTCCGCGGCCGGCTATGCCCGCGACCGCGCGCATCAGCACGCGCACGCCGTCCGCGAGATCGCCGGGGCCGTCACCGCGGGCCAACTCGCCAAAGCACGGCAGTTGGCGGCAGGATGGTACGCGGCCGACGGATTCTTCCCCGCTCTCGACGCGCGCCGACTCGACGCACGAGGTACGGACATCCCCGCAGTCGGTCACCGCTCGGCGGGAGCAACAGAAGGACCGGCATGAAGATCTTGATGGTGTCGTGGGAGTACCCACCGGTAGTTGTCGGTGGGCTGGGCCGGCACGTCCATCATCTGGCCGTCGAACTGGCGGCCGCCGGTCACGAGGTCGTGGTGCTGGCGCGCCGGCCGATGGGCACCGACGCCACGACGCACCCCACCCACACCTTCATCGAGGATCGGGTGCTGGTGGTCGCGGTCGCCGAGGATCCGCCCGCCTTCGACTTCGGCGAGGACATGCTCGCCTGGACCCTCGCCATGGGGCATGCGATGGTCCGCGCCGGTATCGCGTTGAGCAAACCGGGTATCGCCGAGGGCTGGACGCCGGATGTGGTGCACGCCCACGACTGGCTGGTCGCGCATTCGGCGATCGCCCTGGCCGAGTACTACGACGTGCCGCTGGTCTCGACCATTCATGCCACCGAGGCGGGCCGCCACAGCGGCTGGGTTTCGGGCCGGGTCAACAAGCAGGTCCATTCGGTCGAGTGGTGGCTGGCCCGCGAATCCGATGCCCTCATCACCTGTTCGACCTCGATGCAGGACGAGGTGGAAAAGCTCTACGGCCCCGAACTGGTGCCGGTGACGGTGATCCGCAACGGAATCGACGTGGGGGCGTGGACATTTCGCGACCGCGCGCCGCGTTCGGGTCCGCCGCGGCTGCTGTACGTGGGCCGGCTCGAATACGAGAAGGGCGTGCAGGACGCGATCGCCGCACTGCCGCGGATCCGTCGCGCCCATCCCGGCGCCACGCTGACCATCGCGGGGGTGGGCACGCAGTTCGAATGGCTGCGCGAGCGCGCGCGGGTCCATCGGGTGGCCCGCGCGGTGAATTTCGCCGGCCGCCTGGACCACGCCGAACTGCTGGGCTGGCTGCACGGCGCCGACGCGATCGTGCTGCCCAGCCGCTACGAGCCGTTCGGCATCGTCGCCCTCGAGGCCGCCGCGGCCGGAACGCCGCTGGTGACCTCCACCGCCGGTGGGCTCGGTGAGCTGGTCGTCGACGGAGTCACCGGCGCTTCGTTCGAACCAGCGGATGTGACCGGACTGGTCGAGGCGGTGACGGCCGTCCTCGACGATCCGATCGCGGCGCAGCAGCGGGCGTACGCGGCCCATGCGCGGCTGACCGCCGATTTCGCCTGGGATGTGGTGGCCGCGGAGACGATTCAGGTCTATCAGGCCGCCAAGCGCCGGGTCCGCAATCCGCTGGGCCGCCCGGTGATCACCGAACGCCCACTGCCGGAACGGGATCCGAACAACCCGCTGTGATCGGCCGGGTCGCGGCGGCGAGTACCGGGCGGCGGGGGCAGAATTTTCGGTATGGCTGTTCCGACGACTCGACTGCTGGTGCTGGCCCTGGTGCGGCTGCTGCAACCCGTGCACGGTTACGACGTGCGGCGTGAGCTGCTGTCCTGGCATGCCGACGACTGGGCCAACGTCAAACCCGGATCGGTCTACGGTGCGCTGAACACCCTGCAGCGCGACGGGCTCATCGCCGTCGAGGGCGTGGGCCAGGACGGCGCGCGCCCGGAACGGACCTCCTATCGGCTGACGTCGGAGGGGGAGAAGGTGCTCGCCGATCTGATCCGGGAGGGTCTGTGGTCGGCCGAGCAGCCGAAACATCCGTATCACGCCGCCGTGGCGCTGTTCCCGTTCGCGCCACGCGGCGATGTGATCGCGGCGTTGCGCAGCCGCATTCTGAAGTTCGAGGCCGATCTGGGCTATTTCGAGCGGGAGGAGCAGCGGATCCTGTCCGGCAGCGGCGATCCGACCGAAACCGAGCCGTATCACGTGGCCGACGCGATCGCGCTGGCCGCCGCCCATACCCGCGCCGACTTGGAGTGGTCGCGAAAAACCTTGCAGCGCATCGAGAACGGCGAGCTGGATGTCTGGTCCTCGGCGCCGTACACCCTGTTCGAGCATCCGCGGGACGATGCCGGGGCAGCAGTCGATCAAGACTGAATAGTAAAGCTTGACTATTTTAGCCGTCGTTCCTACCGTGTGCGGTATGGAAACGACGGCTACCGTTCGTGACCGCACCCGCACCTCGGCGATCCGAGTGCGGGGGCTGGCACGGACGTTCACGACGAAAACGGGACCGGTGCAGGCCGTGAACGGCTTGGACTTCGAGGTCCGCGAGGGCGAGATCGTGGGACTGCTCGGTCCCAACGGCGCCGGTAAGACCACCACCCTGCGGATGATCGCGACGCTGCTCGCGCCGACCGCGGGCCAGGCGCGGATCGCCGACGCCGATCTCCGCGAGGCGCCGCGCGAGGTGCGGGCTCGCATCGGGTACGTCGCCCAGGGCGGCATGACCAACGACGACGAGCTGGTGATCGACCAATTGGTCCTGCAGGCAAGGCTTTTCGGGCTGAGCAAGGCCGAGGCGACGGCGAGTGCCGAACACCTCCTGCGGACGCTGGAACTGGACGGACTCGGCCGTCGGCGCTGCCGCGAGCTGTCCGGCGGGCAGCGCCGCCGCGTCGATATCGCGCTCGGCCTGGTGCATCGTCCGCGACTGGTCTACCTGGACGAGCCGACCACCGGGCTGGACCCGCAGAGCCGCGCGAACCTCTGGGAACATGTGCGGCGGTTGCGGTCCGAGGGCACGACGATCGTGCTCACCACGCACTACCTGGAGGAAGCCGACGCGCTGTGCGACCGGATCCTGGTCATGGATCACGGCGGCATCGTCGCCTCCGGCACGCCGGACGAGCTGAAACAGCGGATCTCCGGCGATGTGATCAGCCTCGACATCGCCGACGCACAGGCCGATCTCGCGATCGAGATCGCCGACTCGGTGCTGGAGTTGCGCTCGAAGCTGCGCGCCGACGGACTGGTGCATCTGACGGTGGCGCGCGGCGATGCCGCCGTGGTGCCGCTGCTGCGCGCACTGGACGAGCACGGCATCGTGCCCGGTGCGCTGACCGTGAAACGACCGAGCCTCGACGACGTGTTCCTCACCGTCACCGGGCGTTCGCTGCGGGAGGGACAATGAGTTTTCTGCGGGAGACCGGGCTGGTGTTCTGGTCGCAACTGCGCACTCAGCTGCGCAACCCGGTGTGGGTGATCATCGGACTGAGTCAGCCTGTGCTGTATCTGGTGTTGTTCGGTCCGCTGGTGAAGGCGATCGCACCCGCGCTGGGCGCCGATACCGATCCCTGGAAGGTGCTGACTCCCGCCCTGGTCATCCAGGTCGGACTGTTCGGTTCCATGTTCGCGGGATTCGCGATGGTGCAGGAACTGCGGGCCGGCGTGATCGAACGCCAGCGCGTCACCCCGGCCCACCGCGGCGCACTGCTGGTGGGCCGGGTGCTCAAGGATATGGTCGTGCTGATCGTGCAGGCGCTGGTCCTGGTCGCGGTCGCGATGGCGGCATTCTCGTTGCGGCCCAGCGCTTTCGGGCTGATCGCCTCGGTGCTGCTGATTTCGGTGATGGCGGCCGGACTGGCCTCGGGGTCGTATGCGCTGGCGCTGTGGGCGCGTTCGGAGGACACCTTGGCGTCGGTGCTCAACAGCGTCTCGGTGCCGCTGATGCTGCTGTCGGGCATCCTGCTGCCGATGAGCCTGGCGCCGCACTGGCTGCGGATCATCGCCGACATCAATCCGTTCCAGCACACCGTCGAGGCCGCGCGGGCATTGTTCCGCGGTGATTTCGCGGTCACCGAGGTCTATCTCGGCGCCGGGCTGACGGTGGCGGTGGCCGTACTGCTGATGGTGGTCGGCGCCCGCAGCTTCGCCCGCGAGAACGCCTGACCGCTGCTCGTTACCGCCGCGCCGGTGCGTCCGACGTGGCGGTTTCGGGCGTGTGGGCCAACTCGGGGGAACGACGCAGTGAACGTTCGGTGTGACGGGGATCTCGTTCACCGGACTGGCATTCGCTCGACACTCGAACGTCGCCGCCTCGCCGAATCGGCCTGGCTTCATCGACACCATGACGCCATCGTCCGTGCTGAACCCGACCCGCACGACAGGCCCAGGGGTGGCGGCGCCACAGTACTCCCTGGTTGTGTCCTCCGATCTCGACCATCGCCGGGCCGCGCAGCGGCTGCGCTACCGGGTGTTCGCCGGCGAACCCGGATTCGACATTCCCTTCAGCGCCGAGGGCCTGGACGCCGACCGGTTCGACGAGCACTGCGATCATCTGCTGGTCCGCGACGAGGCCTCCGGCGAATTCGTCGGCTGCTACCGGATGCTGCCGCCGGACAAGGTGCGCGCCGCCGGCGGGTACTACACGGCCACCGAATTCGATCTGAGCGCCATGGATCCCGAAGGGCGCCGGATCGTCGAAATGGGCCGCGCCTGCGTGGTTCCGGACCATCGCAACGGCTCGGTGCTGACGCTGATGTGGGCCGGAATCCTGCACTACATCCAGCTCACCGGCTACGACTGGGTGATGGGCTGCGTCTCGGTGCCGATGCGCGACACCCCCGCCGATCCGCCCGGCGCGAACGTGGCCGCGGTCCGGGATCTGTTGCTGAGCAAGCACGCCGGTGATCCGGCCCGCCGCGTGCGCCCGTACCGCCCGGTCGTGGTCGACGGCCGCGGGCTCGACGAACTGGCCGCCCCGGCCCGGCCGAAACTTCCCCCGCTGCTGCGCGGTTATCTGCGCCTGGGCGCCGAGATCTGCGGTGAACCGGCCCACGACCCGGATTTCGGCGTCGCGGATTTCGTCGCCCTCCTCGGCCTGGAAACGATCAACACCCGCTACCTGGAACGCCTGCAGAGCGCCGCGGGAGCCATGGACGCTCGCGCGTCGGAAGGCACAGACGCTCGCGCGTCGGACGCCGATGCCGCGCGGGCCCGTGATACGGGCGGAGGAGCACGATGACCGAGACAACCGATTTCCGAAGCGGCGCGGACACTGTCGGCCGGACCGCGGCCGCGCCCGCCGGCACGGCAGCGGAGACGCCGTTCGATCCTCGGCCCGTGGCGGAACCGGCGATCCACGCATGGATGCCCGCGAGCCCGTGCGGCGCCGGCTGTGTGGCCGTGCCCGACACCGCGGGCGCGGTGCGGAGTGTGGCGCGGATCGCGGGTGTGGTGGGGTTGCTGGTGGCGTTTCCGGTGGTGAACGTGGTGACGCCGGCTGCCCGGCGGACGGCCTTGCATCGCCGGTACGCACGGGCCGTCTTGCGCTGCTGCGGAATCGCTTTGCGCGTCGTCGACGAGCGGGGCGCGGTCGACGAGGGCGCGGTGCGAGTCGAGAGTGCGGTGCGCGGCGATGGCGCCGCGGGTGATTCCGGGCGCGGCCTGCTGGTGGTGGCCGCGCACGTCGGATGGTCCGATGTGCTGGCGTTGGCGGCGGTCTCGCCGATGGGCTTCGTGGCCCGCGGCGATCTGGTGTCGTGGCCGGTGCTGGGGCAGCTGGCCCGGCTCATGCGAGTGATCCCGATCGATCGGGATCGGTTGCGGCAGCTGCCCGAGGTGATCGCGGCGATGTCGGCACGGCTGGCGGCGGGGGAGCGGGTCGGCCTGTTCCCCGAGGGCACGACCTGGTGTGGCCGGGCGCACGGCCGGATGCGACCCGCGCTGTTCCAGGCCGCGGTCGACACCGCTACGCCGGTACAGCCGATCCGGCTGCGCTATCTGAACGGCGCCGGCGAGACGTCGACGGTCCCCGGCTTCGTCGGCGTGGACACCTTCCTCGACTCGGCCCGTCGCGTCCTGCGCGCCAAGGGCATCGTCGCCGAACTCGTCCTGCTGCCGATCGAGGAACCGGGCACCGACCGCCACGACCTGGCCGAGCGCTGCGATCGCGCCATCCGCGGCCGCACCGAGGTGCGCATCGACGCCCACGCCACGGCCGTCGGCACCGGCCCGACTCGCGAGATCGTCGTCGCCGAAGCGGCCTCCTGACCGCCCCGACCGGCGCTCAGTCGTGCGGGATCAGGCGGTGGGCGGTCAGGACGATGTGGTCGACCCGGCTGCGCAGGGTGGTGTTCTCCCCGTTCAGGCGGCGGAACTCCTGCACGAACTGCGCGGCAAGATCCCGCAGCTTGGTGTTGGTCTCCTGCGAACGCCAGCTCAGCACCCGGAACGCCTGTTCGGGACTGATGCCGTAGGCCAGCGTCAGCGCGCCCTTGGCCTGTTCGATCACCGCGCGGGACTCGATCACCTCGGGCAGGACCTCCGACAGCGCGTCGTTGCGCTCCTCGGCGATCGTCTCGGTGACGTCGACGAAATATCCGCTGGCCCCGACCACCGTGCCGTCGTCGTCGGTGAGTTGTTCGCCGACGACGATGATTTCGTGGGTTGCCCCGTCGGCGTCGACGATGCGGTGCTGGCCACAGATCGGGTCGCCGGTTTTCACCGAGGTCGCGATGCTGGCCGCCAGTTCCTCGCGGTCGTCCGGATGCTTGTGCGATATGAGCAGTTCGGTGGTGGGTTCGGTATCGGCGCCCTGATACCCGTACATCTGCGCCACTTCATCCGACCATTCCCAGCGCTGATCGGCGAACCAGAATCGGAACCAGCCGACGTGATCGCAGGACTGGGCGCCGAGCACGCTCGTCAGGGGATCGAGCGGCGCGATGCGTGGCGACTGTTCCGTACTCACGTTCCACAGTATCCGCTGCATTGCGGTCGGTTGTTACACCAGGTCGGACGGGACGTGACGTGCCCCGCGCACGTTTTCTGTTTGGTATGAGGGTTTCGGGGCATCTTTCCGTCGGTACACAGGACATCCAACTCGGAGAGGACCGGGATCAGTCGTGGTTGCGTTGCTCATGGTGATCGGCTCGGTATCACTGATCGTCATTGCGGTGCACGCGGCGGTGGTCGCGGTGTGGACGGCGAAATTGCGCCTTCGGCGCACCTCGGACGCCATCCGCGCGGGGGCGCCTCTCCTAGCGAAAACCGCGGTGCACCAGCCTCTCCTCCGATCTCGGGCAGGTGCCGACGCGACGTCCTGATCGTGGCCTGCCCCATGGTGCGCGCAGCGTGGTCGGCCGGGGTCCGATAGGATCGGCAAGCCTCACGGTCGAAAAACGGGCCGCTGAGCAAGTCGGCGTGCGCTCGGGCCGCCACTTCGTTGATCGGAGGCAGCATTGTCGAAGCGTGCCGTCCCAGGCACGGTTGCTGTTCCCTCGTCGCGGTCCGATGCAGCCGGTGCGCTGCGGGCCGACATCGTGCGACCTCGTCGCATCGGCGACGCGACCCCGCGGCCCCGCCCGGCCGCGGTGATGGAACAGTCCCCGCGGTTTCGCGATGTATCCGGCCGTTCCGCGGGCCACTCGTCCGAGGGTCCCACGTCCGCATCCGTTCGAGACGACGGCCGCGGTTCCACTGTGCGCCCGCCCCTCGACGGCGTCACGCCGCTGGGCACCGCCTCCCCGCTCGGGCAGACGATCCTGCTGGTCGAGGACGACCCCGGTGATGCCCTGCTGGTCGAGGAACTCGTTGCCGACGGTGCGCCCGGTGTGCGCCTGGAACATGTGCGCTCGCTCGCCGAAGCGGGTGCGTGGCTGGCCGCGGGCCTGCCCGACTGTGTGCTGCTCGATCTGAACCTGCCCGACTCCCACGGCTTGGACGCGCTCGCGCAGTTGCGCGAGTACACCGATCAGGTCGCGGTCGTGGTGATGACCGGCCTGGACGAGGAACAGACCGGCCTGGCCGCGATGGCGGCCGGCGCGCAGGACTATCTGGTGAAGGGCCGGGTCGAGCCGGAGTGGTTCGGCCGGGCCGTGCGCTATGCGATTCAGCGCAAACAAGCCGAGCGCACCACCGCGGCGCTGCGCGCGAGCACCATGCGCGCCCAGGAGAACGCCCGCCTGGAACGTGGGCTGCTCCCCAAGCCGCTGCTGCGCGGTGCGCCGATCGTCGACGTGGTCTCGCGGTATCGGCCCGGACGCGCGCATTCGCTGCTCGGCGGCGATTTCTACGACGTCGTCCAGGAGGCCGACGGCACGGTGCATGCGCTGATCGGCGATGTGGCCGGCCACGGCCCGGACGAGGCCGCGATCGGCGTGGGTCTGCGATTGGCTTGGCGCACACTGGTATTCAGCGGCATCACCGGGCATCGGCAGTTGCAACTGCTGGAGGAGGTGCTGGTCGCCGAACGCACCGGACCACAGACCTTCGCCACCCTCACCACGCTGTACGCCCCGCCCGGTCGCGGCGCCGTCGAGGTGATCCGGGCCGGTCACCCCGGCATGCTCGTCCACTCGCCGACCGGCACCGAATGGCTGGAGGTGCCCGGCGGACCGGCCCTCGGCTTCATGCCGGGCCGGGCGGACTGGCCGGTCACCGAGGTGACCGTGCCGGCCGGTACCGGGCTGGTGCTGTTCACCGACGGCCTGTTCGAGGTGCGTACCGGTGCGGGTGACTGGCTCGGTGAGGATGGTCTGCTGGCGATGGCAAAGGGGGTGTCGGTCGAACAGCCCGCCCGTTATCTGGACGAGTTGCTGGGCCAGGTCGAATCCGCGGCCGCCCCGGCCGGCGGACTCGACGACGATCTGGCGATCGTCTATCTGCGCTGGCACGGGGGTGAGTGGGTCCGGTGAACGACGTCCGACCCCGCGCGGGGATCGTCGGCCGGCTCACCGCACAGATGTGGTTTCAGCTGGTCCTCGCCCTGATGCTCGTGGTGGTGATCGCCGGTGCGATCGCCGCCGCGCAAGTGATCGCCCATACCGACGCCATCGAAGACCGGCTGCTCGATCGCGCCCAGCCGGCCGCGACCGAGGCCTATCGGCTGCAGGCCGCCCTGGTCAACCAGGAAACCGGCCTGCGTGGCTACGCGATCTCGGCCGATGAGCAGTTCATGCAGCCCTACAACCAGGGTGTCGCCGACGAGGCCACCGCCGCGGGCCGCCTGCGTGAGCTGGCCGCCGGCCGCACCACACTGCTCGACGATCTGGACGCCGTCGAGGCCGCCGCCCAGCGCTGGCGTTCCGAATACGTGCAGCCGATGATCGCGGCGGCGGGCAATGTATCGCCGGCCGAATCCGCCGCCCTGGTCACCCGCGGCAAGGCGCTGTTCGACGAGTTGCGCAAGAAGTTCGCCGCGCAGAACGCGGATTCGGCGGCCGCGATCGCCGAGGACCGCCGCGACCTCGATCACGCGCGCACCGTGCGCGACAGCGTGCTGATCGCGGTGGTGGTCCTCATCCTGCTCACCGGCCTGGCACTGACCGTGCTGATCCGGCGGCTGGTCGCTCGCCCGCTCGACGAGCTCACCGAGGCGTCCCGGCGGGTCTCGGCCGGCGAATTCGATCATCACATCGAGGCGCACGGCCCGGCCGACCTGGCCACGGTCGCCGACGCGGTCGAGGAGATGCGCGTGCGCATCGTCTCCGAACTGGGGTCCTCGCGGGCGCAGGAGGTGCAACTCGCCCGGCAGGCCGACGATCTGGATCGCCAGACGGTCCAACTGCGCCGCTCGAACGCCGAACTCGAGCAGTTCGCCTACGTTGCCTCCCACGACCTGCAGGAGCCGCTGCGCAAGGTCGCCGCGTTCTGTCAGTTGCTGGAGAAGCGTTACGGCGATCAGCTCGACGAGCGGGCCAAACAGTACATCGACTACGCCGTCGACGGCGCCAAGCGGATGCAGCGGCTGATCAACGATCTGCTGACCTTCTCGCGCGTGGGCCGGGTGATCGAGGGCAACGAGCTCGTCGCCCTGGACTCGACGCTGAATTCGGCGCTGGACAATCTGTCCGGCGCGATCGAGGAATCCGGCGCGGTGATCGAGCGTCCGGAGCAGTTGCCGGAAGTCGCGGGCCAGCCGACGCTGCTGACGATGTTGTGGCAGAACCTCATCGGCAATGCCGTGAAATTCCACACCCCCGGTACCGCGCCGGTCGTGCGCATCGAGTGCGAGCCGGGCGATCACCTGGACGAATGGCAATTCTCGGTGTCCGACAACGGCATCGGCATCCCGCCGGAATTCGCGGACAAGATCTTCGTGATCTTCCAGCGCCTGCACAACCGGGAGGACTACAGCGGCACCGGCATCGGCCTGGCGCTGTGCAAGAAGATCGTCGAGTACCACGGTGGCAATCTGTGGATCGACACCGAATACACCGGCGGCGCCCGGTTCCGTTTCACCCTGGCGACCCAGGCCGCCACGCTCGCACCGCTCGAACCCGTATCCGAAGGAGCCGACGCATGACCGCACCGGTGAGCCAGCCCATCGACATCCTGCTCGTGGAGGACGACCCCGGCGACGAGCTGATGACCCGGGAGGCGTTCGAGGACAACAAGATCGGCAATACGCTGCACGTCGCCCGCGACGGTCAGGAAGCGCTCGACTTCCTCTACCGGCAGGGGGAATTCGCGCAGGCGCCGCGGCCCGATCTGATTCTGCTCGATCTGAACCTGCCGAAATACGACGGCCGCCAGGTTCTGGAAAAAATCAAATCCGATCCGGACCTCAGCCATATTCCGGTGGTGGTACTCACCACGTCGGCAGCCGAAGAGGACATTCTGCGCAGTTATCGGCTGCACGCGAACGCCTATGTGACCAAACCGGTCGACCTGGATCAATTCATCGCCGCGATCAAGCACATCGACGAATTCTTCGTTCAGGTCGTCCGGTTGCCACGACAGCGATGACGTCGGCGGCGAGGAACGCGCCGGGCGGGCGCCGGATCAGGCCGAGGTGGTCTGCTCCGGCGCGGCCAGCGCGTCCGCGACGGTCGGGAACAGGCGCAGCAACGCGTCCAGCGCGGTCACCTCGATCGGGCGGCGCACCGCGGGCGACGCGACCACGCGCAGACCGCCCGTCGCGGTGGACTGGGAGGTGGCCAGCAGCACGCTCAGCCCGGCCGATCCGAGGAAACCGACCTCGGTCATATCCAGCACCACGGCGGTGGGCTCGGCCTGCAGCGCCCGGTCGAGAGCCGATTGCAGCTCCGGCGCGGAATTCATGTCCACCTCACCGGCCACGGTCACGACCACGGCCGAACCTTCCGTGCGCTGCTCGGTGCGCAGCAGGGGTGACACCCGCTCGCCGCTCATCGGGCCGACCCCAGCGCGAGGCGATTCGTACCGCATTTCGCCACTTCGATACCTCCGGCGTATTCCGATCTGCGCCGCTGTCCGCGGCGTGGCGACGATTCGCCGCTGACCAACATACCCGTTTCGGCGCGATCCGAACGGGGGCCGTCACCGCGATCGGAGGGCGTCCGGCGGGCGCTCGCGTACGCTGTGAAATCGTTTCGCGGCACGATATTTGGGAGCAACGAATGGGCATGGTCGAGAAAGTGTCCCCGGACGCGGGGACCACTGCGGTCGGATTCCAGGTACCGGCCGATGCGGCGCAATTGATGATGGTCCGGGCGCTCACCGAAACCGTCGCTCTGGTCGCCGATTTCGGTATCGACGAGGCCACCGATATCCGTCTCGCCGTCGACGAGGTGGTCAGCGCGCTGATCGTGGACGCGGCCGCCGGTTCCGTGATCGATTGCACATTCACCGCGAGCGAGAACACCATGGACGTGCGCGTCGCCGCCGTCACCACGACCGCGGGTGGCCCGGACACCAACAGCTTCGGCTGGCACATCGTCTCGACTCTGACCCAGTGGGTGAAGACCGAGAGTTCGGACTACGACGCAGCCGTGGGCGGGCACCCGACCGTCGTCGAGTTCCGCTGGGCACGTGGCGGAACAGATGTCGACTGAGAACGGTACCGGCACCGCCCGCCACCCCGACGGTTACGACGACGTCGCACCGCTGTTCGTCGAGCTCGCCGCCCTGCCCGAGGGCGATCCGGAGCGCGACCGGCTGCGCGAACGGATCATCAACCGCTGCCTGCCGCTGGCCGAGCACATCGCGCGCAAGTTCAGCGGGCGCGGCGAGAACTTCGAGGATCTCCTGCAGATCGCCCGGGTCGGCCTGGTCGCGGCCGTCGACCGGTTCGATCCTTCGCAGGGGTCGCCGTTCCTGGCCTTCGCGGTGCCGACGGTGATGGGCGAGGTGCGCCGCCACTTCCGCGATCACACCTGGGCGCTGCGCGTGCCCCGGCGGATCAAGGAGATCCAGACCGCGCTGGGCCCGACCGTGGAGTCGCTGTCGCAACGGCTGGGCCGGATGCCGCGGGCGCGCGAGATCGCCGAGGAGATGGACGCCGATCTGGGTGAGGTGACGCAGGCACTGATCGCCCGCAACGCCTACCAGACCCAGTCGCTGGACACGCCGACCTCCGAGGACGACAGCCGCTCCGGGAATGCGATCCTCGACACGCTGGGCGACGTCGATCCGACCTTCGGGGCGATCGATGACACTCTGACCGTGAAGCCGCTCATCGACGCCCTGCCGGAGAAGGAGCGGTACGTGCTGACCATGCGTTTCTTCGGCGGAATGACGCAGGAACAGATCGCGCACGAACTCGGCTGTTCCCAGATGCAGGTCTCGCGGATCCTGACCAGAACGCTCAAACAGCTGCGCGAGAGGGCGCTGCGCGACTGAGGTAGGCCAACGGCGCCGCATGGCGTACGGGAAAGGGGGTATCGCGGATGCCGAGGAGATCATCGAGTGGAGATCATCGGTTGCGATCGGAATGAGGACATGAGCGGATTTCCAGATCCCCCGGGCGACCCCGCCCCAGGGCCCGCGATACGCGAGCCGCACCCGCTACAGGTGGCCCCCTTCGAGGCGAATTTCCCGTCGCAGGCCGACCGGATCGCCGAGGTGCGTCACGATCTGCGGGCCTGGCTCGAGCGCGGGGGAGTCGGCTCGGAACAGATCTACGACCTGTTGCTGGCGGTGGACGAGGCGTGCACGAATGCCGTGGAACACGGCTACCGCGACGCCACCGGCATGGTCGGGCTGCGTGCTGAGATCAGCGGCTCGGACCTGTACCTGACCATCGTGGACCACGGCAGCTGGGAACCCCGTGCCGAGGTTCCGGATCCCGTGCGCGGGCGGGGACTGGCGATCATGCGCGCCCTGGTGCGCGACGTCGAGATCACCACCGGGGCCGACGGGACCCGTGTCGCGATGCGCGCCGAAATCGCTTCGGCGCCAACGGGTTCGGAGACGACCGCGGGGTACGACCGGAGATAGTCCGTTAAGCGGCCCGGAGAGCGGGTATGCGGAATACGGAAGGCGGCCGAGGCGAGCGCCGCGGCGGGACTTTTCGGGCCCGCGCCCGGGTTGTACCGGTGCGAGACTGGGGGCGGGGACCCGATCCGAAGGAGGAAGCGTGACCGACACGCGCAAGGCGATTCTGGCAGGCGGATGCTTCTGGGGTATGCAGGAGCTGATCCGCAAGCAGCCGGGTGTGATTTCCACGCGCGTCGGATACACCGGCGGGCGCAACGATCACCCCACCTACCGCAACCATCCGGGCCACGCCGAGGCCGTGGAGATCGTCTACGACCCCGCGCGCACCGACTACCGGGCGTTGCTCGAGTTCTTCTTCCAGATCCACGATCCGTCGACGAAGGACCGCCAGGGCAACGACATCGGCAGCAGCTATCGGTCCGCGATCTTCTATCTCGACGACGAGCAGAAGGCGATCGCGCTCGACACCATCGCCGATGTGGACGCCTCCGGTCTGTGGCCGGGCAAGGTGGTCACCGAGGTGACCCCGGCGTCCGATTTCTGGGAGGCCGAACCCGAGCACCAGGACTACCTGCAGCGCTATCCGGAGGGCTACACCTGCCACTTCCCCCGGCCGGGCTGGAAGCTGCCCAAGCGCGCCGCGACCTCACAGTAGGCCGTCATGTCGGATCGCACCCGTCACTCACGTATCGGTAACCCGCTGTCCGCTCTCGGACGGGCGATCGCGCGGATCCCGTGGGTGATGCGCACCGGTCCGGTCGTCGTCGTCCTGGAACGCATCATCCGCCGGCTCACCGGCGGCCGGCACGGAGTGCTCGATCTGGCGGGTCTTCCGTCGATGGAGTTGACGGTGCGCGGACGTAAATCCGGGTTGCCGCGGACGGTGTCGCTGCTGTACGTCCCGGATGGGCCCGAGCGGTATCTGCTGATCGGGTCCAACTGGGGGCGGTCGGAGCATCCGTCCTGGTCGGCGAATCTCGCCGCGGCCTCCGACGCCGAAATCCACAGCGGCGGTAGGCGAATCAAGGTGCGGGTCCGGCAGCTGAGCGGCACCGAACGCGAGGAGGCGTGGGCCCGCGCGGTGGCCTATTGGCCCGGATACACCATGGAGCAGCGGCTGGCGGGCGCGCGCCGGTTCCGGCTGTTCGAACTGACGCCCATCTGAGCCGAGTTCGATCGTCCGCACCGGCCGGTTTCGCTCCCGCGACGAGCCGACCTGCTGGACAATGGGGCCGAGCCGACGATGTGCGGCCCGGCCCCAGGCGCCGCCGGAACGCACGGTGCGGACTGAGCGGCGACGGGTGAGATGCGGATGCGATCAGGACACGACAGTGGTCTGCTGCGGCGACGCGCGGCACTGGAACGGCAGTGGGCGCGTTGGGTTCCGAGCCCGCGCGATCTCCCGGCGACCCCGGCCGTGTGTCCTCTCGAATCCGGCCCCGCCGCCTCCGACGCACCGGATCCCGATGCCCCTGATGCCGAGGCGGCGCAGCCCCGGGCCGATGTGGCGCAGTCCTGGGTGCGGTCGCGCGCGTTCGTGGATCCGGCCACCGACTGCGCGCCCGCCGTGGTCGGCGATGTCGCGTCGAAATGGGCCGATTCGCCGCTGCGCGGCCCCATCGCCGAACTCTCCGATCAGCTGCACAGCATCACCCACGACGCCGGATTCGTCGCCGCCGTCACCGACGAAGCGGGAACCATCCTGTGGTCCGACGGCGGCCAGGTGATGCGACGGCGCGCCGAACGGGTCGGTTTCACGCCCGGCGGTCGCTGGGACGAGAACCACATGGGCACCAACGCGCTGTCCCTGGCGTTGCACACCGGCCGCCCGAGCAGCGTGTTCTCCGCCGAACATCTGGTCGAGGCGCTGCACGGCTGGGTCTGCTACTGCGCGCCGATCCGCTCCGCCGACGGCCGCCAGCTCGGTGTGCTGGATCTGTCCACCACCTGGGATCGCTCGCACCCGCTGGCCATGTCCACGGTGCTGTCGCTCACCGCGGCGGTGGAGGCGAAACTGCAAGGCGGCGTAGCGAATACGGCCCCCGGGGTGCGACTGGAATGTCTCGGCGGCGCCGCGCTGACCCGGGGCGGGCGGCCGCTGCGCCTGCGCCGCCGGCTGCTCGAGATCCTCACCCTGCTCGCCCTCGAACCCGACGGCTACACACCGGAGCGGTTGCAGCTGGCCGTCTACGGCGACCGGCCCACCGGTTCCAGCACACTCAAGGCCGACGTCTCGCATCTGCGCCGTGCCACCGGCGGCGATATCAGCAATCGGGTCTATCGGCTGACCACACCGGTGTCCTGCGATGCGACCGATATGCTCGCCGCCCTGGCCGCCGGGGACACCGCCACCGCCGTGCGGCTGTATCGCGGCCCGCTGCTGCCGGGCTCGCAGACCCCGGGCGTCGTCGAATGGCGCGAATATCTGGAGGTCGGTATCCGCACCGCGGTCCTGTCGGCCGGCGAGGCCGAATACGCGCTGGACTACGGCGCCAAAGCGCCCGGTGACATCGAGATCCACGAACACGCGCTGCGGCTGCTGCCCGCTCACGACGCGCGCCGCGCGGTGGCCGCCGCGCGCTTGCACAGCGCACTGCGAAGCTGATCGTGGCACTGCGGAGCTGATCGTGGCACGGGGAAGCTGATCGCGACGCGCCCCGCCGCATTCAACCTTGTGCCAACCCTCGGGGCTCATAGTGGTCCACATCACGACGTCCCCTGTCGTGATGCGACCCTTCGTGACTCATCGAGGAGCACCCGTCATGATCTACGCCAAGCCCGGCGCCGAAGGCAGCATCGTCTCCTACGCCGACCGCTACGACAACTTCATCGGTGGCGAATGGACGGCACCGGTCGAGGGCAGATACTTCGAGAATCCGTCGCCGGTCGACGGGGAGACCTTCTGTGAGGTGGCCCGGTCGTCGGCTGCCGATGTGGAGTTGGCGTTGGATGCCGCGCACGGTGCGGCCGACGCGTGGGGTGCGACCTCGGCCGCCGATCGCGCCAACATCTTGAACAAGATCGCCGATCGGATCGAGGCGAATCTCGACCAGCTCGCCGTCGCCGAAACCTGGGACAACGGCAAACCGGTCCGCGAAACCCTGGCCGCGGACCTGCCCTTGGCGGTCGATCACTTCCGCTACTTCGCCGGCGCCATCCGCGCCCAGGAAGGCGGTGTCAGCGAAATCGACGCCGACACCATCGCCTACCACTTCCACGAACCCCTCGGCGTGGTCGGCCAGATCATCCCGTGGAACTTCCCGATCCTGATGGCGACCTGGAAGCTGGCGCCGGCACTGGCCGCCGGAAACGCGGTCGTGCTCAAGCCCGCCGAGCAGACCCCGGCCTCGATCATGAAGGTGGTCGAGCTGATCGCCGATCTGCTCCCGCCGGGAGTTCTCAACGTGGTCAACGGTTTCGGCGTCGAAACCGGCAAGCCGCTGGCATCCAGCCCCCGCGTGGCCAAGGTCGCGTTCACCGGTGAAACCACCACCGGCCGGCTGATCATGCAGTACGCCAGCGAGAACATCATCCCCGTCACCCTCGAACTGGGCGGCAAGAGCCCCAACATCTTCCTGCCCGATGTGATGGCCGCCGACGACGCGTTCCTCGACAAAGCGGTCGAGGGCTTCGTGATGTTCGCCCTCAACCAGGGCGAGGTGTGCACCTGCCCCTCGCGCGCGCTGATCCACTCCTCCATCTACGACGAGTTCATGGCACGCTGCCTGGAACGGACCAAGGCCATCGTCAGCGGCAACCCGCTCGACAGCGACACCATGATCGGCGCCCAGGCCAGCAACGACCAGTACGAAAAGATCCTGTCCTACATCGACATCGGCCGCAAAGAGGGCGCCGAGGTCCTCACCGGCGGCAGCCAGCGCAAGGTCGACGGCCTGCCGGGCGGGTTCTACGTCGAGCCCACCATCTTGAAGGGCACCAACGACATGCGGGTCTTCCAGGAGGAGATCTTCGGCCCCGTCGTCGCGGTCACCACCTTCGACTCGACCGAGGAAGCCCTCGCGATCGCGAACGACACCCTCTATGGCCTCGGCGCCGGGGTGTGGAGCCGCGACGGCAACACCGCCTACCGGCTGGGCCGCGGCATCAAAGCCGGCCGGGTATGGACCAACTGCTACCACGCCTACCCCGCACACGCCGCCTTCGGCGGCTACAAGAAGTCCGGCATCGGCCGCGAGAACCACCGCATGATGCTCGATCACTACCAGCAGACCAAAAACCTGCTGGTCAGCTACTCACCGAACAAACTCGGCTTCTTCTGATGGGTACCCGCGTCGACCTGACCGAGGCCGCGGAGTCGTTGCTGGACAACCTGATTCGACAGCACGGCCCGGTCATGTTCCATCAGTCGGGTGGCTGTTGCGACGGTAGCGCGCCGATGTGCTTCCCGCGCGGGGAATTCCGCGTGGGCGCCTCGGATGTGCTGCTCGGCCGGGTCGGCGCCGATACTCCGTTCTGGATGAGCGCCGATCAGTACGAGTACTGGAAGCACACGTTTCTCACCGTCGACGTGGTGTCCGGGCGGGGGAGCGGATTCTCGCTCGAGGCTCCCGAGGGGGTGCGGTTCCTGATCCGGTCCCGGCTGCTCACCGATGACGAAGTGGCCGAACTCGATTCCGAGCCGCCACCGCTCACCGGGGCGGAGGCGATGAGCTGACCGATGCCGCCGGCGAGGCGGATCCGCGGGTGCACACGGCCCGCAGATCCGTCTCGCCGCGGTGCGTGCGGCGTATTCTGGCCGGGATCGTTCGCCAGTATCCGTATCGAGGTGCCGCTCCAGAAACAGTGCCCGGCCCGCGGCATCGGTGACGAGAGGGGCCGCATGTCGGCGCGTACGGCATTGTTCATCACCTGCGTCAACGACGTCATGTATCCGGGAACCGGCCGGGCGGCGGTGGCCTTGCTGCGCCGGCTCGGCGTCGAGGTCGAATTCCCGATGGCCCAGAGTTGTTGCGGCCAGATGCATGCCAACACCGGGTATCGGGCCGACACCGCGAAGATGGCCCGGCATTTCGTCTCGGTGTTCGGTGACTACGACCGGATCGTCGTGCCGTCCGCCTCGTGCGGCGCCGCGCCGCGCGAGTTCTACCGGGTGGTGGCCGAGCAGGTCGGTGACTCCGGGCTGGCTCGCGATGCCGAGGCGCTGCTCCCCAGAATCCGGGAGTTGACCGAATTCCTCACCGACGACCTGGGTGTCGTCGACGTGGGCGCCTATTTCCCGCATCGGGTGACCTACCATCCGACCTGTCATTCGCTGCGCGTGCAGCGCATCGGCGATCGGCCGTACCGATTGTTGCGGGCAGTGGCCGGATTGGAGCTGATCGGATTGCCCGCGGCCGACGAATGCTGCGGATTCGGTGGCACGTTCTCGGTGAAGAACGCCGCCGCCTCCGGCGCGATGAACGCCGACAAGGCCGCCCACGTGCGCGAGACGGGCGCGAGTGTGGTGACGGCCGTGGACAATTCGTGCCTGATGAATATCGGCGGGCGCCTGGCCGCCGACGCGACGCCGGTACGCGATCTGCATCTGGTGGAAATCCTGGCACGCACGAAGGCCGACGGGCCGATGCCCGGGCTGCCGGTGGCCGCGGGAGCCCGCTCGTGAGTAAGAGTTTCGTGGGCTGGCCCCCGTTTCCGCAGGCCGCGCGCACCGCGACCGCGGACGAACAGCTGCGTGCCACTGTGCGCCGTGCCACCCACACCATCCGCGCCAAGCGCGACGCGCTGGTGGCCGAACGCCCGGACTGGGAGGAACTGCGCACTGCCGCCGCCGCGGTCAAGGACGATGTGCTGCGCCGTCTCGACACCTATCTGGAGCGATTGGCCGATGCGGTGGAAGGCGCCGGGGGAGTGGTGCATTGGGCGACCGACGCCGCCGAGGCCAATGCCGTCGTCACCGAATTGGTCCTGGCCACCGGTGAAACCGAGATCGTCAAGGCCAAATCCATGCTGTCGGAGGAGATCGGGCTGGGCGAGGCGCTCGCCGCGGCCGGAATCGACACCCGCGAAACCGATCTCGCCGAGATCATCCTGCAACTGGGCGACGATCTGCCCTCCCATATCGTGGTGCCGTCGATGCACCTGAACCGCAGCCGGATTCGCGACATCTTCCGCCGCGAGATGGGCAAGCACGGTCGCCCCGCGCCGGACGATCTGACCGACGATCCGCAGGCGCTCGCCGATGCGTCGCGGCTGCATCTGCGGGAGAAGTTCCTGCGCGCGAAGGTCGGCATCACCGGCGCGAATTTCCTTGTCGCCGGCACCGGAACGGTGGTGATGGTGGAGTCGGAGGGCAACGGGAGGATGTGCCTGACCCTGCCGGAGACGCTGATCACGGTGGCCGGCATCGAGAAGGTGATTCCGAGCTGGCGCGACCTGGAGATCTATCTGGAGTTGCTGGCCCGCAGCGCGACCGGGGAGCGGATGTCGCCGTACGTGTCGACCTGGACCGGCGTCACCGCACAGGACGGCCCCTCGGCCTTCCATCTGGTCCTGGTCGACAACGGGCGCACCCGTGCCCTGCGCGACGAACTCGGGCGGGAAGCGTTGCGCTGCATCCGATGTGGCGCCTGCATGAATATCTGCCCGGTCTACGAACGCACCGGTGGACAGGCCTACGGGTCGGTCTATCCCGGGCCGATCGGCGCCATCCTCAACCCGTTGCTGAAGGGCGCCGACGATCCGCAGACCGCCTCGCTGCCGTATGCCTCCGCGCTGTGCGGGGCCTGCGACGACGTCTGCCCGGTCGGCATCGATATCACCGGGAATCTGCTGGCCCTGCGCCACCGGGTGGCCGAGGGTGAGGCGGCGGTGAAACATCGCGTCGAGCAGGTGGCCTTCGACGCGATGGCGGGATTCATGACCCATCCGGCGCTGTGGGGCGCGGCCGTGCGGTCGGCGGCGTGCATCGGCGTCGCGGTCCCGAAGCGGCATCTGCCGGGTCCGCTGAGCGGGTGGACCGACAGCCGGCGGGTACCCGGCATTCCGGCCGAATCGTTTCGCCGCTGGTGGGCGCGCACCGAGGGCGGCCGCCACGACGGACCCGGGCTGCACGACACCGCGAACGAGGACGGGGGCCGGGCGTGAATGCGCGCGAGACGATTCTGCGGCGCATTCGCGAGGCCATCGGCGAACCGGCGGACGCTGTCACCGTGCCGCGTGACTACCTGCGGACCGCGCCGGGCGTCGACCCCGACGATCGCGCCGCGATCCTGGACCTGTTCGAACAGCGACTGGAACGGTATGGGGCGCAGGTGCATCGGACCACGCGGGCGGGGGTCGCGGCGGCCGTGGATCGGGAACTGCGGCGCGCGTCGGCCCGTGTGGTGCTGACGCCACCCGGACTGCCGGACATGTGGACGGCTCTGTGGGCGGACCGCTCCGAGCGCCGCGTCGTGATCGACGACCCGCCCTTGACCACGCCCGAGCTGGACGAGATCGACGCGGTCGTGACCACCTGCGCCGCGGCGATCGCGCAATCGGGCACGATCGTGCTCGACGGCGACGCCGGCCAGGGCCGCCGCGCGCCCACGCTCGTGCCCGACTGTCACGTGTGCGTGGTTCACGCGGAGCAGGTGAAATCCGCGCTGCCGGAGGTTGTTCCGCGTCTCGACCCGCGCCGGCCGACAACCTGGATCAGCGGTCCGTCGGCGACCGTGGATATCGAGATGACCCGCGTGCAGGGCGTGCACGGGCCCCGTCGGTTGATCGTCGTCCTGGTCGAATGAGGGGCGGGAAACATCATGAAGGTGACGGGGCCGGGTGAGCTGGCGGCGCGGATCGTGCGCGCGGCGGATGATGCGGGCGGACGCCGGTACCTGGTCGGTGTCGCCGGACCGCCGGGAGCGGGAAAGTCCACGCTGGCACAGGGTTTGGCGGATGCGGTGCGGGCGTCGGGAGTGTCCGCCGAGGTGGCGGGGATGGACGGATTCCATCTGAGCTCGGCACTGCTCCGAGACGCCGGCGCGCTCGCCCGCAAAGGGCGGCCCGATACCTTCGATGTGGCGTCGTTCGTCGCCCGGCTGCGGCGGTTGCGCGACAGTGCGATCGGCGTGCCGGTGCCGTGGCCGGTCTACGATCGAGCCCGCCACGACCCCGTCCCGGATGCGGTGGTCTTCACCGGCGAACGGGTCGCGATCGTGGAGGGGAACTACCTTCTGCTGGATCGGCCGGGATGGCGGGAGGTGCGGGAATATCTCGACGAGGTCTGGTACCTCGATGCCGGGGAAGCGGTCATCGAACAGCGCCTGCTGCGCCGGCATCTGCGCGGCGGTAAATCGCCGGATCGGGCACAGGCCATGGTGGCCGGCAGCGACCTGCCGAATGCCCGTCTCATCGCACGGACCGCGGACCGAGCCGACCTCGTGCTGCGCGCGGTCTCGGGTGGCTACCTCATTCGCCCGGGTCGGTGAGCTGTCCCGGGGTGCGCGGGTCGCCCGAGTCCGGCTGTCTCGCCGGTGCGACTCGATGAGCGTGTCCCGTCGCGGACCGCGGCCCGCTCATCTCATTCGGCCCGCTCACCGAGCCGGTCTCCCCATGCGCGGGTGCCGAAGAACCGGCACGACAGGGTGGCGACCGCGGCGGCGCGGGTGAGCGCGTCGGCGAAGTCGTGGCCGCGCGAGTGGTAGGCGCAGAACGCGCCGTGCAGAATGTCCCCGGCGCCGAGCGTATCCGCGCCGTCCACCTCGCCCACCGCGATCTCGCTTCGAATCCCATTGGCGGAGTAGAGGATCGGTTGCTGTCCGCGAGTGACGGCCACCGCCCGGACCCCGACCCGGTGCAGGTGGTCGAAGACGTCCTCGGCGCCCGGCGGCGCGAACGAGGCCGAGCAGATCGCGATGTCGACCAGCGGCAGCAGCTGCGCATGTTCGGGCTTCCAGCGTCCCCCGTCGAGCACCACCGGAACTCCCGCGTCGCGCGCCACCCGCGCGATGCCGAGGGCCAGTTCGATGTGATGCCCGTCCACGAGCACCACCGGCGCCTCCCGGACGAGATCGGCGAATGCGTGGTCGAACGGCGCCTCGATCCCCGAACCGTCCAGCGAGACAATGGTTCTCGTCCCGGCACCGGCCGCGACCACGATGGACGAGATCGGCGGCGGATCGGTGCGCCGCGCCGTGGTGTCGACGAGCTCCACGCCGTGGGACCGCAGATCGTCGCGGATCAGCGCGGTGAGCGGATGCCGGCCGACAGCGGTGAGCAGCCGGGCCCCGCCGGTCAGTATCGCGCACGCCACCGCGGCATTGGCGGCCGGTCCGCCGGCGCCCAGAAATTGGTCGCGCGCACGGGTTTTGGTGTCCTCGGCCGGATAGGCGTCGACGGCGTAGGCGAGGTCGACGGTGGTGAGACCGACGAAGAGGGGGACGTTCATCTCATCCCTTCCGCGCCGGTCCGGCCGGACGCATCACGAGCGGGCCGACGAACCGCTCCACCGTCCGGCGTTCCGCGGCGGCGTCGGGCAGCGGCCAGGTGAGCAGCGACAACACCACCCGCACGATCCACTGTGCGGCATCGTCGTCCGCGGCGATTCCGGTGAGTGCGGTGGCGATGCCGCGCAGTTCGGGCGTGGCCACCACCTGGTCGCCGGTGGCGCCCGCACCGGCCAGGAACGCCGACAGGGTGGGTTCGGCGCGGATCGCCGCGAGCGAGGCGAGGACGGCCTCCACCACGCGCCGCGGGCCGCGCAGCGGTGCCACGGTCGCCGCCACGCGTTCGGCGATATCCCGCGCCGCCGAGGCCGTCACGATCCGGACCAGTTCCGGCTTACCGCCGACGTGCCGGTACACGGTGGCCCGGGAGCAGCCCACGCGTGCGGCCACGTCGTCGATGCTCACCCGGTCTATTCCGCGTTCCAGGAAGAGGTCGGCGGCCGCCGCCTCGATGCGCGAGCGGGCGACGGTGCGCCGGACCCCGCCCGCCAGCCAATCCACCTCGGTGGTTCGCATCGCCGGATACGATCCCTTCACTCTGCGGCGTCTCGAGACGAGACGATATGACGCCATTGTCTCACGCCTGGCTGTCCCGGTACATGCCTGTGAAGTGCGTAGATAGCCCCGGTCCATGTGTTCGGGCTTGTCGACGAACGCGCGGAGGCGGCCTTCACCGTCTCACTGTGCGACACCGATTGACACTCGTCTCCACCGCGCGCACGGTGAGCGCACTCGTTCCCGGAGGGAGTTCACCGATGACCACGACAGTGCCGGACGGATCCGAACTGTTCCTGCCCGCCCATCTCGACGATCCGTATCCGCTCTTCGACCGCCTGCGCGACGAGGCACCGGTCTACCGGGTGCCCGGCACCGGCTTTCACCTGGTGTCGTCGTGGGATCTCGTGACCGAAGCGGCCGCCCGCACCACCGAGTTCTCCTCCCACCTCACCGCGGTACTGCTGCGTCATCCGGGAGCCGCTGCGACCGCCTTCGATCTCGACGGCGGCGGTCGCGCGGTGCATGTTCTCGCCACGGCCGACGATCCGTCCCACGCCGTTCACCGCAAACTCGTCTCGAGTGTGCTGGCCGGGCGCATCCGGGAACTCGCGCCGATGGCCGAGGATCTGGTCGACCGGCTCTGGTCGGAACACGTTCGCGACGGCCGCATCGACTGGGCCGCCGAGATGGCCGACCGCCTGCCGCTCGCCCTCGTCGCGGCGGTGATCGGGCTGCCCGGCGACGATGTGCCACAACTGCTCGAATGGGCCTACGACAGCACCGAAATGCTCGGTGCCGTGGTGGACGCGCACCGCCTTCCGCGACTGGTGCAGTCGGCGGCACTGCTCGCCGGCTACCTCGCCGAACAGCTGCGGCGGACGCGGGGCGCGGCGGAACCCGACGGTCCGCCACGGACCGTGCTCGACGCGCTGGCCCGCGCGTGCCGCACCGGCACGCTCACCGAGGATGTCGCGGTGCTGATTCTCGTTCAACTGGTCGGCGCCGGCGGCGAATCCACTGCCGGCCTGATCGCCTCGGCGGCCCGAATACTGGCCACCCGCAGCGATATTCAGCACCTGCTGCGCGCCGAACCGCACCTGATTCCCGCCTTCCTCGACGAGGTGCTCCGCCTCGAATCCCCGTTTCGCGGCCACTATCGCCACGTCACCACCGATACCCGTCTCGGGAAGGTGTCCCTGCCCGCCGGAAGCCATCTCCTGCTGTTGTGGGGCGCGGCCAATCGCGATCCGGCGATCTTCCCGGAACCGGCCGCTGTCGAGTTGCATCGTCCGAATATCAAGTCGCACACCGCCTTCGGCCGCGGGCTCCACTTCTGCGTCGGCTCGGCCCTGGCGAAACTGGAAGCACGCACCGCGATCACGACCCTCCTCGACCGCAGCACCGACATCCGCCTCGCCGCGCCGCCGCAGTGGACCCCGAGCATTCTCGTGCGCCGCCACACCACCCTGCCGCTGCTCATTCGCGGTGCGGAATAGGACACCCGTCGCCACGGGTTGTCGCGAACACAGACCCGACTCGCGAAAGGACCGTCGATGCCGACCATGACCCGTACCGAGCGTGAGAAGTTCCTCGCCGAATTGCACGTGGGGGTGATCGCCGTCGAGCGGCCCGATCGGGCGCCGCTGGCGGTGCCGATCTGGTACGGGTACGAGCCCGGCGGGGAGGTCGTGCTGTGGACCGACGCCGGGACGCTGAAGGAGCGGCTCATCCGGGCCGCCGGGCGGTTCTCGATCACCGCGCAGGTGGAACAGCCGCCGTACCGGTATGTCACCGCCGAGGGCACGGTCACCGCGATCGACGCGGCGTCGTCCGAGGTGGTCCGCGCGATCGCGGTGCGCTATCTGGGACCCGAGGAGGGCGCCGCATTCGCCGAGCAGAACCTCGGCCCGGACTCGGTGGTGATCCGGATGCGGCCCGAACGGTGGCTGAGCACCGACTACTCGAAGGAGTAGCGCGCCGAACGCCGGGAGCAGCGGATACGCACTAGCCTGTGAGGTGCCAGGCCGGTGCATCGCGACCCCAGCTGCTCGACCGAGAGGAAAAGCGCTATGAAGGCTTTGCAGTACGTCACCGTCGGTGCCGAACCGGAAGTCCGCGACATTCCCACTCCCGAGCCGGGGCCGGGCGAGGTGCTGCTGAAGGTCACCGCCGCCGGGGTCTGTCATTCCGACGATTTCGTGATGTCGATGCCTCTCGAAGCGTTCGGGTTCGAACTGCCGCTCACCCTCGGGCACGAAGGGGCCGGAACGGTCGCGGCCGTCGGCGACGGCGTGCGCGGACTCGACGTGGGCACCAGCGTCGTGGTCTACGGCCCGTGGGGATGTGGCGGCTGCTGGTGCTGCGCGCAGGGCATGGAGAACTACTGCTCGCGCGCCGCCGAACTCGGTATCTTCCCGCCCGGCCTCGGCGCGCCGGGCGCGATCGCCGAGTATCTGATCGTCGACTCACCCCGCCACCTCGTCCCGATCGGCGATCTGGATCCGGTCGCGACGGTGCCGCTCACCGACGCCGGGCTCACGCCTTATCACGCGATCAAACGATCGCTCGGCAAGCTGCGGCCCGGATCGTGGGCGGTGGTGATCGGCAGTGGCGGCCTCGGTCACGTCGCTATCCAGTTGTTGCGGCACCTGTCCTCCGCACGCGTCGTCGCCCTCGATGTCAGCGACGACAAACTCGAGTTCGCGAAGTCGGTGGGTGCGCACGAGGCGGTGCTGTCGGATGCGGCGGCTGCCGACAACGTCCGCAAGATCACGGGTGCGGCGGGTGCGAGCCTGGTGCTCGACTTCGTCGGCTATCAGCCGACCGTCGACACCGCCATGGCGGTCGCCGGAGTGGACTCCGATGTCACCATCGTCGGCCTCGGCGACGGAAAGGCCGCGGCCCGGGTCGGATTCGGCATCAGCCCCTACGAGGCGGCGGTGACCTCGCCGTACTGGGGAACACGGGCCGAACTCATCGAACTCGTCGACCTGGCGCACGAGGGTGTCCTCGATATCGCTGTCGAACGTTTCACCCTCGACGACGGTCCCGAGGCATACCGCAGGCTCGCGGCGGGCACCCTGCGCGGCCGCGCCGTCATCGTGCCCTGATCGACGCGAAGTTACACTGCGAGAGGCGAATTCGACTCGTTGTACGATTTCAGGAGCCCGGCCGCGTACTCGCGCCGTTTGTCCGTAGTGTCACCGCTGCTCTTCTCGTACAGATGGTCGAAGTCCGCCGCGACCTGCCGGGCATCGTTCGGGTTCGAGTTCACGGCGGCATTGGCCGCGTTGTAGCCGCCGCTGCGCAACTCCTGAACCATGTAATCGATGTGGGTATGCCAGTCACCGATATTCCTCTGCTTGCCCGTCTGCGGGTCCTTCTTGCTCGCGAAGTCGTTGAGGCCGGACAGTCGGTCGAAACGCCACTGAAACAGGCCCTTCGCCGATCCTTTGTCGCCGGTGGCGGAAACGTTGAAATCCGACTCGAATTTCGCGTTGGCGACGATGCCGGCCGCCTGTGCCGGGGTGAAGTGGTAGGTGTCGATGAGGTACTTCATCATCGCCATCGCGGTGGGCTTCTCCGTAGTCGGAATGATCGCGGTACCCATGGAACCCGACTGGCCGCTCCAAGGAGTGCTCCCGTTGTATCCCGCCGGGGTGACTCCCGCGGAGGGGCCCGAACCGGGCGACACAGCCGGTATCGGATTGCCGGGGGAGGAGGGCGGGGCGTCGCCCTTTATCTTCAGCGCCGCGGCCGCCGCCTGATCCGAGACGCCGTGGACCTTGTCGAAGGTCGTACTCAGGGTTTCCCACATGGCCTTGAACAAGCCGTCGACGATGGCCTTCGGTAGTCTCTTGTGCTCTCTGCCGTTGTCGTCTTTCCAGGTCTCCGGCTTCACCTTCCAAGAGGCGTCGATCTTCGTATTCAGTTCCCGCACCGCGGTATCGACGCCCGAATAAGCGTCCGTTACAGCCTTGCCGATTCCGGCGGTGTGTTTCACGACGCCGTGGTCGTCTCGCTCAATATTGGATACGGCGTTGCTCAGCTGTTTCTTGTGACTGCCGTACTTATCGACCATCTCCGATTTGTCCTCGGGATTGGATATACCCTGACCACGGAGTCTGTCGCGTAAGTCGGGCGCTTCCGACGGGTGGCCCGATCCGAGCGTGCGGATCTGTTCCTGAATAACCGCCTCGGCGGCATCGAAGAACGCTATCAAACCCTCTGGTGCATAGTCGGGAAGTTTGTGCAGGTCGCCCAGTCGTATGGTGCCATCGGGGCTCATCGCTGCCTCGCTTTCACCGCGGACACGCCTGGGATGACCATGATCCGCCTTCCGCCGCACGCCGGTTCGTGTGCGTCACTGTCGCCGGACACGACTCGTGTCCGGGCCGACAGCACTGCCGGAAGCATAAGTCCGACACTGCGCGTGACTGCTCCCGTTGCTGGGAAGCGATCGTCAGGGTGCGATCACTCCGTCGCGCATTTGGACCATTTGTTGAACGGTCCCGACACCCCGTAGTTGTCCTGTGCGCTGCTGATGGCCTTGGATTCGGCCTCTTCGGCGGTGGTGCCCCAGGTGGAGGCCCAGCCGTTGTTCTGGCCGACCACCACCGCCACGCAGGCGTTGCGCGCCCACGCGGCCGGCTGTGCGCAACCGGGGCAACGGGTTTGGACCTGGTTGGTGGCGTCGTCGGAGCTGACCGTGCTGCGCGCCCAGGTCACCTTGCCGGTATCGACGTCGTAGCCCGCGGCGATCCAGACGTCGGCCGGGGTCGGCGGAGGCGGCGGGGGAGCGTAGCGGGTGGTCTCGCGGGTCGTGGGCGCGGTCGAGGTCGAATACGTCGGGGAGGGGCCGGCGCTCGTCGACCGGCCGGCGGCCGCATCGGTATCGCTGTTCTTGTTGTGGTTGTGCACCACGATCACCGCGACGACCGCGCCCAGGACCAGGACCGCCACGACCACTGCCGCGACGATCGCCAGCACCTTGCCGCCACCCGAATTCGGTTGCAGCGCACCCGGATACGGGTAGGGCTGCGCGCCCCCGTACTGCGTGTCGGGATACGGCTGCGGATACGGTTGCGCGCCCGGATATCCGCCTTCGGGATAACCGCCCGGCGGATATGCCTGCCCGTACATCGGGGGCTGATTCGGGTCCCCGGGATACGGCACGCCGGCGGGATATCCCTGTCCCGCGTGCACGGTGGGATCCTGAGAACCGGGCGGCGGCACCGGTTGCCCGCCGGGATACGCCTGGGTCGGCGGCGCCTGCTGCCCGGGGTAGGCCTGTGTCGGCGGGGCGGGCTGTCCCGGATAGGCCTGGGTCGGCGGAGCGGGTTGCTGCGGGCCGGGCCCGCCGGGCTGGGCGCCCGGATCCGGCACGCCGCCGGGGTAGGCCCGGGTCGGCGGCGCCGGGGGTGGGCCCGGCTCGCCGGACGGCGGCTGCTGCGGGGAATCCGAACGATCGTCGGTGGCCATCGCCTACCGCGCCCGGCTCGTCGAAATGCGCTGTGTCGTGGTCGGTGTCGACATCGACCGTGCCCCCGTCCGTGCTGTGAATCGTATCGGCGAGCCACTGTAGCGCATACCTATGACGTCGATATTGCCTGAAATAGCATTCTCAAAATTGGAGAGCAATATTGCCGTTCGCCGTATTCTGTGTGCTTGGAGCCTGAGACCGGGGACGCCCGAGAGGACAGCATCGTGACCGTGCACGCCGACGACCACAGACAGCCGCGCTACGACTTCGATCGGCATGCGCCGCAGTACCGCGACAATTTCGACGCGATCACCACCGAGATGCACCGGCAGTGTCCGCTCGCGTGGTCGCCGACCTACGGGGGGCACTGGGTGGCGGCCGGCAGCCGCGAGGTGTTCAGCCTCGCGCGCTCGGAACACGTGTCGAGCGACCACGATCCGAACGGGGAGCGCCGCGGCTACCGCGGCATCACCATTCCGTTTCCCGAGACCGGGAATGTCATCCGCAACGGCATCCTCGAGATGGATCCGCCCGAGCAGCGGCTGTGGCGCCAGGCGCTCAATCCGTATCTGTCGCCGGCCGCGGTACAGCGCTGGGTGCCGTTCGTCGACGAGGTGGTCCGGGCGAGTCTCGACGATCGGATCGAGAGCGGCCGTATCGATTTCGTCGACGATCTGGCCAATATCGTGCCGGCCGTCCTCACCCTGGCGATGCTGGGCATCCCGCTGCGCAAATGGCAGTTGTACTGCGAACCCGCGCACGCCTCGGTGTACACCCCACCGAATTCGCCCGATATCGAACGGGTTCGGCGCCAGCACGAGGCGATGGGCCTGGATCTGCTGATCAACCTCACGCAGCTGCGCGAGAATCCGCGTCCGGGAATCATCGAGGCGCTGACGCGTCTGGAGATCGACGGCGCCGCGCCGCCGGATATCGAAATCCTGGGCATGCTGGGCCTGCTGATCGGTGGCGGCTTCGACACCACCACCGCGCTGACGGCCCATGCGCTGGAATGGCTCTCGGAGCATCCGGATCAGCGGGAGATCCTCAGCGCCGAACGCGACCTGCTGCTGAACTCGGCGACCGAGGAATTCCTCCGGTACTTCACTCCCGCACCCGGTGACGGCCGCACCATCGCCGCGGATTGCGAATACGCGGGCATCCGGCTCGAGGAAGGGGAGCGGCTGTGGCTGTCGTGGGCGATGGCCAACCGCGACCCGGAACTGTTCCCGGACCCGAACACCGTCGACCTGGATCGGAAGGGCAACCGCCACTTCAGCTTCGGTCTGGGCGTCCACCGCTGTATCGGTTCCAATGTGGCGCGCACCGTGTTCAAGCGCATGCTGGTCGCCGTGCTCGATCGGCTGCCGGATTTCCGGTGCGATCCCGGCGGCGCGGTGCACTACGACACGATCGGCGTGATCCAGGGCATGCGCCATCTGCCGGCCACGTTCACACCCGGCCCGCGGCTGGGCCCCGGACTCGACGAAACCCTGGAGACTCTGCAGCAGGTCTGCGATGAGAAGCGCCTGGCCGAGCCGGTCACCGTCCGTCGCGGCAGCGCCGACCTCTGATCGCGAAAGGTGAAGCGGCCTATCCCGGTTCACCGCACGGACCGCTGCCACCGACCCGCTGAGACGCCCGTCGCGGGGACGGGCGTCGCGCGCTGCTACCGGATGATCTGCCCGCCGTCCACGTTGAGGATGTGCCCGGTGACCCACGCCGCGTCGTCCGACAGGAGATACAGGCATGCCCCCACCAGATCCTGCGGGGTGCCGATCCGCTTGAGCGGCAGGCGATTCACCATGTCGTTCACGATCGAGCCCGGGGTGACGGTCTGCGTCGCCTCGGTGTTGATCGGTCCCGGCGCGATGGCGTTGATGCGGATGTTGGATCCGCCGAGTTCGACCGCCAGCTGCTGGGTGAGGCTGTTGACCCCGGCCTTGGCGAGGCCGTAGAAGTTCGAATACACCCATGCGGCGGTGGAGGACTGGTTCACGATGGACCCGCCGCCGCCCTTCGACATGTGCTGCCACACCGCGCGGGTCATGTTCAGCGCGCCGTCGAGATTCACGCTCATGAACTTCTTGTAGTAGTCCCACGGCACCGTCAGTAGCAGGTCCAACTTCATCCCGCCGTAGATGGCGGCGTTGTTGACCAGATGGTTGATCGCGCCGAACTCGTTCTGCGTGTAGTCGGCCAGGGTGGTGACCGATTCGGGATCGGAGACGTCGACGGGATGGAAGACCGCGGTGGCGCCGCCGCCGCTGATCTCCTCGGCGACCTGTTTTCCCTTGTCCTCGTTGAGATCCGCGATGACGACGGTGGCGCCCTCGCCGGCCAGCGCCCTCGCGTATTCGGCGCCGATGCCCTGGGCCGCGCCGGTGACGATCGCGACGCGATCGGTGAAACGAGCCATGAGTTGTCTTCTCCTGTCGATGATTCGCGACGAGGTCGCGTGCTGTCTATTTCTGGGCGGTGGCGACGAGCTTGGTTTCGAGGTACTCCTCGAATCCGGCGACACCGAGTTCGCGGCCGATGCCGGACTGCTTGTAGCCGCCGAACGGGGCGTCGGCGCTGTACCAGATACCGCCGTTGACGCCGAGGGTTCCGGTCCGGACACCGTTGACCACGTGGTCGATTCGCGCCTGGTCGGTGCCCCACACCTCGCCCGAGAGCCCGTAGGGCGATTCGTTGGCCAGCCGGATGGCGTCGTCGTCGCCGTCGTGCGGGATCACCACCAGCACCGGGCCGAAGATCTCCTCCTGCGCCACGGTCGAGGTGTTGGACACTCCGCTGATCAGGGTCGGTTCGATGAAGAACCCGCGGTCGCGATCGGGACTGCCGCCGCCGGTGACGATGGTGCCGCCCTCGGCGCGTGCGATATCGATGTAGCGCTGCACACGGTCGCGCTGCCGCGCCGAGATGACCGGCCCGCAGACGGTGCCCGGCTCGTTCGGATCACCCGGGACGATGCCGCCCATCGACTTCGCCGCCGCGGCGACCGCCGTGTCGTACTGCTCGCGCGGAACCAGCAGGCGGGTGGTGAGCGCGCAACCCTGGCCCGCGTGGACGCAGACGGTGAACCCCGCGTAGCTCGCCGCGGCGGCCACATCGGTGTCGTCCAGGACGATGAAGGCCGACTTCCCGCCGAGTTCGAGAAAGACCTTCTTCAAACTCTGCGCCGCACCGGCCATGATGGTCCGGCCCGTCTGCGTCGATCCGGTGAACGAGATCATGTCCACCCGCGGATCGGTGACCAGCTGGGCACCGAGCTGATGGTCGTCGGAGGTGACGATATTGATCACGCCGGCCGGAATGTCGGTGTGTTCGGCGATCACCGTGCCGACCAGCGCGGCGACCCACGGGGTGTCGGGAGCCGGTTTGAGCACCACGGTGCACCCCGCCGCCAGCGCGGGGCCGAGTTTGGCGAAGTTGATCTGATGCGGGAAATTCCACGGCGTGATGGCGCCGACCACGCCGATCGCCTCGCGGCGCAGCGTGCGCGCCGTCGGGATTCCCATCGGCTTCGCGACGCCGAGATCGCTGACCCACCCGTAACTTTCGGCCAGGTCGGCGAAGTAACCGAGGTCGCCGATCGGGCCCTCCAGTTGCGGGCCGCTGGTCAGCATGCGCGGGGCGCCCACCTCGGCGATGGTGATCTCGCGCAGTTCCTCGATGTTGTCGCGCAGCGCGTCGCGCAGTTGCCGCAGGCACCGGGCGCGGAACGCGTGATCGCGCGACCACTCGGTGTTGTCGAAGGCCGCGCGGGCGGCGGCGATGGCCGCGTCCATATCGGCGGCGTCGGCATTGGCGGCCTGGCCGAGGATCTCCTCGGTCGCCGGATTGACCGTCGCGAACACCCCCGCGCCGCCGGCGACCAGTTTGCCGTCGATCAGAAGCCGGGATCCCTCGCCTGGGGGGAGCAGTTTCGTCATTCGCCTCTCCGATAGGGCTGTCTGGACACCTGTACGGAATATAGTTTGGACGGAGCTGTGAATACAAGAACGTGTTGCAGACCGATCGAATCGGTGAGAGGCGGTACCGGCGATGACCGGAGATGCGGGGGTGGCCGGTAAGGCGGCGATCGTGGTGGGTGGCGGCAGCGGCATCGGCCGGGCCGTCGCCGTCGGACTGGCGCGCCAGGGCGCGGGGGTGGTGGTCAATTCCCGGAGCGAGGCGGCGGTGGCCGCGGTGGTGGACGAAATTCGCGCGGCGGGCGGTCGTGCCGTCGCGGTCGCGGGCTCGGCCGCGGACGAAACGATCGCGGACGCGCTGGTGAGCCGGTGCGTCGAAAGTTTCGGTGCCGTCGATGTTCTCGTCAACTGTGCCGGGATCGCCGAACCCGCGCACTCCTCGATCCTCGATATCTCCACAGCGGACTGGCGAGCCCAGCTCGATTCCCACCTGACCACGGTGTTCAACACCTGCCGCGCGGTGGCGCCGCTGATGGTGGCCCGCGGCGCCGGCTCGATCGTCAACACCGGCTCGTTCGCCTATCTCGGCGACTACGGCGGCACCGGCTATCCGGCCGGAAAAGGCGCGGTCGCGAGCCTGACGCTGGCCATGGCCGCGGAGCTGAAAGAGCACGGTATCCGGGTGAACGCCATCTGCCCGGGGGCCAGGACGCGACTGTCCACCGGACCGGAATACGAGGCGAAGATCGCCGAGTTGCGCGAGCGGGGGCTGCTCGACGAGTTCACCGCGCAGTCGTCGCTGGACGCGCCGCCGCCCGATTACGCGGCCGCGCTGTATGTCTATCTCGCCTCCGATCTCGCCACCGCGACGGGCGAGATCTTCGTTGCGGCAGGCGGATTCGTCGGTCGCTTCGCCCGGCCGAAGCTCGAGTCGATCGGTTATCGCGACCATGTCGAAACTCCGCCGTGGTCGGTGGCCGAACTGCAGCCGCTGCTCGGCGAGGGATCGTGAAGGGGATGGCGGAGCTCGGGCTCGCCCATTGTCCGGATTACGGTCCGGTGGTAGCGTCCAGACACATGTCCAGTCCTGTGTCTCGGTTGGCGGTGTGCGGATGAGGCTCGATGTGAACGCGTTATATTTCGAGAGGTGGGTGTGATGACTGTGGCATCTGCGCAACCGGTCGTATTCGATCCCTACGACTACCGCTTCCACGAGGATCCGTATCCGGTGTATCGGCGGCTGCGCACGGAGGCCCCGCTGTACTACAACCCGGACCTGGACTTCTGGGCGCTGTCGCGCCACGCCGACGTGACCGCCGCATTCCGCGACGCCACCCGCCTGTCCAGTGCCAACGGCGTCTCCCTGGACCCGGCCGCGTGGGGCCCGCACGCGCACAAGACCATGTCGTTTCTCGCCATGGACGATCCGCGCCACCTGCGCATGCGCCAGCTGGTCAACAAGGGCTTCACGCCGCGCCGGATCGCCGGTATGGGCGACCGGATCCGGGAACTGACGCTGCAGCACCTGGAACCCGCGCTCGAACAGGGCAGTTTCGACTGGATCGAGGATTTCGCGGGCAAGCTGCCCATGGACGTCATCTCCGACATGATGGGCGTGCCCGAACCCGATCGCGCCGAGATCCGCCGGATGGCCGACCTGGTGGTGCACCGCGAGGAGGGTGTGCTCGACGTGCCGGAGGCCGCCATCGAGGCCTCGCTGAATCTGGTCGTCTACTACTCCGACATGGTCGCCCAGCGCCGCCGCAGCCGCACCGAGGACCTGACCTCGGCGCTGCTCGACGCGGAGATCGACGGTGACAAACTCACCGACGACGAGATCATCGGCTTCATGTTCCTCATGGTCGTGGCCGGAAACGAGACCACCACCAAACTGCTCGGCAACGCGCTGTACTGGGCCGGCCGCAACCCCGAACAGTTCGCCAAGGTCGTCGCCGACGGCGACCTGGTGCCGGACTGGGTCGAGGAGACGCTGCGCTACGACAATTCGAGTCAGATGGTGGCGCGCTCCTCGGTCGTCGATGTGCCGTTCGAACACGGGGTGATCCCTGCCGGTTCGAAGGTGGTGTTGCTCATCGGCTCCGCCAATCGCGACGACGCGGTCTTCACCGACGGCGATCGCTACGACATCGAACGCACCGACAAGAGCGCGCTGGCCAGTTTCGGCGGCGGCGTGCACTTCTGCCTGGGCGCGCATCTGGCCCGGCTGGAGACGGTTGTCGCGTTGCGCGAGTTCGCCTCCCGCGTCCGGGAGTACTCGGTCGACGAGTCCGCCATGGAGCGGGTGCATTCGACCAATGTCCGGGGGTTCGCGAAACTCCCTGTCACCGTGGAGGTTTCATAGTATGCCGCGTTTCGATCCGCACCCGGATGTGCGACCGGTTCTCATCGCCGGGGCGTCGTCGGGAATCGGCGCCGCGACCGCGATCACGCTGGCCGAGGCCGGATTCCCGGTGGCGCTCGGGGCGCGCCGGGTGGAGACCTGCCGCGAACTGGCCGACAAGATCACCGCCAACGGCGGCACCGCCTTCGCGGGTTCGCTCGACGTCACCGACGACGCCTCGGTCGACGCTTTCGTCACCGCCGCCGAGGAGGCGCTGGGGCCCATCGAGGTCGCGGTATCCGGCGCCGGGGACATCGAATTCGGTCTCGCCTACGAGATGGAACCGCAGACCTTCCTGAAGCAGGTCGACGTCCATCTGGTGGGTGCGCAACGGCTGGCCCATCGCATCCTGCCGGGCATGATCTCCCGGCGCCGCGGCGATTTCGTCTTCATCGGCTCCGACTGCGCCGACCAGGTCCGCCCCCGCAACGGCGCCTACAACGCCGCCAAGACCGGACTCGAGGCGATGGCCCGGCAGCTGCGAATGGAGTTGGAGGGCACCGGTGTTCGCGCCTCGATCGTGCGGCCGGGCGCGACCCAGACCGGAATGGGGATGAACGCCGCACCCGAGCAGGTCGGCCCACTGCTCGACGACTGGGTGAAATGGGGTTTCGCCCGCCACCCCTTCTTCCTGCGCGCCTCCGACCTCGCCGCCGCGATCGCCGCGGTGGTCAACACACCGCGCGGCGCGCATCTCGTGCTGGTCGAGGTGCAGCCGGAAGCCCCGTTGCGCGAGCCGGAGCAGGCCGATAAGGAGGCACAGAGCTGATGCGTATCGAGGTGGATCTGGACCTGTGTCAGGGCCACGCGATGTGCCAGGCCGAGGCGCCGGACTACTTCGACGTGCCCAAACACGGCAAGGTCGAAATCGTGCGGCCCGAGGTGGACGAGGCCGACCGCGCGGATGTGGAGAACGCGGTGCGGTACTGCCCGACCCAGGCACTCTCGATCGTCCGGGACCAGTGATGGGCGCGGCCGGCCGGGAAGGGGAGCGCTCGTGATCAAGGTGGTTCAGTGGGCGACCGGCGGCGTGGGTCGCGCCGCGATCGAAGGTGTCCTCGACCATCCGGAGCTGGAACTGGTGGGCGCCTGGGTGCACAGCCCCGACAAGGACGGCGTCGATCTCGGCACCCTGGTGGGGCGTGACCGCATCGGCGTCACCGCCACCACCGATGCCGGGGCCCTGCTCGCCCTCGACGCCGACTGCGTGATCTACAGCCCGGTCTTCGCCGACACCTCGGTGCTGCGCGCGATCCTGCGTTCGGGCAAGAACGTCGTGACTCCGCTGGGCTGGTTCTATCCCCGGCAGCGCGACCGCGAGAAGTTCGACGCGGTCTGCGCCGAGGGCGGAGTCACGTTGCACGGCACCGGAATTCACCCTGGCGGCCTCACCGAACGGTTGCCGCTGGTGGTCTCCGCGCTGTCGGGTTCGGTGACCGGCGTCCGAGCCGAGGAATTCTCCGATATCCGCACCTACGGCGCTCCGGATGTGGTGCGGCACTGGATGATGTTCGGCGCCGATCCGGAGAAGGCCGCGGGAAGCACCGTCGCGGCGATGCTGGCCGGCGGCTACAGCCAGTCTGTGTGGATGATCGCCGACGAACTGGGATTCGACCTGGATCCCGATATCCGCACCACCCACGACATCGCGGTCGCCACCGCGCCGATCGACTCACCGATCGGCGTCATCGAACCGGGACAGGTTGCGGCCCAGCATTTTCGGTGGGAGGGCACGGTCGACGGCGAACCGGTGATCACGGCGGCGGTCAACTGGTTCATGGGTGAGCGGAACTTCGACCCGGCGTGGACCTTCGGGCCGAACGGTCAGCGGTTCGAGGTCGAGGTGCGCGGCGACCCCGGCTGTGTCCTGACCCTGTCCGGGCTGCACGCCCACGATCCGGCCGAGGGGGCCCGGCGCAATCCCTCGATCGTCGCCACGGCGCTGAACTGTGTGAACGCGATCCCCGATGTCGTCGCGGCCGCTCCAGGAGTGCGGACATATCTCGATCTGCCGCTGCCGGCGGGGCGGGCCGCGCCGCGTCTGCATCGCGACCGGAGAACCGAGGTGAGCGGATGAACGAAACCCGCCGTTGAATTCCTTTTGTCATAACTTCTGTTTTTCCGGAATGCGCGCATCCGCAGCTCTTTTCCGCTGCAGTGCAACGTGTTCTAATCAAGGAAGAACACGTTTCGAAAAATCCATGATTCGCAGTGCAGCGGACACGAGGAGGAACTGTGGCTGCTCCGTCGATACCGGCCGGATTCGATTTCACCGACCCGGGACTGTGGGCCGAGAGAAGTCCGGTCGCCGAATTCGCGGAATTGCGGCGCACCGCGCCGGTCTGGTGGAACGCCCAGAGTGAGGAGCAGTCCTACCCGTTCGAGGATGCCGGCTACTGGGTGGTGAGCCGGCACGAGGACATCAAGGAGATCTCGCGCCGCTCGGACGTCTTCTCCTCGGAGAAGAAGGGTTCCATCATCCGGCTGCCCGGTTTCGCCACGCCCGAGCAGTTGTCGGTGACCAGTGCGCTGCTGGTGAACATGGATCCGCCCAAGCACACCAAGATCCGCCGCATCATCTCCAAGGGCTTCACCCCGCGCGCCGTGGAGAGCCTGCGGGCGGCATTGACCGAGCGGGCCGAGCGAATCGTGCGCGCCGCCAAGGAATCCGGCGGCGGCGATTTCGTCGAACAGGTGGCGTGCGAATTGCCGTTGCAGGCCATCGCCGAACTGCTGGGCGTCCCGCAGGACGATCGCCACAAGCTGTTCGACTGGTCGAATCAGATGCTCAATTACGACGATCCGGAATACGGTGATTCCGCGGTCGCCTCGGCCGAAATCCTGGGCTACGCGTGGAATATGGCCGAGGCGCGCCGGACCGATCCGTCGGGCGATATCGTCAGCCAACTGGTCAGCGCCGATATCGACGGCGAGGCATTGGGTTCGGACGAATTCGGATTCTTCGTCATTCTGCTCGCGGTCGCCGGAAACGAGACCACCCGCAATGCGATCACGCACGGGATGAAGGCTTTCGTCGACCATCCGGACCAGTGGGAGTTGTACCGGCAGCAGCGTCCGCGCACGGCGGTCGACGAAATCGTGCGCTGGGCGACTCCGGTCACCGCGTTCCAGCGCACCGCGACCGAGGATGTGGAATTGGGTGGGCAGCTGATCAAGGCCGGTGAGCGGGTCGGATTGTTCTACAGCTCGGCCAATTTCGACGAGGCGGCCTTCGACAAGCCGTTCGACTTCGACGTGCTGCGCGATCCCAACCCGCATCTGGCCTTCGGCGGCACCGGCGCCCACTTCTGCGTCGGCGCCAACCTCGCCCGCCTGGAAATCGACCTGATGTTCAACGCCATCGCCGACGTGATGCCCGACCTGCACCAGATCTCCGACCCCCAGCGCCTGCGCTCGGGCTGGATCAACGGCATCAAACACTGGCAGGTCGAATACTCCTAGACCCGGGGAAAAGGGCTGGGGGACAACCGAGGGCCGCACGAGCGATCGTGCGGCCCTCGGTCGTGTGCGCGACATGCGTTGTGGCCCAGCATCATTCCCAGCGCAGTGGTTCGGCAACCGGTGACGGTCACGCAGGCGCTCGGTGATCGGGCACGCGGAGGCCGTCGAGCACGACGGCGATCAGAGGGTTCGGCGCGTTGCGCGCTCGGGCGCGGCGTTCGACCGTCGCCGCGCCGATGACCAGGTCGAGCACGTCGGCGACATCGATGTCGGGGCGTACGGCCCCTGCCTCTTTCGCCCGGGAGAGCAGGGTGTCGAACGACCGGATGAAGTCGTGACGGAGGGGGTCGGGGATCGCTACGGCCGTGCCGCCGTCGTCGTCCAGCGCTTCGCACAGCGCTTGGTTGAGGGCGACCTCGCCGACGAGGTGGGTGAAGTAGTCGAAGAACGCGTCCGCCGGCGCGGTATCGGTGCCGGCGAGCAGGCGTGCTCGTTCGGTGAACTCCTCCACCCGGCCGACGACGACCGCCTCGAACAGTGCGGAACGCGTAGGGAAATGCCGGTACACGGTGCCGACGCCGACGCCCGCTCGGCGCGCGATCTCGTCGAAGGAGGCCGACGAGCCGTCCACCGAGAGCATCTCCCGGGCGACCGCCAGTACCTGGTCCCGGTTGCGGCGCGCGTCCGCGCGCAGTGGCTTGGCAACCTGCCCCGCGTCCCTACCCATCGCTCGATCGTAGCCGCCACGATTGCAAAACGGAGAGTCCTCTCCGTATAGTGAGCAGAAGCGGAGAACGGTCTCCGTTTACTGCGGCTCGGCGGCGCGGTAGCCCCGAAGATTCGCCTACGGAGGGCTCATGGAGCAGGTTGTTTTCGTCATCGGCGCGACCGGGCAGCAAGGCGGGGCGGTCGCCGATCGTCTCCTTGCCGACGGATGGCAGGTGCGGGTGTTGACTCGCCGCCCCGACTGCGACAGAGCGCGAAGCTTGGCGCGGGCGGGCGCGCAGGTGATAGCGGGCTCGCTGGAGGATCCCGCCACGATCGACCGCTGCGTCGACGGCGCCTACGGCGTCTACAGCGTGCATCCCGGGCCGCTGGCCCCGGAGCAGGACGAGGTGAAGGCCGGTAAGGCCGTCACCGACGCGGCGGTGAAATATGGTGTGGCGCACCTGGTTTACAGCTCGGGCCTGGGTGCCGATCGAGGCGGCCAGCCGACCAAATGGGAGATCGAGCAGTACATAGCCGCGTCGGGTGTCTCGGCCACGGTGCTGCGGCCGAGTTCCTTCATGGAGAATCTGATCACGCAGTCCGAGACGGTCGGGATAAGCGACGGCGCGCTGCGCACCGCCGCCGCCGCGCACGTGCGTCAGCAATTCATCGCGCTCGACGATATCGGCGCGTTCACCGCACTCGCCCTGCGGAATCCGGACGACTATCGCGACCGGACACTGGAACTCGTCGGCGACGTGCTCACGCCGCCGGAGGTCGCCGCCCAGGTCGGCGCCGCCCTCGGGCGGCCGGTCCCGTACATCCAGCGCCCGATCGAGGAACTGCGCCGCATCAACGAACGATTCGCCCGCGGCTACGAATTGCTCAACAGCGGCGACGGCAGCATCCCCGACGTCGACGTCGACGAACTGCGCGCACTGCACCCGGGATTGATGACCTTCCGGGACTGGCTCGACATCAAGGGCGCGAAGCTCATCCGCCCTTTGCTCGACACCCGGCCTTGATCATCACCGAGGTGCGCCCTGGCGCTTGTCGGCGTCGACGATCGCGAAAGTGACCGAAACTGCCAGCCGGTGACCGCCGGTTCACCGAAGACGTCACGGTGCCCGCGCGCGGTGTCCATGTATTCGCGAACCCGGTGAATCACTCCGTCGCGCAGTTCGAACACGAAACAGTAGTCGTTGCTGTAGCGATTCCCGTTCGCCAGCGTGGCAGTCATCGTCTCCTCGACGATCACCCGGTCGCCCTCGGCGTAGAAGCCGTGAAAATCCAGCGCGACATCGGCGAAGAACAGGCGGGGAAAACCGTTCGCGATGAACTCCGTGATGGCCTCGCGTCCGATCATGTGGCTGGGAGCGTCCAAGGCGACCGCGGTGGCATTGCCGGCCGGCGCCAGCCATTCGGCGTCCGGAGTGAAGAATGCTGCGATCTGCTCGGCGTCATGGCCGGCGAAGGCTCGCCAGGCAGCCTGAACCACGGTCCTGTTGTCCGGTGTCATGGCCCGGACCTTACCGTCGTGAACGGCGGCGATCCGGCGGGAAATGGACAAGGTCATCGGGGTGGCGGGGAGCATCGGCGGCCCCGTGTTATCGGCTGGTCAGCCGAAGTGGCAGACGTAGTGCAGGGTTTCCCGCACCTCGATGTCGAACGAGCTGTCGCCGGGCACGGAGAACGATTCGCCGCCGCGGTAGGTCGTCGGCTCGGTCGCGCCGGGCAGTGTCACGGCGCACTCGCCCTCCACCAGTTCCATGATCTCCGGAGCGCCGGTGGCGAAGGTCAATGTCGACGGCAGGATCACGCCGACCGACTTCCTGGTGCCGTCGGGCAGCGTGATGTCGTGGCTCACGCATTTGCCGTCGAAGTACACATTGGCCTTCGTGGCCACGCTGACGTTCTCGAACTGCGACATGGTCTCTTTCCCGGAGGTGATGTGGAGTAGTCAGCCTACTGACCGCGCCGATCGGCCCGGTGCGGCGGTCGCCGCCGCTGTCTCCCCGGCGGGATCGAGATGGGCGGCGACGAAGCGGGCCGCGGCGCGGTAGGCGGATCGGGATTCGGGCACGACGGCAGGTAGCGCGTGGAACACGTGCAGTTGCCCGGGCCAGGTGTGCAGCGAGCAGTGTGCGCCGGCGGCCCGCAGCGCCGTGGCGAGGGCGACGGCGTCGGCGGTGAAGAACTCGTCCCCGCCGACGTGAATCAGGGTCGGCGGCAGTGCCGTTCCCGCGACCGGCCGCAGCCGCTGCGGTCGCGCGGTGAACTGCGCGACGGCCGCGCGGGCGACGGCCGGGCCCAGCACGGTGTCCCGATGAGCGGAGCGCGCGGCGGTATCCAGGGAGAGATCGGTCATCGGCGAGAACAGCAGCAGGCAGGCAGGGCGCGAATTACTCTGCGCCGCATGCGTGATCGCGAAGTCCGCGGCCAGATAACCGCCCGCCGAATCGCCGGCCAGCACGATGCGGTCCGGACCGTAGCCCTGGGTCAGCAGCCATCGGTAGGCCGCCGCGACATCCTGTGGCGCGGCCGGATGCGGATACTCGGGAGCGAGCCGGTAGGCCGGCGTGAAGACCGGCAGCCGGGTGGCCGTGGATAGCCGCGAGGCGACGCCGCGGTAGGACCGGGGCGAGCCGGCCACGAACCCGCCGCCGTGTACGTAGAGCACAGCGGCGTCGTCGCGGGTGGCACGCGGTCCGCGCACCCATTCGCCCGGAACCGGGCCGTCGTCCACCGGGTCGATGCCGGTCCCGCCGAGCACCGGCGCGGCCGCGCGCATACCGTGCTCGAGCAGCAGGCGCGCGGCAGCGAGGGTGCGCCGGTCGACCGGGACGGCGGCGAGGACGGTGCCCACTCCGAGCAGTGCCGAGATCCGACGCAGTGCCCGGGCGGGAGGCGATGCCGGCGCCGCGGTGACGGTGTGGTCTCCCGGGAACAGGCCGGCCGTGGCGAATTCCTCGTATTCGGCACGGTTTTCGCCGATCCGGCCGGTCATGGCCGGGCCCGCTGTTCGACGCGCCGCACCAGGTCGTGCATCCGCGCGTCGTTGGCCAGTCGACTGTCGAGCACGACGTTCACCGCGCCGCGCAGCAGGGCGTAGGGCTCCCAGCCGAGCGGTGCGACGGTGCGTGGTGCGCGGCGGGCGATGCCGTCGGCGATCACGGTGGCCGCCTCGGTCGCGCTGATCCGGACGTTGAGCGGCCACGGCAGCAGGCTGTCCAGTTCGTGGCCGAGGGGATCGCGATCGAGAGTGCTGCGCGTCATCTCGGTCTCCACCACGCCGAAATACGACACGCCCGCGCTCGCGCCGAACCCGGCCAGTTCTACCCGCAGGGCGCGGCCCAACTGCTCGACGGCGGCCTTGCTGATCATGTACGGCGATCCGGCCATCCCTGGTGCGAACGCCGCGCACGAGGAGACGACCACGACGTGTCCTCGATTGGCGACGATCTGGTCCAGCGCGGGATGCACGGTGTTGTACACGCCGGTGAGGTTGATGGCCATCACCCGGTCGAACGCCGGCCCGGTCATCGTCCGCAGGGTCGCGGCCTCGGGCACGACCCCCGCGTTGGCGACCACGACGTCCAGGCGGCCGAAATGGTCGATCGCCCAGGCGATGGCGGCCTCCATACCCTCCCGGTCGGCGACGTCGGCCCCCACGCCGAGCGCGCGCGAGCCGAGATCACGCGCGGCGGTCTCGGCCGCGGCGGCATCGATGTCCACCACCGCGATCCGCGCGCCGCGCCGGTGCAGGATGGCGGCCAGTTCCCGGCCGATGCCCTGGCCGGCGCCGGTGATCAGCACCACCCGTCCGTTCACGTCGTAGCGCTCGCCGCCGAGACCGACGAGCCCGAGCAGTCTTCCGAGGCCGATCATGCGTTCACCGCGTAGGACTCGGCGTCGAAACCGGCTGTGCGGCGGCGGTATTCGAAACTCCAGTTCGGGTACAGGCCCGCGTTGCGGCCGTCGGGGGTGGTGTAGTACGTCTGGCATCCGCCGGTGAGCCAGACCGTCGAGGTGCTGCGTTCCCGCATCTCCTCGACGAAGCGCTCCTGGACCTGGGGTCGCAGTTCGACCCGGCGCGCGCCCTTGCGGCGCATCGTGCGCAGAGCGTCGACGATGTAGGTGATCTGGGATTCGATCATATAGATCGCCGACTGGTTGCCCGCCGCCCCGAACGGGCCCAGGGTGCAGAAGAAATTGGGGAATCCGGCCAGTGCGATGCCCAGGTAGCTTTGCGGCTGCTGGTGATACAGCTGCGCCATCGTCACCCCGTCGCGTCCGTGGTAGCGCTCGAAGACGGAGGGGATCGGCTTGAAACCGGTGCCGAAGATGATGGTGTCCACTTCGTGCTCGGAGCCGTCGCGTAGCACGATCGAGTGCGGCCGGACCTCCGCGATGGACTCGGTCACCACCTCCACGTTCGCCTGGTCCAGCGCCGGGAAGTACGCGTCGGAGAAGATCGCGCGTTTGCAGCCGATCACGTAGTCCGGGGTCAGTTTGGCGCGCAGCTCCGGGTCGCGCACCTGCCGCCGCAGGTGCCACTTGGAGAGGGCCTCGTAGGGATGGCGAAAGCGCTTGTCCACCAGCGAGATCAGGCCGAACGCCTCGATGGTGGCGTACCAGCCGCCGCGAATCGCCTTCTGCGCCATCGGCAGCGTGCGCAGTACCAGCCGCTCCGCGCCGAGCGTGGCGCGGTCCATGCGCGGCACGATCCACGGCGCGGAGCGCTGGAAGAGCAGCAGCTTGCCGACTTTCGGCTGGATTTCGGGCACGAATTGCACCGCGGACGCTCCCGTGCCGATCACCGCGACCCGTTCGCCGGTGAGGTCATGGTCGTGATCCCAGTGCAGCGAGTGAAAAGCGTTGCCGGCGAACGTTTCCAGGCCCGGCAGCGCCGGATACTTCGCTTCGGCGAAGACCCCGGCGGCCGACAGCAGGAAATTGGCCGTGAGCGAGCCACGGGAGGTCTCGATCCGCCAGACCGACTCGTCCTCGTCCCACCGGGCGTCCAGCACCTCGGTGCCGAAGCGGATGTGCCGGGCCACATCGAACCGTTCCGCCACCGAGCGGAGATAGTCGAGGATCTCGGGCTGCTTGCCGTAGGTGCGCGACCAGTCGGGGTTCGGGGCGAACGAATAGCTGTACAGGTGCGAGGGGACGTCGCACGCGCAGCCGGGGTAGGTGTTCGCCTGCCAGGTGCCGCCGAGGTCGTCCGCGCGTTCCAGGATCACCAGATTGTGGAAACCGGCCTCACGAAGTTTGACGGCCAGGCCGATACCGCCGAATCCGGCGCCGACGATGGCGATGCCGATGTGCTCGCGAGGTGTGTTCATCGCAGGTTCCTTCCGTGCGGTACCGCGATCGGCGTGGCATGCGCTTGTTCGGACAACGTTGTCCCTTCTCGGTGTCGGAGGTCGAGCGCTCAGAGGTCGAGCACGAGATCGTCGCCCGCCGCGCGGGAGACGCAGATCAGCATCCGGTCGCCGCGCTCGGCGTCGGACAGCAGGCGGTCGCGGTGGTCCACGGCGCCGGAGAGCACGCCGGTCTTGCAGGTTCCGCAGAATCCTTGGCGGCAGGAGAAGGTCACGTCCGGCGCCACGCGCCGAATCGCGCTCAGCGCGGTCTCGTTCGCCTCCACCCGCACCGTCCGGCGGGAGCGGGCCAGTTCGATCCGGAACGGCTTCCCGTCGGTGACGGGCAGAGCCGAGAACCGTTCGGTGTGCAGGGAGCCGGTGGGGTTCAGCTCGAACATGCAGCGCTGGGCGGCCGCGAGCATCGGCGGCGGCCCGCAGACGTAGACGGCCGCGCCGGGCTCGGCCCGCGCGATCAGGTCCGCGACCACGGGCACGCCGCACTCGTCGTCCGGCCGGATCTCCGCGTGCGCCGGCAGCTCGGCCAGGAACGGCATGGCGGAGCGGGTGCGGCCGGTGTAGATCAGCTGTCCGCGCGCGCCGGCCGCTATGGACATCGGCAGGATCGGGGTGATCCCGATGCCGCCCGCGAGGAACAGGTAGGACGGCGCCTCGAGGAAGGGGAAGGCGTTGCGCGGACCGCGAATTCGCAGTGGGTCGCCCACGCGCAGCGTCTCGTGGATCTCCCGGGAGCCGCCCTCCCCGTCCGCGATGCGGCGGACCGCGATGCGGTAGCGCTGCCGGTCGGCGGGGTCGCCGCACAGCGAATACTGCCGCTGCCGGCCGGACGGCAGGAAGACGTCCAGATGTGAGCCGGGACGCCAGCTCGGCAGATCGTCACCGCCGGGCGCGCGCAGCGTCAAGCCGGCCACGTCGTCGGCTTCCCGCTGGACGGACTCGACCACCATATTCAGGTCGAAACCGTTGCGCCGCACCGGGTTCGGCCGTGACAACACCGTGGCGGCCGGTCCCGAGACGAACACGTGTTTGTAGACGTCGATGACGCCGCCGAGCATCCGCAGCCCGGCGGGCACGCTGGTCGCCGCGCGGGTCATCACTGTGCCGCCCTGGCCGCGGGCGAGTGTGCGAGGTAGCGCAACGCCGTATCCATCGGGCCGAGCTGGGAGGGATGGAATCCCGGCCGCAGGTAGCGCGGGATCTCGGTGAAGAACGTCGTCCAGCTCGGGATCACCTTGCGACGGGTCGCGCTGACGAATTGCCATCCCCAGAACCGGCCCTTGTCGGGCGAAGGGTCCTTGCGATACATGTACGCGGCCGACAGCACGAACAGCGGCAGCAGCGTCGCGCTCGCGACCAGCGCCGTCCGCGCTTTGCGGGCGTAGCTGCCGTCGACGTGCATGAACGCGTCGTACACGACGCTGCGGTGCTCCACCTCTTCGGCGCCGTGCCAGCGCACCAGATCGAGCATGGCCGGATGCATCCCCTTCTGCTCGAGCACCTCGGCGTTGAGCAACCATTCGCCGAATACGGCGGTGTAGTGCTCCATGCCGGCGAACAGTCCGAGCCGTTCCTTGAGCCATTCCTCTTTGGCGCGACCGGTCAGTCCGTGGTCGCCGAGGATGCGATCGACGGCCCAGCCGATCGCGCCGACATAGGAGTCGACGTCCAGCCCGATCGACTGCAGGTGCGTGCGAGCGGCCTCGTGGGTAGCGGCATGCATGGTCTCCTGTCCGACGAATCCGGTCACCTCCTCGCGGAGCCGTTCGTCGTCGATGTAGGGCAACGACTCCGCGAGGGCCTGGGCCATCGCCCGCTCACCTTCCGGCAGCAGCAGGTGCATCACGTTGACGATGTGGGTGGCCAGCGCCTCACCGGGGATGTAGTGCATGGGCACGGTGGCGAAGTCGAAGTGCACGTCGCGCGCGTTGATCGCATGCGCCTCGTCGCGGTAGGGGCGCCTCGTCGCGCCAGCTGTCGAAGCCATACACGGAACGTACAGCGCAACATTTTCTATTGCAATGTTGCGCGCAACATTTTTCTCGAGAATGTTGCAAAGGGTGGTCCCTCTGTTAGCGTGGACAGTGTGATCAGCGCGTCGAAAACTGCCTCTACCCGGGACAATGCCGCCGATGGCGTGGAAGCGCGCATCCTCGACGCGGCATTGGTCCGGTTCCAGAAGGTCGGCGTCAAGAAGACCACCATCGAGGACATCGCCCGCGAAGCGGGCGTCGACCGGGTCACGGTCTACCGGCGCATGGGCTCCCGCGACGACGTGGTGCAGGCGGTGGTGAACCGCGAAGTCACCGCCGTGCTCACCGATGTCGCCGAGATTCCCGAGCGCCATGACACCGTCGAGGACCTCGTCACCGACGTCTTCGTCACCGTCCTCACCCGCTGGCGGACCAACCCGCTCGTCGAGCGCATGATGGCCCTCGAGCCGGAGCGGGTCATCATGAAGCTGACCGCCGAGGGCGCCACGACCTTCGCCATGTGCGTCTCGGCGACGGCGGCGGTCTTGCAGCGCGCGGTGGACCGTGGGCTACTGCCCGACGCCCCCGACCTGCTCACCCGCGCCGAATTGCTCTGCCGCATAGTGCATTCCCTCATCCTCGCGCCGTACTGCGCCGGAGAATTCCACAACGACGAAGAACTGGCCGCCTTCGCCCGCCTCTACCTGATCCCGCTGGTCAAGGGGTGAGCGAGGCCGCCACGGTAAGGGCGTCACGACCGAGGGCCGCACGATCGCTCGTGCGGCCCTCGTCGTGCAAATGACTGTGCGGCAGTGATTTTCAGTGACCGCGTTTGATCCATTCCGACAGGTGCGGTGCCTCCGCGCCGATGGTGGTGGAGTCACCGTGTCCGGTCAGTACCGTGGTATCCGCGGGCAGATTCAGCAGGCGGGTGCGGATGGATTCGATGATCGTGGGGAAGCTCGAGAACGAGCGACTCGTCGCGCCGGGACCGCCTTGGAACAGGGTGTCACCGGTGAAGACCGTCTTCTCCGAGGCCAGGTACAGGCTCACCGCGCCGGGGGAGTGGCCCGGTGTGTGCAGGACCTCGATCTCACTGCCCGCCACCGGAATTCGCTCCCGATCGTGCAGCGGTTCGTAGCGGGTGTCGGGGTAGAGGGCACTCCACAGCACCTCGTCGGCCGGATGCAGCCGGATCGGGGCGCGCAGCGCCTCGGCCAGCTCGGTGGCCACGTTGATGTGGTCGTTGTGGGCGTGGGTGCAGAGGATCGCGCGCACCGTGCGATCGCCGACGGCCGCGATGATCGGCTCGGCCTGGTGGGCGGCATCGATCACAACGGCCTCACGGTCGTCGCCGACGACCCAGACGTTGTTGTCGACATCCCAGCTGCCGCCGTCCAATTCGAACTTTCCGGAGGTGACGACGCGGTCGATCCTCACAGCGTCACCACCGATCGCAGCACGTCACCGTGGTGCATGGTGGTGAAGGCCTGCTCGACCTGGTCGAGGGCCACGCGCTCGCTCACGAACCGCTCCAGCGGCAGCCGTCCCTGGCGGTAGAGGTCGAGCAGCATCGGGAAGTCGCGTTCCGGCAGGCAGTCGCCGTACCAGGACGACTTCAGCGAGCCGCCGTGCGAGAAGAAGTCGATCAGCGGCATCTCCAGCTGCATATCCGGCGTCGGCACGCCGACCAGCACCACCGTGCCGGCCAGATCGCGCGCGTAGAACGCCTGCTTCCAGGTTTCCGGCCGCCCGACCGCGTCGATCACCACGTCGGCGCCGAAACCGCCGGTCAATTCCTGTACTCGCTCGACCACGTCATCACCGGCCTCGAGGGTGTGGGTGGCCCCGAGTTCCTTGGCCCACTCCAGCTTTCGCGGATCGCGGTCGATGGCGATGATGGTGGTGGCGCCCGCCAGCCGGGCCCCCGCGATCGCCGCGTCACCGACGCCGCCGCAGCCGATGACCGCGACCGAATCGCCGTAGCTCACCCCGCCGGTGTTGATCGCCGCCCCCAGTCCGGCCATCACACCGCAGCCCAGCAGTCCGGCCACGGCGGGATCGGTCTCCGGGTCGATCACGGTGCACTGTCCCTCGTGCACCAGGGTCTTGTCGGCGAAGGCGCCGATGCCCAGAGCCGGGGTCAGCTCGGTTCCGTCGGCCAGCGTCATCGGCTTGCTCGCGTTGTGGGTGTCGAAGCAGTACCACGGCTTGCCGCGTTTGCAGGCCCGGCACTGGCCGCATACCGCGCGCCAGTTCAGCAGCACGTGATCGCCGGGCTGGACGTGCGTGACGGCGTCGCCGACCGTTTCCACCACGCCGGCCGCCTCGTGGCCGAGCAGGAAGGGGAATTCGTCGTTGATGCCGCCCTCGCGGTAGGTCAGATCGGTATGGCACACCCCGCAGGCCTGCACCCGCACCACCACGTCGTGCGGGCCCGGATCGGGGATGACGATATCGACGATCTCGACCGGGGCGCCCACACTGCGGGCGATGACGCCGCGAACCTTCTGGGACATGGAATCTCCTTTACGCGTCGAGGGTGCCGGTTCACCTATGGGTCAGTGTATGCCCGCCCCAAATATCTCGGACAGGTGTCCGGACTGTAGTTCGGTTCGCGGGTCTGCGGCGGCCTGGGACACCGGGCGGTCAGGAGGCGAACCGCCGCCGGAACTCCTCGCTCACCGCGCACCAGAGCGCGTGGTATTCCGGCAGCAGGGAATGGGCCTGCGCGAGCGTCGGTGCGACGGTGAACACCACTCCGTCGCAGGAGTACCGGGTCGCGGCGTAGTCCGCGAAACGTGCGGTGTCGATGGGTATTTCGCGATCGGCGAGGTGGGTGATCTCGATTCGGCCGTGGTCGCCGACCCGCCACCACGCCGACCGTGGCCCGGCCGCCGTGCGAAAGTGTTGGTTATTCCCGGTATCGGTCACGGTATTTCGCCTTTCGCGCTCGGTCTTCGTCGGCGATGCGGTCGAGAATGGCGCGCACCGAATATCGCGTGTCCGGCTTGGAAATCTGCTCGGGCCAGAACACCGCGAGCACGATGACCGCCAGCGGAATACTGATCAGCAGAACGAATTCCCAGAACATCCGCTTCACTCCCGACCCGAATCCGGCACCAGGTGTTTTGCCTCGATGAGCCGCTGCTTCGCCTGCTTTTTGACCGGGCACACGCACAAAGCGCAGTCGATATGCAATTGCATGATGATGTGTGCGTAGGAGACGGTCATGATCGGCATTCGATCGTGGTTGAGCAGTCCCATGGTGGATACTTCCCCTGCGATGTGAAAGTGATTGTCGGCGTTGAGGTTGCATCCACTCGGCCGCGAGTTGTAGTCGAATGGTGGGGATTTCGGGTATCCGTTGCCGTACCGATTGTTTGAACTCGTCTACCAGCAACCTGTCCAGTGGGGACCTGTCCAGAAAACCGGGACACAATCGATAGGGGAGCTAACGAATGGGGTCAGGGAGCACACTCGCGCAGCGAGCATTGGGGCGTGAACTGCGGCGGCTGCGAAATGCCAAGGGAATGGGACAATCCCAGGCCGCGCGCATCGCGGAAACATCGCATCAGACCATCGGCCGCATCGAAGAGGGTCAGACGACGCGGATCACCAGTCTGCAAGTGAACGCGCTGTGCGACAGCTACGGGGCGACCGATGAGGAGCGGCGCATCTGCCTGGATCTGGTGAAGGAGATTCGCGCATCGCGAGAGGGGAAGGTGACGGCCAGCTGGTGGAGGGCGTATGCGGACGCGCAAACTACTGGATTCGACCACTATCTTGCCCTGGAGGATGCCGCCAACAAACTCACGATCTGGCAGTTGATGATCGTTCCTGGACTGCTGCAGACTCCTGAGTATCGCCGCGCTATAGCGTGGGCAGAATCGCCCGACCTGCCATCCGAGCAACTGGAACGGCGCATCGAATGGCAGACGCATCGCCAAGAGCGATTGAAGGATCCGGAACTGCACATTGCCGCATTTCTGTCGGAGGCGGTCTTGCGTGATCAGGTCGGCGGGAAGGCTGTCATCGCGGGGCAGATTCGCCAACTGATCGCGCTGTCCGAGCTCCCCAACATCGACATTCGGGTCACACCGTTCAGCGCGGGCCCGCACGTCGGGCGGTTCGCAGGATCGTTCACGATGGTGGAATTTCCAGTCCTCTCGGCCAATCTGGTGCCTCCTCCGATCGTCTACTCGGAGGGTTACGCAGGCGACCTCTATCTGGAACGAGAGACCGAGATCCGGCGATATCAACGAGTCGTGCGCGAGATCACTCGTGTAGCGTTGGACGGGGTCGAGTCGAAGAAGTTGATGTCCGAAATTTGCAAGGAGCACAGCCGGTGAGCACCAACGATCTCTCCACGGCGAAGTGGTTCAAGTCGAGTCGGTCCACTTCTACGAAGGACTGTGTCGAGGTAGCGTTCCTCGATGATGGTGTGGGCGTACGTGATTCGAAGAACCCCACCGGTCCGGCCCTGATCTTCACTCCCTCGGAGTGGTCCGCCTTCACCACCAGCGTCGAGGCCGGCAAGTTCGACCAGGCATAAGCCTCCGCTCCGCGCCCGAACCGAGAACCCTCGAAGCCGCTGCACCCCAAGGGCTTCGAGGGTTTTCCCGTATCACCCGCCGTTCATGCGCCCAGTTGGATGCCCCGTCCGCGACCGAATCTTTACATGGGAGGAGAAGGCTGCCGCGGAGGCATCGATGCACGACCGTCGTCTGCTGTTCCGACGATCCGGCACCACGCAGGATGGCCTCGAAACCTATCGGTCGAAGACGGCGGCCAGTGTGTCCGCGGTGAGGATTCGTAGCGCCCATTTCCGCACTTCTTCGGGCCGCGCCGCGTGCACGGTCCCGGTGACCGATTCCGGCAGCGGCCCGAACTTGAACGCGAGCTGCTGAAGCAACACCCGTGCCTCCCCGCGTGCCTCGCCACGCGCTTCCCCGCGGGCCTCCAGCTCTTCGGCGATGGTCATGAAGACCTCCTTCGTATGGGGATCGAGCTGGTCCAGCAGCGGCTGCAGGTCGCTACCGCTGGTTCCGCCGACGTGCGGGAGCTGCTGGCCCGCGAGTGGAGTCGCGCGCTCGAGACGAGGACATGGACGGAAAGTTACTCTGCCGCAACGACATTAACATCGCCGGGCGCGGCATGTCGTTGTGGAGGATCCGGCGGGGTAGCGGGCACGATCCGCCGTCAGTCCTTCTTCAGCTCCTCGGCGAGCATCACGAGGATTCCGCTCGGGCCGCGGAGGTAGGTGAGCTTGTAGATGTCCTGATAGGTCGCGACGCCGCGAAGCGGATGGCAGCCGTGCTTCGCGGCGATCTCGAGGGCTGTGTCGATGTCGTCGACCGAGAAGGCGACCCGGTGCATGCCGATCTCGTTGGGGCGGGTGGGTTCCGTCTCGATCGCATCCGGGTGGATGTACTCGAAGAGCTCGAGGCGACCGTGACCGTCCGGGGTCTGGAGCATGGCGATCTTGGCGTGATTGCCGTCGAGACCGACGGCGGTGTCGGTCCATTCACCACTGACCGTGTCCCGGCCGAGAACCGTGAGACCGAGGTCGGTGAAGAAGGCGATCGCTGCTTCGAGGTCGCGAACGGCGATGCCGACGTTCTCGAGTTTGATGGGCATGCGGTGGATGCTACCGAGCGGGGCTGACCAATTTCGGTAGACGAATTACCGGCCGGGGCCCCTCGTCGTCGCGGAACGAGCCGGCACTCATGCGACGCCTTCCGCCCCGGCGGTTACGTGTTCGGTGACCGCCGCGTCGGCCTCGCCGCCCCGGACGACGATCGTCGGACAGTGCGCGAGATGTAGCAGCGCGGTACTGGTCGAACCCAGCACCAGACCGGGAAACCCGCCGCGCCCGTGGGTACCGACCACCAGCAGTTGCGCGTCCTCGCAGCGGGCGAGCAGCGCCCGAACGGGGCTGTCGCACATCACGACTCGCTCGACCGATACCTCCGGGAACCGTTCCGCCCAGCCGGCCAGTCTCTCGGCCAGCACCACCCGCTCGGTCTCGCGAATCGCCTCCCAGCCGACCACGGGGAGGTCGTAACCGCTCCGATCGCTCCAGGCGTGTACCGCGACCAACCCGGCCCCGCGCCGGGACGCCTCGGCGAAGGCGAGTTCGACGGCCGGGACGCTGTTCGCGGTGCCGTCCACTCCGACCACGACCGGTTTCCGCGCCCATCCGGCGTCGGCGGCCGGATCGCCGTGCACGACCGCGACCGGGCAGTGCGCGTGCCGGCTGAGCGCGGTGCTGACCGAGCCGAGCACCATCCGCCCGATCGCCCCGCGGCCATGGCTGCCGACCACCACCATCCGCGCCCGCGCCGAATGCTCGAGCAGGGTGGGGATGATCATGTCGAAACTCAGTTCGGTGCTGATCGCCAGCGTCGCATCGGGTGTGGCGTGGCGCGCCACCGCCGCCGCTTCGGCCAGTACGCGTTCCCCGTCCGCGCGCAGCCACTGCTGTTCCGCGGCGGCCAGCACCGCGGTCAGGCCCGGATTCGGCGCTACGCCGTAGGACGTGACGATGTGCAGCGCGCAGTGCTGCAACGCGGCCTCGACGGCGGCCCACACCACGGCTTGCAGCGCGATCTCCGAGCCGTCGGCGCCGACCACGATCGCCGGTGTATCCGGTCCGGTCATAGGTGTCTCCTCTTCCCGTGTGCGCCGGGCCTATTCGGTGCGGTCCGCGGCGTCGGTGCGGTCTGCGGCGTCGGAAGGCGTGATCAGGCCGTAGTGCCCGTCGTAGCGGTGATAGAGCACGCAGCCGCGATCGAGGTCCCGGTCCCGGAAGAAGACGAACGGCCATCCGGTCAGTTCCAGCCGGGTGATCGCCTCGGGCACGCTCAGCCGTGGCGCCTGCCGGCTGCTGACGGACAATGCCGGCAAGCCGCGGGTCACCGCGTCGGGACGCGGATCCACCTGCGCCAGACGGTAACCCGTGGCGCCGTCGCGATACAGGATGCTGTCGACGCGGCTGCCGTATTCGGTGAACAGCTGGAACTCGTAGTCCATGAGCTCCATGTCGAAGGCCGCCTCGTCGACGGTCTCGTTCGTCAGCGCGTACGACTTGTGCCGCACGACTCGACGCTCCTCGGCCGGACGCGGGTGGTACGGCAATCCGTTTCGCGGAGCAGCGCCGTGCCGCCATTCGTGGACCGCCCCGGCTCCCCGTCCCCCTCGTACGGCTTCCCAGTGTCGCGAGATGCGGGCGAGGCGTGACTCGAGCCGCGCCCGGAGCAGGTCCACGGCTTCGCGCGTGCTCGTGCCGGTGACCTGCACCCGCACCGGGCGACCGGCGAGATTCACATTGGCCTGGGCGACAACCGATCCGCCGAGGGCGGGATCACCGTGACCGGTGAGCCGCACTCGCGCGGACAGGACGGGCTCCGACGCGTGGGCCAGCGCACGCCCGATCTTCTCCCGCGCGTAGTCCGCTCCCGCATCCGACACATAGCGGCCGGCGGAGACCTGGAGGATCGGCTCCGCCGGCGAAACGGTGTTCTGCATGAGGAGGACAGTCGCATCCGCGCGCCCCGGTGCGAGAGGGCACAAAGTCACCGTGCCGCTGCCGTTCGGCCGCTTCTCGGCGGCCGAACAATCGGCGAAGCCGCGGTGGTTCCGAGGGGCGATCCGGCAGCGACCCGGCTCACACTCGCGCCGCCTGCGCGGCCATCTCTCGGCGCACGTCGTCCATGTTCAACTCGCGTGCCCGTGAAATGAGTTGCTCCAGTGCGTCTTCGGGGACGACGCCCGGCCGCGCGTACAGCACGACACCGTCGCGGACGATCATCAGCGTCGGAATGGAGCTGATCCGGAACGCGCCCGCCAACTCCTGTTCCGCCTCGGTGTCGACCTTTCCGAACACGACGTCCGGATGCTTCGCGGCGACGCGCTCGAAGATCGGCGCGAACATCCGGCACGGACCGCACCAAGATGCCCAGAAGTCCAGAACCACCAGGTCCGAGCCCGCGACGACCTGGTCGAAGTTCGCCTTGGTCACTGTCGTAGTTGCCATGTCTCTCTTCTCTCTTGGGTCATATACCCCGGGGGGTATTTATGGAAGCGTGTGGGTGGCGCACTTATTCCACGCGGAGTCTCGCCCCGGTGCCGGAACGGAGACGTCTTCACGCTGGAATCGAAGAACACCCAGGGGTGGTGCAACCATCATGTGAGTAGGCATTTCCGCTGCTGCCTACCGAATTGTTGGCGCAAAGGCTTGACGAACGGGTAGTTAGCGGAGCTAAGTTAACCGTGATGCGCGCTACAGTGGCGCGTGGGGACGACTCGTCCGCCGGTAGACGACCCAGGGAGACCCACCCATGCCCGATGACGTGCAGAAGACCGAGCGTAAACGGCGCCTCGCGGCGGCGATGGCCGACGACGAGGTGCGGGCGGCATGGCCGGATGCGGACGTCAGCGCCGCACTCGCACGCCCGGGCCTGCGCCTGGCCGAACTGGTCGACACTGTCATGACCGCGTACGCCGACCGTCCGGCCGTCGGGCAGCGGGCCGGTGAGATCGTCGTCGACGCCGAGGGGCGCCGGGTGCGGCGGCTGCTGCCGCGCTTCGAAACCCTGAGCTATCGGCAGCTGTGGTCGCGCGCCGGGGCGCTGGCGAGTGCGTGGCAGGCCGCGGGGGTGCGCGCCGGTGATTTCGTGTGCACCGTCGGATTCGTCAGCAGCGATTACGTCACCGTCGACCTCGCGGGCGTGCGGCTCGGCACCGTGGCGGTGCCGCTCCAGGCCACCGCCGCTGTCGCGCAATGGAATTCGATCATCGCGGAGACCGAGGCGCGGGTACTGGCCTGCAGCGCCGAACTGCTCGACGCCGCTGTCGAGGCCGCGCTGGCGAGTGCGACGATCGGGCAACTGGTCGTCTTCGACAGCACCGGCGACGATGACGAACGCGCGGCCGTCGCGGCGGCGCGCGCCCGGCTGGCCGAATCGGGTCGCGAGATCGCGTTCGACTCGCTGCACGATCTCGTCGAGCACGGTTTCGCCCTCCCGGCCGTGCCGCTCGCGAGCGCGCCCGGCGACGATCCGTTGTCGCTGCTCATCTACACCTCCGGCAGCACCGGAACGCCCAAGGGCGCCATGTACACCGACCGCCTGGCCGCGGCGATGTGGTTGTACACCGCCAAGGCGCCGGTGCCCGCGATCACCCTCAACTATCTGCCGCTCAGCCATGTGGCGGGCCGTCTGCAACTGGGCGGCACGCTCGCTCGTGGCGGGACCGCCTACTTCACCGCGCGCAGCGATATGTCGACGCTGTTCGAGGATCTGGAGCTGACCCGGCCCACGGAACTGGTCTTCGTTCCGCGCGTCTGCGAGATGCTGCTGCAACACCACCAGGGTGAGGTCGAGACCCGGATCGCGGCCGGCGGTGAGCGCGGCGTCATCGAGGACGAGGTGAAAGCCGAACTACGCGAACGACTTCTGGGTGGCCGCTTTCTCGGCGCGATGTGTGCCAGCGCGCCGCTGGCGCCGGAGATGCGTGCCTTCATGGAATCCGTGCTGACCATCGGCCTGCACGACGGATACGGCTCCACCGAGGCCGGCGGCAGCGTCATCGTCGACAACAAGGTCCGGCGCCCGCCGGTGCTGGACTACAAGCTCGCCGACGTCCCCGAACTCGGCTACTTCGGCACCGACCAGCCCCATCCGCGCGGTGAACTGCTGCTCAAGACCACCACCATGTTCCCGGGATATTTCAAACGCCCCGAGATCACCGCGGAGATGTTCGACGAGGACGGCTTCTACCGCACCGGCGACGTGGTCGCCGAACTCGGCCCCGACCATCTGGTCTACGTCGATCGCCGCAACAACGTGCTCAAGCTGTCACAGGGCGAGTTCGTCACCGTGGCGAAGCTGGAGTCGGTGTTCTCCACCAGCGCGCTGATCCGTCAGATCTTCGTCTACGGCAGCAGCGAACGCGCCTACCTGCTCGCGGTGATCGTGCCGACCGACGAGGCGCTGGCGCTCCCGGATCCCCGTGCGGCACTGGCCGAATCGCTGCAGGAGCTGGCGAAGGAGGCCGGGCTCAACAGTTACGAGATTCCGCGCGACTTCCTGCTCGAGGCCGAACCGTTCACTCAGGACAACGGTCTGCTGTCGGGAATCGGAAAGTTGTTGCGGCCCAAGCTGAAGGAACGCTACGGCGAGCGCCTGGAGCGGCTCTACGCCGAACTGTCCCAGGAACAGGCCGACGAACTGGCGGCACTGCGCCACGGTGCGGCGGATCGTCCCGTGCTGGAGACGGTGGGCCGCGCCGCGCGGGCCCTGCTGGGCTGCGCGAGTGGCGATATCCGGCCGGAGGCGCATTTCACCGACCTCGGCGGCGATTCGCTCTCGGCGCTGTCGCTGTCGAATCTGCTGAGCGAACTGTTCGGCGTGGAGGTGCCGGTGGGCACCATCGTCCATCCGGCGAATACATTGCGGTGCTTGGCCGAACACATCGACACCGAACGCCGCGGCGGCGGCCGCCGCCCCACGCTCGCCACCGTGCACGGGCGCGGCACGCGGGTGCGGGCCGCGGATCTGACCCTCGACGCGTTCATCGACCACGAGACCCTCACTGCCGCAAAGTCTCTGCCGCCCGCACCGGCCCCGCCGCGCACGGTTCTGCTGACCGGGGCGAACGGCTACCTCGGCCGGTTCCTGTGCCTGGAATGGCTGCACCGGCTCGACGCCTGCGACGGCACCCTGATCTGTGTGATCCGCGGCCGTGACGCCGACGCCGCGCGGGCGCGTCTGGACGAGGCGTTCGACAGCGGGGATCCGGTTCTGCTGCAACGGTATCGGGAGCTCGCCGAACGCCGGCTGACCGTCGTGCCGGGTGATATCGGCGAACCGAATTTCGGGCTGGGCGAGGACCGGTGGCGCGAACTCGCCGAAACAGTCGACCTGGTGGTGCACCCGGCGGCGCTGGTCAATCACGTGCTGCCCTACGACCAGCTGTTCGGGCCGAACGTGGTGGGAACGGCCGAGGTCGTCCGCTTGGCGATCACCGCGCGCCGCAAGCCGGTGACCTATCTGTCCACGGTCGCGGTAGCCTCCCAGGTCGACCCCGCGCGCTTCACCGAGGACGGCGATATCCGCGAGATCAGCCCCGAACGGATCATCGACGGCGGCTACGCCAACGGGTACGGCAACAGTAAATGGGCCGGTGAGGTGTTGCTGCGCGAGGCGCACGACCTGTGCGGACTTCCGGTCGCGGTCTTCCGGTCCGACATGATCCTCGCGCACAGCGAATTCGCCGGGCAGTTCAATCTGCCCGACTTGTTCACCCGGTTGCTGCTCAGCGTGCTCGCCACCGGCCTCGCACCGGAATCGTTCTACCGCCCGGCCGCCGACGGGGGGCGCGCCCGCGCCCACTACGACGGCCTTCCCGCGGACTTCACCGCCGCCGCCATCACCGCGCTCGGGCCCGGCGCCGACAGCGGATTCGACACCTTCGACGTGCTCAACCCGCACGACGACGGCATCGGCCTGGACACCTTCGTCGACTGGCTCGTCGCCGACGGTCACCGCATCACTCGCATCGCCGACTACGCCGACTGGCTGGCGCGTTTCGAGACCGCACTGCGTGCCCTGCCCGAGCGGCAGCGGCGGCATTCGGTTCTGCCGCTGCTGCATGCCTTCCGTCGTCCGGCCCCGGCCGTTCCGGGATCGGCGCTGCCGGCCGAGCGGTTCCGGGCCGCCGTGCGGGCGGCGGGAACCGGCCCGGACGGCGACATTCCGCACCTGAGCCGGGAATTGATCGGCAAATACGTCCGGGATCTGACCGCCGCGGGTCTGCTGTGAAGATTGCCGAAACCGGACACAGCCGGGGCCTGCCGGGCGTACCGTTTTGCCCCACAGCGTTGGTCGGCGAAGGCGCCGAGGGTGATCGCGTCGCCCCGGGCGCTCGCCGAGTGCGACAAGGAGGTCGATTCCGGTGCACCGACTCGAGAGGTCCGCTCTGTGGCGCTGTGTGCTGAACGGATTGTCCGCGCTGGGTGCGGGTTTCGGCGCGATGGTTCCGGTCTACCTGAACGAGTGCCAGGTCGACGACTACCGCGACGCCGAAGCGGCCGCGGCCGAATGGGACTGGTCGATCCCGTATCAGTGGTTCGATCACGCCCACGGGTGATCGTGCGGGCCCGGCGGCGGTCGATGTGGACCGATCGTGGCCGTGGCGGTGCCGGCTCCGCGTCCGACGGTCAGGTAGCCGGATCGATCGCGTCGGCCAGGTAGTCGGTCCCGCCGACATAGACCGTATGGCCGGATTCGGTATCGGCCGTGGTGGTGTCGGCGATCGCGGTCGCGAACTCGTCGATCGTGGGCAGCGCACCGTGTTCGGTTCGCGCCGCCACCGCGTCCGGATCGCGGCGTTCGAGCAGGCGCACGATGATGGTGCCCTCGATCATGTCGCCCGATACGACAGTGAAACCGATTCCGCGCGAGTCGAATTCGCCGATCATGGCGCGCAGCGCGTCCTCGCCCGCCCGCTTGCTCCGTGCGATGGGCTCGTAGTCCGCCGGGGTGGGTTTGCGGCCGTGGAAGTGCGCCTGGTGGCTGGTGACGAACACGATGCGCGCACCCGGGGCCATGAGCGGTAACGCCAGCCGGACCAGCCGCACCTGGGCGTCGCGGTTGATCGCCATCGCGTAGCCGGGCTCGGCGCCGTGTTCGAGCCCGCCCGAGGCGTTGAGGATCAGCACGTCCAGCCGCCCGAATCGGGTGCGGATCTCCTCGATCATGGTCGCAGCGGCCCCGGGATCGGACAGGTCGGCGCCCACCGGCGTCGCCGATCCGCCGTCGGCGGCGATCGAATCGGCGAGAATGCTTGCCCGCCTGCGTTTCTCGCGATAGTTCAGGACGACGTGATCGCCGCGCCCCGCGAGAATCCGGGCGGTCTGCGCCCCGATGCCGCGGGAGGCGCCGGTGATCAACACGATGCGTTGTGAATCCACCCGCACTCCCACTCGTTGCTTCTATTTCAGAATCACTATGGTGGTTCGAAATGAGAAGTGCAAGAGAGCGCGAGGGCGCCCCCCGTGCGGCGATGGAACTGCTGGGGCAGCGCTGGATGCTGCGCGTCGTCTGGGAACTGACGCCGGGACCTCTCGGTTTCCTCGAGCTGCGCCGGCGCATGGACAACTGCTCCTCGAGCATGCTCTCGGTGCGCCTGCAGACCCTGCAGGGCGCCGGTGTGATCGTCAAACGCGCCGACAAAGCCTACGAGTTGACCACGGCCGGAACCGAACTCGTGCGGGCGCTGCAACCGCTGTGGGCGTGGGCGGCGAGCAATCTCGACGCCGGCGCGGTGGGGGAATAGTCGCTGTCGTCGACCGAGCGCGGCGATAGGTGCCGAGGTTGCGCGTATGCGCCGGTGTCGCGTGCCCCCGGCCGCCGAATCGATCCACTAGGTTTGGTAGACACGCCCACGGGCGGCGGGTGGAGTTCGACGAAGATCTGGGGACTGACATGAACGGTGACACGATTCGGCGCGGTAGCCGCCCGCTGTTCGGCGCGGCCGCGGCCGCCGCGTTGCTGATGCTGACCGGCTGCGGCTCGTCCGACTCGGGGAACGCTCGCCCGGCCGACTCGGTCGCGCCGAAGGCGACCACCGCCAGTACGGTCCCGGAAGTTATCGACTGTTCCTTCAGTAAGCCGGCGGTCCGGCCGGAGAATATGATCCTCGCCTGCGCCGATCTGGGTGCTCAGGTCGAACAGATCGTGTGGCAGAGCTGGGGGCCGGATCAGGCGCAGGGAGACGGTGTCGAGCGGGAGAACACCTGCGATCCCAACTGTGCCGCCGGCAAGTACGTCACCAAAAAGGTGCATCTCACGCTGACCGACGTCGCGCGGCCGGGCAATGTCTTCACCAAGGTGACCACCGTGGATGCCGACGGTCACACCTTTACCTGGCCGAGAACTCCGCGCTGATCCGCTCCGGCGGCCAAAATTATGTGGTACTCAGGGTGTCGCTTACCGCCCGATAATTGCTACGCTGCCGTAGCAACGGTGCCGGTGCGGCCGGAACCGATGGCCGAGATGACGACCAGGAGTACCGATGAAGTTACTTCCCATGCGCAACCGCGGCGTGGGCGATCCCGGTGAGGTGGCGCTGCACGCACGGAATGTGCAGTTCGATTGGCGGGCCACCCCGCTGCACTGGCTGGCCGCCGAACCCATCGCCTCGCATGTGTTCAACTCGCTCAACCTGCTGCTGCCCGAGGGCGAGCGGATGTTCATCCAGACCTTCTCCGAGGCGCTGCCGCTGATCAAGGACGAGAAGCTGCGCGAACAGGTCATCGGCTTCATGGGGCAGGAGGCCATGCACGCCGAAACCCACAACGATTCGCTGCAGCAGGTCTTCCGCGCCCACGGCGTCGACGTCGACAGCTACGCGCGGCAGATGGAGTACATCTTCCGTAAGGCGCTGGGTCCGCGAGAGGGGCAGACGCCGCGTGAGCAGTTCCACACCCTCGTCGAACGGCTGGGCTTCATCGCCACCCTCGAGCACTTCTTCGCCTTCCTCGGCGACTGGATCATCAACGCCGATCTGGAGCGGTTCGACGCCGCGCCCAATATGCTCGACCTGTACCGCTGGCACGGCGCCGAGGAGGTCGAGCACCGCTTCGTCGCCCACGATGTCGCCGGATATTTCGAGGTCGGCTACGTGCGCCGGTGCGCGCTGATGGCGATCACCTTCCCGATCTTCGTGGCGCTGCTGCTGCGCGGCACGAAGTATCTGGTGCACCAGGACGCCGAGCTGCCGAATATGGGGTATCCCCGCATCGTGGGCAAGGCGCTCGGTGCGATGTGGCGGGGTGCGCTGCCCGGAATTCCCTCGCTGCTGTGGTCGGCGCTGTCGGTGGCCAAGCCCGGATACACCCCGGCCTCGGTCGGATCGACCGCGCAGGCCGTGGCGTATCTGGCGAAATCGCCTGCGGCACAGGCACTCGCGTCGTGACGACACGCAGGCCCGTGCCCACCGAGCTGCCGCCCGACCTCTACGGTGGGCGCGGCTCGGACCGGCCGATCCGCATCATCGGCGCGGTCGCCGAGGCGCGGATGCGGTGGGCGTCGCTGATCCACCGGCGTCCGGTGACCGGCGCGGTCGACAGCGGCCGGTTGCGCGTGCGGGTGGTCGAGCGGCGGATCGAGGCGCACGACGCCGATGTGGTGAGCCTGGTGCTGCGCGCCACCGACGGCGGCGCGCTGCCGACCTGGCGACCTGGCGCCCATCTGGACCTGGAACTGCCGTCGGGCCGGCTGCGGCAGTATTCGCTGTGCGGTGACCCCGCCGATCGGTTCCACTACCGGATCGCGGTGCGCCGCATACCGGGCGGCCTCGGTGGTTCGGTCGAGGTGCACGACGATCTCCGCGTCGGCGCCGAACTCACCATCCGCGGGCCCCGCAACGCCTTCCCGTTCGTCCTGCCGGGCCACGGATCCTCCGCTGCCCGTGTGCATTTCGTCGCGGGCGGCATCGGGATCACGCCGATCCTGCCGATGGTGCGGATGGCGCATCGGCTGGGCGTGGACTGGACCATGGTCTACACCGGCCGCAGTCGCGACACCATCCCGTTCCTCGCCGAAACAGAATCCTTCGGCAGCCGGGTGACGGTGCGCACCGACGACGAGGGGGGTGTGCCGACGGCGGCGGAACTGCTGCCCGGGGTCGGCGTCGACACATCGGTCTACTGTTGCGGGCCGGTCCCGATGACCTCGGCGATCGCCGCGGCCGTTCGCGAAATGCCCGGTGTGGAACTGTATTCCGAGCGATTCTCCGCCGCGCCGGTGGTCGACGGCAAGCCGTTCCGCGTCGAGCTCGCTCGCACCGGTGAGGTGCTCGACATTCCCGCCGACCGCTCGGCGCTCGACGAAGTGCTGCGCGTCCGGCCCGATATCGCCTACTCCTGCCGGCAGGGTTTCTGCCGCACCTGCAAGGTCCGGGTGCTCGACGGGCAGCCCGATCATCGCGACACCGTCCTCAGCCCCGGCGAGCGCGCCGAGGGCGAACTGCTCATCTGCGTATCACGGTGCGCGGGTGAGCGTTTGGTACTCGACCTCTGACCTCCACTCGCCCTCTTCGAGGAGATTTTCGTGACCGACTCCGCCCCCGTTCCGGACTCCGAACACTTCGTCCGAAACGGTGACTTCGATATCGCCGTCTACGAATACGGCGATCCCGCCGCACCGACCATGCTGCTCGTGCACGGCTGGCCCGACGACCATCACCTGTGGGATCGGGTGATTCCCAAGCTGTCCGGGCGTTTCCACGTCGTCGCCTACGACACCCGCGGCCACGGCCGCTCCACTCGGACCGATCGCACCGAGGACTACGGCCTGGACCGCTTCGCCTCCGACTTCTTCGCGGTGGCCGATGCGGTGAGCCCGGACCGGTCCGTGCACGTGCTCGCCCACGACTGGGGTTCGGTGCAGGTGTGGGAGGCGGTGTGTGAGCCGCAGGCCGCCGCCCGGGTGGCCTCGTTCACCTCGGTCTCCGGCCCGAATCTCGACCACCTGGCGAAGTGGACCCGCAATCGGATGGGCCGCGGCGCGGTGTGGGGCCCGGCCACGCAGCTGCTGTCCTCGGCCTACACCTTCCTGTTCATGACCCCCGGCCTGAACAAGGCGGTGATGCGGCCGCTGTCGTCGGAGAAGGTGTGGAAGCGGTTCATCGGCCTGATGAACGAAACCTCCCCGGAGAACGTCACATTGGGTCCGGCGTTCCGGCAGGACTTCTTCGACGGCATGCGGATCTACCGCGCCAACATCCTGCCGCGCATGCTCGGCCCACGCGAGCGGCACACCGAGGTGCCGGTGCAGCTGATCATCGCGCGCCGCGATATCGCGGTGCGTCCGGCCGGGTACGACGACACACCGAAGTGGACCGATCGGCTGTTCCGGCGCGAGATCGCGGGCGGGCATTGGCTGCCGTTCTCCCATCCGGAGTTGCTGGCCACCTCGGCGACCGAACTCGCCACGGCCGTCGACACCGGTGAGTATCCGCGCACGCTGCGCCGCGCCGAGGTCGGTGTGCAGGCCGGGCCGTTCACCGAGCGGCTGGTCGTGATCACCGGCGGCGGCAGCGGCATCGGCCGCGAAACGGCGCTGGCGTTCGCCCGCCGCGGCGCCGAGGTCGTCCTGTCGGATCTGAACCTGGACGCCGCCAAGGAGACCGTGGAACTGATCACGGCGGCCGGTGGCATCGCGCACGCCTACGCCGTCGACGTCTCCGACGAAGCGGCGATGAGCGAGCACGCGAGCGCGGTGATCGCCGCTCACGGCGTGCCCGACATCCTGATCAACAACGCCGGCATCGGCCAGGCCGGAGACTTCTTCGAGACTTCCGCCGCCGAATTCGACCGGGTGCTGCGGGTGAACCTCGGCGGCGTGGTCAACGGCTGCCGCACCTTCGGCGCCGCCATGGCCGAGCGGGGGCTCGGCGGACATATCGTCAACCTGTCCAGCATGGCCGCCTACAGCCCGCAGCAGGGTTTTAGCGCCTACTCGACCAGTAAGTCCGCGGTTTTCATGTTCTCCGACTGCCTGCGCGCCGAACTGGCCGGCAAGGGTATCGAGGTGCACACCATCTGCCCCGGCATCGTGCACACGAATATCGTTGCGACAACGAAGTTCTCGGGCCTGTCCGACGATGCGGAGGCCGCGAAGCAGGCCCGCTACGACGCGCTCTACCGCAAACGCGGCTACGGCCCGGAGAAGGTCGCCGACCGGATCGTGCGCGCGGTCGAACGTCACCGCGAGATCGTCCCGGTCACGCCGGAAGCCCACCTGCAGTACCACTTCAGCCGCTTGGCCCCGGCCGTCCACCGCTTCGTCGCGGCGCGGGTGAAGCTGACGTAGGCCGCGTTTCGCGTCGTCGGCGCGGGGGACCGGTCGTACGGTCGATGCGACCGGTCCGCTTGTTCGAGCCGGGGTCGAGGGAGCCGGGGGAGCAGCCGGCCTTCACTCGGGGCGAATCGGTGCGCGCTGCGGTGATCGCGAGGCGTCGGCCCAGGGCGGTTCGGCGGAGCGGGGGTCCACGCCGGAATCCGTGTCCGGCGCATGCGCCGTCCCGGCTTCGGCGGTGGGCGTGTCCGAGCGGCTCTCGGCCGGCGCCGCACCCGATTCCGGCGGGGTCGATCGTTCCAGGAACCGCAACAGCTCCACCGGGAACGGCAGCACCAGGGTCGAATTCTTCTCTGCCGCAACCTCGACGACGGTTTGGAGCAGTCGCAGCTGCAGGGCCGCCGGGGCGGTCGCCATCCGTTCGGCGGCGTCGGTCAGCTTTCGTGAGGCCTGGAGCTCGCCCTCGGCGGTGATGACGCGGGCGCGGCGTTCGCGCTCGGCCTCCGCCTGCCGAGACATCGACCGTTTCAGCGCCTCCGGCAGCGCCACATCCTTGATCTCCACCCGGTCGATGTGGACGCCCCAGGCGAGGGCCGGACTGTCGATCATCAATTCCAGGCCCTTGTTCAACTGTTCGCGGTTGGACAGCAGATCGTCGAGTTCGCTCTTACCGATGATCGAGCGCAGCGAGGTCTGCGCCACCTGTTCGACGGCGAACAGATAGTCCTGCACCTCCACCACCGCCTGTGTCGGGTCGATCACCCGGAAGTACACCACCGCGTCGACCCGCACGGTCACGTTGTCGCGAGTGATGCCCTCCTGCCCCGGCACCGGCATCGTGACAACCTGCATCGGCACCTTGCGCATCTTGTCGACGAACGGAATGAGCACCCGCAAACCCGGCTTACGCACCGCCCGCACCCGCCCGAACCGGAACACCAGCCCGCGTTCGTACTGCTGAACCACCCGCAACCCGGTCCCGAACGCGACCCCGGCGCACACCGCCCCCGCCCCCACGATGAATGCGGCAAACGTCGCAACGTCCATAGCGTCACCACCATGCGAAACGCCCGGCACGCCCGGGACCGGGCTCCTGCCATCGATCATGGCACCGTTGCGCCGAGCGGGCCACGAACGGTTCGCGAGGGAGGTTCGCGGCCGGAGAGGTCGCGCCGGGAGCGGCACAACCGGCTCACCGGGCGAACACCGGGTTGTGCGGCTACGGTCCGCTCATGCACTTCGTCGTCATCGCGGCCGTGGTCGGCGCACTCGTCTGGATCTCGGTGGCAGCCGTTCGCCGAGAAGCATCGCCGTCGGCGCGGCGTCGGAAATGGGAGGCCGGCGATGCGGGTCGTAGTGGCCGCACATTCAGCGGAAGTGATTGCGGCGGAGGCGGTTGCAGTACGGACAGCTTCGGCGGGGAAAGCGGTTGCGGTGGCGGTAGTAGTTGCGGCGGTGGTAGCGGCTGTGGAGGTGGCAGCAGTTGCAGCGGGGGCGGTAGTTGCAGTGGCGGGAGTAGCTGTGGTGGAGGTAGCAGCTGTGGCGGCGGGAGCAGTTGCGGTGGCGGCAGCAGCAGCTAGGTCGAAAGGCCACCTCGGCCGGCATGCGCGGGCGGCCCAGGGGATCGTCGCACCCGATCGGTTCGCGCCGGTCTGTGTCTGTGCGGCAGGAGCAATCCGTGGCGACCGGCGGCCATCGTCACCGCCGAGCGCGGCGCCCTGAACCTCCGCTGATCTCACCCAGGGCGGTTTCCACCTCGGCGATCCGCTCCGGCGAGACTCCCCACGGATTCTCCACTCCCACAACGACATCCAGATCCCACAGCACGCAGACCTCGCCCGGGTCGGCTACGAGGGACCAGGCGACGACGGTGCGTCCGAGCTGAGTCGCCATCGGCACACCGCTGCCGCCGCCGTAGCCGTCTCCCTCGGGGAAATGGTGCAGGAACCGGCCGTACGCGGCCTCGCAGAAGTCCCGGTAACGCTTGGTGCACAGGATCAAACCGTGCCACGCCTCGTCCACGGCATGGGACGGCATGCCGATCACCTGGTCGTCGGCCAGCGCCGCTCCGCAGCATCGCAACCATTGCCGCAGACCGGTGTCCACCAATTCCCGCGGTTGCCAGGGACAGGTCTTGAAGACGGCCTCCGGCAATCGCAGCGCATCGACGGCGCGCCGGGTGCGGACCGGATCGATACGCCGGAAGCGGGACAGCACCGGCCCACGGTACGGCCGAGATTGCGCGGCGGACAACTCCTGCGCCCGCGGGCCGCGGTGCTCATCGAGCGGACGTGTCGACGGTAACCGAGTCGCCGTCCTTCTCGCCCCGGGTGGCCAGCAGGCTGGTCACGGTCACCACGCCGAGCACCAGCACGATCACCAGCAGGGAGGCGGCGGTGGGGATCTCCGGCAGCCAGTCCCAGTAGCCGTGGGCCCAGTGCAGCACCAGTTTGACGCCGATGAAGCCGAGGATCACGGCCAGGCCGTAGGCGAGGTGCACCAGGCGGGCCAGGACCGCCTGCAGGACGAAGTAGAGGGCGCGCAGGCCCAGCAGGGCGAAGGCGTTGGTGGCGAACACCAGATACGGGTCGCCGGTGACGCCGTAGACCGCGGGCACCGAGTCGATCGCGAACACCAGGTCGGTGGCCATGACGGCGGTGACCACCAGAGCGAGCGGGGTCAGGGCGCGGCGGCCGGCCTCCCGCACGGCCATCTTCGTGCCGCGGTAGTCGTCGGTGACGGGCATCAGCCTGCGCATCAGGCGCACCGAACGCATGCGGGAAATGTCGACTTCCTGTTCGTGCCCGGTGACCGCGTCGCGGATCAGCTTGAGCGCGGTGAGCAGCAAAACCGCGCCGAACAGCAGGAACGCCCAGTCCAGCGAGGCGAGCGCGGCCGCACCGACGGCGATGAAGATGCCGCGCAGCACCAGTGCGCCCACGATGCCGAACAACAGCACCCGTTGCGCCAGCACCGCCGGGACCGCGAAGGCCGCCAGCAGCAGCATGAAGACGAACAGGTTGTCCACCGAGAGCGACTTCTCCAACAGATAACCGGTGATGAACTCGGTGGCGGGCTTCGATCCGAATCCGGCCCACAGCATGCCGAAGAACGCGACCGGCAGCGCCAGGTAGAACACGGTCCAGCCGACCGCCTCCCGCATCGACACCTCGTGCGGTTTGCGGGTGACGACGAAGTCCAGCGCGAGCAGAACCAGCACACCGGCGATGGTGGCGGCCCACAGCCAGGGGGAGCCGATGGTGTGCAGCTGTTGGGCTGCGAGAACGGACGAGTTCACAGGTCTCCTCGGGTATGCGAAAGCACCCGAGGTCTCCTTCACCCGGAATCCGGGTGGCCATCCGGGGATCCCGACGGCGGAATCCGTACTGACCGGTGTGGCGCTTGGGAAGTACTCCCCTCGGAGGCGAGGATAGCGAAACCTTTGCCCGAAAACCAAGCGATCCGGACGAATGTGACGAGTCCGACCGCCGCCCGCGTCACTTCCGCGGGCTGAGCACCACCACCGATATGGGCCGATCGGTCATCTTCTGGTACTGCGTGTACCGGCCTTTGTTGACCTTGTCGACCAGCGACCACCGCCGCGCGTACTCGGTGTCGTCCGGATACGTCGGCCGCGCGGTCACCGGAATCCGCCGATGCCCGACCTGGATCTCGCACTCCGGCGCCGCCTTCACATTCGCCAGCCACCCCGGCGGCCGCGGCGACCCACCGTTGGACGCCGTCACCAGATAGTCGTTGCCGTCTCGCGCATAGGTCAGCGCACTGGTGCGCGGCTGCCCGGTCTTGCGCCCCACCGTTCGCAACAACAGGGTGGGGTTTCCGAACAGCAGCCGGTGCCCCACGAACCCGTCCGACTTCTCGTAGATCCACTGATGAGCCCGCAGCGCGGTGGAAAACAGATCAGCCATCACACACCTCCGATCAGGCGACTGGGCAACCCCTGCCCAACCCTAACCGGCGCGGAGCGCGAAAGCCCGCAACAAGATTCAGCCGCACCCCGTGCATGCGCGATCCACGCGACGGGCCGGGATGCGGGTGCCGAGCGTTCAGATCCTGAAGCGTCCCGCGAAGGTGCGCAGCGGCAGGTCCGCGCTGGTGATGATGCCGGGGCGCGCGGCCACCACGGATCGGATGGCATTCAGGGCCGGCAGGCCGGTGACGGTCATGCCGATCGAGGCGAAGTTCTCCGGGTTCGACAGATCGAAACCCTTGCGCGGGAAGATCATGTGCTTGCTGTAGATGTTGGGGTCGCCGGTCACCTGAGTGATGTAGCAGCCCTTGATCTCCCACGACGGGTCGGTGTGCGGCGTCATCTGCCACTCGAGATGGGTCTCCACGCGCGGGATACCGTCGACCATGCCCTGATACTTGATGTAGTTCGCGCCGAGCGAGCCCTTCGGCATGAAGTACCAGCCGAGGTCGACGTCCTTGGTGCAGGCGCCGAGTTCGTAGCCGAACGTCACCTCGTCGAGTTCGAGTCCGAAGGCGTCGGCCATGAGGTAGACCGAGTCGGCGAACACCGCGGTGTAGCGGTAGAGCGAATCCGGGATCGTGGGGTCGTCGATCGGGCGGCCGTAGCCCACGGCCTTCCAGGTGTCGACGGAGTGGTGGCAGGAGACGTCGACCGATTCGGTGACGGTGATGTTCTCGATGTCGGCGACGTCCGCGGTGTGCACGATGCCGAGTATCTGGCACAGACCCGGGTTCATGCCGGTGCCGTAGAAGGTGGCATTTCCGCGCTCACAGGCGGCCTGGATCACCTCGCTGACCTTGCGGCCCGAGGGATGGGCGTGGTTGGTATCGCGGTGGAAACCGGTGATCCAGTCCGCGGTGGTGACCACGTTGATGCCCGCTTCGAGGACCTTCTCGTAGAGATCTTCGTCGGGGAAGACGCCGTGGAAGGTGAGGACGTCGGGCCGCGCGGTGATGATCTCCTCGACAGTTCCGGTCGCGGTGACCCCGATGGGGTCGAGGCCGACGATCTCACCGGCGTCGCGGCCGATCTTCTCGGGCGTGTAGCAGTGCAACCCGACGAGCTCGAGATCGGGATGGTCGCGGATGCGCCCGATCATCTCGGTGCCGAGATTGCCGGTGGCTACCTGGAATACCCGGATCTTGTCGGAGGTGCTCATCGCGTGCCTTTCGGTGTGGTGGCTGCGGGGTGACGGTGCTCAGGCGGTCGCGTCGGCCGCGGGATGTACGGCGCCGCTGTGCGGCCGGTGCGGGTCGGTGCGCGCGGGGCCGACGTCGGGATAGAACTGCAGCGCCCACTGGCGTAGCGCGGTGAATCCCTGAAATTCCTTGCGGCTCAACGCGGGTGGATCGGAGTAGCGCTGGTGCGCCCAGATGTCGATGTCGGCCTCGAACTGTTCGATCACGAAATCGGCCATCGTCTTGCCGTATCGGCTGATCTCGGGGCTGTCGTCGCCAGGCTTGCGGCCGATCCACACGGTGAACCGGACGTCGGAGGTGTATTCGTCCACCGGCGTCACCGCGGGCATGGTGCGGTTGTCGACCATGCCCCAGCTCTTGGTGATCGAACAGCCCAGCCCGGCATTGATCGATTCCACGCCGCTGTTGACGTCCGATTCGCTGATGCCCTCGTCGAAGGCGATGGTGAAGTCCACGTAGGACACCGGGCCGGAGAAGTCGTGGCGGGTGAACTCCGGCACGAACGGCGTCTTGTGCACGACCTTGAAATGTGCGAAGTCGACGCCGTTCTCCATGATGTACTGCGGATGCAGTTCCAGGCCCGGGCGGAACAGTGTGGCCGCGGGCACCGGCGGGTAGTAGTCGGCGGCGGTCTTGTCGTCACCGAATGCCTCGAAGATGTCCGGCACCTCGAAATACGGTGCGCGGCCGTCGATGTCGAACCAGATCCACACGGCCTCGTTGCGTTCGACGACCGGATAGCTGCGGATGCGGCGGCCCTTGTTGGGATGTGCCTCGTAGGGGATGCAGACGTTGCGCCCCTGCCGATTCCACTCCCATCCGTGGAACGGGCACACCAGGTTCTCGCCGTCGACGCGCCCGCCGTAGCCCAGATGCGCACCGAGATGTTCGCAGTACGCGTCGAATACCGCGAGCTGCCCCGATGCCGAGCGCCACGCGACCATCTCGCGGCCGAAGTACTTCATCTTGTGGACGGCACCGATGGGGATCTCGGTGCACCACGCGACCTGGAACCAGCCCGTCGGCTCCATCGACAGGGGTGGTTTTGCCATCTCGATCCTCCACATTCGGCGAGGGGCTTGCGCGTCGCGGCGCAGACCGCCGCGCCCGGCGACACAAGGGTAGAACCCTCTATGAAAGAAAACAAGAGGGTTCGTTGAAACTGGATGCCGCAGTTCAGGGACGGTATTATCGACCGTCGTGACGGAGGTAGCGGTGCACGGGAGGCGTGCGAACAAGCGCGGTATCCAATCGCGGGAGGCCATGCTCGAGGCCGCGATCACCTCGCTGGCCACCGGCGACCCCGCGGCCGTATCCGGCAACCGGATCGCCCGCGACATCGGCGCCACCTGGGGAGTCGTGAAATATCAGTTCGGCGATATCGACGGACTGTGGGCGGCGGTGCTCCGCTACACCGCCGACAAACGCGGCGACCTGCCCGCCGGCGTCGCGACCGAAGGAACCCTGTCCGAACGGGTGGCCGCCCTGATCAACACCATGGCGATCGGACTGCGCCGCCCCGAATCCCTCGCCATCGAAACCCTGCGCGCCGCCCTGCCCCGCGACCACGCCGAACTCGAACGCGACTATCCGCTGACCGCTGCCGAACTCGCCTCGTGGAAACCCAACTGGGACAAGGCATGTGAACGAGCCTTCGCCGACCTGGGCGTCGACCCGGTCAAAATCCGCCGCGTCGCCGCCCTCATCCCCGCCGCCATGCGCGGCATCACCTCCGAACGCACCCTCGGCACCTACGGCAACCTCGACGACGCCATCCAGGGACTCATCGACGGAATGATCGCGTATTTGGAGAAGTAGGGCCGCGCGCGGCGTCGCTACGACCGGCTCAGCGCCCGGTACAGCCAGTCCTGCGCCGCGCCGGTGGTGGTCGTACCGGTGATTTCGGCGGTGAGCGTCCAGTACCGGCGAATGTGCGGATCGTTGTCGTCGGCGCCGTGGAGAAGCCGGCGCCGGAACTCGGCCGTGGGGCGGACGCGCCGGGCGGCGGCGTGGGCGGCGAGAAACCGGTCGAGTTCGACGCCGGGCCGTGGTTCCACGTGCATCGCGACCAGCGGGTCCACGCTCTCGCAGGCTTCGGCGACGCCGGACAGCAGTGCGCGTTTGTCGCGGATATTCGTGCGGTCGTGCCGCCAGAGCTGTTGTGTCATCGCGGCGGTCAGGCGCGGATCGGTCACCGCGGTGGCGAGTTCGGCGTAGGCGACGACTTGCCGGGGCGTCGGATCGGCGGGCGGGGCCGGAATGTTCATGGCGACGAAACCGTCGAATGTCTCCGGTGCGATCGGGGTGAGCAAACGGCGCCAGAACGCGACCAGTTCGTCGCGGGCGCGCCGGCCGTCACCAACGGCGGCCAGTAGTTCCAGCCGCGCGGCGCGCCGGCCGGGCGAGGCGTCCTCGACCGCCGCCAGCACGGCCCGGCGCCAGGTCAGTGCCTCCAATTCGGCGTCGAGCGCGGCTCTTTCGGCGGCGACGGCGTCGGTGATCGAGGTGGTGCCGGTGAGTACGGCCGTGATCGCCTGCAACCCGAGGCCGAGCGTGCGCAGCCGGCGCACGAGCTGCAGGTGATCCACCGCCGTCGCCGGATCGAACAGTCGATGCCCGACCGCGCTGCGGTGCGCGTCCAGTACCCCTTCGTCGCAATAGAAGCGGATGGTGCGGACCGGGACGCCGGTGCGTTCGGAAAGCTCTCCGATGGTGATCAGACCATCGCGACGTGTGTTGTGGGTCACAGTTGCTGGAACCTCCACCCGACTGGAACACCTACGGTACGGCAACACCGATCACCCTGAGGAGTTCCGACAATGGCTGGAAAGACATCGATCGATACCGAGCAGGTCTGGCAGGCCGTCGCCGCCGAGCGCGCGAGCCTGGTCGAACTGTTGCGGGCCCTGCCCGAGAGTGGCTGGGAGCAAACGTCGTTGTGTGCGGGCTGGCGGGTTCGCGATGTCGTCGCGCACCTGATCATGTCGGCGGATTCCGGTCTCGGGGCGATCCTGTTCAATCTGATCCGGGCACGAGGCGACTTCGATCGGATGGTCCGCGACACCGCCATCCGCTACGCCGGCCGCAGCACCACCGCACAGCTGCTCGCCGAGCTGCGCGACAGCGTCGACGCCCGGGTCACACCCGTCGGTACGACGCCCGTCGACCGCCTGATGGATCTGCTGGTGCACGGCCAGGACATCGCGATCCCACTCGGCATCCCGCGCGAAATGCCGGTAGCCGCAGCAGAATCGGCACTCGACCGCGTATGGAACGGCGGCTTCCCGTTTCACGCCCGCAAGAAGTTCGGGAATTACCGCCTCGTGGCCTCCGATGGTGAGTGGACCGCCGGCACCGGGCCGATCATCGAAGGATCGGTCACGAATCTGCTACTGCTCATCACCGGCCGCCGGCCGGCGCCGGACCAACTCACCGGGGAGGGCGCGGACAGCTGCTGACATAGCGACCACCGCGGCGAAGCCAGTAGCAAATGGTTGGGAGAAACGTCCACGTGCCCCATCCCGACCGGTGGGGTCCGCCCCGCCGGACGACTCGCTCCTCGGTCGAGAGCGATCTCTCACCGGTCCTCGAGGGCGTCGAGCAGGGCGCTCACCCCGGCGTTCACGTCGAGGGCGGGATCGAGTCTCGCGGCCGCGCGCAGCGCGGCCGCGGTCAGCTCGAGGATGCAGTCGACCATGGATTCCACCTCGAACGGCTCGCCGTTCCGCAGCCAATAGACGGTGGCCTGGTCGAGGGCGCCGATGCTCGACCGCATCATCATCCGGACGGCGGCGTTGTCGGGCTCGAGTCCGAGCGCGGTGGCCCATTGCCCGATGGTCCGCCAGCGTCCGACTTCGAACGCCTCCCACGTTTCCTGGTCCGGTTCATGGCCGCCCAGCACCAGGCGCAGCGCCAACCCGCGGTGTGCGGCGAGATAGCGAAGGTGAGCGGCCAGTCCGGCGCGGATTCGGCGCGCGAGTGGAAGACCGGGATCCGAGGTTTGCGCTCGGACGATCCTGTTGGATGCCTCGCGCATGGCCTCCAGGTAGATGCCGCGTTTGTTGCCGAAGTGATGGAAGACCAGTCCGTGGGCGACACCGGCCGCCTTGGCGATATCCCCGACGGCGACATTCTCGTAGTTCTGTTCGGAGAACAACCCGACCGCGGCATCGACGAGGCGACGGCGGCTCTCTGCGGCCCGCTCCGCGCGGGTAGCACCCCCCTTCGCTGCCGTTGCGGCCATCGGAACCCCTTCCGTCGACGGTCCTTTCACGTCGATAGTGCTGGCCGACCCGAACCGAACACAAATTGATTATGAGTCATTGACTAGAAGTCAGCAAGCCCTCTAGTCTGTGTTCATCGCTCAGGCGATTCCCCTCCACCATCGCCCGGCCACGGACGTCCACGCCGGCGTCGGGCGAAGCCACGAATGCAAACGCCGGCCGACGAGTCCGGTGTCCGAGGAGTCTCGATGCGTCACCGCGTTGCCACCCCGATCTATCAGCCAGACTTGTACTCGCGGGCGGCGGTCCTCGACCCGTACCCGCACTACACCCGGTTGCGAGAGCTGGGGCCGGTGGTGTGGCTGACCAAGCAACGCGTCTACGCGTTACCGCGCTACCGCGAATGCAAAACCGCCCTGCGCGATGACGGCACGTTCGTCTCCGGAGCGGGGGTCGCGCTGAACCCGGTGACGAACCGCCTCTCGCGCGGGACGACGCTCAGCAGCGACGGCGAGGACCACCGTCGCCGCCGGAAGCTGCTGGCCCAGCACATGACACCGAAAGCGCTGCGCACGATGAGCGAGGCGGTCCACCGGCAGGCGGTCACAGCGGTCGAGACGGCGGTATCGCGCGGTCTGATCGACGGCGTGGAACTGGCCGCTACCCTGCCGATGTCGGTGGTACCAGACCTGATCGGCTGGCCGCAGCGCGGTCGCGAGGACCTTTTACGCTGGGCCGCAGCGACATTCGACGCGCTGGGCCCGCTCAACGGGCAGACGTTGCGCACGGCGCCGGCGAGCGTCGAAATGATGCGCTTCACCCGCCGACTCGCCCGTGACAAGGACTTGGCGCCGGACAGCCTGGGCGCGGAGGTCCTGCAGGCGGCCGACGAAGGCAGTCTTTCCCGTTCGGAATGCCCGGCGCTGCTGATCGACTACCTGGCACCCTCGCTGGACACCACGATCAGCGCGATCTCCAGTGCCTTGTACCTGTTCGCGACTTATCCCGAACAGTGGCAGCTGCTGCGCTCGAACCCGACCCTGATCCCCAACGCCGTGAACGAGGTGGTGCGCCACCAATCCCCGCTCCGTGCTTTCTCCCGCAAGGCGATTCGCGAGACCGAACTGGCGGGCACCGTCATCCCGGCCGAGGCGCGGGTCCTGGTGATCTATGCCTCCGCCAACCGCGACCCAGACGAGTGGGACGATCCCGACACCTTCGATATTCGCCGCGATGCCTCTCGCCAGCTCGGATTCGGGCACGGCACCCATGGCTGCGCCGGACAGGGCCTGGCCCGGCTGGAAACGCAGGCCATGCTGCACACCCTGATCGCGCGCGTCGCCCGCATCGAGATCGCCGGCCCGACCGAACGAGCGGTCAACAACATCATCTACCGCTTCGAACGCCTTCCGCTGCAACTGATTCCCGCCTGAAGGACACCACGATGCGAATTTTTGTAGACCGCTCCCGGTGCGAGGGCCACGGCCTGTGCGCCCAGCACGCGCCCGCTGTGTTCAGCCTCGACGACGACGGGGAACTGACCCACCGATTCGGCGACGCCGACATCCCGGCCGAACACCTCGCCGCGGTTCGAGCCGCCATCGGCTCGTGTCCGATGGCCGCACTGCGGGACGGTTGATTCCGGCCTCTGCGGACCGCGGATGACCGGACGCCTTTCCGGCCGTGCCGATGAATTCGGGGAGGACCTGCCGTCGATATCTCTGAACGCACCGACCGACAGGAGTTCTGGCATGACAAGACCGTTTCGCTTCGGGGTTGTCGCCCCGCTCACGACCGGTGTGCCGACGTGGCGAGATCGCGTGCGCCGCATCGCCGACAGCGGATACTCGACGTTTCTGGTGCCCGACTTCCCGCTCACGCAACCGGCCCCCGGCCCCATGCTGGCCACCGCCGCGGCCCTGACCGACCTGCGCGTGGGCACCTGGGTGTACGCCTCTCCGCTGCGCCCGCCCTGGCAGACGGCGTGGGAAGCGCATTCGATGTCGCTGCTGACCGAGGGGCGCTTCGAGATGGGCATCGGCACCGGCAGGCCGGGCATCGAGGACGAGCTGCGCGACAAAGGGCTGCCCGTCCTCCCGCCGAGTGAGCGGCTGGCCGAGGTGCGTGAGACGGTGAAGGCGCTGCGAGATCTCGACGGCCCCGACCGTCACACCCCGGTGGCGATGGCCGTCCTCGGTCCCAAGGCCCGGGCACTGGCGGCCGAGGTCGCCGACACGGTCACCTTCGCGCTGGGGGACCAGCCTCGGAGTGAGGTCGACCGGCTGGCCCGCGACTTCCGCACCACAGCGGACCTGGAGCTCGCACTCGCCGTGCCGGTCGTCGGCGACACCGTCGCCCCACACATGGCACCCCCGGACACCGACCCCGCTGCCCTCCGCGCCGCGGACGCACTGACCGTACTCCCGGAAGATCCGGCGGCCGCCGTCGAGGAAATCCAGCGGCGACGCGAGGAGATCGGCTTCTCCTACTTCATTTTCGGCGCCGACGTCGCCGACCGGTTCGCCCCGGTCGTCGCCGAACTCGCCGGACGGTAGTCGGGAGGCGGTCTCTCGCCGGAAGCGGCGGCCCGTCGCGGCCCTCGACCGATCACGATGAAGTACACAGCTCGTCGCGCGCTGGGCGTCTCGAATCGGCTCTTCGGTTCGGGATTTCCGCTGGTGAGAGGTTGTTTGTGGGGCGGGTGGGGCTCGAACCCACGACCAGCGGATTATGAGTCCGCGGCTCTAACCGACTGAGCTACCGCCCCTCGCCGCGCTGCACGCGCGTGGGGGATGCTACCGGGTCGGAGGTGCGACGGCCTAGTTGGGCTCGGGCGGGTGGCGTCTGGTGGTGAAAGGGGATGGCGCGAGGGCGGTTTCGCCCTTTCGTGTCAGTAGCCGGCGAGCAGCGCGTGCAGCCTGGTGAGTTGGGCGGGAGCGAGGGTGCTGCGGACGCGGGTGCGGGGCTCGGGACGGCGTCCCCACAGGACGAGGAGACGGGCCGCGGCGTCCAGCTCGAGGCCGGGGGCGTCGGATGCGTCTGCGACCGAACTCAGTGCGGCGCAACCGGATTCGACCGACAGCCGGATATCGGGTGCCCCCGGTGAGCGCAGCCGCACGTCGAAATTCTGATCCGGAGACGGATCGCGGCGCGCGCCCGACGCCAGTAGCATCGGGCCGAGCGCGCGCACGGCGTGGGCGGTGAGTTCGGGCTGAGCCAGAAGTTCGTCGCCGACGCCGTCGTCGCCGGTGATGTCCCAGCGGTGGACGGCGAACTCACTGCGCAGATGCGGCTGGAACATCGCCACGGGCATGGTCCGGCCGCTCCACGGGACCACCGCGCCGGGGTCGGCGGCCAGAACATCCCCGAGCAGCCCCCGCAACCGCTGCTCCTCGAGTTCCAGCCGTCGCATCAATTCCGGGTCGCTCATCGCCCGAAACGGCGCCTCCCGCTCCTCGAACCCGCGCGTGGCGGGCACCGGCTCACCGTTCGGATACGGCTCCAGATGCCGGCTGATCTCGACGGCCCCGGCCACGAGATGCGCGGTAACCTCATGCGCCGTCCACCCCGCACAGGCGCTGACCACATCCGGAGCGATGGCTCGACGCGCCTCGAGAAATGCCTCGGCCTCACGACTCTGCTGCACAGCTGAACTCATGCCGGGACAGTAGAAGCGAAACCCTTCGGCCCCCACCGAACTATGCCGGGCGGTCCCGCTGTTCTGTAGCACGTCTGTCACTCCACCGCCACAGTCCGATAGCGAACGGGCTGGAGGATCGGCTGATGACAGCCATCTACGCGAGCGAACAGGTAACCGAACAGACCACTCCGTGCATTGCGCCCGCGCAGTCGCGATATCGAGAGATATTCGGTGACACCTGGTACGAACAACGGATCGGGGCGCTGGTCATGCGGTCGGGGCGCCTGTGTGCGGTGATGACACCCGCCGAGCGGGGCGCGTCGGTGCTCGGCATACTCGGCGATCTGGCCGTGCCGGTGATGCGGGTCGGGGTGGGGGACCGGTGCGTCTGGTCGTTTCTCGCCGAGAATCCCCGTTGTGGTGAGGATGCGGGATGGTGGTCGCTGGACCTGTTCCGCTGCTTCGTCACCCAGACCGGCCCTGGCGCGTTGATCGCGCTGCCCACACCCGGTAACCCGCGCCGGACCTGGGTGCGTGAACCGCGGGGCGCGGTGCCGGATCTCCGCCTGGTCGCCGAGGCCATCGTCGCCGCCTAGCGCCGGGATCCCCACGGCGATCAGTTCACCGGAGGCCCCGCCGATTCCGGCACGTGGCAGGCAGACGATTCCATCGGTGGAGGTCGCGTTGACGGTCACCAACGCGGTGGTCAAGATCCAGAACAAGGACGGGACACCGAAAGCCGAGTTCACCGCGGATCACGGGCGGGCCCTGCTGATCATCGTGATGGCGGGACTGATCGGCGGCATCATCTGGAATCTGCTGACCTGGCTGCTGGGCCTCCCGAGCTCGAGTTCGCATGCGCTGTTCGGCGGATTGATCGGCGCCGCAATCGCTTCCGGTGCGGGCGTGGTATGGATCGGGCACGGGAAGATCGACGGGGTGGTGGGCAAGGTGATCATGCCCGCGCTGTTCTCACCGGTGATCGCGGGCATCGTGGCCGCGGTCGGCACCTTCCTGATCTTCAAGATCGTGGTGGGTATCGGCGAACGGTTCACCGAGGCCGGGTTCCGGTGGGGGCAGATCGGCACCGCCTCCCTGGTCTCGCTCGCGCACGGGACCAACGACGCGCAGAAGACGATGGGCGTGATCACCCTGGCGCTGATCGGCTACAGTGCCTCGGATCCGCAGTCGACCGGCCCCCTCGCCTGGCACGAGACCGACAATGTGCCGCTGTGGGTGAAGTTCGCGTGCGCCGCCGCCATCGCCCCGGGCACCTATATCGGCGGCTGGCGCATCATTCGCACGCTCGGCAAGGGACTGGTCGAGATCAGTTCGCCGCAGGGGATGGCGGCCGAAGCCTCCTCGGCGACAATCATTCTCGCCTCCAGCCACCTCGGCTTCGCGCTCTCGACCACCCACGTCGCCACCGGCTCGATCCTGGGTTCCGGTGTCGGCAAGCCCGGTGCGCAGGTGCGCTGGAACATCGCGCTGCGCATGGTGGCGGCGTGGGTCATCACTCTGCCGGCCGCCGCCGTGGTGGGCGCGGTGATGTGGGTGATCGCGGCGAAGATCCCAACCCTCCTCGGCCCGCTGACCGCCTTCGCGATCCTGTGCGCGCTCTCGGTCTACATGTACCGGCGCGCCCAAGCGCAGAAGGTCGACCACACCAACGTCAACGCCGAATGGGACGAGCCGGTCGCTCCCGCGGACACGATCGCGAAGGTCTGAGAACCATGGAAACGATAAAGCTCGTTCTCGAATCGGTCTGGAAGATTCTGCTCGTCGGCATCGTGCTGGGCGCCGGTCTGCCCGCGCTGTTCGCCGTCGGCGTGCGCGGTCTCGCGGTCGCCACCGGACACGAGTCGGCCGACGGAACCGTCCACCGGCCCAATCCGTTCGGCGCCGCGGTGGCCGTCGTGGTCTTCGCCGTCGTGGTCGCCGCGATCGCCGTCGGTATCACGATCATCGTCGCGTCCGGTTTCGGCAAGGCGGTCAGCTTCGAGCACATCTATCCGACCCTGGTCGAGAAGTAGGAGTACACAGGTGAATTCGAGGACAAACGACGAGGGCTTGCTCGCGCAGATCCTGGATTGGCTGCGCGCCGGCTACCCGGACGGCGTCCCGCCGAAGGACTACTTCCCGCTGCTCGCGCTGCTGAAGAAGCAACTGAACAAGGACGAACTCGACCGGATTCTCGGCCTGCTGCTGGCCGGCCGGCCCGACGTCGTCGATCGCGAACAGGTGGAGGCGGCGATCGTGGAAGTGACCCGCTGCGAACCGAGCGAGGACGATCTGCGCCAGGTCGCGGCGAAGCTCGCCGCCGGTGGCTGGCCGCTAACCGGATTCCACGACTGAAGGGCGGACATGCAGCGCAATCTCAGTGCCGTCGCCGACCTCGAGTCCGCCGTCGACCTGACCGGCACCACCGGATTCATCGTCGACGACCTGAACGACGACGATCCCGCACTGCTCACCGCCGCAGACGGTGTGGTCGTCGACACCTGGCGTCGAGGCTATCCGTACGACGAACGCCTGAACCGCGAGGTCTACGAGGCCGACAAACGCCTGCTGCAGATCGAACTGCTCAAAGTGCAGAACTGGGTCAAGGCCACGGGCTGGCGGCTGGTCATCGAGTTCGAGGGACGTGACGCCGCCGGAAAGGGCGGCACCATCAAGCGTTTCATGGAACACCTCAACCCGCGTGGCGCCCGCGTCGAGCAACGACAAGAAACGCGCCCGCCTCAACGCGATGCGTCACGTGCCGGGCCTGTTCGACTACGAGAACAAGGAACCCGACATCGTCGCTCCCGCCGATCCGCTCCTCGTCGGCCGCGCCCGCGACGTGGTCGGCTCCTGACCCCGGGTCACGGCGTGCGGTCCAGGACGAGATCCGACAGCCGCACCGCGTACATCGAAACCAGCACGGCCTCTTCGTGACCCGGCACTCCGGGCCGCACATACGCGCGCACGGTTTCGGTTTCGCGCACCAGATCCAGCAGTGCGGCCCGCAGCAGCTCGGGGCGAGGAGAGGTGGTCAGCGTGTGAAAGCTGTAGCGCCAGCGGTAATCGTCGATCAAGCGGTGCAGTCGCTCGGCCTCGACCATATGGTGGTACCGCACCCCCTGCGAATGGGAATCCATGGCGATCAGCAGCTGCTCGACTTCGGCCAGCCGCTCCTCGGTGCCTACCGGTGGCGCGCTGTAGGCGATCTCGCCGGAATCGCGGACGGCGTGCGCGCAGGCCTGCGGCAGATTCCAGGGCAAGGACAGCTGCGCCCGCGAGCCTTCCTCCGGTCCCGGCCAATGCGGGCCCGGACCGGTGTCGACGGCGAACAGCACCGCGTAGGGATAGCCCGCGAGGTGCAGTGTCTCGTTGTCCTGCCACGCCGGTCGCTGTGCCGCGTAATCGAGCATGCGCCGTCGCAGCCGGACCATCGTGCGCAGCGCCCGGTAGCGATCGGGTTTGGCCCAGCCGAAACCGTTGCCGATCAACTCGCGACGCACCGTCGCGTTCAGCCGATCCCAGCCCGGCCCGTCGGTGCAGGCGGCGATGCGCACGGAGTAGCCGTTGCCGAACAGATGCCGCAACAACTGCCGCTCCTCGGTGGCCACCGGTTCGGGCGGGCCGGGCAGCAGGACCGCTCGCAGCGAATCCGCGCCCTCGAATCCGTCGCTACCGACATGCACATCGACATGTCCGCGGATCGTGAGTGCCGCCAGCTGCGCCGCGACAATGCGGCCGTAGCGGGCGGCACCCTGTTCGTGCATCGTCGGTGCCAGCAGCATTCCGGCCTGCAGCACCGTCATTCGGGCCGATAATCGTTCGAACGCCGCCGTCATCTGGTCGGGATCCGGAGGCATGCGCACCACTCACTCTGTGACACAGGGCAATCAGGTCCGCACCAGTGTAGAGCCCGGCGTGGCGTACATTCGGCAATATCGGCACCGGATCGAGTCGCGGGCGCCGGACGACGCCTCGAAACCCCTGCGTCAGACCGTGATCCCGGACCGGATCAGCTTGCCGGTGATGTTGCGCGGCAACGGATCCGAGGTGATCCGCCACCGTTCGGGCACTTTGAAATACGCCAGCCGTTCGCGGGCGAATTCGCGCAGATCCGCCTCCGACGCCGTGGACCCCTCGGTGAGAACGACGACGGCCGCCACCTGCTGGCCGAGATCGGGGTGCGGCTCACCGACGACGGCGCATTCCACGACATCGGGGTGTTCGTCGAGGCACTGCTCGATCTCGACCGGGTAGATGTTCTCGCCGCCGCGCAGGATCAGATCCGATCGGCGGCCGGTCAGGCGCAGGCGGCCCTGTTCCATCACGCCGAAATCGCCGGTGCGCAACCAGCGCTCGGCATCGATCGCCGCCGCGGTGGCTTCGGGATTGCGCCAGTAACCCAGCATGACGAACGGGCTGCGGACGTAAACCTCACCTTCGACGCCCTCCGGAACGGGTGTCCCGTCGGCATCGCGGATCTCGAGCGCCACGCTGATGATCGGCCGGCCCAGCGTGCCGGGGGATTCGGCGAGGTCGGCAGGGGTGGCGACGGCGACCGCGGTACTGCATTCGGTGAGTCCGTAGCTGTCCACCAAGGCGTCGGCCGCGAACGGAACCTCTTCGCGCAGACGCTGTTTGAACGCCGGCGACGACGGCGCCGACGCGAGGGCGAAGGCGGTGAGCGAGGAGGTGTCGTAGCGTCCGATATCGCCGTGTTCGAGCAGCCGGGAGGCCATGGTGGGCACAGCACCCCAGTTGGTCACCCGCTCCTTCTCGATCAGGCGCAGAATCCGGTCGGCGTCGAAACCGCCCTGCGGCATGATCACCGCACTGCCGGTGGCCAGCCGCGGCACCACCAGATTGTGCAGGCTGGCGATGTGGAACAGGGGAGAGGTCAGCAGGCAGCGCAGATCCAGCGGCGCGCCGGGTTCCAGCGTCTTTCCGCTGAACGCGGCGGCCAGTGCGTCAGTGTACTCGAAATAGCCGGTGACGGCCAGCAGATTGCGCTGGGAATGCAAGGCCGCCTTGGGTTTTCCGCTGGTGCCGCTGGTGAACAGAATGACGGCGGGATCGTCCTCCGCCACGTCGGGGACCGTGGGTTCGGCGCCGGCGTGGGCGGCGATCAGGCGCGGCAGATCCTCGTCCATGGTCACCACCGCGGCGGTGGTGTCGATATCGGCGAGCAACTTCGCCCGCTTCGCGTCCACGACCACCGCGGCCGGTTCGGTCAATGCCAGTCCGTACTCGATCTCGCGCGGCACCCACCACCCGTTGAGCCCGACGGCGATCGCGCCGAGGCTCTGCGCCGCCCAGAAGGTGATCACCCATTCGACGGTGTTCGCGGCCAGGATCGCGACCCGATCACCGCGCCTCACGCCGTACTCCTCCCGCAGCGCGGCGGCCAGCGCGGCGGCCGCGGCGGCGTGTTCGCGATAGCTCAGCCGACGATCCTCGGTGACGAGATAGTCCCGGTCACCGAAGCGCACCGAGTCGGCGAGCAGTTCGGCGACGGCGCGGCGACGGTGCCGCAGCACCGGCATGCGAGCGCCGAGAACCTCCTCCTCGACGAGCTCGAATCTGCCGCCCGGACCGGTCAGCTCGCGCATGACGGCGGCGATATCGGGCATGGACGTGGTGGTCATGGGCGGTCCTTCTGTGTGGAGCATCACAACCACCGCACTGTGTCACGCACGCCGCCGGCATATGCCGGTGTTTCCGCTCAGCGAGACCCGCGGCCGCCTAGGCGCGACTGGGCGAGGCGGCGAGCGAGCGCCCGTTCGCCCGGACCGCCTGTGCGCGCCGGCCGGCCGGGACATGACGTCGCCCGCGGGACTCGGCGGCCAGCGCGCGCGAGGTGCGCGCGGCCGCCTCCGCGACCAGCGGGGCGAGACGCTCCATCGTCGCGAAGTTCGTTTCCCCGCACAGGCAGATCGCGGCCAGCGTGCCCTGCGGACCCCGGATCGCGGCGGCCACGCTGGGAAGTACCCGGCCCACCATCGCATTGGTGTATTCGCCGCGGTCGAACGACAGTCCGCGATTGCGGCGGATCCGGTTCAATTCGCGATGCAGGCTCGGCACATCCCAGCCTCGGCCCTGGACCGGATTCGACAGCTGCTTGCTGAGCAGCGCCTCCACCTCCTCCGGCGGCAGCCAGGCCAGCATGGCGCGGCCGCCGGTGGTGAGGTGGGCGAAACTGCGGCGCCCCACATGCGATTCCAGTGTGCGCGCGAACGGACCGCCGAGTTTGTCCAGGAACACCTCGTCGGCGCCTTCGAGAGCCGCCAGGTGCACCACGAGTCCGGTCCGCAGCTGCAGTTCGTGCAGGTGCTCGGCCGCCGCCTCGCGGATCTCGCCGTGCCGGCCGTCGTAGCCACCGAGCCCGAGTGAACGGCGGCCCAGGCAGTAGCCCGAGGGGGTGTGCTCGAGCCAGTGCAGTTTCACCAGCTGGTCGAGGATGCGATGCGCGGTCGAGCGCGGGAGCCCGCTGTGTGTGCAGATCTCCACGAGGCTCAGCCGCGTCGACCGGTGCTCGAACATGTCGAGAATGAGCGTCATCCGCTCCACCATCGACGGCGGCAGGGGGCGGGGTGCCGATGTGGCCAGTGGCATCGATGCCTCCGATCGTGAGTCACTTCCATCCTGCCCGTCGAATCTGGGCGAGAACCGGAATTGAAGCCCGAGTGTAGTGACGGCAGACACACTCCGCGATGGCGGTCCATCCCGTTCGTCCGGTATCCCGCTGACCGGAACGGCGCCCGATCCGAATCCGCGGACCTGACAGCGTGGAGTTTCCGGAGCGAGAGGAGTGGGCGTGCGGCTCGAAGGAAAGGTTGCGATCGTCACCGGTGGTGCGGGCGGCATCGGCCGGGGAATCGTGCGCGCCTTCGCGAAGGAAGGCGCCGAGATCCTGTTCGTCGACATCAACGACGAGGCCGGGAGCGAGCTGGAACGGGAGCTGGCCGGTGCCGCGGCGTATCTGCACGCCGACATCACCCGCGAGGAGAGCGCCGAGTTGATCGTCGCCGCGGCGGTCGAGCGGTTCGGCTCGGTGCACGTGCTGGTCGACAACGCCCACGTCTCCAAGCAGGCGCCGCTGCTCGAGACCACCCGGGAAATGTTCGACCTGTCCTTCGGCACCGGCTTCTATCCGACCTTCCGATTGATGCGCGCCTGCTATCCGTATCTGAAGCGCAACCGCGGCTCGGTGATCAACTTCGCCTCCGGCGCGGGGCTGGAGGGGCAGGTCCGGCAGGGCTCGTACGCGGCGGCGAAGGAGGCGATCCGGGCGATCAGCCGGGTCGCCGCCAACGAATGGGCCGCCGACGACATCAATGTCAACGTGATCTCGCCGCTGGCGCTGACCGAGGGGGTCGCCGCCTATATCGAGGCAAATCCCGGCGTCGAGGAGGCCTTGCTCGCGCGCACCCCGCTGCATCGCTTCGGCGACCCGGAAAGCGATATCGGCCGGGTCGCGGTATTCCTGGCCAGCGCGGATGCGAAATACATGACCGGCCAGACCCTGATGGTCGACGGCGGGTCGATCAAACTGCGCTGAGGCCGTTTCCGTCCCCGCCCGCGGCCGCGCAGGCGGCTATCGTGGGGTTATGGGCGTGTTCGGCGAGATGTTCCCCGGCAAGAAGCTGACCGACGAGAGCGGCGGTGACAGCGACGGGCAGCAGCATCGGCCGCGGCTGGATCTCGACCTCGAGGCGGGGGTGATCCGGCTGTCGGGGACGCCGCGGTCGGACGAGGAGTCGTCCGAGTAGCCGGTTCGGAAGATCACTCCGTGACTTTCGCAGGCGGGTAGATCTAGCAATCTAGATTGCTAGCATGTTAGTGTTCTCTCGTGGGCGCCGAGGAAGTCAAGCAGTTCAACGTGTATCTCCCGGTGGAGCTGATCAAGCAGGTCAAATACCGGGCGGTCGAATCGGAGATGTCGCTGTCGGCGTTGGTGGCCGAGGCGCTGCGGGCGTATCTCGGCGCCGAACCACCGACGCGTGAGAAGGAGAAGTGAGATGGCCGCCAGAGGTGTCGAGGCGATTTTTCTGGAGACCCACAACTGGGGGAAAGCGGCGAAGTTCTTCCAGCAGCTGGGCTTCGAACTGGAATTCGCCACCGACCACAATTCCGGACAGCTCCGCAACGGGGACGGTCCGTATCTGTTCATCGCCGAGGTGCCGGCGGATCGCGAACCGGGAATGCAGGTCGTGCTGAAAGTGGAAGCGGAGCAGGACTTTCCGGCGCCGGTCGAGGTGGTCTCGCCGTTCGCCGACACCCATTACGGAACCCGCGAGATGACGGTGCGTGATCCCGACGGGCGAGTGTGGACGCTGCAGGCTCCCGGTGGTGACCGATGAGCGATACCCGGACCGGTGCGGCGCCCGAGCAGACCGCCGTGCCCGATCAGACCGCCGTGCGGGTTGCGCTGTGGCGCGCGCTGCACGTTCGGCTCGACCCGCCGCCGCATGTGCTCGACGACGAGATCGGCCTGCGTCTGGCCGATCCGCCGGAGGGCTGGCGCGAGCGCGGCGATATGGATCCCGTGGGCACCAGCCGCTTCCGGGCGAGCATCGTGGCGCGGTCGCGATTCGTGGAGGATCTGCTCACCGAACAGGCCGGGCGGGTCGGCCAATACGTACTGCTGGGCGCCGGACTGGAGACGTTCCCGCAGCGTAACCCCGAAATCGCCGCTCGTTTCCGGATTTTCGAGGTCGATCAGCCGCAGACGCAGGCCTGGAAGCGGCAGCGTCTGGCCGAGACCGGGTACAGCCTCCCGGAGTGGTTGCGTTCGGTCCCCGTGGATTTCGAGAAGGATTCGTGGTGGGAGCGACTGACCGCGGCCGGCTTCGATCCGTCCCGGCCCGCGATCGTCGCTTCGCTGGGGGTGAGCATGTATCTCACCGACGAGGCCAATCGCGAGACCCTGTCGCTGCTGGCACGATCGGCGCCCGGTTCCACGGTCGTCATGTCCTTCATGCCGCCACTGGAACTGCTCGACGAACAGGACCGAACGAGCCGGGAGTTCGCGGAATCCGGCGCGGCCGCCTCCGGCACGCCATTCCGCAGCTTCTATGCCCCGGAGCAGATCGTCGCCATGGCCCGGGAGGCCGGTTTCACGGCGGCGCATCACGTTTCGGCGGACGAACTCAACGCGCGCTACTTCGCCGGGCGGCCGGACGGGCTGCGCACCTCCAACGGCGAGGAGTTGCTGGTGGCGACGACCTGAGCCCCGCCTACGATGAGCCGATGGCGAAATCCCAGCGCTTGCACATCGTGCCGTCCCGATTCAGCGTCGACCACATCCCCTCCGCGACCTTTCCGGAGGACGACGAATGGGTGGCGCTGGTCCGGGCGCCGGAGGGGCTGACGGTCGTGCGCGAGGCCCCGCCGTGGGAGCGGGAGTCGTGCTGGCTCGGCCTGTACGCCGCCACGCCCCGCGAACTGGACACCTCCGGTGCGCTGACCGCGATTCTGGAACCCCTGGCGCAGCACGGCATTCCCGTCTTCGTTGCCTCGACCTACCATGCGGATCTGGTCCTGGTGCCCGAATCGCGCAGCGCCGCCGCTACCGATGCATTGACCGAGGCCGGATTCGAGATCGCCGGAGAGGCGGGCTGACGACGGCTCAGATGTGGTCGCCCTTGTCGCGGTTGCAGCCGCGGCAGAGGATCTGCAGATTCGCCGCACTGGTCGCGCCGCCGCGGCTGAGCGGAATGATGTGGTCGAATTCGAGGTAGTGGGTGGCGCCGCATTCCACGCACCGGCCGCCGTCGCGATGCCACACTTCCGCCTTGATATCGGGTGCGATGGACCGGCTGTCGCGTCGGCCCGGCGCGACCGTGAGCCGTTTCGCCACGCGCAGGGCGCCTTCCACGATCGCGGCCACCAATTCCGGTTCGTCGACATCGAATTCGGCCCCGCCGCGTGCCGAGGTCGCCGCCACCGTCACGCCCGTCTCGGTGGCTGCTACGGAAACCGCTCGGGCCCAGGGTATTTCGATACCCGCGTCGGGACCGATGAAGCGTAACTTCCGGTTCGAGCAGATCAACCGTCCCGGTGACGTCTGCGCGCCGCGGCCCGACCGGCGGATGCGCGTGGCGGCGGTATCGAGGTGGACGCGTTCCTGCGGATCCAGATGCAGATCGGGTACCGCGACCACCGGGAGCTCGCCCCCGCGCAGCCGGGACAGGATGCGCAGCCGCCGCAGGCTGCGGCGCAACTCGTCCACGGCCGCGTCGCGCACCCCGAGCGCGGCGACCGTCGCGTCGAATCGTTCCAGCTCGGCGCCACCGATCGTGCCGTCGGCGAGTGCGAAGGCCGCGATGCGCTCGAGATGGGCGACGGCGGGTCCGCGCAGGGCCGCGCGGGCGGTATCGGGGTCGATGCGCTCATGCCGGATCCGCGTCCACAGCTCGTCCCAGTCGGGTCCGCTCGGTCCGGTGGTGGTCAGGACGCGCAGCGCCCGGGTGCGCCAGCCGGACAGGTAGTCCTCGACCTGCGCGGCACACGCGCGGCAGGGCGCGGCGCCGAGCAGTCGCCAGCCCCGCCGCCGCCCGCACCGGGGACAGGCGCGTGGGTCGGCGGGCGGGCGTGCACCGGTCTGTTCGGTCCACCGGGAGCCGTCCCACCAGCGCAGTGACGTCGCGTCCACGGGGTCGGGATGCCAATCGGGGCGCACGTCCGGCGGCGGGGGCATGGGTGTGGAGAAAGTGGTGCGGTGCAACGATATTCGCTGCGACCGGTGCTGCGCCGACTCCGAGACGGCTGCGCCGAATGTCGTGAACAACTCCGCCGCGCCGGCGTGCTGCGGTCCGCCGCGCACGAACCACCATCGGTCCTCGGCCCGGCGGAACTCTCCGAACACCGCGGCCCACGCACCCGGCTCCGCGGCGACGTCGGCACGCGCCACCAGGCCCTCGGCGTCCTCGACCGAAACCGCGAGGCCGGGTAGGGCGGCCAGCGGCTCCTCGGCGCCGGACCCCGTGATCAGGATGCGGACGATCTCGGCCTCCGTCCGGGGCAGCGAGACCGACAGCCGCGCGGTGCCCGGCTGGGGATCCTGATCGACGGTCACCGCCTGGGAGGGGTGACGCGGCGCGTTGAAATACACCACGTCGCGGGCCGAGCGGACCCGCCCGCCGGCGGTCAGCAGGACGGCATGCGCGTCCAGCGACGCCGTCGAACGCCACGAAACCAATACCGACAGAAGCGAAGTCGGTACTGGCGTGGCGTCGCCGTCGAGGGTGGGGCGCATGGTTGTCATCGTCACGAACTATGCCAGGCCGCCCCGACACGAATCGCGCGGTCGGCGCGGAGCTTTTCGTGACTGTCCGGGTGCGGCACAGTGGAACCATGACGAACCCGAAGGGTGACTCCGGGCGTAAGCCCAGCGGCGCGCGGGTGCCGGGTGCGACGGAAATCCTCGCCGCCGCCCAGGCCGCCGCGCAGGCCGCGCAGACCGCCGCGGGCCAGGCCATCGATGCCGCGCAGGTCACCGCCGGTACCGCCTTCGGCACCGCGGTGCGGCTCCCGCCCGCTTCCGTACAGTTGGCCGCGCAACTTCCGGATCTGATCGAGAATCTGGCGATCGCCATCGACCGGCTCAATTCCACCATCGACCGCCTCGACCGGACCCTGGCGCTGGCCGATCCGGCCTTCGCGGCCTACGACCGGCTGCTGCCGCGGCTCGAGGCCGTGATCGCGCTGGGCGAGGATGTGTTCAACCGGCTGTCGAAACTGCCGGGCATCTCGATGCTGGGCCGCCTCACCGGCCGCGAGGCGGAACCACCGCAACCGGAGCCGAAGTCACGTCGACGCGGGAAATAGACCCGCCCTGCCCGCCGATCGCGGCAACTCCGCCGTCGCGATCACCGCACGGGCCGCGGCTGCGGCCTTCAGCACCATCTCGTGGAATTCCGCGTCGGCATCGGAGTCCAGCACCACCGCGCCGCCCGCGCCGACGCGCCAGCCGCGCTCGTCGCGGACGGCGGTGCGGATGACGATATTGAGATCCGCCGTTCCGCCCAGACCCAGAAACCCGATCGTGCCCGAGTAGATGCCGCGCGCCTCGGTCTCCAGCCCGTCGATGATCTCCATGGTTCGCAGCTTCGGAGCCCCGGTCATCGAGCCGCCCGGGAAGCATGCGCGCAGGCAATCGAGCACATCCACCTCGGGGCGCAGCCGCCCGCGCACGGTGCTCACCAACTGATGCATGGTCGTGTAGGTCTCCGCGACCATCAGCTCGGGCACATGCACGCTGCCCAGCTCGCACACCCGGCCCAGATCGTTGCGCAGCAGGTCGACGATCATCAGATTCTCGGCCCGCGTCTTGGGGTCCAATTCCAAGGCGCGGCAGAGGTTCTCGTCCGCCTCCGGAGTCGCGCCGCGCGGGGCGGTGCCCTTGATCGGCTTGGTCTCCACCGTGCGGGTGCGGTCGATCTTCAGGAAGCGCTCCGGTGAGGAACAGGCGATATGGAGCTCGCCGAATCGCAGGTACGCGGCGTACGGGGCGGGATTGCTGCGCCGCAGCATCCGGTAGACCTCGAGTCCCGGCGCATCGGAATCGATGTGGGCGCTGTCGGTGAGGTTCACCTCGTAGGTCTCCCCGGCGCGCAGCTCGGCATCGATCGCCGCGATATCGGCCAGATAGCGGTCCCGGCCGCGGCTCAGGCGGGAGACGACGGCCTCCTCGTCGGCGGGAAGAGTGAGCTGTTCCGGATTCCGCCGATCCGGCAGGCTCGCGACGATCGCGCGTGTATCGGCCAGCCAGCGGTGATTCTCGGCGGCCGAATCGGCATCGGTGACAGCGATCAGATGGGTGCGGCCCGCGACGTGATCGACTACGACCAGCCGATCGGCGAAGAGCCACTGCGCGTCCGGATAGGGCGATCGATGCCCGGTCCTCGCGCCGCAGTCGGCCTTCATCTCGTAGCCCAGATAGCCGACGTAGCCGCCGACGAAATCGAAGGGCACATCGGGGAATCGGATGTTCAGCGCACTCAGCCGCGCCGACAGATAGTCGAGCACCGGCCGCGGATCGGTGCGCGTCCCGGTTCGATTCTCGATCACACATCCCGCGCCCACCCGATACCGGACCACCTCCGCCAGCGGCCCGGACGCATCACCGGCGAAACTGAACCGATCCAGCCCCGGCTCCACATGCGCACTGTCGAGCCAGAACACCGTCGGCGAGTCCGGATATACCCGCAGCACAACGGATTCCGTCTCCACGGCGCGGTCGATCACCTCGTGCAGCACGGTGAGGGTCGTCGGCCGCGGGGCGCCGGCCTCTGCGGTTCCGGGCCCGCTGGAGACCGGATCGGTCGCGGCGGACGTCGCACCCATCGACGACGCGACGCCCGTCCGGCCGAGTTGCCCGCGAGCCGGGCGTTCGCCCGGCCGTGAGGTGTCCCGTGACGGTTCGTGGACGCCCGATGCCCGGCCGGTCACGGCCCGATGCGCCCACCACTCCCGGGTCAGCCGCGCGAAATTACCCAGCAGCGTGGCGCCGAATTCGCTCGACACCGATTCCGGATGGAACTGCACACCCCACTGCGGGCGGTGCCGGTGGCGAACGCCCATCACGACCCCGTCGGGGGCGGTCGCGGTGATCGCCAGCGCGTCCGGCAGGGGCTGGGCGGCGCACAGCGAGTGGTAGCGCACGGCCAGGAAGTCGGCGGGAACGCCGGCGAACAGGTCGCGGCCGTCGTGGCTGATGCGGTCCGGATAGCCGTGCCGGGGCGCGGGCGCCGGGATCACCCGCCCACCGGCCGCCAGCACGATGCCCTGGTGGCCGAGGCAGACGCCCAGCAGCGGGAGCTCCGCACGGTCGATCAGCGCCTGTGAGATCCCGAAATCCCTTGGTACATCGGGGCGTCCGGGCCCGGGGGAGACGACGATGTTGTCGAACCGGTCGAGGTCGAGCTCGGCCAGGGTGCCGACCTCGTCGTTGCGCAGCACGGTCGGCTCGGCGCCGTTCACCGTGCCGATCAACTGGAAGAGGTTGTAGGTGAACGAGTCGTAGTTGTCGATCAGCAGGGTGCGCACGGGGGTTCGGGTGCGCACCGCGTGGTCGACAGTGGTCTCGCCCGCATGCCGAGACCGGGACGTGCTCATGTGCATCACCGTATCGGGCATCTCGGACCCCGCAGTGAGGGCATATGCCTTCAGTTGACCGGTCGTGGTGGTGCACAATGTGGGGCATGTCTGTGGTGCAACCGGCCGAGGTCGAGCGCGAGGTCGTCGATTTCGCGGCCGTCGGAGAGTGGATGGATGAGCAGGGACTGCCCGGTGGCGACTTCGAGGATGTGACCTCGCTCGGCGGCGGCACCCAGAACATCATGCTGCGGTTCCGCCGGGGTGGCCGCGAATTCGTGCTGCGCCGCGGGCCGAAACATCTGCGTCCCAAGAGCAACGACGTGATCCGCCGCGAATCCCGCCTGCTCGGCGCGCTGGCGGGCACCGGCGTGCGCGCCCCGCGGGTGATCGCCGCGGGCGCCGACGAATCGGTGATCGGCGCGGTCTTCTATCTGATGGAGCCGATCACCGGCTTCAACCCACAGAACGAGTTGCCCGCCCTGCACGCCGGCGATCCCGAGGTGCGGCGGCAGATGGGACTGTCGGCGGTCGAGGCCATCGCCCGGCTCGGTTCGCTCGACTACGAGGCGCTGGGGCTGGCCGATTACGGCAAGCCGGACGGTTTCCTGGAACGCCAGGTGCCGCGCTGGCTCGGCGAACTCGAGTCCTACAGCAGCAACGACGGCTATCCCGGCCCGCAGATCCCGGGGGTGGACCGGGTCGGCGACTGGCTCGACCGCAACCGGCCCGCACAGTGGCGGCCGGGCATCCTGCACGGCGACTGCCACCTGGCCAACATGATGTTCTCCTACGACGGGCCCGAGGTCGCCGCCATGGTCGACTGGGAAATGTCGACGATCGGTGATCCGCTGCTGGATCTGGGCTGGCAGATCGCCACCCGGCCCGAGCCCGGCACCACCGGCGCCGCCCTGGTCGGCAAGCTCGGCGCCGCGGGTGGTCTGCCCACCGCCGAGGAGATGATCGCCCACTACGCGAACTTCTCCGACCGCGACCTCGGTCATGCCGGCTGGTACACGGTGCTGGCCTGCTTCAAACTCGGCATCGTCCTCGAGGGCACGCACGCGCGTGCCTGCGCCGGCAAGGCGCCCAAGCAGACCGGCGATTTCCTGCACGCCATCACACTGGAACTGTTCGAGAAGGCCAACCGGCTCTGCGAATGAGCCGGGCGCGGCGTCAGCCGGCGTCGAGCAGGTCGGCGAGGATGGCGAGATCCTTGTCGCCGCGGCCGGACAGGCACAGCAGAATCAGCGCGTCCTCGGCGATTCCGCCCTGTTCGGCCAGCTCCAGCAGATATCCCACGGCGTGCGCGGATTCGAGCGCGGTGATGATCCCCTCGGTCCGGCACAGCGTATCCAGTCCGCGCAGCGCCGCCGCATCGGTCGCGACGGCGTGGTCGATGCGGCCGATGTCTTTGAGATGGCTCAGTTCCGGGCCCACCCCCGGATAATCCAATCCGGCCGCGATGCTGTGGGTCCGCGCGATCTGTCCCTCCTGGTCCTGCAGGACGTAGCTGAACGCGCCGTCCATCTCACCGGGTGTGCCCGCGCTGAGTGTGGCCGCGTGCTCGCCGGTGTGTAAGCCGCGGCCCCCGGCCTCCACACCGATCAGCCGCACCTGCGCATCGCCGGTGAAGGGATGGAACATCCCGATCGCGTTACTGCCGCCGCCCACGCACGCGATGACGTGGTCGGGCAGCCGTCCCGTCGCCGCCAGCAGCTGTGCCCGGGACTCGATGCCGATCCGGCTCTGATGGTCACGCACCATCCGTGGATAGGGTGCGGGCCCGGTGGCGGTGCCGAACAGGAAATGCGTGGTTTCGGTGTGCGCCACCCAATCTCGCACCGCCTCGGTCACCGCGGCCTTCAATCGGCGATCACCGGAACGAACGGCGCGCACGTCCGCGCCGAGCAGCCGCATCCGCACGACGTTGCTCTGCTGGCGGGCCATATCGTCGGCGCCCATGTAGATCACGCACGTCAGCCCGAGCATGGCGCAGACGGTCGCCACCGCGACGCCGTGCTGCCCGGCCCCGGTTTCGGCGATGACGCGGGTCTTGCCCATCCGCACGGCCAGCAGCCCCTGCCCGAGGGCATTGTTGATCTTGTGGGCACCCGTGTGCGTCATATCCTCGCGCTTCAGGAATACCTGCACTCCGGGGACATTCAGCGCGCGGGCCAGTCGCGGCGCCGCGTGCAGCAGGGTCGGGCGGCCGACTCGCTCCCGCAGTAGCCGGTCGAGTTCGCCGTGGTATTCGGGATCCGCCCAGGCCGCTCGATGGGCGTTCTCGACGTCGGTGAGCGCCGCCATCAATCCTTCGGGAACGTAGCGGCCGCCGAACGCGCCGAATCTACCGGGGTCCCGGATGCCGTCCCGGGTGGTGGCGTGGGTTGGCCTGTGTCCGATCACCATTCGCATCCGCGCTTTCTCCTCGCCGTCCGGCTCGGACAGTGTGTGCGATCCGCTCGCACACCCGGTCACCTGCCGGCAAAGAGTGAGTTAACAGCACGGAAGAGGTCATCGTCAGTGGTGGTAAGTCGGCGCGGTGGCGTGATCAGCCGCAGCGGAGTAGTGCCTCCCGCACGGCGCGGGCGCGCGCATCGTCGAGGACGGCGGTGCCGAGGCGGTTCATCACGTAGCCGAAACCCAAACCCGTTGCGGGATCGGCGAATCCGAACGAGCCACCGTAACCGGTGGTGCCGTACGCGCGCCTGTCGCTGCCGAAACGGAAGCTGCCACAGGATTTGCGGAACCCCAGGTGGTAGCGGCTGCGGGTGAGCAGCACCAGATCGTCGGCGGGCACGTCGTCGACGGTGTCGGCGGTGGCCAGCCGATCCAGAATGCCCGGTGCGATGGGCAATTCACCGGTGCGTCCCGCCGCCGCGCCGTAGACCCGCGCCAAGGAACGCGCCGTGCCCACCCCACCCGCGGCCGGGCTCTCGACACCGAGGAATTCGCGGCGGGTGGCACGTTCGGGTGCGCCGGTGCGGGGGCTGCTCAAGGCGCGATAGGTGAGCCCGCGCCGCAGGAACATCTGAATCGCGATGCGCAGCGGCACGTCTCGCTCGTACCGCAGCACGTCCAGGCCGGAGGTGGACGCGAGCGTGGCGATGCGATCGAGGGATTGCTCCTCCGGCAATCCGATGAAGAAGTCCAGCTCGAGCGGGCCGGCGAAGTCCTCGGCGAAGATGCGGCCGAGGGTGCGGTGCCGCGGATCGACGCGGCGGAGCAGTTCGCCCAGGTACAGCCCGGCGGTGATCGGGTGATAACCCTGCCGGGTGCCCGGACTCCACAGTGGTTTCTGGTCGGCCAGGATCTCCGCGAGCCGATCCCGGTCGGCCATATCGGACAACCGCACCACCCGATCCAGCACCGGCAGACCGGCGCGGTGGTCGAGCAGCTGCCGCACGGTGATCGATTCCTTGCCGTGTGCGGCGAATTCCGGCCAGTACTGCGCGACCGGGGCCTGATAGTCGAGGACTCCGCGCGAGACGGCACTCGCCACGGCGAATGCCGTCATCCCCTTCGTCGAGGAGAACACCGGAACCATGGTGTCGCGCTCCCACGGCAGCTGTCTGCGGCGATCGCGGAACCCCGCCCACAGATCCACCACCGGCCGGTCCCCGTCGTAGACGGCCACGGCCGCCCCGATCTCGCCGAACCGGGCGAAGTTGCGTCGAAACGCGTCCGCGACCGGCTCGAAACCGGCCGCCACCTCACCGTGTACCTCAGCAACCTCGCCCATAGTGCAACCGATGGTAACGGTCACCGCCGCGGCGTCGTACGGTGTCCACCCCGATCGGAAACCGATCAGGCGGCGTGGATTCGGGAGCTGTCCGCGAAGTAGTCGAGGACGGCGCGATGCCACGCCTCCGGGGCCTCGTGCATCAGCACGTGTCCCGCCGCTACCTCGACGTATTCGGCGCCCGGAATGGCCGCCGCCAGCTCGCGCGAATTGGCGGGATCGACCAGCAGATCCGCGGTCGCGGCGATGACCCGGGTCGGCACCGCGACCCGAGGCAGATCGGCGCGGGTGTCCACCCGGGCGACCAGATCCGCCTGCGCCGCCGCCCCGCCCGGGACATCGGCCGCGATCTGGGCCAGGTACTGCGAATACACCTCGTCCGGTAGGGAATTGGTGAAGGCGGCGCTGTATCCGGACAACAGCACCACCCGCGCGAACGCATCGTGGTCGCGGGCGGCGAGCGCGCCGCGCCACAGATCCAGCACGAGCCGGGCCCGATGGTCGGCCCGGGCCAGTCCGGCCGCGAGCACCAAGCCGGTGACCCGATCGGGATGACGCACGGCGGCGCGCACCGCCACCGCGGTGCCGAGCGAGAATCCGATGATCGGGAATCGCTGGGCGCCCGCCGATACGGCCTCCTCGACCAGTGCGTCGGCCAGCCCGTCGAGCGTGAGTCGGGTGTCATCGGCCGGGTAGTCGGAGCCGATTACGGTATGCCCCTCGGCGAGCAGCGGGATCAAGGAGCCGAAGTTGGCCTCGATTCCGCCGCCCGCGCCGTGCGCGAGCACGACCGCTGGACCGCTGCCGGTGACCGAGGTGGACAGTGAAATGTTCGTCATGGCGGCGACGTTAAGGTTTGACATGAGTGTGAAGGTCAAGCCCGGGAGGGCGCGGTGCTGATCGGCGAGCTGGCGAACACCACCGGCGTCAGCACCCGCCTGCTGCGCTACTACGAGGAACAGGGGCTGCTCAGCGCCCGCCGCGACGGCAACGGTTACCGCGTCTACACCGACGACGCACCGCAGCGGGTGCACCGCATTCGCGAGCTGCTCGCCGCCGGACTGCCGACCAGCGCCATCCGCGAACTGCTGCCGTGTGCGACCGCCTCGGGCTTACAGCACTGCGATCACACCCGAAAGATCATGCGGGAGGGCCTGTCTCATCTCGACGCGCAGATCGCCGAGCTGACCCGGCGTCGCACGCTGCTGGCTCGTCAGGACGAGCAACTGGTGGCCGCGCCCTATCGCAGCGACGGCCCGGCGTAGCCGCCTCCCCGCGGCCGGTGGGTTCGGAGCCTTCTCGTAGGCTCGGTGCCGTGCGAGCACTGGAACAGATTCGCGACTGGCCCGTCCGGCATGCCGCCGCGGGCGTCGTCGCTGCACCCGGCGTGGTCGGCACCGAGGGAGACCTCGACCGTGTGTTCGCCCTCGCGTCGGTCACGAAACCCCTTGCCGCCTATGCGGTTCTGGTGGCGGTCGAAGAAGGTGCGATCGAACTGGACCAGCCCGCCGGCCCGCCCGGGTCCACCGTGCGCCACCTGCTGGCGCATACGGCCGGACTGGCCTTCGACACCACGGTGATCATGGCCGAGCCCGGGCAGCGCCGCATCTATTCCAGCGCCGGATTCGAGGTGCTCGCCGAGTTCCTCACGCGCGAGACCGGAATCGAATTTCCCGAATATCTGCGGCAGGCGGTATTCGAGCCACTCGGAATGAAATCCTCGGTGCTGGCCGGATCCGCCGGGCACGCCGGACGCTCCACGGTGAACGATCTCCTGCGTTTCGCCGGAGAATTGCTGAACCCGATCTTGATATCCGGTGACATGCTCACCGCGGCGACCTCCGTGCAATTCCCGGGCGTCGGCGGAGTGCTTCCCGGATACGGATCGCAGCGCCCCAATGATTGGGGTCTGGGATTCGAGATCCGCGACCACAAGACTCCGCATTGGACGGGGGGAGCCAACTCGCCGCGAACCTACGGGCATTTCGGGCAGTCCGGCACCTTCCTGTGGGTGGATCCGGAGATCGGGGTGGCGTGTGTGGCATTGAGCGACGAGAATTTCGGCGATTGGGCCCGAGCGGTGTGGCCAACGCTCAGCGACGCCGTCATCGCCGATATCCAGCAGATTCGCGACACGGCCGAAAAGTAACAGCCGTAACATCGGGCACTCCAGTAAACTCGGGCAACGCCTGCGCTCGACGGGATGTTGGGGAAGACGTCCGACGTCGAGGCTGGAGGTGTACAGGTGCGCGCATCTGATCAGTTCGCGGATGTGACGTGTGGTGTGGTGTACATCCACGCGTCACCGGCCGCGCTGTGCCCGCACATCGAATGGACGCTTTCCTCCACTCTGAAATCACCTGCGTCCCTGCGCTGGACCGCCCAGCCGGCCGCCGCGGGACAACTGCGCGCAACCACCGACTGGGTCGGCCCCGTCGGTACCGCGGGACGAATTGCCAAGGCGTTGCGGGATTGGCCCGTACTGCGCTTCGAGGTCACCGAGGACCCCTCCGAGGGGGTCGACGGCGAACGCTACAGTTTCGTACCCGGCCTAGGATTGTGGACCGGCGCGATGAGCGCCAACGGCGACGTCATGGTCGGCGAGATGCGGCTGCGCGAAATCGTCCGCGCCGCCCGGGCCCGCGGCCGCCACGGCGATATCTCCGCCGACATCGATCGCGCCCTGGGCACCGCCTGGGACGACGAACTCGAACCCTTCCGCACCGGCGGCGAGGGCGCCGAGGTCACCTGGCTCCGCCGCGACGTCGGCTGAGTTCCCGCATCGGGCCGGAAAGACATTACGGGTGGCCTCCGCAAGGGAGACCACCCGTAATGTGTTGGCGCCTAACGCTTTACAGCGGAATGTTCTTGTTGTGGCTGGGCTGGGCCGGGGCCGAGGCCAGCGCGGCGGCGATGGTGGAGCGGGTCTTGGCGGGGTCGATGACCTCGTCCACGACGCCGATGGACAGGGCCCGTCCGACACCGCCGGCGATGGTCTCGTGTTCGGCGGTGAGGCGCTCGATCAGGGCCTCACGCTCTTCTTCGGGGACCTTCGCGATGGCCTTCTTGTGCAGGATGCCGACCGCGGCCTTGGCGCCCATCACGGCGACCTCGGACTCCGGCCAGGCGTACACGGCGGTGGCGCCCAGCGAGCGGGCGTTCATCGCGATGTAGGCGCCGCCGTAGATCTTCCGGGTCACCAGCGTGACGCGCGGGACGCGGGCCTCGGCGAAGGCGTGCAGCAGCTTCGCGCCGCGACGCACCACGCCCTCCCATTCCATGCCGACACCGGGCAGGTAGCCGGGCACGTCGGTGATGACGACCAGCGGGATGCCGAAGGAGTTGCACAGTCGCACGAAACGTGCTGCCTTCTCGGCGGATTCGCTGGTGAGGCAGCCGCCCATGCGCAGCGGGTTGTTGGCGAGCACGCCGACCGTGCGCCCACCGAGGCGGCCCAGGCCGGTGACGATGCTGCGGGCGTAACCGCCCTGCATCTCCTCGAAGGAGGATTCGTCGTTGCCGTCCGGCGAGGGGATCTTGTCGAGCAACTCGCGCACGACCGGCTTGACGTCGTAGGCGCGCTTGGCCGACTCCGGCAGCATCGCCTTCAGGTCCACATCACCGTGGGCGGCGGCGTACAGGTCGAATTCGCCCTGTTCGGCGAACATCGAGACCAGGCGGCGGCCGCGGTGCATCGCGTCGTTCTCGTCGTCGGCGACGATATGGCACACACCGGACTTCTTGCCGTGGGTCTCGGGCCCACCGAGGGTGGCCATGTCGACGTTCTCGCCGGTGACCGATTTGACGACGTCCGGTCCGGTGACGAAGACGCGGCCCTCGGGCGCCATGATCACGACGTCGGTCAGGGCGGGGCCGTACGCGGCGCCGCCGGCGGCGAAGCCGACCACGACCGAAATCTGGGGGACCAGGCCCGAGGCGCGCACCATGGCCTCGAAGACGGTGCCGACCGCGTGCAGTGCCTCGACACCCTCGGCCAGGCGGGCGCCGCCCGAATGCCAGATGCCGACGACGGGGATCCGGGAATCGATGGCGGTATCGATCGCGTCCACGATGTGCTTGCACCCGTCGACACCCATGGCGCCGCCCATCACGGTGGCGTCGGAGCAGTACGCGACGGTGCGTACGCCGTCGACCTCGCCGATGGCGGCCAGCACGCCGGACTTGTCGCGGGGGTGGAGCGGAAGAACGGTTCCGGGATCGAAGAAGCGCTGCAACCGACCCAGCGGATCACGGGGATCGGTCGTGGCATCCGCCTGCGCGGGGGCCATGATGGTCATCGCGGTCTCTCCTCGATGGAATGTGGAGTCGCTGACGCGGCTGCGAAAAATGAAAATCCCGGTGGGGCTTTTCGACGAGGGGATCTGCCTTGGCCGAAAAGCCCCACCGGGTTCGCCGAAGTTGTCGACAGTACGTTGTCGACGAGTCGGATCAGTACCGTCCGAAGGCGAGCGCCACGTTGTGGCCGCCGAAACCGAACGAGTTGTTGATCGCGTACTCGATGTCCTGGCGACGGGCCTCACCGTGCACGACATCCAGGTCGATCTCCGGGTCCTGGTTCTCCAGGTTCAGCGTGGGCGGAACGATGCCGTCGCGAATGCTGAGCACTGTGAGCACCGACTCGAGGGCACCCACGGCGCCGATCGAGTGGCCCAGGGCGGACTTGGGCGCGTAGACCGAGGCGTGCTTGCCTACGGCCTTGTAGATCGCGTTCGCTTCCGCGGTGTCCCCGATCGGGGTGGCGGTCGCGTGCGCATTGATGTGCGTGATGTCGGACTTCGACAGTCCGGCGGTCTGCATGGCGCGCTCCATGGCGCGCGCCGCACCGGCACCCGTGGGATCCGGGGCGACCAGGTGGAAGCCGTCGGAAGTGATGCCGGCACCCAGCAGGCGAGCGTGGATGGTGGCCCCGCGCGCCTTGGCGTGCTCTTCGGTCTCGACGACCATCAGTGCACCGGCCTCGCCGAAGACGAAGCCGTCACGATCCTTGTCGAACGGCCGCGACGCGCCCTTGGGGTCGTCGTTGCGGGTGCTCATCGCGCGCATCATGGAGAACGCGGCGATCGGCACGTCGGAGATGTAGCCCTCGACACCGCCGGTGACGACCATGTCGGCGTCGCCCATGACGATCATCCGCCACGCGTTGGCGATGCCCTCGGATCCCGACGAACATGCCGAGACCGGGGTGACCACTCCCGCCTTGGCCCCCAGTTCGAGGCCCACGACAGCGGACGGCCCGTTCGGCATGACCATCTGAACGGCCAGCGGCGAGATCTTGCGGTAGCCGCCGTTCTTCAGCTTGTCCACCGAGTCGATGAGCGCGTCGCCGCCGCCGAGACCGGTGCCGATCGACACGGCCAGGCGCTCGGGGTCGACCTCGGGGCTGCCGGCGTTCTTCCACACCTCGCGCCCCAGCACCATCGCCAGCCGCTCGACATAGGCCATGCGGCGGATCTCGACCCGGCTGAGCAGGGTGTCCGGCGAAACCTTCAGGTGGCCGCCGATGCGAACCGGGAGGTCGTATTCCTCGATGAAGGAATCCTCGAGAACGTCGATGCCGCTCTCGCCGTTGAGGAGTCCCTTCCACGTCGCATCGACGTCACCCGCGATCGACGTGGTCGCCGCCATGCTGGTGACGACGACGTTCGGGAAGTTCCCGTTCAAAGTGGAAGGAGTGGTCACGGTGTCGGCCTTACTGGGCGTCGAACTTGGCCTTGAGCTCAGCGGCCGCGTCGGAGTTCTCGGCCTCGAGCTTCTGGATGTAGGAGACGGCGTCACCCACGGTCTTGAGGCTGGCGAGATCCTCGTCGGGGATCTTCACGCCGTACTTGTCCTCGGTCTGCACGGCGATCTCGACCATCGACAGCGAGTCGATGTCCAGGTCATCGACGAAAGACTTCTCGATCGTCACCTCGGAGGGCTCGATGCCGGTCACCTCTTCGATGATCTTGCCGAGCTCTTCGACGATCTGTTCCTGGGTCAGAGCGGCCACTTGGTGGCTCCCTTCTTGTTCCTTCGTTGGTCCGATATGAATCGGAGGTCCCATTATTTCTTCGGTACGAGCTGGACAAACGTTTCGTCCTGCTCGCTCACGGTCGCGTCACTGCGAGCCGCGAGGAAAGCTAGCCGGTTGCCGAGAGCTCGACAAACGCGGGGATGTTCTCGGGGGTCTTCAGCGCCAGATTCGGGGTGCCCTTGAGCTCCCGCTTGGCGATGCCGACCAGGGTTCCGGCCGGCGGCAACTCGGCCACCGCGGAAACCCCTGCCGCGCGAACGGTTTCGGTGCACAGATCCCACCGGACGGGCCGGGTCACCTGTGCCGCCAGCTTCTCGATGGCGTCGGAGCCCGAGTCGACCGGCTTGCCGTCGTAGTTCGACAGCAGGGTACGGGTCGGCTCACCGGGGACCATCTGGGAGATGGCTTCGGCCACGGCGTCCTGGGCGGGTGCCATGAACGCGGTGTGGAAGGCCCCGGCGACGGGCAGCGCGCGAATCCGTGCCTTTTCCGGCGGGTTCGCGGCCAGTTCCGCCAACGCATCCAGCCGGCCTGCCGCCACGATCTGACCGACCGCGTTGCGGTTGGCCGGGACCAGGTCGAGTTCGGCGAGCCGGTCGAGCACGGCGGCTTCGTCGCCGCCGAGCACGGCGGACATGCCGGTCGGAACCAGCGCACACGCCTTGGCCATCTCCGCACCGCGAATGGCGGCCAGTTTCACCGCGTCATCGGGGGAGACGACACCGGCGACGGCTGCGGCGGCGAGCTCGCCGACCGAATGTCCGGCGACGATGGTATCCGCCGGAACCGCTTCGTGCGGAATCTCGGCGAAAGCCAGCAGCGCGGCCGCGACGACCAGCGGCTGGGTCACCGCGGTATCGGTGATCTCCTCCGCGGTGGCGGTGGTGCCGAGGCGGAGCAGATCCAGGCCGGAGGCCTTGGACCACAGTTCGAGGCGGTCACGCGCGCCGGGAAGATCGAGCCATGGCGCGAGCATGCCGGGTGTCTGAGAGCCCTGTCCAGGGGCGAACAACGCGATCACGCCTCTAACAAAACACTGTGAGGAGGCTCCGTGGAGATGTCGGCGCCGATGATGTTTGAGGGGCGCTTTTGTGTGGACCCCACAAAACGCCACGTGGGTCGGGGCCATCGACAGCGCCCCGATGTCCGTTACAGGCGATCTTCGTAGAAAGTTGCCTGCGAGTCTTCTGGGGCAGGTGTCGACGATTCGTTACGCATTCGTGTCAAACGACCTACTGTTGCCGCGATTCGGAGCACATAGGCGTCACGAGGATTCATCGGATCCCGGCCGGTGACCTCGGCGATGCGCTTGAGCCGATAGCGGACCGTATTTGGATGAACGAACAGCTGCCGGGCGCAAGTCTCGACCGCTCCACCGCAATCGAGGTAGGCGTCGAGAGTGTCCGACAAGGCCGACCCGGCGGCGGCCAACGGTAGCACAAGATACTCGTTGAGAGCGTCGACCGCAGCCCGATCGCCCAGCAGGGCTCGCTCGGGCAGAAGTTCGGAGGCGTGCACCGGCCGCGGCGCCGCCCGCCAGCCCACCACGGCCTCCATTCCGGCCATCGCCTCCACCGCGCTGACGTGCGCCGCCGACAGTGTGCGCATGGTCGGGCCGATCACCACCGGCCCCTCGGAGAACGCCTCGGCGAGTAGATCCATCAGGAACGGCGAGGGGTAGCCGGTATCGCCGAGATTGCCGCTGACCACCATCACCAGCCGGGAACCCTGTACCACCGCGAGCGCGGCGCGGCCGTGCCGGGCGGCGACGACGTGCACCGAACTCGCCACGGCCACTTGATCTTTCGGTGGTGTGCCGACCAGCACCGTCGCGGCGGCGGTGGCATCCCAGTTCAATGTGGCCGCGCGCGAGAGCATTTCGGCGCCGGTGTCACCACGCACCACGGCGTCGACCACCAGCGCCTCCAGGCGGGTGTCCCAGGCACCGCGGGATTCGGCCGCGGAGGCGTAGACCGACGCCGCGGCGAAACCGAGTTCGCGGCCGTAGCGCAGCACCGCCTCGGTGAGCGCCACCAGCTGGCGGTCGTTGCGGGCCAGCGCCGGCAGCCACTGCTCGAAGAACTCCATCGCAACCCGGACCATGTCGACGGTCTGCCGCAAGGTCAGCCGGCGGGCGAGGTCCTGCGGAATCACTTGGAACGCGTCGAGGCTGAAGCGGATATCGCTTTCCGGATCCTGCAACCACTCCAGGAAATTGACCACCGCGGTCTGCACCAGCATCTGCACGCCCGCGCGCTGGGCGGCATCCAGATCGCCGAAGAACGGTAGCCGGTCCTCCATCGAGGCGATCGCCTCGGTGGACAGCCGCCCGGAGAACTGCTTCACCCGTTTCAGCAGGGTGTCCGGCAGCGGATCGCGGGTTTGCCGATTGGGGGACAGTGCCCCGGTCGGCAGATAGACCTCGTGCTCGGACGACCCCTCGGAAACCCGGCGAGGCCGCGGCGGTTTACGTTCCACTGTTCAATATTCCGTCATCGAGCTGTCGGTCTCCGCAACCCCCCGGTAGGGGCGCGATTCGCGCCCCTACCGGAACGGTCACGCGAGCTGTTCTTCGCTGCTCATCGATTTCGGCGCGGCGTCGACGTCGTCGACGCGGTAGCGGGCAGCGGCCTGCGCGACCACCGACGGATCGACCCCGCCGGTGCGTCCCAGGGCCTCCAGCGCCGCCAGGGCGATGGATTGGGCGTCGACGTTGAACACCCGCCGCGCCGCCTGCCGGGTGTCGGAGAACCCGAATCCGTCGGTGCCCAGCGTGGTGTAGTCACCGGGGACCCATTTGCGGATCTGGTCCGGCACCGCGCGCATCCAGTCCGAGGCCGCCACGAACGGCCCCTGCGCCTGCGACAGCACCCGCGTGACGTACGGCGCGTCGGTTCCGGCATCCGGATGCCGCAGCGTGTGGATCTCCTTGGCCAGCGCCTCCCGGCGCAGCTCGCTCCACGACGTCACCGACCACACGTCCGCCTGCACACCCCAGTCCTCGGCCAGCAGTTCCTGCGCGCGCAGGCCGTCGGGCAGCGTCACACCCGCGACCAGGATCTGGGCGCGCACGTCACCCTCGCCGCCCCGGCGGTACAGGTAGATGCCCTTCAGCAGCCCCTCGATGTCGAGGTCGTCCGGCTCGGCCGGCTGCTGATACGGCTCGTTGTACAGGGTGATGTAGTAGAAAACGTTTTCGCCACCGAACGTATCGTTCTGCATCACCGGATGGGTGCCGGGCACCTCCGAGGCGAGGGTGCCGCCCGGACCGAGCTGCGGCCGCCCGCCCCCGTACATGCGGCGCAGGCCGTCGCGCACGATATGGGCGATCTCGAAGGCGAACGCCGGATCGTAGGAGACCACCGCCGGGTTGGTGGAGGCCAGCAACAGCGAATGGCCGTCGTTGTGCTGCAATCCCTCACCGGTCAGCGTGGTGCGCCCGGCGGTCGCGCCGAGGACGAAGCCGCGAGCCAGCTGATCGGTCGCCGCCCACAGGCCGTCGCCGGTGCGCTGGAACCCGAACATCGAATAGAAGATGTAGAGCGGGATCATCGGCTCGCCGTGGGTGGCGTACGACGTACCGGCAGCGGTGAACGATGCGGTCGAGCCGGCCTCGTTGATGCCCTCGTGCAGAATCTGGCCCACTTGACTTTCCTTGTAGGCCAGCATCAATTCCGCGTCGACCGAGGTGTACAACTGCCCGTTGCGGTTGTAGATCTTCAACGAGGGGAACCACGAGTCCATACCGAAGGTGCGGGCCTCGTCCGGGATGATCGGCACGATGCGCTTGCCGATCTCCTTGTCGCGCAACAGTTCCTTCATCAGCCGCACGAACGCCATGGTGGTCGCCACGTTCTGCTTGCCCGAGCCCTTGCGCACCGAGGCGTAGGGCGCGTCGCCGGGCAGCTGCAAAGGCTTTGCCGTCGAGCGACGTTCGGGCACGAAGCCGCCCAGCGCACGCCGCCGGTCCAGCATGTAGCCGATCTCGTGCGAATCCATGCCCGGGTGGTAGTACGGGGGCAGATACGGATCGGCCTCGAGCTGGGCGTCGGTGATCGGAATGCGCTGCACGTCGCGGAACGCCTTCAGATCGTCGAGCGTCATCTTCTTCATCTGGTGCGTCGCGTTGCGCGCCTCGAAGTGCTTGCCCAGGCCGTAACCCTTGATGGTCTTGGCCAGGATCACCGTCGGCTTGCCCTGATGCGCCAGCGCCGCGGCGTAGGCCGCGTAGATCTTGCGGTAGTCGTGGCCACCGCGCTTGAGGTTCCAGACCTGCTGATCGGTCAGATCCTTGACCAGATCCTTGGTGCGCGGATCGCGGCCGAAGAAGTGCTCGCGCACGTAGGCGCCGTCGTTGGCCTTGTAGGTCTGGTAATCGCCGTCCGGGGTCGAGTTCATCAGGTTGACCAAGGCGCCGTCGCGGTCGGCGCCCAGCAGCGCGTCCCACTCCCGGCCCCAGATCACCTTGATGACGTTCCAGCCGGCGCCGCGGAAGAACGACTCCAGCTCCTGGATGATCTTGCCGTTACCGCGGACCGGGCCGTCGAGGCGCTGCAGGTTGCAGTTGACGACGAAGGTCAGATTGTCCAGACCCTCCAGCGCCGCCACATGGGCCAGGCCGCGCGATTCCGCCTCGTCCATCTCGCCGTCGCCGAGGAAGGCCCACACGTGCTGATCGGAGGTGTCCTTGATCCCGCGATCGTGCAGGTAGTGGTTGAAGCGCGCCTGGTAGATGGCGTTCATCGGGCCCAAGCCCATGGAGACCGTGGGGAACTCCCAGAAATCGGGCATCAGGCGCGGGTGTGGATACGACGACAGTCCGTGACCCGGACCGCCGTGGCTGTATTCCTGGCGGAACCCGTCGAGCTGATCCTCGGTCAGCCGGCCCTCGAGGAAGGCGCGGGCGTAGATGCCGGGGGAGGCGTGGCCCTGGATGAAGATCTGGTCGCCGCCGCCGGGATGGTTCTTGCCGCGGAAGAAGTGGTTGAAGCCGACCTCGTACAGCGCCGCGGACGACGCGTAGGTCGAAATATGGCCGCCCACACCGATTCCCGGCCGTTGCGCGCGATGCACCATGACCGCGGCGTTCCAGCGGATCCAGGCGCGGTAGCGGCGCTCGACCTCTTCGTCGCCGGGGAACCAGGGCTCGTTCTCGGTGGGGATGGTGTTGACGTAATCGGTGGAGGTCAACGACGGGATGGTGACGTGACGTTCACCGGCGCGCTCCAGCAGGCGCAGCATCAGATAGCGTGCGCGGCCGGGGCCCTCGCGCTCGAGCATCTCGTCGAAGGAGTCGAGCCACTCGCTCGTCTCCTCCGGGTCGATGTCCGGTAGATATGACGCCACCCCCTCGCGGATCACACGCACACGCGCACCGGCCGGGCGGGCGGGCGCCGACTGGTGGTCGGCGGAACCGTTGGCGCTCGTCGGCTCGGGGTCGGATGCAGAACTTGACGAAATCGGGTGCATCAGGTCGGTCAAAATCAATGCTCCTCGTACAGGGGGTGGACAAGCTGATGGCTCTAACCCCGGGCAGCACCGCTGGTGTGCGGGCCGTCCGTCGCTCACGGTTTGGGGCGCACCTCACATCCTTGTCGATGATGCGTCCCAGGTCATCATGTCAGCCGTAAATCCAGTACCGTTCGCTAGGCTGTGACGCTCGTTGCAGCGAACTCGCCACAGGACATTCTTTCGACTGCTCGAGAAGCGGGGAGGACGATGAAACTGCTGAACCCACGTGGGTTCGGACTGATGTGCGCGACCTTGGCGGTCGGCACCGGACTGGTGGTGGCAGGATGCTCTACCGCTGTCCACGGTACCGCGACCGTGAACCAGGCGGATGCGGCCGCGTTCCGGACCGAGATGGCAGCGTCCTCGGCCGCGGCCACCTCGTCGAAAAAGGCTGCCGCGCAGACGAAAGCCGTCGCCGACAACTGCACACCGTTCCGTGACACCACCGGTGCCGCGGTGACGAAGTACAACGACTTCGTCGACGCGCACGATGCGAACGCCCCCGACCAGGACGCCAAGCGCGATTCCGCCGCGCAGACCCTCGAGGACGCCGCGCGGACCGTGGAGGGGCGGGTCACCGCCGCCGGCGACGCGTTACCCCCGGATCTCGCGCAGAAGCTCACCGAATACGTGAACGCCGCCCGCGGCCTGGCCGGCGAATCCCGCAAGATGACCTACACCGCACCGGTCGGCACGCTCAACGATGCCAGTAAGCGAGTCAACGACGCGCTGAACGCGGTGCGGACCGCATGCCCGGCGCGATAGCCGGGAAACGGATGTCCCGGGGCCGCTCAGGGCGTTGCGAACCGCCTCTGCAGGCTTCGCCCCGGGGCATGCATCCGCGACATTTCGGAGGTTATTTGGGCGGATCGGCTTGCGTTGCGGCCGATAACCATGTTCGCTTGCAACTATCTGTTGTCGGGAGTTGAGGAGGACACCACCGTGGTCGCCGCGGCGGACGCGCAGAACTACGCTCAGAAGCTTGGCATTGCCCACGGCATGGCGGTTCAGGAGTTGGGCTGGGACGAGGACACCGCAGACGAGTTGAGGGCGTCTGTCGAGGACGCGATCGGCTCCGAGCTACTCGACGAGGACACCGACGAGGTGATCGACGTCGTACTGCTGTGGTGGCGCGACGGAGACGGGGACCTGGTCGACGAGCTGATGGATGCCATCGGTCCGCTCGCCGAGGACGGTGTCGTGTGGGTGCTCACCCCCAAGACCGGTCAGCCCGGCCATGTCGATCCCAGCGAGATCGCCGAATCCGCCCCCACCGCGGGGTTGACGTCGACCACACCGGTCAGCCTCGGCACCTGGACCGGCACCAAGCTGATGCAGCCCAAGACGCCCTCGAAGCAGCGCTGATCCACCGCGTGACTATTGTTTCGCACGGGCGGCCGCCGAGTACCGGAACAGCCCGCCGTCGAAGACAGGAGGACTGCGCATGCCGCTCGAAGTGGGAACGGCCGCACCGGATTTCACGCTGAAGGATCAGAACAACCAGGATGTGAGCCTCGCCGATTACCGGGGCCACAAGAATGTCCTGATCGTCTTCTATCCGCTGGCTTTCACCGGCATCTGCCAGGGTGAGCTGTGCAAGGTGCGCGACGAACTGCCGAAGTTCCAGAACGACAACGCCGAGATCCTCGCCATCTCCGTCGGACCCCCGCCCACCCACAAGATCTGGGCGGCCGAGCAGGGCTACACCTTCCCGCTGCTGTCGGATTTCTGGCCGCACGGCGCTGTCACCCAGGCCTACGGTGTCTTCAACGACAAAACCGGCTTCCCCAACCGCGGCACCTTCGTCGTGGACAAGGACGGAATCATCCGCTTCGCCGAGATGAACGGCCCCGGAGAGCCCCGTGACCAGGCGGCTTGGGAGAAAGCGCTCACTGCACTAGATTCATGAACCGCCGCGCACGGTTCCGGACAACCGGCCCCGCGCAGCACACCATCTTCACCGCCGCCCGGCCGGTGAAGTCCGGGCGTATAGCTCAGTGGTAGAGCACTGGTTTTACACACCAGCGGTCGGGGGTTCGAACCCCTCTGCGCCCACTCTGTTTATGCAGGTCAGAAGGCTTGCAATCTGCCCCGCGTCGAATCCGTGGGGCTCGCGGCTCGGCAAGTCGGTCTCCGAGAAATAGGTATACGGACGGGTAGTTCTACCGTCGCGATGGTGCTTGCCGGCGACGAACCTGGAGTGCGTTCTATCGGTCACGTTGCGGAGGATTCGATGTCTGCACCCGAGCTTCAGCACAGGTCCCATGCCGGCACCACGGAAGAGATCTTGATGATCCGGCGATGCGCGAAGTGTGACAAGTTGTTCGCGCCACTCACGGCGGGGTGTTCCTCGTGTGCGTCGGATGACCTGGAACGGGTGCCGTCGTCGGGTGTGGGTTCGATCGTGTCGTGGCGGGTGGTGGACCGTGGCGGTGCGAGTGGTGCGCCGGCGCCGTCGACGGTCGCGATCGTCGAACTCGACGAGGGGCCGTGGGTCTATACCTCGCTGGAGGGGGAGGTGCCGCTGCTGTCGGATCGGCCGGTGCGTGTGCATTTCCAGCCGCGTCCGCGAGACGACAGATTTCCGGTCTTCGTGGTGTGCGCCGATCGCCGGCACCGGCGGTGCCGGCGCGAATCGGTGACTTCCGCCGCCTCCGACAGACGAGCCCATGCGCCCGGGTGAACAGCGTTTTGCGCAGTGCTATCGCCGGGGGATCAGGCCGCCGCGCTCGGAACCAGGCCCACCAGCCCTCCGTCGACGAGCAGATCCTGGCCGGTGATGTACGACGCCTCGGGCGAGGCCAGGAAGGCCACGGCGGCGGCGACGTCCTCGGCGGAGCCGATCCGGCCGGCGACGATTTCGCCGGCCACCGCGCTCTGCACGGCCTCGGGAAGCTCGGCCCGCAGCGCGGGGGTGTCGATATATCCCGGGCTCACCGAGTTGACCCGAATTCCCTTGGCGCCCAATTCGGCAGCGAACGTGCGTGCCAGATTGTGCGCCGCGGCCTTGGTCGCCGAATACAGCGAGCCGAACGGCATGCCGCGGTGCAGTGCCCACGAGGCGTTGATCACGACGGCCGCGTCGGGGGCCAGCAGCGGAATCGCCTTCTGCACGGTAAAAAACACCCCTTTGACGTTGACGCCGATCACCCGGTCGAAATCGGCCTCGGTCACCGCCTCGGTCGGCGGGAAGAATCCGATGCCCGCATTCACGAAGAGCACGTCCAACCGGCCGTACCTGTTCCGGACGGTCTCGAAGACGGCGTTGATGGCGGCGAGGTCGGTCGTGTCGCCGGCGATCGCGAGCGCCTCCGGCCCGAGTTCATCGGCGGTCGCGGCCAGCCGGGCCGGGTCGCGGCCGGTGACGATCACCCGCGCGCCCTCGTCGCGCAACCGCCGCGCGGTGGCCAGTCCCATACCGCTCGTCCCGCCCGTGACCAGTGCGATCTTGCCGTCGAATCTGTTGTGTGCCATGGGAAGAAGCCTGCCGAGGACCGGCCTCGACAACCAGTGCGAGATCAACGTGGGATAACCACCACCAGGCTATGCGGGTGCGGCCGCCCGATCCCGCGTCAGCAGGCTCAGCCGCTGCTCGGTCTCGGTGCCCGGCCGGGGGTTGTACAGCACGAGGTGCCAATCGGGATGGTCCGCGACGATCAACGTGGTGGTGTCGAAGAACAGCTCGCCCGCCGCCGGATGGCGCAGCGCGTGCACCGCCTGCGTCGGGGCGCCCACCTCGTGCCGCGCCCACAGTTCGGCGAATTCCGCACTGATCGCGGAGAGTTCGGTGATCACCCTGTCGAATTCGGGATCGTTCAGGGCCGCATCCGCGCGATAGGCGGCGACGACCGCCGGTGCGGCAGCGGCCCAGTGCAGGTGCATCTCCCGGTAGCTCGCGTTGGTGAAAAACGAGACGAGACAGTTGTAGTCGTCGCAGTCGTAGCCGAAGGCCATCCGTGCCCCGTCGTTGACGGCCAGGATGTTCCAGTACCGGTCACGCAGCACCGCGGGCCGCGGTGACCACACCATGAGCAGATGCCGCAGTTCCGCGGTGACCTGTGCATCCCGATCCCGCACGGCCCGGGGCGGATTCATCCCCGCCAGCCGATACACGTGGGCCCGCTCCCACTCGGTCAATCGCAGTGCGCTCGCGATCGCGTCCAGCACTTCGGTCGACACCTTGATATCGCGCCCCTGCTCGAGCCACGTGTACCAGGACACGCCGACCCCCGCGAGCTGTGCGACCTCTTCGCGCCGCAGGCCCGGCGTGCGACGTCGTCCGGTCGCCACCAGCCCGACCTCGGCCGGATCGAGCCGTTCGCGGCGACTGCGGAGGAATTCGCGCAGCTGTTCTCTACGCCGCGCCGAGTCACTGGTCATGAAAAACAGTAGCAATGCGCGCCGATTCGGCCTCGCCATCGCGCCGATCACCGGGTTGCCGAGGATGTGTTCGCACGCCTAGGCCCGAACAGGAGAATCCGGCGAGCGGTGGAATCACGCATCTCCGCGACCGGCGGCGGAAACCGCGGGCGTACCTCCCGCGCTGCGCAGGTCGATGTTTCGCATCGTGACCAACGCTGTCGCACAGAGTGTTTCGGCACCCTGGTCGACCCCGTAGACCTCGGCCGCCGCGACGGTGAGCGCCTTGCCGGGCTTCACGACCCGCCCACGGGCCACCAGATACTCACCTCGCGCCGGAGACAGAAGTTTGACGGTGTAGTCGACCGTCATGTTCACCCAGCCGGCCGGCAGGAGCGTTCCCGCCGCGGAACCACCGGCGAAGTCTGCCAGCGACCCGATCACGCCGCCCTGAAAGTTGCCGTTGTGCTCGGTCAACTCCGTGCGATACGGCTGCACGATCTCCACCTCGCCCCGCTCGATTCGGCGGAACGAGAACCCCAGATGTCGCGCCGCGGGCATGCCGAGGACGACGGCCTCTACGATCTGCGCGAACTCCGGATTTTCCGCCTGCTGCCCGCTCATCGCCCGGCTCCTCTCGGGGTGCTCGACGCTCCACCGCCGAATCCGGGAAGCCGAGGTGCACCACAACTGGACTGATTGCCATTTAATCTGAACTTGACGTCAACTTCAAGTTGTGGCTCAACGGCGATTCGGCGTGGGTGAGCCTCCGTCGCCTGCCCACGCCGCACCGGCCTCACGTCACGATGCGCAGTGGGTGTTCGATCAGCTCTTTCAGTTGGGCGAGGAATTGGGCGGCGACGGCTCCGTCGATGGCGCGGTGGTCGGCGGACATGGTGACGCGCAGGATCTTTCGGCTCACGACTTCGTCGCCGTCGAGGCGGAGTTCGTCGGTGGCGGCGCCGATGGCGAGGATGGCGGCTTCGGGCGGGTTGATGACGGCGGTGAAGTGTTCGATGCCGTACATGCCGAGGTTGGAGATGGTGAAGGTGCCGCCGGTCATTTCCTCGGTGCGGAGTTTCCGGTCGCGTGCGCGTTCGGCTTTGTCGCGGGTTTCGGCGGCGATGGCCGAGACGGGTTTGCGGTCGGCGTCGCGGATCACGGGGACGAGCAGGCCGGCGGGGGTGGCGACGGCGACGCCGAGGTGGATGCCGTGGTGGCGGCGCAGGGTGTCGCCGGCAAAGGAGACGTTGACGGCGGGGTTGGCGCGTAGTGCGGTGGCCACGGCTTTGACCAGCAGATCGTTGACGCTGACCTTGCCGGCCCCGGTGTCGGCGAGTGACTCGTTGATCCGGGCGCGGAAGGCCAGGAGTTCGGTGACGTCGATGGCGCTGGTCAGATAGATGTGTGGCGCCTGCTGTTTGCTCTCGGTGAGGCGGGTGGCGGAGACGCGCTGGATGGTAGTCAGGGGGATCTCGTCGTAGTCGCCCGTTGCCGGGGTGACACTGGTGCCCGGTTCCGTGCGTTCCGGTGCGGCGGTCGCTTGCGCAGTGGTGGAAGCTTTTGCCGCGTGAGCGTTTTCGACGTCGATTCGGGTGATGCGTGCGCCGGGGCCGGTCCCCGTGACGGTCGTGATGTCGACACCGAGTTCCTGCGCGATCTTGCGCGCCAGGGGCGAGGATTTACGGCGGACGGCGTCGGAGGCGGAGGACGCAACAGACCCTGCCGGCGCCGCGTCGGCAGGGGCCGGGCCCGGCTGTGGCGCGGTCTGCCGTCGTTCCGATGCGATGTCGGCCGGCTCCGGCTGCTGCTCGATGCTCTGCCGTGCCGATGCGGGCTGGGTCTGCGAAACAGGCGCCGATGACGGTGCGGGTGCGGCGGCGGTCCCGCTGCCGTCGCCGAGGATGGCGATGGGTTCGCCGATCGGAACACGCGTTCCGGGGGCGGCGATGATGTTTTCGAGGATGCCGTCGTCGTAGGCCTCGAGTTCCATCAGTGCTTTGTCGGTTTCGATTTCGGCGAGCACTTCGCCGCGGGTGACGGTGTCACCGACCTGTTTGAGCCAGTTGGCGACGACGCCGTCTTCCATCGTGTCGGAGAGGCGGGGCATGGTGATTTCGGACAACGGTCTTTCCTCTCAGCGTCGCTTGCCCACGGCCGCAAGGGTTTCGACGGCGGCGGTGTAGAGCGACTCGACGGACGGCAGGGCCAGCTTCTCCAGCGGCTTGGCGTAGGGGAGCGGCACTTCGGCCATGGCGACGCGGCGCACGGGAGCGTCGAGATAGTCGAAGGCGCCGTCGGAGATCGATGCCGCGATTTCGGCGCCGATGCCGTAGGTGAGCCAGTCGTCCTCACCGATGACCGCGCAGCCGGTCTTGCGGACCGAGCGGACGAGGGTGTCGCGGTCGAGCGGGCGCAGGCTGCGCAGGTCGATCACCTCGGCGGAGATGCCCTCGGCGGCGAGCTCGTCCGCGACCTGGGTGCAGACGGTGGCCATGCGGGAGTAGCCGATGAGGGTGATGTCGGTGCCTTCGCGGGTGACGGCGGCCTTGCCGATCTGGGCGGGCGGAAGGTCCTGCGGTACTTCGCCTTTGGTGTTGTAGAGCGACAGGTTCTCGAGGAACAGCACCGGGTCGTCGTCGTCGATCGCGGCTTTGAGCAGGGCGCGGGCGTCGGCCGGGGTACTGGGTGCCACGACCTTGAGGCCGGGGACGAACGCGTAGTAGAGCTCGATATTCTGGGAGTGGGTCGCGCCGAGTTGTTGTCCGCCACCGCCGGGGGTGCGGATGACCATCGGCACGCTGGTCTGCCCGCCGAACATGCCGTAGATCTTGGCGGCGTGGTTGACGATCTGGTCGAGGGCGAGCAGGGAGAAGTTGATCGTCATGATCTCGACGATCGGGCGCAGGCCGAGCATGGCGGCGCCGATGGCCGCGCCGACGAATCCTTCCTCGGCGATCGGGGTGTCGCGAACGCGCTGCTCCCCGAATTCGTTCAGTAGTCCGGCGGTGATCTTGTAGGAGCCTTCGAAGACGCCGATCTCCTCACCGATCAGGAAGATGTCGTCGTCGCGGCGCATTTCCTCGCGCAGGGTTTCGCGCAGCGCTTCGCGGTAGGTCATGACAGGCACGGGGCGGTCCTCAGGCGGTGAAGAGCGGGTCGGCGGGCAGGCGGCGGGAATCGCCGGGCACCGGGGTGGCGTAGGTGTAGTCGAACAGGCTGGACGGCTGCGGGTGCGGGCTGGTGTCGGCGAACTCGACGGCGGCGGCGACCTCGGCGAGTACCTCCGCATCCAGCGCGGCGGCCGAATCATCGTTCAGCGCACCGGCTTTCAGTAGCGCGGTCTTCCAGATCTCGATGGGGTCGTGGGATCGTGCGGCCGTCACGGTTTCCTCGGTGCGGTATTTCGCGGGGTCGACCACCGAGTGGCCTTTCAGCCGGTGGCTGACCGCCTCCAGCAGTGCCGGCCGGCCGTCGCGGCGTGCGGTGTCGATGAGATCCCTGGCGGTGTCGCGGACGGCGAGGACGTCGGTGCCGTCGACGCGTTCACCGCGCATGCGATAGGCGGCGGCGCGTTTCCACAGATCGGGTTCGGCGGAGGACTTCTCGACGGTGGTGCCCATGCCGGTCCGGTTGTTGACCACCAGGAAGACGATCGGCAGATTCCACAGTGCGGCGAGGTTGAGCGATTCGTGGAAGGCGCCGATATTCGTTGTGCCCTCACCCATTTGGCAGACGACGACATCGTCGCCGCCGCGGTAGTCGATCGCCAGTGCGGCGCCGACGGCGAGGGGTACCTGGCCGCCGACGATGGCGTAGCCGCCGAGCAGCCGAGTCTCGGTGTCGTACATGTGCATCGATCCGCCCCACCCTTTGGAGGTACCGGTGGAGCGGCCGTACAGTTCGGCCATGACCCGGCCGGGCGCGATGCCCTTGGCGAGGGCGTAGCCGTGTTCGCGGTAGTTGGTGAACAGGTAGTCGGTGGGGCGCATCGCCGCGCCGAGGCCGACCACGGTGGCCTCCTCACCGAGGTTGAGGTGACAGTAGCCGCCGATCCTGGCCTGCTGATAGCTCTGGGCGGTGCGCTCCTCGAACCGGCGCACGAACAGCATGTCGCGATACAGCTTTCGCAGCGTATCGGGATGCTCGGCCGCCACACGGGACTCGAATGATGCTATCTGCGTGGCGGTTCGGTCGGCCGGCAGAGAATCGCTCGCTGCGGTCCGGGCTTGCTCCGTCGCGGTCGACACGGCCGGTCGCTTCGGTGCGCGTCGGGTCGACGTGCGGGTGGCCTGCTGCGGGGTCGTGGTAGTCACGGTGGTGCTCCTCAACGTGAACGCGGCGCGGTGTGGATCGGCAGTCCGAGCCCGGTCAGGGCTGTCTCCATACCGATCTCGCCGAGGGTGGGGTGGGCGTGGATGGTGTCGGCGAGTTCGTCGAGTGTCGCTTCGAGCGAGATCGCCAGTGCGCCTTCGGCGATCAGGTCGCCGGCGGAGGTCCCGATGATGTGCACGCCGAGTACTTCCCGATGGCGTGCCCCGGCCACGATCTTGCAGAAGCCCTCGGTCTCGCCGAGCGTCTTGGCTCGCCCGAGTGCGGCGAACGGGAATTTCGCGGTGATCACCTCGTGGCCGCCGGCGCGCGCCGCGTCCTCGGTCAGGCCGACGCTCGCGATCTCCGGATGGGTGAACGTCGCCGCGGGGATCACGGTGTAGTCGATGCGGGCGTCGTGTCCGGCGATCACGTCGGCGGCGGTGAGGCCCTGATGGGACGCCACGTGCGCCAGCAAGGCTTTGCCGGTGACATCGCCGATGGCGTAGACATGCTCGGCGGTGGTCCGCAGCCGGTCGTCGACGGGGATGAATCCCCGTGCGTCGGTGTCGATTCCGGCGTACTTCAGGTCGAGATCGGCGGTGTTGGGACGACGGCCCACACCGACGAGCACGACGTCGGCCTGGATCTTCCGAGGCGTCGCGCCGTCGACGTCGACCGTCAGCGCATCGCCACTCCGCTCGATGCCGGTGACGGTGCAATCGGTCAGCACGCTGACGCCGCGTTTGGTGAACGCGCGGCCCAGCGCGGCGCCGATCTCCTTGTCCTCCAACGGGACCAGGCGATCCTGCATCTCCACGATGGTCACGTCGGCGCCGAAGGTGGCGAACAGCCCCGCCCATTCGGCGCCGACAGCGCTGCCGCCGATGACGACGAGCCGCTCGGGCACCTCGGTCAATCCGAACGCGCCGTCGGAGGTGATCACGCCCGGCAGATCGGCGCCCGGAACGGGCAGCAGCGCGGGCACGGACCCGGTAGCGACGATCACGTCGGTGGCCGTGACCGTGCGGCTCGCGGTGCCGGCCGGGGCGGCGCCGTAGCGGGGCCCGTCGGCGAAGATCGGCGAGGGACCGGGCTCGAGTATCTCCACGGTGGTCGGTCCAGTGAAGCGGGCATGTCCCTCGATCACGGTGACGCCGTTGGCCTTCAGTAGCCCCGCCACGCCGCCGGTCAGCTCCGCGACGATGCCGTCCTTGCGCCGGCGGACGGCGGCGAAGTCGAAGCGAACGTTGTCGGCGTGAACTCCGAAATCGGCTGCTGTGCTGAGTGTTTCGAATACTTCCGCCGAGCGCAGCATGGCCTTGGTGGGTATGCACCCCCAGTTCAGGCACACCCCGCCGGGGCGTTCCTTTTCCACCACGGCGACGTGCAGGCCGCGCTGGGCGGCGCGGATCGCCGCGACATACCCGCCCGGCCCGCCGCCGATGATCAAGAGATCGAATTCCGGCACTTGTGGTGCTCCTCGTCCTGAATCGGTTGACCCGAATCCGGTTGCGGTGTGGGTCATCAGGTGTGGAGTCTTATCCGTGCGTGGACGCCGGACAATTCCCGGCAAGCCCAGGAATTGCGGCTCGGGATTGGGCTCTGCGCCCAATTCCGCTCGCGGCTGTTCGGCGCCGAGGGCTCAGCCGGCCGGGCGTTCGAGCAGTTCGCGGGCGGTGAGCGCGAGGGAGAGTTCGAGTTGGTGGCGGGGGCCCTCCAGCGGCCGCCCGAGCAGCGTCGCGGCGCGCTGAAGCCGGTTGATGACCGTGTTGCGGTGGCAGTGCAACAGCGGTGCGGCGTGGGCGGCCGAGCAGTTCTCGGCCAGCCAGACCGTCAGCGTGCGCAGCAGGATGTCGCGCTCCTTCGCGGGCAACGCCAGGATCGGGCCCAGTGATCGCTGCACCAATCGCTGCGCCAGATCGGGCGCGCGCACCAGCAGGGCTTCCGGGTAGTTATCGTCCAGCCGGGTGAGGGTGGCGTCGTGACCTCGCGGCGCGGTATCCAGTGCGAGCGTGGCGAGTGCGTGGGCGACGTCGATCTCGGCCAATCCCTCGACCGCCGGAGAAAGCCCCGCGCGTCCGAGAACCAGCGGTTCCAGCACCTCCGCCACCTGCTGCGGGGAATGCTGTTCCAGCGCGACGATGCCGACCGTGTGATCGCCGCGATCGTGGCGGACCGAGCGAATTCCCATGGCCGCCAACGCGCTTTCGGTCCCCGGCCGCAGCGGCTGCGGTTCACCGCGGGCCACGACCACCAGGTAGTCGCCGCCGGCGGGGATGTCGAGTTCGCGCGCCGCGTGCGCGGCGAAGACGGCATCGCGGCCGCGCCCGGAGAGGACGTCTTCGATCAGAGCGTGGCGGCGGCGCTCGTCGCGCCGAACACGATCGAGTTCGGCGCCGCGATAGGAGGTCACCAGCGCCGAGGACATCCCGTCGACCACCGCCCACATGGCAGTCCCGATTTCGCGGAAATCGGCAGGTGACATCGCTCCGGCGCGATCCATCAGGGCTTCCCACACGATGCGCCCGCCCAGGCGGAAGGTGCGCTGCATGGCCTCCAGCGGAACGCCCTGCGCGGCGCGCTGGCGGCCGATCGCGGCGGCCACATCGTCCTGTTCGGCGCCGGCCCCTTTCGCCGCGAGCAGTTCCAGCACCCGTGTCAGGAACCGGCGGCATCCGTCGCGCAGATCCGCTCGGCTCACCGCCGAATAGTCCGTCCACTCCGGATCGTCGGTGAACACGGCCGCCATGAGCCGGGCGGTGAGCTGGTCGATGTCGCTCCCGCACGCCCTCGCCAGCTCCGCGGAGTCGGGCAGGGGTTCCGGGGTTGCTACGGGCGCCACGTCGGTCACAGTACGGCCAGCGTGGGCGCGCAAACGCAACCGGCCGGTCGTGCGATGGCCTCGACCTGCGCGCTGTTATCGGTCGGCTGCCGGACGACCTACGCGACGCGGTGCTGTGACCGGGCCGGAACGCCTATCGGTTCGGCCTGTCGGATTCGGACGTGATCGCCGCGCTGTGGTCGCGGAGGGCGCCGACTATGGCGGTCAGGACGCGATGGGTGGCTTGCAGGTCCGCGTCCGGCAGGCCGGCGAGTGCGGTCCGGGTGCGCATGCCGATCGGGGTGAAGAATCCCGCGGCCACGCTCATGCCGTGATCGCTGTAGTGCAGCAGCACCCGGCGTTTGTCGGCGTCGTCGGGTTCGCGTTCGATGTGGCCCGACTCGATCATGCGCTCGATCAGGTAGGTGATCGCGCCGGGAGAGACGCCCAGCAGCGTTCCGAGCCTTCCGGCGGTGAGGGGCGTTCCTTCCGCGTCGGCGGTGGCGATATGCATGAGCGCGCGGAAGTCGTTGGGGCGCAATTCGTTCGAATGTGCGAAGAGATGCGAGATCCGATCCGAGACGGCGGTGAGCGCGCGGATGTCGCGGGCGATCGCCGTCTCGAGTTCGTCGCGATCGGGGGGTGACGCATCGATCGAACTCTCGGTCACCTCTGTCTCCCTTCTCGTTCCTGCGCGCAGTGCACACAGCGTATCGGCTCGGAGGCCGACCCTTTGCAAATTATTTCAGTTTCTGAAATAGTTTGCGCATGGGCGGATGGGATCGATATGCGCAGATCGTCTCCGGACGTAAAGGGTGGCTCGTCCTGGTAGCCATGGTGGTCGCCGCCGTCGCGGTGCTCGGCTTGTCCGGTGGGGGCGAATCGGGTGGCTCGGCGCCGAATTCGCTGCCTGACGACGCCGAATCCGCGCAGGTACAGCGGTTGTTGCGGCAGTTCCCCGGTGGGGATTCGGCGGCGGCGGTCCTGATCGTCACGCGCGCCGACGGGGCAGTCCTCACCCCGGACGATCGAGCGCAGGCCGATGCGGCCCTGACCCGGATACGTTCCGGTGCGAGCGGGCCGGGGATCGTGGTGTCGCCGGACCAGCGCGCCGCACTCGGTCAGACGCCGATCCCGGCCGAGTTGAACGGCTTCGCCTTGACCGACCGGATCGACGAATTGCGCACGGCCGCGCGTGCGGGCGCACCCGCCGACCTGCGGGTGCGCATCACCGGCGGCCCGGCCTTCGGCGCGGATATCGCCGACTCCTTCTCCGGCGCCAACACTCTGCTGCTCGCGGTCACCGCCGCCGTGGTGATGGTGCTGCTGATAGCGACCTACCGCTCGCCGGTGCTATGGCTGATTCCGCTGTCGGTGGTGGCGGTCGCCGACCGGGTCGCATCGGCGGCGGGTAATGCCCTCGCCCAGGTGAGCGGTCTGACGTTCGACGGTTCGACCGCGGGAATCACCAGCGTCCTGGTCTTCGGGGCCGGCACGAATTATGCGTTGCTGCTGGTGTCGCGCTACCGCGACGAGTTGTATCGGACCGAGGACCATCGGGCGGCGTTGCGGATCGCCGTTCGGCGAGCCGGGCCCGCGGTGCTCGCCAGCAATCTGACGGTCGTGCTGGCCTTGCTGATACTGCTGCTCGCGCTGCTGCCCAACACTCGCGGACTGGGCGCCTTCGGGGCGGTGGGACTTCTGATCGCGGCGGTCTTCGTCCTCGTCGCACTGCCTCCGGCGCTGGCGCTGTGCGGACGAAAGGTGTTCTGGCCGTTCGTTCCTCGTGTCGACGGCCATGACACCGCGACCTCCGGCGCCTGGCACACCGTCGCGGAGAAGGTGGTGCGGCGGCCCGGCGTGGTGGCCGGCGTCTTTCTGCTCGTCGCGGCCGCATGTGCTGCCGCGCTGCCGTTCGCCCATGTCGGGCTCGCACAGTCCGAGCAGTTCCGCGTGCAGGCGGAATCGGTCGACGGCCTGCGTGCGGTGAGCGAGCATTTCTCCTCCGGCGCAAGCGATCCCGCGATCGTGCTGGCGCGCACCGACGCCGCGCCGGCCGTGCAGTCGGCCCTCGACAGCACCCCCGGCGTCGTGCGCGCGATACCCGCCGGCGTCTCGGGCAACGGGTTGACGCGCTGGTCGGTGATCCTGGACGCGCCACCCGCCTCCGAGGCGGCATTCGCCGATGTCAGTCGCCTGCGCACCGCACTGTCCTCCGTGCCCGGCGCCGAGGCGCTGGTCGGCGGCTCCGATGCCGTCGCCCTGGACACCCGGGACGCGGCCCGGCGCGATCAGCTCGTGATCATGCCGCTCGTTCTGGTGGTCGTCCTGCTGGTACTTCTGGTGTTGTTGCGGGCAGTGCCGGCCGCGCTCCTGCTGGTCGCGGTCACCGTGCTCAGTGCCCTGGCCGCACTGGGCATCGGAAGCCTGCTCAGCACCTACGTGTTCGGCTTTCCGGCCTTGGACACCAACGTGCCGCTGTTCGCCTTCCTGTTCCTGGTGGCGCTGGGCGTCGACTACACGATCTTCCTGGTCACCCGAGCCCGCGAGGAGACACCGGGCCACGGCGTGACCGGCGGCATCGTCCGCGCGGTCGGCTCCACGGGCGGGGTGATCACCAGCGCCGGAATCGTGCTGGCCGCGGTGTTCGCCGTCCTCGGCGTCCTGCCACTGATCACGCTGACCCAGCTGGGCATCGTGGTCGGCGTCGGTATCCTGCTCGATACCTTCGTCATTCGAACCCTGGTGATACCCGCGCTGTTCGCGCTGATCGGTCCGAGAATCTGGTGGCCGGGGCGCTGGATCCGAGAGGCGCCGGCCGATTCCGGACCGTCGGTGCCGTCGGTCGCCGCGAGCGCGTCGACGTCGGAACAGAGCCGCTGAGCCGGTGAGATTCGCGACCGGCCAGCGAGCTGTCGGCCGCAGAGCGGGGCTCTACGGCATACCGCCGTCGGAGCGGAGGATCGATCCGGTGGTGTAACTGGAGGCGTCGGAGGCGAGAAACAGTGCGGCTCCGACGATTTCGCTGGGCCGGCCGATGCGTTGGAGGGCGTGGGCGGCGAACGGGTTGTCGCCCGGGGCGAGGTTGTCGAGGTCCCATCCGGCCGTGGCGTCGGTGCGGTAGGGCCCTGCCATCAGGGTGTTGACTCGGACGGCCGGGCCGAATGCCAGGGCCAAACCCTCGGTCATGGCGTTGAGTCCCGCCTTGGCGGCGGCATAGGGCACGATCGACGGGCGCGGCCGGATGGAACCGGTGGAGCTGACGTTGACGATGGATCCGCGGCCCGCCGCGACCATGCGCTCGCCGACGAGTGCCGACAATCGAAACGGCCCTTTGAGATTCAGGGCGATGATGGCGTCGAACAGTTTCTCGCTCACCGAGGGCAGATCGTCGTACACCGGTTGCATTCCGGCATTGTTGATGAGGACATCGATCCGGCCGAACCGGTCGTAGCAGGCGTCGACCAGCCCGTCGAGTTGATCCCAGCGACCGATGTGCACGCCGTAGGGAATGGCGGCGCGGCCGGTCTTCTCCGCGATCTCCCCGGCGGTCGCCACGCAGTTGTCGTAGTTGCGACTGGCGATGATGACATCGGCACCACAGTGCGCGGCGGCGAAGGCCATCTCTCGTCCCAGCCCGCGGCTGCCGCCGGTGACCAGAACCACCTTGCCGGTCAGATCGAACAGTTCGTCGGCATATCCCATGGCGTCACCGCGACAGCCACAGATCGGCGGGGGCGCAGGGCAATCCCACCTCTTTCAACGTCGAGATACCGGCGGGCGCTCGGGCGACGTCGAAAACGGAATTCACCGCGGGCATCGCGGTCATGGTGTCCCACTCGTGATTTCCCCAGCTGTCCGGCGGGACGAACCTGATCCGGGTCCGCACCTCGGGCTCTCCGTCGATGACGATGTGGTAGTGGTCGTCGTCGAATTCCCAGCTCTCATTGAGCTTGTCGGTGAGGTACCACGCGACGTTCGAGCGAACGACGGACTTCTCGCCGACCTTTCCGGTCCATCCGCCACGTACCGCGGCGATGGTGTCCTTCTCGATGCGGATCCATCCCAGATCGACCGTTTCGGCGGCAGTCGCGTACTCGATGGCGAAGTCCATATCGTCGAATTCGTAGCCGAGGGCTACGCCCATGCGCTGGACGGAATCGCGGAACGTACTCATCCACAGTTTCGCGATCTCGATCAGTTCCGGGGTGGCCTCGGGACGTGAAATGCCCAGGGCCTGCCACGTATCCGCGGATTCGTAGACGGAGACATCGGCCGATTCGGAGATCGAAATCGACCGGACGTCACGGCACACCGCGGTCAACGCGGTGGTCACGGCGTTGATCCAGCCCGGGTTGATGCCGGTGATGTGCAGCGAGCTGTTCCCGCGTTCGCAGGCGGCCGCAAGCTTCTGCTCCGTCTCGCCCCGAATCCCGCCGACGTTGAGAAACAAGTTGGTGCTGATGACATCGAGGCCGCTTTCGAGCAGCCGCGTCGCATGGTCGAGGTCGGCCATGAACGGCGTATAGAGGACGGTATCCGCGTCCAGCGCGAGCAGTGCATCGATATCGGCGGTTGCGACCACCCCCGTATCCGGCCGGCCGCACAGCCTGCCCGCATCCACCCCGACCTTGTCGTCGGAATAGGCGTAGACACCGGCCAACTCGAGCCGCGGATCGTCGAGAATCCCGCGCAGACTGAGCTTTCCGACCTTCCCGGTGGTCCATTGAATGACGCGCACGTGATCGACCTTTCGAGCTGCCGGTGGGGTCGGCGAGCATGAGAATGTGATTCTCTTCTACGAAAATTAGCATTACGTGTGCGGTGGGACAAGGCCTCTCGAGCTCTTGCTGAGCTGTCCGGGCGCGGAGTTCTGCCGTCGCGCCGGCCCACGGGTGACGCCGATCAGCCTTGTTGCGGCTACACCTCTGCCGGGTGGGCGCCGGTCAGCTCTTTCAGCGCGGACTGGAGGTCGGCGACGATATCGGCGGTGTCCGGGGCGGGTACGTGCTGCCAGCCGGGGCCTGCCAACAGGACGCGCGTGCCGCGGTCGGCGCAGGTGCGCACGGCCGAGAGGAGCGCGGTCGATTCCTGCTGTGACCACAGCACCGCTACCGAGCTCGACGCGCTGCGATCGAGGGCGTCGCCGAGGGCTGGAGTGGGGACATCGGGGCCGAGCATATTGGCCGGGACGTCGAGTTCGGCGAGTGCGGCGCGCAGGACCTCGAGTGGCAGGCAGTGGGCTTCGCCGCTGGTGCAGGCGAGCAGTACGGGGGCCGCGGACGCGTCGGCCGGGGGCGGGACCGCGCGGTGCAGTGCGGCCGTAATGCACCAGGACAGAAGGTGTTCGACGTCGATGCACCCGATGCCCGCTCCTTGCCGCTGGACGATCTCGGCGAAGGCCGGGCGGCACAGCCGGTCCCAGGTGTCGGCCACGCCGAACGCGCGAATGTGGGCGAAGAGCAACGCCTGCAGTGTGGTCGGGTCGGAGGCGAAGGCGGCCTCGAGAAGGGATGCGTGGTCTCCGGCGACCGGCAGTGGCGCGCGCACGGACTCGGCCGCTCGCGCCGGGCTCGATCCGCCTCGGACGAGTACGACCATGCGCTCGAGCCGGGCGATATCGGCTTCGGAGTACAGGCGGTGGCGACCGCGCCGATGCTGGGAGGGGCCGATGCCGTAGCGCTGATTCCAACTGCGCAGCGTCGCGGTGGGAATGCCGATGCGTTCCGCGACGGTACGTACCGAGAATCCGGCTGCGTCGTTGTCGGGGGGCAAGGCATCGGACATGACGATCATTCTGCCTTTCACGGGCATGGGCGCCGCAAGGTCGCAGTGCTCGAGGTCGCAGTGCTGCGGTGCCCGCGCGGTAGTGGACGGCGGTAGGGGACGAAGGAGAGACGCGGGGGTGACACTCCCATTATGCATCGATTCCGCATCGATTGCTGTAGGATCGGCAGTGTTGTCGAACCCATGCTCATCGAACAGAGGAGTCGCAGGTGCTCGAACATCGCTCGCAGGTAGACCGGCCCGGAGGCTTCGACGGGAAGGTGGTGAGAATGCTGGCCGGTGGTGCCCGTCGGCTGGTCCTCTTCGCTGCGACAGCGATGCGCCCGGCTCGGCTGGCCGGTGTCGCCGTCCTGGCGGCGGTCGTGTTCGGCGGCGTCGCGGCACCGGCGGGGGCGAGTCCGACACCCGCGGCCGGACCGGCTCCCGTTCCCTCGCTCGATCTGAACCGTTACCTCGGAACGTGGTATCAGCTCGCCGCGGTTCCTCAGTTTTTCAATCTCGTCTGTGCTCGCGATACGCGTGCCGAGTACGCCGTCCTTCCGAACGGTGATGTGTCCGTTCACAATTCGTGCACCACGTGGTCGGGTGCGCCCAACGACATTCAGGGTGCGGCGCGCGTGGTCGATCCGGTGACCGGGGCACAGTTGCGCGTCGCGTTCCCCGGGGTGCCGACACAGGAAAGCCTGGACGGCCCGCCCAACTACATCGTGACCGCGCTCGGGCCGGACTACTCCTGGGCTCTCGTCACCGACCCCTTCCGGATCTCTGGATTCGTGCTGTCTCGCACGCCCGCACTGGACGCGGACCAGTGGAACCAGATCGTCGCGGCGATCGTCTCCGCTGGTGAGCAGCCGTGCCTGTACCTGACCTCGCCGGTGACCGGCGGGCGAGACGACATCACCCCGCTGTGCCGGCTCTGAGCTCGGCTCGATGCGACGTACCAGCCATGGCGAGTTCGGTGAGTGGAGGTGAGTGGCGATGGGTGTGGCGATAGCTTTGTTCACCCGTGACCTGCGGGTGCACGACAATCCGATGCTGACCGCGGCGCAGCGTGCCGGCGATGCGGTGGTCCCGCTGTTCGTCCTCGACGAATCGTTGGTCACCGGCTCGGAGGCCGCGCCCAACCGGGTGCGATTCCTCGCCGCCGCGCTGGACGAGCTCGACGGCGAATTGCGAGCGCGCGGCGGGCATCTCGTGCTGCGACGCGGCAAGGTCGTCGACGAGGTGGAGCGGATCGTCGCCCAGTCACAGGCGGAGTCGGTGCATCTCGCCGCCGAGGTCAGCCACTACGGCAAGCGCCGCGAATCGGCCCTGCGCGACAGACTCGAATCTCACGGTTGCCGCGTGCAAACGCACCCCGCGACGGTGACCAGCGTGGATATCGATGCGATCGAGCCGAGCACCGGACGCGATCATTTCGCGGTGTTCACGCCGTACTTCCGGCGCTGGGAAACCGCTCGCCACCGCAGTCCGCTGCCACCGCCGAAAGATCTCACCGTGCCGTCGCTGGACGGGAAACAACCCGGTCTCGACAAGCTCCGCACCGCGCGGGCTTCCCCGAACCTGCGGGTCGGCGGCGAGGCGACGGGAAGAAAGATGCTGCGCCGCTGGCTGTCCGATGCGGTCACCGCGTACGCGGATACCAACGACGATCTCGCCGCCGACGCCACCTCGCACCTCTCGCCGTATCTGCACTTCGGATGCCTGTCCGCCGCGGAGGTGGTGTCGCGCCTGGACCTGTCGGATCCGGGTGCGCACAGTTTCGCCCGGCAGTTGGCCTGGCGCGATTTTCATCATCAGGTACTGGCGGCCCGGCCCGCGGCGGCATGGTCCGATTACCGCTCGGGGCCGGTCGAGGTTCGCAAGGACGAGCAGGCGTTCGAAGCGTGGACGCACGGTCGCACCGGTTTCCCGATCGTCGACGCGCCGATGCGCCAACTTCGTGACGAAGGGTGGATGCCGGGCCGCGCGCGGCTGATCACCGCATCGTTCCTGGCCAAAACGCTGCGGTTGGATTGGCGGATCGGCGCGGCCCATTTCCGGTACTGGCTGGTCGACGGTGATGTGGCGAACAACCAGATGAACTGGCAATGGGTCGCGGGCACCGGAACCGACACCCGCCCCAATCGCACACTCAATCCGCTGCGGCAAGCGAACCGCTTCGACCCCGAGGGTGCGTATGTACGGCGCTGGTTGCCCGAACTCGCCCACCTGTCCGGTGCGGCGGTGCACCGGCCGTGGCGCGAGGACGTCGATGACGCGACCTATCCGGCGCCGATCGTGGAAGTACCCGGCATGTAGTCGATTCGGTGATCAGGAGACGGTATGCGATGTGTGGTGTTCGGTGCGACCGGCTACATCGGCGGCCGCCTGGTGCCCGAGCTACTGGCCGCGGGGCACGAGGTGCGGGTGCTGGCCCGCACACCCGCCAAACTCGACGACGCCGCGTGGCGCGACAGCGTGGAAGTCCTGCGCGGTGACGTGCTCAGCGCCGAGGATGTGGCCGCGGCCTGCGCCGACGCGGATGTGCTCTACTACCTGGTGCATTCGCTGACGCGAACGGATTTCGAGGAGGTCGACCGCCGCGCGGCGACACTCGTGGCAGAGCAGGCCGCCCGAGCGGGGGTACGCCGGATCGTATATCTGGGCGGCATCGTCCCGCCCGGCCAGCGACTGTCGCGGCACCTGTCTTCCCGCGCTGAGGTCGGACGCATCCTGCTCGCGGGATCGGTTCCGGCGATTGCTATGCAGGCCGCCGTGATCATCGGATCCGGTTCGGCCAGTTTCGAAATGCTGCGCTATCTCACCGAACGGCTCCCGGTGATGGTCACGCCGCGATGGGTCCGCAACCGCATCCAGCCGATCGCGGTGCGCGATGTGCTGTACTACCTGACGCGGGCGGCCGAACTGCCGCCGGATGTGCGCGGTGCTTTCGACATCGGAGGTCCGGATGTGCTCACCTACGAACAGATGATGCGCGATTACGCGGAGGTGGCGAGGCTGCCGCGGCGCGTGATCGTCCCGGTCCCGGTTCTCACACCGTGGCTTTCGGCACAATGGGTCAATCTCGTGACCCCGGTGCCCAAGGCGATCGCGGTGCCGTTGATGGAATCGCTGGTCAACGACGTGGTCTGCGAAGATCACGCGATCGCCGAGCACATCCCCGATCCGGCGCGGGGATTGATCGACTACCGCACGGCGGTCGAATTGGCGTTGACGCGTATCCGCGACCTCGATGTCCCTACCCGCTGGTCTGATGCCGATCAGCTCGGTCGTGAACCGTCGTCCCCGCTGCCCACCGATCCCGCGTGGTCGGGCGGTTCCCTCTACGTCGATGTGCGAGAACGCCACACCCGGGCCGATCCGGCGACGCTGTGGTCGGTGATCGAATCCATCGGTGGCGAATACGGCTGGTATTCGTTTCCGCTGGCGTGGTCGTTGCGCGGCTGGATCGATCGACTGGCCGGCGGCGCCGGATTGCGGCGGGGCAGGCGGGATCCGCATCGGCTGCACGCCGGCGAGGCGCTGGACTGGTGGCGTGTGGAACGCATCGAACGACCGCACACTCTGGTGTTGCGCGCGGAGATGCGGGTGCCCGGGAGGGCGTGGCTGGAGCTGAGCGTGGACACGGACGCGCTCGGCACGGTCTACCGGCAGCGGGCCGTATTCGACCCGCACGGTCTGGCCGGTCACCTGTACTGGAAGGCCATCGCTCCCTTCCATGCGCTCATCTTCGGCGGGATGACCCGCAACATCACGGGCGCGGCCGAAGAGGCTGCGGCTCAGCCGGTTTCATAGCCCCGGCTGAGCCTGCCTGGACCGGAGCGCGCGGGCGAGACCGCGGCTGCCCACCGCGGCACGACGTGGGATACCGACGCGGGCACGATGAACGAAGATGTCGAAATCCAGACTCTCGATGCGATCCAGAATTTCCGAATACAGGGTGAGCGCGGTGGTGACGCACGGCCGCGACCGCGGCGCGAGCAAGGCGATACCGGCGCGGGCGTAATCGTAGATGTCGCGAGTGTGCGCATGCTGGGCGACCAGAGCGCGCCGGACGCGCGGGTCGGTGCGGCGGTGCGCCTGACACCACAGCAGCAGGTCACGGTCGACCCCGTATGCGGCCAGTTCGTCCGCCGGCAGATACACCCGGTCTCGGACCAGGTCCTCGTCCACGTCGCGCAGAAAGTTGGTCAGCTGGAAGGCTTTTCCGAGCGCGGCGGCGTAGGGGGCGGCCTCGTCCACCGGGCACACCGTGCCCAGCACCGGCAAGACCTGTAATCCGATGACTTCGGCGGAACCGTAGACGTAGCGGTCCAGCGCACGCCGATCCGGATAGTCGGTGACGGTGAGATCCATGCGCATCGACTCCAGGAACGAGTCGAACAGCGCCGGAGCGATGCGGTAGGAGTGTGCCGTGTGCAGTACGGCCGGGAGGACGGCGTCGGCGTCGGTGTCCTCGCTGGTGAACTGCGCGGCCAGCGCGTCCAGTCGCGCCGCTCGCTCGGTGACCGGACGGCTCGGGTCGATGTCGTCGAGGATGTCGTCGGCGCGGCGGGCGAAGCCGTAGAGCGCGTGGATCGCCGGACGCTGGTCGGGGGCGAGTAACCGGGTGGCGAGGAAGAAGGTCTTGCCGTGGCGGGCGTTGAGCGTCCGGCAGGCGCGATAGGACTGCTGCAGCTGGGTATCGGCGCGGCCGTTGTCGAGAAAAGCAATGGGGGACATGAGTTTCCGATCAGCGGATGATGGCGGCGGTCGAAGTGGACAGGGCGGACGCGCGTCGGCGTGCGGGTGCGGGCTGTGCAGAAGGCATCGGTCCGGTGACGCGGTCCGCGGCGAGCCGGCCGGAAATCAGCACGGGGGGTATGCCGACACCGGGGACGGTGCTGCCGCCCGCCAGCACCACGTTCTCGAGTCCGCGGATCATATTGGCCGGGCGGAAGGGGCCGGTTTGGGTGACGGTGTGGGCCAACGCGAAGGGGCTTCCGGCCAGCATGCCGCGCCGCGCCCAGTCGGCAGGAGTGGTGATGTGGAGCAACCGGGGATCGGTCAATGGGATCGGCAAGCGATCCTGGACGGTGGTCAGAATCTCCTCGGCGTAGGCGGGGCCGAAGCGGTCCCAATTGATCGGTCCTCGAACGAGATTCGGTACTGGAGCGAGGATGTAGAGCAGGTCGCGTCCAGCTGGGGCCAGGCTCGGGTCACCCGCGGTGGGCCTGGTGACCAGCAGTGACGGATCTGTCATGACGCTGCCGCGAGCGATGATGTCGTCGAAGGCTTCGTCCCAGGCGCGGCCGAAGAGCAGATGGTGGTGCGCCGCGTGGGGAATCGCCTCGCAGCCGACGTGCAGCACGACCGCGGACGGTGCCGCCGTGGGACGCAGCGGGCGGCGCGGGGAATGGCCCGTCAGCCGGTACGTGTCGGACAACTCGGTGGTGAGCACGACCGCATCGCAGGGGATGCGCTCGCCGGTATCGGTGACGATTGTGCGGATCCGGGATCCGGTGCGGTCCAGGCTCGCCACGGCGGTGTCGTAGCGGATCTCGACGCCGGCGTCGTGCGCCGCCGCGGCGAGCGCGTCGGGTAGCGCTCGCATCCCGCCGCGGGGGAACCAGACGCCGGCGATCGTGTCCATATAGGCGATCACCGCGTATGCCGCTATCGCCCGGCTGGGCGCGACGCCGGCATACAGGGATTGAAAGGTGAACAGCCGCCGCAGTTCCGGATCGTCGATGTGCTGTGCGACCGCACGGTCCCAGCGGCGGAATCCTCCCATCGCCGCCAGTCGGGCCAGCGAAGGACTCAGCGCCGAGAGCGGCGAGTCGAAATTCGCCCCGATGAACGAGTCGAACTCGGTCCGGTAGAGCTGGGTCAGCCACGCGCGCAGTCGCCGGTATCCCGCCGCCTGCCCGGCTCCGGCGAACTCGGTGATCGCCGCGGCCATGCGTTCGGCGTCGCTGTGGACCTCGAGCTGACGCCCGTCGGCGAAATGGGCCCGGTAGGCCGGATCCACCGGCACCAGCGACAGGCGGTCGTCCATCTGCTCGCCGACCGCGGCGAACGTCTCCTCGACCAGGTGTGGCATCGTCAGCACGGTAGGTCCGGTGTCGAGACGGTAGCCGTCCACATCGACGCGACCGGTGCGGCCGCCGGGGACCGAATCCCGTTCCAGCACGGTGACTTTGCGGCCGCGGCCGGCCAGGTGCAGCGCCGCCGACAGTCCGGCCAGTCCCGCCCCGACGACGACGATATGGTTGCTGAGACCGATGGTCGTGCGCATGGTCTTCCTCCTCAGGGGTGCCGGGTGACGCAGATGAGGCCCATACCGTCGAGTACGCGGCGCATCGGTTCGGGCAGGGTCGTGCTCTCGATGGTGCGCCGCGCCTCACCGACGCGATCGCTGATCATCGCCTCGATACGGGCGGGTGCTCCGGAATCGGTGATCAAGGCGCGCAGTCTGTCGGTGGCGCCGGCGTCGACGACCGGTGCGGACAGCAGCGTGTCCATTTCGCGGCGGGCGGCGGGTTCGGCGAGCTGGCGGGCGGCGATCACCACGGTGGTCGCCTTGTGCTGAGTCAGATCTCCGTCACCGGGTTTGCCTGTGGCATCGGGGGTTCCGAATACTCCCAGCAGGTCGTCGCGCATCTGGAATGCCTCGCCGACGGCGCGTCCGTACCGGCTCAGCGCCGACAGGGTCGACTCGTCGCATCCGGCCATCGCCGCGCCGAGTTCGAGCGGCCGGCGCACGGTGTAGTTGCCGGATTTCGCACGTGCCAGCGCCAATACCTGCCCGAAATCCGGTTCCGTGCGGACGTCGTTGAGCAGATCGCCGAACTGTCCCACCGCCAGCTCGATGCGCATCTCGTCGAAGCGCGGCCACACGCGGTACAGGCAATCGGGGCGAATCCCGCTCTCGCGCAGCATCTTGTCCGCCCAGACCAGGCAGATATCGCCGAGGAGCACGGCCGCCGACTCGCCGAAACGACCCGCGTCGCCGGGCATTCGCCGGTTCCGATGTGCGTCGGCGAAGGCGATATGCCCGGTGGGCGCGCCGCGGCGTAGCTCCGACTCGTCCATCACATCGTCCTGGATCATCGCGAAGGCATGGACCAGTTCCAGCGCGGCGGCGGCTCGCAGTGCGGCGGCGTCGGGGGCCTCGCCGCACAGCCAACCGATGTACATGAATGTCGATCGCAGGCATTTGCCGCCTGCCACGTATCGGCGGGCGATGTCGTCGACGGCGATTTCCTGTACGGCGCCTATGCGGTTCTCGCGCAGGAACGCGTCCAGTTCGGTCAGGACTCGATCCCGCACCGCGGTACGCCACCGCGCGACACCGTCCACCGTGTTCACCGGATGATCGGCCAGAATTGTTGCAGGGGAACACAATCGGTGCGAATTGTCGATAGTGACGCTCACGTCCACTCCTCGGTTCGGCGGGGCAGCGATATGGGGTGCCGGCTGGCTCTCCGAGGCGGGGATCGAGACCGCGTATTCCGGCCCGTCCGGGGATCCTCCCTCGACGTCTGAACCCAAGGCTACAGCAAACGATGCATAAATGATGCACATGAGCGGAAGTTGTCTGTCCCGGCCGGGCATGCGCCGGTGAACTCGGTGAGCGGTTCGGAACGGATTCGTGCCAGGTAGGGTCGGACGGGCGACGTCATCCTGCGGGCGATTCGCAAAAAGACGAGATGCATCGTTTATGCATCGAATTACGGGGTACCCTGGCCGAGAACCAACCAACCAGAGGAGGCCCTCATGTCTCGTTCTTCCGCGCGACGCGCGCTGTTCGCTCTCGTTTCCGGCGGAGGTATCGCCTTGACCTCGGCCGCGTTGCTGGCCGCGCCGGCCCAAGCCGACTCCACCAGCTGTCCGGCGCCGGGCGCCAGCTCGGTCGCCCAGACGGGTGCCGATGCCGCGTGTTCGGCCACCAGCGCCGGTGGGAGCGCCGCAGCCGCCTACGGCATCAACGGTACGGCCACGGCGAATGCCGGGCCGACGAGTCTGTCGCTGGCCATCGCGCAGGGCGGTGGTATCGCCCGGTCGACGTCGGGGCCGTGGTCGGGGCCCGCGGCGATCGCGGTCGGACCCGGCGCGACGGCCGACCTGAGCGGGGTCCGTCCCGGGCTGGCCATCGGCATCGCCGGGCCGGGTGCCACGGTCACGGTCTCCGGCGTCGGGACGCCGGTATGCAGCGGCGGCCCCGGTTTCGCGGGCGATTTCCAGACCTTCCAGGGCTGCCTGTCCATGCGGTGATCTCGCGTCGTCGCGGATGGTCCTCGACCGGGTACCGCGTGAACGTGGCGCCGTCGAGTGATGCGGCGTGGTAGCGGCGGAAGTGCGGGCGATCGAGACATCGGCGCGTAGTCTCGAACGCGGCAACCCGCCGGCGATTGTGTCTGGTTGTGCCGGCTTCCATCGAACTCCTGGGAGTCGACGTGGAACCACTGACCGAGCAGTTGCGCCGCGACCGTGCGGATCGGGCGAGCGCCGTCGCCGCCACACTGAGTGCCCGCGACATCGACGCCGTGGCGGTCACCTGGGTCGATACCAGCGGCATCGTCCGGATGAAAGCCGTTCCGGTGGAACGGTTCTCCCACGCTGCGGCCTGGGGGATCGGCGCCTCGCCGGTCTTCGACGCATTCCTGGTCGACGATTCCATCCTGACCGAGCATGTCGCCGGTGGCCCGACCGGTGACCTACGGCTGTACCCGGACCTCGATCGGGTCACCGCCGTGGCCGCGCTTCCGGGATGGGCATGGGCGCCCGCGGACCGCTATACGCAAAGCGGTATGCCGCATCCGCGCGATTCCCGGTTGCTGCTGCGCCGGCTCGTCGCCGAGCTGGCCGACGACGGGTACGAGTTGCGCACCGCGATCGAATTGGAATGGACGTTGTCGCGCCCCGGCCCGGCCGACCCGGACACGTTCAGCCCCGCCACCTCGGCGCCCGCTTACGGGATGGCCAGGCTGAGCGAACTGGCCCCGTATCTGCGCGATGTCGTGTCGAAGGTGCGCGACAGCGGTATCGGCGTCGAGCAGATACATCCCGAATACGAGGTGGGTCAGTTCGAACTCTCCATCGCCTCCGGTGATCCCGTCCGCACCGCCGACAACGCGGTGCTGGTGCGCGAGATCGTCCGGGCCGTCAGCGGTGCTCACGGATTGCGGGCGACGTTCAGCCCGGTGGTCGTCCCCGGTGTCGTCGGTAACGGCGGCCACGTCCATCTGAGCCTGTGGCGGGAAGGGGTGAACCGGATGTACGGCGGTCCCGGTCCTTTCGGAATCGGTGCGGAGGGGGAGCACTTCGCCGCGGGAATCCTGGACCGTCTGCCCGCCCTACTGACCGTCGGCTGCCCGGCCGTGGCAAGCTACCTGCGCTTGCAGCCCAGTCACTGGGCGGGTGTCTTCCGATGCTGGGGTTTGGAGAACCGGGAGGCCGCCCTGCGCTACATCACCGGAAGCGAAGGCGAGCGCGACCGCGCGGCCAATATCGAGATCAAGACGTTCGACGCCGCCGCCAACCCGTACCTGGCGTTGGCGGGCCTGCTGGCGGCGGGCCGGGCGGGCTTGCAGGCGGGCGCGACGCTGCCCGAGCCGGTCGCCGGCGATCCGGCCCGACTCGACTCCGCCACCCGGTCCGCGCGCGGGATCACCCCGTTGCCGACCACACTCGCGGACGCGGTGGCGGCTTTCGAAGCCGACGAGGCGCTGTGCGCGGCATTCGGCGACGACCTCGCCGACACCATCGGCAGCGTGCGGCGCGGTGAGATCGCGCTGTTCGCCGATGCCACGCCCGAGCAGATCGCCGACGCCTGCAGGTGGAGGTACTGAGCCGCGTCGCGAGGTACTGACCGCTCGGTCACCTCGCCGCCGGCTCCGCACAGCCGGCTCGTTCGAGAAGTGAGCGCACGAACGCCAGATGGCCGGGGACCACGCCGAACCACACATCCGGCGCGCGTGTCCCGCGCATGGCCACGAAGGTGGCCAGCGCGACGACGCCGTCACGGATCTCGAGCGCCAGTTCGCCGTGGAATCCGAGACCCGAATCGGCCCGCAGCAGAAGGCATTCCGGTGCGGAGAAGGTGATGCGCCAACCGGCGACGGTGTCCGGCGCGCCGGGGGTGAGGCCGAGTTCGATACCGGCCCACGCCGCCCGCAATCGCGTACGAACGTCCCCGGGAACGTCCTCCATGATCGCGCGGGCCCACTGCTCGGCGGTCCGGGCGGTGGCGGCGGGGGTTTCCAGCACGTGACTGTCGATGTAGACGACGTCGTCCAGGGTGGTGAGGGCGAGCAGGTTGGCGGTGATTCCGCATTGGCGGACGGTGGGGGAAGTGTGCACGGACATGACGAGAACCTTCTGGTTTCGGTACTGCACGATAGATACAGAACAGTACTGTATCTATCGAAGGGTGATCTAATCAAGGGCATATCGAGCCGGTCGAGAAGGAGGACGTGATGGCGCCACCGGTGCGAACTCCGCGGCAGGCGTGGATCGATGCCGGGCTCTCCGTGCTGGAGCACCTCGGCCCCGATGCGGTCCGGGTGGAGGCGCTGGCGGCGCAACTCGGCGTGACCCGCGGCGGCTTCTACCGGCAGTTCCGCTCCCGCGACGAACTACTCGAGGCGATGCTCGACGACTGGGAGCGGCGCGCCGTCGACGATGTGCGCGAACAGGTCGAGCGCGAGGGCGGCGATCCGAAGCGCAAGATCCGGCGGGCGGGGACGCTGACCTTCGCCGAGGATCTGACGCCGTTGGATCTCGCCATCCGGGCTTGGGCCCGGCGCGACCCGGCGGTGGAGGCGCGGCTGCGGAAAGTGGACAACGCCAGAATGGACTACCTGCGCACGCTGCTGCGGAACTCCGGCGTCGCACCCGAGGATGTGGAAGCCGTTGCGCTGCTGTCTTTTTCGATGGTCATCGCCAATCGCCTGATCAAGGCCGAGCATCCCGGCGAGAGCAGATCGGATGTGCTCGCCCACGCCGCACACCTGCTGTTCGACTGATCGCGCGGGCATACTGGCGGGGTGAGCGATCAACGAGGCGTTCCTTCCTTCCACATCGACCAGGTCGACCACCCGGAGCAGGAGCTGATCGTCCGGATACTCGACAATCAGGCCGCCTTACCCGGCGTGGTGCGGATGCGCGAGTGGGCGCGCGCCGCGCTGGCGCTGCGACCCGGCGAAACCGCCCTCGATGTGGGCTCCGGCACCGGCACCGAAGTGGTGGAGCTGGCCGCTCTGGTCGGTCCGGCCGGGCGGGCCATCGGTATCGATCCGAATCCGTCGATGCTCGCGGTGGCGCGCGAGCGCGCCGCGGACGTGCAGGCCGAATTCATCGAGGGATCGGCCTACGATCTGCCGCTGCCGGACGCATCCGTCGACGCGGTGCGCTGTGAGCGGGTCTATCAGCACCTCGACGACCCGGCGAAGGCCACCGCGGAGATCGCGCGGGTGCTGCGACCGGGCGGGCGGGTGGTGCTGATCGACAGCGACTGGTCGACGGCGATCTTCCATCCCGGTGATCCGGAGGTCGTCGCGGCGTTGCAGCAGCGGATGGAAACCAACAGTCCGAATCGCAACTCCGGCAGGCATTTACGGGGCCGCCTGGTCGACGCCGGCCTGATGATCGACGATATCGGTTCCGAGGCCGTGATCTGGGAACCCGAGTCGATCCTCCCGATGTTCACGGCGGTCACCGACCGAGGTGTGGCCGACGGGCTGATCACCGCTGCCCAGCGCGACTACGTTCTCGCCGAAATCCGGCGCGGTGCCGAGACCGGCGACTATCACTTCTCGGTGACCATGTTCGCGGTGGTGGCGCACAAACCCTGACCCTCGTTCACGGCGCGACGGGATCCGCCACCGGCGGCCGTCGCGCCGCGAGCGCGGCAGCCACCGCCGCCGCGACGATCGTCACCAGCGCGCCCAGCATCATCGCCGCCGCCTCGGCCGGGTGCAGCACATGCAGCTGGGTGCCGACGGTGACAGCGGCCACCGGTACACCGATCTGAGCGGCGGCCAGCGCGCCGAATGTGACCGGCTGGCCCAGCAGACGCATGAGCAGATGCACCAGCAGCGCGCCGGCTCCGAGCGCGAGCCCCAGCAGGATCAACCGCGGGCGATCGGCGAATTCCCGCAGATTCAACCGAGCGCCCAGCCAGACGAAGAACAGGGGAGCGAGGAATCCGTCGGTCGCGGCGAACAATTGCCGTGCCACCCGGCGCGGTTCGCCGACTGCCGCGACGGCCAGTCCGGCCGCGAAGCCGGCCAGCATGATCGACACGTGCGTGCGGGTGGCGATGGCGGCCATCCCGAATACGAGGGCCAAACTGACCCGCAGTTCGAGGGCGAATTTGCGGCGTTCGGAGACTCGGTGCGCACGCCGGCGCAGCCCGGAGCGTTCCAGCCACCGCAGCAGCAAGAACAGCAGCACCGCGGTGCCGATCACCGCCAGCGCACCCAGCGCGGCGCGTCCGGCGTTACCCGCGTTGATCACCAGCGGTAGCGCGACGATCGACGCGGTGTCGGCGATGGCCACCTGTGCCGTCAGTTCGAGCACCGATCTGCCCTGCAGCCCTTGGGAATCGATGATCGGCAGCACCAGCGCGGCCGAGGAGGAGGCGAGCAGCACCGCATAGATCGCGCCGTGCCCGGTATCGAAGAAGCCGGCGAGCAGATAGCCGATCACGGCCGCGGCCGACCCGACCAGCACGGCTCGGACGGCACCGATCCCCAGCGCCGAGCGGATCCGCGGATCGCGAATCGGGACATGGGTGCCGGCGACGAACATCACCAGCGCAAAACCCATATCGGCCAGGAAGGCGAATACCGGATCCGAGGCATCGAGCACCCCGAATCCGGTGACGCCGCAGACGATTCCGGCCAGCAGCTCGCCGACGATCACGGGTATGTGCCAGGCTTCGCGCCACGCCAGCAGCGGTCCCGCCAGCCCGAGCGCCAGCACCAGGGCCAGGGTGGACAAACTCATCGGTGCTTACTTCTTCCGCTCGATCTGCTGCCGCTCGACGTCGTGCACACTGTCCGCCGCACACCACTCCCGGTCACGCCGACACGCCGTCGCCTGCCGTCCGGCGCCGTGCCCGGCCGCGTGCGCGGAGGGCCGGGCACGGCGGTGGCTCAGTGCGCGTTCTGCGCGTGTTCGGCCTGCAGCTGGTTGTACTTCTGGGTGCCCGCGGCGATTCCGACCGGAAGGGCGACCGCGACGCCGCCGACGCTCGCGCCGAGGCCACCCACCGCGACCACGCCGACCAGGCAGGCCGCGGCCATCGCGGGCACGGTCATGGTGCCGGCGGTGGCGAGGGAGACGAGGGTGCCGCCGGTGGCGATACCCAGGGGGCAGCCGACGGCCGCGCCGATCACCGAACCGGCCATCCCGCCGACCGCCATCGCCAGACCCATGTGCGGTGCCGCCGCGGCGACGGCCTGGTTGAGATCCGACATTTGGGTATCGGCGACCGAGCTGGGCTGTGCCGCAGTCGATTCCACGGCGCCGGCGACGGGCTGGGACGGCAATGTCGGGTGGGCGGGATCGGCGGCCGCGGGAACCTCGATCGGAGTTCCCAGCAGTGTCCTGCCCGCACCGTCACGAATGTCGAACTGTCCGGGGCGCACCGCGACCGCGCCGAGCGGAGTCTGCAGGGCCGCGGTTCCGGTGGTCGTGTCGTCCTGGTAGCGGATGCCGGGGCCCAGGTCGGTGCTGGTCCACTTCGATTGCGGGGCAACGGGTGCGGGGGCGGCGGGTGCCGGAGCGACGACATCGGCCTGGGCGGCCCCGGCCGCCGCGACGACGGCGGTGGCGAGCAAGGTGGACACGGCGATGGTCCGGGTGGTGGTCTTCATGAATTCTTCCGCTCTGATCGGTGGGTGAGTGTCGATTACCGCGCGTTGCTCTCGGCCGGCATCGACTGTGCGATCAGGCCTTTGGAATGGAGCGAGTTGTACTGGTCACCCACCGCGTTCGCCAAGCTCGGGCCGCCGGTGGCGATGCCGCCGGCCATGCCACCGAGGAATCCGAGCGTGCCCGCGCCGAGAATGCATCCGCCCACGATGCCGATCGGAGTCAGCACCGGCATCGGAATGGTCAGTGTGCCGCCGGTGATCGCGCCGAGCGGGCAGCCGACCGCCAGGCCCGCCGCGGTGCCCACGACCTGGCCGACCGTGGAGTCGTTGGCCCACGCACCGGCGATGGTGTCGAACGCGTTCAGATATTCCGTGGTCGGGTCGACCGGTGTACCGGCGGGGGCGGCGGGATCGGCCGGAGTGCCCTGGTCGCCCGCGACCGTGGCGGTCGCGGGCGACCCAGACTCGGCGAAGGCCGGAGCGGCGACGCCGACCGTGGCGGATGTGGCGAGAACCGCGATCGCGGCTGCGCGAATGACGTGACGCATGATTCTTCTTTCTCGATGCCTGATATCGCTCGTGCCCTCTCGGTTGGTGAACCGGGGGTTCTCACGAGCTGTCCGTACATTAGCCACCCGCGCTTCGCGCCGGCGCGGGGGCAGCCGCAGACGATCAGTCCGGCAGAGCTACATCGGCACCACGGTTTTCAGCCAGCCGGTCCGCCGGAGATCGAAGGCCTCGTAGGCATCGATCATCGACTGCGGTTCGGCGTGCTGGGTGCTGAACCGGGTGGGATCGAGATCGCCCCACGGTGTCGTGCGGGCACTGCGCCTCCGGGCACCATGCCGGGCATCGTGCCGCGCACCAGATGCAGATCTGTACCGCAGATCGCGGACGAGATGATCTGCACGATGGCGTCGGTGGGCTCTTGGATCTTCGGATCGTCGACGACGTCGAGACGGATATCGCCGACACCGTGCCGGACAACTGCTTTCACGTTCACTCCTCGATAGCGGGGTCGGATGTGGTGGTCGTGGCGGGCGCTGGGCCGGTCACTGGACGCCCTACCCCGCGGGCGGCGAGGTATTCCGGCGCTGCGGGTGGGAATAGGTTCGATTCGCACTCGCCGGGTATGCGGTGAACAGGCAAACAGTCCCAGCATGATCGCGTAGAGCTCCGGCCCCCTCGAGCGACGGATATTCCGCAACTTCCGGCCGCGCGAGTCGATGTCGGCTCCGTGTTCGGGCGCACCCTGGTGCACGACCGCCGCGATACCGAGCAGATCGAATCCCTGTGCGCCCTGGCCTTTTCCACGGGACCGGTCGCGCAGGTGGTGCTCGGCCGCGACGAGGTGATCGTGTTCGCCAACGATCAGGGCAAGCATCTGTTCGGCCTGTCGGACCGGGATGGTGGGCCGGCCGCTGCGCGATCTCGAATTGTCCTATCGCCCTTTGGAATTGCGCAGCTATATCGATCGGGTGCGTGCGGATCGCCGTGCGGTGCGGGTCAAGGATGTCGAGTGGCAGCGTGGAACGAACAACGGGAATCGGCCCACGAGGAACTGCAGTCGACGAACAAGGAGCTCGAGACCACGAACGAGGAACCGCAGTCGACCAACGACGAACTGCAGACGATCAACACCGAATTGCGGTAGCGCAGTGCCGAACTCGACTATGTGAACGAATTCTTCGCCTCGATCATGCGTTCCTGGCACGCGGGTGTCGCGGTGGTCGATACGTCGATGCGCATCGTGGTCTGGAATGCGGGCGTGGAGGATCTGTGGGGCCTGCGGTCCGACGAGGCCGCGGGAGAGCATCTGCTCAATCTCGATATCGGCCTGCCGGTCGCGGAATTGCGGCCGGTGGTACGGCCCGCTCTGTCCGATCCGGCCTATGAGCGCGAGGTTCGCCTCGACAGTGTCAACCGGCGTGGCCGGGCGGTTTGATCCGGGTGGTCTGCACGTCGCTCAGCGACCGCAACGGTAAACCGTCGGGTGCGATATTGCTCATGGAGCCGGTGGAACCCGAGGCAGCGGTCAGCTGACCTGCCGGTTCCGCGCGGTCGCCAGCGTCGCCCACACCACCTTGCCGGTCGGCCACCGCGGCGCGCATCCCCAGGCCGAGGCCAGCTCCGCCACGATGTGCAGGCCGTGCAGTCGGCGCCCGACGGAGCCTGGTTCCGGTTCGCGCAGCACCGCTTCGCGGGGGTCGGGGTCGGCGACCGCGATGGTGAACAGATCTTCGCGATATTCCAGCCACACGTCGATATCGGGGACGCCGGTGAAGTGGCCGTGCAGATCGGCGTTGTCGATGAATTCGGTGGCGATGATCTGCGCGGCCTCGCTGATCTCGGCGATGTCCCATTCGGCGCAGACGTCGTCGATGAGCCGGCGCGCTCGATGCCCGGTGACCGGGGACAGCGCCATGGTCATGGCGGCCCGGCGGCGGATCGGCGGTTCACCCGACGCGGCGACGGCGGCGGCGACGCTCGGCTGCACCGCGAGGAACCGGCGGATCGCGCTGCGTCCGAGCCGGCGGCGAAGTTCGGTGTCCTCGGCGACGAGGAGAATCGGCACGCCCGGCCAGTTCGCGGTGCGCAGCCAGGCGCTGGTGAACGCGGTGAGGACGGTTTCGGTGGCGATCGTCATGCGGTCGACGCGGACGATGACCGCGCGGGGCTGTTCGACGACGAACTTCACGAGGTCGTCGGTGAATCGGCGGTACGTCACCGCGTCGAGCGTGATATCGGGGTCGAGCACTACACAGCGATCGATGTCCGTCGGCTCCCAGCAGATGGGCGGAACGGTATTCACGGCGAATCGCATTCGAGTGCTGTCACCCCGGCAGCCAGGCCCACGCGACGATCGGCAGCCGCAGACGAGTGCGTCCTGCGCATACTCCGACCCTACCCGTGGGGGCGCCCTCGAAACTCGCCATTTTCGGGCGGCGTACTCGCCTCACGGCGGGCCGCGTAATCGGCGAGGATGTCCCGATCGGCCGGTTCGAGGGTGAATTCCACCGCCGCCGAGATTCGATAGGGCCGGCTTTCGATCACCGAACCGAGAATGCGGCGCAGCCGCGAGAGTTCCGCGCGGATCGCCACCGCGTGGTCGGGGTCGCCGTGGACCGCCGTACTGAGTTCGGTGACCGACATGCCGCGTCGGCCGTGCCGGTGCAGGAGCAGCAGGATCTCCGCGTGCCGCTGGGAAAGCGGTGTGTGCCAATCGGATTCGCCGCCGGTGCTGCGGACCACCGGTGCGCCGGACAGGTCGAGGGTCATGCGGATGCGGGTGTCGCCGGTCGTGGGGCGCAGCAGCCAGCCCTCGCCCAGCGGTTCGGCGATGCACAGGCCCAGTCCCGGAACCTGCACGGCGCGTTCGGTATTCGGTATCGCGATGCGCCGCGCCGGTGCCACCCCGGTGGCGTGGGCGACCCAGCCGTGCCGGTCGATGACCAGGGCCGGGCCCGGCAGCGCCGAGAGGGTGGGCATGGCGGTATCGCGCAGCCGCTGCAATCGTTCGTATTGGCGGTGCAGCAGTTGCCCCTGCGCGATCTCCACCGCGGCGCTGACCAGCGCGGTCACGGTGGGATGCAGGGTCAGCGCCGGGCCGCTCACATCGACGACACCGAGCAGATCGCCGGTGCGCGGATCGTGCAGCGGCGCCGCGGTGCAGTACCACGGATGCTGCGACTGTTCGAAGTGCTCACCCGAGAACAGTTGCACCGGAACGGCTTCGGCGAGTGCCGTGCCGATGGCGTTGGTGCCGACCGTGGTTTCGGTCCAGGTGGCTCCTTCGCGGAAGCCGAGTTCGTCGGCGCGGCCGCGTACCCGCGCGGCGCCCGAGCGCCACAGCACGATGCCGTCGGCGTCGGCGACGACCATCATCATCTGCGAGGAGTCGGCGACGCCGGTGAGGATGCGCGACAGATCGCCGATCACCTCCTGCAGCGGTGAGGTGCGGCGGCGCTGTTCGATCTCGTCGAGCGGCAGGATCGCGCGGGTATTGGTCCGATCGGGCGCCAACCCGGCCGCGAGCACGCGCGACCAGGACCGCGCTACCACCGTGCGCGGGCGCAGCGGCGGCTGTCCGCCGCCGATGACCGCGTCGTGCATGCGCACGAGGTCGCGGGCGTAGCGCGGCAGATCCGTTCCGGGGGTGATCGCCTCGAAGCTGCCCACGTGGTCCATTCCTGAAGAGTGCAACGCCTTGCAACGATTGTGACACCGGTTCGACTCGCGTGTGCTGTAGGTCACAGATCTTGGGAAGGAGTATCCGATGACCTCGACATTGGAACCGGTGGCGGAGCGTTCCGACGGTGCGGGTCCGCAGCAGCGGGTCGAGACCTGGCTGCGCGACTTCGAATCCGCGCTGGCGGCGCGCGACATCGAGGCGGCGGCCGGCATGTTCGCACTCGACAGCTTCTGGCGGGACCTGGTCGCGTTCACCTGGAATATCAAGACCGTCGAGGGCCGCGAGGGGGTCGCCGACATGTTGCGCGCGCGGCTCGGCGACACCGATCCGCGCGGGTTCCACACCACCGAACCGGCGACCGAGGACGACGGCGTGATCACCGCCTGGATCGGATTCGAGACCGCGGTCGGGCGTGCGGTCGGCCATCTGCGCCTCACCGACGAGGGCGCGTGGACGCTGCTCACCAGCTTGCGCGAACTGAAGGGGCTGGAGGAGAACAAGGGTCCGCGCCGGCCCAAGGGGGCCGAGCACGGGGCCACCCGCGAGCGCGTCACCTGGTCCGAGCAGCGGGAGCGACAGGAACGCGAACTCGGCTATACCACCCAGCCCTACGTGCTGGTGATCGGCGGCGGACAGGGCGGTATCGCCCTCGGCGCCCGGCTGCGGCAGCTCGGCGTGCCGGCGCTGGTGGTCGACAAACACGATCGGCCTGGCGATCAGTGGCGCAAGCGCTACAAGTCGCTGTGCCTGCACGACCCGGTCTGGTACGACCACCTGCCGTATCTGCCGTTTCCGGACAACTGGCCGGTGTTCACGCCGAAGGACAAGATCGGCGACTGGCTGGAGATGTACACGCGGGTGATGGAGGTGCCGTACTGGTCGAAGACCACCTGCACCTCGGCCGCCTACGACGAAAACACCGGCGAATGGACGGTTCGGGTCGAACGCGACGGGGAGCAGGTCGTGCTGCGCCCGCGGCATCTGGTCCTCGCCACCGGGATGTCGGGTAAGCCGAACATTCCGAATTTCCCTGGTATGCAGCGGTTCAAGGGCGAACAGCAGCATTCGAGCCGGCATCCGGGGCCGGACGCCTACGCGGGGAAGCGGGTCGTGGTGATCGGCTCCAACAATTCCGCGCACGACATCTGCGCGGCGCTGTGGGAGGTCGGTGCACAGGTGACGATGGTGCAGCGCTCCTCGACCCATATCGTGCGCTCGGATTCGCTGATGGAACTCGGACTCGGCGATCTGTATTCGGAGCGGGCACTGGCGAACGGCATCACCACCGACAAGGCCGATCTGATCTTCGCCTCGCTGCCGTACCGGATCATGCACCAGTTCCAAATTCCGATCTACGACGCCATCCGGGAACGCGACGCCGACTTCTACGACCGGCTGACCGCCGCCGGATTCGAACTCGACTGGGGTGACGACGGTTCCGGACTGTTCCTGAAATATCTGCGCCGCGGCTCCGGCTACTACATCGACGTCGGCGCGAGCGAGCTGATCGCGAACGGTGATGTCGCCTTGGCGCACGGGCAGATTCGCGAGCTGACCGAGGATGCGGTGGTGCTCGACGACGGTACCGAACTGCCGGCGGATCTGGTGGTCTACGCCACCGGGTACGGCTCGATGAACGGCTGGGCGGCGGATCTGATCGGCCAGGAGGTGGCCGACAAGGTCGGCAAATGCTGGGGTTACGGCTCGGGTACCACCAAGGATCCGGGGCCGTTCGAAGGGGAGCTGCGCAATATGTGGAAGCCCACCCAGCAGGAAGGCCTCTGGTTCCACGGCGGCAATCTGCATCAGTCGCGCCACTATTCGCTGTATCTCGCACTGCAGCTGAAGGCGCGGTACGAACAGATTCCCACACCCGTGTACGGGCTGCAGGAAGTGCACCACCTGAGCTGAGTGCATGGCGGGCAGGGTCGTTCGACACGGACGACCCTGCCCGCCGACGTCGATGAAGTACGGAATTTTCGTGAGGTGACGGCCGATGATGTCCGGTGTCCCCGCGACGAGCGACCCCGCCGCGCCGGATCTGTGCGGCGGGGTCGCGTCGGCGCGCACGTCAGTTCGCCGGGCTGAACTGCCGCGAAATCTGCTCCACCACAGTGGGATCGGCCAGGGTGGTGGTCTCACCGATATCGCGTCCGTCGGCGATGTCACGCAGGATGCGGCGCATGATCTTGCCCGAGCGCGTCTTCGGAAGTTCGGGCACGAGCAGAATGTGGCGGGGCGCGGCGATCGGGCCGATCTCGGTGGCGACGTGGGCGCGCAGTTCCTCGGTGGCGGTATCGCCGCTGCCGTCACGAGTGACGACGAACGCGACGATGCGCTGCCCGGTCACCGCGTCGGCGGCCCCGACGACGGCCGCCTCGGCCACCGCGGGATGCGATACCAGCGCCGATTCGATTTCGGCGGTCGAGAGCCGATGGCCGGAGACGTTCATGACGTCGTCGGTGCGGCCGAGGATCCAGATGTCGCCGTCGGTGTCGTAGCGGGCGCCGTCGCCGGCGAAGTAGTAGCCCTGGTCGGCGAAGCGTTCCCAGTAGGTGGTGCGGAAGCGTTCCTCGTCACCCCACACGCCGCGCACCATGCCGGGCCACGGCTGATCGAGCACCAGATACCCCGATTCGCCCGGCGCGACCTCGGTGCCCCCGTCGTCGACCACCTTCGCCGAGATGCCCGGCAAGGGTTGTTGTGCCGCACCGGGTTTGGGCCGGCGGGTGCCGGGCAGCGGCGCGATCATCGCCGCGCCGGTCTCGGTCTGCCACCAGGTGTCGACGATCGGAGCCCGTCCCGCGCCGATGTGTTCGCGGTACCAGGCCCACGCCTCGGGATTGATCGGTTCGCCCACGCTGCCCAGCACCCGCAGGCTCGACAGGTTGTAGCGGGCGGGAATGTCGTTGCCCCACTTCATGAATGTGCGGATCAGCGTCGGCGCGGTGTAGTAGATGGTCACCCGGTAGCGCTGCACGATCTCCCAGTGCCGTCCCTCGTGCGGGGTGTTCGGCGTGCCCTCGTAGACCACCTGGGTGGCCCGGTTGGCCAGCGGCCCGTACACCAGATAGGTATGCCCGGTGATCCAGCCGATATCGGCGGTGCACCAGTACACGTCGCGGCCCGGATCGTGGTCGAAGACCAGGCGATGGGTGTAGGCGGCCTGGGTCAGGTAGCCGCCGGAGGTGTGCAGGATGCCCTTCGGTTTCCCGGTGGTGCCCGAGGTGTAGAGGATGAACAGCGGATGTTCGGCGTCGAACGCGGTGTACTCATGCCGATCCGGGACTCCGGCCAGCAGCTCGTCCCACCAGATGTCGCGGCCCTCGGTCCAGGGCACATCGGCGAGGTCGCCGCCGACGCGGCGGACGACGACCACCTTCTCCACGGTGGCCGCGCCGGCCAATGCCTCGTCGACCCGTTCCTTCATGGGTACGGCCGCGCCGCGCCGGTACTGACCGTCGGCGGTGACGACCACGCGTGCTCCGGCGTCGTCGACCCGGGCGCGCAGGGCGGCGGGGGAGAATCCGGCGAAGACGACGCTGTGCACCAGACCCAGCCGGGCGCAGGCCAGCATCGTCACGATGGCCTCCGGAATCATCGGCAGCTGGATCGCGACGCGGTCGCCGGCCCGCAAACCCGAGCGCGCCAAGCCATTCGCCGCGCGGTGGACGGCGCGTTGCAGGTCGGCGTAGGTGAGGTCGCGGGTGTCGCCGGGTTCACCGACCCAGTGGATGGCGACCTGGTCGCCGTAACCGGCGTCGACGTGGCGGTCCACGCAGTTGTAGGCGACGTTGAGCCGGCCGCCCGCGAACCAGCGGGCGAGATGGGGTGCGGGGCGTTCCAGCACGGTGTGCCAGTGGGTGTCCCAGTGCAGGCGCTCGGCCTGCCGCGCCCAGAAACCGTCGCGATCGGCGACGGCCAGTCCGTACAGTTCCGCGCCGGAATACTCGTTCCGGTGCGGCGAGAGATCCGGATTCCCGGTGGTCAAGTCGTCCATGGCGGCAGTGTGGTGCGACGGGGTTGGCAACAGGTTGACGCGACCGCACGGGCGGTGGCGGAAAGGCGGAGAAGAAGACGATGAACGACAGCAGCACCCTGGTTCGGCGACGAGCCGCGCTCGAATCCGAGTGGGCGCGCTGGGTTCGCGGCGAAGCGGACGCGGCGTCGGCGTCGAAGACGATGTGTGACAGCACCGTACGTGCCGAGGTGAGTCGATCGTGGCGGCGCTCGCTGGGATCGGTCGACCCGGGTCGCGACAGCGCACCCGGCAGTGACACCGATATCGCGGCGCGCTGGCTCGACTCGCCGCTGTATCGGCCGGTCACCGAAGCGGCCGAGCAACTGCGCGACATCGCCGAGGACGCGGGCTTCGTCGCCGCCGTCACCGACGACGCCGGAACGATTCTGTGGTCGTGCGGCGGACCGGTGATGCGCCGGCGCGCCGAGCGCGTGAACTTCGCACCCGGCGGTCGCTGGGACGAGACGCATATGGGCACCAACGCGCTGTCGCTGGCTCTACGCACCGGGCGGCCCCACCGCGTGTTCTCCGCCGAGCATCTGGTGGCCGCGCTGCACGGCTGGGTCTGCTACTGCGCACCCGTGCACGGCGCCGACGGCCGCCGGCTCGGTTCCCTGGATCTGTCCTCGACCTGGGATCGCACCCATCCGCTGGCGATGGCGACCGTGCAATCGCTGGTGACCGCGATCGAGAATCGTCTGCGCACCCTCGCCCTACCCGCGACCGGCCTGCGGCTGAGCTGTCTCGGCGCCGCGCGCGCCACCCGGGACGGCACTCCGATTCGCCTGCGCCCCAGGCAGATCGAGATCCTCACCCTGCTCGCCCTCGAACCCGGCGGCTTCACCCCGGAACGCCTGCACTACGCGATCTACGGTGACCGCCCGGTGGTGTCGAGCACCCTCAAGGCCGACGTCTCACATCTGCGCCGCGCCACCGACGCGGTCATCGCCAACCGCGTCTACCGGCTGACCGCGCCGATCCGCTGCGACGCGGCCGATCTGCTCACCGCACTGGACGCCGGAGATACCGATGCGGCGCTGCGGCTGTATCGCGGTCCGCTGCTTCCGGGTTCGGAGACACCCGGCATCGTGGAATGGCGGGAACATCTCGACGTGGCGGTCCGCACGGCGGTCCTGGCCGGTGGCGATGCCGGCCATGCGCTGGCGTTGGGCGAATGCATGCCGGCCGATATCGAAATCCATGAGCGCGCACTGGAATTGCTACCCATCGGCGACGGCCGCCGAGCCGTTGCCGCGGCCCGGCTGCACACCGCGCTGCGCAGCTAGGGATCCGACTATCGGGTATCGGTGCTGAGCGCCAGCTCCGCGCCTGCTTCGATGTCCGCGCGCAGCGCCTCCACCTTCGATGTCGCGTAGGTGCGGGCATCGGAGCCGAGCAGTTGCCGCAGCGGTCCGTCGCCGCGGTCGACGAGCGCGAGGATCGCGGCTGCGCCGCGCACCGGATCACCGAGCTGGGTGCCCTGCATCGCGAGGTGATCGCCGGTCATCCGCCGGATGGACTCGTAGCCGTCGGTGGTGGCAGCGGGCAGGGCCAGCGAATCGGTGGTGAGGAAGTCGGTACGGAAGTAGCCCGGCTCCACCAGAGTGACCCGGACGCCGTGCTCGGCGACCTCGCCCGCCAGTGCTTCGGTCAGCCCCTCCAGCGCGAATTTGCCGGCCGAGTAGAGGCCCCAGCCCGGCACCGTGGTGATGCCCAGCACCGAGGAGATGTTCACGATGTGTCCACGACCGCGGGTGCGCAGGTGCGGCAGCAGTGCCCGCAGCACGTTCCAGACGCCGAAGACCTGGATGTCGAACATGCGGCGGGCGTCGGCGTCGGACACCTCCTCGACTGCGGAGAGGTAGCCGTAGCCGGCGTTGTTCACCACGACCTCGACACTGCCGAAGCGGTCCAGCGCGTGCCGCACGGCGGCGCTGACCTGGCTCTCGTCGGCGAGGTCGACGGTGAGCGGGAGCAGTCGGGCGATGTCGATGCCGTCGAGTGCGGCGAGCAGCCGGTCGGCCGAGCGGCTGGTGGCGGCGACGTTCTCGCCGCGGGCGAGCAATTGCTTCACCAGTTCCAGGCCCAGGCCGCGGGAGGCGCCGGTCACGAACCAGGTTGCGGGTGCGGTCATCGTTGCGTTCCTTCGGGTTTCGCGGACCTCCCTCCGAGGTCCGGTGATCCCAGTCTGGTCGCCGTATCCGCTGGTCGAGGCGGTATAACCGGCCCGCTCCGGCCTGGGACTGCGGAACGTAGGACGCGGCGACCCAGGCAGGGCGGGCGGGTTCCGGCGACACTGGACGTATGAGCGAGCCCAATCGGGAGCTGGCCGACTTCCTGCGCCGCGCCCGCGCCCAGATCGATCCCGCCCGCGCCGGGCTCCCCGCCGACAACCGCGTGCGCCGGGTTCCCGGCCTGCGCCGCGAGGAGGTCGCGCGGCTCGCGGGCGTGTCCGCCGACTACTACACCCGGCTCGAACAGGGCCGTCGAATCACACCGTCGGTCGGCGTGGTGGACGCCATCGCCCGCGCGCTCGACCTGGACGCCGCGGGGCGCGAATACCTCGGGCAGCTGATCGGCCGTCCGAGCGGTATCGCCCGGCGCAGCGTGCCGGTGCAGCGCGTTCGCCCCGGCCTGTACCAGCTGCTCGACTCCCTCGACGCGGTGCCCGCTCTCGTCCTCGGCCGCCGCGCCGACGTGCTGGCGAGCAACTGGATGGCGCACGCCCTGTTCACCGACTTCGCCGCCCTGCCCGCCAGGGAGCGCAACTACGTGCGCTGGATGTTTCTGGGCAGCGAGCCGCGCGAGCTGTTCCTCGACTGGGAAACGCAGGCCCGTGCGGCGGTCGAGAGCCTGCGCCTCGATGTCGGCAACAACCCCGAGGATCGCGCCGGGCTCGCCCTGGTCGAGGAGCTGAGCGCCGCCGCCGGTGAATTTCGGCAGTGGTGGGCCGAGCACCGGGTGCTGCAGCGGACGCACGGGTCCAAGCGGCTGCGTCACCCGGTGGCGGGCGAGCTCACGGTGGAGTACGAAACCCTCACTCTTCCTGGCGATTCCGACCAGACGCTGTACCTGTACACGACCGAGCCGGGCAGCCCGTCGCAGCAGGCGCTGCGCATGCTGGCCAGTTGGTCGGTGCCCGGTGGAACCGCGACTCTTCGCTGACGCGCGCCCGAGGCCGTTCGACAGATCGGGAGACGGAACCTAGTTGCCCGAATACCGGCTTGCCAGCTGGTCGGCGGATCCGTGTTCGCTCGAATTACCGTGCCCTAGTTCCACGTTCAGCTCCTCGGCGTCGGCGCCGACCACCACCGGAGTGTGCACGGGTGCGTAACCGCTCGCCACCACCGTGTAGGTGCCTTCGTGCAGGTCGGCGAAGGTGTAGGCGCCGTCGGGGCCGGTGACCATGGTGTCGACCACGGTGCCGTCCCAGTCGGTGAGGGTGACCAGGGCGTCGGGCAGGGGGCGGCCGTCGCGTCCGCGCACCACGCCGTGCAGGCGGGCGCAGGGGCGCAGCGTCACGTCGAGCCGCGGCTCGCTGCCACCGGCTCGCACCGGGAGGGCGGCCGGGTGAAAGCCGTTGGCGCTCACCGCGATCGTGAAATCGCCTTCGGGCAGTTCCGCGAGGCCGAACGCGCCGTCGTCGGCGGTGGCCGCGGAGGCGAGTACCTCACCGCGCGCGTCGAGGGCCGACACCCGGGCGCCCGGAATGGCGGTGCCGTCGTCATCGCGCGAGACGGTGCCGGTCAGTCCGGCCATCGCGGTGAGCACCACATCGCACGGCACCGGATGGTGCGCGAGCTGCACGGTGGAGGCGTCCGGGCGGCGGCCGTCGATCGAGGCGATCAATACATAGGAGCCGGGTTCGGGGGCGGTGAGTTCGAAGTAGCCCGCGGCATCCGTCAGCGACCGGCCGATCTGGCGGCCGGACATGGAGATCAGGGTCAGGACCGCATTCGGCAGCGCCACACCGCGGGAGTCGTGGACGCGACCGTAGGCGACCGGTCCGGACACCGCGGGTTCGCGCAGGGTCTGCCCGATGTCGTTGCGCTGCACCGCCTTCGCGCCGAGCGCGGACGCGGGCTCGTCGTGCGCGGCCGGGTGCGAGCTGTGCTCGGCATCCATATCCACAGCGGCGGTGGCGGCGATCGCGGCCGTCCGGTGCCCCGGAATGAACGTCGCCACCAGTGCGCCGGCCACGGCCACACCGCATCCGATCAGCAGTGAGACCCGGAATCCGTTTTCGCCGGCCACGGCATGCCCGCCGAGCGAGATCGTCATCTGCGCCAGGACCGCGCCGACCACGGCCGCCGCGACCGAGGTGCCGATCGCGCGCACCAGCGTGTTGAAGCTGTTGGCGGCGGCCGTTTCCGACTGCGGCACCGCGGCCATCACCAGGGCCGGCATGGCGCCGTAGGCGAATCCCACGCCGGTGTTGATGATCAGCGTCACGATCAGCAGGCCCCAGGTGCTGCCCATCAACGCCATCGAGGACCCGTATCCGGCGGCGATGATGACGCAGCCGACGATCAGGGTGATTTTGGGCCCGCTGCGGGCGGAGAGTTTGGCGCCGATGGGGGAGACCAGCATCATCATGAGTCCGGCCGGTGCCATCCACAGGCCCATGGCCATCATCGATTGCCCGAGGCCGTATCCGGTGGCCTTGGGCAGCTGCAGCAGCTGCGGCACCACCAGCGACTGGGCGTACATCGCCATGCCGACGACCATCGAGGAGGCATTGGTCAGCAGCACCTGCGGTCGCGCGGTGACCCGGAGGTCGACGAGCGGGTTGCGCGCGGCCAGCTCCCACCAGCCCCACAGCAGCAGGACGACGACGGCGGCGACGAACAAGCCGATGGTCAGGCCGCTGCCCCAGCCCCAGCTCGACCCCTTGGACACCGCGAGCAGCAAACACACCAGGCCAATGCCGAGGCCGAGGGCGCCGAGCACGTCGAACCGTTCGGTCGTGGCGGAACTCGGTGGGGTGGCGGGGATCAGGGTGAAGATCAGGACGCCGATCACCGCCGCGAGCGTGGCCATCGTCCAGAACAGCACTCGCCAGTCGGAGTACTGGATGACCGCGGCCGCCATCGGCAGACCCAATGCGCCGCCGATACCGAGCGAGGAGCTGATGAGCGCGATACCCGATCCGAGGCGCTCGCGCGGCAGCAGATCGCGCAGCGCGGCGATGCCGACGGGCACGATGCCGGCGCTCATACCCTGCAGGCCGCGCCCGACGATCATCGGCCACAGCGACGAGGACACCGCGCAGATCACCGACCCGATCAGCAGCGGCACGGTCGAGCCCAGCAGCACCAGGCGTTTGCCGTAGAGGTCGCCCAGCCGTCCCGACACCGGTGTGGTGACCGCGGAGGCCAGCAGGCTGACGGTGACCGCCCAGGTCGCATTGGCCGGGCTGGTGTGCAGGATCTGCGGCAGCTGGCCGAGTAACGGCACGACCACCGTCTGCGTCAGCGAGACGACGATGCCGGCGAATGCCAGCACCGCCAGTATCGCGCCGGAACGCCCGGCGGTTTGTGCTTTCTCCACGCCCTACTCCTCGAATGTCACGAGCCGAAGTTTGCATCATACATATGAGGTGCATCATGCACATTTGATGAAACGCGACCTTTTCGCTCGTCGAATCGTTGTGCCGGGCACCGGTATCGGCGGCCCGGTTTCGTGAGTTCTCAACGACCGTGTCCGGAGGCGCGCTGCGCGGTCGCGGCCGACCGTATGGTGTGCGTGGGTCGGGGCGGTCGTTCACAAAGGGGCACAGTGATTTTCGGCGTGAGGCGGAGACCTTCCCGGCGGATTGTCCAGGCGGTCGTACTCGCCGCCGGCATCGCCGTGGCCGATGCGGTCGGTGGCACGTCGGTGAGTTGCGCGCAGGGGCAGTCAGCTGGGGATATCGTGGTGCCCGGCGGGTATCTCGAACCCGATCTCGGCTCCAGTCACTACCGCCCCGGAACGGGGCTGGTCGATCTGTTGTGGAGGTTGCTGTGAAACGAGCCCGGACGCTGCTGCTCGTGGTGCTCGCGGCATGTGCCCTGCTGGTGTCGATGACGGTTCGCCTGCCGCCGAGTCGCGCGGACGACGGCCCAGCGCCCACGGACTCGACCGAATGGCAGCAGTGGATCGATCGTTCGATTCCGGCGCCGAACCTCCCGCCCGCGCCGTCGCCGCCCAATGCCCAACTGCGGCCCGAACTCGCCGCGCTGTGGCGGGCGGTGTTGTCGCCGCCGGCCGGCGATCCGCTGTTCGATCAGTGGCCGGCCGGACTCGACGCCATGCGTCCCGGCGATCCGATCGAGGTGCGCGATGTGACGGCCACGGCCGCGCCGCTGGCGGTGGTGCCGATCGCCCGCGCGCTGCAGCTGAAATTCCGCTCCACCGGCGCGACCGGTGCGCCCTCGTTCGGCACGGCGACCCTGCTGATTCCCGCCGCGAACTGGACCGGTCCCGGACAGCGACCGCTGCTGGTGAATGCCATCCCGATCAATTCGCTCGGCCTGCGCTGCACCCCCGGGTATGCCCTGGCGCACGGCTTGCATCCCAAATTCAGTGCGGGTGATCTCTTCCCGCCGACCACGTGGTGGGCCCTCGCGCACGGCTACGGAGTGCTCGTTCCCGACCACGAGGGTCCGTGGATGGCCTATGCCGAACCGCATGTCGCGGGGCACGTGATCCTCGACGCGATGCGCGCGGTGCGGACGGTCGAACCGAAGACGCTGGGGGACAGCAAGTTCGCGATCGGCGGTTACTCCGGCGGCGCGATCGCGGCCTATGCGGCGGATATGCTGCTCGGCGAGTACGCACCCGAGTTGGCGGGGTCGATCGTCGGAGTGTCGGTCGGCGGCCTGGCGACCGACTACAGCGAGGTGGCCCGTCACTTCAACGGCAATATCGCGTCGGGCATTCTGATGGTCGTCGCGCTGGCCTTCGCTCGTGAGCATCCGGAACTGCTGGATCAGCTGAACCATCTGGGGGAGTGGCTGGCCACCTCCCCGGTGAAGGACACCTGCGGCGACAGCAACGGACCGCTCGGCGTGACCGGTGTGCCGATCGAGCTGGCGACCGACACCGCCCATCCGCTCGACACCGACGCGGCCCGCGCCCTGTTCGCCGCCACCGACCTGCGCGACCGGAAATCCGCTGCGCCGCTGTACATCTACCACGGCATACTCGACATCTGGATTCCCGAGGTCGAGTCGACCGATCTGTTCCGCGCGCAGTGCGCTCGTGGCGTGCCCGCCGTATTCCGCAACGTGCTGGGCGAGCATTCCATCACCCTGATGGCCGGATTCCCGGGTGCGATCGACTGGCTCGACCAGCGACTGCGCGGCGTGCCCGCGCCGAACGAATGCCCGGCACGCTGAAAAACGAAGCAGCGCAACGATTCCTGCGTCAGTTCGCCGCGGGCGATCCGGGGCGCGGCAGCCCGAAGTGGTCGCGCAGCGTGGTGCCGGTGTATTCGGTGCGGAACAGCCCGCGGCTACGCAGAATCGGCACCACCGTGCCGGTGAACACCTCGAGTCCGCCCGGATAGTAGGGCGGCATGACGTTGAATCCGTCGGCGGCGCCGTGGCGGAACCAGTCCTCGATGGTGTCGGCGACCTGTTCGGGCGTGCCCGCGAAGACGCGGTGCCCGCGTGCGCCCGCGAGTCGGTGCAACAGTCCGCGCAGTGTGGGCCGATCGCGGGTGACGATGCCCGCGATCACCTGCCGGCGGCTGGCCGCGTTGTCGGTGACATCGCCCGCGTCGGCGAACAATTCGGCGGGCACCGGTTCGTCGAGAGCCAGATTCCGCAGTGATTGCCCGGCCAGGCTTTCCAACTGTCCGAGGCCGTATTCGGGCACGGTCAGCTCGTTGAATTCGCGTTGCAGCTGTTTCGCCTGCGCCTCGGTATCGGCGATGAACGGGCTGATACCCGGCAGGATCTTCACATGCTCGGGGTCGCGGCCGAACTCGCGGGCCCGGCGTTTGATGTCGGCGTAGAACGTCTGGGCGTCCTCGAGCCGCTGGTGGGCGGTGAAAATGGCCTCGGCGTGGCGGGCCGCGAAGGCTCGTCCGTCGTTGGAGGCGCCGGCCTGCACCAGCACCGGATGGCCCTGCGGGGTGCGCGCGGCGTTGAAGGGTCCGCGCACGCGCAGATAGTCGCCGCGGAAATCGATGCGATGGATCTTGTCGGGATCGGCGTAGATGCCGGCGGCACGGTCGAGCAGCACCGCGTCGTCGTCCCAGCTGTTCCACAATCCGACGACCGCGTCGACGAATTCGCGTGCCCGCGCATAACGTTCGGTGTGATCGGGATGGCGGTCCAGGCCGAAATTGGCGGCGGCGAGATCGGTTCCGGTGGTGACGATATTCCATCCGGCGCGCCCGCCCGAGATGTGATCGAGCGAGGAGAACAGCCGCGCCAGGTTGTAGGGCTCGTAATACGTCGTCGACGCGGTCGCGATCAGGCCCAGGTGGGTGGTGGCCGAGGCGATCGCGGTGAGCAGCGTGATCGGTTCCAGGCCGGGCGCGGCGTTGTAGCGCACGTCGGTGCGCAGCGCGGGCCCGTCGGCGAAGAACACCGCATCCAGCGTGGCGGCCTCGGCCGTGCGGCCGATCTCCTGGTAGTAGGTCACGTCGTAGATGCGATCGGGCCGGCTGTCGGGATGCCGCCACGCGGCCTCGTGATGGCCCGCGGGATAGATGAAGGCGTTCAGATGCAGTTGCCGTTCACTCATACGAGCACACCCGTCCGGTAGTCGCGATAATCCCGGTCTCCGGACCGGGCGACGGCAGTCAACCAAACGGCTGCGGTCGCGTAAACGGTTTGCGCGACGCGTGATTCGAACTCGGCCGACGTCCGCGGCCGCTCCACAGAATCCTGCTGATCGTAAGGATTCTCCGTGGCCGGGGCACCGGCGAGGATTTCTGCCGGGCATGTGTCGGTAACGGTTTCGGCCCCGTTTCGAAGGAGTACGACGATGAGCGAGGCATGGCAGATCGATGCCGATGTGCTGGTGATCGGCGGGGGACCGGCCGCCTGCTGGGCCGCGATCCACGCCCGTGAGGCGGGGGCCGAGGTGGTGCTGGTCGACAAAGGGTACTGCGGCACCAGCGGTGCGACCGCACCCGCGGGGACCGGTGTCTGGTACGTGGCGCCGGATCCGGCGGCCCGGGCGGCGGCCAAGGCCGGTCGCGAGGAATTGGGCGGCTTCCTCGCCGACCACCACTGGATGGACCGCGTGCTCGATCAGACCTACGCGAATATGCATCGGTTGGGCGAGGAAGGCCGGTACCCGTTCCCGGTCGACCCGCACACCGGCAACCCGATTCGCACCGGTGTACAGGGCCCGGAATACATGCGCCGCATGCGGGCCTGGGTGCGGCGGCTGGGCGTGCGGATCGTCGACCACGCCCCGGCCCTGGAACTACTGGTCGACCGGGACGGCACGGTCCGCGGCGCGGCGGGTTACCTGCTGCGCGAGCATCGGGACTACCGCGTGCACGCCGGCGCGGTGGTCCTGGCCACCGGCGGCTGCGCCTTCCTCTCGCGCGCGCTGGGCACCAATGTCGACACCGGTGACGGCGCGCTGATGGCCGCGGAGGTGGGCGCACGCTTCTCCGGGATGGAGTTCTCCAACGCGTACGGCATCGCCGCGAAGGGCGCGACCGTCACCAAGACCGCCTATTACCGATACGCCACCTTCTTCCACGAGGACGGCAGCATTCTGGAAGGCGCCGGATCGGTCCGGGGACGGTCGGTCATCGCGCGAACTCTGCTGCAGGAGAGGGTATTCGCGCAACTGGATCGGGCGGACCGAACCACTCGGGAGCAGATGCGGCGCGGACAGCCGAACTTCTTCCTCCAATTCGACCGCCGCGGGATCGACCCGTTCACCCAGCGCTTCGAGGTGGATCTGCTGGCCGAGGGAACGGTACGGGGGACCGGCGGGATCGAGGTGGTCAGCGACGAGTGCGCGACCTCGGTCAGCGGGCTGTATGCCGCGGGCGACGCGGCCACCCGCGAACGCATCTGTGGCGGATTCACCGGCGGCGGCAGCCACAATGCGGCATGGGCGATGTCGTCGGGCAGCTGGGCCGGACGGGGTGCGGCGCGATTCGCACAGCGAGGTGGCCGCCCGGAAGGTCTGACCCGCGCAGGACGAACCGGGTTGCGGCCCACGGGATCCGGGCGTATCGGTGCGGACGAGGTGCTCGCCGCGGCACGCGCCGAACTGCTGCCGGTCGAGAAGAACTATCTGCGCCACGGCGATCGAGTCCGTCCGGCACTGGCCGCCCTGGACGCCGTGTGGGCGGAGGCGGCCGCGGGGCTGCGGGCGACCGGCGCCGAGCGGGTGCGGGCGCGCCAGGCCGCCGCGATCACCGCGGTCGGGCGGCTCATGTACCGATCGGCATTGGCGCGCACGGAATCTCGCGGCATGAGCAAGCGGGCCGACCATCCGGGGCTGGATCCCGCACAGCACCACCACATCCTCAGCGGCGGCCTCGACGAGGTGTGGACGGTGGCGGCGGCGTTGCGGTCGGCCGACGTCTCCGCGGTCGCGGCGGTGGCCTGATGATCGAACTGGTTCACGCCCCGGCCTGCATCGCCTGCGACAAATGCGTCGACGTCTGCCCGACCAACGTCTTCGATCGAGGTGGCGACGGAATCCCCGTCATCGCACGGCAATCGGACTGCCAGACGTGCTTCATGTGTGAGGCGTACTGCCCGACCGACGCACTGTACGTGGACCCGCAGTCCACGCCGCTGCCGTCGCAACACGAGCTGCCGCGGGAGCACATCGGCGCGTACCGGCGCGAGATCGGCTGGGGGAAGGGGCGCCGGCCGGGCAGTCTCACGGCGGTGGGCCCGGAACTTCCGCCCGGCCCGGCGCCGCGCCCCTCGGCAACGTGACCCGGTCTGCAATGGCCCACGTTGCTCGCCGGGTGTGAACGGCTCTTGCGCGGAGTCATGAAACAACTTGGCTCGCAACGTAATTCCCGATCGGTCCGAAATGATCCGGCTGAATGCAACCGGTGGCGACGAGAACGGCTATCGATACCGTCGGGGGATGGGTAGCAGTGCGCGACGCCGGCCGCTGAAGATCGTGACCGGGGTCAGTGGTTCACCGACAATCTACGATGCCGCGATCGATCCGCGGCGCTCGACGCTCGACGAGGCGCTGGGTGTCGCGAAACTCGCCGAGGAACACCGTTTCGACGCCCTGTTCGCCGCGGATCTGCTGAGTTTCGGCGCGCAGGGCGCCATCGGGGCGCAGGAACCGCTGATCTTCCTCTCCGCGCTGAGCGCGGTCACCCGGCATGTGGGCCTGATCGCCACGGTCACCACGACGTTCCACCACCCCTACAACCTCGCGCGACTGTTCGGGACGCTCGACCACATCAGCAACGGGCGTGCCGCGTGGAATGCGGTGACCTCGTCTCTGGGGGAGGAGAACTACGGCGCCGCAGACCTGCCGAGCCCCGAGGAACGTTACGCCCGCGCGAGCGAAGTCCTCGAAGTCACGAACGCGCTGTTCGACAGCTGGCAGCCAGGCGCGCTCACGCCGAACGGGAACGGCGGCGCGGTCCTGGATGCCGCGCGGTACGTCCGATCGACTACGCCGGACGCTATTTCACCGTTCGCGGTCCCTTGAACATTCCGCCGCTGCCGCAGCGGCGACCGGTGCAGTTCCAGGCCGGGCAGTCCGAGGGCGGCGTGGAACTGGGCGCCCGGTTCGCCGAAGTGGTGTTCACCTCACTGGCGACGCTCGACGACGCGCTCACCTACACGAAGAAGATTCGCACGCGCGCAGCGGAATTGGGCCGCGCCGACGGACTACCGTACGTTTTCAGCTCTCTGCACGCCACCTACGGCGCCACCGAGGAGGAGGCGCGGCGGCTGGTTCGGGAGCGGGCCGAGGCCACCGATTTCGAGGCGGGCCGCCATGCGCTGGCCGATATGCTCGGCGGCGCGATCGACCTGTCCGAACTGCCGCTGGACCGGCCGATCCCGGACTCGCTGCTGCCCGATGTGCACGCGGTGAAGCGGCGCCGCGGCCGCGTGGAGATCTTCACCGGCCTGGCTCGATCCGGAAAAACGCTGCGCGAGTTGATCATCGCCGCCAAGGACACCGGCCACTGGGCAGCCGCCGGCACGCCCGGCCAACTCGCCGACGCGATTCAGGAACGCTACGACGCCGGCGTTCTGGACGTGATCGGCCTCGGCGGGCTCGACGACCCGCGCAACCGCGACTTCCTGCTCGCGGGCCTGCTCCCCGAACTTCGCCGCCGCGGCATCGTCAGCTCGGACTACGTGGGCGAGACCTTCCGCGACAACCTCGAGCTGCCGCCCCTGCCGCCCCTGCCGCCCCGGAAGGGATAACGCGCCCTTCAGAATTCGAGGACGATGCGACCCCGGACGCCGCCCGCTTCGAGGAGTTCGTGAGCCTGCTCGGCTTGTTCGGCGGGAAAGGTCCGGGCCACCCGCAGGGTCAGCGCGCCCTCGGAGGCGAGGCGGCTCAATTCGCTGAGCGCATGGGGTTCGTCCAGGTGATCGCCGACCATCACGAGGTGGACCGAGATACCGCGCTCCGGTGTGGCGCCGCCTCCCAGGGCCGCGGGCCGCAGAATGACGAACGCGCCGCCGTCGCGTACCGCCGGGAGCACCGCATCGCCTTGCAGCGCGGTGTCGATCAGCGCGTCGACGCCGTTGGGAGCGTGCGCCCGGATGCGCGAGGCGAGGTCGTCGCCGCGCGGCAGGACGACGTCGGCGCCGAAGTCGCGGACCACCTGCTCATCGGCCGGTTTCGCATCGGCGATCACGGTGTAGCCACGCGTTTTCGCCAGCTGGATCACATATCCGCCGACCGCGCCCGCGGCCCCCGTCACCGCGATCGTGCGACCCGCTCGCGGGTCGAGCGCGTCCAAGGCGAACCAGGCGGTGAGACCGTTCATCGGAAGCGTTGCGGCGGAGACGAAGTCGCTTCCCTCGGGCAGGCGCGCCACCTGCGTCGCGGGTACCACGATCTTTTCGGCATAGGCGCCGCCACCGGCGAGCACCGGCAATGTGATCGCGACGACCCGGTCGCCACTGTGCCAGCCGGTCTCGGGGTCGGCCTCGTCGACGATTCCCGCGGCGTCCCATCCCGGAACATACGGCGGCGTCACCTCGCGGTAGCGATCGTGGGCCATGCCGGACCGGGTCACGGTGTCGGAGGGATTCACGGCCGCGGCGGCCACCCGGATTCGCACCTCACCCGCGCCGGCATGCGGTTCGGGCACCTCGACCGGTCGCAGTACCTCCGGACCACCCGGCTCCTCGAATCCGATCGCCAGCATCGCACCTCCCGAGTTCGCAGTCGTGTTTCTCTCGGGGCAACCGTCGTCTGCCGGTGATTGTTCCGGGGACGGCGGTGCGTGAGCTCGGGGTCAGGTTCGCGCGCGAATGAGATGCGGGCCCGGCAGTGCCGGTCCGGTGCCGGGGAGGTCGGCGTAGGACCGAACCAGTGCGATCCCCGGGTGATCCTCGATGTCGGTGAATCCGGCCGACTCCAGTTCGCTCCGCATCTGCTCTTCGGTGAAGAAGCTGATCCACGGTTCCCCCACGGCCGCAACGCGTTTCCCGCGTGCCTGCTGCCCCTCGTCGGGCGGGTAGGAGTAGTCGAACACCACGACCGCACCGTCGCCCTGGCCGGCGATATAGCGCAACGTCTCGGCGATGGCCGCGTGTTCGAGGTAGACCACCACGCCGAGCCAGACGTACACCGCGCTGCGGGCGCGATCCAGTCCGGCCTGTGCCAGCGCGTCGGCGAGGTTGTCGCGGTGGAAGTCCACCGGAGCGAACGTCATCGAGTCCGGCACCTCGATTCCCGCTTCCACCAGGCGATTTCGCTTCCACGCCTGGGTGTCGGGATGGTCGACTTCGAAGAACCGCACATCCGGATGGGTATTGCGGTAGGCGGCGGTATCCATCCCGGCACCGAGCACGACCACCTGGCGGGTCCCGTCGGCGACGGCCTCCGCGACGGTGTCGTCGGCGAAGCGACTGCGCGTGGCCAGGAACAGCCGGCGCCGCCGAGCCAGTTCGGGATCCACGCCCTTGTCGAACGGATTGTTGCGAGCCGCGTCCTCGCCCACGAGCCGCACCGCCAGTGGATCGGTGAAGATCCTCGGTTCGTCGGCGAGTTGGTGGTAGGCCCGTGCCTGCGCGGTGGCCATCGCGGTTGTGCTGGGTTGCCCGACCTGCATACCGGTCACCGTACGCCCGGGCCGGGACGTGATCATCGCGAGATCCGTCACGCGCACTTGCCGGTGGTTCGCTGGTTACTCCGTGCAAAACTGGAACAGGTTATAGATTGGAGGGAGTCGAGAGTCTGGAGGAACGATGTCCGCGAATGCGTCGGCGGCGGAGCTGCTCGCCACGGTGGAACGATCCCCGCAGGCGGTCGCGGTGCACGATCGCGCGGCCTGGGTGGATCTGTTCGCACCCGACGGCCGGGTCGAGGATCCGGTCGGCTCGCGCCCGCACACCGGCCGCGCGGCGATCGAACGGTTCTACGACACCTTCATCGGTCCCAACGATATCGTCTTCCACGTCGACCACGACGTCGTGCGCGGTGCCACGGTCTTTCGCGACCTCGCCCTCGCGACCACCATGTCCACCGGTGTGACCCTGCACGTGCCGATGCACCTGCGCTACGACCTGACCGAGGTCGGCGGCGAATGGAAGATCGCCCGCCTCTACGCCCACTGGGAGCTGCCGGTCATGGTCGGCCAACTCCTCGCCGCCGGCGGTCGCGGGCTCGGCGCGGCCGCGAAACTCGCCCCGCAGCTGCTCGGAAACCAAGGCGTCGGTGGTGCATTGGGTTTCACCCGCGGCTTCGTCCGCGTCGGCGCGGCGGGAAGGCGGGCCGCCACCGGGTTGCTGGAAGCGGCCGGTCGCGGCGATGTCGCCGGTGTGCGCGCGGTACTCAGCCCGCGCGCGGTGGTGGAATGGCCGACCGGTTCCGACGTCGGGCACGCCGAATTCGTGAAGCGGGTACGCGGGCTCGAGGTCGGCAAGACGATCGCGGCGGGCCGGTTCGTGACCGTCAGTGTGCGCACCCCGGCCGAACGGGGTATCGCGGAGCTGGACGTCGACGGCCGGCAGGTGGTCGCGTTGCGCGGCTTCGTCGCCGAGGCCTGAACCGGTTCGCTGAGGTCGCATGCGCCGGCGAGCCGTTCGGGTGCTCGCGAGCGGGGGAGGCCGCTCGATCGCCGGGTAGGGTGACTCGCCTTCCGAGCCGGGGTGGAGCGGAACGTCGCGTCCGGGCATCGCGTCAATTCATCGAGAAACCTTCGGTGGAAAAGGTGAAGCCCTTTCGGGAGGCATCGTCTGCGCACGACACACCGGAGTCTCGGGCCGTACAGGTGAAGCCATCGGCCGACAGGGATGTGTTGTAGGGCAGGACTTTTGCTTCCTGCGGCGCCAGCCGGAACACCGCTTGGCGCAGTACCGCGAAGCGTGGTTCGCTGCCCCGCTCGATCAGAATCGTGTCGGGCGGGACCTGCTTGTGCGAGTAGTGACTCTCCACCGTCGGAGCACCTTTCACCCCGATCCCCGCTCCCGTGTTCGTCGCAGGCTGACATCCGGCCATGTGCGGGTCACCGCCGACGATGATCGCACAATGCCACCGCCCGGTCGGAGTGGTGAAGTAGTAACCGTTGATCCCGCCGGAGTTGGCGAAGTACGCGCGAGCATCGGCAGGCGGTGTACCGGGCACTGCCATGTCGGGCAACGCAACAGATGTGGCTGCCGCGGCCGTCCCGACACTCCGGACATCGGATACCGCCTCGCCGTCGCCGACCGTCTCGCCGGCCGACCCACCGCACCCGACAACGCCCATCGTCAGCAAGCAGATCGACATCGTGACGAACGGTGGAAGAAGTGCACGCCTGTTCATCGCACGCTTTCCGAAACCCTCACGGTCTCATCAGGTTCGAGTGGTCGGCCGACTTGCCGCAGAACGGCTACCGATTATCGCCGGGCTGGTCGGCGTCCACAATAAGCCGTTCGACCGACAGCCACGCAGCTCTTCATGCGGTTCGGTTCGCTGTTCGGGGTGTCGGACGGCGCGTCGGCAATCCCTGGAGAACAGCGCCTTCTCCTGTGCCGCGCCCCCTCACGGGAAACGATTCGTGATGGCCGTCGCGATCGCGTCCGGCGCCTGTTCCTGGATGAAGTGCCGAGCACGTGGCAATTCGACTATCTCGAGATCTTCGAAAGCGGCTCGTATGCGAGGCAGACATGCTTTCGGCCGGAACACCATGTCGCGCATCCCCCACACCGCCAGCGCCGGCTTGTCTCCGAGGAGCGCGGGAACATCTCGGGAAAGCTGCGCCAGCAGCGGGGCCGCAGCACGAATCTCTCCGGGCATCACCGCGAGCCCACACCGCGCCTCCGGGGAGGGCTGCACCGCGCGATAGTGCTCGACTTCGGCCGCGCTGAGCGTGCGGCCCAATTCCGAGAGCAGCACGCGCTCGATGAGAAAATTCTGCTCGAGTATCCGGCGCTGCATCGGACGGCTGCTCATAATCGCGCTGAATGCCTTGTTCGCCATTGCTTCGATCGGCCAGAACACCGTGTTGCCCAACACGATTCCCCGTACCCGATCGGCACGCGCCACCGCCGCGCCCAACCCGATGGGCCCGCCCCAGTCCTGTCCCATGAGGATGAAATCGTCGAGCCGCAGATGATCGATCAACTCGCCGAGTACGGCGGTGTGCTCCGCGACCGTATAACCGAAACCGGAAGGCCGCTCGGACAATCCGAACCCTGGACAGTCCACCGCGACACACCGATACCGATCCCGCAGCCCCGTCACGATGTGGCGGTAAAGGAAGCTCCACGTCGGAGACCCGTGGCAGAACAGGATCGCCGGCCCGGAACCTTCGTCGATGTAGTGCACGCGCCCGGCCGACGAGTCGAACCAGTGCGATTCGAACGGGTACAGACTCTTGTCCGGTACGAATTCGATCATCATGCTGTCCTCCCTTCGAGGCAGGCTATCCCGGCCGCCCGGCGCGCGCTGCGACCCGAATCACCCTGATCGCGAGACCTGGAAACTCGGGGCTGTTTCGGTGTGCGAGGGCTTCCTACGCTTCGAGGTGCTACCAGGGCCGGAGTCGGCTCTAACACCTATTGAATTGGAGAAGTCCCATGAGCAGGCGATTCGCCGTCACGGTCCTGACCGCTGCCGCGCTGGCACTGCCGCTCGCAGCCACCGCACCGTCGGCATCGGCCGCGACGACCGGCACGGGTTCGTCCTCGGGTTCGGCCGATGCGCTGAGCAACCTGATCTGCCAGTTCCGTGACTATCTCGGCATGGGTGGATGCGTCTACCACATCCCCTGAAACAAAAAGTTCCGTCTTCGGCTTGACCTTGACCCTGGGGCAGGGTTCGACGATGGTCCGCATGAACAACAACGCACTGCACACCATCGCCGACCGGATCCGCCCGCAGGTGGCCGCCTTCTGTGAGTCGGACCAGGTTCCCGGCTACGTCGCCGGTGTCTATCACGCGGGCGAGCAGGTCGTCGTCTCGCACGGGACCGCGAACCTCGCCACAGGCGCTCCGATGTGTGACGACACCGGCTTCCTTTTCGGTTCCGTCACCAAGGTGCTGACCACCACGCTCGTGATGCAGCAGGTCGAACGCGGGTTGCTGAAACTCGATGCGCCGGTCGTGGACTACCTGCCCGAATTCGCGCTCGATGATCCCGGCGCCGCCGGCGAAATCCTTGTCCGGCATCTGATCTCACACACCAACGGCATCGATGCGGACCTGTTCTTCCCCGATGCGGAGGGCCGCGATGCACTGAAACACTACGTCGAGGGTCTCGCGAGCTGCGGCACCCTGTTCGAACCCGGCGAGCAGCTCAGCTACTCCAACGGCGGCATGATCGTCGCCGGGCGACTGCTCGAGGTGGTAACCGGCACGTCCTACCCGGATCTGCTTCAGCGGGAGTTGTTCGGACCGGTGGGCATGACGACGTCGAGTACCTCTGCGCGACAAGCGATTCTGCGCAGCACGGCGGTCGGGCACTTCATCGATCCCGAAACCGGGGGCGTCGAGCCGACCGGGATGTTCATGCTTCCCGACACCTGGGGACCGGCCGGCGGCACCCCGATCGGCACGGTCGCCGACCTGCTGGCGTTCGGACGCACGCACCTCGCCGGTGGCGTCGCGCCGACCGGCGCCCGGATCCTGTCCGCGGAGTCGACCGCGACGATGCAGCGAGTGGCCCACGATATGAACACCCCGAACGTCCCGCCGATGGGTCTGGGGTGGGTGCGATACCCGTTCGGCGACACCACGGTGCTGGCGATGTCGGGCGCGTCGCCGGGCGGGGTGTCCATCCTGTGCGTCGTCCCCGAACACGACCTGGTCTTCACCGCCTTCGGCAACACCTCCGGAGCGATCCTGCTGCACGACCGGCTGCTGCGGTGGCTGCTCACCGAGCATCTCGGCATCGAAATCCCCACGCTCGCCGATGCATTCGACACCGACGTCGACCTCACCCCGTATGCAGGCACCTACCGGTCCGGTCAGCTCCGCGTCGACGTCGACATCGTCGACGGGCAGCTCGAGGAGCGCGTGACCTACGAACCCGACGACGCGACGCAGGAACGCATCTTCACCGCGTTCGCCGGTGGCGCGACCTCGGCGCCGCCGCAACGCTACGTCGCGGTCCGGCCCGGTCTGTTCGCCCCCGCGGGCTATCCGCCGGAGATCTTCGACGGCTACCTGCGGTTGCTGCTCGTCTCCTACCACGACATTCGCGACGGTCGCGCCCGCTTCCGCAATGCCGGCGGCCGCCTGACCCGGCGTTCCTGATCGTCCCGGCGCGCGGAAGGATGTCTCCTATGCTCACGATCGGACAGCTCGCGGACTATGCGGGGGTGACCGTCAAGGCCGTGCGCCACTATCACCAGCGCGGCCTCCTCGCCGAACCCGACCGCGACGCCTCCGGCTACCGCCGCTACACCGCGCAGCACGCGATCGACCTGGTCAAGATCAGGACACTGGCCCATGCCGGGGTGCCGCTGGCCCGCGTCAAGGATCTGCTCGACGCCGACCCCGGCGCCCTCGCGGCGGCCCTCACCGAGATCGACCACGACCTCGAACAACGCATCGAGCAGCTGCGGCGAACCCGGGAGCAACTCACCCAGCTGCGCGGCGGGGACCGCCTTTACGTGTCCGCGGACGTCGCCGACCACCTCGACGAACTGCGCGAACTCGGCGTCAGCGAACGTCAGATCCAACTCGAACGCGACGGTTGGATCCTCATGCAGACCGCCTCTCCCACGGCGGCCGCCGCATGGATCGCCGAAAAGCGCACACTGCTCGACGATGCCGAATTCCGCGCCATCTATCTCGACTACGACGCGGTCTACGATTGTTCCCCGGACGACCCGCGCCTGTCCGAGCTGGCGGCGCGGACGCGAGAGTGGTTCGCGCGCAGAGGCAATGCAGCGACCGTCGTCCCGGACCACGATGCGACCATTGCCCAGCTGGCGGTCCAGTCGCAGCCGGGCGCGACATCCCCGGCGTGGGATCGGATCGCCGAGCTGATGCGGGAGCCGGACGAGGGGAAGTGACAGGAGCTCGCCGCAGCAACCTGCACGCAACAAACTACCGTGCTGTCTGTTTTGTCAAAAACATTGAATTACAACGGTTTCCGCTAGGGTGTCGGCCGTGCCCATACAACGAATGGCAGGCAATCTCGCAGGACATCGGACAGGACACGCAACATCTCGCGCGGGGGACGTATGCTGAACGACGCAGACGCGGTACGTAGCAGCGCCGGGCCGGCCGATCACGGTTCTCCGGCGCATTCCGCCGAACCACAGATCCGGTTGGACACCACCGACTTCGCGGCCGACCCGCACCGCGCCTACGAATCCATGCGCAGCCGTGGGCCGCTGGTGCCGATCGAGCTGGCGCCCGGCGTGCCGGCCACACTGGTGATCGGATATCAAGCGGCGCTGCAGATTTTGAACGACGAGGCTCGCTTTCCCGCCGACCCGCGCCGGTGGGAGAAGAACGCTCCGCCGGACTGCCCGGTGACCCCGATGCTCGGCTATCGGCAGAACGCCCTGCGCACCGCGGGTGCGGAACATGCCCGTTACCGGCGCACGATCACCGACGCGCTGGACACCGTCAACCTGCACAAGGTGCACGGCGCGGTCGCACGCGCCGCCGACGCTCTCGTCAACTCCTTCTGCGAGCGCGGCACCGCCGATCTGCGGATGGATTACGCCTTCCCGCTGACCTTCCGGGTTCTCAGTGAGTTGATGGGCTTCCCCGAAGACGCCGCATCCGCGGCCTACCAGGGGATGGCCGCGATGCTGGACGGGGTCGGCGCCGAAGAAGGTCAGCAGCGGTTCATCGAGGCGCTGCTCGCGGTGGTCGAGCAGAAGCGCGAGCGCCCCGGCGACGACCTGACCTCGCGACTGCTGACCCACCCGGAGGGCCTCGACCCCATGGAGATGGTGAACCAGGCCGCGTTGTTGTTCTCGGCGGGCACGGAACCGACCTGCAATCTGATCCTGAACACCCTGCTGCTGTTGATGGCCGACGAAGAGTACGGCGGTAACGTGCTCAGCGGCGCGATGGACACCCGCGATGCCATCGACGAGGTCCTGTTCGCGGATCCGCCGCTCGCCAATTTCTGCATGACGTATCCGAGACAGCCGCAACTCATCGGCGACGTGTGGTTGCCGGCCGATCAGCCGGTGGTCGTCAGCTTGGCGGCATGCAACACCGATCCGCATATCGTCGGCGGTGACCGGCGCGGAAACCGGTCGCACCTGGCGTGGGGAGTCGGCCCGCACTCGTGCCCGGCGCAGCCGCTCGCGCAGACGATCGCGCGGCAGGCCATCGATCTGCTGCTCGATGCGCTTCCGGATATTCGCCCGGAAGTTCCTGCGCAGCAACTACGTTGGAGGACCGGGCAGTTTCACCGCGCCTTGGCAGCCCTGCCGGTGGTGTTTCCCGCATGCCCGCCGATGCGTCTCACCTGATGGAGGGTCCGATGACAGATACGCAGCCGCTGGTGCTGGATCCCAGCGCCGCCGACATCCAGGGCGAGCTGGCCCGCATTCGCGCTCGCGGCCCGGTCGCCCAGGTGGTGCTCCCCGGCGGCGTGCCGGCCTGGTCGGTCACCGACGCCACCGTGCTCAGGCAACTGCTCACCGATCCGCGTGTCTCCAAGGACGCACATCAGCACTGGCCGCGGTTCATCGACGGCGAGATCGGCCCGGACTGGGTGATGTTTCCGTGGGTGGCGGCGAGAAATATGCTCACCACCTACGGCGAGCAGCATCAGCGGCTGCGCAAACTCGTGGCACCGGCGTTCACGAACAAACGGACCCAGGCACTTCGGCCGCGGATCGAAGCATTCGTCACGGAACTGCTCGACGAGTTGTCCGCTGTCACCGACGGCGAAATCGTCGATTTGCGTGCGGGTTTCGCCACCGCGTTGCCGATTCGCGTCATCGGCGAACTGATGGGCGTTCCGGCCGGGATGGATGATCAACTGCGCATCCACGCGGACGGAATTCTCGATACCAGCCTCGACCCCGCCGAGGTCGGTGCGCATTTCGGGGCACTGTTCGTCCTCATGGAGGAACTGTTGCGGCACAAGCGTGAGAACCCGGGCGACGACCTCACGACGGTTCTGATGAACGCCCACGACGACGCGGACGGATCGCGGCTCGACGAACAGGAGTTGCGTGACACGCTGCTGCTGATCATCACCGCCGGCCACGAAACCACCGCGAATCTACTGGACCACAGCATTATCGGCCTGCTGACCCAGCCGGAACAACGGAAGGCCGCTCTCGCAGAACAGATTCCGTGGGCGGAGGTCGTCGAAGAAGGGCTTCGGTGGAATGCACCGCTGGCGCATATGCCGATGCGATTCGCGGTGGAAGACATCGACATCGCCGGTGAGTCCGGCGGTGTGCGGATCAACCGCGGAGATGTGATCATCGCGTCCCTGGCCGGCGCGGGGCGGGATCGGAAACTGCACGGCGACAACGCCGATGCGTTCGATGCCGGGCGGCGATCGAAGGAACACCTCGCGTTCGGGTACGGGGTGCATCATTGTCTGGGGGCGCCGCTGGCGCGGCTCGAGGCGACGATAGCGCTCCCTGCTCTGTTCACGCGGTTCCCCGATATGGAACTCGCGGTGGATCCTGCTGAGCTGCGCCCGATTCCGAGCATCGTCACCAATGGGCATCGCGAAATCCCGGTTCACCGGACGGCCCGCAAATCCTGATCGCAGCCGATCGATGGATGGCCTCGACCCGCGCCGGGACGGGGCCATTTTCTTTGTGAGCGATCGAAGGCTGGGCCCGTGGCGATCATCGCCGCGACAACAGCCGTACCGTGTGGTGAGGAAGTACTGCTGCTGCCGTCGTTACCGGATCACTGTGCCGGCAGACTGGACCGGCCACGTTGCGTCCTGCTTCGCAGTGGACCGGTGCGGAACTCCGTCAGCGCAACGAACCGCCGGAGGCCGGCCCTGCGTGAGGCGATATCCGCGCGGTGCCGGCGGTCGGTGTGCGGAACGCGCGCCGATACGCTCCCGGCGTGGTGCCGACCTGGTCGCGGAAGCGGCGGCGCAGATTGACCGCCGAGCCCAGCCCAACCCGGACGGCGATAGCATCGACCGGTAAGTCCGTGTCCTCCAACAGAACTCGCGCCTGCGCTATCCGGCGTTCCAGCAACCACCCACCCGGACTGGTACCGAGCTGATCGGCGAACCGGCGCGCCAGCGTACGCGGGGAGACGTTGATATGCGCGGCCATATCGGCGACCGACAGCGATGTCTCGAGCCGCGCCTCCGCCCATTGCAACAGACCGTCGAATCCGTCCTCGACGGGTGACGGCGGCGCGTACTGGACCTGACCGCCATCGCGATGTGGCGGCATCACCATGTGCCGCGCGATCAGTGCGGCATGCGCGGCCCCATGATCCGTGCGAACCAGGTGCAGGCACAGGTCGATTCCCGCACCCGCTCCCGCACTCGTGGCCACATCGCCATGGTCCACATACAGCCGATCCGGCTCCACCCGAACCCGCGGAAACTCCCGCGCCAATTGCCCGGCCCGCGCCCAATGCGTCGTCGCCGAACGCCCGTCCAACAGTCCGGTCCGCGCCAACGCGAACACCCCGGAACAGATCGTCACCAGCCGCGCTCCACGGCCGTGCGCGCGAACCAGCGCCCGCCGCACCGCACCCGGCAGCGGCGTCTCCACCGGCAACCATCCCGGAATGATCACGGTATCCGCCGAGTCCAGCGCCGCCAATCCCCGAGTCACCGATATCGCATAACCCGCAGTCGTGGGCACCGCGCCCGGCGCCTCCGTGCACACCTCGAACTCGTAGTGCTGCGGCACCCCCTCTCTGGGGGTACCGAAAACCTCCACGGCACAACCGAGTTCGAACGTCGACTGCACCGGCCGCACCAACGCCACCACACGATGCATGGCAAGAATGTACCCCTCGACGTCATCTCAGACACTGTCGATGCCCCATCGGCATCCGGCACCGTGGCAGCTATGAACCCCGAGATCCTCGCCCAGGCCGGCTACACCTGGACAAACCTCGCCGACGCCCCCAGCCGCGAACTCTTCCCGGGCGTCCGGCAACGCCAACTGTGGAAAGGCGACAACGGCGCCCACGCCCACGTCCTGGAAATGGACCCCGGCACCTCGTGGCCCCGCCGCGACGTGCACGAACCCGGACCGGAGGAGGTATACGTCCTCACCGGCACCTTCAACGACGGCGCGCGGGACTACCCGGCAGGCACCTTCATCCATGCCCCGGCGGGAAGCTGGCACGTTCCGGCGAGCGAGACGGGATGCACCCTGTTCCTCTTCTATCCGGAGGGGTAGATCGGCTGCGCATGGCTGTCCAGTGCGTTCACCGACGCGGCGGCACCGCTCAGGCCGCATCAAGGGCTGGCCCTCGAAATTGTTGTGCGGCAGGGAAAAGGCAGGCGTAGCGGACGGAGTGCGGGCGTACAGTTTCGCCGGTCGTATGTGGACGGTGTGCTCGCTCAGCGGACCGCGGTCCCGGATACTGATGCCTATGACGGGCGGGACGGTGGTCGGGCTGTCGGCCGACTTGGGAATTGTGTGGCGGGCATTGCATCAGCGATTCGGCTCCGGCGCCACGGTGACATCCGTGCGGGTCGGGCCGATGAGCACCGCCGAACGCGATGCGGTGGCCGACCTGCTGGGCACGGCAACACTGCCGCCCGCGGTGTGCAAAATCCGTATCGACCAGCTCGACTCCGCACTGGCGGAGGCCGTGGGGATGACCACGCGTCAGGTGGTGGAACGGGCGGTCGGCCCGATCGAGAATCGGTCGGCAGCGCGTGCCGAGCAGGCGGTCCGGCGACGCGAGTTGTGGGACTGGCTGGACGCACATCCGGTCGTGCGGGCACAACCGGCGCTGGGGGACTGGGCCCGGGCGATGCGACGTGCCGGCATCATCGGAGGCTCGGTCGACAAGACGCGGGACCTGCTGGCCGACGCCCTGGCAGTGCTCCAGGCAATACCCGCGCCAGGGACGTCGCTACCGGTGTTCGCGGAGCAGACGGTGCGCGATCCACACGCCCTGGACAACGGAACTCGACTACATACGGCCGTCATTCGCGCCCTGGCAGCGATCCACAACTGTGATGTGCCCGGTGATGCTGTCGGATTGCGCGGTTTTTGGGAGATGGCGGGCGTAGCCGACGACGAACTCTCGTCCACCGTCCTCACCGCCGGGCTGCGCGTGGCCGCACCCGGATCGGTGCTGGACGCTGTGCTCCGAGTCTGCGCAGCGGCAGGCTCGGCCGCCTCCCTGACCCTGCAACAGGTGCGCGGCGCGGATCGGCTCACTGCCGTCTCGGAAGTGGTTCGGGTCGTGGAGAACCCGAGCGTGCTGGCGACCGCGCTGAAACGCTTCGGACGATCCTGCCCGCCGATCGTGTGCACTGCCGGTTGGCCGTCCGGCGCCGGTATTCGCCTCCTGGACCTTCTGGCTGCCGCGGGCGCCCGGCTGGAATACCACGGTGATTTCGACGGTGAGGGCCTGCGGATCGCAGCCCACGTGATCGCCCGCACCGGAGCGCATCCCTGGCGGATGAGCAGCGCGGACTACTTGGCATCGGTCGGTTCGGACGGGCAACCGGCGGGGCGGGTATCGGAGGTTCCCTGGGACAGCGATCTGGCGGCGCATATGCGGCGGACCGAAATCTCGGTTCCGCAGGAGCGGGTCGTCGAGATTCTCCTCGACGATCTGGCGTCGTAACTGTCGGTGCCGGGCGTTACCGTGGCCGCTGATCGAGGGGAGACACCGCATGGACCCGATTCGAGTCCCGCCGGAGATGTTCCGGTTCACCGGTGCCGAGCGTTCCGGGCTTTATACCGCGGTGCTGCATGCGTTCGGTGAGGCGAACGAACACCTCGAGACCGCGCTGAGTCTGGACATCTTGCGCTCCCGCCTGCCCTCGGTCGGCCGCCTCGAACCGGTGGCCGATGAGGAGCTCGCCGAGGTGCTGGATCAGTTGCGGGCGTGGAATCTCGTCGATGTCATCCAGAACCATTCGGAGAACTACCGGACCGCCGTCGACTACGAACGCCGCAATCTGCTGTATTCGCTCACCAAGATGGGGGAGGCGGCCTTCGCCGGGGTGGTGCACGCCTTGTCCGTGCTGGCCTCGAGCGGTGCCCTGCAGACCGCGGTCCTCGACGCGATCGCGGACCGGTTGGGTGACCTGGTCCGGGTGCTGGAGTCCGGAACCGACCGGCAGGTGTATGTGGTGCTGGCCGAGTTGGAGGGCCACCTCGAGGCGTTGCGTTCCGGGACAAAACAATTCAACGGCGAACTGCAGCGCCTACTGCGCGCCGACGGCGTCGACCTCACGGTGTTCCATGAAGTCAAGGCCGCCACCGTCGCCTACCTGCAGGAGTTCCTCGACGACCTCGACATCCGCGCACACACCATCGCGGTCCGGATTCAGCAGGTCGAGGATTTCGGTGTCGCCCGACTGCAGCAGCGGGCACTGGGCGGCGCCGACCTGCCCGTGCATACCGGAACCGATCCGCGACCGGCCTGGCTGGAACAACGCCGGGCCCGCTGGGCGGGGCTGCGTGCCTGGTTCCTGCCGGCGGACGGCGCCGCGCCGCGCATCGACCAGCTGCGGCAGGTGGGCCGGCGCGCTATCGTGACGCTCCTGCAGGTCCTCGACCGCCTAACCGAATCGCGCCGCCGCTCCAGCAACGCCGTCGCCGACTTCCGTGAACTCGCCCGCTGGTTCGCGGTCATCCCCGCCGAACACGATCGGCATCGTTTGTGGTCCACGGTGTTCGGGCTCAGCCCGGCGCGGCATGCTCATCTGGCGCACCCGGATCCGGAACTGGTGAGTTATACGGCCTCGTGGAGCGATGCCCCAGATGTGGCGGTGTCGCCGCTGCTGCGTAGCGCGGGCCGGACGGAACGAGTGGGCCGGACGGGTGCTGTTCCCGATGTTTCTGCCCTGCGTAAAGAGCGCGTTGCCAAGGCGATTGCCGAGCGCGCGGAAATCCAGGCGGCCTGGGACATGCTCTACACCGGCGGTACCGCCCGGCGGCTGTCGGAATTCGGGGAACTCGATCACGCGATGTTCCAGCGCCTCCTCGACCTGATCGGGCGCGCACTCGGTTCGGCACCGGGGTCCGGCGGCGCCCGGTCGGCCCGGGCACACGACGGCCGCATCCAGATCGTGCTGCGGCCCGCCGTCGACGACGCCGTCGCCGAATTGCGCTTGCCGCAGGGCGTATTTCGCGGCCCGACTACCTCGTCGAGATTCACGCCGTCGGGCGGAACCGACCATGACCGACCTCACCAATCAGCTCGCCATCGCCGAAAAGGAGGAGGTGGGTCGCGGCATTCGCTATTTGCTCGCCGAACCACTGCTCACCGCCAAGTCAGCGCCCGAGCGCTTCGACATCGTCCGCCGCCGCCGGGTACCGATCGCCGCCTGGTTCGACACCTTCTGTGGCTGGGGACTGACCGTGGAACCACGGGTGGGGTACGCGCGGTTGCGTAAGGTCCGGGCGAGCGCCGATGCGACGCGCCCGGCCCGGCGGAACCGTTCCCAGCGGGCACCGTTCGACCGCCGCCGATATGTGCTGCTCTGTGTTGCCGCCGCCGAGCTGTGCACGGTTCCGGTGACCACCATCGGCATCCTGGCCGGCAATGTGACGGCAGCCACCGCGAACGAACCGCTGCTCACCGGATTCGATCCGGTCGACAGGGCAGAACGGCGAGCCTTTGTCGACGTCCTGCGGCTACTGGAGTCGTTCGGAGTTTTGGAAACCGTCGACGGCTCGTCGGACAGCTACGTCGATTCGACACACGCGAAGGTGCTGTACCGGGTCGACAACACACTGTTGCTGCGGCTGCTGGTCACTACGTCGGGCCCCTCGCAGCTGGGCGTTCCGATCGAGGAGGTGCCGCTGCGGCTGCCCGAGATACTCGGCGAACTCACCCGTGAACGTCGTTACGGCGCCGCGGCAGTACCGCAGGGCCGCCATACCGATTCGGCCACCGTACCGGACGCGCAACGCAATCTCTGGTTGCGGCACAGCGTATTTCGTCGACTCGTCGATGACCCCGTGCTGTACTTCGACACGCTCACCGACGCCGAGCGGGGCTACCTGACGACTCCGACCGGTCGGCAGATGCTGAAGCGGGCGGCCGATATCGCCGGCTTCGTCCTCGAGGAGCGGGCCGAAGGGGTGATGTTCGTCGACCCCGAAGCGCTGTCCACCGACCAGAAATTCCCCGATGATGCCGCCACCGCCAAAGTCGCCGCTCTGCTGTTGCTCGACGAACTGACCGGCCCGTCGACCATTGAGCAGCTGCGCCGGCACGCGGCGGAACTGCTGCAACGATTCCCGCGCTGGGCGCGTACGTATCGCACCGATGACGGTCCCGGTGGCCTGGTCACCGACGCGCTGGCGGTTCTCACCCAGTTCCAGCTGGTTCGCACCACCGCCGGGCTGGTCGTTCCCCTGCCCGCTGCGGCGCGCTACCGCGTGCAGCAGCCTCGTCTCGCCGATCCCACCCAGGAGCCGTCATGACCGCTGCCATACCGGTGCGCTGGACGCCGACCCGCGCCGGAATCCTGAATATCTGGCGCTACTACCGCGAGGTGTTCGAATTTTACGAGGGCCGACTGCTGCTACGCGGTGCGAACGGCAGCGGCAAATCCAAGGCACTGGAGTTGTTACTGCCCTTCCTGTTCGACGCCAGCCTGCGGGCCAGTCGGCTCTCGACCTTCGGCACCAGTGAACGGACGATGCACTGGAATCTGATGGGGGAGGGCGCTACCGGCGTCACCCGGGTCGGCTATGTGTGGCTCGAATTCCGGCAGCGGGATCGCTGGTTCACCTGCGGTGCCCGGCTGCAGGCCACCGCCCGGACCACCAGCATGCACCCGGATTTCTTCACCACGCGCCAGCGGATCGGCGAGCCGGGTGAAGACGGGGTGCTGGTGCTCACCGATTCGGACCGGCCGATCGGGCGAACCGAACTCGACGCCCGGATCGGCGAGCACGGCGCCGTGTACGACAACGGCGCGGCCTACCGGGACGCGGTGCGCTCGAACCTGTTTCCGGAACTGTCCGAACAACGTTACGACGCCCTCATCACCGCACTACTTCAGTTGCGGATGCCGAAACTCTCTCAGCGCCTCGACCCCGGACTGTTGTCGACATTGCTGTCGAAGGCGTTGCCGCCCTTGGGAACCGACGAACTCGCCGAACTCGCCGAGGGTTTCGAACGCCTGGATGCCCAGCGGGAGCGGCTCGTCCGCCTGGACGAGGAATCGGCCGCGGTCGCGAAGCTGGCACATCATCAGCGCACCTATGCGCAGCGCGTGCTGCGCGCCCATGCCGGGGAGCTGGTTTCGGTGACCACCGAGCTAGACAACCTGTCCGAACGGGCTAAACAGGCCGCAGAGCAGCACAACACCGCAATACGACAACTCGCGGCTACCCAGCAGGAAGTGATCGACCTAGGGAGAAGGCATGACCAACTCGATTCGCGCCGCGAGGGATTGACCAAATCCCACGCCTACCGTGAGGGCGCGAAACTCGAGGATCTGCGCGCGAATGTGGCCAAGGCGCAACGACGGTACGACGAGGCGCAGGAGCGAGCCCACCGCGACCGCGACCTGGCAGCGAGGGCGGAACAACGCCACCAGCAGGCTCAGCAGCGCGTCGCATCGTGGCGGGAGACCGTAGCCCAGGCCGGCTCGCAAGCTCAGCAGGCAGCCCTTCGCTGCGGGATGGACGCCACGTTCGACGAGATCGCCGCGGCCGGTGAGCTTTCCGGCAGCTCCGGCCTGCTCCGCAATTCTGTTGCGGCGCGAGATGATCGGGTCCGACGAGTGGAACGCGGCATCGAGGAGTATGAGAAGAAGCAGGCGTTGAGCGAGGCCGCCGAACAGCGTGTCGAGCAGGAACGCCAAGGGTTGGCAGACGCCGACGAGCAGCTCGGTGCCGCCGGCGACGAGCGGGACCGGGCGCTGGAATCCCTGCGGCAAGAGATCGCGGTGTGGGCCGACGGGTGCTCCGAGTTGCGGTTGGATGCCGAGTCCCTGATAGCGGCAGCAGCTTCCGATACCGGATTTGCCGAGCAGGTGAACAGCGCGGTCGCCTACGCCCGCGAGAACATTGCCGCCGCGACCGAAGCCTGCCGCCGAGACAAGCGGGAGGCGATTGCCGGGCGGGGCCGGTTGCAGACCGAACGCGAGAAGCTGCTCGCCGAACAGGATGTGCCGCCGGCCGCACCCGAATGGCGGACGGCCGACCGGTCCGCCATATCCGGCGCACCCCTGTGGCGGCTGGTCGATTTCGCACCGGGCATCGATTTCGCCACCGCTGCGGCGGTCGAAGCCGCCCTGGAATCGGCTGGCATCCTGGACGCCTGGATCGGACCCCAGGGCGAGATAACCGGCCACGATCTCTTCGCCGCCCCCGATGCACTTCCTGCCGTCCCCGGCGAATCACTCGCCGATGTGCTGACCGTGCTCGACGGGGCCGACGTGGACACCCAATCGGTGCGAAAGATATTGGCCGCCATCTCCTTCGGACGCACCCTCGCTGACGGTCTGGCGATGGCGGTCGGTGCCGACGGCCGCTGGCGCATCGGCAACCTGCACGGCAGCTGGGCCAAACCGGCGGCGACCTATATCGGCGCCGAGGCCAGAAGGCGAAACCGGCAACATCGCATCGCCGAACTCCAGTCCGTGATCGCCGAGATCGATGGGCGCATCGACGAATACGATCTGGCGCTGCGGAAGCTGTCGAATCGGCGCGAGTCGATCGACGCCGAGCTGCGCGCACAACCGGACCGCGGCGGCTTCCGCACCGCCGAGACGGTCCTCGCTGGCGCAACCACCAGCCGGGACGCCGCGGACCGGGCGTTGCGGTCCGCGATCGACGCCCTGCACGTCACACAAACAGCGCAGGCGACCGCGCTGCAGAACCTGCATTTGCTGGGCGCCGAGAGCGGGCTGCCGATCGAAAGGCCCGCACTGGAATCGCTGCGCAGCGCCCTGAAGTCGTTCGAGGGGAAAGCGCAGACCTGGCTCGACCACCGCCGCGATCTCCAGCATGCCGAGGCCGACGAACGGGGCAGCGCCGACAATGCCACCAGCGCAGCCGATGAGGCGGACCGGTCCGCCGGCAGCGTAGCCCACGCTGAATCCGAACTCCGCGACAGCAGCGAGCAATTGCAGGCAGTCGAGGATTCGGTGGGGATGGAATACCGCGCGGTGTTGAACGAGATCGCCGCTCTGCGAACCGAACTCACCGACGCGGCCGAAGCGTTGGAAGCCGCACGCGCCCGCCAGATCACCGAGACCGGTGAGGAAGCCAAGCTAGCGACCCGGGCCGACCTCGCCGCGCAAGCCCACCGGGACAAGGCCGTGGAACGGGATCGCAGCGCGCAGCGGTTCCGCGACCTCGCCAGCAAAAACCTGTCCGCAGACGCCGAAATCCCCGAACCGGACACCTTCCGTGACCTGCTCACCGGCTCCGGCGGTGTCCGCGCCGCCCTCGACGCGGCACGAAAGGTGACTGCGGCCTGGCCGAGCATCCCGCATACCGCGAACAACATCGGCGATGCGCTGCGCCGGCTCAGCGAATCCGTGCACGAATGCCGCACCTCACTGAGCGCCCGCGCCGACCTGGACCTCGAATCCGACGGCGACGTCCAACTCCTCACCGCCGTTGTCGACGGCACTCGCGTCGGCGCGGCCGGCTTGAAGGAAATCCTGCGCCGTGAAGCCGACCAGAGCCGCAACGACATCACCCAGCACGAACACGAACTGTTCGACAAGACCCTCACCGGTGACACGCGCCGTCACCTTGCCTCCAGAATCCGGCAGGCAAGCGCACTCGTCGACGCCATGAACGAACATCTGTCCCAGGTGCGCACCGCCTCCGACGTCGGCGTGCAATTGCGGTGGCAGGTCGGCAAAGATCTGCCGCCGGGCACCGTCGCGGCCCGCGAACTGCTCCTGAAGGATCCCGCCCACCTCAGCGACGCCAATCGCGAAGCCCTGCACAGGTTCTTGCGCGCGCGCATCGAGGACGCCAAAGCCGCCGATTCCGCCACCAGCTGGGAACAACAGCTGGCCGAGGTCTTCGACTACACCCGGTGGCACCAGTTCACCGTGCGCATCGACCGCGGCCACGGCGACGGCTTCCAGGAACTCACCAAAAGACTGCACGGCGCCCTCTCCGGCGGCGAAAAGGCGATCGCTCTGCATCTGCCGCTGTTCGCAGCCGTTGCCGCGCACTACCACGCCAGCCCCACAGCACCCCGCGTGATTTTGCTCGACGAAGTCTTCGTCGGCGTCGACGCCGTCAACCGCGGCCAGATCTTCGCCCTGCTGTCCGCACTGTCACTGGACCTGATCCTCACCTCCGATCACGAATGGTGCACCTACTCGGAACTGAGCGGTATCGCCATCCATCAGATCGTCACCGGCGATGACAGCGATGCCGTGACGACTGTGCGGTTCACATGGAATGGATCGGAACTGGAACCTGCGGCGTAGCCGAGGCGTCACCGCGGCAAGATTGCCGAGCACGTCGGGAGCCGTGAAGCGTCGGCTGTAGGAACTGTCGTCGTACTGGCGAAGGGCTCCGGCGTCGCTGCCTGGCCGCGGAGTTCGCCGCCGCACCGACGCCGGCTGCGAAGTACTGAATCCATCCGTTCCAACCGCCAGTCGTGCTGACCCCGAGCAGCCGGTCGTAGTATTCGGCGCGCCTGGTCTCGAACCAAGGGGAGACGGTCAGATTCGGCTCCGCCAGCGCTCCGGACAAGTACAGTTAAGTCCCTTCCAGCGCCGAGGTGCTCTGCGCCTCCTGTCGTAGCGCCGGTTGCCTCAGCAGGGCAGGATTGGGCAACCGGTGTGCGGACGGAACAAGAGCACCAGATGGGCTGTTTGCGAACATTTCGGCATGCACAATGTGAGTGCATGTCGAGTTGTGTTTCTTTTACGGCCGATATTCGGTCAGAAAAGCAACCTTATGAGGTCCGTGATCGGCACACTGCTCGCAGCTCAGAAATCCAGCTCGGACCAGGGGATGCTGATCGGGAACGGGTGATTGATGGTGACCGCGCCTGTGTCGGTGGGGGACCAGGCTCCGGCGAGGATGTAGTTGGCGCGGTGCAGCACGGTGATGCGGGGGTCCGGGGGCTTCACTTCGGGGACGAGGGTGTAGGCGTGGATGTGCGCGATCTCGCTGCGGTGGGTGGCGAGGGTGACTTCCCAGTACCACGGGATTCCGGCGCGTGCGTAGCGGGCCTTCTTCGCTTCCATGTCGGCGTCGGAATTGGATGGTGAGAGGACTTCACCCACCAGAACCACTCGATCGGATCGGACGTACTGGTACGGCTGCGGCAGGCACTTATAGACCATGAAATCCGGGGTGACGAAATCCGACATGCCGGTGCGGCCGAAGAACACATTGGTCTCGGTACCAACTCGCCAGCACTGCTCGGGGTTCGCCGTCATGGCGGTTCTGGCGCAGGTGCGCAGTCCGTTCCAGATCAGGTTGGTGAACTCCTGGTGTTCGTGCGGGCCGCGCCGCAACCACACCACGCGTCCGTCCCAGAGCTCGATATGTTCGGCGATCTCTTCGGGAAGCGCCGACAGTTCTTCCCAGGTCATGTACTCAGGGAGTTCAGGGCGCTGTGTCTCTGGGACGGACATGAAGTCATGATAGTTTAGCCGCCGGTCGATCTAGGTCCTCACCAGCCGAAACCCGACTTTGACTGCTCTTCTGATCGCGTCCACGTCTATCGCCAATAATTCGACCGCTTGCATCAACGGAAGGTCGATATCTGCCGCTTCGGGGTCCGGCAGGCCGGCGACCTCGAGCAGTGTCGGCACACCGGTACCGACCTGCTCCCAGATGCGGGCGACCGGCGCGGCCATCCCCTCGCCGATAGCGGGCCCCCGATCACCCGGAGCCGCAACACAATTGAGCTCACCCCACTCGGGATAGAATGCCCGCCACAGATCGAGGTGCCCGTCGGCCGGTCGCCACACCGCATATCCCCGTCGGCCGCCGCGCCCACGCCTCGGCCGCCTCGGCCCCGAAAGCGACCTGCAGGAAACCCTTCAGCAGGCGAGTGGCCTGGATTCGGGACCGTACTTGTTCGTAATCCTTGGCATCACCGACGATCAGCCAGGTTCGAGTCTTTGCCGACTGCGGAAGCCACCACGACGAAATCGGGCTTGACCTCGGTGGCCTCCTCCTCCCCGAAGCAGGGGAAGGGGATTGCGAGACCGTGGATAGGGTTTCGGCGCCGTATTCGAGCGCGCGGGTGTGGGCTTGGCTGACCAGCGCGACTGTCTTGTTCAGCTGCACAAGCGCATTCGCGGTGACGACCGAGGTCGGCCGATCCAGCCCCAGCCGTCCGACCGTCGTGGTGGCGATCTCGCTCACGAACTTCTCATCACGCACCAGCCGCTCGAAGGTCATCGCACGCATCCAGCGGGCCTCGGGGATGCGGCCGGAACCGTCGGCGATGCAGACATCGGTGGCGAGTTTGCGGCGTGCGGTCGACCAGCGGCGGATCGGTGCCGCGGAATCGCGTGCATGCGGCATGCGCGGATGCCGCGACGGCACTGGACGCCGCCTGCTGATTCCCTCTCATACGAAACCCCTACCACACCACCGTCGGTGACATAGCTCGATCGTGGCGCACATGACGGCTGTTACGACGTCATGCGGCGCACCGCAGTCGCAGGGTTTCGGTTGGGTGCCGCAGCTCGAAGGTTAGGCTGTAATACATGGTGAGAGATGACCGGGTCGAGACCGCCGCGGTAGTGGCGTCGCTCCGGCGCGGCCGGGCCGAAAAGGCCGGGCGCGAACTCGTCCTCGCCACCATGCAGGGGCAATCCGCGCTGGACGTATTGCGGGACCGGCTCGGCCCGCCCAGTTTGATGGGCGACCCTCTCGACGAAGACCTCGACTCGGCCCGGCGCGAGATCGATGCATGGGAGAACGACGGGATCCAGGTCATTGCCTTGGGCGACGATCGATACCCGAATCGGCTGCGGGACGTTTTCGATCGCCCGGCTCTGCTGTTCGCACGCGGGACCGTCATCACCGATGATCTCGGCGTCGCGATCGTCGGTTCCCGCCATGTCAGCCCGACCGGCATCGAGATCGCCGAGAGGCTGGCCGAAGGCGTGGTCGGCCGCGGTCTCACCGTCGTTTCCGGCTTGGCCGCAGGTGTCGATACGGCCGCCCACCGGGCCGCGATCCAGGCCGCCGGTCGCACTGTCGCATTCATAGGAACCGGGATTCGCAAGCACTTCCCGCCGCAGAATCGTGAGTTGCATCGGCATGTCGCCGACCACGGAGCCGTCTTCTCCCAGTTCTGGCCGGATCAGCCGCACGACAAGACGACATTTCCGCAGCGCAACGGCACAATGTCCGGCTACAGCGTGGCCACGATCATTGTGGAGGCGTCCGAACGCAGCGGGACCCGGATTCAGGCCCGTAAAGCTGTCGAGCACGGCCGCCCGGTAGTGCTGATGAAGTCGGTCGCCACCGGCACCGACTGGGGCCGTGAGATGGCCACCAAGCCGGATGTGCATGTCGCGTCGAGTGTGGACGAGGCGCTGGCTGTAATCGATAGCGTGCTGGATCGGCCCCGACAGCTGGAGGATCTGCTGTCGTCCATCGGATAGCCGGGTTATGCCTCAGATACCGCCCGGCCTGGGCGAGCTCAGCCGCTCCATGCTGGGTGCCGTCATGCGCAACCCCGTACGCGAACGTGGCGTGACCTGTGAAGTGTGTACCGGGCCCGTTGTTCCGCAATACCGCTTCTGCTGGCGTTGCTACCAAGATTCGCACACGCTTGGGTTTCCGGTCGCGCGCCGTGTCATCCCCCTGACCTACGCACGTGTCGGCGGTCAGGCGGACAACGACATGTACAGGTATAAGGATCGGATGTCTCCGCAGCAGCGGCGAGCAAATCCGTCCTACCAGCGGCTGCTGATTCTGCTTGCCGGCGGCATGTCATTGTCCTCGACGACACCTGGGTGCAGGGCGGGCACGCCCAATCAGCCGCGGCCACCCTTCTCTGTGCGGGCGCGGTCGAGGTCACCGCGATTGTTCTGGCTCGTCGGATCGATCCCAGCTTCCGTGCTGACGTGATGCAGCCCTCGCTGGACCGCATGTTCGCGCCATCCGAATACAGTCTTGAGGTCTGCCCGATCACTGGCGGCGCTTGCCCCGAATGACTTGGCATGGCGCATCAATCGCTACAGGTAGCCGCTCCGCGTGTACTCGGGTGGTGGACCCTGTGCATAGTAGGCAACGGTGCTCGTTAGGCTCGAATCCTCGGAGTTCCCGGTCGACCTCCGCATGCTGAAGGAACGATCGCTGCGATAGCCTCAGCTCAACAGTGACCACTTTCGACACTATGGTCATGGTCCGGGCAAACCTATTGCCGGTATGGCGTCAGCCCAGGGGAATCCGTGGTCCAACCGGTTTCCCGCTACCACAACCCCATCTGCTCGATTTTGCCAGTACCTTTTGGCTGCGAGTTCTTCGTTTCGTTAGCGCCATTTCTTTTAGGTCCCAGCTGGCGAAGCCAACGGCTAGGATCGGCTCTTTCGTTGCCTATAAAAGGGCGATCCGCTGGTCGGGGAGCCCAGTGTCTCGGCCCTTTTAATTTGAGTGCGCCAGAAACTATGGTTGCCATGATTGGAGAGGGGGATCGCGTCGGAAATTCTAGGATATTCACACCGTCCTCGAGGGACATATTCGGATATCTAGTGCGGCTGACTATCTGGCAGTCATCCTTGGCCTCGAAAATCTTGAATATACATTTGCCTGGACTTACGTCGTCTCTCAGCCATATCAATCGTTCCCCGGTGGTTAGCCGTTCCTTTCCATTGAGGGAAATATTCGGCGCCTCGCACTTTCGGTCCAGGAATGGGACAGGATCTTCATCTCCATATAGATCTCCATCGCTCAATCCGGAAACCCATCTCGAACCGGAGTCGGCGTAGATCTCCAGTTGGTCGCCGTCGCTGTGAGATTGCCACAGGTCGATAACCTCCCATCTTGTTTTCGCAAACGGCGCGGGGTAGGCAAGCGGTACGAATAGGTCGTTAGCCTTCGTTGGGAGGATCACCCGGTCTGTTCCTCCCAGGATATGAATGGTGGTGGTTGGCCATGATCGAATACCGTTTAATGTCTCGATGCAAGTGTATATAGTTTCAATGGCCTCATGTGGAGAAATGTAAAAGAACTCTCTTCTCGACGTAACCCTTTTGCGGGCAAGCTGCTGATGTACGAGCGTTTCGACATCTTCCCATCGCATCGTAAGCGCTCGAAGATTGATTTCGAAGGGGAGTGGAACGCCCGTTGTGAATAGTTTCGATGCGCGATCATCGACAAGTTGATCTGTGAAGCCGATCTTAACCATGTCGGGCATCGCCGGGTTGCTCAGAACGTAAACGAAACCACATCGATGCGAGTCCGGTCGGAAGGTCGCCACGGTCATGCGCCGATCGTAGTGGCCCCCACCGACAGATCGCGCCGTCAGGGGCCGGCACACCGAGCTGCTCTGATTGCTATCCCACGTGGACCCGGCAACCAATCACCCTGTGGGACTACACCTTCAGAAATCTGCTGGGAGCCCCATGCCAAGAAACCAACAGCTGCTCCCGCGCCCGCGTACACGCCACGAACAGCAGGCTCCGTTCCCGTTGCAGGTCGAGCTGATGGGTGTGCGGGTCTTCTTCTTCCGGCGTCACGGCAGCGGCGGCGGGTACGGTGTCGTCGTTGACGCCTGCTACTGCGAGACAACGGAATTCGAGTCCCTTCATGCGATGCATGGATCCGATTGCGACAGCGTCGGGCGGGGGAGCGCCCTGCGCAAGTAGGTGGGTGGGGAGCTTCGCGCTGCGCAGTTTGGTCGCGATCTGCTCACCGAGCCAGTTCGTGCGGGTCGCGATACCGATTTCGTCGCCAGCGATTCCGCTGTCGAGCCACTCGCGGACGGCCACAACCAGGTGATCGAATTCGGCATCCTGCGAGTCGAATCCGATCACCTCCGGTGAGAGTCCGTGGACTTCGGAGTGACAGCCGGCGATGGAGTCGAGTCCGCCGTTCATGTCGTCGATCGGCTCGTCGTGGATGAGACCGAGACTCCAGGCCAGGATTTCGGCGGTGGTGCGGTAGTTGATGGACAGCCGTCGTGAACGGCCGGCGACGTTGATACCGACATCGCGGAGGCTGACGTGGTTGTCGTAGATTCGCTGGTGGGTATCGCCCGCGATGAACATGTCGTCAGGCTGCTCGGCAACGGCAGCGCGCAGGAGCCGCCACTGGTCGGGACTGAGGTCTTGTGCTTCGTCGACGATGATGTGCCGATAAGGCTTATCTGCGTGTTCGCTGAGGATCCGGGTCGCTTCTCGGCGGACGGTGTCGTGTGTCCAGACGCCTCGGCGGAGCAGTTCGTGTTCGAAGGCGCTGATCGTGGCCCACACTTGTTCTTTCTGCAAGGGGCCGAGTCTGCGACCACGTCCTCGCCGGCGAGCAGCGAGATATTGGCCTTCCGAGGTAATCCCCTGGGCGAGAACAACCTGCCGCCACTCCTCGGCGAGAAACGCTTCGGTGAACGGTGTCGGCAGCGCAGCGTGTACTTCGCGCCAGAGCGCAGTTTCGTCATCGGCGGTCAAGAGCCGCGGAGCGCCACGCTTGTCGCGGAACACACGATGCGCGATGCGGTCGACGTGTTGGACGACGATGCGCGAAGCAGCGGCAGGATCGTCGACCAACATCAAGATTCCCTCGTCGAGGGATTCTGCGAGGGTGGATGTGAAAGTCGTGACCAGTACTTTGCCCGCGCCGCGCTCGGCAAGGCGTCTGGCGCGGTGCAGCGCCACAACGGTTTTCCCGGTGCCTGGTCCGCCGGTTACGCGCGCGGGGCCGCTATAGGTGCCGTCGACGAGCGATTGCTGAGCCGGATGCAGGTAGATTCGCCACAGTGCGAACGGATCGGCGAACACTGCCATCAGTTCGTCGGGCCCGTCGACCAGCAGCACGCGCCCCGCGCTGCGGGTCAGGGCGGCGTCGAGGTCATCGGTGTCGATCGGTTCGGAGATCAGGTCTGCTCCGAGGTCAGACCACACCTCATCGGGTGTCATTCCGGCGGCCAGGCCATAGAGAACCTGCCACTGCGTGGTGGGCAGGAAGTCCTGAGCTGCCTCGAGCGCTTCGACGGTGGTGAGCGCACGAGCGAAGGTAGCGGTACGGTCGTCAATGCCGAGCCGCTCCAGATCACTGTCCTTGATCTGCCCGAACAGACGATGCTCGGTCTGCTCGGCTGCGGCGGTCATAGCGGGTAAAGCCTCGGTGAATGCGACCTCGTCGCGGATTTCGATGCCGCCGGTGGCCCGGTTGACCGACACGTCACGGCGTTGTGCCCAGATATAAGCGTCGTCGTGCGGGAGCACCTTCAGCAACGTATAGGTTTCGCCCGATTCGGGGGCTAGAACGATGCCGCGCCAGAACTTGTCGATACGGATGGAACGAATGCGCGGGTTGCGCGCGTTGTTGATCTTCTCGAGGTGAAGACCCGAATGGGTTGCGGTTTCGAATTTTTCGAAGACCCCGGCGACCTTGTCTTGGAGCGGGCGGTCGAGCCTGCCGAAGTCGAGCAGAAAGTCTTTGTCGATAGCGAGCGTAGCCATCAAAGCTCCTTTGCCGGGGTGGCGGCGATGCGGGCGGCCAGGTCGTCTACCGCTGCCAGCAGATCCGAGGGCGGAAGCGATAAGTCGAGTGCATGGCAGTGGATGGTGACCGGACTGCCGAGGATGCGGTGAGCCCTGATGGGGGCGTTACCTTTTGCGTAGACGAGGTGACCGTGGTCGAGTTCCGTCACCGTGCAGTACGCGAGCATTTGGTACAGGTCGGCGTCCGGGTAGCCGCTGGGTGATTCCATTTTGTACTTCGCGTCGACGATTGCGCGGGGCGTGGGACCCCGGCCGAACCACACCAGGTCCGGTCTCATGGTGACCTCACCGGCTTCGTCCATAGGCATGCGGTGCTGGGGTGCGCAGTGACCCCCATACGGGGTGAGGGACTCCGCCAAGGCCGTGCACACGAAGTCCTCGTAGATCTTCCACATGTCGAACATGTAGCCGGTGACGATGAGTGAACCGAATCGGTGCTCGAACGATTCGGCGGCGAGTGCGAGTTCGGCCAGGCGGAGGGCGGCGTGGAAGCGGGCATTGAGCCGGTTGGGTTGCCAGGATGGTATTGCCGCGCCTCGCGGCAGCAGGGTGACCTCCGAAAGCGCGGCGCGGAGCCGGTGCAAGCGTTTGCGGGCGGGTTCAGACAGGCGTGCAACAGTGAGCAGCCGGGTTGTCGCGAGTAGCAGTAAACGGTTCTCGGCTGTGTCGCTGGAGAATTCGTCGTATTCGACGGCCAATGGGACAGGCAGACCGTATCTGCGGCTCATCTGGACGCCGGCGAGTAGCCGACCGCGCAGAACCGGCGACGTGTCGCTGACGGTGTGGTAACCCATGACCAAGCCTTGTTCCGTGGCGCGAGTTGTGATGCGCGAGAACGCTTCTGCCAAGGCCGGCATCAGATCGTCCGATGGTTCCAAATGGACCGGATCGTCACGCCAGACTTCTGGCTTCAGCGCATACCCGGCCAGGAAGACCAATCGATTCAGGTCACGAATCTTGGGGCGCACCAGCAATTCTCGATCGCCCAGTGAGACGGCGCCCACTTTGCGTCCCGCGGAGATGTCGTACACGCCGGGTGTTGTGGTGGGTACCACGGTGGCGATGCCGAGCCGTTGCAGCGCCGTGTACTCCATGTCCGTGAGCGCGACCCGCTTCGCGGGTTCGCCCTCAATCAGAGTCAGCTGCGGGGCCACTGTCGTGCTCCGAGTCGGCTGCCGACTGTGCGCTGCGGCGGATGGCATCGAGGCCATAGGTGGCATCGACGTTGATGGTGCGGTCTCCGTAGTGATACTCCTCCAAGAGCGGAAGAATCGCGGTGCGCCATACTCTTTCGATGCCACCGGGCGCGAAGACGGCCGGCCGCATGAAGTATGAGGGGCCGATCTTGAAGTCCGGGTCGTCGATCCGATTGTTGAGGGCGTCGAGGAGGTCTGCGACCGCGATGTCGTAACCGTTCGCGGCCAGCCAGCTGCGCAGCACGCGGTTCGTTGGCGGTTCGCTCGGATGCAGCGGAACGAACGCGAACCGGCGGCGCATCGCGGCGTCGACAAGTGCGATCGACCGGTCGGCGGTGTTCATGGTGCCGATCATGACGAGATTCCTCGGCAGCGAGAACCCCCCATCGGAGTCCGATCGGTACAGCAGATCGATCGCCGTATTGCGGTACTCCAGAAGGAAATACAGCTCGCCGAAGATCTTGGCGAGGTTGCCGCGGTTGATCTCGTCGATGATCAGCACATAGACCGCGGTCGGGTTCTCCACCGCCTTGTCGACGATCCGGCGCAGCGGTCCCGGCTTCAGATCGAAGCCCACCTGGCCGTTGCCCAGCGGGACTGGCCGGTAGCCCTCGAAGAAGTCCTCATAGGAGTAGGCCGGGTGGAACTGTACGAGAGTGACATTACCGTCGGGAGCGATGTGTTTGGCGATCTCCTGCGCCAGATAGGTTTTCCCGGTGCCGGGTGGTCCGTAGAAGATGAGCTGAGGGCGGTCGCGGAGAAGGTCGATGCATTCCTGCAACCATGCCTGCGGAACGTGCAGCCGTTGCGCCAGCTCAGCGGTGGCATCCGGGAGGTTGGCGGACTTCGATGCCGCCGGTCCGTGACGTCGTTCGGTCAGGGAGCGCAGTGTGTCGATCTGAGCGGACAGGTCGGTCACGTCGCTGGGGCTGTCCAGCAGCGCGGTCACCTCATCGGGCACTGAATCGATGGGGAGCGAATGTGATTCCCACTTCACGGTGCGACGCAGGTTGGATAGTCCGTCTTCGCTTTTGATGTATTCGGCGTCTCCAGTGACGGTACCGAAATACAAGCGCCGCTGACTGAAGGTGACTACCAGGTCACCGTCGTGCATACGGGCGAGGAAGGCGTAGAACTCGTCGAACTTCTCCTGCCGGGCCGCGTACCCGGACGTCCGGTAGTCCTCTTCGATGAAGCTCTTGAGCTCCTCACGGGCGATGTCCGGCTCGACCGGGCGCAGCAGTCGTGCCGACAAAGATACGATGCCCTTCTGCCGCCACATCGGCACCAGGTCGTAGCCGAGAACGTTCGACCCCCGCACACGCCAGGCGTGCTGCACTTCGGCGGTCGGATCGGCGACGTCGGGCTTCGGCCGCCAACGCTCCTTCCACGGTGAATCGTAGAAGTCGAAGGGGCCGCCGTGCTCACGCATGACGGCCTCGTTGATCTCGTGGAGGTCCGAATCTACGTCATTGCTCGGCGCGTGGTCGAGGTAGTCAGTGAATGCGTCGCGGATGCTTCGTCGGTGGGCAGGACTGACGATGGGCAGGAAGAAACTCGGAAAAGCCAAGTACAGCAGAGACTGTCGCTGAGCGGCCTGCCCGGTTGCGACCGCATTCGCCGCCGCTCGGAAGGCCAGCGGATCGTCCAGCGCCTGCCGCCGCTCATCCTCAGGAAGCGCCTTGAAGTACAGGGCGAACTCGATCAGGTACTTCAGCTGTAGCCACCGATAATTGTTGAATGCCTGCCCACCGTGGTAAACCCCACCGGCACGAAGGGTCTCGGCGACGTCATCCGGAATGGCAACCGTCGTATGGGTCAGCTTCAGCACGGCCCGCAGCTGTTCGATCTTCGTCTCGCCCCTGAGATTTTGGATCGGGAGCAGATTGAGCAACAACAGCTCCGCGAAGAGCTGAACCGCCAGCGGCGAAGTGTCCGCCAATTGATCGCCGAGCTTGTCGAAGAAGCTCCTCGAGCCTTCGTCAGGACGATCGACGAAGTCGCGCCGGAGTTCTTCGAGATTCGCCCGCGTCCACACCTCCCGCTGTGGCGTGAGAACGGAACCGTCTTTCGCGAGGCACTGTTCGATCATGCGCCGGCCCAAGGTGGCGACGGCAACGCCTGCTGGGCGGCCCAACCATGCGGCAGTCGGGTCGGTCATGCTTGGACTCCCTGTGTGGTACTTACGATCTCATCGAAAGGGGACCGGTACGGCACACCGGTCCGCTCGGCTTCGGCCATGGCGTCGTAGACCTCCAGGATCAGACGCTTGGTGCGGTACTCGCCGTAGGCGGCCTCGTCCTTGCGTTTGACGATGGGGAAGGTGTCCATGATGTAGTCGACGTCGTCGCGGTCGATGCCGTAGAGGTGGAAAAACGCGGCGTCGAGTTCAGCGCGAATGAATCGGGATCGTTCCGCCTCACTCCAGTCAAATTGCAGTCGGTGCGCACGGCGCGTCGTCCACACAGCCAGATTGTCAGGCTTAGTCCAGGGCGTATTAGTTTGAAACATCTCAGGACTGAGCACGGGCGTTTGGTACACCGTGAAGAATTTCAGATGTGTTCCACCAACCTTCGTACGAGTGGCGAAGTCGTATACGAAGCTGGATAGGCAAGCGGCAAGTGGTTCAGGCTCGTGACTCGGAAGCATTAGCAGCGTGCCGTCTGGCGTAGCAGTGAGGGGGAAGATTGAGCAGATCATTGTACGCTCGTCCGTGCTACGGCAGATGTCGCGCCAGCCGAGAAGCCAGTCGTGCCGCCACCGGCCCTCTAGTTTACCTGTGACATGGGTACTGTTGACCCAATACCGCGGCATCGCAACGAAATTTGGGTCCTGCTTCTCTTGCAGGGAGACGCCGCGCACCGTTCCGTCCGGCTCGTAGGTAGCCCATCGATGGTCGTAGTGGTGGATCATCTTCGCCTCGTACAGCGGCAGCATCCGCTCGTCCTCGCGCTCGAATACATTTCCGTTCAGCGTCCACCCGTCCTTCTCGAGTTCTTCCCTGGTGTGAAACAACCCGGAGTCGTTCGACATGTGGAACATTGTCATGAACTTGATACCCCAGGGGTTTCCGTCGGGATCGCCCTCGCGGATGAGGACCGGGACACGCCGGTAGATGCCGAGGGTGATTTCGGCGTCGCGGCGCGTGCGGAATACCGGGCAGGTGCCGGTGTTGGGGTTGAGCAGGGTGATTTCCTCAGGAGTGAGGGTGAAGCGGGCGTTGTCGCGCTGTAGATCGGTGGGATCGTGGGCGAAGAATGCGAAATCAGCCTGAGGTTCCCGGATGTCGCGGCCGGCGAGGGTGAGCAGGCAGAACTTGAAGCTCCGGTGCACGCCATTGAAGATGGGCTTTGCGTTCTCGAAATCGTACAAGCTCGCGATCGATCCGTGCTCGACCAGATCCTTGAAGAAGTATTGGGTCGTCGCGTCTGTCGCAATACCGGTCGGCAGGATGACACCGAGCCGCCCACTCCCGGCGAGTAAGTTACGGTCCGTTTCCGCGAAGACGGCATAGGTGTTGATATCCCCGCGACCGGTGAGGGGGTAGCGACCGGACACGCGCAGCAGATGCGAAATACCGTCTGCCCGGCGCTTTTCGGCGATGAACGCCTGATGTAGGGCCGAGTCGGTATTCGGCAGGTCTGCGATGAGTTTCTTGCGGGCTGCTGCGTTCGGTGCGTTGGCGATGTCCGGATTACGGGCGGCGAAGAACTCCTGCTCTTGGAGCTTGACCCGCTCCCATGGCGGGTTGCCGAGCACCGCGGAGAAGCCGCCCGACCATCCGGTGGCGTGGTTGACACTTCCTGCTCCACTGGTAGGAAAGACATGGGGGAACTCCAAATGCCAATGGAAGAACCGGTATTCGGCGGCGATCCGTTGCAGTTCGGCGCGCATGGGATCGTCGAGTGCGTCCTCGCCGGCCACGAGTGCCGCGAGCGTGGCATGGGTGATCGCCTTGGGGGCGCCTGCGTGTTTCGGCCAGACGAAGGCAGCGCACCAGGCGTCGGCGGCGAGGCGCTGGCGGCGGTAGTCCTCGGATTCGGCATAGGCGCGCAGTCGCTGCTGTTGCACATGCACGTCGGCGAGCGAGAGTGGCCGGGCGGCGATGACGTGTTCGATGCGGGAGCGCAGCGGATCGTTGGAGATCCGTTCCGGCATATCGAAGAGACTTGTCTGTGAACCGAAATCGCGCTCGGCCTTGTTCTGTTTCTTGAGGGAGGCGGCGATCTTCTTGTCGTCGCCCTCGATGGGTTTGAATGCGTCGTCGGGCAGGCCGCGGTCCAGTAGCAGAGGTGTAGCTCCGGCAAGTGCGTTGCCGACCTTGATCTGAGCGTCGAGGAAGGCGAGCGGGCGGCCCGGCTCCATGGCTTCCATCCACAACGACACCTTGGCGAGTTCGGCGGCAAGCGGATTGACGTCGACGCCGTAGATGCAGTGCGAGACCACATCTCGCATGGCCGCCTGAATGGCCTTCGGAGTGGGGTCGGGGTCGCCGGTGCGCAACGCGGCGACCCGCTTGGCTATGCGGCGTGCCGCGCCGACGAGGAAATGCCCACTGCCACAAGCCGGATCGCAGACGGTCACACGCAGTAGTGCGGCTTCGGGGTCGTCACTCTTCTCGGCATCGTCGAGCACCGGGTCGAGTGCGGTGTCCAACAGGGATTCGACCAGCGGGGTCGGGGTGTAGTAGGAGCCGGTGTCCTTGCGTTCATTGCCGGCGACCACATCGAGGGAGTAGGCGTTGCGGGCCGGATCCCACTGTGGCACGTATTCGAGCAAGGATTCATAGATGCTGCCGAGTTCTTCCGCACCAAGGTTGCGATAATCCACCACCCGCAGCATCCGCGAACCCGGTTCACGGGTCGTGGACAGCTCCTTCACGGCGCCGAACAGTGCGCTGTTGCTGAGTGCGCAGTCGGTGAGCAGGTCGAGTTCACCGCGCTCGTACAGGCCGCCGAGCCCCGGCAGTCCGAGTTCCGGCAGACCGGTCTCGGTGCCCAGGCCACGCCATACCAGCGTGAGCGCCTGCCACCTGTCGCCGTGTCGGTCACCGAAACGCCGCTGGGCCGTCCTGCGCAACCGGGAGGTGGAGAAGTAATCGGTATAACGCTGTCGCACGTGCGCTGATGCCGCTGGGTCCAGCAAGACCCCGCGGTCTTCGGCCACGAAAGTGAACAGCAGCTTGTATACGACGCGCAACAGGGAATGGTGCAGGTCTTCTTTGGTGAGCGTGCCGTCGGCGAGATCCTGCCGCAGCGTCGTGTTCTCCGGGTGCGACAGGAAACCCGATCCCAGAATCCGCAGCGCTTCCACGACACCGTTGCGCAGCAAATTCAAGGCGCGGGAACCGGATTCGAGCGCCTCGGTGCGCCACTGTTCGAGCCGGCACGACGCCGGGCCCACCTCGGGATCGCGGACCTCGACTCGAGAGACATGGCACAGCGTGTACAGCAGCAGGAAGTCGGCGAACAGGTCGCCGTCGAAGATGGCCTCCAGATCGAATTCGACATACGCGGCGCCGACCAGGGATGTGGAGTCGCGCAGCAACCGCAGCAGCACACCGTTGGAGACGATCGCCCAGAGATGGTCCTCGGACCGGTTCAGCGCATCCTGCACCATCGCCTGGGGCGATGCGCCGGCCGCGCCCGGCAGTCCCTTGGTGCGGGTGTCGAGCGACACCCGCGCACCCAGTAGATGGATCGGAACGTTCTGCCAGACATGGGAAATCGGGTAGGTTTCGCCGTCGGCGACCAGCCCGCCCTTCGGAGTGCGGGGGACACGGCCGTAACCCAGCTGGTCCAACAGCACCAGGCTGAACCGCTCCCGCGTCAGCGAGGTCGCCGGATCGGACTCCGGTAGCTTGGCCAATGCCTCTCGGTACCCAGCCCACACGCCACGCAGGTAGGCCCACACGCGGTTGGCGGCGTCGCGCACCGACTCGCCGGCGGCCAGGTGGTAGTCGCCGGACTTCAACCCGCTCACATCGGTTCCGGGCTGGGTGAGCCGCTGCAGCAGATCGGCGGGCAGCAGACCGCCTTGAACCCGGACGCCGACGAACGAATCGGAACTCACCGTTGCGCTTCCGCCACTCACTGTGCCCCTCCCACCGGCGGCACGAACACGAACACACCGAGCACGTCCGCAGACGGCTCCACGGTAACCCTCAAACCGCGAACGATCTCCGCCGATGCCTGGCGAACCCTGCGATGCGATTGCAGCAGCCGCTCGGCCAGAAACTCGCCATGCTCCGCCAGATGGCTACGCACGTCGCCCAGGCCGTCGATGCTGCGCGAAATGAACTGCCGCGCTTGAGCTTCGGGAATGTTCCCGGACGGCTGAGCGCCCAACAGCGCGGCTGCTGCGGAAGTGTCGAGCCAGCGAGCCTGTCCCGGCGAACCTTCGAAGGCAAGTGTGGCCACATCTTCGGCCACCAACTCGCGGCCGCCGCCTCGGGCCGGAAGCTGGAGGTGGAACCGGTATCGCACCAGGAGCAGCGTGGTGCGGGTGCGCACCGCGTCCGTGCGCACCACCGCACAACGGTGAGCGGGGCGAGCGCCGGCCTCGGCCTTGTCGTCGAGAGCGGATTCGAGAACGTACCGGGCGACGGCCTCGACCGCTGAATCGGTGCGGCTGAGCAACGCTTCGCCGGGAGCGACGGGCAGGTCACGGACGAATCGCTGTGGATCGCGACGGTCCGGTGGTAACGCGTCACGCAGCCCGATCGGCAACGTGGCCAAGGTCGCGGTGAACCCGGACTCGTTCGGCGTCACCGTGGAGCGCAACGCCCGCAGCGCATGCTCGGTGAACTCCGCGACTTCGGCGGGCGTGCCCAGCGATTCGCGGATAGCGGCGACTTCTGCCGCTACTTCTTCGGGTTTGATCGCGTGTTGCGCGTACTTGGTTTTGGCGACCTTTTCTCGCTCGGCGGCCGAATCCCATTCGGCGTAGAGCTCACGTTGTTTGGCCTGTACCCCGAGGTCGAGACTCAACTGTTCGGAGTCACGACCACGCAGTAGCAGCCCCTCCATGAGGGCCTCCACCACCGCGTCGTTCGAGTCCGGCACCGGTACCGAGACACCGGTCGCTTTGCGAATGGCCTCGTGCTTGCGCAGCAACACCTCCAGCACGATGCCGTCGATGTGATTGTCGCGGCCGTACAGCGTGACGGCGCGTACCTGCTTGGCGCGCTGGCCGAACCGGTCGACCCGGCCTTCCCGCTGTTCGTGCCGGGTGGGATTCCAGGCCAGGTCGTAATGCACCACAGCCTGGAACGCGTCCTGAAGGTTCACACCTTCCGAGAGACAGTCGGTGGCCACGAGCACATGCCGGCCGGGTGCGGCGGTCAATTCAGCGATGCGGGCCACCCGCTCATCCGGTGGCAATGTGCCGGTCACAGACCGGACCGTGACGTTGCGGCCGAGCGCCTGACCGAGCTCCTCGGCGACGTAGTCGGCGGTATCGATGAAGCGACAGAACACGATGGGATCGCAATCCTGCGCCAGAAGATCCTTGACCACCTGGACCAGCGCGCGAATCTTGTTGTCCGGCTTGCCTTCCAATTTTCGCGCCGTGCTGAGGAAACTCTTCAACCGGCGCTCTGTGGTGGTCGCTTCGTCTTCATCGGTCTCAGCGCCGGGAGTAGCGTCCGGGGTCTCACCGGTCTCGTCCGCCGACAGGTCGAACACGACCGAGCGGCCGATCATGTCGGCGTCGGCGACGGACTCCGCCGCAGCCGCGGCTGCGCGGGTGCGCAGCGTCTGCACCGCGGCACGCGGCGAGGACGCCAGCGCGCGCAGCAGCGCCAGCGCTGACCACCAGTTGACTCGCCGGGCCAGTTCGCCGTTCTCGGAGCGCACCGTTTCCCTGGCGTAGTCGAGCACCTTCTCGAAGAGTGCCTGATATTCGGGGCTGAGGGCGTACGGGACTTCCTTCGTCAGGCGGTCTTTCGGAAACGGAGTGTCTTCGTCCAGGTATCGGCGAATATCGGCGCGACGCCGCTGCACGAAGTGACGAGCCAGCTGTTCGCGGCCCTTGACCTGATCGAGGTCGATCGTCTCGAGCGCCGGATCGAGCAGGCCGAGCAAATTCCGGAAAGCCTGTTCCTTGCCGCTGTGCGGGGTGGCGCTGGCCAGGATCAGATGCCGCTGCGGGTCTTTCGCGAGATCGCGCACCAACTCGTAGCGCTGGGTGCGGCCGGTGCCGGTACGGGTGCCGTCGGCGACGCAGGTATGCACCTCGTCCACGATCACCAGATCCTGGCAAGTGCGCAGGAATTCGTGACGGCGGCGCGAGCTCTTGATGAAATCGGTGGAGACCACCGTGACGGGGAAATGTTCGAAGATCGACTCGGTGCCCAGTCGCGCCCGCTCCAGGCGACGCACGGTGCTGGGGAGCACCAGTTCGGCTTCCAGACCGAACTTTTCACGCAGTTCGCGCTGCCATTGCTCGGCCAGTGCCGGACTGCACAGCACACTCAGGCCGCGTGCCGCTCCCACCTCGAGCAGCTCGCTTGCCACCAAGCCGGCCTCGATCGTCTTGCCGATACCGACGTCGTCGGCGATGAGCAGTCGCACCACGTCCTGGCGCAGCGCCATCATGAGCGGCACCAGCTGGTAGGCGCGCGGCTGCACCGAGATCTTGGACAGACAACGGAAAGGACCTGCGGTGGAGCGGAATCCGATACGCAGCGCGCTGCGCAGCAGGCTCGCACTGAAGTGGTCGCCGAGATCGGCAGGGTCCGGAGCAGGGAAGGTCGCCGGTGCGACACCCTCGCTCACCAGCACACCCGCGATGTCGTCATCCGCGCCGCCGAGCGGGCGCAGCACCAGGAAATCGTCCGTGCTACCGGGTAACACCACCCATTCCCTGCCACGCGCCGCCACCAGATTCCCTGCGGCGAAACCCATTCGACTACTTCCTTCCCTCACCCAGGACATAGGCGTGCTCGCGCAGCCTGGCAAGCCAATCATCGCCCGTACTCAGCCGTACCATCGACCAGCCGACGTCGATGAGACGATCCTCGAGTTCCGGATCGGCGTCGGCGGACTCGTCTACGAAAACCGCCAGCCCGGCGCCGGAGCCGATGAACCCGAGATCCGGTGTGATGTCGGCGCCGGCGATCGGTTGATGGACCATACTCGGCAACGCGAGATCGTGTTCCACGAGCAGATCCAGCAACTTGTGCTCGGCCGGGGACCGGAGCAGGGCACGTAGTGCTTCGATCTGCGCCGAGCGGTCACCCCCGTCGTTTTCGGGTTGCGCTGCGGCAGCGCACAATTCGAGCAAGAGGTCTCGCACCGCATGCCGATCGATCAGTTCGTGCTCACTCTGGTTGCCATAGGACAGCAGGCAGTCATAGCAGGCCTTCTCGCACCGTTCACGCGCTCCCGGCGCCCCGCCCAGATCGGTGCCGTCCGGGGCGAAGTGCGCGATCTCCAGCGCCCGGCGGGCGGCCCGAGCCAGCGCATCGGGTTCGGCGTGCAGGCGGCGCAGCACACCGGCACCGCCCTCGGCCGACTCGGTGAACAGCATCCGCGCCTGTCCGCTGCTGTCCGGCAGCGCCTCGCTGGACAGTTCGTTGTCCTCGAGCTGGAACTCTGCCTCGATGCCGCGTTCCAAGGCGTATCGCAAGGACGTCGCGAGCACCCTGGCTTGCTGTTCGTCGGGAACGGACTCGGTCAACCGGAACACCAGAATGTTCCGGGTGTCTTCTACATACGGAACGACTTTCTGCGGCCGGGTGGAGGACGAAACCGCGTCCAAGCCGTCGCCCGGCGCCATCGCATCTTCGGCATCACGCTCCGACAACCAGTTGCCCTTCACAGTGTCGAGCCAGTAGCCACGGTCGTCCGGATTCTGGCGGCGTCGCAAGCCCAAATTCGTCACCCGGACGGTCGCGGTATCGCCGTAGTCGAGCAATGCCGTGGTCTTTGCCGCCGGCGTGACGACGTTCGCGCGCAGGCGGCCTGGCCGGGAGCCGTGGTCATGGAAGCGGTACGAGGTGTGCAGCTCGAAACCCGCGCGCCGTCGTTCCTCCTCATCGCTGGAGATGCGTTCACGGCGACGGGTGAACACCGTCTGCATACGCATCATGTCGTGTTGCGGTGGTGCCAGTATCGCGTCGCAGTATTCACATCGGTCCAGGCCGGGTTTGGCGACGTGGTGATAGCCGCATTCATCGCAGCGCCTGGTGTCCTGCGTGTCCAGGATGCCCCCACCCTGGGAGGTGGTCGGAACTTGAATGCGCTTGACCTGATACCGCGCGCCTTCGTGGTAGATGATCGCGCCCGGCCCGAACTCTCGGATCGCCAGGAACCGTGGGCGCTGCAGGTACTGGCCATCGGCCTGCGTTCCGCCCGCTTTGACAGCCGGGATATAGGCGGCCAGCGGAAGTCTCGGGAAGCTGTAGCCGGGTAAGAAGCCCTCGGAAGCGAAATATCGATAAGTGTAGAAGTCCGAATGGGAGCGATCGGAGTCCTCGTTGCGCAGCAGCACCATCTGCCGCTCGGCGTCCAGGCGGCGAGACTCGGCCGCCTTACGCTCGCGGTGTGTCGCCGAGACATCGCGAACGATGCGGTTCTGCTCTTCCTGATCATCGAGCGCGGACTGGTACAGCTCGCGCCATCGGACACACGCGCGGTCGAAAGCCTCCGGCGCTCCGCTGATGACGTCGTTCACCCACTGCTCATACCACCACGAGGTCAGCCGTAGCTCGCCGATCAACGGTGATATGACCTCGGCCGCACGGGCTTTCGCGCGTTCGAGGGCGTCGGTGGAGGCGAGTGCCTGCTGCAGGTCGGGTTGCAGCGGCATTCCATCGGAATCGAGCTGCAGCAGTTGCGACATCCGTGTCCGCAGGTCTGCGCGGGTCTCGGCCAGCCACACCGCGTGCAGATGGGATTTCAGCAGTGCCTCGTTGGTGAGATCCAGCCGCGGCGCGGCTACGGAGCCGGCGACCATATCTGCCGAGCGGCGGAAATAGTACTGGTCGTGCGAATTGCCGGTGGCGCAGTAGGTTACGACGAGCGCCGGCTGACCGGACCGCCCGGCGCGGCCACTGCGCTGAGCGTAGTTCGCCGGTGTAGGCGGTACGTTGCGGAGCGCTACCGCGTTGAGGTCGGCGATGTCCACGCCCAGTTCCATGGTGGGCGAGCAGTACATCACGGGGAGGCGGCCCTCTCGAAAGTCCTCCTCGCGTTCCTCGCGACGATTGGAGTCGACCTGGGCGGTGTGCTCACGCGCGTACAGTCCGGACATACCGGATGCGTTGTCGCGGTAAAGGTCTCGGAAGAAGGCGTTCACCTGGGATCCGAGATCCGGGTCGACCTTTTTCCGGAGCAGGTCGACAGCGGCCTGTTCACCGCTGCCGACGCGCCAGATGATCGACGATGCCTTCAGTCGATAGGCGGGCCCGCTGAGATGCGGTACAGACACTGTCGTCAGCAGACCGGTGAACTCCAGCATCGACAGCAAATTCTCGATCACTTGCTGACTGTCGGCAGTGATCAGCTTGTCACCGTCGACCGTGCGCAAGCCACTGTGATCTCGGATGTGACGGCCGAGCAGCGAACGCCCGGTAAGACGGACGTCGGAACGCGGCCTGCCCGCGCTTCCCGGACCGGTGGAGACCGTGGCAGGTTGCGGTGCTTGCTCATGCCTCGGGATCGACCATAGGCCGGTGAGGTGTTGGTCGGACTGCCTGCGGATGCGGTCGAAGCCATCCTCGGTCAGGCAATCGACGTCCACCGCGAGCTCCCTGCGGAACTCATCGAGCACGATCCGGCACAGCTCTTCTCGCTGTGCGGAATGCGCATCGCGCAGCGGAGGACATGCCCTATCCCAGACTGTTTGGTCAGCGGCAATCTCGGACAACGACTCGTACTCGATGCGCAGCAAGCCGGTCTGCTCGAGATTCGGCATGGTGACGCGCCAGCCGCGCTGCAGGTCGCTGTAGATGCGATAGTCGACGAATGCGGTGAACGCCCGCTGCGCGGCGAGGCGGGGACCGTAGACAGCATCGGGGTTCTTGGCATAGTCCGCGAAATCGATGTCCAGCGCTCGCACCACTCGCTGGGCGACATCGTCGTGGCGAGCAGGACCCTCCGCCAGAGCGCGGTACAGAGCACCGCGCAACTGGGTGACCTGTACGAAGTCGTTGAAGTGCCCTGCCTGCAGGCTCGCGTCTTGGCGATTGTCCACGAAGGTCAGCAGCTTGCGCGCGGTCTTCGAGAGCTGTTCCGGTGGAAGCTTTTTCAGCGTGCTGACGATCGAGGAGCTCAGCACCGACACCGCCGAGCTACGGCCCTCGACATCCAGCGTCGCCAGTTTGGCGAAGTCGCGGCCACGTGATTGTTCATAGGCCACCCGGCAGCGCAGGCAGAAACGGAACGGCGTAGGTACGAATGCTGCCTCGGTCCCGTCCGCGTTCACCTCGCTGCCGGAGACATCCACCCGGACACGTCGTGGCAAATGGTTGCGGAGGCGGTCCAGAACGTCGCCGTCTTCGACCCAGCTGTCGGGTAGCCTGCCCTCCTGCAGTGGATCCGCGGGCCACGGATGCTTCGACGAGAGGTACAGGTAGCCGTCGGTGCGGGCGCCACCGCTCTCGTCTCGGTCCCGGCGGGACCGGTATCGGATTCGACCTCCCTGCTCGGTGCGGGTTACGACGTAGTACTCCTGACCGCATTCGCGGCAGAAAGCCAACGGCAGCAGCACATGGTCCGGATGTTCGGGGACGGCAATCTGATACTGGGAGGTGAGGTGTCGCTGTTCTTCGGCTTCGAGGGAGGCATAGACCGTGTCGCCCTTGGACAGGAACTGGTGCAACCGGAAGGCGAACAGCGGCCGCAGCGTGACGGGGTGCCGCGCGCTGGAGCCGTTCAAGAGTGTCCGCCGGATCGCTCGGTCGCAGTCGTCGACGGTCGCTCCGGCGAGCTCGGCCAGATGCGCGGCCGCTTGCCGTACTCGCGCCGGCTGTTGGCGCACCACCAGGCGAGTTCCGTGCTCTGTAGTCAGGCCGAAGGTCTGTTCGATCCACGACGCCAGAGGTGAACCGGCAATATCGGCATAGTCGCCATGTACACCGCCTGCGCGCACATTCGCAGCCAGTCCAGCCTGGTCTTCGGGATCTCCAGTCGTGGCGCGATCGAGGGTCTCGCCGATGACGCGATCAGCAGTCACTTCGGTGCCGAAGATGTTGCTCGCCACCTCGGCCACTACCTTCTTCTGGTCGGCTGTGGTGCCCGAGCTGGCCATGGTTGCCGATGTGCCGACACACTGAAGATTCGGCGACTCGCAGGCATTGCGCACGCGGCGCACCAGCATCGCAACGTCTGCCCCCTGCCGGCCACGGTAGGTGTGTAGCTCGTCGAGGACGAGGAACTGCAGCCCCCGCGCGGCATCGACCAGACGTCGCCGCTCCTCGGGGCGCGTGAGCACCAACTCGAGCATGACGTAGTTGGTCAGCAAGATGTCGGGCGGGTCCCGGAGAATCCGCTCCCGCTCCTCTTCCTTCTCCTGGCCCGTGTATCGGGCGAAGGTGACCGGTTCGCCGCCCTCCGGATAGCCCCATCGCAGAAACTTGGTGAGCTCACCCAACTGGCTGTTCGCGAGGGCGTTCATCGGGTACACGATGATCGCCTTGACGCCCGGCTGCCGCTGCTGCCGCAGAACCCGGTCCACGATCGGGATGATGTACGCCAGCGACTTACCCGAGCCGGTACCGGTCGTGAGGACATAGCTCGACGAGGAGCGCGCAATCTCGATCGCATCCCGCTGGTGCCGGTGAAGGGTGATCGGATGATCGGAGACGGGGCCGGATTCGGACTTGAGTCTGAAAATCCGTTTGCACTCCGGGTCCAGCAAATCCTCGGCGACCAGGTCGGTGATCGAGCCGCCGGTGGCGAACATCGGGTTGAGCGACACCCATGGTTCCGGCCACTGCTCGCCCTTTTCGATACGGTCGGCGACGTACTGGGCGATCGTCGGATCCCGGGGGTCGACGGAGGACGTGGTGAACGATTTGTAGTCTTCGATCAGGTGCTGATGCACCTCGAAAACATCCATCATCCCTCAATCTATGTTCTCTGCGGTCTCATGGTTGTGCCGGCGAACGGATGGCCGGTAGCCCGCCGCTGTCCTTACCCCCGGTAGCCGAAGTGTATCGACCTGGACCGACACTCCGTTTCAGTTTCTGTGCCGACCGTAAGGATGGGAGTGAGGGGGCGACGGGACTCGGTCGGACTTGGTGCTCAACCGACCCGCCGGGGTCACATCACCGTGAACCGCAACGACACTCGGGGTCATTCGACCGTCGGTGGCAGATGGCGCACGGTTGGTAGTAGAGCCGTTCGTCGACCTGAATCTGGGGCGGGTTCAGGGCGCGGCTGAAGTAGGTTGGTTTGTAGGTGTACAGCAGCTCGCCCGGGACGTAGGAGTCGTCGCGTGTGTCGGCAAGATTCGACCGGATGACGAGGCTTCCGGCCTCGGGCGGCTCTTGCGTCACCGGCGGACCGGGGTCGTCCGTCCGGTTCGTGGTGGCCGTCGCCGATCCGAGCGAGATTCCGAATTGCAGGTCGTGCAGGGCTTTCGTCACGCGGAACTTGAAGAGATCGGACTGTGCGCTGACCTCGACGATGCCGTCCGGGTCGAGTGCCGTGCGGAGCTGCAGACGTTCGATCAAGGGGCGCGCCTTGGTGTCCACGTCGAGACTGAAGCCATCGATGTCGTCCCGCGGGTCCGACCGCTGAACGTGGGATCCCGGCCGAGTCGGTGCGCAGATCTGGAATTTCGCGTGGCCGTCGCGCGGGTCCGCGCAGTACAACCCCAGTAGTTCACTCGCGAGCGCTTCGCCTTCGACGGGAACCTTCGTGCCTGCCCGGAGGATCCGCTGATAACCCCCGCGGGCCAGACGGACCTCGAGGTCCTTGGCCAGCTCGAGCTGCTGTCGGTCATAGGCAATCCACGCCGCGCCCTGCGCGACGAGTGTCGCGCTGTTCTGCGAAATCTCCACCCGATGCGGGCCGAAAAACTCGCGCAGCCGCGCCGCGATGGCCGGCATCCGGGACATACCGCCGGTCACCAGGCACAACGCCACCTGTGAATCACTCACGTGGGCGGCGTCGAGCAGCGCGACGATATGATCCATGGCACGGTCGATCAGCGGCTTCGCAATGCTTTCGAGCTCACCCCGCGTCATCTGCTTGGACAGTGCCGTGCCGGTCTCCGGATAGAAGTTGCGGATGTAGAGGGTCGCCGGATCCTCCTCCGACAGATGGATCTTCAGCGCTTCGCACTTGTGGCGCAGCTGACGGCGGCGGTCCGGGTTGATGTCCACCGTGCCTTCGGTCCCGTGGGTGAGCACCCAGTTGCGCAGCGCGTCGTCGAATACGTCACCGCCGAGCTCGGCGGTCCCGGCGTTCTGCAACTGGACGACGCGGCCGTCCTCCATTCGGCACAGCGTGAGGTCGAGAGTGCCCCCGCCCCAGTCCACGACCAGAATGTTCTTGCGGTCGAAACGGTGTACGAAGTCGGTGCCGATGCGGGGCCGGAAGTGCCCGTAGAGCGCGGCGAACGGCTCGTGGACGAACTGCACGATGCCGATGCCGGCTCTGCCGTAGGCCTCTCGCAACGCGCGCCGGCGCAGACCGTTCATGTCGACGGGAATGGTGGCCACTGCCGCCGTGATGTCGGCCAGCAAGCCGTCGTTCCGCGCCGAGAGTAGGGCGCGCTGCCGCACATGGTCGATAACGTCGAAGGTGATATCGACAGGACTGAGTTCGACGCCCTCGACGGTGATGGTTTCATCCCCGAGATAGGTCTTCGGAGACTTCACGAAACTCCCGTGCACGCCCAGGCCGCTGGCATCGAGCGCGTCCTTGGCGTCTTTCCCCACTACCTTCCGGACACCCTCGTATTTGACGACCGAGGGCACCGGCAGTCCATCGTCGTCGAGCAGGTCGTGCACACGGTCGTCTACGACGACCGAGACGAGGCTGTTCGTCGTTCCGAAGTCGAAGCCGACGACGGTCTTCTCTTTCATTCCTGTTCTCCCCCCGGGTCTTGTTTGGTGCGAGGCCGAAGTGCCGACAATCGTTGCTGGAGTTTCTTGATCGACCGCCGGACGAATTCTTCGGTGATCTGAGTTTGGCCATGATGCAAGGCGTCGAGGGCGTCTTCGAGCGATTCGATCTGTTGCCCGATGACCCGGACGGTGTCGATGCGCATTGTCTCGAAATCCGAGGCCGCACCCATTCGTTCGCTCAGTCGGGCATGAGCTTCCTGCTCGAGCGTCGAGCGCAGACGCTCGTACTGGGCCTCCAGTTCGGTCTCGCGCACGCGCGCAGCATCCAGCTCCTCCGACAATCGCACGAGCTGGGCTTGCGCAATATCCAGATGTGTTGCGGCACGATCACGTTCGGCCTCGGCCGCCCGCAGTCGGAGCCGAGCGGAATCGACGATGAGCGCCGCGGCCGCGCGCGCGCCTTTCGGAAGAGAGGCGAGCTTCTCCCGATCCCGTGTGGATTCGGCGCCGGAATTGCCGGCGCCCCAGATGTTGTCTGCCAGGGCATCGACGCAATGCGCAACGTCCCAGGTTGCGGCCGATGCCGCGATGAGGACGACGGTGTGAGCCGCGTTGTCCGCCAAAGCGTGCAGTGTGGGCGACTTCATCGACTTCTTGCCGTCGAAGTCCTGGCCGAGGAGATTCTGGATTCGCACCAGCGTCCGCTCGAGGGTCTCCGGGTCGGAATCTCCGTCGAGGAGGCGAAACAGCCTGTCCCGCATACCGTCGTCATCGGTGAATGCCATGTGTCGCTGCAGGATGCGCGCGGCGAGATGCGCAACGTTCTGCCGCGGCCGGCCGGTCAGTTCGGACCGGTCGGCGGTCACCATCAACGCCAAGGCGGTGGCAAGCTTCGTGTCACGCGCTGCGAGAGCGGCGATCGGTTCCTGGAACTTGTCGAAATCGACCGGTAGCGCGAGCGCTTTTCGTGGCGTCGAGTGTTTCGCGAGCGCGAATGGCTTGAGGTCACCTTCGAGATCCAGGAGGTACCGGAGGAGGTCTTCGAAGGAACCGATCTGTTCGATGGTCAAGCGGATCGGCTCATCTGTTGCGCCGGTGTCGGCCGCGACTGAGCGCCGTTCCGCTGCGGGCGTGTGGTTCCCGGCTCCCGGAGCGGGGCTTGCCGTTGCTGCGGTGGCCGGTTCGGTCTCAGCGGTCGCCGGCGTCGCGTCGAGGGAGGCAGAGGCGGTGCCCGCGGCGGGCTGGGTGGAGCCGGTCGGTGCGGGAACGTTTGCTGGAGCATCGGACATGGTAGGTGCTGCCTCCGTCGTCATTGGAGCTGTCCCGGCCAGGAATGCCTCCGTGGTTCGATCCCCATCGTGGAGTACCGCTTTCACTCGTGCTCGCCCGGTCCACACTCTTCGGCGGCTGTGCTTCGCGTTGCCATCTACCACGAGGATCCTTCGCTGGCGATGAGATCCGAGCGAGAATTCACCCAATGCTCGGGGACACCATTCTGACCGGTCTCCCGGACGAGGCGCGCAGCGCGGGGGTCACGTGTGGCGAGATGATGTTCTGTGATCAACAGCAGCGCCTTCAGACGGTCGTAGGTTTCGAGGCCACGATAATCGAAGCTCGCGACGGTCTCGCGCGAGGAGACATCGAGGGGCTGGCTGCACAATTCGACCAGGGAAGCGGTGAGCTCATCCATCAGCAGTTGCTCGAGGTGGACCAGCCGACCGGTAATGCGTTCGAAGTCTGCGGGGCCCGTCGCCGCGGCCAGCATTCGGTCGAGACGGGCTGCCACGGCGCGCAGCCGTGAACTCAGCGCCCGATTTGCCGCTTCGCCGAAATGGTTGAAGTGGAAGGAGATCAGACTCGTGATCGCCAGCGCGGCGGGACGATTGACGTCGACGAGCAAGTGCGCGGCCCGGTTCAGTTTCTCGTGATGACGGGCGGCCTGGGAATGTACTGCGGGAGTCCTGCGATACGCCAGCCAGTACAGGTACTCGGAGATGCCGCCGGCGTAGTTCCGGGCGGTGTCGAACTGCATGGTCCGCTCGTAGAAGGCACTGATCGAGCTCGAGGTGATGTCGCCGTCCGCGATCAGCGCGCCCAGCGCGCTGTCGACGCCGTGCAGGTCGTGCTCCGACGCGATCGCGAAGTCGAACTCGTGAATCCTGCTCGCTCGATCGTTGCCGACCTCAACCTCGACGATCCCCAGCGCTCGGGAGAGGCGGTCGCCGAGTTCATCCAGAGCGATTCGCCCACCGCCCACCTCTGCCCACGTGCAGTGTGTGACAACCCAATCCGCTGGCTCAGTGTGCCGTTGGACGAGGATTCTCGAGTCGCCGCACACGCGTCCGCGATACAGCAGAACCGGCCTGGCGACCGGGTGCTCCGCGAAGATGTGCTCACGCAGCGCGTCGAGCGAACCGAATTCGGCGCCGCAATCCGAGCACGGCAGGCGTGGTGGGGGCGGCGGACTCGGGGGCGGTGCGTACAGCTCCTCGTGAAAATCCGCATAACCGGAGGACCAGTGGGCCAAGTTCGTCCTATCTCCGTTCCTGCGACTCGAAGATCCCGGCGTGTGCCGAGTCGAGGATGTATCGCGACGGTGTTTGCGGCCGTTACGTCCCGGCGATTCCGACGTGCGAACATCCGAAGCAGCGCGAAAGCTTCGCTATCGACCTCGATCCTTGTGCACCCGAATCCCTTTCGCCCGTACACCCCGTCTGGCTCTGCGCCCGCGGCACCGCCGATCCCATGAGCAGTGGCTCACTTCGGTTTCGCATAAGAGCGGGCAGCTGGGGCTGAGGCCAGTCACTCAGGTTGAGTGCTTCGGTGCAGGCCATCGCCTTGGGGCCGAGGACCTGTCGGACCACGATCGGCGGAGTTTCGGACGGCTCCGACAATGAGATTCAGGGCCAAGTAACCTTGATGGCCCGAAGATCATGTGAATCGTGCTGAGCTGCTTCGTATTCGATTTCGACGGTGTCATCGAGGGCTACGTCGCCGAAATTCTTGTGCTCGCCGAGGGAGTCCAGACCGAACCAGACGTGTGAACCGTCTTCGGTCTCTATCCCGGTGGCCCGCCTTCCGTTTCAGCGCCACACTTTCCCCTTGGCGCGCTGCACCTCTCGCTCATTCGCCACCTGATCAACTAAACCCAGGGGCAGATGTCTGCATTGAGTTCGTCGCGACCACCGCTCGGCGAATCGGATTCAAGATGCTGAGCGGTAGCCGCCGACGAGCGCACCGGGGTGCCTATGCAATGGGATCGGTGAGCCTGTCGTGCTTTACGGAGGAGGTGAAGGCGTCCCAATCGGCTGGCGCGAAGATAAGCGCTGGGCCGGTCGGGTGCTTGGAGTCACGGACACCGACCGCGCCGTCGGCCAGCCACGCGACCTCCACGCACTCCGATGTCCCCTGACTGTGGCTGCTCTTGAACCATTCTGCGCCAGTGAGATTCACATCCACTGTTCGTACTCCTTCGCGATCTTCCGTAGCAGCATCCTGCTGTTCACCGGGTCGAGCGCCGCGTCGTGTAGGGCTGCTGATACCTCACAGTAGCGATCGACGTCAGCCTGCTTTTCCAGGTAGATGGCCGTCGTGAGAACGCTTTCCACGTAGACAACCGTCGGTTCTACCGGCTTGCCCTTGCCGTTCAGGCCGAAGTTCAATATGACGAATGGTCCTGGGACCAGGCCCATCGGCAAGCCTGCGCTGAACGGGAGCACCTGCAACTGCACGTTGGGGCGCGTGCTCGCATCGGCCAGATGGCGGAGTTGGGAACCCATGACCTTCGGGCCGCCGACAACTCGTCGAAGGGCGGATTCGTGCAAAACGACGTCGAGCGTAACCGGCTCCGCGCGTCTCTTGACAATGAGTTGCCGCTTCATTCGCAGGGCAACGTGTTGTTGGAGCGTCGTTTCCGACTCCTTCGGAACGAAGCTGCGCATCACGGTATGCGCGTATGCCTCGGTTTGGAGTAAGCCGGGAACAAGTTCCTGATACGAAACGAGATGTCTTGCAGCACTTTCCAGCTCGACGTAGTTGTCGAAGTTGCCCGGCAGCAGGTCGCTGTACTCGTGATACCAGTTCTTCACCGCGGCCTGTTCGGCCAAATGCTTCAACGTCGCCGTCTCGGACGACGAACGCTCGTATATCTCACACAAATGCTGCACGATCCGCACTCGAACCTTATCCGCAGTCCCCCTCTCGAGCCGATGCAACGTAGTCGTACCAACCTCCACCAGCCGGGCGGCCTGCGCCATCGTGAACCCGATCTCCTCGCGATACTGGCGCAGCAGCCGGCCCAATTGGCGGCGCGGCAGGGTGCTGTCTTCCTCGGCCATCTCTTCTGGTTACCCCTCGGTAGACGGAACAGTGGACAGCAGGGAGCGGAATCAGTTTGCCATAGCCGACGGAAATGATCCTGCGGATTCGGTGCTTCTCCAACGGATTTCCGTGGCCAGGTTGTTCCTGGTCAGGGGCGGTGCTGTCGTTGTGGATGCGCGGCACCCGGCGCGTGCAGGGAGCCCTCGCCGATCACCGAACCCGTCATCGCGGTGGTCGACGGGAAGTCGGGGGCCGGGTGCCGCGCTCCGAATGTCCGTCACTCCAGCGAGGTTTGCCAATGTCTGCGCTATCGAGGCCGCAATCGTGCCCGCCGTTCGACTGCGAGGTTTCCGGCGACGGCAGGCCGAGAGTCGTCGGATTTCTACGCAATGACGTTGCGAGACTTGAGGCTTCACGTCATATCGTTGCCATGCGTCGGCACGCCGACATGCTGGGGTACCGGTACGTGTACACGGTATGTCCGCCCGATCATCTCGACGATCCGATCGGGTATCTCCTCGATGTCGTCTGCGGGATGACCGTCGCGGCGGTGGTCGTGTTCGATCTCGAGGCGGTCGATCATTCGCCGGCGCGGGTGTGTGAGATCTGCGATCTGGAGACCGTCTGCCCGCCGCAGACGTGGGCGCGAGTGTGCATGAACGATGCACGGGCCCATGCTTTTCCCGATCACACGCTGTCGGTGGACGAGGCCGTGCGGATCATGCAGCAGCACCGGGGGTGCTCGGCGCTGGAGTGTGCGCGCAAGTCCAATGCTCTCACCCGGTTGGTGGCGGCCGGGAAGATGACCCCGCCCGCCGTCACCGCAGCAGACCGGGTGAATGAGCGCGGAATCATGCTGTCCGATAGCGGAATTGCCGCTGCGCCGTTGCACCCACGACTGCGAAGGCAGGCCCATGGGCGGTGAGCGATTCAGTGAGGTCGGCGGGCTGCGGGCCACGTGGCGGGTACGGCGCGGTCCCCGTGGATGGATCGAGGTGTCGGCGGTATACGACACGGGTGTGGTCTCGGGGCGGATCGTCGAATTCGGAGCGGGTACGGATCTGGCCGACGCACGTGAGCGCTATCCGAGGTGGTCTCGGCTGTGGGACCTCATTCAGCACGAATTCTGGGCCGACATTGCTGCATTGTCGGGCTGCCCGACGATCACCGAACGCCGCGACCGGAGCGGAAAAGAGTGCTCGCGATGAGTTGCACCAGCCCACGCGGTTCATCGATCGCCGGCCCGGTGGCGACAGTGCGACCAGCTGCGCTCGGACTGGTGCGGGTCGAGATCTCGGGCCGTGATGCCGCTGCCCATGACCTCGAGATTCAATGCCAAGCAAACTATCTCGGTTACCGCTGGCTCTTCACCATCCGGCTGCCCGGCGGCACCCACGATCCGGTCGGTTACGCCCTCGCCATCGCGGCGGGCTTGGGTGCGGAAGCGATCATCGTCACCGACCTGGCGCACGTGGACGACCAACTCGAACGCATCATCGCCGACTTCGACCTCGCGACCACCGCACCCGCTCGGCTTTGGCGTAGGGGAGTGGCCGAATCCCTCGCCGTGCATGCATTCCCGCTGAACGACTGCACCTGGGAACCCACTCAGCTCGAACCCGACTGCGCGCGGCGACTCTGGGAAGTCCATCGCGACTGCTTCCCCGACTGCCTGTCACGGCTGGCCGCGAGTGCCGCACTGTCGGCCGCCGACGAGGTGGACTGATCGTGATGCTGCGGTTCGTCGCCGACCGGCCATGCAGGTACACCGCGAGATGCCGCTCAGCCGGGCTGCCGACCAACCGACGTGCGAGCGGCAAACCTCCACCGCGGATCGCGCGAATCTTGTTCTTGCTGATAGTCTTCCGCGATGCAGGACTGAGCGGGGGGATCGGATATGGGGGATGCGAACTGGCTGACCGCTGATCTGGCGGGTATTCAGCGATTGGCCGACTTCGCCGTGCAGCGAGCGAATGATCTTCGTGCCATATCGAAGTCGCTCACCGCTCTCGGTGAGAGCGACGACAACGTCTTCGGGGATACGGGCGCCCTGGACGCCTATCGAACGTTTCTCGGTGCGTGGACCGACGAATTATCGATCAATGCCGGCGCGCTGGACGAACTCAACCGCAAGTTCAGCGACACGGCAGTCCACTACCAGCAGACCGATGTGCATTGGTCACACAATTTCCAGTCCGTCGCGCCGACAGTCCAGCCGGGTGGCACTCAGCCGGGTGTGACGACAGCAGGTCAGCCAGGCGTCTCGTCGGGGTCGGGTGACCTCCCGCCGACAGAGCTGCCCCCGCAGCCGACCCCGCACACGAATTGAGGTCGACCGCACTTGTCCGAACTCGACACCATCGGAACGGCCCTCGGCCGGCTGGAGATGAGCAATTTGAGCACGGCTCCGCTCGTGGTGCCTGCTGCCATTGCGAGCCTGGCCGGCGTGCCGGCGCCCAAAGGCGACAGCGACGCGGTCCAGTTGATTGCGGACGCCTTCGGAAAAGCATGCGGCCCCATCGATCAGGTCGCGTTCGATATGGAAAACGCGACCCAGCGAGACCTGCCGGAGGTGTGGGTCGGCCGCACCGGTGATCTCGCCGGTGATGTCATGGTCGCGGTGACCGAGGACATCAAAGAAAGCGGTCAGGTATTCGATAAGGCCAAGAAGATTCTGGCGAATCTGTCCGCAGGATTCGCCGACGCGCACCGCAAGTTCGGGGACGCGCAGGATCCACTGCGGCGTGCTGTCGACGCGTGCGATCACAAAGAGTACGAAACCGCGCGCAGTTTGGGCAGATCAGCCGGAGAGGGGCTGGCCGCGGCCTATCTCGCGGCAGCCGAGGCCTCGCGGGTGGCGGTGCGGGATCTGGAAGCACTGACCGACCAGGCCCGCGCACATGCGATGAACACCGGCAACCTGGATAATTCCGACAAACTTGTGCTGGCGGAAAGTGCCATTCCCGACGGTGCCCACAACGACAATCTGATCCTGTCCGAATCCGAGGCCCAGCGCGCGGCGCAACGTCTCGACGGGCTCAGCGACGCCGACCGCAAACGCATGGAAGATCTGCTCACGCACGCGAAGTCGCCCCAGGAGCGGGCCTACCTGATGAAAACCCTGGCCGCGGGGCACAGTGTCGACGAGGTGTCGAAGTTCGGGGAACTGATTCACGGCCACGGCGACGATCCGAAATGGCTGGAGCAGAAGCTGACACCGATCGTGACACAAACACAATCCGCGTCCGTCGAATACCAGGACGGCACATTCGACAGCAGCGGGAAGCCGAATGCCGGTTCGTGGACCCAGGGCGCATATCCGACCTGTGTCGCGTCATCGACCGTGATGGCCCGGGCGATGGTGGATCCCGCCTATGCGCTATCCCTGACCACCGGGAACAAGCCGGACGATCCCGCGTCGACAAGTAAGGACGCATTCCTGCGCCGCCTCCGTGACGAGCAGGCGACCACGTACGACCACGGTCGCGACGAAGGGAGCCTTATCGACAAGGCTCACCAACTGTTCGGAGCGGATGGCATGTATCCCGACGAGGGTCGCACTATCGCGAACGAGGATATAGGCCGCTACACCGGTCAGACCTACGACCTTCACGATCTCGGGAATGCCGGTGACAGACGCAACGTGCTGCCCGACATCGAACGTGCCGTCGATCAAGGGCAGCCGGTGCCATTCCAGGTGAACGGCAACGGGGGTCATCAAATGCTGGTCATCGGTCACAAAGGTGACCAGCTGGAAATCTACAATCCGTGGGGCAATACCGGCTGGATCAGCGAAGACGCATTCATCAACGGCCATGTGAACGACCTTCCCGGCCCGGATCAGAAGCCGCAGACCGCTCTTCCCCCGAATGTCGGCGGTGTTCTGCTACCGCACTAGCTTGTGAAGGAGTCGATGATGACGAGCGGACTGGAATCGTTTTCCGACGCCCAACTGGCGGCTTTCGATATTCCCGGAATGCTTGCTGCCGGTCTGTCAGGTGACAACGACGTCGCGCGCCGCGATCTGTTCGGCATCGGCGCCGTCGGTGCCGCGGTATCGCTGGATCATGTCGGAACACTTCCCAAGTCGGTCGCCTACTTGGCTGACTTCGTGCAGGCAGGTGGAACGCACCGCGCCCTCGAATTGGCTGAGCCGCTGCCGGCGCCGGAGCAGACCGCGCTGATCAAGCAGTGGTTGGTGGCAGCGGCGGGCGTCGGGAGGTCCGTGGAAACCGACGATCTCGTGGCTCGTTGGCTGCGCGCCGTTGCGACCGTACTTGCGGTACGTGTTTCTGATCTCCACGAGGGCGAGATCCGATGAACCAGCTGTCGGTCACCGTAACCGATCGTCCTCGCCGGGGTTACCGAGCAAAGATCATCGCATCGTTCGCGGTAATTCTGGTCGTTGCAGGGTCGGTTGCTGTGGGAATCAGATATCACAGCACCCACCAACCGAAAGGCTCCGAATCTTCCGGAGTTGTTCCGCGTCCCGAGTGTCAGCTCGATGAATCGACACTGGCGCAGACGCAGACGCACAATTTCGAGCGTGGCCGTGCCGAAGGTCGTGCCGCGGATTCCGGCGTGGAGGCGCCAGATTTCACGGCCGTGTGCGGGTGGGGACAAGTCGAAGGGGTTGATGGTGTCGATCTGCGTCGCCTTTCGTACGCCATCAGTCGCTACGATGGGGCGGACGGTATCGGTCGCGCGAAGCACACCTTCGCTTTCGACGAAGAGTTCCCCACAGTGCTCGGTCTCGGCAATGGCAGCGGTGTCGCGGGAATCGGTGACGAGGCATTTTTTTCGCCGACCGGTGCACCCGGTGCGGCGACGACGGTAGGCCTGGTTGTCCGTCGTGGGAATCTGATCCTGAACATCGGGTTGGCAGGCAAGGACCAAGGGTTTCTCTGGCTCACCGAGATGCCGCCCGCGGAGGGCAAACGCCTGACTGTCCTGGTGGCGCAAGACCTGCTGCGGCGCAATCTTCCACACGCCTCGTAACCGGTTTCTGCGCACCGGCTTGCCGGTACGTCGGCATGGTGAGCGGCGGCGGGTAGAAGCGGAAGTCGCCGGCGCTTCACGGCCGGGTGGGAGCTGACGTCCGGCCGACCAGATGGCGTGGTCGATTTCCCAGGCGGTGTAGCGCCGAGTCATGCCATGCTCGGCAGCTCGGTCGTTCAAGACAGTGATTCGGGCAATCAGCCGTGTGGCGCCTGCGTCGACCGGGGCGCCGTGGTGGTGCAGCCACCAGTTTTGGAGGACCGACCCGTGGCCGGAAATCACCCGCGCCCTACCCACACCGGGCCCACGCTCTGCAGCGATTGCCTACCTTGGAGACACCGCGAATGAACTGCTCCCGCTACGAGGTGAGGACATCCTGATTGTCAATGCCGGAAGCTCGGCGTTGCGCGCCCACGCCACGTCCCCCGAGTCGCTGCGAGATCTGCTCGGCCGCGGCGTCGAAATCTACTCGTCACCAAGACTGCACGCCAAGGTGGCGGCGACACAAACTGTGGCAGTTATCGGCTCCGCCAACGCCTCTCACCATTCCACCACTATCGACGAAGCGGTCGTCATCAGTGACTATCGCGAATTAATAAGGCAGGTACACGCATTCGTCGCGGAGCAGAGGAGCCGCGGTCTCGACCTCGTCGACGATTCGTTCATCGACTGGGCGCAGACGGAATGGGACCGGGGCAAACCATCACCCCTGATCGGGGTGGCCTCGGAGCCCGTCCCGACGCAACAGTCGCCCCTACAGTCTCTGGGCAGACTGTTCATACTGGACGTCGAATACTGGTATTCATCCGACACTGAAAGCGAATTCGAGAAGCGCAACCGTCGCAGGGTGCGCAGATCCGTTCCTGCCGCCACCTATCAGCTGGAATGGTTGCGCCTCTCGAAGCTCGACCAGCACTACCATGTAGATGACATCGTGCTGTTTCGGTACGAAGATGAAGGCGAAGAATGGATCTCGCCACCGCACGTCGTCGTCTCGGAGGGGCGCCTGATCCCTCGCAGTCGCGGCGCCGTCGGCTGCCACCTGCGATACCGCCCCGAACTGGAACCCGTGCTGGTGAGCGATGCTGCTGCGCACCTCGCCGCAGCGGGGCTCGCCCCGTCACTCAACCCGGGCTGCCTGCGCCGTCCCGAGCGACGAGACGTCCTGTTGTCGTTGTGGCGAGAATTTTGATGCGCCCCTTACCTCACCCGGCAGGCTGTCCGTTTTACGCAAACGCTAGCTGGAGGGCTGCCGTAGCACCTATTCTCACCACAAGCATGAGGTTACGTTGTTAGCTAACAACAGATGACGAATCCCCTGCCGCGCTTGTTGGTTCATTCTCTGGAGTCACTCCCTTTGTCAACCCCACCTTCTGACCTGTCCGCGGCCACCGGCCACCCTGTCCAGCAGGCCGGCACCCCGTTCGACACCGACGGCCCCCGAATCGTGCTGGACACACCGGAATTCGTCGCCGACCCCCATCGCGCCTATGAAGCGATGCGCCGTCGCTATGGCTCCATGGTGCCGATCGAGCTGGCGCCCGGTGTGCCCGCGACGCTGGTCATCGGCTATCACACCGCGTTGCAGATCCTCAACGATCCCGACCATTTCCCGGCCGACCCGCGGGCGTGGGAGCGGACCGTTCCCGCGGATTGCCCGGTGCGGCCGATCATGGAGTGGTACCCGAACGTCATCCGCAGCGCGGGCAGTGCGCATGCGCGGTATCGGCAGGCGTTCACGGCCGCCTTCGACAGGGTCGACCTGCACGAATTGCACAGCACCGTCGAGAAGATCGCTATCCCGCTGATCAACGAGTTCTGTGAGGCGGGTTCGGCGGATCTGGTGTCGCAATACGCGTTTCCGCTGGCGTTCGAGGTGCTGAACCGTATGGTCGGCTGTTCGGCGGACCTGGGCCGGCGCGTGGCCACCGGGATGGCGGCGATCTTCGACACGGTGAACGCCGCATGGGGTATGGACCATATGAGTCAGGCGCTGATGGAGCAGGTTCAGCTTCGCCGCGCCGCGCCCGCAGACGATGTCACCTCGCATCTGGCCCACCATCCGGCCAAGCTCAACGACGAGGAGATGGTTCGCAACCTGATCGTCTTCTATGGCGGGGGCATCGAACCGCAACAGAATCTGATTTCCAACACCCTGCTGCTGATGATCACCGACGAGCGTTTCGGCGGCGACATCCTCGGCGGCAGCCTGTCGACTCGCGATGCGCTCGACGAGGTGCTGTTCACCGATCCGCCGCTGGCCAACTTCTGTATGACCTACCCTCGCCAGCCGATTCTGATCGACAACACCTGGCTGCCCGCTAATCAACCGGTAATTATCAGTCTGGCTGCCTGCAATAACGATCCTGAGATCGCGGGCGGCGATCGCACCGGTAATCGCTCGCATCTGGCCTGGGGTGCGGGCCCGCATGCGTGCCCGGCCCGTTCGGTGGCGTATCTGGTGGTACAGGACGCGATCGATCAGCTGCTCGACGCACTGCCGGAAATCCGTCTCGCTGTCGACCACAGTGAGATCAGTTGGCGGCCTGGGCCGTTCCATCGTTCGATGACGGCCCTGCCGGTCACTTTCCCGCCGTCACCTCGGCTGCATCTGGTCTAGGGAGTTCCGATCAGGTGAGACGGTAGGCGGTGTAGCGGACCGTGTTTGCTTCTCGAATCGCCGATGCGACGAAGAGGGAGTGTTCCACCTCCGCGAGCCGCGGATCCGCCGTCTCCAACTGCACGACCAGACGGAAATAGTAGTTCGATGGATCGACCGGATCTCCCCGCAACAACGCCTCCAGTACTTCCGGCGCTCCGCTGCGGATGCCGGAGGTCCGGAGATAGATATGCGTGCCGTCCGCGGTGCGCGCCGAGTAGCGGGTGTCGATTTCTATGACGCCGTCGGGTCGGATCAGCTGCCAGTCCGCGCCGCCGGGCAGTATGTCGGCGTCGAACAGGCCGCTGACCCGGCCGCCGATGATCGGCACGACGCGGCGGTGTCCGGCGCGGGTCGTGCCGTGGTCTTCCGGCGGCCCGAGGCGTGCCTCCACCTGGAACGCCGCCTCCAGCCCGGGAACTGCCGGGGCGCTCACGACGACCACACCGGCAGTTCGATCCGCGACGCAGACGTCGCGGCGTGCGAAATCTCCTGCTTCGCAATGTGAACGGTTGCTGCGGTGGCGGCCGGCTCGCCGGATCCGGGATTGCGGGCGTACCGCGGGTGGGCGCCGGAGCTGATCTGCACGCTGATGCGGTGGCCGGCCGCGAACCGATGGAAGGTGGGCCACAGCCGCACCTCGATATCCCGGAAACCGTCGGCGTCCGGAGCCGGATCGGTCGCGGCCGTGGCGATACTGCCGATGCGGCGGATACCGTCGCACACCGTCATCGACCGTCCGTCGGGGTGGAGATCGCAGATCCGGACGAAGATGTCGGCGCTGGGTTGTGACGAGCGAAAGCTGATGCGCGCCACCGGTTCTCCGGCGACCGTGACCGGGCTGGCGAGCGGCTCGCCGCGGAATACGGTGACGTCGGGGCGGCGCTCGTGTGTGGCGTTGTCGACCGGGGCCGAGGTCGGACCCAGGCTGGGGCCGCCGACAGCGGGCGTGGGATCGGCGGGGTCGTAGACGTAGCTGGTGATGCCGCCCTCCGGGAGACCCGGGCCGAGCTTGCGCGGCGCGTGCAGATACAGCGTCTCGCTCGTCGTGCCGGGCGGTGGCCAGCTGTGCAGGTCGTGCCATTGTTCGGCGCCGGTGAGATACGCGCGCACGGGTGCGACCCGCATGTTCGGAGCATCGGCGAAATGCTCCTTCAGGAACTCGACGGTCTCGCGAATCGTCGGCGCGCCCATATCTCGGGTGAGATGTCCCCAGGGGCCGACGGTGAGGCGCGGGGGCCGTCCGGCTTCGGCGAGCTGCGCGTAATTGCGCAGCTGCCAGGGCAGGAAGATGTCGTACCAGCCGGTGATCATGTACACCGGCGCGGCGACATCGGGAACCGAGGCGGTATGCGACTGCTGGGTCCAATACTCGTCGGTGAGCCGTTCGTGAGCGACCCAGTCCTGGTACCAGTGCACCCGGCGACCGTTCGCGGCCACATCGCCGCCCGACAGGGGGAGTACGTCGAATGCCTTGCGCAGCTTGCGATCCGGACGCAGCTGGCCCAGCACCAGGGCGAGCAGCTGCCGGTGGATCATCCGGTCCATCATCTGCGTCCAGCCGAGTGCGTTGCGCAGCGCGAACGCCGCGTTGTCCCAGGTGATGGCGCCGAAATCGGGCATCGTCACGATCAGGCACAACGCATCGGGCGCGATGTCCGGGTCTTCTTTCTGCAGCTTGCCGGCCACCGCCCACTGCGTGAAGCCCATATAGCTGGGGCCGAAAGTGACCACCCGCCCTGTGCACCAGTCTTGTTCGCGAACCCAGCGGTGGGTGGCGATACCGTCGCGCTGCTCATCGATCTGCGGGGTGAACACACCGCGGGATCCCCAGGTTCCGCGGCAGCTCTGGAACAGCACCGGAAAACCCTCGCGGGCCAGGGCGCGAGCATGGCCCGCGACGGGGCCGCTGCGTCCGTACGGGCCGCGGATCACGATCGTGGGCAGCCGCGGATCCGTGTCGCCGATCGGTGTGATCAGGTCGGCGAGCAACTCGACACCGTCGTCCATCGGGACGCGCAGGTTCTTTCGGATGGTGATGTCGTACGGGCCGGGGACGAGTCCCTTGATGATTCGGGCTTGGATCCACCGCGAAAGGCGCTGGCGGGGCGTGCTCATTCGGTTTCCTCCGCGGTCTGGAGTCGGTGGAGAGCCTCGCGCAGGCGTTCGAGCGCGGGGAGCGCGGTGGCCAGCGCGGCCCGGTCCTCGGGAGCGAGAGTCGCCGCCGCGGCGGTGATGAGGGCGCCGCTGGCCTGGTCGAAGCGGGCGAACAGATCGTGGGCCCGCGCGGTGGTCGCGATCTCGACGTGGCGGCGGTCGCCGGGCCGGGGACGGCGTTCGATCAAGCCGCTCGCCTCCATCGCGGTGAGCAGGTTGCTGACCGTGGGGCGGCTCAGCCCTAGCCGTTCGGCCACTTCACTCGAGGTGCTGACGGTGCCCGGAGGCAGGGCGCGGACGATTTCGATCTGCGCGTCCGGAATCTCCGGAAGATGTTCGGCGGCACGGGCTGCGGAGAGCAGGCTTCGGCGCAGCGGTGAGATGACCGACGCCAGGCGTGCGGGATCGAGATCGGTCACGAGATGTTTCCCTCGCTAGACGGTGGGGTCAGTGACCGCCGGGTGTTGAGGGTGTCTGGATGGAATCCGGCGGCCTTCTTGTACCCGGTCGCGATGGCGGCGAGCTCCTCGGGAGAGATCACGTCGTGGATATGGGCGAACCCGTTCGGCGCCCGTTCGTGGGCCAGAACCATGACCTGCTCGGGGCCCTGCTTGCGGTTGCTGTGCACCAGGGCTGACGTGGCGGGGCGGCGAGCCTGCTCGTAGGCCGCGAGAGCCTCGTCCGGGGTGCGGGCGGTGGCGAGGTGGAACGCGAGGGTGCGAGCATCGAGGATGGCTTGCGATGCCCCGTTCGAACCGTTCGGATACATCGGATGCGCCGCGTCGCCGAGCAGGGTGGTCCGCCCATAGGTCCACCGGTCGAGCGGATCGCGGTCGACCATCGGATATTCGAGAATTTCGTCTGCGGCACAGAGCAATTCGGGAACATCGAGCCACGAGAAGCGCCACTCCCGGAACAGCTCCACGATCTGCGCCGGTGCGACCGCGCGGTTCCAGTCGGCGCTTTGCCCGCCGAATCCGACGGTCCGGCGCTCGGCGATGAAATTGATGGCGTCGCGGATCGGATATGCGACGAACTTCTGCTCGGCGTCACCGGCCATGATCATCGTGCGGCCGTCGAGGAAGCCGGGCAGTTCGGCCGTCCCGCGCCACAGTGTCAGCCCGTTCCACACGGGCGGGCCCTCGTCCGGTCGACGCTGGTGGCGCAGGGCCGAATGGATGCCGTCGGCGCCGATGATCAGATCGGCGTCTACGGTCAATTCTCTTGTCGCCGTGGCGAAGTGGGCGCCGCCGTCGGGGGTCGCGGCAAGGAGGCGATGTCCGGTGCGAACGGTCTGCGCGCCCAGCCTTTCGCGCACGGCGTCGAGCAACTCCATCTGCAACCTGCCGCGGTGCACCGACAGTTGCGGCCAGTGGTATCCGGCATCGAGGCCGCGCGGCTCGCACCAGATCTCCTGGCCGAACCTGTTGTAGTAGGCCAGATTTCGTGGCGCGACGCCCAATGCGGCCACCCGCTCGCCGAGCCCGAGTTCGGTCAGCTCACGCACGGCATGCGGAAGCAGATTGATCCCGACACCGAGCGGCCGCAACGCGTCGGCGCGCTCGTACACGGCGATATCCCGGAACCCGGCCGCATGCAGGCTCAGGGCCGCGGCGAGGCCGCCGATACCGGCGCCGACGATCACGATCCTCATGAGTGAGCAGTTTTGCAACAAAACTAATCGGGGTCAATGGGGGCGGTCTTCTGCTGTCCGGCTGGGCGTGCACCGGACTTCCCTGTCCCTTGTGATGATCAATAAGGGGAACCGAGTGGCCGTCGCGTGCGTCCTAGACTCCAGGAGGATGTGTGCGCGGGGATCAACGGGAGGCATCGGTGATACGTAAGGCGGCTACGGCTGTGCTGGCGGCTGCGGTGGTGTTGGCGGTGGGGACCGGGTGTTCCTCGTCGACTTCGGGGACGGCATCGCCGGAGACGAGTGATCCGAAGGGGGCGACTGCGGCGTTGTGGGACCCGTGCACGCTGGACTCATCCGCAGTGGCGCAGATGAAGGTCGACCCATCCACTCGGAAGTCCGACATCGCAGGGCAGTCGAGCGTCGAAGGCTTCAAGAAGTGCACATGGCACGACAACCCGTGGACCTACTCGGTGAACGTGTGGTCGACGGTCTACACCGTCGACGACTACCGGAAAAAGGAGGCGGGCGCCGATTTCCAGCCGGTGACCATCGGCGGGCGAAGCGGCGTGAAGTACGAACCGATGGACGATTCGTCGGGTGACCAGTGTTTCGTCCAGTTCCCGGGCGATCACGGCTCATTCATTGTGAGCGTGCTGCGGCAAGACCCCAGCAGCCGTGAGGCCCCTTGCGACCGCGCGACTGCGGCCGCGACCGCCGTCGTGGGTGCTTTGCCGCGTTGATCTGCAGAGAGGGGAACGACTATGGCTCACAGTGATGATGTGACCCTGTGGCAGCATTTGGCCGAGGAATCCAAAGCGGGGCGCTTGAATCTGGACCCATCGGTCGCTCGAGACTGCCTCGAGGCGTGCGAGGACCAACTGAATGTGTATCGCGAGTGCCGCGGCATGTTGCAGGACATGAAGACGGTTACCGGCCTGGGCGATTTCCCCGCAGCAGACCAGCTGGCAAAGATGTTGGGCGCCAAAGCTATCGGCGGTGAGGGCGACTTCGACACGGCCTTCCGCGACCACATCGAAGTGCTTCAACTCATCCGCGACACCATCAAGCACTCCGTCGACCGCCTCGTCGACCACGACCAGCAGAACGCCGGCACCATCGCCGGCTCCGAGAACCACTGACCGGGGGAGCACATGGTACTTCCACTCGTCCCGCTGGTTGCCGCCCTCTGGGAGCAGCACAAGGGCGGTCCGCCCGACTCCTTCGCGAATGCGCAGGGCGATCAGAGTCCCGACGCGACCGCCGCGCGCAACCGGATCAATCAGATCGTGGACGGCGGATTCGGAGGGCAATACCAGAACCCGCAGGTCGCCCAGGACGCGTACAAGAATCCGCAGAATATCGACAATCTGTACGACCGCATTCAGAAGATGCAGCCGAGCACCGTCGTGACGTTGCACAACTTCTGGGAGGGACTGCGGAACAAAATCGAGAACGGGCACAACACTTTCGGGCCGCAGATCCAGAAGGCCATTCAGGAGAAGTGGCAGGGGGCCGCGGCGCAGAAGACTGCCGAGGGCATCAAGAGTTTCACCGACAAAGAGAAAGATCTGGTGAGCTCCGCCCAGTTGGTCAGCGAGAAGGTGAAGTTGGTGCGGTCGGCGGTCGAGATCACCAAACCTGCCGCGCAGCCGACCCCGCACACGAGTTGGACCAGCGATCTTGCCGGTTGGGTGCCGGGGCCGACGTGGAAGCTCAACGACCACCGCAAAACTCAGGCCAACGCGGCGAACGAACATTTGATCAACAATGTGTTCTACCCGGCCGTGCGCGAGAGTGACACACAGGTGCCTCTGGCGCCTCGACCGTACAATCCCGTGAATACGCCGGACGACAACACGGAATGGAAGCCGCCGGGAGTACCGTCGGTCGGCCCACCTTCGAAAGGCCCGGACGATGGCCACGGCCCCGGCGATACCGACCAGCCCAAACCGCCGAGTCCCGATCAAGGTCCCGGCGATGGCACCACACCGAGCGCTGTCGCCCCGTCCACACTGAGCAACTCGACGCAGAATCCCGCGAACACCACTTCGGCGAGCGCTACCCCGGCTGGTTGGGATCCGTCGGCGGCGGGGGCGCAGACCACCCCTTCTTCGCTGACACCTGGCGGAATCGACCCGCGCACCGGGCTCCCGTACGGCTCGGGTGGCCCCGGCGTCACCGGAACCTATGGCGGATCCGGGAATTCGGCCGGTCGCGGGACGTCGGTGCCCGGTTCGGGTGCCCAGGGCCAGGGGACAGCTCGCGGCTTGTCCGCCGGAGGGGGCAGGGGCGCCGCCGGGATGAGCGGTATGCCCGGCATGATGCCGCCCGGCGCCAAGTCGAAGAAAGAGGACGAGAAAACCCACAAGTCCAAGATCAGCGAGGAGCTGGTGTCGCGGGACAACGGTGACGAACTAACCGGCCTCTCCGAGGAGCAGCGGCAGAAGACCGTCCCGCCGGTCCTGGGTGAATAGCCCATGGCAGGTTGGACTTTCAGCGCGCTCGGCTTCACCGTCCTGTGGCGTGCCGCCGGACACGACGTCCTGCCGTATCCCTTGCAGTTTCGCTCCACCGCCGAGACCTCGGACGAGCTGGAAGCCCAGTGGAAATCCGAGGCCGCCGACCTCGCCGGCCGCATCGACGACAACGCCGAAGCCGCGGTGCGCATTCTCCACGGCCCGGAATCGCGGATCGAGATCGCCGGATTCGCCGCCGCGTCGAACGGTTCGGGCGATCTCGAGCAGATGGGCGATCCGCGTCATCGCGTCCGCATCCACGCGGCCGTGCACTACCGGCAGGCGGTCCTGATCACTCAGCAACCCTCATCCGACCCGGAATCCGGTGGGACCGTGCGGATGTCGCTCCTGCGCGCCGAGAACCTCACCCGCCACCTGCTCGCCGCCATCCCCGGCCATCCCCGAGGCACCCGCCCTGCCCTACAGGTCAACCGCGCCGACCTCACCGACGACGACCGCCCCTACACCGCATTCCACGACGAAGCCCCCCGCTCACCACGCGACGAGGCCGCCCGCTTCTTCGAACGCCCCCGCAGCACCGTCCTCCACGTGGCCGTCTGCCCCGGCCCCGCCTGGGACCGTCGCCCCACCCCCGCCCGCGACTTCCACATCATGGACTACTCGGACGGCCGCTACCTCGTCCGCCACACCAAACACGACCTCCGCGCCGACCCTGCCGACACATCCATCATCCAGAACCACCTGCAACGCCTCATCGACGCGACGGTCCAGGGATTCCGTGAGGACAACGATCCGAGTTATGCGTGAGGGCCTGGACGTAGAGGACAACGAAGTTGTGCGTCTTATTTCGCTGTCACGGTCGAACAGTGAGATCGTCACGCCACTGGACCCAGGCGCGAACCGTCGACATGTCGAAGTCGGGGCCGTGCACTTCCAGCGTGAACGTCGTCACGCCCTGTTCCAGGAGTTCGGCTCCGACTACCTCGGGGTCGCCCTGTACTCCTGCCGACAGTTCGATTTCCCGCGGATCGCGGCCGATCTCCGCGCAGTGTTTGATCAATATCTGCTTCTTACGGGCGAATTCGGCGCCGGAGGAGAACCAGTGCCAGATGTCGGCGTGCTCGGCTACCAGGCGCAGCGTTTTCCGCTCGCCGCCTCCGCCGATCAGTACGGGGATCCTGCGGGTCGGTGGTGGGTTCAGCTTGGCGAAGCGCTGTTCGATTCGGGGGAGTGCGTCGGCGAGTGTCTGCAGGCGGCCGGCGGGGGTGCCGAAATCGTAGCCGTATTCGGCGAAGTCGCGTTCCATCGCGCCGGCGCCGATGCCGAGAAGCATTCTGCCGCCGCTGATGTGGTCGATGGTGCGGGCCATGTCGGCGACCAGGTCCGGGTTGCGGAAGCTGATGGAGGTGACCATCGGGCCCAGGTGCACACGCGATGTCTGCTCGGCCCAGGCGGCCAGCATGGTCCAGCATTCGAAGTGCTTGCCGTGCTCGTCGCCGGAGATCGGCAGGAAGTGGTCCCAGTTGAAGATGATGTCTACGCCGATGTCTTCGGCCTGGGCGGCGGCGCTGCGGATAGCCGGGTAGTCGACATGTTGCGGGGCGATCTGCACACCGATCCGGATGGAGCGCGGGTTCACAGTGGGCATGATCGGCAGCCTAGTTGAGCGCGCCTGCGGAGGAGTGGCTTCTGTTGCTCGAAATCACGGATGGTTCACCGGCTACCGTGCTCCGCCGAGCATCGGTTCGAACTGACCGTCCGCGGACATTGCCGTGGCTTCCGAGGTTGACAGAAAGTGCCTGCCCATGCCCCGCATAAGTGCGAATTGCCTTCTGTGGGAATAAGTCTCGTCTGCTCGCGGTTGTATAGGATCGCGTCTGTCACGGCGGATCCGGACCGATGCCTCGGCCACGAACACCGGGTGCCACGCACCCGGAGATGCAAGGAGAACTGATGCCCGGACCGGAGTTTGCGACGCTGCGGGAACAGGTAGCCGCGTTGCAGGCCAAGACCATCTCGGCGACCGAACTGCTTGAACTGAGCATTGCGCGGATCGAGAAGTTCGACGAGAAGGTCAATGCCGTTGTGGTGCGGGATTTCGAGCGCGCTCGCGTCGCGGCGAAACAGGCCGATGCGGCATTGGCGCGGGGCGAGGATGCGCCGCTACTCGGTGTTCCGGTCGCGGTGAAGGAATCGTTCAATATCGCCGGACTGCCGACCACGTGGGGTCTGCCCGACGCGAAGGGGTGGGAGCCGGCCGAGGACGCGGTGCTGGTCTCGCGCGTCAAGGCAGCGGGCGGCGTTGTCGTCGGCAAAACGAATGTGCCGTTCTTCCTGCGTGATTGGCAGTCCTACAACGACATCTACGGCACGACCAACAATCCTTGGGATCTGACCCGTTCGCCCGGTGGCTCGTCCGGAGGTTCGGCCGCCGCGCTCGCGGCGGGGTACGTCTCGCTCGCGCTCGGCTCCGATATCGGCGGCTCCTTGCGGGTTCCGGCACATTTCTGCGGCGTCTACTCGCACAAACCGTCCCGCACACTGTTGCCGGGGCGCGGACACGTACCGCCACGGACCCCGGCGCTGGCGGCACCGATGGACCTTCCCGTAGTCGGGCCGATGACTCGCAGTGCCGCCGACCTGACCTTGGCGACACGGCTCTTGGCAGGGCCTGACGACGTGGAAGCGGTCGCCTACAAGCTCGAGCTGTCACCGCCGCGCGGCGAGGAACTCGCACAATTCCGCGTGCTGATCATCGACAGCCATCCGCTGGTGCCGACCGCCACCGTGATTCGCGACGGTTTCGAACGGATCGCGCAGGGACTCGAGAAGGCCGGTACCTCGGTCGCGCGGCAGAGTGCGCTACTGCCCGACCTCACGCTGACGGCGAAAACCTATTTCACACTGCTGATGTCGCAATTCGGCGCCGATGCGCCGCCCGACGCCATCCGTGCGATCCAAGCTGTCGTAGCCGAGATACCGCCGGAGACCGACACCCTCGAGGCGGTCATCCAACGAGCATTCGTCGCCAGCCACGGCGATTGGATGAAGGCCGACCGCGTCCGCATCGGCCTGGCCGACAGGTGGCGACAGCTGTTCGACGAATTCGACGTGGTGCTGTGCCCGATCACGCCGACACCCGCTTTCCCCCACGACCATTCGGCAATGGACACTCGCACGCTCGAAATCGACGGCACCGCCTACCCGTACAACCACAACCTGATATGGGCGAGTATCGCCACCCTGCTCGGGCTCCCGGCCACCGCAGCTCCGATCGGACGCTCACCGGAGGGGCTGCCCTTCGGCATGCAGATCATCGGCCCCTATCTCGAAGACCCGACGACCTTGCGATTCGCCGAATTGCTCGAGCAGGAGTTCGGCGGATTCACCCCGCCGCCCGGCTTCGAGTAGGTGCTGTCGACGCGAAGTAGTCGAGCGAGGCGAGAGGTTTCAGGCGACCTTCCAGGTACGGTCGCCGAGGGTGACGACAAGGTCGACCGATCCGCCCAGAGCCGAGACATACGCTCGGATCGGGTCGATGCCGGACACCTCGCCTCGCTCGATCTTCGAGACCCTCGCCTGCGTGCCGCTGCGCGAGCCACCGTTATGACGAGTTCGCGACGGAACGGTCAGCAGCCTGCTTGGAACGGATAGCAGGTTGCCCCCTCCGTAGGCATTGCCGAATGGTGCTGTGTGCCTGGGGGTTCGGTGGGCGGCGGGGCGGGCGTCGTTGTCCTCTCGGGCGGGCGGACCTGGGATGGTGCCGGTTGGGAGTCGGATTGTGCGCGAGGGTGGTCTTTGCCGGCCATGTAGCCGATGCCGCAGATGAGGATCAGTGCGGCGGCGATGCCGAGGAGTGCGGTGCGGAGGCGGTGGCGTGCTGGGGGTTGGGTTCGGGCGGAGTCTGTGGCTGGCTCCTGCCAGTTGGGGTCCGGTGCCTTGGTTTGGTGAGAAGTGATCGGCGTGGTGTGGGCGTTGATGTCCGACCGAGAAGGGGTGCGCGTGTGCTCGTCCATTCTCCGGGGAGGTGCCGACCGGGGGATCGGAGCGGAGTTCGAGGGATGCGTCGTTGTGGCTGCTGGGGACGCCGCGGTTGGAGCGTGGGCGGCCGGGTCGGATGTGGACGCGGGAGCCGGTATCGGGTCCACTCTCGGCGCCGGTGCGGGACTGGCGTCGGTGTGCGAAGCCGGTGGGGTCGAGGGGCGGGCCGCGGCGTAGGAAACCGGTGAGGTTGGCGGGGCTTGGTCCGGCGACGCGGCCGGTGGGGCGGCGTTGTGTGGGGCGTGCTGCGATGGCGGGAGGTGTGAATCTGTCGGGGCCACCTGTGGATTCAGTCGGGCTTGGTCTGCCTTTTCCGGCTGGGCGACCGGGGCGTCAGGGGACGCCGAGGTAGTTGAGCTCCCGTCTCCTTCTCTCGGCACCGCCGACACCTCGGTCGGGAATCCCTCCGCCACCAGTTCCGCGTAGAGCCGGCGGCGGCTTTCGGCGTCGCGGGTGCGATCGACTCGCAGGGCTGTCAGCGCGGTGACGACCAGCTCCGCGGTCCACGGTGTTCGGTCGCGATGCTGGGCGGTTCGGCCGAACCACGAGTAGAGCTGGGAGGCGCTGTCGCCGAGCAGGACGGTGAACCCGGCGGGCATCGGACCCCTGTCGAGGGTGACCGTGTTGCCCGACTTGGGGATGAGCAGGATCAGGCCGTCTACGAACGGTTCCGGGCCGCGTGTCAGTTCGGCGACGAAGGTTCTCAGGGCGGAGACGGGCCTGCGCACTTGGTGCAGCGGGTTGGGGTCGTCGCCGCGGAGTTGGACCGGGTCGCCGTGGATGCCGGGTGCGGACCACCGCTCGTTCATCGAATACGACAGTGGTCCGCGGGTCTTCTTGCGCAGAGCGTCGACCTCGATGACGGCCGCCGCGTGCGGAGTGAAAACCAGAAGATCGGCTTCGGTGCTCCCGCCGTCCAGCCTCGGGATGTAGACGCCGGAGACGGCGATTCCGGGTTGGGTGACGTAGTTCGCGAGCCATTCGACGACCTGCTGTTGGGCCTTCGGTTTGGTGATGTCGCCGTTGATTATCAGCATGGCCGGTTCGACCTCCAGAAGCGTTGTAACACATCAACGTTAACCGAGTGCTTCCACCGAAAGTCGCGTGATAACACTGCGCTACAACGGCTTTCGGGCGGTAATGGCTGGTGGGCTGCTCGGCGGCCGATGGAGGGTCGAAAAGTGAGATAAGATAACAAATTCCGACCGGACGGAATGTCGACTCGGAGTCGCTGAGGGTGTACGCGGACCGGTCGGCTCGACGTTCCGCATCGTCGGCGTTGCCTGTCGAGGTGCGGGCCGTGCGGACCTCCCCGGCTGGACACCCGGTAGTGGGGTTGCGTTCCGGGCTTCGTCGGATGCCACCGAATCGGCAACAATGACAGCTCGGGGCTACCAGGAACTTCTCGCCGGAACGGCGGTGCCGTTCGGAAGGCGTCGACCGGGGTCCGGTACGGGCGGGCGCTGCCCGTCGGGCGCGCGGCGGGCCCCGCGGCGGCCCAGCGGCACCCACGAACGGTATCGATATTCTCGACTATGGAATTCTCATTCTCATTGAGAGAGAATGATCCGTATGCCTGACACGCCTCGCCCTGCCACAGCACTCGACGACGCCCCCGCGCCCGATAGCGCCGACGCGGTCTACTGGGACCCGTTCGACCGCGAGATCGCGAAGGACCCCTACCCGATCTATCGGCGGATGCGGGCGCAAGCGCCGCTCTACTACAACGACAAGCACGACTTCTACGCCCTCACCCGCGCGTCGGATATCGATCCCGCACTGCTGGACTGGGAGACGTACTCGTCGTCGCGGGGGCCGATTCTGGAGATCATCAAGGCGGGGATCGAGATTCCGCCGGGCACGTTGCTGATGGAGGATCCGCCGGCGCACGACATCCACCGCGCGCTGCTCAAGCGGGTGTTCACGCCCCGGCGGGTGATGTCGCTGGAGCCGCAGATCCGCGACCTGTGCCGGCGGTCGCTGGACCGGCTCGCCGGAAAAGACCGGTTCGATCTGATGACCGCGTTCGCGAACGAGGTGCCGATGCGCGTGATCGGCATGTTGCTCGGTATCCCGGAGGCCGATCAGCAGACCGTGCGAGACAAGGCCGACAGCGCGCTGCGCACCGAGCCCGGGCAGGGAATGCAGATCTCCGACAAGGCGATTCCGGATGCCGAACAGTTCGCCCAATACATCGACTGGCGCGCCGACAATCCCTCCGACGATCTGATGACCGAGTTGATGCGCGCCGAATTCGTCGACACCGAGGGCGTGACGCGGACGCTGACGCGCGACGAGATCCTGACCTATGTCTCCGTCGTCGCGGGGGCCGGTAACGAGACCACCGCCAGGCTGATCGGCTGGCTGGGTGCGCTGCTCGCCCGCCACCCCGAACAGCGCGCCGAACTCGTCGCCGATCCGAGCCTGATCCCGAACGCGATCGAGGAGACGCTGCGATTCGAGCCCACCGGCCACGCCATCGCCCGCTACGTCACGAAAGATGTCCAGCTCTACGGGACCACCGTGCCCGCCGGCAGCGCGATGATGCTGCTCGTCGCGTCGGCGAACCGCGACGAGGAACGCTGGGACGACCCGGAGCGGTTCGACATCCACCGCAAGATCAGCAACCTGCGCACCTTCGGCCTCGGCACCCACTTCTGCTTGGGCGCGGCGCTGGCCCGGCTCGAGGGCAGGGTGGCGCTGGAGGAGCTGCTGCGCCGCTTCCCGACGTGGGATGTCGACTGGGACGACATCACCTTGTCGTCGACCTCGACCGTGCGCGGCTGGGAGACATTGCCGATCACCGTGGGCTGACGCGCCGAGCAGCCGTCTCGGGTCGGCGATGGCGCAGGGCGACAGCAGAGTTCACCGAACCGTCGTTTCGGGGACGTTCCCGTATGTCAGAGTCTGACGGTATGGGTGTTCTGCGGCGCATGGCGGCCGGTGGTGCCGTCGCGATGAGTCTGGTCGCGCTGTCCGGATGCGGCGGAAGCAGCGAAACCACACATCAGGGCGCGATACCGCTGGTCTCCACCAGCGACCTTCCGGCGGCGCAACCCGGCGAGGTCCATCTGTTCGGGATCAACGATCTGCACGGCAATCTGGAACCGCCGGAGGCGAGCAACGGGCAGATGGGCGAGTACATCGCGGGCGGGGCGGCGTATCTGGCCACGCATCTGCAGCGGTTGCGGGCGGCGTATCCGGACAGCGCGGTGGTGTCGGCGGGGGACAATATCGGGGCGAGTCCGCTGGTGTCGTCGCTGTTCCACGACGAGCCGACGATCGGCTATCTCAACCAGATCGGGGTGGCGGCGTCGGCGGTGGGCAATCACGAGCTGGACCACGGGGTCGTGGAGCTGGGACGGTTGCGCGCGGGCGGCTGTGCGCTGGATGGGTGCTCACCGGGAGATCTGTTCACGGGAGCACACTTCGATTTCCTCGCCGCCAATCTCACCGACTCCCGCGGTGAGCCTCCGGCCGGAGTGCGGCCGTGGACGATGCTGACGATCGGCGGGCACAAGGTCGGTGTCGTCGGGGTGGTGACGCCCGATACGGTGAATCTCGTTTTCCCGGAAGGAATTCGCGGTTACACCTTCGGCGAGGAAGCCGAGGCGATCAACAGGTACGTGCCCGCCATGAAACAGGCCGGTGCGGAAACCGTTGTCGCCCTGGTGCACGACGGCGGCGCCCAGGGAACACCGGCGAAGACCACCGATTACAACGGTTGCGCCGACATCAGTCCGGATGTGCCGGCGCTCGCGGCGCACACGGATCCCGCCGTTCAGGTGCTGCTCACCGGGCACAGCCATCAGGCCTACAACTGCGAATTCGACGGCAAGGTGGTCACGCAGGCGGCGTCCTACGGGCGCCTGATCACCGATGTCACGCTGCGGTTCGACCACGGGAAGGTGTCCGCGCACGCGGTCAACCGGGTGGTGACCCGCGATGTCGCAACCGATCCGGCGGTGGACAAGTCGATCGCATTCTTCACCGGCCAGGCGGCGCCGCGCGCGCAACGGGTCGTGGGCACCGCGACGGCCCCGCTGACGCGCAGCGATCGCGGTGGCGGCGAATCGCCGCTAGGTGCGGTGATCGCCGATGCGATGCTCGATGTCACCCACGATTCGGCGCAGGCCGTGGCGGCGTTCATGAATCCGGGTGGCGTGCGGGCCGACATCGGCCCCGGGCCGATCACCTACGGCAGCATCTACGAGACGCAGCCGTTCGGCAATCAGGTCGTCACCGTCACCCTCACCGGCCGCCAGATACTGGACCTGCTGGAACAGCAGTGGGACAACAAGAGCAAACCCGCCGTGCTCTCCGTCGCGGGCATCTCCTACTCCTACGACGACAAGGCCGCCCCGGGACACAAGGTGATCGCCGATTCCGTCCGCATCGGAGGCGGGCCTGTGAATCCGGTCGCGACCTACCGGGTGACCACCAACAACTTCCTCGCCTCCGGCGGCGACGGCTTCGCGGTGTTCACGCTGGGCACGGATACGGCGGTCGGCCCGACCGATCTGGACGCCCTGGAGACCTACCTGCGTGACCGGGGAGCGGTCGGTCCGCCCGAGGAGCGCGTCCAACGCCGGTGAACGGTGGCGTGGCTGTCGACGGGGCCGCACGCGGGTAGAGGCTGACCTGGGCGGCGCGATACGTCGAGTTCGCCCACATTTGCGCTCGCAGCAGGCACAATGCGGACATGCGCGGCGGGCGAGAGCAGCCAGCAGCAGACCGCCGGGCGGGACGGGTGCCGGGCGGGGGTGGGGCGCGGAAACGGCACGGGCGGCATTACACGCCGCCGCGGTTGGCGGAGTTTCTCGCGGAGCGGATGCTCGCGCATGTGCGACCGGGGAGCGAATTGGCGGTGCTCGATCCGGCCTGCGGGGACGGTGAGTTGCTGTCTGCGGTGGCATATGTTGCGGCACAACGCTTTCCGGATACCTCCTTGCATCTGGTGGGGTACGACCTGAATGCCGCGGCGGTCCGGGAAGCTCAGGCTAGGGGGATGTCGTGGAACAGCCGATTCGGGGGCAGGTCCCAGGTCTGGCCGGAGGAGGGCACCGCCGAGTCGTGGGCGGGATCGCGGGTGGCGGACGCGGTCGGCGCATACCTCGGCGCGGCGCCTGGGGTGGATACCGCGCCGCCGTCGAATCGTGTCGTCATCGATTGGCGGGTGGGGGATTTCCTCTGCGCGGCAACCGAATTGACCGACTCGCACTTCGACGCCGTGATCACGAACCCGCCGTATGTGCGGACTCAGCAGCTGGGTGGCGCGACCGCGCAGATGCTGAGCAAGCAGTTCGGGCTGTCGGGACGTATCGATTTGACCCATCCGTTCGTCGCGACGATTCCGCGGTTGTTACGCCCCGGTGGGGTGCTGGGTCTGCTGTGCGCCAACCGATTCCTCAGCACCAAGGCGGGGGCGAATCTGCGGGCGCTGCTGCATGCGGAACTGACGCCGGTGGAGCTCTACGACCTCGGGGACACTCGGCTGTTCGAGGCGGCGGTCCTGCCCGCGGTGACAATCGCCGTGCGCGGGCACGAGCAGCGGACCTGCAGGTTCGTCACGGCCTACGAGTCCGAGCGGGAGCCGACGGCCGCTGCCGACCTGTTCGACGCTGTGGTCGCCCCGGCCGACTCCGTCGTCGACCACGGCGGTCGCCGCATCGCGGTGGAGACCGGAACGCTGTGGACCGGTGCGCACGGCGAACCGGGCGGATCGGGGAACCCGCGGCGCGGTTCGGCCGGCGGGCCCGCGCGAATTCTCGCCGATGGTGGCGACGCATGGGCCGATGTGGAGTGCGAAGTCGAATCACTCACCAGCACTTTCGATCCCGCAACTCCGTGGCGCATGTCGCGACCCGATACCGATGCCTGGTTGGCGCGGATCGCCGCCGGCACGTGGCGCACGTTCGGTGAGGTCGCGCGAATCAGGGTGGGGATCAAGACGAATGCGGATCGAGTCTTCATCTCGGACCGTTGGGAGGATCGGCCCTGCTGTCCGGAGCCCGAACTGCTCCGGGGGCTGCTGACTCATCACGATCTCGTCCCGTGGCGGATCGCACGCGCCCACGATACCCGGGTGCTGTATCCCTACGATGCTTCCTGTTCGTGCCGCACACCGATCGATCTGAACGAATACCCGCTCGCCGCAGCCTATCTCGCTCAGCACAAGGACACCCTGGCAGCTCGGGACTACCTCACCGGCACGGGACGGGAGTGGTTCGAGATCTGGGTGCCGCAGCGGCCGCATCTGTGGTGCCGACCGAAGGTGGTGTTCCCGGATATCAGTGTGGCGCCACGCTTCGCGCTCGATCGCAGCGGGGCGGTGGTGAACGGGGACTGTTACTGGATGTCGCTGGCCGATATCGGCGACGAGCGGATCGCCTATTTGCTGATGGGCGTGGCTAATTCGACGCTCGGGCTGCGGTTCTACGACGCCGTGTGCGGAAATCGGCTCTATGCCGGGCGGCGACGGTGGATCACGCAGTACGTCACCCGGCTTCCGCTGCCCGATCCGGATACCGCTGCGGGACAGCGGCTCATCGATCTGGCTCGCGAATTGGCCAACGGCGGAGCCGAACCCGATGCCGCGCTGCTCGACCGGCGAGTGGCGGCGGCGTTCGGGCTGGGCGAGACCGGAGTACGCCCGCACGACAGTGGCGTTTCGGAGTCTTCGTAGCAACCGGCGACGGCCGCGGACCGTCGGCACACCCGCGAGACGGTCAGGCGGTGTGGCCCCCGACCATCGGCAGCAACGTCCGCCGGGCGAAGGCGCGGGCAGCCTCCGCGTCCGAGAGCGGAATCAGCCCGTCGGGAGTCAACGCCAGGGACTGCGCCAGCCGGGCCATGATCTCGGCGACGAGGTCGGCATCGAAATCCAGTTCGGCGTTGGCCTTCTGCAAACCGCGCAGCTTGTCGCCCAGGTAGGCGCGGCCGACCGCGAGGATCGGACCGGCGTCGGTGGTCAAGCGCGGCAGGATCAGCTCGGGTTCGGTGCGCAGCAGTCGTTGCAGCAGCTCGTTGTGCGCCAGCGCGGTGATGAAGACGACGAAGATCTCCACCAGCTGATCCTCGTTGTCGGTGATGCTGCCGACCCGCTGTTCGATATCGGCGACGAAGCGCTGCGCCTCGCGCACGCTCACCGCCTCGACGAGATCGTTCTTCGATTCGAAGCGGCGATACAGCGTCGCGGGGCTGATGCCGGCGCGGCGCGCGATCTCACCCATGCTGGTCCGCTTGATCCCGAAGTCCAGGAAGGCCGACAGGGCACTCTCGAGCAGCTGCTCACCGTCGGAGCGGGGCTTCTCGAGGATGCGGGCCAGGATGGACGGAACAGGGGGCATGGGGTCTCCAGTCGAGTCGGCGAATGACCGCGTCGATGCGGAAGGCTGACGATCATTATCTCATCGCGCCGGACCGTCACCGACGTCCCCGACCTGGCTCACGCCGTCCGCGCTCAGCGCAGATTGAATGCGGCCATTTCCTGCTCGATCGCGTTCGCGGCGAAATCGCTTCCGTTGCACCGTAATTCGTGGACTCGGCGCTGTAGCGCCTCGATGCCACCGGGTTGGGCCGCGATATCGGCCACACTGATCCGCCCCTTGGGTCGGTGCATACCGGACTGCTCGTACGACACCGTCTAACCTCCTGCATACCCACGTCGCAGTACGCCGCCCGGGGCGATGATTCGCTGCCGCGGACCGCGAACATGCTGCGACGATGCTACCAAGAGATCAACCTGGACGCTTGACCAGTGTGGCCCGTCTCACAGCTGGGTGCCGGCGTCGCGGTGAGTGCTCATATTGTGCAGATAGACCGCGGCGTTGAGCTTGATGCGATCGCGTTCGGCATCGCCGAGTTCGCGCCGCACCTTGCCCGGTACGCCCGCGACCAGGGAGCCGGGCGGAATCTTCATGCCCTCGGGAATCAGGGCGTTGGCGGCGATGAGGCTGCCCTCGCCGATCACAGCGCCGTTGAGCACGGTCGCGCCCATGCCGACCAGCACGTCGTCGCCGACCGTGCAGCCGTGCAGAATCGCGTTGTGGCCCACCGACACTCCGCTGCCGACCTGCAGTTCGTATCCCGGATCGGCGTGCAGTACGCAGCCGTCCTGGATGTTGGTGCCGGCGCCGATGCTGATGTCCTCCAGATCGCCGCGGATCACCGCGCCGTACCAGATGCTGACCTGTTCACCGAGCCGCACCCGGCCGATCACCGTGGCCGTCGGCGCCACCCATGCGGTGTCGTCGATCTGCGGCTCGTGCTCACCCAGCTTGATCATCATGCAGGTCAACATAGCTGGCCCGGAACTGGGCGCGATGTGCGGCCGGTGGCAGCCCGAGCGCGCGATGGAAATGGTGGCGCAGATTCATCGCCGTGCCCAGGCCGGTCTCGGCGGCGATGCGGTCCATCGTGTCGTCGGTGGATTCCAGCAGCAGCCGAGCGCGGTCGATGCGCTGGTCGAGCAGCCAGCGCTGCGGGCTGGATCCGGTGCGTTCGCGGAAGCGGCGGGTGAAGGTGCGCCGCGACATCAGCGCGGTGCGGGCCCAGCGATCCAGGTCGATGGGCTGGTCCACATGTGTGCGCGCCCAGACCATCGCGTGTTCGATGGGGTCGTCGTCGGTGGCGTCGGGTACCGCGAGCGGGATGTACTGTGCCTGCGACCCGGCGCGGTAGGGGGCCAGTACGAGCGTGCGCGCGAGTTCGGTCGCGGCGCGGGCGCCGTGGTCGGCGCGCACCAGGTGCAGGCAACAGTCCAGTGCCGCAGCCACTCCCGCGGAGGTCACCACATCGCCGAGGTCGGTCCACAGCCGATCCGCGCGCACGTTCACCGCGGGAAACGCGCGGGCCAGGGCCGGGGCCAGACCCCAGTGCGTGGTGACTTCACGCCCGTCGGCCAAACCGGTGGCGGCGACCACCCAGGAGCCGCGGCACAGCCCGACGATGCGGGCGCCGCGTTCGTGTGCGCGCCATAGGGCCGACGAAATGGCCTCGGGCACGGGAAGTTCCGGGTTCCAGCTGGGAATCACCACGGTCTCCGCGCTGTCGATCGCCTCGGGGCCGTGACGTACGACGAGGTCGAAATCGCCGGGGGTGCCGAGGATTCCGGGAACTTCCGCGCAGGTGAGCACCCGGTAGGGCGCGCTGTGCTGCACGCTGGTGCCGATGCGCCCGAACACCATGCCGGGGACGGACAGGTGAAAAGGGCTGATTCCGTCGAAGGCGACCACCGCGACCACATGCATGGCCCGATATTATCGAAGCATGGCCTGCGGGCCACTGTTCGAGCGTGCCGGATCGGGACAAGCTGTTGCTCATGACGAACACGCTCTCCACCACGGTCGAACTCCTGCACATCGGCGGCCCCACCGTCCGGCTGAACTACGGCGGGCTGGTCTGGCTGACCGATCCGACCTTCGACGAACCCGGCGACTACTCCTCCGGCGTGCTCACCCTGCATAAATTGACCGGACCGGCGGTCGCCGCGGATCGCGTGGGCCCGGTGGACGTGGTGCTGCTGTCGCACGATCAGCATCCCGACAACCTCGATCCGGCGGGCCGCGACGTCATGGCCGGCGTCGAGACGGTGTTGTCCACGCCGGAAGCGGCCGGGCGCCTGGAAGGAGTTCGGGGACTGACGGTGTGGGAGTCGGTGCGCATCGGCGCCGTCACCGTCACCGCGGTGCCGGCGCTGCACGGGCCGGAGGGCGCGGAGGCGCTGAGCGGCACGGTCACCGGCTTCGTCCTGCAGGCCGAGGACCTGCCGACGGTCTACATCTCCGGTGACAACGCCTCCGTCGACTACGTCGAGCGCATCGTGGCGAAATTCGGCCGCATCGATATCGCCCTGCTCAACGTCGGCGCCGCGAACGTCGGCCGGTTCGAGGACAGCGACGTCACGCTCAATGCGCGCACGGCGCTGGCCGCGGCGCAGGTACTCGGCGAGGCGGTCGTGGTGCCGGTACACGCCGAGGGCTGGGCGCACTTCACCGAGACACTCGATCACCTGCGGCGCACCTTCGGCTACGGCGGGCGCGAGAAGCAGCTGCGGATCCCGCCGCTGGGCGAGTCGATCACCGTGTGACGCCGATGCCGGGTTGCCGGGCGCGGATCGATTGCCGATTGGTTGCGGTTCTGTGAATCGCCGCGACTTGATCATGGCACCGCGCCCGGATCAGGGCCACGATGGCGGTATGAGAATCGGGGTTCCGCGCGAGATCAAACCGCAGGAGAGCCGGGTCGCCCTCGCCCCGGCCGGCGCCGTCGAACTCACCCGGCACGGTCATCGGGTGCTGATCGAATCCGGCGCCGGACTCGGGTCCGGATTCACCGACGCCGATTACGTCGCCGCCGGGGCGGACATCGCCGCAAGCGCCGACGCGGTGTGGGACGGGGCGGAACTGGTGTTGAAGGTGAAAGAGCCGATCGCGCCCGAATATTCGCGCATGCATCCCGGGCAGGTGCTGTTCACCTTTCTGCACCTGGCGGCCTCCCGGGAGTGCACCGACGCCGTGCTGGCCTCCGGCATCACCGCGATCGCCTACGAAACCGTGCGCGGACCCGACGGATCACTGCCGCTGCTGACGCCGATGAGCGAGATCGCCGGCAAACTCGCACCCCAGGTCGGCGCCTACCACCTGATGGCGCCCGAAGGTGGCGCGGGAGTGTTGCTGGGCGGCGTGCCGGGGGTGCGGCCGGCGGAAGTGGTGGTGATCGGCGGCGGGGTAGCGGGAACGAGTGCGGCGACGGTCGCGGTGGGGATGGGTGCGCGGGTGATCGTGCTCGACACCAATCCGGTGCGATTGCGTGAACTCGACATCCGATTCGCCGGCCGGGTCACTCCTCTCGCCTCGAACGCGGCCGACATCGACCGGGCGGTCGTCGCCGCGGATCTGGTGATCGGTTCGGTGCTGGTGCCGGGAGCGCGAGCGCCGCAACTGGTCCCGGACACGCTGGTGGAGCGGATGCGGCCGGGGACGGTGCTGGTCGATATCGCCATCGATCAGGGCGGTTGTTTCCAGAGCTCCCATCCCACCACGCACGCCGAACCGACCTTCCCCGTGGCGAATTCGCTGTTCTACTGTGTCGCGAACATGCCCGGCGCGGTCCCGCACACCGCCACCGTCGCGTTGACCAACGCCACCCTGCCGTATGTGCGAACCATCGCCGATCTCGGCTGGCGGGCGGCCTGCCGTGCCGACCCGGGCCTCGAGGCCGGGCTCAATGCCGATGCGGGACAGCTGTACTCACCGGAGGTGGCCCGGGCGCACGGCCTACTCGGGGTCGGTCACGGGGCGGGGTGGCAGGCGTGCCGGTGACGGGCCGCGCCGAGCGAACTCTCACATCGTCCAATCCGGTTCGCCCTCGGGCAGATCGTGCAGCTTCTCCGGATTGCGGACGATCGCGATCGAGGTGATGCGGTCCTGTTCGACGGTGAAGGCCATGATCCCCAGATGGTTGCCGTCGAAGACCATGAGGCCCGGCAGACCGTTGACCTGAACCATGCGCGCCCAGGCCCCGGTTCCGGCGCGGTACCAGCCGAAGTACAGCTTGGCCACCAGCTCGGCGCCCTGCACCGGCTGCCGGATCGCGGGCACCCGTCCGCCACCGTCGGCGGTCAGGGTGACGTTCTCGTCGAGCACACCGAGCAGGCCGCTCAGATCGCCCGACCGCCAGGCCGCGGAGAAGGCCGAAACCACCTTCTCGTGTTCGTCGCGGGAGGCCGGGAAGCGCGGGGTGCCGTCCTCGACGTGCTTGCGGGCGCGGGAGGCGAGCTGGCGGACGGCGGCGGGGGTGCGGCCCACCACGTCGGCGACCTCGGGACCGGTCATGCCGAAGATGTCCTGCAGCACGAAGGCGGTGCGTTCGGCGGGCGAGAGCGATTCGAGGACCACCAGCAGGGCGGTGGTGACGCGCTCGTCCTGCGAGATACGGTCGGCCGGGTCGTCCCAGCTGGTGACCTCCGGCTCCGGCAGCCACTCGCCGACGTACTGTTCGCGGCGCGCCCGGGCCGAACCCAGCTGATCCAGCGCGAGGCGGCCGGTGACGGTGGTCAGCCAGGCGCGCAGATTGTCGATTCGCTCACCGGGAGAACGGGTTTCGTACCAGCGTTGCAGTCGCAACCACGCCTCCTGCACGACGTCGTCGGCATCGCTGAGGCTGCCCAGCGTGCTGTAGGCCACGCGGCGCAGATACTGGCGATGCTCCTCGAATCGGCGTGCCAGTTCGGTCTGGTCGATATCGTCGTGTCCGGTCGTCACAGCTGCCATCCTCGTCTCGCCGCGCGCGCCCGCCGCGCGGGTGCCTCCTCATGGTGACGATGCCGCCGGGTCGAGTGTGACATCGGGGTGCCGGAGGGGGCCGATAGTCTCGCCCGGTGCGATATGGAACGGCGCGGGCCGCGGGACTGCTGATCGGATTCGCGGCGGATCGGATTCTGGGTGATCCGCGGCGGGGACATCCGGTGGCGCTGTTCGGGGCGGCGGCCGCCGCGGTGGAATCGGCCGGATATCGCGATGCGCGTACCGCCGGGGTCGTGCACGAACTCGTGTTGGTGGGTGGTGTCGTCGCGCTGAGTGCGGGCGCGGAGATCGCTGCCCGGCCATCGGGAGATGGGCGCGGCGTGGTGGTGTCGGCGCGGCGGAATCGGCGCGGCGGCGTGGCCGGCGGCGGGCGAGGTGGGTGCGCCGGTGCCCCCGCAGCGGTGGTGCAGGGGCGCCCCGGTCGTCACGCGGGGCTCGGCACCATCGTGATCACTGCGGTCGGCACGTGGATCGCGCTCGGCGGCACCACGCTCGCCCGGACCGGACGCGAGATGGCGGATCGGCTGGATGCGGGGGAGTTGACCGGTGCGCGGGAGGTGCTGCCCTCGCTGTGCGGACGCGATCCCGAAGCGCTCGATGCCGACGGATTGGCCCGTGCCGCAGTCGAATCCATTGCCGAGAACACCTCCGACGCCACCGTCGCGCCGCTGGTGTGGGGTGCGGTCGCGGGAGTGCCGGGGCTGCTCGGCTACCGCGCGATCAACACGCTCGACGCGATGGTCGGCTATCGCAACGAGCGCTACACCAACTTCGGCTGGGCCGCCGCGCGCGTCGACGATCTGGCGAATCTGCTGCCCGCGCGGGTGAGCGGGGTCCTCACCGTGATGCTCGCGCCGCTGGTGGGCGGGCGGCCCGGCGATGCGTGGCGCGCGTGGCGCCGCGACGCCGGGGCGCACCCGAGCCCCAATGCGGGAGTCGCCGAGGCCACGATGGCCGGAGCGTTGGGTGTCGCGCTGGGCGGTCGGACCGAGTATCGCCACGGGACCGAGATGCGTCCGGTGCTGGGCGACGGGCGGACCCCGCGGGTACCCGATCTGCGCCGGGCGGTGCGGTTGTCGAACGGAGTGCAGCTGACGGCCGCGGTGGTGGCGGCCGTGACCGCCTACGCGCTCGGGCGCCGCCGATCAGCTCGCGCCGAGTTGCCGGAGTAGAGCGGCGGTGTCCAGGTATTGCCGGTCCTCGACCACCTTGAAGTCGGTGTCGAAGACCAGGACCTTGGCGTAGGCGATCTCGAACCGCCGGCCGGTCGCCGGGAGCAGTGTCGCTCCGGCGACGACGAAGTCGTCCACCGAGGTTGCGCGGCCGACCAATTCGGCGACCGCCGAGTTCGGTGCCGGATGCACCGCGCGAATGTCCTCGGCGTAATCCGGGAAAGCCCTGAACCAGGCGCGGCTCCAGTCCAAGGTCCCCGCGAGATCCAGTCGCAGGCCGGTGCCGGTGTCGAATGCGTAATCGGGGGCGCAGGTCGCCGCCCAGGCATCCCACTGCTGCCGGGTCCACGATCGCTGCACGGTGTCGTAGGCCTGCCGGATGGCGTTCATCCCGTTCTCCGCTCGTAGAGATCTAACTATATTAACCTATAGCCAAATAGGTCGATCGAGCCAGTTGTGAAGCGGTCCGATTCTGCGGGATCCGGTCAGCTGCGGGCGTTGCCGTAGCGGTCGGCGAGGCGGTCCGCGGTGGTGCGTGGTTTCGGCGCGGCCGATGGTTCGTCCGGTGCGGAGGCGGTCTCAGGCTGGGCCTTCGGAGCCGGGTCCGATGGGGCGGAGGCCGCGGCGGTGCTCGCGCCTTCGGCTGATTCGGCAGCCGGTGATCCGGCCGTGCTCATGGCCGGGACCTGCTCACTCGGGGTGGCCGTCGCCGACTCGGCAGCGGCACGGTCGCGGCGGCGTTCGCGGATTTCGGCATAGACGAAGTAGCCGAGGCCGAGCGGGGCCATCACACCGAACGCGATCCACTGCAGCCCGTACGAGAGATACGGGCCGGCGTCGAGCTGGGGGAGTGACTCGGGGGTGAAGGCGCCGGGCTGGCCGGCGTCCAATTGCAGATAGCCGCCGTGCTCACCGGTGGCGAAGCCGGTCAGCGGCGTGCCCAGAACCGTGGCGAGCTGAGCGGTGTCGACCGAGTACACCTGGCGGAGGCCGTCACGGACCATCGGATCCTTGCCGGGGACGGCGCCCTCGGATTTCCGGACCCGTCCCTCGATGTGCTGCTGACCCGACGGCGGCTCCGCGATCACCGGCAGATCCGAACCGTTCACCGCCGCGATCAGGCCGCGATCGACCAGCACGACCCGGCCGTCGTCGAGCCGGAAGGCGGCCAGTACCCCGTAGGCGGGCTGATCGTTGAGCCGCTGCAATCGCTCGACCACCATCGAATTCGGCACGTAACTACCGGTCGCGACCACCCGCCGCCATTCGGTGTCGGCCGGATTGGTCCCGGCCGGTGGCGTGCCTTCGCCCGTGTTCAGCAGGTTCTTCGCCGGGACCGGGTCGGCGTTGACCGAGGCCGCGATCAGGTTGTTGCGATGGGACGTCGAGGTGTTCTTGCCGAGCTGCCAGGGCGCGAGCACGGTGAAACACAGGTAGGCGAACGCGACCACGACGACCGCCAGAATCGCCCAGCTGGGCCGCAGGAGGAAGGTGAGCCGGCGCAGAATGTTCATTGCCGCGGTCCGGTCGTCGCGGGTTCGCCGAGTTGTTCGCGCACCCAGGCCAGCAGCGCGGGAACGGCTGCCTCGATCTGCTCGCGCACGAGCTCGAAATCGGTGTCGTCGCCGTAGTAGGGGTCGGGGACGTCGTGATCGTCGGCGGCGGGATCGAAGCTGCGCAGCAGTCGCCGGCGCGCTTCGGGAATCCGCAACCGGGTCAGTTCGCGATCGTGGTTGGAATCCAGGGCGACCAGCAGATCGGCATCGAGATGATCGGGGCCGATCATGGCCGCGACGTGCCCGATCGGATATCCGTGGCGGGTGAGCAGAGCCGTGGTGCGCGGGTCGGCGTCCGAGCCGACGTGCCAGGCGGTGGTGCCGGCGCTGCTCACGCGCACCCGATCGGCCAGTCCGGCGCGTTCCAGATGCGCGGCGAAGATCTTCTCGGCCATCGGCGACCGGCAGATATTGCCGGTGCAGATGAAGGTCACGTGCAGCTCGCCCACGCACCCATTGTGGCCGGTCGGTGCGGGCGGCGGCCACGTAGGGTAGGTGGCTGTGCCCGAGGACACCCCCACGACCGCCGGCACGCGGTCGCACGCAGGCCCGAGCCGCCCGAGCGATACGCGTCCGCGCGGAGCAGCCGAGGCGGATGCGACGCGTGTGGGTTTCGCCGTGGGCACCGACGGGGGCATCGACGGCGTGCGGGCGCCCGGGGGTCCCGAAGTCGGCGGTTCCCGATCGACCGATGCGGAGTCCGGCGGTGCTGGGTTCGGTGGTGCTGGGTTCGGTGGTGTGCAGGTCGACCGTTCGGCGTTGCGGCATCACGGGGACCGCGATGTGCTGCCGGGGATGCTCGACTTCGCGGTGAATGTGCGGGGCGAGGCGCCACCCGAGTGGTTGCTGCGGCGGCTGGCCGCGCGACTGCCCGAGCTGGGGCGGTACCCGTCCGAGGCCGAGGCCGACGCGGTGCGCGCGATCGTGGCGGCACGGCACGGCCGCGCGCCCGAGGAGGTGCTGCTGCTCGCCGGGGCCGCGGAGGGATTCGCGCTGTTGCCGCGCCTGGCATCGCGGCTGGCGGCCGTCATCCATCCGTCGTTCACCGAACCGGAACTCGCTCTGCGCGAGGCCGATGTTCCGGTCACCCGGGTGGTGCTGGCACCGCCCTACGAGCTTGCCGGGGCGCGGGTCCCCGAGGATGCCGATCTGGTGGTCCTCGGCAATCCGACCAATCCCACCTCGGTGCTGCATCCTCGCGCGGTGATCGAATCGCTGCGCCGGCCCGGTCGCATCGTGGTGGTCGACGAGGCCTTCGCCGATGCGGTGCCCGGTGAGCCGGAAACACTTGCGGGACAGTCTTATCCGGACGTTCTGGTTTTGCGCAGCCTCACCAAGACGTGGGCGCTGGCCGGGTTGCGCTGCGGTTATCTGCTGGGTCCGCCCGAACTACTGATCCGGTTGAACCACGGTCGCCCCCATTGGCCGCTCGGCACGTTGCAGCTCGAGGCGATCGCGGCGACCTGCGAAGCGCACGCGATCGCCGAAGCCGAGGCGAGCGCGATCCGGATCGTGGCCGAGCGAGAGGCGATGATTCCCCGCCTGCGCGCCCTCGGCATCGACGTGCACGAACCGGCCGGGGGTCCTTTCCTGCTGATCCGCGTGCCCGACGGTGAGTTGCTGCGGAAACATCTGGCGGACAGAGATATCGGTGTCCGGCGGGGTGACACCTTCCCGGGGCTCGACGGTGAATTCTTACGCCTGGCGGTCCGCGACAGCGACGCTGTCGATCGTTTGGTCGCCGCGATCGAGGCCGTCGGCTTGTGAGGATTCGCGCTCGGGGGCGCGCGGCGCGGTCCGGCCCGGCAGGCGGCATCGGAGTGGATAATGACCGGAACGGCGAAACGGTGGAGGTGCGGTGGTGACAGCGACGAATTCTGTTGTGACGCTGAAGGACTTGATCCGAGTACTCGACGACGCGTATCCGCCCCGGCTGGCGGAGTCCTGGGATTCGGTGGGGCTGGTGTGCGGTGATCCCGCTGCCTCGGTATCTCGGGTGCTGTTCGCGGTGGACGCCACCGCCGCCGTCGTCGACGAGGCGATCGATTGGGGCGCACAGGCTTTGGTCGTGCACCATCCGCTGCTGCTGCGCGGCGTCGACACCGTGGCCGCGAGTACGCCGAAGGGCGCGCTGCTGCATCGGCTGATCCGCAACGACTGTGCGCTGTTCACCGCCCACACCAACGCCGATTCGGCCGATCCCGGAGTGTCCGATGCCCTCGCCCACACGCTCGGGTTGACGGTGACCGGGCCGCTGGAGCAGAAATCGGCGGCGCCGGTGGACACCTGGGTGGTGTTCATCCCGCGCGCCCACACCGATGCGGTGCTGGCGGCGATGTTCGAGGCGGGCGCGGGGGGCGCCGGGTTCTATCGCGAATGCGGCTGGCGGGTACCGGGAACCGGTCAGTTCCGGCCGATGGCGGGGGCGAATCCGGCGATCGGTCAGGTCGGCGACCTCGAGTTCGTCGAGGAGGACCGCGTCGAGGTGGTGGCGCCGCCGTCGGCCCGCCCCGCGGTGCTGGCCGCGCTGCGTGCCGCCCACCCCTACGAGGAACCGGCCTTCGACGTCACCGAACGCGCGGCGCTGCCGTCGGGACAAGGTCTGGGACGCATCGGCACCCTGTCGGAACCGGAGACGTTGCGCGCCTTCACCGCTCGCGTGCGCGCCGCCCTGCCCGGCACCGCGTGGGGTGTGCGGGCCGCCGGCGATCCCGACCGGGTAATCCGCACCGTCGCGGTCTGCGGCGGCGCGGGCGATTCCTTCCTCGGCACGGTCGCGAAGCTTGGCGTCGACGCCTACGTCACCGCCGACCTGCGCCACCATCCCGCCGATGAACATCTGCGCGCGGGCGGTCCCGCACTCGTCGACGTCGCCCATTGGGCCAGCGAACTCCCCTGGTGCGCCCAAGCGGAAGGTGTTGTGCGGGAAGCGCTTCCGGGCGTGCAAACCCGGGTCAGCACGCTCCGCACCGACCCGTGGACTCTCGGCGCCGCCGACGACTGACGTGAGCGGCCGTCGCGCAGGGTCGGTTCGGTGGCGAGCCGGCCGGCTGTGTCACTTTCGGGCGGCACAGGGACGAGCGGCGCGAGGCCGGCCCGGGCGTTCTCCCGCGACCGTGGACGGGCGCGAATTCACTCCGTCCGGATGTCCGGCTCGTGGTCGACGGGGAAATTGACCGAGTTGGCGATGAAGCAGCGCTTGTGCGCCTCCGGGTGGAGTGCGCGCGCCTGCTCGACCCGAGCGGCATCGGTGATGGTGACGCGGGGGCGCAGGGTGACATGTTCGAAGCGCTGGTCGTTCATCACGCCTTCGGCCTCGTCGAGATAGTCGATCACGACGATTCCGGCCTCGACGCACAGATGCAGATACCAGAGCATGTGGCATTCCGAGAGCGAGGCGACCAGGAGCTGTTCGGGATTCCAGCGCGTCGCGTCGCCCCGTCCGACGACCGGGTCCGCCGATCCCGGCAGGGGCGGCCGCCCTTCGGCGAGGACCTCGTGATTGCGCGAATACGAGCGGTAGTCGGTGGTGGCGCCGGTCCACACCACATCCACGCGATAGCGATGTTCGGCCATCCGATCAGAGTGTCACAGTCGCGGCGGCGCCGCACTCGAGTTGTTCGGGTGCCGGCGAACCGGCGCCCGGGGCACGGGGCATCAGGTCTCGACCGCGTATCCGGTGGTCGCGGGCGGGCCGCGCGGGGTTGGGGCGAAACCGGCCGCAGGCAGAGTACGGTTGAGCACCGGCGTCGCGCACCCGCTGCCCGTCGCACCGCAACCGTCCATAGTGTCGAGGAGTACGTCCCGCGTTGAATGTCGAACCACCGATCCAGGCCAAACTGCTCGACCTCGCGGCCGTCGACGCCGAGTTGACGCGGATCGCGCATCGCCGCAAGGTGCTGCCCGAACAGCAGGAAGTGCAGCGGCTGGAAGCCGAACGCACCGATCGCAAGGATGCGGCGGTCAAGGTCGAGATCCAGCTCGACGATCTCGACCGCGACATTCGCAAACTCGAGGGCGAGATCGACGCCGTGCGCAAACGCGAGGCGCGCGACCGCGGCATGCTCGAGGGTGGCAACGTCGGCGCCAAGCAGCTCTCGGAGTTGCAGCACGAACTGGGCAGCCTGGAACGCCGGCGCGGGGTGCTGGAGGACGAACTGCTCGAGGTGATGGAGCGGCGCGAGGCCGCCGAGGCCGATCACCAGCACGCGGGCGCCAACCTCTCGCGCGCCGAGGAGGATCTGACTCTCGCGCAGAGCCGGCGCGACGACGCGGTCGCCGACCTGGATGTGGCCGCGCAGCGTTGCGACGCCGACCGTGAACAGCTGCTCGCCGGATTCCCGGACGAACTGCTCGCGATCTACGACAAGCAGCGCGCCCAGCACGGTGTCGGCGCGGCGCTGTTGCAGGCTCGCCGGTGCGGCGCCTGCCGCATCGAACTCGACCGCGGTGAGATCGCCCGGATCGCCAAGACCGATCCGCAGGTCGTGGTCCGCTGCCCCGAATGCGGTGCGATCCTGGTGCGCACCAAGCAATCCGGATTGTGACGGGCCGGCGATGACGGTACGCAGCGTGATCGTGGAGGCCGACGGCGGTTCGCGAGGCAATCCCGGCCCGGCCGGGTACGGCGCGGTGATCTGGGATTCCGACCACGCCACGATCCTCGCCGAACGTCGCGAATACCTCGGCGTCACCACGAACAACGTCGCCGAATACCGCGGTCTCATCGCGGGCTTGGCGGCCGCGGCGGAACTGGGCGCGCGCGCCGTCGAGGTGCGGATGGATTCCAAACTCGTCGTCGAGCAGATGTCGGGACGCTGGAAGGTCAAGCACGCGGCCATGATTCCGCTCGCCGAACGAGCCCGGCAGCTGGTCGCGGGCTTCGATCGGGTGGGCTTCCAATGGATTCCGCGCGAGCAGAATTCGCATGCCGATCGGCTCGCCAACGAGGCCATGGACGATGCGGTGGTGGTCGCGGAGGTGCGCGAAGCCGATACCGAGCGCCCGGTGATCGACAGCGTGGCCGAACCGGAATCGGCTGCGCAGGAATCGGTGTCGGCGCGCGGCGTCGAGGCGGAGCTGCCGAGCTGGATCGACGAAGCGGCCGGCGCCCGTGCCGCGCACGAGGATCCGGTCGTGCAGGAGACGGCCCCGGCGACAACCGGTCCGGGCTGGACCGGCGCCCGCGGGCGGCCGACCCGGCTGTTGCTGCTGCGTCATGGCCAGACCGAATTGTCCGTGGAGCGACGGTATTCCGGCCGCGGCAATCCGGACCTCACCGCACTCGGCCGGGAACAGGCCGCCCGCGCCGCGAAATATCTCGCCGCGAAGGGGGATATCGCGGCGGTCGTCACCTCGCCGCTGGGCAGGGCCCGCGAAACCGCGCAGGCCGCGGCCCAGGCCCTCGACGTCCCGGTGCGGGTTCTGGACGCGCTGACCGAAACCGATTTCGGCGAATGGGAAGGCCTGACGTTCACCGAAGCGGCACAACGGGATCCGGACCTGCATCAGCGCTGGCTCGGTGATCCGTCGCTGCCCGCCCCGGGCGGGGAGAGCTTCGCCCAGGTGCGCGAACGTGTCGAGGCGGCGCGTCGCGATCTGCTCGCGCTGTATCCGGGACAGAACGTCGTCGTGGTCAGCCACGTGACGCCGATCAAGACGCTGCTGCAATTGGCCCTGGAAGTCGGCCCGTCGCTGCTGTATCGGCTGCATCTGGATCTGGCGTCGCTGTCGATCGCCGAGTTCTATCCCGACGGCGGATCGTCGGTGCGGCTGGTCAACGACACCTCGTATCTCTGAACGCCGGTCGTGACGGTCAGGGACGCAGGACCGACACCAGGAACTCGGTCTGGTCGTAGACGGCCTTCTCGAACCAGTCGTCGAAGTAGATGTCGAAGTGCCCGATCGGGTATCGCTTCACGATGCCGTGTTTGGTGCGTTCGGCGGCCTTGAGCGTCGGACCCACCGGCGCGACCGAATCGTTGTCGCACACCGCGTACAGCACCGGCACCTTGATGCCCTTGGTGCGTCGCCACGGTGAATCGAACAGCACCGACATACCTACGCGGGCAGCGACTTTCGGCTGGTAGTGCTCGCTCTCCTCGGCGAGGCGGCCGAAACCCTCGGGCACGTCGGAGGCGCTCATCAATGCCGCCGAACGCTTGCGCCCGGCCAGTCGCACGCCCACCGGCGTGCGGCGGATCGGGCCCACCAGGATGTCGATGAGCGCGAGGGTGCCGGTCTTGGCGAGGCTGATCGGCCCCTTCGCCAGCGCCGAGGACCAGCCGCTGGTAAAGGGGCACTGTGCCACGACCGCGGCCAGATAGTCGTCCTCGTGTGCGATGGACAGCACGTGTCCGCCGCCGAAGGAGCTGCCCCACAACGCGATTCGGGTCGCGTCGAAGCCCTTGAGGGTGCGGGCGAAGGCGATCGCGGCGCGCCAGTCGTCGCGCTGGCGGGCGATGTTGATCAGCTGGCGCGGTTCACCACCGCTGGCCCCGAAATGCCGGTAATCGAAGACCAGCACGCCCATTCCGGCCGCAGCGAACCGGCGTGCGTAGCGATCCAGACCCATTTCCCGGTTCGCGCCCAGCCCGTGCCCCATGATGACCAGCGGACGCGGTTTGGGCGGGCCGTCCGGAAGATAGAGCCACGCTGCACACTGTTCGCTTCCCGAACCGAACCCCACCTCGACACGCTCCATGGGCGAATACCGTACTGGGTCGCGCGCCCGGCCGCAGACGTGGATCCCCGCTCAGGGCACGATTACGGGTGGACGGAACGCAAACATTCGCGAGTCAGATCCTTCAGTGCCGGATAGCCGTCGACCGCCATGATCAGGTCCGCCTCCGCCAGCAGACTACGCAGGACGTGCACGATTCCGTCCACCCCGCCGAGCGCCAGGCCGTAGGCGTAGGGCCGGCCCACTCCGACCGCGGTGGCGCCGAGCGCGAGCGCCTTGACGACGTCTGCGCCGCTGCGGATTCCGGAGTCGAACAGCACCGGCAGACCCTCGGCCGCGGCGACGACCTCGGGCAACATGTCGAGCGCGGGCAGTCCGCCATTGGCTTGGCGCCCACCGTGATTCGAGCAGTAGATTCCGTCCACGCCACCGTCGCGGGCCCGGCGCACATCGTCGGGATGGCAGATTCCCTTGACGATCACAGGCAGATCCGTGAGCGAACGCAGCCAGGCCAGATCCTCCCAGCGCAGCGGGTTGCCGAACAGTTGCACCCACCGCAGCACCGCACTCATCGGATCCTCCTCCGGTGAGCGCTGCAGACCGGAGAGGAAGACCGGATCGGTGAAGTAGTTGGCGAGGCAGTGTCCGCGCAACTGCGGGAAGTTACCGGTGGACAGGTCGCGCGGCCGCCAGCCGGTGATCCAGGTGTCGAGGGTGACGACGATGCCCTTGTACCCGGCCTGCTCCGCGCGGTGCACCAAGCTGGCCGCGAGATCGCGGTCGGTGGGAGTGTAGAGCTGGAAAAAGCCCGGGGTGTCACCGAATTCGGCGGCGACATCCTCGAGCGGATCGACGGTGAGGGTCGAGGCGACCATCGGCACACCGGTGCGGGCGGCGGCGCGGGCGGTCGCCAGATCGCCGTGGCCGTCCTGGGCGCACAGGCCGATCACGCCGACCGGAGCCATGAAAAGTGGTGCGGGAAGCGTCATTCCGAACAGATCGACCGACAGGTCGCGCTCCTTCGCGCCGACGAACATGCGGGGGATGAGCCCCCAGCGGTCGAAGGCGGCGACGTTGGCGCGCTGGGTGCGCTCGTCGCCCGCGCCGCCGGCCACATACGACCAGATCGAGGGCGGCATGGCGGCCTGCGCGCGCTGTTCGAGTTCGGCGAACGCGACCGGGTACTCCGGTACGACACCGCGCAGCCCCTGGAAGTAGATCTCGTTCTGGAAGTCGCCGAACCCCATGTGCGCTGCCCTTCTGTGCCGTCGGTTCGCTGTGGGGACGCGCTCCACGGCGAATGCGGCTTCACTGTATGCGTAACCTCCGGTACCGCGCCACGCCCCGTCCGAGGGCGCGCCGCGGGACGGCCGCTGCCGATTCCCGGCCGAGCCCGGATGCCGGTCGCGGCCCGATGTGCGCTCGGCGCCGCTCGCACGGCACAATGGTTCGCGACGAGTCGGTCGGGCGACCGCGTCGACGGGAACGGGCACGGTGGTGCCGCCGCCCGTCGCCGAGGAAAGTCCGGACTCCACAGAGCAGGGCGGTTGTTAACGGCAACCCGGGGTGACCCGCGGGACAGTGCCACAGAAAACAGACCGCCGGCGGTCTCTCCGGAGGCCCGCCGGTAAGGGTGAAACGGTGCGGTAAGAGCGCACCAGCGCCCCGGGTGACCGGGGCGGCTCGGTAAACCCCGCCCGGAGCAAGGTCGAAGGCCGCATTCTCGCGAGTGCGGCTGCGCAGGTGCCCGAGGGCTGCTCGCCCGAGCCTGCGGGTTGACTGCTCGAGGTGCCCGGTGACGGTGCACCCAGATGGATGGTCGCCGCCCGGTGCGAATCGGGAACAGGATCCGGCTTACAGACCGACTCGTCCCCTTCGGGGTTCGCGGCATGAGACCCTGGCCGCATGGATGCCATGCCTCGGCAGATCATCGTCACCGGCTACCTGCGGGTGGACCCGGCCGATCGGGACCGTTATCTGGCGACCTGCGTCGAGGTGGTGAGCGCGGCGCGGAAGACTCCCGGATGCCTTGATTTCGCCCTGTCGGCCGACCTGATCGACACCGGTCGCATCAACATCCTGGAACGGTGGAGCGACCGCGCGGCGCTGGATGCTTTCCGCGGCGCGGGCGTGTCCGACGAGCAGGGGGCGATGCTCCGGGAAGCGCGGGTCACCGAGTTCACGGTCGGCGACGAAATCTCACTGCGCTGACCGACCGCACCCGGCTAGCGCGCGCAGCCCTCGCCGTTGTCCGGATGTTCGGTCGGGTTCGGGTACGGCCCGTTGCGGAGGGTTTCGTGCAAGGCGTCCGAGATCGCCGCCAGATTGGCGCCCGCGCGGTGAAAGGCCTGGGCGACAGTGGAATTCGGGTCCTGCAGGCCGGCCAGGACGAGGTGTTCGGTGCCGAGGGCGGTATGGCCCGCCCGGCGCGCGATCGCCGAGGCGTCGTCCAGCATTCGTCGCAGGGCGGGGGTGTGCGGTAGCGGTTCCGCGTTCATGTCTCCATGATCGCCCTCGCCGGCAACTTCGGAGCAATATTGGCCGGTTCCGTGATCAGCGGAAGGGCGCCGGATCAGGGGTGCAGCGGTTTCCGCCGCGGGCGCACGATGCGGTGGGTGATCTTCCAGCCGGCACCGATGCGCTGGATGGTGTCCTCGTAGGTGGCGCTGCCGACCGTACCGTCGGTCATGACGCCGAAACCCTTGGACAGGGCGCGGACGGTGCCGTCGGCGACCTCGTTGATGACGATGTTCGTGACGTGGTGGGCGACGGGGTTGTTGTCGCCCATCGCCAGCGCGGCGTCGCGGCACGCGGGGATTCCGACCAGGACGCCGCCGCCCATGGCGCTGACGTCGTAGACGACGTCCTCGGCGAACAGGGCGGGCCAGCCGTCGAAATCGCCGTTGTCGGTCAGGTGGCCGTGCAGATTGATCAGATCGGTGATCGCGAAGTGGTCTTCCGCGGACAGCATGTCGGGTCCTCCGGCGGTCGAGGCGAGGATAGTGGTCAGCGGAAGCCGGTGTCGGCGGCCCAGGGTTCGAGCTCGTCCAGATCGGCGAGGCGCTGGGTCAGGGTGGCGCGGATGCCGGCGAATGCCTCCGGGCCGAGCGGCAGCCGCAAGGGCGGCTCGTCCATGGCGACCGCGCGCAGCACGGCCGCGGCGGCGCGGGCCGGATCGCCGGGCTGGGCGCCGTCCTGGGCCTGGAAGCGCTCGCGTTCCTCGGCGAAGACCGGTGCGTATTCGGGCATCGATTCGGCCCACTGGATGGATCGCCCGGCGAAGTCGGTGCGGAACGGTCCCGGCTCCACGATCGTGACCTTGATGCCGAACGGCGCGACCTCGTACGACAATCCCTCCGAGAGTCCCTCGACCGCGAATTTGCTGAGTGCGTAAGGGGTTCCACCGAGACGGGCGCGCACGCCGCCGACCGAGGACAGCTGCACGATATGCCCGCTGCGCTGGGCCCGCATGAGCGGCAGTACCGCCTTCGTGACCGAGATCAGGCCCCAGACATTGGTTTCCATCAGTGCGCGCAGTTGCTCGTCGTCGCATTCCTCGAGCGCGCCGCGCAGTCCGTAACCGGCGTTGTTGACCAGAACGTCGATGCGGCCGAACCGAACTCGCGCCTCCTCGACCGCCGCGGTGATCGACGCCGGGTCGGTGACGTCCAGCTGTGCGACGAGCACCCGCTCCGGAGCGCGATCTCGAAGTTCGGCAAGGGATTCGGTTTTGCGCGCGGTGGCGACCACGCTGCCGCCGTCGGCCAGCACCGCCTCCGCGATCGCGCGGCCGAAGCCGCTGCTGGTGCCGGTGATGAACCAGACGTGATCGGTGGTCATGGTGGAGGCCTCCTGTGTCGGATCGTCGTCGAAGCCGGGCCTTGCGACCGCATGCGGTGCCCGCGGCGAACCGCCGGCACCGGGTGCGGTCGCGCGGTGATCAGCCGGCGGGGTTGATCACCAGAATCTGGGCCCAGTAGGCCGCCTGCTCCGGACCGACGAGAGGCAGCAGGTAGTCGAAGACGATGGACGACATGCGGTGTGGAACTCCTTGTACTCGAGGAACTATTACTCGACGACTCTCGCCGCGCGGCGCACTCTCGTTACTGCACGGACCCCCGAATCCGTGGGTACGCCGTGGCCTGTCACCATCGGCAACAGTAACAGCGCGCTCGGACAGTCGCAGGCCCAGCGGAAAACGGACTCGACGGGGGGATTCGACGTACGGTAGCGTGATCTGGACGTAGGTCCGACTCCTCGGAGTGATATCCGTTCGCTCTGAATGGTGTGATATTTCTTTCCGGAATGATCCGGGTCGCGGGCCGTCGGCATTCGCGCTCGAAACGATTCGTCGACCCCCGTTGCACTCACCGGAACCGTGTCGCCGCCGTCGTGGTGGCCGGTCGCGAAATCGCAGGCACCGAAGCTTCGCGCGGTCCGCGCCCCGGTCGCAGCCCGGTCCGGGCGGCGGGCGCATTCTCGGCAAATGTGGGTGAATCGGGTGGTCCCGGCGTGTCCTGCGCGACGAACCGCCCCGGAGTGGCCGGAACCGTGACCGACGTCATACAGTGTTGGCCGTTGGAAGTGTCGCTGCCGGGGGTGGCAGCGGCTATGGGTGCTACGAGTGTCGGAAAGCAGGTTCTGTATATATGCGAGTAGTTCGCAAGTTGGCGGCCGGTGCATTGATCGCCGCAGCTGCGTCGGGTGTGGCGGTGCTGGGCGCGGGATCGGCGTCCGCGGTCGCGGTCACTCCGCTGCCGGGTGGCGTCCAGGTGGACCTCAGCCCCGGTGACACCCAGTGGGTCCACCAGACCCACGTCGGCCAGTCGATCGCGGTGCTGCCGCACCCGTCGGCCGCCTCGTTCGGCCAGGCTCTCGATGCCGCGGCGACCCTGTCGTCGCAGTACCCCGACGGCCGCGTCGTCTTCACTGTGTACGGCCCGTTCGATCAGCTGAACGGCACCATGCTGGCGCTCAAGTAAGGTTCAGCGCCCCGCGTGGAACTGCATCCCAGGATCGTCTCGGCACCGGTGAATTTCGGTGCCGTGCGATCCGAATTCGGACTCGCCTCGGAATATCCGTCCGAGGCGGTCTCGGAGGCCCGCGACGCAGCCGATGCGTTCGCGGGCGTCCGGGCCGATCGCACCGACATCCCGTTCGTGACGATCGACCCACCCGGCGCCATGGATCTCGACCAGGCGCTGCATCTCGAACGCACCCCGACCGGATTCCTGCTGCACTACGCCATCGCCGATGTGGGCGCGGTGGTCGCGCCCGCCGGGGCGCTCGCGCGGGAATCTCTCGCCCGGGGCCAAAGCTTCTATCTGCCCGACGGCACCGTGCCGTTGCATCCGCCGGTGCTCTCGGAAGGGTCGGCGAGTCTGCTGCCCGGCGCGGTTCGTCCCGCCGCGCTCTGGACGATCGACTGCGACGACAAGGCCGAGCCGCGACGCTTTTCGGTGCGGCGCGCCCTGGTTCGTTCCCGCGCCCGCCTCGACTATCCCGGCGTCCAGGCCGATGCCGACGCCGGCCGCCTGCATCCCTCGATCGCCGCACTGCCGGAATTCGGCCGTCTGCGGATCGAGGCCGGGCTGGCCCGCGGCGCGATCGAACTGCGGCTGCCCGCGCAATCGGTGATCCCCGACGGACGCGACCACGACACCGAACACTGGCAGTTGGCGGTCGAGCCGCGCACCGCCGCCGACGACTGGAACGAACAGGTCTCGCTGCTCACGGGCATCTGTGCGGCCCGAATCATGTTGGCCGACACCGATTCCGATACCCGTATCGGATTGCTGCGCACCATGCCGGCGCCACCGGCCTCGGCGATCGCGTCCATGCGCCGTACCGCCGCCGCGCTCGGGGTGCGCTGGCCGGCGGGTATGCCGGTGGGCCGGATGCTGGCCGGACTCGATCCCAACACCCCCGCCGCGCTGGTGCTGAACTCGGAGGCGACCAGCCTCCTGCGCGGCGCGTCCTACACCGTGCTCGACGGTCAAGCGCCGGATGTGTTGCAGCACAGCGGCATCGGCGCCGCCTACGCACACGTGACGGCGCCGCTGCGCCGTCTCGCCGACCGCTACGCGACCGAAATCTGCCTGGCTCGCTGCGCGGGCACCCCGGTGCCGCAGTGGGTTCGCGCCGGGCTCGGCGCCGCCGCCGACGCGATGCGGCGCAGCGACGCGGTCGGTGGCAAACTCGAACGCGCGTGCATCGACCTCACCGAATCCACCGTGCTCGCACCACGTCTCGGCGACGTTTTCGAGGCGGTGGTCATCCGCGAGGGCAACGGCAACCGATCCGCCGAGATCTTCGTCGCCGATCCGCCGGTACTCGCCAAATGCGCCGGGTCACCGCCCGAAGGCCGGCGGGTGCGAGTGCGCCTGGACATCGCGGACCCGGATAAACGCGTGGTCGGCTTCAGCTTCCCGGTGGACTGACCCCTTGCTGGCCGGAAACGTGCTCCGGATCGAGCCACGGCATCCGGCTCACCAACTGATCCCGAAGGCGTGTCAGCCGGGCGATGCGCTCGTTCAGCTCCGCCACCCGTGGCGCTCCGACCACTGCATATCCCGAGGCGCAGCGTGGCTCGTAGGGAAAGACGTCGGGAAGCTCCCGGTCCAGATAGGGAGCGAAGGCACGCACGTCCTCGACGGTGAATCCGAGTTGAAGCAATTCCCGTATGTTGCGTACCCGGGCCACCGCCTCCTCCTCGTATTCCCGGTATCCCGCGGCGGTGCGCCCGGAGGTGAGTAGTCCCTGGTCCTCGTAGAAGCGCAGCGCCCGAGTAGTGACTCCGGTGCGGGCCGCCAGTTCGCCGATCAACATGCCGCGTATCCTCTCCGCCGTCTCACCCTCGTGCTCAACGCGCCAGCCGCACCACAACCTTCCCGGTGTAGCGCCCCCGCACCGCATCCAGCAGTGCACCCGGCGCGTTCTCGAGGCCTTCGACGACGGTTTCGGTGCGTACGATGTCTCCCGCCGCCGTCCATTCCCGCAGCTTCCGGCCGAATTCCGGGGCCAGATCCAGGTGATCGAGCGTGGTGAATCCGCGCAATGTCAATCGCTTGCCGATCACCGCCAGCAGATCACCCGGTCCCGCGTCCGGCTCGCCGCCCGCGCGCTGCCTGGCCAGAGCTCCGCAGAGCGCGATGCGTCCGCCGACGTTCATCACCTCGATCGCCGCACGCAATTGGGTTCCGCCGACATTGTCGAAGTACACGTCCACGCCCCCGGGCGCCGCGACTCGAAGCCGATCGACGAAGGGTTCGTCGTGGTAGTCGACGGCGGCGTCGTAGCCGAGTTCGTCGACGATGTAGGAGGCCTTACGCGGTGAGCCGACGCTGCCGACGACGCGACCGGCGCCGAGCAGTCGCGCGATCTGCCCGGCCAGGCTCCCGGTCGCACCGGCGGCGCTGGAGACGAAGACGGTATCGCCGGCGCTGAGGCCGGCGACCACGGTCAGACCGACGTAGGCGACCAGACCGAAGCCCAGATATCCGGACGGCGAGGGATAGGCATCCGGATCCACCATGCGTACCGTCCGCGCGTCGGCGAGGGCGTGTTCGCGCCAGCCGAGCCGGTGCAGGACCAGCGCGCCCTCCGGCACGGTCGGATCGCCGGATTCGATCACCTCGCCGATCGCGTCGCCGGACAGCACCTCACCGATCGCGAACGGCGGCATCGGGATTCCGGGATAGGCGCCGATTCGCATGAGACTGCCGGGGTCTATCGACATGAAGAGATTTCGGATCAGCAGCCGGCCGGCCTCAGTGGACGGCATCGGATGCTCGACCATGCGGAAATCGGTGAGTTCGGGGAACCCGGCCGGGCGAGCGGCCAGGTGGATCGAGCGGGTGGTCGCGGTCGTGGAGGTCATGGGGCGACCGTAGGCGTTGACGTATACGTGAAGGTCAAGCCCGATCAGGACAGGTAGTCGTAGTTCAGGAATTCGATGAGGGACGGGTACTGGTCGAGGGCGGTGCGCGCGGCTTCGACCTCGGCGGCGCACAGCAACTCGTAGGGCGTCGTATCGTCGCCGCGGCCGCGCACGATTTCGGCGCGGGCGGTGATGGTGGCCAGCGCCTCGATGGCGTCACGGTGGTCGCCCAGGACGCCCTGCACCTTCTTCGCGCGCCGGGCCAGGTCCTCGGCGGGGCCGTCGAGGATATCGGTGGCGGCTTCGGCGCTGTAGCGTAAACGCTTGGCGGCCTTGCGGATATCGTGCAGCGCATCGACCCGATCGGTGTCCTCGACGGCTCGTTCCGCGTCGACCCGGTCCTTCAGCCGGCGCAGGTCCGCGCGCACCGCGGCCGTGAACACGCGGTCGGCATCGCGGCGAGCGCGTTTGCGGCGCAGCGGCGGATCGGTGCGCAGGCCGACCACTCGCGCACGCAGCAGGGCGTAACGCTCACCGTCGAGCTCCCGCAGCACGGTTCGGTGGGCGTCGGTGTAGGCCGCGCGCTCCGCGCTCACCAGCCGCCGCCCGAGATGCCGCTGCACATCGGGATATTCGTCCAGCAGCGCGGCGAACCGGTCGGCGCGCACCTCGGCGTCGCGGGCGATGCCGAGCAGCCCTGCCAGCCACCGCAATTCGTCGCGGATGGCATCGATCTCGCTGCGGTGGAACATCTTCCGATACGACCGCAGCACCGACCGCAGCCGACGGGTGGCGACCCGCATCTGGTGCACCGAATCCGATTCGTCGGCACGGACCTTCGGTTCCGCCGACAGCAGCCGGTCCACGTCCTCACCGAGCGCGGCGACGACGGCGGGACCGGCTGCGCCGCTCATCGCCGATCCCGGAATTCGTCGGTGGCCTCGATCAGATGATGGGTGGTCCCCGGCTCGGCCGCGGCATGACCGGCATCGGTCACCAGATGCAGCCGCGAACCGGGCCAGGCCCGATGCAGATCCCAGGCGCTGACCGCCGGGCAGACGATATCGTGGCGGCCCTGCACGATGACCGCGGGGATATGCGCGATCCGGTCGATATCGCGCAGCAGCTGGTTCTCTTCCAGGAATCCGCCGTGCACGAAGTAGTGGTTCTCGATGCGGGCGAAGGCCAGGGCGAAGCGGGGTTCGGCGGATTCGGCGACCCGTTCCGGTTGTGGCAGTAGCGAACTCGTCGCGCCCTCCCAGCTGGACCACGCGACCGCGGCGGCGGTCGCCACGTCCTGATCGGGGGAGTGCAGCAGCCGGTGATAGGCCGCCACCATATCCCCGTCGCGCTCGTCGTCCGGGATCGGTGCCAGGTACTTCTCCCATTCGTCGGGATAGACGAACCCGGCGGCGCCGTTGTAGTACCAGTCGATTTCCTTGCGCCGCAACAGGAAAACGCCGCGCAGCACCATCTCTGTCACGCGCTCGGGGTGGGTCTGGGCGTAGGCCAGCGCTAGCGTCGAACCCCAGGACCCGCCGAAGACCTGCCAGCGCTCGATCCCCAGATGGGTGCGCAGCCGCTCGATATCGGCCACCAGATGCCAGGTGGTGTTGACCTCCAGACTCGCCCCGTCGGCCACATGCGGGGTCGAACGCCCGCACCCGCGCTGGTCGAACAGCACGATCCGGTAGGCGGCGGGATCGAAGAACTGCCGGTGCATCGGATCGGTGCCGCCACCCGGGCCGCCGTGCAGGAACACCACCGGCTTGCCGTCGGGGTTGCCCGACTCCTCCCAGTAGATGTGCTGACCGTCGCCCACGTCGAGCATGCCCTCACGGTAGGGCTCCAGCGGCGGGTAGAGGGTGCGCATCAGAAGGCGATTCCCGAGGCGAGATCGGGCAGTTCCAGCGCCTGCAGCGCCTGCGTGCGAACATCCGAGCAGGTCTTGGTGGTGATCCGGTCCACCACGGCCTTGTCGCCGAGCACCGCCAGGTTGATGCCGCCGTTCTCCGCGGCCCACTGGTGCACCGTGATGTTCAGCGCCACCTTGCCCAGCGTCGGGCCCTGCACCCGCCAGTCCGACAGCTGCGGCGAGATGGCGTCGCACAGCTTCTGTGCGACCGGGTCGGGAACCTGGACGGGATTGGTCTGTCCCGGCTTGGCGGTGACACCGGCCGAACCGCTGGGACGCGCGGCCGTCGAGGTCGCCGAGGCGCCGGATTTCTCGGGTCCGGCCGAACCCGTGCTTTCGCCACCACATCCGGCGACCAGCACGACGGCCAGCGCCGCACCGACGGCGAGCGCTCCGCGAGTCATCCAACGGCTCTGCGACATCTGTTCCCTTTGTTCGATTCCGGCGTGCATCCGGAGTTCCTGCTGTGGACCTACGAGTCTGCCACCTCACCGCGGGTGGCCGGGTGGCTCAGGCGAAGTTCGCGCGCAGCAGGTCCAGCATCTCGGTGACGAAGGGGGCGAACCGTTCGCCCGGGCGGCCCCGTGCCGTGTCGATGGTCAGCCACGAATGCAGGGTGGTCAGGGGTGCGAGGCGTTCGGCCAGCTCGATCTCGCGGTCGGTGACGGTGGTCAGTTCCCGCCAGGCGTCGAAATATGCCGTGCGCTGCGGATCCCGGAACGTGCGCACGGACAGGAAGGGATGGGTGATCAGCGCATCGCCCCAGTCGAACACCGCGGCGGTGGCGCGGAAGACGTGGCCCGGATACAGGTCGTTGTGTTCCACGCTCAGCCGGCCGTACCGCGCGAGTTCGGCAGCGGCCGATTCGATCGCGAACTCCAGTCCCGGGGCGCGGTCGGCGAAGTGACGGTAGACCTCGATCAGGCGCGCCGGCGGCAGGTACGGAGTTCCGGTGTCGCGCAACGACTCCGCGTGCGTGCAGACGGTGTGCTGCAGGCCGGCGTAGGACCGCAGCACCGATTCCCATTCCGGCGGACGCGGCGGCGGCGCGTCCGCACCGTCGAGTGCGAAGTGGCGGTCGAGTGGTCCGGTTCGCATGGTCTCGCCGCCGTCGCCTCCGAGGAACCATCCGTTCTCACGATGTACCGCAAGGGGTTTAGGCACCGATCCCGGAACGAGCCGATCCAAGGCCGCCAGCAGCGGGCCCTCGTGGGCGAACGCGCGCGCACTCGCCTTCGCCCAGACAGCTCCGCCGTTCGTCTCGATGCGGCCGAGCAGCGTCCAGTCCCGCCGCCGCATCTCCTGGGCGCCGGTCACGGTCAGTCCCCGCTGCGCGAGTTCCCGGGTGGCCCAGTCGATCAGCGGTTGCAGTGGTTGATCGGCCACCGATACAGGCGCGTTCATCGGAACAACCTAACCCAGCTCACCGATCGTCGGTGCGGCCGGCCGAAGCCGTTCTCGCACAGGCGATCACAGCGTCAGGTACTCGCCCAGCTCCCACGGGGTGACCTGGGCGCGGTAGGTGGCCCACTCGTGGCGCTTGTTGCGCAGGAAGAAGTCGAACACGTGCTCGCCCAGCGTTTCGGCGACCAGCTCGGACCGCTCCATCGCCCGCAGCGCCTCGTCCAGGGTCGAGGGCAGCTCGCGGAAGCCCATCGCGCGGCGTTCGGCGGAGGTCAGCGACCACACGTCGTCCTCGGCCTCGGGGGGCAGCGTGTACCCCTTCTCGATACCCCGCAGGCCCGCGGCCAGCAGCACCGCGAAGGCCAGATACGGATTGCACGCGGAGTCTGGGCTGCGGATCTCGACTCGCCGCGAGGACTGCTTGTTCGGCGTGTACATCGGAACCCGGACCAGCGCAGAACGATTCGACCGGCCCCAGGACGCGGCGGTCGGCGCTTCGCCGCCGTGGATCAGCCGCTTGTAGGAGTTCACCCACTGGTTGGTGACGGCGCTGATCTCGTTGGCGTGCTCGAGAATGCCCGCGATGAACGCACGCGCGGTCTCGGACAGGTTGTTCGGGTCGTCGGGATCGGCGAAGGCGTTGTGCTCACCCTCGAACAGGCTCATGTGGGTGTGCATGGCCGAACCCGGATGGTCGGAGAAGGGCTTGGGCATGAACGAGGCCCGCACGCCTTCGTCGATGGCCACCTCCTTGATGAGGTAGCGGAAGGTCATCACGTTGTCGGCCATCGACAGCGCGTCGGCGTAGCGCAAATCGATCTCCTGCTGGCCGGGCGCACCCTCGTGATGGCTGAACTCCACCGAGATGCCCATCGATTCCAGCGCGTCGATGGCGTGGCGGCGGAAGTTCGGCGCCTCGTCGTGGACGGCCTGATCGAAGAAGCCGCCGTTGTCGGCGGGCACCGGACGGCCGTCCTTGAGCGCCGAGCGGATCAGGAAGAACTCGATCTCTGGATGCACATAGCAGCTGAACCCCAGGTCACCGGCCTTGTTCAGCTGCCGGCGCAGCACGTGCCGCGGATCGGCCCACGACGGCGAGCCGTCGGGCATCGCGATATCGCAGAACATGCGCGCGGAATGCTGATGGCCCTTGCTGGTGGACCAGGGCAATACCTGGAACGTCGACGGATCGGGCTTGGCGACCATATCGGCCTCCGACACCCGGGCGAAACCCTCGATCGCCGAGCCGTCGAATCCGATGCCCTCCTCGAAGGCGCCTTCCAGCTCCGCGGGGGCGATCGCCACCGACTTCAGATATCCCAGGACGTCGGTGAACCAGAGTCGCACGAAGCGGATGTCCCGCTCCTCGAGCGTCCGCAGCACGAATTCCTTCTGGCGATCCATACGCGCGAGCGTAGGCACCCGCGGTTAAATCCGTGTTACATCGTGCAACAACCGCCGGTCCGCATGTGTGGCGTCAGCCGCAGGTGAGTCCTTCCGGCGGTGTCTTCAGGTCGCTGAGGTAGGCGAAGACGGCGTCGTCCACGCACGGCACGCCCCCGGAGAGGAACGCGGTGTGGCGGGTTCCCTTGTTGGTGATCAGCGCCGCGCCCAGTTGATGGGCCAGATCGACACCGGCCTGATACGGGGTGGCCGGATCCGCGGTCGTGGAGATGACCACGGTCTTGGGCAGGCCCGGTGCGGAAATGTTGTGCGGGGAGCCGCTGTTGGGCACGGGCCAGAACGCGCACATCTCGAGCGGCGCCTGCCCGGTGGCGTGGCCGTCGTCGAGGAACGGGGCAACCTTGCGGTATTCCGCGTCCTGCTTATCGGTTTCGGCGCGGCCCTTGATGGCCGGATCGTCGACACAATGAATGGCCAGGAACGCGTCCTGCGAATTGTCGTAGGTGCCGTCCTTGCTGCGGCCGTCGTAGAGATCGGCGAGCTGCAGCAGGATGTCGCCCTTGCCCTTGGCCAGCTGAGCCAGGCCCGCGCTCAGCACATTCCAGCTGTCCTCGGCGTAGAGGGTGTTCTGCACACCGGTGACCGCGTCGCTGTAGGTGAGCCCGCGGCCGTCGCGGGTCTCGGCCGGGTGGTTCCAGAGCGGGTTGACCAGATCGTGGAAGCGGGCCACCGCCTGACTCGCGTCCTGGCCCAGCGGGCAGTCCGGTTTGCTCGCGCAGTCGGCGGCGTAGGCGTCGAACGCCTTCTGGAATCCGGCGGCCTGCTGCACCGATTCCTTCTCCGGATCGGCGTCCGGATCGAGGGCGCCGTCGAGCACCATGGCCCGCACCTTGTCCGGGAACTTCTCGGCGTAGGTGTAGCCGAGCCGGGTGCCGTAGGAGTAACCGACGTAGTTGAGTTTGTCGTCGCCGAGCACTCCCCGGATGATGTCCATGTCCTGCACCACCTCGCGGGTGCCGACGTGGGCGAGGAATTCGTTGCCGGTCTTCTCGGTGCAGTGCGCGGCGAAGTCCTTGTTCTCCTGCTCGGCGGCCGCGATGCCGGCGGGGGTGTAGTCCTTGGGCGGTTCGGCGCGTTGCTGATCCCACTGCTGCCCGGTCAGGCATTCGATCAGCGGCGTGGAGGCGCCGACACCGCGCGGATCGAAACCGATGCGGTCGAACCGCTGCGCGAGCGGGGTGTCCTGCCCCTGCGCGGCCATCCACAGTCCGGCCTGGCCGGGCCCGCCCGGATTGAACAGCAGCGATCCGATGCGCTGCCCGGTCGCCTTGATCCGGGAGACCGCGATCTGCGCGGTCGCGCCCTCGGGCTTGTCGTAATCGATCGGCACCGCGATGTGCGTGCATTCGGTGCCCTGCGGGAATCGGGTCGAGGAATCGCCGAATCCGTCACAGCTACCCCACGCGGGAACCTGGGTGTAGTACTTCTGCAGTGCGGCCGGACTCGGCGCGGACGGCTGGGCGACGGGGTGATTCTTCGACGTCGACGAGCAGGCGGCGGCCACACACATCAGGGCCACCGCGGCTGCGACGCGACCGGATCGCGACAAGGACATGCGCGCCATCCTTCCATCTCCGCCCGTGTCCCTTGGCGGTGTCCGCGGCGGCCTCCGTGGTTACGCAGGCTGCCTCCTCCGGCCACGGCTCCCACCGCTGTGACAAATCCCATCCCGGGCACGCCTTAAACGCGGCCCTGTCGCGGTGGCAGACTGAACGGGTCATAGCAACCCGGGGACCCGATCGGGCCTCGAGGACAGACGAAAGGGACGATGATGTCCGCTGCTCAGGACAATCCTGCTTCCGAAACCACCGCCTACGGTGCCGCGCCGACAACTTCCCGGCGGAAGACGCGAGTACAGCACCTGCAGCAATGGAAATCCGCGGGCGAGAAGTGGGCGATGCTGACCGCCTACGACTACTCCACCGCGAAGCTGTTCGAAGAGGCCGGCATCCCCGTGCTGCTGGTCGGCGATTCGGCGGCCAACGTGGTCTACGGCTACGACACCACCGTGCCGATCACGATCGAGGAACTGCTGCCGCTGGTACGCGGCGTGGTCCGCGGGGCCCCGCATGCCCTGGTGGTGGCCGATCTGCCGTTCGGCAGCTACGAGGGCTCGCCCGACCAGGCGCTGGCCAGCGCCACCCGCTTCATGAAGGAGGGTGGTGCGCACGCGGTGAAACTCGAAGGCGGAGAACGGGTTTCCGAGCACATCGCCCGGCTGACCGCCTCCGGCATCCCGGTGGTGGCGCATATCGGCTTCACCCCGCAGAGCGTCAACACCCTCGGCGGCTACCGGGTGCAGGGCCGCGGCGACGGGGCCGAACAGCTGATCGCCGACGCCATCGCGGTGCAGGAGGCCGGGGCCGTCGCCGTGGTGATGGAGATGGTGCCTGCCGAGCTGGCCGGGCAGGTCACCCACAAGCTGACCATCCCGACCGTCGGCATCGGCGCCGGCAGCGACTGCGACGCCCAGGTACTGGTCTGGCAGGACATGGCCGGCTACACCAGCGGTAAGACGGCCAAGTTCGTCAAGCGCTTCGGTCGCGTGGGCGACGAATTGCGCAGTGCCGCAGAGGAATACGCACGAGAGGTAGCGCAGGGTACCTATCCGGGACCGGAACACAGCTTCTGAGGAACGGGTCGGCCGCGGGCTGCGTGCGCGCGGTCGACCCCATTTCGGCGCGGACGCCGATACCGCGGTAGGGCGGCTCAGGGCGTTCGATCCGGGTCTGAGCGATGGGCGGCGGCTCGGGGCCGAGCTTGCTGTGGCCTCCGGCCCGATACAGCTCGTCCCCGGTAGGCCAGCGGGAGGCGGCGTTCCCGCAGCCCTTCCCGAAAAGGAATCGGCTCCGTGGCCGACGTCGGCCGAGCACTCACTCCACGCCTGCGAGCAGGCAACTTCCGCATGCTCGGCCGTGACGGTAATTTGAGAGAATGGTCCGGCCACCGACTGCACGTCCCGCAGTGCCCGGTGCCGGTCGGCTGGGATTGCTGGAGCCGACGGCAGCCGCGTCGTTACGAGAGCTCGCCTGGGACAATGTCGACAGCGTTGCACTGCTGTGGGCGTTGTCGCGGTCGCCGGATGCCGATCTGGCGCTGCTGACCCTGATCCGCCTGCGCGAGGCGCTCGGGTCCGATTGGGCCGCACTGGATTCCGCGTTGCGCACCGATCTGTCGTTGCGCGGCCGGCTGTTCGCGCTGATCGGCTCGTCGAGCGCGTTCGCCGACCATCTGGTCGCCGATCCGGCGAGCTGGCAGCTGTTGCGGCGGGAACTGCCGAGCACGCGCGAGATTCTCGACGATCTGCTCGATGCGGTCGGCGCAGCGCCCGAGACGGGGCCGAACGCCGCGCCGATGCTCTACCGCGCCACCCATGCCGGACCCGACGCGATCGCGTTGCTGCGCAAGCGATATCGCGATCAGCTGATGGTGCTGGCCGCCCACGATCTGGCCGCCACCGTCGAGAACGAACCGGTGCTGCCGTATCAGCAGGTCGGCAACCATCTCACCGACCTCGCCGATGCCGCGCTCACCGCCGCGCTCTCGGTGGCGGTGGCGCGGATCTGCCCCGACGACCCGGTTCCGGTCCGGCTGGCGGTGGTCGCGATGGGCAAATGCGGTGCGCGCGAACTCAATTACGTCTCCGATGTCGACGTGGTGTTCGTCGCCGAACCCGCCGACACCACCGCCACCCGGCTGGCCGCGGAGATGATGGGCATCGCCGGCAGCGCGTTCTTCGACGTCGATGCCGCGTTGCGTCCGGAAGGCAAGGCCGGGGCGCTGGTGCGCACGCTGGATTCGCATACCACCTACTACAAGCGCTGGGCGCGCACCTGGGAATTCCAGGCGCTGCTGAAGAACCGCCCCGCCACCGGCGATCTGGAACTCGGCAGGCAGTACAGCGAGGCGCTGATGCCGATGGTGTGGAGCGCCTCGGAACGACCGGATTTCGTCACCGACGTGCAGGCGATGCGGCGGCGGGTCGAAAGCCTGGTGCCCGAGGAGATGCGCGAGCGGGAGCTGAAACTCGGCCACGGCAGCCTGCGCGACGTCGAATTCGCTGTGCAGCTGCTGCAGTTGGTGCACGGCAAGGCCGATGAATCGCTGCATGTGCCGGGTACGGTCGAGGCGCTGACCGCGCTGGCCGCGCGTGGCTATGTGGGCCGCGACGACGCTGCGAACCTCACCGCCTCCTACGAATTTCTGCGCCTGCTCGAGCACCGCCTGCAGTTGCAGCGGCTCAAACGCACCCACACCTTGCCCGCACCCGACGACGAGGAGGGGATGCGCTGGCTCGCCCGCGCGGCGCATATGCGTCCCGACGGACGCCAGGACGCGGTCGGGGTGCTGCGCAGCGAGATCAAGCGCAACACCGTGCGGGTGCGCCGGCTGCACGCGAAGCTGTTTTACCGCCCGCTGCTGGAATCGGTGGCCCGCCTCGACGCCGCCGCGTTGCGGCTCAGTCCGCAGGCCGCGGTCCGCCAGCTCGCCGCCCTCGGCTACGCCGCCCCGGAGAACGCCCTCGGCCACCTCAAGGCGCTCACCGGGGAGGTGGGGCGCAAGGGCCGCATCCAGGCACTGCTGTTGCCGACCCTGCTCGAATGGCTCGGTGACACACCGAATCCCGATGCCGGGTTGCTGGCCTACCGTCGGGTGTCCGAAGGCCTCGACGACCAGATCTGGTTCCTGCGCGAACTCCGCGACGAGGGCGCGATCGCGCAGCGGCTGATGATCGTGCTCGGCTCCTCGGCCTATCTGCCCGATCTGCTGATCAACGCGCCCGAAACCATCCGGATGTTCGCCGACGGACCGGACGGGCCGCTGCTGCTGACCCCGAAGGCCGAGGATGTGCGCTCGAGCATCCTGGCCGGGGCCGCCCGCTACGACGATCCCAGACGGGCCGTGGCCACCGCTCGCTCGCTGCGCCGCCACGAGCTGGCCCGCATCGCCTCCGCCGACGTGCTCGGCATGCTGGAGGTGCCGCGGGTGTGCCGGGCGCTGTCGTGGGTCTGGGTCGCGGTGCTCGAGGCGTCGCTGCAGGCCGTGATCCGGGCCTGGGAGGCCGAACATCAGGCGCCGGCGCCGGCGGACTTCGCCGTGATCGGCATGGGCCGTCTCGGCGGAATGGAACTGGGCTACGGGTCCGACGCCGATGTGCTTTTCGTCTGCGATTCGCGTCCGGGCGCGGACGAGACGGTCGCGGTGAAGTGGGCGATCGGGGTGGCCGAACAGGTGCAGCGGCTCCTCGGCGCGCCCAGTACCGATCCACCGCTGCAGGTCGATGCCGGGCTGCGGCCCGAGGGACGCAACGGTGCGCTGGTCCGCACCCTGGCCGCTTATCGCGCCTACTACCAGCAGTGGGCGCAGCCGTGGGAAGTGCAGGCGCTGCTGCGCGCACATCAGGTCGCCGGCAACGAGGAACTGGGTTTGCGGTTCCTGCATTCCATCGATCCGGTGCGCTATCCCAAGGGCGGGGTCTCCGAGGAGGCCGTGCGCGAGATCCGGCGGATCAAGGCTCGCGTCGACTCCGAGCGCCTGCCGCGCGGCGCGAATCCGGCCACCCACACCAAACTCGGCCGCGGTGGCCTCGCCGATATCGAGTGGACCGTGCAACTGCTGCAACTCCAGCACGCGCACGAGGTGCCCGATCTGCACAACACCTCCACGCTCGAATGCCTCGCGGTGATCGAACGGAACAAACTGCTCGACGCCCTCGATGTGGAGCTGCTGCGCGACGCCTGGCTCACCGCCACCAAGGCCCGCAACGCCCTGGTGCTGGTGCGCGGCAAACCCGCCGACCAGCTGCCCGGGCCCGGGCCGTTGCTCTCGGCCGTGGCGCGGGTCGCGGGCTGGCCGACCGACGACGGCAGCGAATTCCTCGACCACTACATGCGCGTCACGCGGCGGGCCAAGACGGTCGTCGAACGCGTCTTCGGCGGCGGGTGAGCGGGGCGTAGATCCGTCGCGGCGGGGTACGCGGTCAGTGATACCGATGCGTGGGCGCGGCGGTTGTCGCGGTCACGTCGGTCACCGGGGGTAGGCGGCGCTTTCGTGGACCGGCGATGAATTCTCGCGATACGGCCGGCTCTGTGGGCCGAAAACGTGTTGCGGGGAACAGACCGGGCGCGATATCGGTTGGTACAGAGTGTGCTGTGCCGTCGTGACCGTGCGAGGGGCCTCGCAGAGCCGGAACGAGCGTTCCGCATACTGTATCGCTACGCGACCATTCGGGAGGACCGCCATGGTGAGGATGTTCGTGGACGTGCGCAGCGCCCACCAACTCGACGACACACGCGATGCCCTGCGTGATCGGAGACCGTGATGGCTGAACTCAATTCGGCCGTCACCGGTTACCGCACCTATCGGCACGCCGCCCTGAATCCGACCCGCGCCGTGCGGGTTCCGCTGATCGTGGTGCTGGTGCTGGTCGGTGTGGTGCTGCTGTACGCGGCCGACCGCGCCTCCCGTGAAGGTGTCAATCGCGGCTGGTTCGTGGCGGTTTCCCTGTCGGGCCTGTTCGTGGCGCGCGGACTGCATCTGCGGCGGCCGATCACGCTGCCGCACTTCACGGTCGCGGTGATCGTGCTCGGGGTGTCCAATATCGCCTACCGCAGCGATCACGGCACCGTCGGCTTCGTCTGCCTCGCCTCCACGGGCCTGATCCTGATGCTGCCGCAGAGTTCGCGCCCGCAACCGGATCAGCGGCATCGCATCGCCGCGCTGGTCGACCGCACCGTCGAGGATCCGCTGGCCCCGTTCGCTCTGCATTCGGCCAAATCCTATTTCTTCAGCGCCGATTCGAACGCCGCGATCGGTTACCGCGCGCGCTTCGGCATCGCGGTCGTCGCGGGCGACCCGGTCGGCAACTGCGCCGAATTCGGCCGGCTCATCGCCGAGTTCTCCGAATTCGCTTCCGTGCGCGGCTGGCGGATCGCGGTGCTGGGCGCCAGCCCCGCGGTCACCGAACTGTGGCGCACCCGCGCGGCCGATCATCATGGCCTGCACGCCATTCCGATCGGCCGTGACGTGGTGATCGAGGTCGACTCGTTCGATATGGTCGGCCGCAAATTCCGCAACCTGCGCCAGGCGGTGAGCCGCACCCGCAACTTCGGCGTCAAGACCGAGGTGATTCCCGAACGCGAACTCGACCGCGAGATGCGCGAGGCGCTGCTGGGCATCGTCGACGAGTGGGGGACCGGCCACCAGACCCGCGGCTTCTCGATGATCCTGGATCACCTGCTCGACGGCCGGAATCCGGGCATGCTCGTGGTGATCGCCCGCGACGGTGAGGGCCGGGTCGCCGGATTCCAGCGCTACGGATCCTCCAATCACGGCAGCGAACTCAGTCTCGATGTGCCGTGGCGGCGCAAGGATGCCCCGAACGGCTTGGACGAGCGGATGATCGTCGACCTCGTCGACTACGGCCGCGACCACGACGTGCACCGCATCTCGCTGGCGTTCGCGGCATTCCCCGAACTGTTCGCCGACAAGGAACGATCGCGCTCCAAGCAGGCCATCTATGTGCTGGCCCGCACGCTGGATCCGCTGATCCGGCTGGAATCGCTGTATCGGTTCCTGCGCAAGTTCAACTCCTTCGGCAATCAGCGTTTCGTCCTCATCCGCTGGCGTGAGATCGTCTTCACCGTGCTCGCGCTGCTGACGCTGGAATTCGTTCCGCACCGCAAACAGGGCTGACCGGCGATCACGCCATATTGCCCTCGTAGCACAGGCCCGTTCCGCGCCAGGTCGGCTGCGGCGCAACGCTTCCGCGATCGAAGCGCCATGCGCTGACGGGTTCGGCGGCCTTCCAGAACAAGCGGCCGTCGTTGTCGCGCACCACCTGGTAGACGTCGTCGGCGCCCTCGACCAGTTGATTGCCGACGCAGTAGTCGTTGTACGCGGTGCCGGGCTGGCGCGCGCCCAGACTGAAGTGCGCGGCCGGGTCGCCGGCCGAGCCCGGGTTGGCGACGGTATCGGGCCGGTCCGAGGCGGCGCCGGCCGACCACATGGGAGTGCCGCGACCGTCGGCGCCGCAGGTGTAGCCGCGGCCGCCCGCGATGACGGTGGCGCCGGCAGGGTGGGAGGTTCCGGCCCACAGGCAGCCGGGGGTGGTTTGGGCGGCCGATCGCCTGGATTCGGCCTCGGCGGGCGCCGCGGTGAAGCCGAGGCCCGCGGCGGTGAGCGCCGCCAGGGCGGGAAGGGTGAGGGATGCGCGGGGGTGTCGGGGCATGGTCTCGGCCTCTCTGCTCGCCGTTGAGCATCTACTATCTACGTAGGTAAATAGTAGATGAACGCGTGGTGTGCGCGCCATGTCGTGGTCGTCACCGTGCGGTATCCGTGCCGATATCGAGATATACGTTGCGCATTCGCGCGGGCGCCCGATTACGATGTGAGCGCTCGGGAGACGGGGGGACCGCTGTGCGGAATCCGGATCGTCGTCGGTCCGGGCGTCGACAGTGGTATTCGGGGAGGATACGAGATGAGATACAACAGGCGGCTGCGGCTGGCCGCGGCGGCCGGGTTGCTGGTGCTCGGCGCGGTATCGGCCGGATGCGGCACCGATGCGAAAACGACTGTGGCACATGATGTTGCCGCGACCAACGAGAATCCGTGGGCGCTCAGCGGCGCCGCGCCCAACGCCTCCGGCCCGAGCGGTCCGCGACCGGGCGTGCCGGATGCGCCGCTGCACGCCGACAACGGTGACGGCGGCGAGATGGACCGGCTGGCCCTCAACACCCTGTCGGATCTGCAGGACTACTGGGGCGCCGAGTACGGCAAGAACTTCCCGGGCACCTTCAAGCCGGTGGGTCACTTCATTTCCTGGGATGCCAACGCGCCCAAGGAACAATCGGTCACCTTCTGCCGCTCCGGCACCTATCACGTGGTGAACGCGGCCTACTGCAAGATCGACAAGACCGTCGGGTGGGATCGCGGCAAACTGCTGCCGCTGATCTCGAACAAGTACGGGAAGATGGCCGTGGTCATGGTGCTCGCGCACGAGTACGGTCACTCGCTACAGGACCAGGCCCGGCTCAACGGATTCTTCACGCCCGGAATCGTGCTCGAACAGCAGGCCGACTGCTTCGCGGGTGTGTTCTTGCGGCATGTGGCCGAGGGCGGTTCGGCGCATTTCACCCTGAACACGACCGACGGGCTCAACGGTGTCCTGGGTGCGACGGTCGCCGTGCGCGACCGCGACCCCGACAACCCGAAGAATGTGCACGGCTCGGCGTTCGAGCGCGTGACGGCGGTGCAGATCGGCTGGTCCGACGGCGCGGCCGGGTGTAAGGGCATCACCAAGAAGGAGATTCAGCAGCGCCGCGGCGGCCTGCCGACCACCTTCGAACCCGGCGACGAGGAGAATCAGATGGGTGTCGACGTCGACGGGCTCAGTGCCGTCGCCGCCGCGCTCGCCCGGATCTATCCACTGCCGCAGCCGCCGGTGCTCGACTATTCCGGAATCGCCAAGAATTGCCCGAAAGATACTGCGGTGGAGCCGGTTTCGTACTGTCCGGCGAGCAATACCGTGGGCACCGATGTGCCGGAGCTGGCCAAGCGTGCCGGTCAGCAACCGGGCGACGAGGACCCGCTGTCCGCGGTGGTCGACGGCAACTACAACGCCTACGTCGTGTTCATATCCCGCTACGTGCTCGCGGTCGAACGGGATCGGCACCTGTCGCTGCAAGGACCGGAATCCGCCGGGTTGCGCACCGCCTGCCTGTCCGGCGTCGTCACCACCAAGCTCAGCGATCCGGCCGGCGATCCCCGGCTCACCGCGGGTGATCTGGACGCCGCGGTGTCGGGTCTGCTGGCCGACGGCCTGGCCGCGAGCGATACCGACGGCAAGGTGGTGCCCAGCGGGTATCAGCGGCTCCACGCGTTCCGCGCCGGGGTGCTCGACGGTGAGACGGCCTGCCTGAACAACTACAAGTGACGAGCAGGGGCGACCGGATCGCCGGTCGCCCCTGCCGTGCTGTGTCGTCGGCCGGCCCCGGACCGCGGGCCCTCGGCGGTCTCGGCCGTGTCCGGTCTCAGACCGCGCTGGTGGGGAGGGTGTGCAGGGAGCTGAGCGTGGTGGCGACCGCGCGTGCGGCCTCGGCGCCCTTGGTGTGGAAGTGCTTGGTGAAGTAGTCCACGTGCTCGCTGTGCTCGTGGAAGTGATGCGGGGTCAGCACCACGGAGAACACCGGGACGTCGGTCTCGAGTTGCACGCGCATGAGCCCGTCGACCACGGCCGAGGCGACGAAATCGTGCCGGTAGATGCCGCCGTCGACGACCAGCGCCGCGGCCACCACCGCCGCGTACCGGCCGGTGCGGGCCAGCCGCTGCGCGTGCAGCGGGATCTCGAACGCGCCGGGCACGTCGAACACCTCGACCGCATCCGCCGAATACCCCAGATCGCCGTACTCGGCCAGGAAACCCGCGTAGGCCTGGGTGACGATGGACTGGTGCCAGTTGGCCCGGATGAAGGCGATACGTCCCTGGTCGGTATTGCTCATTCTCGGATGTTACTGCGCGCCGGTGTGCTCCTCCAACCAGCGCACCAGGTCGCCGAGTACCTTCTCGCGCTCGGGTTCGTTGAAAACCTCGTGGTAGAGGCCTGGATACCGCAGCACCGTGAGATCGGTCGCGGTGGCGCCGGCCTCGATCCGATCGGCGCCCACCGGGGCCGCCAGGGCATCCTCGCCGCCGTGCAGCACCAGCGTCGGCACCCGCAGCGCGTCCAGGTGAGCGAGGACGAATTCGGCGCCACGCAGAATTTCGGTCGCCGTGCGGGCCGGCAGTTTGCCGCGGTAGACCAGCGGATCCTGATCGTAGGCGCGTACCACCTCCGGATCGCGGCTGATCTGCGCCGAATCCAGTTGCAGCACACCCAGATTCGGCGCCCAGCGGCTCAACGCGGGAGCGAGCAGTCGCTGCACGGGATTGCCGGCCTCGATGACCACCGGCGGCGCCGACACCGCGATGCCCGCGACGTCCAGCGGCGCCCGCGTCGCCAGATACAGCGTGATCAGGCTGCCCATGCTGTGCCCGAGGACGAACCGGGGCAGGCCCGGATGCTTCGCACTCGCGATATCCAGCATGGTGTTCACATTGTCGGCGGCCGCGTCGATCGATTCGATATTCGACTGGCCGCCGCCGGAGCGGCCGTGCCCGATGTGGTCGAAGGCGTAGACCGCGAAACCGCTGTCCGCCAGCCGTTTACCCACGTGGTCGTAGCGCCCGGAGTGCTCGGCGACGCCGTGTACCAGCACCACGACCGCGCGCGCCTGTTCGGGCAGCCAGGCCCGCCAGAACACCTGTCCGCCGCGGGCGTCGAATTCGCCGGTATCGCCTGTCGTCATCGCTACCTCCGTCTGCGTCGTCGCTGCGCCGCCATTGTCGCGCACGGCGGGCCGGAGCGTTGCACATCGGCCCGCCGCGCCGCGTCGATGGTCAGCCCAGGTCGTAGTCGAACCAGATCCGGTGGGTGCCGTCGGCGTCGACCGCCAGACCGCCGGTTCCGGTGATCTCGCTCAGCTCCCCGGTGCCGCTGCTGGGCACGATCGTGAAGAATTCGGCGCTGCGGTCCTCGCCCGCGGTGGTCGCCGAATGGGCGAAGTTGAACGTGCCGGCCAATCCGTTGAGCGAGCCCTCGAACGACTCCATCGCGACATAGGTGCCCCGGCCCGACAGTTGGTCGAACGCGGCGGTGAACAACGTGGCCGAACGTCCGACCGCCTCACCCTCGAAATGCTTTTCCAGCCGGGCGATTCCGACCGGCGTCGCGGTGGGGATATCCGGATCGGGCAGGACGTCCGTGGCGACGAAGGATTTGACGGTGAACGTTGCTGTAGCTCGCACCCGTTGAGGGTAGCGGCGAACACCGACATTCCCGGCATCAGCCGCCGGTGCCGGTGTAGTGCGCGAGGACGCGGCGGTTGAATTCGATCAGCCGCGCGTAATTGGCCCGGGAGAGCCGTTCGTCGGTGCCGTGGATCCGCTCCAGATCCGCCGCGTCGACCACGATCGGCGCGAAGTTGCACCGGGTGGCGGCCAGCCCGTCGTAGTGGCGGGAATCGGTGGCGCCGGGCACGATGCCGGTGGTCACCACCGCGTCGGGCACCAGAGCGCGGGTGATGTCGGCGAGCACGTCGAAGGCGGGGCCGGGTCCGGTGATCCGCGACGGTTCGGAGGCCGTTCCGATCACCTCGATCGCGACGCGCGGGTCGGCGACCACGCGGCGGCAGTGGTCGAGCACGGCGGACACCGAATCACCGGGCAGGATACGGAAATTCACCAGCGCCTCGGCGCTTTGCGGCAGCACGTTCGCCTTCACCCCGCCGCGGATCACGGTGGGGGCGGTCGTGGTGCGGACCAGCGCCTCGGTCTGCGGCCGCGCCGCCATCATCCGGGTGATCACCGCGCCCGCGACCGGGGCCAGCCGCAGCGCGGAACGCCGCGGTTCGGCCATGGCGGGGCGCATCCGGACCAGCATGTCGGCGATCACCGGCGTCATGCGCAGCGGCATCGGATGGTCCTGGAGGCGCGCGATCGCCCGCGCGATCCGGCCCACTGCGGTCTCGCGACCGGGCATCGAGGAATGCCCGCCGGTGTCGGTGGTGCGCAATTGCACCGTGGCCCAGCCTTTTTCGCCGAGCATGATGGAGGCGACGGGTGCGGTGGCCCCGTCGGCGACGCCCTGGGTGATCACTCCGCCCTCGTCGAGCAGCAGATCGGCGCGCACCTCGAGCTCGCGCAGCCGGGCCGCCATCCGGGTGGCGCCGGCGCGGCCGAAGATCTCCTCGTCGTGGCCGAAGGCGAAATAGATGGTCCGGCGCGGACGGCGGCCCTCGGCCAGCAGCGATTCGGCGGCCTCCAGAATGGCCAGCACCCGGCTCTTGTCGTCGATCGCGCCGCGGCCCCAGACGAATTCGTCGTCGACCACACCGGCGAACGGGGGATGGGTCCAGCGGGCCTCGTCGTCGACCGGAACCACGTCCTGATGGGCGAGCAGAACGGCCGCCGTACCCGGTTCGGTGCCGGGCCAGCGATACAAGCGGCTGTGGCCGAACCGCTCCAGTTCGAGATGGGTATGTACCAACGGGAATTCGTGTTCGAGAAGGCTTGCGAGCCGGTCGAATTCGACCACGTCGGCATCGGCGTCGTCGCGGGAGACGGTGACGCAGCGCAGGGCGGCCGCGAGCCGCTGGGCGGTCGCGTCGTCGACGGTGGTCGCGGTCGTACCGGTCGCTGTCATCGATCTCCTCGTCGTTGCGGGAAGTCCACGGTCACACCGGAATCGCGCAGCACCTCGGCCGGCAGGTCGGTCACCCAGCGCGCGCGCCATTTGCCGAGCGCTTCACTGGTGCCGCCGGTCAGATCGAAATTCCGGGTGCCGGTGAGCAGCGGCAACTCCATGGTGCCGGAATGCACGCTCACCCGCGCATTCGCCGGAGTGTGCGACCAGACGGTGTCGACCACATCGGTGATACGCACCCCGATCCGATGCCCGGCCGGCACGGTCCAATCCTGTGCCAGCAGGCGGATGTTCGCGGTCTCGGCGACCTGCGCGATACCCCGAGTGATCACCGTGCCCGCGCCGTTGGGCGCCACATCGTAGAGTTCCGCGGCCACCGTGGCGTCCGGTGGGCCGCTCAATGCCAGGGTGGCCATGGGGATTCCGGACAGATGCTGATCGGAGGGCAGCGGCTGCGAGAGCGACCAGTACTCGCGGTCCGGTCCGGGGAGCAGGCCGCGATCGGTGTATTCACCGGGCCGGATCGGCATCGTCACTCGTGCGGAATCGGCGGGCGGCCAGACTTTTTCGCTGCGCCACCGGCCGTCGAAACTGCCGACGGTGACGCGCGGGCCCGGAACCTGGACGTCGCGTTGGGCCACATACTTGTCGAAGAAGGCCAGCGCCTCGCTGTAGAACTGCGGTGTCCCGCATGCCTCGTGGCAGTTCTGGTGTCCCCACTGGCCGAACCAGCCCCTGTCCTCGGGTAGGTCGTGATTCTTCCAGACGTCGAAGACTCGATAGGCGCGGGTGTTGTAATCGAGGAAACCCTGGCTCAAGAACAGCGGAACCTTGCTGCCGCGAACGCGATCGGTGAGGTCACGATCGCGCCAGAACCGGGTACCGCCGTCGTGGTCGGTGGTGCCCGCCAGATAGGACCGCGCGCATTCGATCGGTAGCCGCGCGGCGTTGGCCTTGTATTCCGGTGAGTCGGAGGGGTGCGCGGGGGTGGAGGAGATCAGCAGATGTTCGAATCCGGCCATATCCCCGGGGCGAATTCCGTCCTCGGTCACCGGTTTTCCGGAGAACTTCCACGAAATGCCCTGCATGTACAGGTAGCTGTACGGGTCGACGACGGGTTCGAACGACGCCACCGCCGCCAGCCCCTTCGGGTTGGTGGCCAGACCCATGATGCCGGTCCATGCCTCGTAGGAGGTACCGGTCAGGCCGACTCGTCCGGTCGACCACGGTTGTGCCGCAGCCCATTCGACCGCGGTACGCACATCGCTCTGCTCGCCGGGGCCACCGAAGTCGGGGCAGCCACTGGACCCCCCGAAACCTCGCAGATCCACGATCACATAGGTGTAGCCGGCGTCGAGGAACAGTTCCGAATACAGATCGCGCAGCGACGGCCCGCCCTGCGGATGAATTTCGGCTGTGAATGCCAGATGGTTGCGGTAGGGGCTCACCGTCATGACGACGGGAGTGCGCACGTCGTCGGCCATGCCGGCGGGCCGGAGGATGTCCGCGTGTAACCGCACACCGTCGGGGGTGGTCAGGAACTCCTGGCGCCACTGATACGCCGGGGCCGGTGCGGCGGTCGCGGTGACCGGCGCCGCCGCCGCGACCAGGAGGACCAGCCCGCACAGCACGCGCGTGAGCACGCGCCGCGCGCGTGGCGATGAATTCTCGAGCACCATAGGACTATCGAGTCTGCACCGCCACCCGTCCAGCCCTCAGAACCGGGGTCGGGAAGCCGGCCGGTCACGCGGCGCCTCGATTACATCGGGCGCAGATCGAGCACCTTGCGCAGCCGGGCGCGGTCGCGTTCGAGTTTGCGCGCCTCGTAGGCGATGGGGAAGTAGCGGATCCGTTCCGGCAGCAGTGGCACGAGCCGGGCCAGCAGCCAGCCCAGGATGCGCAGGTTGCGCTCGTCCTGCGCGGTCCAGGTCAGTCCGAGTTTGCGGCGCGCCGGTTCGGGTGTGGTGCCGACGGTGCAGAAGTACTGCATGCGGCCCAGCGGTGCGGCGGCCAGCTTCCACAGCGGCACCAGCGGTGTGGGCAGCGACTTCGGCGGGGCCACGTGGCGGATCGTCTTCAGGTAGTCGCGCGCGGTGTCGGTGGCGACCAGATGGTTCTCCACGGTGTCGGCGAAGAAGACCTCGAATTCGGCGTAGGTCGGCGGAATCTCCTTGGGCGCCACCGAGAACATGCGCAGCAGCTGCAGCACCTCCTGGTAGTACTGCTCCTTCTCCGCGTAGGTGAGCGGCGTGCGGCTGAAATATTTCGAGCCCTCGTTGAAGGCGTAGGTGCCGGTGTGCAGCACCCAGGCCCACGGACCGGAGGCGAGTGCGGAGTGGCGTTTGCCCTGCGCGTCGACGGTGTTGAGGGAGGCGTGCATATGCCGCAGGCGGTCGGCCTCGGCGACGGCCTCGTCACCGCCGTAGGTCCAGGTCATCACCGCCGCGAGACTGCGCATCGCGCGGCCCATCGGGTCGGTGCGGAAGGTCGAGTGCTCGTCGACGACCGCGGAGATCGTCGGTTCCATGGTCTGCAGCAGGAATGCCGATCCGGCGGTGAGGGAGAAGGTGATCAGTCCTACCTCGTCCCACATGCGGGTTCCGGGCTCGATCGGCGTGCGGGGGCCGAGTTCGTGTTCGGTGCGCTCGGCGCGGGCGACGGAGGCGGTCATCCGTGATCTCCTTTGACCACTAGACATGATGAGAAGATAACAGGCGAATCATCTCACTCTCTTTCGATCTTGGCAACCGCGCGCTCACCGGCGACGCGCCGCGCGGCCCAAAAGTGAACACAACCTGAAATCTCGGTGAACTGATGGAAGAATGGGATCCTCGCCACATCGAAAGTTCAGGGAGGAGGGATCCAGCCATGATCCACATTCACGCCCACCCCTCGTTACTGGGGACCTTGCGCACCTACGCCCGCCGCGCGCTGGCCCGCCATACCCTGACCGCCGAGGAACGCCGCAATCTCGCTGCCGCCCAAGCTCATCCGGCCGTCTACAGCGCATCCCTGGGCAGCCACCCGCATCTGTAGCGTGTCCCGGAACGCACCGAAGCCCCAGCCGGATTCGGCTGGGGCTTCGTGAATTCGGTTGTGCCGTGACGACTTACACGTCGTAGTACAGCTCGAACTCGTAGGGGTGCGGACGCAGGTTCACCGGCGCGATCTCGTTGTCACGCTTGAGCTGGATCCAGGTCTCGATGAGGTCGTCGGTGAAGACGTTGCCCTCGGTGAGGTACTCGTGGTCCTGCTCGAGGCGGTCGATGACCGAGGCCAGCGAGGTGGGGGCCTGCGGGATGTTCTTGGCCTCCTCCGGCGGGAGCTCGTAGAGGTCCTTGTCGACCGGGGCCTGCGGCTCGATCTTCTTCTTGATGCCGTCCAGGCCGGCCATCAGCATGGCGGCGAAGGCCAGGTACGGGTTACCCGAGGAGTCGGGCGCGCGGAACTCGATGCGCTTGGCCTTCGGGTTGTTGCCGGTGACCGGGATGCGGACCGCGGCGGAGCGGTTGCGCTGCGAGTACACCAGGTTGATCGGGGCCTCGTAGCCCGGCACCAGACGGTGGTAGGAGTTCACGGTCGGGTTGGTGAACGCCAGAAGCGACGGCGCGTGGTGCAGGATGCCGCCGATGTAGTGGCGGGCCAGGTCGGACAGGCCACCGTAGCCGGCCTCGTCGTGGAACAGCGGCTTGCCGTCCTTCCACAGCGACTGGTGCACGTGCATGCCCGAGCCGTTGTCACCGAACAGCGGCTTCGGCATGAAGGTGACCGACTTGCCTTCCTGCCACGCGGTGTTCTTCACGATGTACTTGAACAGCTGCAGGTCGTCCGCGGCCGACAGCAGGGTGTCGAACTTGTAGTTGATCTCGGCCTGGCCGGCGGTGCCGACCTCGTGGTGGCCGCGCTCGAGCACGAAGCCCGCGTTCTGCAGGTTGGTGGAGATCGTGTCGCGCAGGTCGACGTAGTGGTCGTACGGGGCGACGGGGAAGTAGCCACCCTTGTTGCGGACCTTGTAGCCCAGGTTGCGGGTGCCGTCCGGGTTGAACTCCTCGCCGGTGTTCCACGAGCCGGAGACGGACTCGATCTCGTAGAACGCGCCGTTCATGCCGGAGTCGTAGCGCACGCCGTCGAAGATGTAGAACTCGGCCTCGGGGCCGAAGAACGCGGTGTCGGCGATACCGGTCGAGCGCAGGTACTCCTCCGCCTTGCGCGCGATGTTGCGCGGGTCACGGGAGTAGGCCTCACGGGTGAACGGGTCGTGCACGAAGAAGTTCATGTTCAGCGTCTTCGCGGCACGGAACGGATCGATCCGGGCGGTGGAGAAGTCGGGCAGCAGCAGCATGTCCGACTCGTCGATCGACTGGAAACCGCGCACCGAGGAGCCGTCGAACGCCAGGCCCTCTTCGGCCAGGTCGGTGGTGAACGACTTCGCCGGGATGGAGAAGTGCTGCTGAACGCCAGGAAGGTCCGAGAAGCGTACGTCGACGTACTCGACGTCCTCCTCCTTGATGTACTTGATGACCTCGTCGGCCGTGCTGAACGCCACTTAGTACTCCTTACGGATCGGTTCCCAGCCTGTGCCGATTGCTGGGTTTCAGCGCTGAACGGTATGGATGCGGTGTTTCCCCGCAATCAAGGCTGTGTTTCGCCAGTGTTACACGTGCTGCTGGACGGGTCGGCGGCATCCCCGGGCAACGCCGCGCGGTGGGTCGCTCACGATGCGGTGCCGGACCAGCACCGTTATCCTGCCACCACGGCATCCGGCGCTCGATTCGAGGACCGCGCATCGTCGCCGATCGGTGCGTGCGACCGCGAGAGTTTCCCGGCCGCAACCGCTTTGGGAAATCGCCCCGGCGGGGTGCCGTGCTGCCGTCGCCGCGGGCGGCCGGACGTGGTGACGCGGACCCTCCGGCGGGTAACCGGCGGCCGGCGGCCGGTGTTACGTGGCTGCCGGGGTGTGGCCCGGGTGTGACGTAATCCTCACCGTCACCACGCCTAAGCTGGGAGCATGGCGCGAATTACCGGTTCCTGGCTGTCCGGCCCGAATGCGGCCCACCCCGGCGAGCCGCAGCCCGACGACTATCCCGGCAAGCTGCTCGGCCTGCCGCAGGAGGGTGTGGGGTCGCTGGCGCCCATGTCGCGTCGCATCGTCGCGCTGTTCGTCGACTACTTCATCGCCATGGGTATCGCCGCGCTGATCGTGCGCGGCGCCGGATCGCTCAACACTGTCACCTACCTGATCTGGTTCGTGATCGGCGTGGTGACGGTCATGCTGTTCGGGTTCACGCCCGGGCAGTACTTTCTGGGAATGCGCACGGTCCGGATCGATGCGTCGGCGCCGGTCGGATTCGTGCGGTCGGTGGCGCGACAGGTATTGCTGACTTTCGTGGTGCCCGCGTTGTTCACCGACGGGGATCGGCGCGGTATGCACGACCGGGCGACCGGGACGGCACTGATCCGCGCCCGGTAGCAATCGTTCGCCGCCCGGCAGGAGGGGCCTGTCGGCGCGCGACCACGGTGAGTGGTTACGTGGTCGTCGGTCGGCCCTCGTCGGCCGGCCTCCCCGCGCCGAGTCGCACCCCGTCGAGCAACAGGTCGAGGAGACGGTCGATCTGCTCGCGGTCGACACCGGCCAGTGTCGCGCCCGCCATCGCCGCCGTGATGTCCTCGGGCCGGACGTCGTCGCGCAGCGTGCCGGCCGAGATTCCCGCATCGAGGACGGAACGGATCGCCGCACTGAGTCTTTCGCGGGTCTGCGCCGAGGTCATCGCCCCGGAGGCGATGACCTCGCGCAGCGCCTCGGCCATGCCGCGTTTGGTGGCCACGAAGTCGGCGTAGCGGCCGAGCCAGATGCGCAGTGCGTCCTCCGGGGTGTGGCCGGCGAGCAGGTGCGCCGCCTGATCGCACAGCTGTTCCAGTTCGCTGCGGTACACGGCCTCGATGAGCGCTTCCCGCGACGGGAAGTGCCGATACAGCGTGCCGATGCCCACTCCGGCGGATTTGGCGATCGCTTCCAGGCTGACCGTGCCTTCTTCGCCCGTGAACGCGGTGAGAGCGGCATCGAGGAGTAGTTGGCGGTTGCGCTGGGCATCGCGGCGTCCACGCGGCTGTCCGGACAAAGTGGAGGGTCCTCCGTTTCTGTACTACTGTGGAGTTAAGCGGAGGATCCTCCGTTTGATGCCAGGATAACAAGGGAGACCCGAATGACGGTCATGACGCAACCGCGTGACGGCGAACTGGCGGGACGTGCGGTCGGCCGGATCGGCTACGGCGCGATGCAGCTGGAGTCCGGCGCGGACGGGGTAGCGGTTGTGCGGCGAGCGGTGGAACTCGGCGTGAGCCACATCGACACGGCCGGTTTCTATGGCAACGGCTCGGTGAACGCGCTGCTCAGGGAGGCTCTGCATCCGTATCCGGACGAGCTGCTGCTGGTCGACAAGGTCGGCGCCGTGCATACGGGCGATGGTCTCGTGCCGGCGCAGAAGCCCGAGCAGCTACGGGCCGCGGTCGAAGCGGATCTGCGGGCGCTGGGCGCCGAGCAGTTGGCGGTGGTGAACCTGCGCCGGGTCGACGGTCCGCCCGGAATCGTGGCGACCGGTGATCAGATCGTGGATCTCGACGACCAGCTGGCCGAGCTGATCTCGTTGCGGGACGAGGGCAAGATCGGGGCGATCGGACTCAGCAGTGTCACCGTCGAACAACTCGGTCGCGCCGCCCCCGCCGGGATCGCGTGCGTGCAGAATCTGTACAACCTGCTGGAACGCGACGAGGAACCGCTGCTGGCCGAATGTTGTTCGCGGGGAATCGCTTTCGTGCCCTACTTTCCGCTCGGCTCGGGATTTCCGGATCGGCCCAAGGTGGCCGGCGACGACGTGGTGCGCGATATCGCGGGCCGCCTCGGGGTGACGCCGAGCCAGGTGGGTCTGGCGTGGTTGCTGGCCCGCGATCCGCACATCCTGCTGATTCCGGGGACTCGCAGCATCGGGCATCTCGAACAGAATGTGGCGGCGCGAGAGGTCGAGCTGGATGCCGGGATGCTCGCCGCGCTCGAAGAACGGGCCTGAGGGCGGGCGGCTCAGAACATCATCTGCACCGTCTTCTCCTCGGTGTAGGCCTCGATGCCGGCGGGGCCGAGTTCGCGGCCGATGCCGCTGCCGGCCCGCCCACCCCACGGCGTGGTCATGTCGGGGATGCCGAAGGCGTTGATCCACACATTGCCGACGCGCAGATCACGCGCGGTGGTCTGCGCGGTGTGCAGGTCCTCGGTGTAGATGATCGCGTTGAGCCCGAAGTGGGTGTCGTTGGCCAGCGCCAGTACATCGGCGGTGTCGGAGAAGGGAATGATCGTGGCCACCGGGCCGAAGATCTCCTCGCGCGCGATGCGCTGATCGTGGCGGCCGAGAAAGACGGTCGGCTCGACGAAATAGCCGGGCCGCTCGGCGAGTGAACCGCCGGTCACCAGTTCCGCGCCCTCGACGGCACCCAGTCCGAGATAGCCGCCGATGCGCTCGTGCTGCTGCCGGTTCACCACCGGTCCCATGGAGACCTCGGCGTCGAACGGGTCGCCCAGCGTGAGCGATTCGGCGTGTTCGGCCAGCCGCCGCGTGACCTCGTCCACCAGGCTGTCGTGGACGTACACGCGCGTGCCGGCCGCGCACACCTGGCCTTGGTGCAGGAAATTGCCGACCGCGACAAACGGCAGTGCGCGGTCGAGGTCGGCATCGGGAAAGACGATCTGCGGATTCTTCCCGCCCAGTTCCAGGGTGACCTTGCGGAACTGACCGGCGGCGTGGGTGTTCATCAGGGCGCCCACCTCGGGGCTGCCGGTGAAGGTCAGTTTGGCCAGGCCGGGATGGCGGGCGAGGGCGGCGCCGGCGGTCTCGCCACGGCCGGGCACGACGTTGAACACCCCGTCCGGCACCCCGGCCTCGGCGAGGATTTCGGCCAGCCGCAGGATCGACAGCGCCGCATCCTCCGGCGGCTTGATCACCACGGTGTTGCCCGCCGCCAGGGCCGGGGCGATCTTCCATCCGGCGACCACGATGGGGTTGTTCCATGGTGTGATCGCGCCGACGACACCCAGGGGCTCGCGCAGGGTGTAGTTGAGCCGGTGCCGGCCGGCGTAATCGGGCAGCTGCACGGTCGAGCCGTGCAGTTTGTCGGCGTATCCCGCGTAGTAGCGGAACGTGGCCAGGGTGGCCGGAATGTCGCCGAAAACGCCGTCCTTGTACAGTTTTCCGACCTCGAGGGTCTCGAGCGCGGACAGGTACTGCGTGTCGGCCTCGATGAGATCCGCTGCGCGGAACAGGATTCGCCCGCGTTCGGCGCCGCCCATCTGCCTCCAGCCGCTGCTGTCGAAGGCCGATTGCGCCGCGCGGACCGCGTCGTCGACGTCCTCGGCCGACGCGTCGGCGATATCGCAGATGTGCTCGAGGGTGGTCGGATTCTCGGAGCGGTAGGTCGCGCCGCCGCTCGCGTCGCGCCAGCGGCCGCCGATCCAGAGGCGGCGGGGCGGGAACGTGGTCGGAGCCTGAGCGCCGTCGGCGCGGGCGGTGGAGGTGTAGTCGGACACGGCTGCTCCTGACGACTGATCGAAGTGTGAGCAGGCTAGCGCGGCGATCGTATGTTGTGAAGCAGTTTCCGATTATCGGACAAGTGTCGTCACGTTGCGGGACGCAAGGCGATGGATGTCCGCTGCGACGTGCCGGGCGGGCTCGGTTACCCCAGCGCCGAATGCAACCTCTGGGCGGCTCGGCGTACGGCATCGGCCATCGCCGGAGTTTCCTGCCCGACCAGAGTGACCACGCCGACCGCGGCCGGAGGACCGGGTAGCCCGGGCAGCGAGGCGACAACGCCGTGCGCGCCGGGCACCAGCTTGCCCTCGCTCTCGAAGATGTCGCTCTCACCGCGCCGCGACGCCTCGATCGCCTCCCCGAGGGCGCCCTGTCCGCGCCCGGTGCGCGCGCCGACCCGATAGGCGACGTGGAAGGTGGTGAACGGTGGTTCGACGACCGCGACCGCGAGGACGTCGTCGCCGTCGGCGACGCAGAAATGCGCCGTCGCCTCCACTTCGCGGGCCAGATCCTCGAGGATCTCGCGAGTGGCCTCGCGCACCGAGCCGAGGACGTGCTGGGTCAGCACGAGCGCGCCCGCGGAGACGCCGACCGTGCCGTCCTCGGCGCGGCGCACCAGTCCGTGTTCGACCAGCGTGCCGACCAGGCGGTAGATGATCGTGCGGGAAAGGCCCAGCTCCTGCGCCAGTTGCGCGGGGGTGCGGGCATGGGGGCTGCTGGCGAGCAACTTCAGCACATCGAGTCCGCGGCTCAGAGTCTGCGAGGTGTCGGGCGCCGGCATGGCAGAAATCCTACGTGGGCGGTCCCTCGATCAGCTCACGCTCGGCGGCCCACTCCTCCACGTGTTCGAGACAGGCGCGCAGATGGCCCGGTTGTCCGACGTAATAGTGTGTGGCGCCGGGGATTACGCGATAGGTGCGGTCCGGGGTGGCGAGCGCGTCACGCACGATCGGGTTGTGGGTGGCGGGCACCGCGTCGTCGGCGGAATTCTCGATCTGCAGCACCGGGCCTTTCGTGATCCGCGCGGCATTGCGCGCCCCGCCCGCCACCGAATGGTCCAGACTCCACTGGCTCAGCCACGACCGCAGGGTCGTATAGCGGGCGAGGCCGACCGGTCCGACGTTCGCGGTGCGCGGATCGCCGAGATAACACCAGTTCGGGCGGCGGTCGTTGGGGTCGACGGCAGGATCGAGCCAGCGCACATCGCACATCGTGCGGTGGACCAGGAATGGCTGTTCCTGTTCGGGCCCGCCGGCGGCGCGCAGGTCGGCCAGGCGCGCGAGCGCCCATTCCGAGATGCGGCGGTTGCGGGCGCGCTGTGCCTCGCGGAATCCGGCGACGTATTCGGGGTCGTAGGGCGGGCGCTGCGGGGCGTCGTCGGCATAGATGTCCCAGGTGGCGTCGCGGCGGTGTGGATCGGTTTCGTCGATCACCGACGGATCGAGCCATTCGGTGAGCGTCTCGGCCCGCGACAGATGAGCCGCGATGAACACCACCCCGTCGGCCGGTGAAAGTCCCGCTCCCACGACATCTACCGGATCTCCGGCGGGCGTGTGCGTAATGCTCGGATCCAATGCCTCGGCCTGATAGAGCAGCGACAGCGATCCGCCGCCGGACCAGCCGACCAGGATCACGCGGTCGTAGCCGGCGACCTCCCGCGCCCAGCGCACCCACGCGCCGAGGTCGAGGACCACCTTCTCCATCACCAGCGCGGAATCGTTCTTCGGGTAGCGGCTCGCCCCGCACAGCACGTGCTGCCCGCGGGCGGCGAGCGCGGTCGGCATCGGCAGCAGATTCAGCGTCGAGGTCGGATGTTGGAACAGGAAAACCGTTCCGCCCGAACGTCGTTCGCCGGGCGGTCGCAGCAGCTGCCCCTCCAGTACGATTCCGTGACCGCCGGTGAATCCATAGGTCTCGCGGACCGTGGGCTGCTCCTCGCTGTGCAGGATCACCGGGATCCGCTCGAACGGCTCACTCACGATGGCCTCTCTTCTGTTGTGGCCGACCGGCATACGGTTTGTCCGACCAGCTCCACGGATAGCCGGGCACATCGCTCGCGGTGCCGCCTTCGGCGACCTCCAGCGGGCGGAAGGTATCGATCATGAACGCCATCTCGTTCGGTTCGGTGAAACCGGGGGAGTCGAGATAGGCCTGGCGTCGGGGGCCGTGGGTGTACGCGGCGGGATGCAGGCTCACCGAACCGGTGCGGATGCCGGACCCCTTGCGCGCGGCGGTCTCTCCGGCGAAGTAGAACATCACCTCATCGGAGTCGACGTTCGAGTGGTAGTAGGGCACCTTGATCGCCCCGGGTGCGAATTCCAGTGGGCGCGGGACGAAGTTGCACACCACGAAGCCCGGGCCCTGCAGCACCTGATAGGTGGGCGGGGGTTGCAGCACCGCACCGACGACGGGGGAGAAGTCGCGATAGTTCAGCGCGTACGGATACAGGTGCCCGTCCCAGCCGACCACGTCGAACGGGTGATGGTCGTAGACGACCACCGTGCCGTGCAGGCCCGAGGCGGTGCGATGTTTGACGTAGACCTCGGTGTCGGCGTCGACCAGTTCGCCGGGGGCCAGCAACGGTCCGGCCGGTCCGCGCAGGTCGCGCTCGGTGATCGGGGAGCCCTCGAGGAATTGGCCGTAGCGCGTGCGGTGCTTGTCCGGCGGTTGCACGTGTCCGGCCGCCTCGACGCACAGCAGCCGCAACGGGCCCGCGTCGGTGTGCGGCAGCCAGCGATGGATGGTGACCCGCGGTATGACGACATTGTCGCCCTGCCGCACTTCGACCCGGCCGAACACGCTCTCGAGAGTGGCCGCGCCGGCCTCGACGAAGATCACCTCGTCGCCGATGCCGTTGCTGTAGAGCGGAGAGGGCTCGTCGGCCACGACATAGGAGATGCGGACATCGGCATTGGCGAGAACCGGGCGGCGGTGCCGGACCGCGTCCCGGCCGGTGACGTCGTGAAAAAGGTCGGGCAGATGAAAATGCCGGGGCAGCAGCGGGATGTTCGCGGTGAGGGACTGATCGCCGAGATCCCACTCGCGCGCGTCGACCAGTGCCGACGGCACGCGGCGGTGATAGAGCAGCGAACCGGTCCCCGAGAACCCCTCCTCCCCGATGAACTCCTCGAACGTCGGCGTGCCGTCGCCGAGGGTGAAGGCGGTATGACGCTGCCGGGGGAATTCGCCGACGGCCCGGTAGTACGGCATCGCACCTCCTGATCGTCTGTCCGACTTTCATGGCCGGATGTCCTATATACGAACATATGGGAGGCGCTGTGGTCCTGTCCCGGGTTTGACGGAGATGCGGCGGGAGTCGGCCTGCACGGCAATCGCCGCCACCCCGGACATCCGGGATGGCGGCGATCAGGGTCGTCAGCTGTGCGACAGAGCCCGGCGTGCGTGATTCAGCGGCGGCGGATGGTGCGCTGCACTCCGCGCATCTTCGCGCCGGCCGGCAGCGGGCCCTTCGGCAGCGCCGGTCCGCCGCGGGTGGCCAGTGCGGTGAGGCGGCCCTCGATGAGGTCCATCCGCTTGGCGTCGATATTGCGGGGCAGTTTGGTGAGGTGGCGCTGCAGGTTCTTCAGCGGAACCTGGCCCTCCTCGTTGCCGATCACGATGTCGTAGATCGGAGTGTCGCCGACCAGGCGAGCGGTCTTCTTCTTCTCCTGCGCCAGCAGCGATTTCACCCGCTGCGGCGACCCCTCGGCCACCAGGACCACACCGGGCAGGCCGATCACGCGATGGACGGCGTCGAGCTGGGTGGTGGCGGCGACAGCCTGGGTGGCACGCCACTTACCCTGCAGGTTGTCCAGCACCCACCAGGCCGCACCCGCCTGACCCTCGGCCTTGGCGTAGACGTTCTTCTGCACCCGGCGTCCGAAGATGATGAAGGCGACCAGCGCGCCCAACAGAATGCCGACCGGCAGTAGGAACCACTGCATGTCGAACAGGAAGCCGACGAGGAACAGCACCACGGTAATGCCGACCAGCGCGCCGATCATCAGCGGCAGCAGCAGTTTGTCCTCTTTGCGCACCATCTGGAACGTCTGCCAGAGCTGCTGACGCCGCTCCTTCGACGCCTGCTTGCGCGCCGCCTTCGCCGCGGCCTTCGCTTCCTTCGACGGTGTGCCGCCCTTACCTGCTGCCATACCTCTCAGGATAGTGGTCGAGCGGGACATACCCCGCACGGGCCGCAGAACAGTGCGACGCTCGCCTCAGACGGTGGCTTCGCTGCGACTGCGCAGGTCTGCGGCGATCTGGCTCGGCATCGGTTCGTGCCGCACATAGCTGCGGTCGAACTGGGCCGCGCCGCGCGAGAGTGAGCGCAGGTCGATGGCGTAGCGGCTCAATTCCAGTTCGGGGACCTCGGCGCGGATGACGGTGCGCCCGGCAGCGGCCGGTTCGGTGCCCAGTACGCGGCCGCGGCGGCCGGCCAGATCGCCGAGGATGGTGCCGACGAAATCGTCGGCGACGGTCACCCGCACCTCGGCGATCGGTTCGAGCAGGTCGATCCGGGCGGCGGCGGCCGCCTCCCGCAGGGCCAGCGCTCCCGCGGTCTGGAAGGCGGCATCGGAGGAATCGACCGAATGCGCCTTGCCGTCGAGCAGGGTCACCCGTACATCGACGAGCGGATATCCGGCGGCGACGCCGCGCTCGGCCTGCGCGCGCACGCCCTTCTCCACCGAGCCGATGAACTGGCGTGGCACCGCGCCGCCGACCACCTTGTCGACGAATGCGATCCCGGAACCCTCCGGCAGCGGTTCCACCTCGATATCGCAGATCGCGTACTGGCCGTGGCCGCCGGACTGCTTCACATGCCGCCCGTGCCCGGCGGCCTTGCCCGCGAACGTTTCTCGCAACGCCACCCGATACTCGTCGACATCGACCTGCACGCCGAACCGGGACCGCAGCCGTTCCAGCGCGACATCGCGATGCGCCTCGCCCAGACACCACAGCACCAGCTGATGGGTGCGCGGATTCTGCTCCAGGCGCACCGTCGGATCCTCGGCGACCAGGCGGGCCAGGCCCTGCGACAGCTTGTCCTCGTCGGCCTTGCCGTGGGCGCGCACCGCCACCGGCAGCAGCGGTTCGGGCAGCGGCCACGGCTCGATCAGCAGCGGAGAATCCTTGGCCGACACCGTATCTCCGGTCTCGGCGTGCCCCAGTTTGGTGACGTAGGCGATGTCGCCGGCGATGGCCTGGCCGATCGGGAACTGTTGTTTACCGAACGGCGCCGTCACCGCGCCGACCCGTTCGTCGACATCGTGCCCGTTGCCGTCGTTGTGCCCGCAGATGTGCACGGTGTCGTCGGCATGCAGGGTGCCGGAGAAGACGCGCACCAGCGACACCCGGCCCACATACGGGTCGGAGGCGGTGCGGATCACCTCGGCGGCCAGCGGCGCGCCCGGATCACAGGACAGTGGCTGCGGCGCGGCACCGTTGCCCGGGCAGCGCGCCGCGACCGCATGTTCGGCGGGGGTGGGGAAGCCGCGCGTGATCAGCTCGAGAATCTCGACCATGCCCAGGCCCTCGCGGGTGCCCTCGGGCGGAGGCGCCGCGATCAGGATGGGATGGAAGCGGTCGCGCGCCACCGCGCGTTCCAGATCCGCGATCAAGGTGGTGAGGTCGATCCGTTCACCCTCGAGGTAGCGGTCCATCAGGGTTTCGTCTTCGCTCTCGGCGATGATGCCCTCGATGAGCCGGTTGCGGGCGGTCTCGATCTGCGCGGTCTGTTCGGCGGTGGCGTCGGTGCGGGTGTGGGCGCCGCCGGAACAGTCGAAGACCTGCTCGGTCAGCAGGTCGACGACCCCGGTGACCGGGCGGTGTCCGTCGGCACCCTTCGGGCCGTACACCGGCAGCTGCAGCGGCAGGATGGCGTCGGAATCGCCGTCGCCGAGCAGATCCGCGCAGGTCTGGGCCATCAGATCGAAATCGGCGCGGGCCGCGTCCAGATGGGTGATCACCAGGGCCCGCGGCATCCCGACCCGCGCGCATTCCTCCCACAGCGCCAGCGTCTGCCCGTCGACACCGTCGGCGCCCGCAGCGGCCGAGACCACGAAAAGGGCCGCATCCGCAGCTCGCAGACCGGCCCGTAGTTCGCCGACGAAATCGGCATATCCTGGCGTATCGATCAGATTGACCTTGATGCCGTTCCAGGCGACCGGCACCACCGACAACTGCACCGATCGGTGTTGGCGCTGCTCGATATCGTCGTAATCCGAGACACAGGTGCCGTCCTCCACGCGGCCGGCTCGGGTGAGCGCCCCGGCCTCCATGGCCAGTGCCTCGACCACGGTGGTCTTGCCGGAGCCGGTGTGCCCGACCAGGACCACATTGCGGATACCGTCGGGCTGCGATGCCTCGATCACTCTGCCGGCGGAACTGTTACGGGCGGCGGTGCTCGCTTTCTCGGCCATGTCTCTTCACTTCCCGGAGTCGACACATGCGGTTGCTTCGAGCTTCCCACCGGCGCGCGGCTGTGTCACCCGTTCCGGGGATCCGCACCCCATCCGTGGTGAATCCGCACCCCGTATGCAACGAACGACCGGCCGAACGGGAATTCGGCCGGTCGCTGCGGGGTGGCTGGGGGTTGTTCAGCCGCCGAATCGGGCGAGAACCGAACTCGCCTCCTGGCTCGCCGAGCCCTCCTCGGCCAGATGCGCCATCTCCGGTGCGATCTCCCGGCCGTGATGCGCCATCGCCTGCGCGTACAACCGGCCGGCGCGGTAGGACGAGCGCACCAGCGGCCCGGCCATCACGCCGGCGAAGCCGAGTTCGGTTGCGACGCGGGAATGTTCGACGAATTCCTCCGGCTTCACCCAGCGGTCCACCGGATGGTGGCGCGGCGAGGGCCGCAGGTACTGGGTGATGGTGAGGATGTCGCAGCCGGCCTCGTGCAGATCACGCATCGCCTGGGTGACCTCTTCGGGCGTCTCGCCCATACCGAGGATCAGATTCGACTTGGTGACCAGTCCGGCCTCGCGGGCCGCGGTCAGCACCGCCAGCGACCGTTCGTAGCGGAACGCCGGGCGGATCCGCTTGAAGATGCGCGGCACCGTCTCCACGTTGTGCGCCAGCACCTCCGGCCGCGAGGAGAACACCTCGGCCAGCTGATCGGGATCGGCGTTGAAATCGGGGATCAGCAACTCCACGCCGGTGTGCGGGTTGAGTCGCTTGATGGCGCGCACGGTTTCGGCGTACAGCCAGGCGCCGCCGTCTTCGAGGTCGTCGCGCGCGACGCCGGTGATCGTCGAGTACCGCAGGCCCATCGCCTGCACGCTCTCGGCCACCCGGCGCGGTTCGTCGCGGTCGAGCGCGGCGGGCTTACCGGTGTCGATCTGGCAGAAATCGCAGCGCCGGGTGCACTGTTCGCCGCCGATGAGGAAGGTGGCCTCGCGGTCCTCCCAGCATTCGAAGATGTTGGGACAGCCCGCTTCCTCGCAGACCGTGTGCAACCCTTCGCGTTTGACCAGGCCCTTGAGCTCGGAGTACTCGGGGCCCATGGTGGCGCGGGTGCGGATCCACTTCGGCTTGCGTTCGATCGGGGTCTGCGCGTTGCGGGCCTCGATGCGGAGCAATTTGCGACCGCCTGATTCCCGTACCAGGGAATCGGAGGACGAAGTGGCCGGCGCGGCGGTGTGTGCCGTGCCGCTGTTCGATGTCGGGGTGTCGACGGAGGTCACCCGAACGACTCTACGCCCGCCGAAATCGGGCCCGGCAGCGTGCGCTGCATCAAGGTCAGATCCATCCAGCCGCCGAACTTGTGCCCCACTTCGGGCAGCTGGCCGACGATCCGGAAGCCGAACTTCTCGTGCAGCAGAATCGAGGTCTTGTTGGAGGTTTCGATCGCCGCGATCACGGTGTGCACCCGCCCGGACTCCTCGGCCCGTCCCAGCAGTGCCGTCAGCAGCGCGGTCGCCGCGCCGCGGCGCTGGAACCGCTCCGAGACGTACACCGAATTCTCCACGCAGTAGCGATAACCGGATTTGGGCCGCCACTGCGCGTAGCTGGCATAGCCGGCCACCTGACCGTCGATGATGGCGACGAGCACCGGGTATCCGGCGGCCACCCGGTCGCGCCACCAGCGCAGGCGATCGTCGAGGTCGACCGGGTTGGTGTCCCAGATGGCGGTCGTCTCGGCCACGGCGTCGTTGTGGATGGCGAGGATCGTGGGGATGTCGCGTTCCTCGGCATCGCGAATGCGCGGTCCACCCGACTGGATATCGGTCACCGCCTCAAACTATCGGCAACCAGCGGTGGCGGCGAGCCGACTCGATCACACGCGTGGGGGCGACGGGCGACTATCTCTGCGACTTCCGGCGCAGGGGCAGCAGACAGGTCACCACCGCGACCACGAGCGGTAGGACGCTGACGGTCGCCATGGTCAGCCGCAACCCGCCGGCGACGTCGAGTCCCAACTCCAGTCCACTGGTCTGCCGTAGCAGATTCGGATCGTAGGTAGTGCCCGGACTGAGCGCCATGCCGCTGCGTACCGCGTCGACGGTCTGTTCGGCCCGCGTCACCGCCATGCCGCGTGCCTCGGCGTCGGCCGACCATGCCTGCCGGAAGAAGAACTGGAACAGCAGCAGATAGACGGTGGGCCCGAACGCGCAGCCGATCATGCCGAACGCCAGCTGGGTGGAGGCGACCGTGCCGGAGTGCCCGGGCGGCGCTTCGGCGAGAACCGCCTCCGACACCGAGACCGACGTGACCAGAGATCCCAGGTTGCCCAGCCAGACGACCGCCACCAGCAGCCACAGCGCCATCGTGGGGCTCGCGGTGGCTGCCAGCACGAATCCGCTCGCCGCCAGCAGCAGCAGGCCCGCGACCATCACCGGCCACGGAGTGGTCTTTCCGACCACGCGGCCCGCGAAGACAACGGCGCCGGCGATCAGCAGGGTGCCGGGCAGATACAGCAGCCCGATGGCTTCGGGGGACAACGCCAGCACCACACTGCCGAATTGCCCGAGGACGAAACCCAGCCCGGCGGCGAGCAGATTCAGCGTGAGGGCCGCCGTCAACGCCACACAGAATCCGGAGTTGCGGAACAGGGCCAGGTCCAGCGCGGGCTCGCGTGCCCGGCGTTCGTGCCGGACGAAGAGCAGGGCGGCGGTCGCGCTGATCGCCAGAGTCAGCCAGGTCTGCGGGCGGGTGATCCCGTTCTGCGCTGCCGCCAGGCCGATGACCAGTGTTGTCAGTGTCATCCCGAACAGGCTGATCCCGCCGACGTCGAGCCGTCGGCGCTGGGTGCGAGCAGCCTCCGGCACATAGCGCGCGGTCAGCACCAGCGAGACCGCGGCCAGCAGCGGAGTGAGCAGGAACAGGAACCGCCAGCCGGCGGTGGTGACCACCCAGCCCGTGAGCGTGGGGGTGACACCACACAGGACCATTTCGACGGCCATGAGCATGCCGATGGCCGCCGCCCGCTTGCTCTCCGGCACCGACGTTTTCAGCAGGGCCAGGGGCCCGCCCAGCAGCGCGGCCATGCCGAGTCCGGCCAGAGCCCGCATCGCCAGCAGGAAGCCGAAACCGGGCGAGAAGAAGGACAACAGGTCGGCGACCGTGACGACGATCAGCCCCAGCGTGAGCAGCCGCTCGAGTCCGAATGCGTCGCCGAGGTTGCCCGCGGCGAGGACCGCGGCGGCCATCACCAGCGTCGCGGTTCCACCCAAGAGTCCGATCAGATGCGGCGGAACGTGGAGAGCGCGGCTCACCTGCGGCAGGTTCAGGTTGAGCACCAGCGGGTCCACCACCGTGATGGTGAAGGCGAAGGCCAGTCCGACGACGATCGGCAGGATCTTCGTATCCGTCGCTGACCGTGGCGGTGCCATCGCCTCACCTCCTGCGCGGTCCCGGGGCGAACGTCACGACCAGGACATCGCGGTAGGCCGGCCGGCTCGGATCCACCGGAGACAGGGGCGACACGCTGTGCAGAGTGCGGCGGTCGTCGCCCAGCAGCAGATCTCCGGGCTCGCCGAGCGTCGCCGTCACCAACTGCCTGCCGTCGGTGTCGAAGACCGAACTCACCCCGCCGGTGGCGTTTCGCCGACCGACCAGCAGCGACGCGACCAGCGTGACACCGTCGCGGTGCCGGCCCTCCGGCGTGGGCAGCCCCCGCGCGCCCGCGGCGGCGGCGACTCGGAAGGGGTGCACCTTCACGGTCCACTCCGGCGGGTCGTCCAGCGTCGTCGCGAATCGCCCGAGCAGCCGCAGCACAGCGCGGAAAACCGGCGCGTCGACGAACGAATCCGTCAGGGGCTCGAAGATGCGGTCCCTGCCGACATAGAGCGGATTGGTGGCCTCCGGCTGCACGAAGTATTCCTGCGGGAGCCGATGGAACTGCCCGGTCGCCGCCGAGAAGGAAAACCGGCCGTAGCGCCGCAGTCTGCGGGTTCCCCGCTCGGAGGCGTACGCGTCCGGGCACAGCGCGTCCCAGTGGGTGTGGAAATTGGCCCATGCTCGTTCGTCCACGCCGAGCCACGATGTGGTGACGGCGGCGGGCACGAGGTGAACACCATCGCGCAGCAGGGCCTGCCGGGCCGCCGCCGGGACGAGAGGCGAGCGCGTCCGCGGCCCGGGGGAAGCCTGGGGAGCCGTCTGTGCCACACCGGTCACCTTCTTCGCGCGATGACCCGCTGTCCGCCTTGGTTGTGCGACTTCCCGCGAGGCGCCGGACAGCGACCGAGCCGATTACGCCATTCGAGCGTACGGCGGCGTGGCCGGAGAACACCAGCGCGGACCGTGGTCGATCAGCGGTTGTCGCCGATCACCGAGGCCAGCGCCTGCCCGATGGTTTCGTGGCGGAAGGTGTAGCCCGCCTCCTCGAGCACGGTGGGAATCGCGCGCGGGCCGCGCAGGATCGCCTCCTGGGCCAGTTCGCCGACCGCGGCCTGCAATGCGACGGCGGGCACGATGAACGGAGCCGGACGATGCAGCGCCCGCGCCAGCGCCCGATTGAATTCGGCATTGGTCACCGGCGCCGGGCCGACCATGTTGACCGGTCCCCGCACCGACGGATTCGTCAGCACGAACGAGATGCCGGCGACCTCGTCGTCGAGTGAGATCCACGGCTGATACTGGCGCCCGCTGCCGAGGCGCCCGCCCAGTCCGATCGAATACAGCGGCCGCAGCAGGGCGAGCATGCCGCCGTGACGCGAGAGCACCACCGCGCTGCGCACCTGCACCACCCGCACCCCGGCGTCGACCGCGGGCTGGGTGGCGGCCTCCCAGTCCCGGCACAGCGTCGCCAGGAAACCCGTTCCGGCGGAATCGGATTCGGTGATCACCCGGTCGCCGGTGTCGCCGCCGTAGAAATGCACGCCGCTGGCGTTCACCAGCGTCGGCACTCCGGCGTCGACGACCGCGGTGGCCAGCACATCGGTCGGGCCGATGCGGCTGTCGCGCAACTGCTGCTTGTAGCTGCCGTTCCAGCGCCGCGCGCCGAGTCCGGCGCCGCAGAGGTTGACCACGGCATCCGCCGCTCGCAGGGCCGGTGCGGGCACCTGTGCCCGCACCGGATCCCAGCTGAACTCGTCCTCGGCCGCGGCGGGACGGCGCACCAGGCGAGCCACCTCGTGCCCGTCTCGACGCAGCGCGGCGACCAGCGCCGTCCCGACGAGTCCGGACGAACCGGCGATCACAACCTTCATGTCGTCACCGAATCGTCGTGTCGCCCAGCGATTTACAGACCGAGATCGGCCTCGAACGCGGCCTCCTCCAGCCGGTGCCTGATGGTGGTCAGGAAGCGGCCGGCGTCGGCGCCGTCGATGAGGCGATGATCGTAGGTCAGCGGCAGATAGCACATCGAGCGGATGCCGATGAACTCGCTGCCGTTGTCGGAGATCACGATCGGGCGCTTGACGATCGCACCCGTGCCCAGCATCGCCGCCTGCGGCGGAACCAGGATCGGGGTGTCGAACAGGGCGCCCTGGCTGCCGATGTTGGTGATCGTGAACGTGCCGCCGGCCAGCTCGTCGGGCTTGAGGCCACCGGTGCGGGCGCGGTTGGCGATATCGGCGATGGCGCGGGCCAGTCCGGCCAGCGACAGGTCGCTGGCGTTGTGGATGATCGGCGACAGCAGGCCCTGCTCGGTGTCGACCGCGATGCCCAGGTGCACCGAGGAGTGGTAGGTGATCTCCTTGGTGTCCTCGTTGTAGGAGGCGTTGACGTTGGGGTGCACGCCCAGCGCCTCCACGGCGGCCTTCGCGAAGAACGGCAGGAACGTCAGGTTGACACCCTCGCGGTCGGCGAATGCGCTCTTGGCCTTGGCCCGCAGCGCCGCGATCTTGGTGACGTCGACCTCGTGGGTCTGGGTCAGCTGCGCGGTGGTCTGCAGCGATTCGCGGGTCTTGGTGGCGGTTATCTGCCGGATGCGGTTGGCCTTCTGGACCGTGCCGCGCAGTGCCTGCAGCTGCGGACGGGCGCCGGCCGGAGCCGACGGCGCGGCCGGGGCGGCAGCGGCGGCCGGAGC